>NZ_JBICXC010000008.1:0-361853 GCF_043200075.1 Streptomyces sp. NPDC048481
CGATGGTACTGCAGGGGGGACCCTGTGGGAGAGTAGGACACCGCCGAACAAATTTTATGGGAAACCCCCGCACCGTTGGTGCGGGGGTTTTCTGCTTTTCCGGGCACTGTCGTTTGCCGGCCTGCGGGCCGGCGTCGAGACGGTCCCGCCGCCGGCCGGCTGCCGCGCGGCGAAGCAGGACGGGCGGTGCATCGCGGCGGCCTGCGAGGTGAGCGACGGACTGCCGCTGGCCCCGCCGGAACGGGTTCGGACCGCAGCCCGAACGGGTTTGAGAACATCGGCTTGTTCGGGGTATGCTCTATTCCGTTGCCGCGAGGGAAACCTCGAAAAGTGACCAGCCCCCTTAGCTCAGTCGGCAGAGCGTCTCCATGGTAAGGAGAAGGTCAACGGTTCGATTCCGTTAGGGGGCTCCACGAAAAAAGCCTCCGCCCTTTCGGGCGGGGGCTTTTCTCATGTCCGGGCTGATTCTCACGCCACGCGCATCGCCAGGATGGCCATGTCGTCGGAAGGGGCGTCGGACGCGAAGCGCTCCACGGCGCGCATGATGCGCGCCGCGACCGCGCCTGCCGTGAGGCCCGTGCACGTGGTGAGGACGTCGGCGAGGCCGTCGTCGCCCAGCATGCGGGTGCCCTCGCGGCGTTCGGTGACGCCGTCCGTGACGCAGAGCAGGACGTCGCCCGGGTCGAGGGTCACCGACTCCTCGTACAGCTCCAGGTCCTCCATGACGCCCAGGAGCGGCTGGGGTTCGGCGGCCGGCTCGACCGTGCCGTCCTGGCGGAGGCGCAAGGGCAGCGGGTGGCCGGCGCAGACCACCTTCAACTCCGCGCTGCCGTCCGCCTGCGGGCGCATCTCGCCGTAGAGGAGGGTGAGGAAGCGGCTGCGCGCCCCCTCGTCGAGGATGGCCGAGTTCAGGCGCTCCAGGACCGCCGGGCCACTGAGGCCCTCCCGGGCCAGGAGCCTGAGCGCGTGCCGTGCCAGGCCCGTCACCGCCGCGGCGTTGGGGCCCGTGCCGCACACGTCGCCGATGGCGAAGCCGTACGCGCCGTCGCTGATCGGGAAGACGTCGTAGAAATCGCCGCCGACCTCGTTGCCCTCGCCGGCCGCGCGGTAGATGACCTCGACCTCGACGCCGTCGATGGAAGGGAGTTCCGGGGGCAGGAGGCTGCGCTGGAGGGCCTGGCTGATGGCCGTGCGCTCGGAGTACAGGCGGGCGTTGTCCAGGGCGAGGGCCGCCCTGCGGCTCAGGTCCTCGGCCAGTTCGAGGATCTCCTGGCGGAAGTGCTCGTCGGTGGGCTTGCCGAGGGTCAGCATGCCGATCACGCGGTTGCGGGCGACCAGGGGGAGGACGACGGTCTCGCCGCCGACCGCGGAGGCCGTCGCGAGCGTCGGGCCGATGCCGGAGGCCACCTGGTGGGTGGGGCCGCCGGTCAGGCCCAGGCTGCGCATGGAGCTGCGCAGGGCCGCGTCGTGCGCGGCCTCGGCGGGGGCCGCCCAGACGCGCGCGCCGGGGGTGGGGACCGGGTCCGGGGGCGGGACCTTCGACAGCAACGACTTGATGCCGTCGATGAGTTCCTCGTCCTCGTGCAGGACGTACGACAGATAGGGCTCGGACGCCTGGTCGGCGATCGTGTAGACCGCGCACCAGGTGGCCAGCGTCGGCACCGTCATCTGGGCCATCAGGGCCAGGGTCTGGTCGCGGTCCAAGGTGCCCGCGAGGAGGTCGGAGGCTTCGACGAGGAAGCTCAGGGAGCCCCGGCGCAGGCGTTCCAGTTCGCCCAGGCGGGCGGACTCCACGGCCAGAGCGATGCGGTCGGCCGCGAACTGAAGGCGCAGGGCCTCCTCGTTGGAGTAGCGGCCCGCGGCTTCCGCCGCCACGCCCAGGGAGCCCGTCAGGCGGCCCTCGACCTTCAGGGGGACGGTGACGACGGAGCGCATGCCGGTGCCGCTGAGCAGGGGGACGGCGCCGGGGACGGCCAGGAGGTCCTCATGGACGGCCGGCATGCGGGCCGAGCCGTAGCGGCCGGGGCCCGCCTCGACGGGGACCCGTGCGAAGCGCTGGCGGGCCGAGGGCAGGCCGGTGGAGGCGCGGACCTCCAGCTCGGTCTCGTCGTCAGTTGCCAGGAGGAGGAAGGCGGAGTCGGCGTCGAGCATGTCGCGGGCCCGCTCGACCGTGCGCTGGAGGAGGCCGTCGAGGTCGTCCGGGGCGGGGGAGCCGATGAAGACCTCGAAGGGATCCGTGCTCTGGCCGTCGGAGCCGGTGCTCGTGTCGGAGGCCGGGACGCGCAACGGCGTCTGAAGGACCGCGCGTTCGTGGTCGCGGACGAGCAGGCAGACGGTGGAGGGCTCGCCGTCGGTGTCGCGGACGCGCAGATGGGAGGCGTAGACCGGTGTGACGCGGCCGTTGGCGGCGCGGATGCCGTAACTGCCCTCCCAGCGCGAGAGTTGGAGGGCCTCCACGATGCCGGTGCTGGTGCCGGGGGTGTGCGGCCAGGCGGCGAGGTCGGTGAGGGGCTTGCCGGTGACCTGGTCGGCGGCGTAGCCGAAGAGTTCCTCGGCGTCCTCGTTCCAGGCGGAGATGGCGCCCGTGCGGTCGATCTGCACGACGGCGACGCGCACGCGGCTGTCGGCGAGCGGCAGGAGGTCGGCCGGGAGGGAGGGGCCGGCCGCGCGGGTGCCCACCGGGCGGTCGGGGAGGTCGAGCCGGAACCAGACCTGCTTGTGGGTGGGGGTGTACTCGACGCCCCAGCGGGCGGCGATGGCGGCGCACAGCTGGAGTCCGCGGCCGCCTTCGCGGTCGGGGCTGCCCATGGTGGCGAGGGAGCCCTGGAGGGGGATCTCGCGCTCGGGATACCGGTCGGCCACCTCGATGCGGACGCCGTCGTCGCTGCGCAGGCACAGGACGTCGGCGTGGGTGCCGGCGTGGACGACCGCGTTGGTCACCAGTTCACTGGTGAGGACGACGGCGTCGTCGATGATGTCGGCGAAGCCCCAGCCCTGGAGGGTGTCGCGGACGAAGGACCGGGCGGTCGCCACCGATCGCCCGACGGGCTCGAAACTGGCGGCCGCGCGCGCGGTGATCACAGAACTCCTCGGCCGGTTGTCTGCGGACAGGGCTCCCCGGCCGACCGGGTCGCGGCGCTGGTGGGGCGTGCGCGCGGCCGGGGGCCGGGGGTCCGGGGGATGTCCCCCCGGGATCAGTCCGGTGGTCATGTGTGCGGCCGCCCCTCCGATGCCCGCTGGTGCCGGTGCCACCGCCCAGACCGTCGGACCGGTGTGGCTGGACAGCCGCATGCAAGGTTACTTACCTTCCGGGGCCGTGCGGATGCCGGTCACCGGTGTTTCCGCCCGAGGGTGTGCGGACCGTGTGCGAAGCTGCCGAACTGTTATGGCCTGGTTCGGCAAGGGTGAAACACTGGGCAGGCTTGTGGTGAAGGTCCGGGCGGAGTGAGTGTCGTCCCGGTTCGGCGGGCAGCAGCCCTCCGGGCTCGCCCGGTTCCGCCGGGCGCGGGTACCGGGTGGTACCCGGGAACGGCGGCGAGCGGCCCGGGCACAGTGGTGACGGTCGACCCCTGCGGGAGGGACAACGTGGAGTCTGGCGCAGCGACGCGGGGCACTGAGACGCGCGCGAAAGGCGGACAGTCTCTGAGCAGGCCACGCACCCCACGCGGAGGCACCACTGTCGTGGACACGGCAGCTCTGGACCGTTTGCTGACGGCTCTGGTGTCCATGCGGGACGGGAACTTCCGCAAGCGGCTCACGGTCTCCGGCGACGGCGTGATGTCGGAGATCGCCGCCGTGTTCAACGAGGTCGCGGACCGCAATCTGCATCTGACGGGTGAGCTGTCGCGGGTGCGGCGCATGGTGGGGCGTGAGGGGAAGCTCACCGAGCGGCTGGAGACGGGGGCCTGCGAGGGGTCCTGGGCGACTGCGATCGACAACTCGAACGCGCTGGTCGACGACCTCGTACGCCCGGTCTCCGAGGTCGGCCGGGTGCTGTCGGCGGTCGCCGAGGGTGATCTGTCGTCGCGGATGGAGCTGCGGACGCAGTCCCCGGAGGGGACGGGGCATCCGCTGCGCGGGGAGTTCCTGAAGGTCGGGCGGACGGTGAACAACCTGGTCGACCAGCTGTCGACGTTCACCGACGAGGTCACGCGCGTGGCCAGCGAGGTGGGCACCGAGGGCAAACTGGGCGGGCAGGCCCAGGTGCGTGGTATGTCGGGTTCGTGGAAGGACCTCACGGAATCCGTCAACACGATGGCCTACCGGCTGACGGCGCAGGTGCGGGACATCGCGCTGGTGACGACGGCGGTGGCCAAGGGTGATCTGTCACGGAAGGTGACGGTTCACGTCGAGGGCGAGATGCTGGAGCTGAAGAACACCGTCAACACGATGGTGGACCAGCTCTCCGCGTTCTCGTCGGAGGTGACCCGGGTGGCCCGCGAGGTGGGCACCGAGGGCATTCTCGGCGGGCAGGCGCAGGTGTCCGGTGTGGACGGGGTGTGGAAGGAGCTCACCGATTCGGTGAACACCATGGCCGGGAACCTGACGGCCCAGGTGCGCGGGATCGCGGAGGTGACGACGGCGGTCGCCAACGGCGATCTGTCGCAGAAGGTGACGGTGTCGGCGCGCGGCGAGGTCGCGCAGCTCGCGGACACGATCAACCAGATGACGGAGACGCTGCGGACCTTCGCGGACGAGGTCACGCGTGTCGCCAACGAGGTCGGGGCCGCCGGGCAGCTGGGCGGTCAGGCGAACGTGCCGGGCGCGGCGGGCACCTGGAAGGACCTGACGGACTCGGTCAACACCGTGTTCCGGAACCTGACCACGCAGGTGCGGGACATCGCGGCGGTGACGACGGCGGTGGCCAGCGGCGATCTGTCGCAGAAGGTCACGGTGGACGTGGCCGGCGAGATGCTGGAGCTGAAGAACACCGTCAACGGGATGGTGGACCAGCTGTCGGCGTTCGGCGCCGAGGTGACCCGGGTGGCGCGGGAGATCGGCGTCGAGGGCGAGCTGGGCGGTCAGGCGCAGGTGTCGGGCGCGGCCGGCACGTGGAAGGACCTGACGGACTCCGTCAACACGGCGTTCAGGAATCTCACCGGACAGGTGAGGAACATCGCGCAGGTGACCACGGCGGTGGCCAACGGCGACCTGTCGCAGAAGGTCACCGTGGACGTGTCCGGCGAGATGGCGCAGCTGAAGAACACCGTGAACACGATGGTGGACCAGCTGTCGTCGTTCGCCGACCAGGTGACGCGGATGGCGCGGGACGTGGGCACCGAGGGCCGGCTGGGCGGTCAGGCCCGGGTGGACGGCGTGTCGGGCACCTGGAAGGAGCTCACGGACTCCGTGAACTCCATGGCCGGGAACCTGACCTCGCAGGTGCGCAACATCGCCCAGGTGACGACGGCGGTGGCGCGGGGCGACCTGTCGCAGAAGATCGACGTGGACGCGCGCGGGGAGATCCTGGAGCTGAAGAACACCATCAACACGATGGTCGACCAGCTCTCCGCCTTCGCCGACCAGGTGACCCGGGTGGCGCGGGACGTGGGTACGGAGGGGCGGCTGGGCGGGCAGGCGCAGGTGCCCGGTGTGGCCGGTGTGTGGCGTGACCTGACGGACTCGGTGAACGGCATGGCGGGCAACCTGACCGCCCAGGTGCGCAACATCGCCCAGGTCGCCACCGCGGTGGCCCGCGGTGACCTGTCCCAGAAGATCACCGTGGACGCGCGCGGGGAGATCCTGGAGCTGAAGAACACCCTGAACACGATGGTCGACCAGCTGTCGTCGTTCGCCCAGGAGGTCACCCGGGTGGCCCGTGAGGTGGGTACGGAGGGGCAGCTCGGCGGCCAGGCCGAGGTGCAGGGCGTCTCCGGCACCTGGAAGGACCTCACGCAGTCGGTGAACTTCATGGCGAACAACCTGACCATCCAGGTGCGCCAGATCGCGGAGGTCACGACGGCGGTCGCCAAGGGCGACCTGTCGAAGAAGATCACGGTGGACGCCAAGGGCGAGATCCTGGAGCTGGTCACCACCGTCAACACGATGGTCGACCAGCTGTCGTCGTTCGCCGAGCAGGTGACCCGGGTGGCCCGTGAGGTGGGCACCGAGGGCATCCTGGGCGGTCAGGCGCACGTGCCGGGCGTCACGGGCATCTGGAAGGACCTCAGCGGCAACGTCAACCTGATGGCCAAGAACCTGACCATGCAGGTGCGCAACATCTCGCAGGTCGCGGCGGCCGTCGCCAACGGCGATCTGACGCGGCAGGTGACCATCGAGGCGCGCGGCGAGGTGCAGCAGCTCGCCGACACGTTCAACACGATGGTGAAGACGCTGAGCTCGTTCGCCGAGCAGGTCACCAAGGTGGCCCGTGAGGTGGGCACCGACGGCATCCTGGGCGGCCAGGCGCATGTGCCGGGGGTGGCGGGCACCTGGAAGGACCTCACCGACTCGGTGAACGGGATGGCGTCCAACCTGACCGGTCAGGTGCGCAACATCGCCATGGTCACGACTGCCATCGCCAAGGGCGACCTGACGAAGAAGATCGACATCGACGCGCGCGGGGAGATCCTCGAGCTGAAGACGACCATCAACACGATGGTCGACCAGCTGTCGTCGTTCGCCGAGGAGGTCACCCGGGTGGCCCGTGAGGTGGGCACCGAGGGGCAGCTGGGCGGTCAGGCACGCGTGCGTGACGTCGACGGCACCTGGCGCGACCTGACGGAGTCGGTGAACGAGATGGCCGGGAACCTGACCCGGCAGGTGCGGGCCATCGCGCGCGTGGCGACCGCGGTGACCCGCGGCGACCTGAACCTCAAGATCGACGTGGACGCGTCCGGGGAGATCCAGGAGCTCCAGGACTACATCAACAAGATGATCGCCAACCTGCGCGACACCACGATCGCGAACAAGGAGCAGGACTGGCTCAAGGGCAACCTCGCGCGTGTGTCGGCTCTGATGCAGGGCCGGCGCGACCTCCAGGACGTGGCCTCGCTGATCATGAGCGAGCTGCCGCCGCTGGTGGCCGCGCAGCACGGCGCGTTCTTCCTGGCGATGCCGCCGGCCGACGGGGACGCGGATCTCTACGAGCTGCGGATGCTGGGCTCGTACGGGTACTCGATGGGGTCCATGCCGTCGTCGTTCCGGCCGGGTGAGGCGCTGGTGGGGACGGCGGCCGAGGAGAAGCGCACGATCCTCGTGGCGAACGCCCCGAGCGGCTATCTGAAGATCGCCTCGGGGCTGGGCGAGGCGCCGCCCGCGCAGGTGATCGTGCTGCCGGTGCTGTTCGAGGGCCAGGTGCTCGGCGTGATCGAACTGGCGTCGTTCACGCCGTTCACGCAGATCCAGAAGGACTTCCTCAACCAGCTCGCCGAGATGATCGCGACGAGCGTCAACACGATCTCCGTCAACACCAAGACGGAGCAGCTGCTGAAGCAGTCGCAGGAGCTGACCGAGCAACTGCGCGAGCGCTCGGCGGAGTTGGAGCAGCGGCAGAAGGCCCTTCAGGCGTCCAACGCCGAACTGGAGGAGAAGGCCGAGCTGCTGGCCCAGCAGAACCGCGACATCGAGGTGAAGAACACCGAGATCGAGGAGGCGCGGCAGGTCCTGGAGGAGCGGGCCGAGCAGCTCGCGGTGTCGATGCGCTATAAGAGCGAGTTCCTCGCCAACATGTCGCACGAGCTGCGCACGCCGCTCAACTCGCTGCTGATCCTGGCCAAGCTGCTCGCGGACAACGCGGAGGGCAATCTCTCGCCCAAGCAGGTCGAGTTCGCCGAGACGATCCACGGGGCCGGTTCCGACCTGCTCCAGTTGATCAACGACATCCTGGACCTGTCCAAGGTGGAGGCGGGCAAGATGGACGTCTCGCCGACGCGCATCGCGCTCGTCCAGCTGGTCGACTACGTGGAGGCCACCTTCCGTCCGCTCACCGCGGAGAAGGGCCTGGACCTGTCCGTGCGGGTGTCGCCGGAGCTGCCGGCCACGCTGCACACGGACGAGCAGCGGCTGCTGCAGGTGCTGCGCAACCTGTTGTCCAACGCGGTGAAGTTCACCGACTCCGGGTCGGTGGAGCTGGTCATCAGGCCGGCCGGCGCGGAGGTGCCGGTGGCGATCCGCGAGCAGTTGCTGGAGGCCGGCTCGCTGACCGACCCGGACGCCCCCCTGATCGCGTTCTCGGTGACCGACACCGGCATCGGGATCGCGGCCAGCAAGATGCGGGTGATCTTCGAGGCGTTCAAGCAGGCGGACGGGACGACCAGCCGCAAGTACGGCGGCACGGGCCTCGGACTGTCGATCTCGCGGGAGATCGCGCAGCTGCTCGGCGGCGAGATCCACGCCCAGAGCGAGCCGGGACGCGGCTCCACCTTCACGCTGTACCTGCCGCTGCACCCGAGCGAGCTGCCGCCGCAGGGCTACCAGCAGGTGGTGCCCGCCCTGGAGGCCGGCGACCTGGTGGCGTCGGAGAACGGGGCGGCGGAGCTGTCGGAGCTGACCCCGGCGGAGATCCAGACGCCGGCCGAGGTGCGGTCGTACCGGGACGCGCAGAACGGTCCGGCGGCGCTCTTCCGGCGCCGGCGGCGGCTGGTGAGCGGCGGTGAGCAGGTGGGCCGGCCCGACCAGTGGCCGGCGCGTGCCCAGCAGGCGGAGGCGCCCGCGCGCGCGGGCATCAAGTTCGGCGGGGAGAAGGTGCTCATCGTCGACGACGACATCCGCAACGTGTTCGCGCTGACCAGCGTCCTGGAACAGCACGGCCTGTCGGTGCTGTACGCGGAGAACGGCCGGGAGGGCATCGAGGTCCTGGAGCAGCACGACGACGTGGCGGTCGTCCTGATGGACATCATGATGCCGGAGATGGACGGCTACGCGACGACGACGGCGATCCGGCGGATGCCGCAGTTCTCGGGGCTGCCGATCATCGCGCTCACCGCGAAGGCGATGAAGGGCGACCGCGAGAAGGCGATCGAGTCGGGGGCCTCCGACTACGTGACGAAGCCGGTCGACCCCGATCACCTGTTGTCGGTGATGCAGCAGTGGATGAGGGAGGAGTGAGGCGCCGGTCGACGGGAACCCTGGGCGTGACGGGAACCTTCGGTGCGGGCCGGGAGTTGCTGACTCAGGGTGGCCGTCGCCGTGTGGCGGGGCGCGATGCGGGGAACCTTCTGGTCCTGCGCCGCGTTCCTGCTATGTGCACAGTGACATCACGGTGACAGGGTGTGGCGACGGTCGGGGTGCGGCTACCATGACCGGCACAAGGAAGGGCGGCGCAAAGGAGTCGTCCCCAGGGGCGGCGCCCGGTGCACTGCCGGGGCGAGGAGGGCGGGCCATGGTGCAGAAGGCCAAGATCCTCCTGGTCGATGACCGGCCGGAGAATCTGCTGGCGCTGGAGGCGATCCTCTCTGCGCTCGATCAGACGCTGGTGCGGGCATCGTCCGGGGAAGAGGCGCTCAAAGCACTGCTGACGGACGACTTCGCGGTCATCCTGCTGGACGTCCAGATGCCGGGAATGGACGGCTTCGAGACGGCCGCGCACATCAAGCGGCGGGAGCGGACCAGGGACATCCCGATCATCTTCCTCACCGCGATCAACCACGGGCCGCACCACACCTTCCGCGGATACGCGGCCGGCGCGGTGGACTACATCTCCAAGCCGTTCGACCCGTGGGTGCTGCGTGCGAAGGTCTCGGTGTTCGTCGAGCTGTACATGAAGAACTGCCAGCTGCGGGAGCAGGCGGCGCTGCTGCGGCTGCAGTTGGAGGGCGGCGGCAGGGCCGTCGCGGGCGGCGACGTCAAGGAGCCGGCCGGGCTGCTCGCGGAACTCTCCGCGCGCCTCGCGGCCGTCGAGGAGCAGGCCGAGGCCCTGTCCAAGCAACTGGACGACGAGTCGGCGGACGCGGCGGCGGTGGCCACGGCGGCCCACCTGGAGCGCAAACTCACCGGTCTGCGGCGCGCGCTGGACGCCCTGGAGCCGGGCACGGGCGGCGGGGCCGCCTCGCTGCCCTCGCCGAACTGATCGGAAGAACCCGCCGGAACTGACGCGTGCGACGCAGAAGTTGTGCATGAGGGCGCGTCAGTTCCCTCGCACAGCGGACCGCACGCGTCAGTCCGGCCCCGTGGCGCGGGCGACACGAACGGGTGAAGCAGTGGGCACACGTGTCCCCAGTGGTCTCCACCGGTAACCTCACACCATGGCCTCACGTCCCTCCGCAGCCAAGAAGCAGCCCGCCAGGAAGGCGGCTGCTCCGGCGAAGGCTCCGGCGAAGAAGGCCGCCGCGAGGAAGGTCCCGGCGAAGAAGGCGCCCGCCAGGAAAGCCGCGGCCAGAAAACCCGCGCCCCCGCCCGCACCCAGCCCCACCGGGGGCGTGTACCGGCTCGTGCGCGCCGTGTGGCTGGGGCTGGCGCACGCCGTCGGCGCCGTGTTCCGCGGCATAGGGAACGGCGCCAAGAACCTCGACCCGGCCCACCGCAAGGACGGCGTCGCGCTGCTGCTGTTCGGCGTCGCGCTGATCGTCGCCGCGGGCACCTGGGCCGATCTGCGCGGCCCCGTGGGCGACCTCGTCGAGATCCTGGTGACCGGCGCGTTCGGACGGCTCGACCTGCTCGTGCCGATCCTGTTCGCCGTCGTCGCCGTGCGCTTCGTCCGCCACCCCGAGAAGCCCGAGGCCAACGGCCGGATCGTGATCGGTCTGTCGGCCCTCGTGATCGGCGTGCTCGGCCAGGTCCACATCGCCTGCGGCGCGCCCGCCCGCAGCGCCGGCATGCAGGCCATAAGGGACGCCGGCGGCCTCATCGGCTGGAGCGCGGCGACCCCCCTCACCTACACGATGGGCGAGGTCCTCGCCGTACCGATGCTGGTGCTGCTCACCGTCTTCGGGCTGCTGGTCGTCACGGCCACTCCGGTCAACGCCGTCCCGCAGCGGCTGCGCCGGCTCGGCGTGAGCCTCGGCCTGCTGCGCGACCCGGAGGAGGACGCGTACGACGAGTTCGGCGACGACGAGGCCCGCTACGACGAGCAGTGGCGTGAGGCGCTGCCCGCCCGCCCTCGACGGCGCACGGGCGCCCCCGAGGCGTACGACCCCGACAGCGCCGAGCAGGAGGCGCTGACCCGGCGACGCGGCCGCCCCCGGCGCTCCGCCGTGCCCCAGCCGGCCATGGACCGCCGTATGGACGCCGTGGACATCGCCGCGGCCGCGGCGGCCGACCTCGACGGCGCCGTCCTGCACGGCATGCCTCCCTCGCGGATCGTCGCCGACCTCACCCAGGGCGTGACGACCGCGGACGGGGAGCCGACCACGCCGACCCCTGTGCCGACGCCCGTGCCGACGCCCGTCCCCGCGCCGGCCGCCCGCCCCCGGCAGCAGAAGCTGAACACCGGGGGAGCGGTCCCGGATCTGACGAAGGCGGCTCCCGAGGCGCCGCGCGAGCTGCCCGCGCGCGCCGAGCAGCTCCAGCTGTCCGGCGACATCACCTACGCCCTGCCCTCGCTCGACCTCCTGGAGCGCGGCGGCCCCGGCAAGGCGCGCAGCGCCGCCAACGACGCCGTCGTCGCCTCGCTGACGAACGTCTTCACCGAGTTCAAGGTGGACGCCGCCGTCACCGGGTTCACCCGCGGCCCGACGGTCACGCGTTACGAGGTCGAGCTCGGGCCGGCCGTGAAGGTCGAGCGGATCACCGCGCTGGCGAAGAACATCGCGTACGCCGTGGCCAGCCCGGACGTGCGGATCATCAGCCCGATCCCGGGCAAGTCCGCGGTGGGCATCGAGATCCCGAACACCGACCGCGAGATGGTCAACCTCGGCGACGTGCTGCGGCTCGCCGAGTCCGCCGAGGACGACGACCCGATGCTGGTGGCCTTCGGCAAGGACGTCGAGGGCGGCTACGTCATGCACTCGCTGGCGAAGATGCCGCACATACTGGTCGCGGGCGCCACCGGATCCGGCAAGTCGTCCTGCATCAACTGCCTGATCACCTCGGTCATGATCCGGGCCACCCCCGAGGACGTCCGGATGATCCTCGTCGACCCCAAGCGCGTGGAGCTGACCGCCTACGAGGGCATCCCGCACCTCATCACGCCGATCATCACCAACCCCAAACGGGCCGCCGAGGCGCTGCAGTGGGTCGTCCGTGAGATGGACCTGCGCTACGACGACCTCGCCGCCTACGGCTACCGGCACATCGACGACTTCAACCGCGCCGTGCGCGAAGGGACCGTCAAGCCGCCCGAGGGCAGCGAACGCGAGCTCCAGCCGTACCCGTACCTGCTGGTGATCGTCGACGAGCTCGCCGACCTGATGATGGTCGCGCCGAGGGACGTCGAGGACTCCATCGTGCGGATCACCCAGCTCGCGCGCGCGGCGGGCATCCACCTGGTGCTCGCCACCCAGCGCCCCTCGGTCGACGTCGTCACCGGCCTGATCAAGGCGAACGTGCCCTCACGGCTCGCCTTCGCGACCTCCTCGCTCGCCGACTCGCGCGTCATCCTCGACCAGCCTGGCGCCGAGAAGCTGATCGGCAAGGGCGACGGGCTGTTCCTGCCGATGGGCGCCAACAAGCCCACCCGTATGCAGGGCGCCTTCGTGACCGAGGCCGAGGTCGCGGCGGTCGTCCAGCACTGCAAGGACCAGATGGCGCCCGTCTTCCGGGACGACGTCACCGTCGGCGCCAAGCAGAAGAAGGAGATCGACGAGGACATCGGCGACGACCTGGACCTCCTGTGCCAGGCGGCCGAGCTGGTCGTCTCCACCCAGTTCGGCTCCACGTCCATGCTCCAGCGCAAGCTGCGCGTGGGCTTCGCCAAGGCCGGCCGCCTGATGGACCTCATGGAGTCCCGCAACATCGTCGGACCGAGCGAGGGCTCCAAGGCGCGTGACGTTCTCGTGAAGCCGGACGAGTTGGACGGCGTCCTCGCCGTGATCCGGGGGCAGTCTGAGGGGTAGACGTCCGTCGAGGGAAAGGGGCGCCGGCCGTGACTCACCCGTTAGAGAGCAGTGGGCAACCGTTTCCCTTTGGCATACGTCCAGTTGAGCGAGAGGACAGGTGCGGCTCCCCGCCGGGGCCGTAACCGGCCCGTCATCGGTGTGACCGGCCATACCGATGGCGTACAAAGTCGTACCGCCCGGTTGCCCCTCCGTTCGGCACCCCCCCTAGACTGAACCTCCAGCACAGGTGGCTACACGCTCGAAAGGCGCCCCCGTGTCCATCGGCAACTCCCCCGAAGACGAGCGTCCGTTCGAAGACCCGTCCGAAGAAGCCCCCGTCTCGATCGGCCGCGCCCTGCGGCAGGCGCGCATCGAGGCCGGGCTGACGGTCGACGACGTCAGCACCGCCACCCGCGTCCGCATCGCCATCGTCCACGCCATCGAGGCGGACGACTTCGCCCCCTGCGGCGGAGACGTCTACGCGCGAGGGCACATCCGGACGCTGGCCAGGGCCGTCCACCTCGACCCCGCCCCGCTCATCGAGCGCTACGACGCCACCCACGGCGGCCGCCCCGCCCCCACCCCGGCCGCGCCCCTCTTCGAGGCGGAACGCATCCGCCCCGAGCGCCGCGGGCCGAACTGGACCGCGGCCATGGTCGCCGCGATCGTCGCCGTCGTGGGCTTCGTCGGCTTCACCGCCTTCAAGGGCGGCGACGACGGGGGAGCGAAGGAACAGGCCGCCGAGGGCGCCACCCCCACCGCGGGCAAGACCGCCTCGCCCACGCCGAAGACCGACAAGCCCGTCGACCGCAAGCCCGCGCCGTCCGACAGCGCCATCGCCGCCGCCCCGCAGGACAAGGTGACCGTCCAGGTCAGCGCCGCGGACGGCCGCAGCTGGGTCGCGGCCAAGGACCACAACGGCAGGCTGCTCTTCGACGGCCTGCTCAAGAAGGGCGACTCCAAGACCTTCCAGGACAGCGAGAAGATCAACCTCGTGCTCGGCGACGCCGGCGCGATCGATCTCTTCGTCAACGGCAAGAAGCTCGACGACGACTTCCGGCCCGGAGCGGTGGAGCGGCTGACGTACACCAAGGGCGACCCGCAGGCGGGATGAGCCCGCAGTACCCGCACGCGACGGGGCCGACGAAGATCGTCAACCCCGTCGACGTGGGCTGTCCGTGAGACGAAGTAGTCTTGAGCCCATGCCTGAACGCCGTACCGTCGCACTCGTCACCCTTGGCTGCGCCCGTAACGAGGTGGACTCGGAGGAGCTCGCAGGCCGTTTGGAGGCGGACGGCTGGCAGCTCGTGGAGGACGCCGAGAAAGCCGACGTCGCCGTCGTCAACACCTGCGGCTTCGTCGACGCCGCCAAGAAGGACTCCGTCGACGCCCTGCTCGAGGCAAACGACCTCAAGAGCCACGGCAGAACCCAGGCCGTCGTCGCCGTGGGCTGCATGGCCGAGCGGTACGGCAAGGAACTCGCCGAGGCCCTGCCCGAGGCGGACGGCGTGCTCGGCTTCGACGACTACGCCGACATCTCCGACCGCCTCCAGACCATCCTGAACGGCGGCATCCACGCCTCCCACACCCCGCGCGACCGGCGCAAGCTGCTGCCGATCAGCCCCGCCGAGCGCCAGTCGGCGGGCGACGTGGCCCTGCCCGGGCACGGCGCGCCCACCGACCTGCCCGAGGGCGTCGCCCCGCAGTCCGGCCCCCGCGCGCCCCTGCGCCGCCGCCTGGACGGCGCACCGGTCGCCTCCGTCAAGCTCGCCTCCGGCTGCGACCGGCGCTGCTCCTTCTGCGCCATCCCGTCCTTCCGCGGCTCCTTCATCTCCCGCCGGCCCAGCGACGTGCTGAACGAGACGCGCTGGCTCGCCGAGCAGGGCGTGAAGGAGATCATGCTGGTCTCCGAGAACAACACCTCCTACGGCAAGGACCTCGGCGACATCCGCCTGCTGGAGTCGCTGCTGCCCGAGCTCGCCGACGTCGACGGCCTGGAGCGGGTGCGCGTCAGCTACCTCCAGCCGGCCGAGATGCGGCCCGGCCTCATCGACGTGCTCACGTCGACGCCGAAGATCGCGCCCTACTTCGACCTGTCCTTCCAGCACTCCGCGCCCGGCGTGCTGCGCGCCATGCGCCGCTTCGGCGACACCGACCGCTTCCTCGAACTGCTCGACACCATCCGGAGCAAGGCCCCCCAGGCGGGCGTGCGGTCCAACTTCATCGTGGGCTTCCCCGGAGAGTCCGAGGCCGACCTGGCCGAGCTGGAGCGCTTCCTCGACGGCGCGAGGCTGGACGCGATCGGCGTCTTCGGCTACTCCGACGAGGACGGCACCGAGGCCGCGACCTACGACGGCAAGCTCGACCCCGACGTGGTGGCCGAGCGCCTCGCCCGCGTCTCCCGGCTCGCCGAGGAACTCGTCTCGCAGCGGGCCGAGGAGCGCGTCGGCGAGACCGTCCACGTCCTCGTGGAGTCGGTGGACGACGAGGGCGTGCACGGCCGCGGCGCCCATCAGGCCCCGGAGACGGACGGCCAGGTGCTGCTCACGCCGGGCGAGGGATTGGCCGTCGGCCGTATGGTCGAGGCGAAGGTGGTCGGCACGGAAGGCGTCGACCTGGTCGCCGAGCCTCTGCCGGGCTCGTTCGGGTGTAGTGAGGAGGCGGGCAGATGACGGGTGTTCCGGCGTCGGCCGCCGACGGCTCCTCCCGTGCCCCGGCCACGCAGCCCGAGGCCGCCCAGCCCGCGCAGGCCGCCCAGTCCGCGCAGGCCGAGGTGATCGCGGCCGAGCCCGTGGGCGCGACCGCCGTCGCGGACGTCGAGGGCGCCGCCGTCGGGAACGTGCCGGGAACCGCCGGGGAGCAGGAGGCCGCACGGCCGCCGCGCGGCGCGAAGATCGCTGCCGCCGCGGTCAACCAGGCGAGCGTGTGGAACATCGCCAACTTCCTGACGATGCTGCGGCTGATCCTCGTGCCGGGCTTCGTCGCGCTGATGCTGGCCGACGGCGGCTACGACCCCGCGTGGCGCTCGTTCGCGTGGGCCGCCTTCGCCATCGCCATGATCACCGACCTGTTCGACGGGCACCTGGCGCGGACGTACAACCTCGTCACCGACTTCGGGAAGATCGCCGACCCCATCGCCGACAAGGCGATCATGGGCGCGGCGCTGATCTGCCTGTCCTCGCTCGGCGACCTGCCGTGGTGGGTGACGATCGTCATCCTCGGCCGGGAACTCGGCATCACCCTGCTGCGTTTTCTCGTCATCCGGTACGGCGTCATCCCGGCCAGCCGGGGCGGCAAGCTGAAGACGCTGACCCAGGGCATCGCCGTCGGCATGTACGTCCTCGCGCTCACGGGGTGGCTGGCCACCCTCAGGTTCTGGGTCATGGGCGCGGCCGTCGTGCTGACCGTGGCGACCGGGCTCGACTACGTGAGACAGGCCATCGTGCTGCGCCGGCAGGGAATCGCGGAGCGCAAGGCCGCGTCGGAGGAGACCCGAGCGTGAACTCCCCGGCCGCCGAGGTGGTGCGACTACTGACAGTGAGAGGTGAGACGCTCGCTGTGGCCGAGTCGCTCACCGGTGGCCTGGTCGCGGCGGAGATCACGTCGGTCCCCGGCGCGTCCAAGGTCTTCCGGGGCTCGGTCACGGCGTACGCCACCGAGCTCAAGCACCGGCTGCTCGGCGTCGACGCCGGCCTGCTGGCGGCCCGCGGCGCCGTGGACGCGCAGGTCGCGGCCCAGATGGCGGCCGGAGCCCGCACGGCGCTCGGCGCCGACTGGGCGCTCGCGACCACCGGCGTGGCCGGCCCGGACCCCCAGGACGGACAGCCCGTGGGGACGGTCTTCGTGGCGGTGGACGGACCGTGCGGGACGGACCGCGGTTCCGCCGGCGGCGGAAAAGTGGAGGCCCTGCGGTTGAACGGCGACCGGGCGGAAATTCGTAGAGAGAGTGTACGGAGCGTACTCGCACTGCTCCTGAGAGAGCTTGCGGGCGAACACGCCGGGAATGAGCGGGCACAGGATACGGAACAGAACGGGGGGTTTTGATGTTTGCAGCCCTGAGTGAACACGACATCGCTCCCCGCACGGCCGCAGCGCGAGGCGGTACGGTGGGGCGTGAAGGATGCGGCTACGCGGTCCGAGGAGGGAGCCACCGATGATTCTGCTCCGTCGCCTGCTGGGTGACGTGCTGCGTCGGCAGCGCCAGCGCCAGGGCCGTACTCTGCGCGAAGTCTCCTCGTCCGCCCGAGTCTCACTCGGCTATCTCTCCGAGGTGGAGCGGGGGCAGAAGGAGGCTTCCTCCGAACTGCTCTCCGCCATCTGCGACGCGTTGGACGTACGGATGTCCGAGCTCATGCGGGAAGTGAGCGACGAGCTCGCCCTCGCCGAGCTGGCACAGTCGGCAGCGGCCACTCCCAGTCAGCCTGTCCCCACGTCGGTCCGTCCGATGCTGGGTTCCGTGTCGGTGACCGGTGTGCCACCGGAGCGGGTGACCATCAAGGCGCCCGCCGAGGCGGTGGACGTGGTCGCCGCGTGAGATCAGTGCGCCCGGGCCGCTGAGGCCCGGACAGGTACGTTCGCACGGTACGTGCACAGGCAGTGTGAGGCCCCGGCCGGGGCTTCTCCGGAGGGAACCGGAGAAGGTGCGGTCGGGGTTTTTCGCGTCTCTGGACGGATCCGCGGGCAGGGCTCGTCCGCGCTCTGAGGGGCGCGCTCCGGGCAGGACGGCGAGCCTGGCGGTGCGGCCCCGGTGTCATCGGGGTGCGGGCGGGAGCGGCCCGGCGGGGCCGGGGGTCCGTTTGCCGGTGCCGGTGGCCGAGGTCATCGTGGAGGGGCACCGCGGGAGCCGAAGACACCGGAGGTACCGATGAACGTCGTGAAGAGTCCCCTGTCCGACACCGACCTGCGGACCGTGTCCGAGGCGTTGCAGGGGGCGCTCGTCGACCTCGTCGACCTGTCGCTCGTCGCCAAGCAGGTCCACTGGAACGTCGTCGGGCCCCGCTTCCGCTCCGTCCACCTCCAGCTCGACGAGGTCGTGGACGTCGCCCGTACCCATTCCGACACGGTGGCCGAGCGCGCCTCCGCGCTCGGCGTCTCCCCGGACGGGCGCGCCTCGACGGTGGCCGCGGGCAGCGGGATCACCGCGGTGTCGGCCGGCTGGGTCAAGGACACCGACGCCGTCGGCACGCTCGTCGCCGCGCTCGGGGCGATCATCACCCGAATGCGGGAACGGGTGGCCGCGACGGGCGACGCCGACCCCGTGAGCCAGGACATCTTCATCGGCATCACCGGCGATCTGGAGAAGCACCACTGGATGTTCCAGGCGGAGAACGCGTGACCCGGACGAGTGCCGCCCGGACGAGGTTCAGGGGGCCGGGGTGCGTCCGGCCTTCCGAGATCGTGACGGACACCGTGTGACCCCCGTGAGGCTCAGCTGGAGGCGGTGACGGCCATGGCGGCGCGAATAGCGAGGCGCGGGACCGTCTCCGGGCCGGGCACGGTCCTGAGCCTGGCTCTGGGCGCGGTGTGGTGGTGGGCCGTGGTGCGGCTCGCCGTCACGCCCGACGCCGGCGCGCTGGAGGGCGCGGTGGCCGCGGGAGGCTGGGGGCTGAGCCTGCTGCCGGTGCACTGCGTGGCCAGGGCGCGGGCGGCGGGCGTCGTCGCGCAGGGGCGGTGGAGGACCGCGTGGCGGAGGGCTGAGCGGCCGCCGGGGTGAGGAGGGCGGGGAGGTGCGGGGGAGAGAGGGGTGGGGCGCCGGATGTCGAGCGCCGGGCGCCGGGCGCCGGGGTGAGTGTGGTGCGGATGGGGGCGAGGAACTGCACGGTCACCAGGGCATGGCCACGCCGCCGTTCGGGCGGAGGATCTGGCCCGTGGTGAACGCCGACGCGTCCGAGGCCAGGTGGAGGACCGCGTGGGCGATGTCCTGCGGTTCGCCGACCCGGCCGAGCGGCGACATACGCGCCATGAGGGCCTCGGTGTGCGCCTGCGCGCCCGCGTCGTGGCGATCGGTCATCGGAGTGCGGATCCAGCCCGGCGCGACCGCGTTGACCCGGATGCCGTGCGGGCCGACCTCCGCGGCCAGCGTCTTCGTCAACTGGACCACCGCCGCCTTGGCCACGCCGTAGCAGAGGAGGCCGGGACCGCCGGTGTCCACGGCGCCCGAGGCCATGGTGACGATGCTGCCGCCGGAGCCGCGCGCCAGCATCAGGCGGGCCGCCTCCTGGCAGGCGTGGAGCACGCCCTTGAAATTGACGGCCCAGACCCGGTCCAGATCCTCGTCCAGAGTCTCCAGGACCGGGCTGCTGTGCATGATCCCCGCCACCGCGGCCATGACGTCCAGCCGTCCGCAGGACTCCACCGCCTCGCGGACCTGGCCCCGGTCGGTGACGTCGAGGTGGTGGGTGCGGGCGGTACCGCCGTGCTCCTTGATCAGGGCCGCCGTCTCGTGCAGGCCCTGCGCGTCGCGGTCGGCTCCGTGCACGGCGGCGCCCGCCTGGGCGAGCAGCACGGCGCAGGCGCGGCCGATCCCGCTCGCGGCGCCGGTGACGAACGCGGTGCGTCCGGTGAGGTCGTACGCCTTCACGGCCATGAAACGACGGTACGAGCGTTTCTGACGGTCCGTCAATTACCGTGACATCGGTGCACGGGTGCACGGGTGCACGGGTGCACGGGTGGACGGGTGGACGCCGGCGGGAGGGGACGCTTACGGCAGGGTGCGGGAACGGAATCGGTGCGTCGGTGGAGAGCCCGGCGCCGGGGCGGGGCCCGTCTGGCAGGTGGGGCACCAGTAGGTCGGGCGTTCGCGGGAGCCGTCGCCCTGGTCGGCGACCCGGATCCGGGTTCCGCAGCGCAGGCAGGGGCGCGGTGTGCGGCCGTAGACGAACAGGTCCGGGGCGCGGCGGCCCGTGGTGTTGCGGACCGGGCGGTCGCGGTTGGCCTCCAGCAGCTTCTTCGCCAGCACGGGCAGCTTCGCCGTGCGGTCGGCGGGGAGCGCGCCGACCGGAAGCCAGGGCGTGACGCCCAGGAGGAAACAGAGCTCGCTCTTGTAGACGTTGCCGATGCCGGCCAGATTGCGCTGGTCGAGGAGTGCCTCGCCGAGCGGGCGGTCGGGGGTCGCGGCGAGGTTGGCCAGGGCCCGCTCGGCGTCCCAGTCGGGGCCCAGCAGGTCGGGGCCCAGGTGGCCGACGGCCTCTTGCTCGTCGGCGGTGCGCAGCAGTTCGAGGACGGGGAGGCGGTAGCCGACGGCGTTGCGGTCGTGGACGCCGAGGATCGCCCGGATCTGGTGGACCGGGCCGCCGGTCCAGCGCTGGTCGCTCGCGTAGATCTTCCAGGCGCCGTCCATCCTCAGATGCGAGTGGAGCGTCAGGCCGCCCTCCACGCGCGTGAGGAGATGTTTGCCGCGCGCGGTGACGTCGAGAACGGCGCGGCCGGTGAGGTCGGCCGTCGCGTATTTGGGCACGCGCAGATCGGAGCGGGTCAGCACCTTTCCCGCGAGAGCGTCGTGCAGACGCTTCGCGGCCTGCCAGATCGTGTCACCTTCGGGCATGGGTCAAGGGTGACACGAGCGAGGGAACGGCAGGGCGCGGCGGGATCGCCCCCGGGCCCGGAGCGGTGTCGCCAAGAGCGGTGTCGGGGCCGAGCCGTCGCGGCCGCGGGGGATGGGCGTGGTGGGGTTCGGCTGGGCTTGGTTCGCTGAGGTGCGAAGGGGGCAGGGTTGGGCGCTGAGGTGCAGGGCGAGGCGGTGCATGCGGGTGTATTGGTCCCTGGGCTCCGGGGACGTGGGCAGGAGCCAGGAAGCTCGGCCGGGACCGCGGCAGGGGCGGGGCAGGGCATGGGGCTGTCAGGCGCGCAGGCGCAATCCTCGGGGGGTCGCGATGAAGCCGGCTCCTTCCAGGAGGCCGCCGATGGGGGAGGTGAGGGCGGAGGCTCCGTTGACGCGCTCCACGGTGACCGTGCCGAGGGAGCCCGCGCGTGCCGCCTCGGCCAGGGCCTCGGCCGCGGCGCGCAGGCGTGGGTCGTCGCCGGGTGTTTCCTCGGTGTCCGGGGCGGACGGCCAGGCCAGCAGCGACTTGCCGCCACGCTCCATGTAGAGCGTCAGCTCCCCGTCCACGAGGACCACCAGGGAGCCTGCCTTGCGGCCCGGCTTGTGACCGGCGCCGCTGGACGGCTCGGGCCAGCCCAGGGCCGCGCCGTAGGCGTTGGCCGGGTCGGCGGCGGCGAGGACGACGGCCCGTGCGGCGTTGGCGCCGCCGCCGCGGCTCTGGACCGGGCCGCGGCGGGAACGCTCCGACGGTCCGCCGTCGGAGAAGTCGCCGCCGCGAGGGCCGCCGGCGCCCGGAGAGGCGAAGTCGCGGTGCGAGACGTAGCCGTCACGCGAGCCGGCGGCCGGTCGTGTGCCGAAGGGCGACGCGAACGGGGTGTCGGGGTCGGCGGTGTCCCAGACGTCGTCCGACGGGGAGCCGTCGGGGAAGACGAAGCCGTCCGGGTCGCCCGCCTGGGGGCTCGCGGAGGGCAGGGGCTCGCCGCGGTCCCGGGCGTTGGCCACCGCGCGCAGCCGGTCCACCGCGCCGTCCATGGCGAACTGCGCGGCGCCCAGGCCCTCGACGACGTAACCGCGCCGGGCCTGACCGCTCTCCTCGAAGACGGACAGAATGCGGTACGTCGCCGAGAAGCCGCCCTCGACGCCCTCGGCGGCGACGGCACCGCGGGTGACCACGCCGTGCCGGTCCAGGAGGGTGCGGGCGAGCGCATGAGCGCGGACCGTGGGGTCGGGCTCCAGGACGGGGAGGAGCGACCAACGGCCCGCGACCGTCGGAGGGCCGCTGCGGGAGGCCGGTCGGGCCGCGGCCGTCAGGGAGCCGTAGCGCCCGCGCGGGACGGTGCGCTTGGCGCGGTGGGCGGTGGAACCGGCCGTGCGGCCCGAGCCCAGCAGGGAGCGCATCGGGGCGAGCGTGTCGTTGGTGAGCCGGCCGGACCAGGCCAGGTCCCAGACGGTGTCTGCGAGTTGGGGATCGGTGGCCTCGGGATGGGTGGTGGCGCGGACCCGGTCGGCGATCTGACGGAAGAACAGGCCGTAGCCGCCGGACAGCGCGTCCAGGACGGACTGGTGCAGCGCCGTCAGCTCCAGGGGGTGCGGCGGTGGGAGCAGCAGGGGCGCGGCGTCGGCCACGTACAGCGAGACCCAGCCGTCCTTGCCGGGGAGGGCGCCGGCTCCGGACCAGACGATCTCTCCGGCCGCGGTCAGTTCGTCGAGCATCGCCGGGGTGTAGTCGCGAACGCGGGACGGCAGGACGAGCTTCTCCAGCGCCGAGGCGGGTACCGACGCTCCCTGAAGCTGTTCAACGGCACGCACCAGGCCGTCGACGCCGCGCAGTGAGTGCCCCCGGCCGATGTGCTGCCACTGGGGCAGGAACTGGGCGAGCGCGGGCGGCGGCACGGGTTCCAGTTCGTGCCGCAGGGCCGCCAGAGAGCGGCGGCGCAGCCGGCGCAGGACCGTCGCGTCGCACCATTCCTGGCCGATGCCCGCCGGGTGGAACTCGCCCTGGACGACCCGCCCGCCCGCCGCGAGCCGCTGGAGGGCGCCCTCGGTGACCGCCACGCCGAGGCCGAAGCGGGCGGCCGCCGCGGTTGAGGTGAAGGGGCCGTGGGTGCGGGCGTACCGGGCGAGGAGGTCGCCCAGGGGGTCCTTGACGGGTTCCGTGAACGCTTCCGGCACGCCGACCGGCAGGGCCGTGCCCAGCGCGTCGCGCAGGCGGCCCGCGTCCTCGATCGCGGCCCAGTGCTCGGCGCCGGCGATGCGGACCCGGATGGCGCGGCGGGCGACGGCCAGTTCCTGCGCCCAATGCGGTTCGGCGCCGCGCTCGGCGAGTTCGGCGTCGGTGAGCGGACCGAGGAGGCGCAGAAGGTCGGCGACGCCCTCGACGTCCTTCACGCGGCGGTCCTCGGTGAGCCACCTCAGTTCCTGTTCCAGCTCGGCCAGGACGTCGGCGTCGAGCAGCTCGCGCAGTTCGGCCTGGCCGAGCAGCTCGGCGAGCAGCCGGGAGTCCAGGGAGAGGGCGGCGGCCCGCCGTTCGGCGAGCGGGGAGTCCCCCTCGTAGAGGAACTGGGCGACATAGCCGAACAGCAGGGAGCGGGCGAAGGGGGAGGGCTCCGGTGTGGTGACCTCGACCAGGCGCACCTTGCGCGACTCGAGGTCGCCCATCAGCTCGACGAGGCCGGGCACGTCGAAGACGTCCTGGAGGCACTCGCGGACCGCTTCCAGAACGATCGGGAACGAACCGAACTCGCTCGCCACCTGGAGCAGTTGAGCGGCGCGCTGGCGCTGCTGCCACAGGGGCGTGCGCCGGCCCGGGTTGCGGCGCGGCAGCAGCAGCGCGCGGGCCGCGCACTCGCGGAAGCGGGCCGCGAAGAGCGCCGAACCGCCGACCTGGTCGGTGACGATCTGGTCGACCTCGCCCTTGTCGAAGACGACGTCCGCCGCGCCGACGGGCGCCTGCTCCGCGTCGTATTCGGCGCCCGCTTTCACCGGCTCGTGGTCGAGGAGGTCCAGGCTCATGAGGTCGGCGTCGGGCAGCCGCAGCACGATGCCGTCGTCGGCGTGCATGACCTGGGCGTCCATGCCGTACCGCTCGGAGAGCTTGGCGCCGAGGGCGAGCGCCCACGGGGCATGGACCTGGGCGCCGAACGGGGAGTGGACGACGACCCGCCAGTCACCCAGTTCGTCCCGGAAGCGCTCCACGACGATCGTGCGGTCGTCCGGGACGTGCCCGCACGCCTGGCGCTGCTCCTCCAGGTAGGACAGCACGTTGTCGGCCGCCCACGCGTCCAGACCGGCGGTGAGCAGCCGGAGCCGGGCGTCGTCCTTGGGCAGGGAGCCCACCTCGCGCAGGAAAGCGCCCACCGCCCGGCCCAGTTCCAGCGGCCGCCCCAGCTGGTCGCCCTTCCAGAAGGGCAGCCGGCCCGGGACGCCGGGGGCGGGGGAGACCAGGACGCGGTCGCGGGTGATGTCCTCGATCCGCCAAGAGCTGGTGCCGAGCGTGAAGACGTCGCCCACGCGGGACTCGTAGACCATCTCCTCGTCCAGCTCGCCGACCCGGCCTCCGCCTTTCTTGGGGTCGGAGCCCGCGAGGAACACGCCGAACAGGCCCCGGTCGGGGATCGTTCCCCCGGAGGTGACGGCCAGGCGCTGGGCGCCGGGACGGCCGGTGACCGTGCCGGCGACCCGGTCCCACACCACGCGCGGGCGCAGCTCCGCGAACGCGTCGGACGGATATCGGCCGGCCAGCATGTCCAGGACGGCCGTGAACGCCGACTCCGGGAGCGACGCGAAGGGCGCCGCGCGGCGGACCGTCGCCAGCAGGTCGTCCACCTGCCAGGTGTCGAGCGACGTCATCGCGACGAGCTGCTGCGCCAGGACGTCCAGCGGATTGGCGGGGACCCGCAGCGACTCGATGGAGCCCGTGCGCATCCGCTCGGTGACCACGGCCGCCTGGACGAGGTCGCCGCGGTACTTCGGGAAGACCACACCGGTCGACACCGCGCCCACCTGGTGCCCCGCCCGTCCCACCCGCTGGAGGCCGGACGCCACCGAAGGCGGCGACTCCACCTGGACGACGAGGTCGACCGCGCCCATGTCGATGCCGAGTTCGAGGCTGGAGGTGGCCACTACGGCGGGAAGCCTGCCCGCCTTGAGGTCCTCCTCGACGAGCGCGCGCTGTTCCTTGGAGACGGAGCCGTGGTGGGCGCGCGCGATGACGGTCGGAGCGCCCTGGGCTGCGCCCGAACCGCCCATGAGCTGCGCGGGGGAGTGGTGCTCCTCCAGGGACTCGCCGGTCGCCCGTTCGTAGGCGATCTCGTTGAGCCGGTTGCACAGGCGCTCGGCGAGGCGACGGGAGTTGGCGAAGACGATCGTGGAGCGATGGGCCTGGACGAGGTCGGTGATCCGCTCCTCGACGTGCGGCCAGATCGACGGACGTTCGGCGCCCTCGGAGCCGTCGGCGACGGGCGAGCCGCCCAGTTCGGCCAGATCCTCCACGGGGACCACGACCGAGAGGTCGAACTCCTTGCCGGACTTCGGCTGGACGATCTCCACCTTGCGGTGCGGGGACAGGTAGCGCGCCACCTCGTCGACCGGGCGGACCGTGGCCGACAGGCCGATGCGGCGGGCCGGCCTCGGAAGCAGCTCGTCGAGCCGCTCCAGGGACAGCGCGAGGTGAGCGCCGCGCTTGGTGCCGGCCACGGCGTGCACCTCGTCCAGGATCACCGTCTCGATGCCCGTCAGCGCGTCGCGGGCGGCCGACGTCAGCATCAGGAACAGCGACTCGGGGGTCGTGATCAGGATGTCCGGCGGGCGGGTGGACAGCGCCCGGCGCTCGGCCGGCGGGGTGTCGCCGGACCGGATGCCCACCCTGACCTCGGGCTCGGTCAGCCCCAGACGCACGGACTCCTGGCGGATGCCCGTCAGCGGGCTGCGCAGGTTGCGCTCGACGTCGACCGCCAGGGCCTTGAGGGGGGAGACGTAGAGAACCCGGCAGCGCTTCTTCGGGTCGGCGGGCGGGGACGTCGAGGCGAGCTGGTCCAGCGCGGCGAGGAAGGCGGCCAGGGTCTTGCCTGACCCGGTCGGGGCCACGACCAGCACGTCCGAGCCCTCGCCGATGGCCTGCCACGCGCCCGCCTGGGCCGCGGTGGGCGCGGAGAACGCCCCCGTGAACCAGCCGCGGGTCGCGGGGGAGAAGCCGTCGAGGGCTCGGTGTGCGGAGCTGACCATGCGTCCATCCTGCACCCGACCACTGACAATGGTGCTGAGCTGCGGCTTCACCGCCGACGCGGCGCGGCCCTTCGGCACGGGGCGGCGTGCGGCACGGGCGGCGTGGGGCGGGATGTACGGCGGGGCGGCTGGGGGCGGCAGTGGCGTGAGGCGGGAGGGGCGTGAGTGGGGGTGCACGGCGGCGCGTAGGGGGGCGGCGCGCGGCGGGACGCGGGGCGCGGGACGCGGTCGGAGGAGACCGGGCGGAGAGGCGGGAGGAGACGGCAGGAGGGGCGAGTGGGCAATCTCCGGGCGTCGCGGAGAATGGGGGCATGGCGGAATCGGGTGAGCTCGCACGGCACTGGCGGTATGCCGAGCTGCCCGGCGTCGACCTGCTGCGCGCCCGCTATGTCCGCAAGACGTTCGTGCGGCACACGCATGAGCATTTCGTGATCGCCGCCATAGCCGAAGGGGTGGAGGTCTTCGCCCACCGCGGTGCCGACCAGTACGCCGGGGCGGGAGCCCTCGCGCTGGTCAACCCGGACACCCCGCACACCGGGCGGGCCGGAGTCCCGGAGGGCTGGCGCTACGGGGCCGTGTATCCCTCGCCCGACGTCGTGGCCGGCATCGCCGCCGAGACGACGACCCTGCGCGGAGCCGTGGGCTTCGTCCGTCCCGTGCTCGACGACCCGTATGCCGCCACCCTCGTGCACCGGGTGCTCCGGGCCGCCGAGGAGGGCAACGCACTGGCCGCCGACACCCTGCTGAGGGTGGCGGTGACACGGTTGCTGCGGCTCAACGGCGGACCGCTGCCGCAACGGGAGATCCGGTCGGCGGGCGCCCGGATCGCCGCACGCGCGCGTGCCGCGCTGGAGGACCGGCTGGTCGATCCGCCGACGCTGGACCAGCTGGCCGAGGACCTGGGCACCGGCTCGTTCGCGCTGCTGCGGGCGTTCCGGGACACCTACGGGCTGCCGCCCCACGCCTGGCTGACCGACGCGCGGGTACGGCGGGCGCGACGGCTGCTGGACGCGGGCACGGCGCCCGCCGAGGCGGCCGTGGCCGTCGGCTTCACCGACCAGCCCCACCTCAATCGTCATTTCGCCCGCATCGTGGGAGTCCCTCCTGGGGCCTACCAGCGGGAGCGCAAGAACGTACAAGACGCGGCGGGACCGGCGCCCCTAGCGTCCGGGACGTGGCAGAACAGACAGCTCACACGGACACAGCTCACACGGACACAGCCCACACGGACCCAGCTGACATGGACCCAGTTCACACCGGCGCAGCAGGCGCCGACGCAGCCCACCCGGGCACCCAGGCGGACGCCGGGGGAAAACCGGACCGCGCCGTCGTACGGGACGCCCTCGCCGTAGGGGTCGCCGTGGGACTCTCCGGGTTCGCCTTCGGCGTGACCTCGGCGGGCAGCGGACTCACGGTGTGGCAGACCTGTGCGCTCAGCCTCCTGGTGTTCACCGGCGCATCCCAGTTCGCGCTGGTCGGAGCCCTGGCGGCGGGCGGCAACCCGCTGACGGCCGCCGCGGGCGCCTTCTTCCTGGGCGTGCGCAACGCGTTCTACGGCCTGCGTCTGTCGCAGTCGCTCGCCCTCCCGCGCGCGGTGCGCCCGTTCGCCGCCCACTGGGTGATCGACGAGACGACGGCGGTCTCGCTGGCCCAGCCGGGACGCCGGGCCGCCCGCCTCGGCTTCGCCGTCACCGGAGTGACCCTCTACGTCTTGTGGAACCTCACCACGCTGCTCGGCGCCCTCGGCGCCGAGGCCCTCGGCGACACCGACGCGTGGGGACTCGACGTGGCCGGACCCGCCGTCTTCTTGGCGCTGCTCGCGCCCATGCTGAAATCCGCCGTCGAGCGGGCCGTCGCCGCACTCGCGGTGCTCCTGGGACTCGGCCTGCTGCCGGTTCTGCCCGCCGGAGTGCCCGTCCTGGCGGCCGCGCTCGCCGCGCCGGCCGTGCTGTACGCCGAAGGCCGCCGCGCGGTCCGCCGGGAGGCTTCCCGCGGGAACCCGGACGCCGACCGGGACGGCTCAGGACAGAAGGAGGAGGAACGGTGAACACCTGGATCGCGATCGGTGCGACCGCACTCGGCTGCTATGCCGTCAAGCTCGCCGGACTGCTCGTGCCCGAGGGGGTCCTGGAGCGGCCTGTCGTCAGACGCTTCGCGGCCCTCCTCCCCGTCGCTTTGCTCGCCGCCCTCACGGCCCAGCAGACCTTCGCGGACGGCCGCGCCCTCGTCCTGGACGCGCGGGCCGCGGGGCTCGCCGCGGCCGTCGTCGCCCTCGTGCTGCGGGCGCCCTTCCTGCTGGTGGTCGCGGCCGCCGTAGTGGTCACGGCGGGCGTCCGGGCCATCGGGGGATGAGCGGGCCGTCGGCGGGGCGGGCTGTCTGCCGGCGGAAGCGGCGCCGGCAGAGGGCACGGCCGTGGGAACGGCGACGGTGGTGGATGCGGCGGGTTCGGTCGAAGCGGCGTGAGGAGCGCGGACGAGGGGTGGCAGGAGCCGTCGGCGTGGCGTGGTGCGGCGCGGCGCGGTGGACGAGGGACGGCGGGCCGGCGGTCAGCCGACGCTGCGGCCATAGGCCCGCAGGGTGCGCAGCGCCTCGATCGTCACCATGGGACGTGCCTCCAGCGCCGTGCCGGGCGCCCAGCGGCGCCAGCGGACGGGCCAGCCGCCGTCCTTCTGCTGCGCGTCCGCGAGGTGGTCCAGGGAGCGTGCCATCTCCTCGTCGGTGAACCACGCGCGCGCGAGCGACTGCGGGGTCCGCGCGAAGTCGTACGGGAAGTGGTGCTCGCCCGGGGCGTAGCCGGGGGCGACCGGATACAGGTCGAGGCGGTCCGGGTCCAGGGCGACGAGCCGCTCGTCGCGCACCAGCCGGCCCAGGCGGTCGGCTGCCGCTTCCGCGCGCGGGCGGTCGGGAGCGGAGTCCAGGAAGGCCACGGCGGCCTGGACCTCGTAGGGGTGGGACCGTTCCAGGGAGTCCACCGCCTGCCAGCAGAAGTCCGTCGCCCTGAAGAGCCAGGCGTGCCACACCTCGTTGCGGTGCAGCAGGCCCACCACCGGCCCGGTGGACAGAAGCTCGCTGGGCGGGTCGTCCACGATCGGGATGAAAGGCGCCGCCGGGTAGCCGCGCTGGCTGGGATGGATCGCCGGCAGCGCGCCGTCGCGGGTGGAGACGGACGTGAGATATCCGCACACCCGCTCCACTCGCCGCCCGTTCAGCCGCCCGATGGAGTCCAGGACCCTCAGTGCGCGCGCGGTGTGCAGCGGCTGGCTGACAGGGCCGCGCAGATCGGGTTCCAGCGCGTGGCCGTATCCACCGTCCTCGTTGCGGTAGGCGTCGAGGGCGGTCTCGACGGGATCGGCGGCGCCGTGGAGGAAGTCGTGCGCGAAGATGCGCTGTTCCAGCACGCGCGCGGTCAGCCAGACGAAGTGCTCGGCGCGGAAGAGCGGGGAGTGCGCCGGGGGCGTCGGGGGGAGTGGGGATGCTCCGGTTTCGGCCATGGTCAGACCGTAGGGCGGAAAGCGGTCTCGGCAGGCGGTCCCGGCAGGGGCCACCCCCCGCGCGCGGGATACTGGTGGCATGCGGTTGACGGTCTTCTGGCAGCGGATGGACGAGCACTTCGGCACGGGATACGCCGAAACCTTCGCGCGCGATCACGTGATGGCGGAGCTCGGCGGGAAAACGGTGCACCAGGCGCTGGCGGACGGCTGGGACGCCAAGGACGTGTGGCGCGTGGTGTGCCTGGTGATGAACGTCCCCCAGGAGATGCGCTGACCTCGGGCGAAGACCGCACGCGGCTCCCCGGTTGTCGGTGGCGTAGGCGAGACTTGCTGCGTGGCACCCACTGACGAGACCGGGCAGACCGCCCGGAACGCATCCCCGCCCGGCACGACGCCGCCCCCGCAGCAGCCTCCCGACCAGGGCGAGGCCGGGCACGCGGCGCGCATGCCGCGCTGGCTCCCGCGCGCCATGGTGCTCGCTCTCGCGCTCGTCGGCGCGTTCCAACTGGGCACCTGGGCCTTCCACCAGCTCATCGGCCTGCTGCTCAACATCCTCATCGCGTTCTTCCTGGCCCTCGCGATAGAACCGGCGGTCAGCCGGATGTCCGCCCGGGGGATGCGCAGAGGGCTCGCCACCTTCCTGGTCTTCTTCGGCCTGCTGATCGTCGTGGCGGGGTTCTTCGCCCTGCTCGGCTCGATGCTCGCCGGACAGATCATCAAGATGATCGAGGGCTTCCCCGACTACCTGGACTCGGTGATCAACTGGGTCAACACCACGTTCCACACCGAACTCAGGCGTGTGGACATCCAGGAGGGCCTGCTCCACTCCAACTGGCTGAAGAAGTACGCCCAGAACAGCGCCGCGGGCGTCCTGGACGTCTCCACCCAGGTCCTCGGCGGCCTCTTCCAGTTGCTGACGATCGCCCTGTTCTCGTTCTACTTCGCCGCCGACGGACCGCGGCTGCGCCGCGCACTGTGCTCCGTCCTCCCGCCGGCCAGACAGGCGGAGGTGCTGAGGGCCTGGGAGATCGCCGTCGACAAGACCGGCGGTTACCTCTATTCGCGCGGTCTGATGGCGCTGATCTCCGGTGTGGCGCACTACGTGCTGCTACAGGCCCTCGGCATCCCGTACGCTCCCGTCCTCGCCGTCTGGGTGGGCGTGGTCTCGCAGTTCATCCCCACCATCGGCACCTATCTCGCCGGCGCCCTGCCCATGCTGATCGCCTTCACGGTCTCGCCCCTGTACGCCCTGTGGGTGCTGATCTTCGTCGTGGTCTATCAGCAGTTCGAGAACTACATGGTGCAGCCCAAGCTGACGTCGAAGACCGTGGACATCCACCCCGCCGTCGCCTTCGGCTCCGTCATCGCGGGCACCGCGCTCCTGGGCGCCATAGGGGCGTTGATCTCCATTCCGGCGGTGGCCACCCTCCAGGCGTTCCTGGGCGCCTACGTCAAGCGCTACGACGTCACGGACGACCCTCGCGTCCACGGACACCGTGACCGCGGCGAGGGGCCGGGAGCGCTCACCCGAGCGCGCGGGCTGTGGACACGCGGCCGGGACCGGACGCGAGGCCCGCGCCGGGGACCCGGCGGACCGGGCTGAGGGGTACGGCTGAGGGCTACGGCAGGGCCTGTGGCCGGTCCCGGGTCCGCCGTCACCGGGCCGCCCGTGGCCCGTGCGCATGGGAGGCGGGACGAGGAACACGCGCGTGAGGGCGCCGTGGCTCAGTACGTGAGGACGGCCCATACCGCGGCCGCGGCGACCGCGACCACGTAGCAGCCCACCGCCGCGGCCACGATGCGCCGCCGGGCCGTCTCGCTCCAGGACGTGCGCGACAGCAGCCAGGCCGACGCGGGCAGCACCAGGACGGCGTGCAGGCTGACCCCGTGCAGAGGCTTGAGCGACGCTGTCGAGCTGTACGCGGCCTCCTGGTGCCCCGTGCGGGTGAGCACGACGCCGCGCGCGATCATCGCCGCGCCCGAGGCGAGCGCGACGAGCAGGATCGCGAAGCCGGAGCGCACCGCGAGCGCCATCCCGGCGGGGCCCGTCGGCCGACGCCGGAAGGAGATCGCGGCGAACACGGTGAGCAGCACCACCAGAACACCGCCGCCGACCGCGAGCGTCATGGACACCGCCGTGTCGAAGGGCGTCTCCATGTCCAGGTGCGAGGGCACTCCGCGCCACGCCTGGAGGGTGATGCCCGCGACCTCCACGATGCAGTCGGCGGCGAAGACCCCGAGCAGCGCGGTACGCAGCCGCCGCCCCGTCCGCAGGTACGAGGTGACTTCGACGACCGCCAGGAGGGTCACGCCGAAGGAGAGGCCGAAGGTGACGGGCTTGCGCCAGGAGACGGGGCCGTTCCACGGACCGCCGTCGACGGCGAACACCACGAGGTGGAAGAGGCCGGAGAGGACCAGCAGGAGCGCGATCGCCCGGTAGAAGCCTTCGCGCGAGCGGGCGTGCCCGTGCGCGGGGTCCGGTGGCGGATTCATGAACGCCGGGCGGGTACCGGTGAGGGATGCCGCCCTGCTCTTCTGTTCGTCCAGGTCCATGCTCCGAGCCTCCCGGACGCGCCGTGGCCCGTCGTCGTCCGGGCGGAGGCACCCGTTGTACACCCGGGGGAGCAAGCGGCGGGTCCGGAGGCTCACGGGCTCGGGGACGTAGCCTCGGAAGTGCCGCGTGGTGCGCTTGACACCAAAATCGAACATCCATTCTGATGGAGGCTCCGGCAAGGCTCTTCGCGGGTGTTCTGTCCCGGTATGGGGCAGTAAGCGCATGAGTTATCCACAGGCCGAACCGGCGTCGAGGCGCATTGTCAGTGGCAGGCGTTAGCGTCTTTGACGTGAAGCGATCGACTCAAGCAAATCGGGTGGAACCCATGGCAGGAACCGACCGCGAGAAGGCCCTGGACGCCGCACTCGCACAGATTGAACGGCAATTCGGCAAGGGCGCCGTGATGCGGCTCGGCGAGCGGCCGAACGAGCCCATCGAGGTCATCCCCACCGGATCGACCGCCCTCGACGTCGCCCTCGGCGTCGGCGGTCTGCCGCGCGGCCGCGTGGTCGAGGTGTACGGCCCGGAGTCCTCCGGTAAGACGACGCTGACGCTGCACGCCGTGGCGAACGCGCAGAAGGCCGGCGGCCAGGTCGCCTTCGTGGACGCGGAGCACGCCCTCGACCCCGAGTACGCCAAGAAGCTCGGCGTCGACATCGACAATCTGATCCTCTCCCAGCCCGACAACGGCGAGCAGGCCCTCGAGATCGTGGACATGCTGGTCCGCTCCGGCGCCCTCGACCTGATCGTCATCGACTCCGTCGCCGCACTCGTGCCGCGCGCGGAGATCGAGGGCGAGATGGGCGACAGCCACGTCGGCCTCCAGGCCCGTCTGATGAGCCAGGCGCTGCGGAAGATCACCAGCGCGCTCAACCAGTCCAAGACCACCGCGATCTTCATCAACCAGCTCCGCGAGAAGATCGGCGTCATGTTCGGCTCCCCGGAGACCACGACCGGTGGCCGGGCGCTGAAGTTCTACGCCTCGGTGCGACTCGACATCCGCCGTATCGAGACCCTGAAGGACGGCACGGACGCGGTCGGCAACCGCACCCGCGTCAAGGTCGTCAAGAACAAGGTCGCGCCCCCCTTCAAGCAGGCCGAGTTCGACATCCTCTACGGCCAGGGCATCAGCCGCGAGGGCGGTCTGATCGACATGGGCGTGGAGAACGGCTTCGTCCGCAAGGCCGGCGCCTGGTACACGTACGAGGGCGACCAGCTCGGACAGGGCAAGGAGAACGCCCGCAACTTCCTGAAGGACAACCCCGATCTCGCCAACGAGATCGAGAAGAAGATCAAGGAGAAGCTGGGCGTCGGCGTGCGTCCCGAAGAGTCCGCCGCCGAACCGGGCCCGGACGCCGCGGTGGCTGCCGGCACCTCGGACGACGCCGCGAAGGCGGTGCCGGCCACCGCCGCAAAGACCGCCAAGACCAAGGCCGCGGCTGCCAAGAGCTGATCCGTGACACGACGAACCGACTGGGCCGAGTACGTCCACCCCGGCATCCCCCACGAGGAGGAGAGCGGGGTCGACGACGGCCCTGCCCAGGACGGCGACGACCGGCCGCAACACGACCGGCGTCGGAACGAGGGGGCGCGGGACGGCGACGACGCCCGGCCCCGGGGCGGCCGGACGGGGCGCGGCGCCGAAGGAGGTCCACGCGGGGGGCGTGGGCGTCGTCGGGGCGGCTTCGGCGAACCGTCCGCCAAGGACGAAGGCGACTCCTCCTCGTCGAGGGCCGAGCAGGGGGCGTCTTCCGCGGACCCGGCTGAGCGGGCGCGGGCGATCTGTCTGCGCCTGCTCACCGGGACCCCGCGCACACGAAAACAACTCGCGGACGCACTGCGCAAACGAGAGATCCCGGACGACGTGGCGGAGGAGGTGCTCTCGCGGTTCGAGGAGGTCGGGCTGATCAACGACAGCGCCTTCGCGGACGCCTGGGTGGAGTCCCGCCACCATGGCAGAGGCCTGGCCCGGCGTGCCCTCGCCCGGGAGCTACGCACCAAGGGCGTCGACTCGGAGCTGATCGACGAGGCCGTCGGCCGCCTCGACTCCGAACAGGAGGAGGAGACGGCGCGCGACCTCGTCGCCCGCAAACTGCGATCTACGCGCGGCCTCGACCGCGACAGACGGCTGCGTCGCCTGGCCGGCATGCTCGCACGCAAGGGCTACCCCGAGGGCATGGCCCTGCGGGTGGTCCGGCAGGCGTTGGAAGAAGAGGGCGAGGACACGGAGTTCCTGGAGAACGACGAATTCTGAACCTGGGGGGCGGGGTGGGGCGGGGGGAGGGGGAACAGCGAACCTGAACCGCGGTCGCGAGCCCCAGGGTGGGGATATCCCCCGTTGAAGACGCCGGATCGCCGCAGTGCACACGTGTCTGTGCACAGGCGAGTGTGTGCGTATGCCCCCAACGCCCAAGGAACCCGGAGCCTCCGAGCCCGCTGCGCCCATCGAACTGGGCGACCTCGCCACGCTCAAGGCGCTCGCGCAGCCTCGCCGCAGGCGCATGCTCGAACACCTCACGCTGCACGGGCCGGCTACCTCGGCGACACTCGCCCGAGCCCTCGGCCTGAACACCGGCTCCACCAGTTATCACCTGCGTGAACTGGCCAGATACGGCTTCGTCGAGGAGACGGCCGAGGCGACGACCGAAGAAGCGGCCGGGGAGACATCTGCGCGGACGCCCGCGCGGACGGCTGCGGAGGCCGATGGCGCGCTGCGACCGGGCGGCTGCCCGGAGCCGTCCGCTCAGCGCCGGCGCTGGTGGCGGGCCGTCCCCGGTGACCGCCGTTTCCCGCCGCGCAGCCGCCAGAGTCCCGCGATGCGTGAGGTGATGGACGAGCTGAACCATCACGTCTACGCCTCGGACGTGGAACTCTTCGAACGGCTTCAGCGAGACGCGCCGGACGGCGACCCCTGGTGCGACGCCTTCCCCTACTCCCGTGGCGCCCTCCGGCTCACCCCGCCCGAACTGCGGGAGTTCTTCGAGGAGTACATCGCCCTCCTCAACCGCTACAAGCGCCCCGGGTCTGCGACCCCGCCCGGTGCGCGCATCGTCCTCACCCGGTTCTTCGCCCACCCCGCTCCCGATCATCCCGACGGGCCCGTCCACCTCACCGCCCCGGACGACACAACAGAGACGGACCCGTCATGATGCTGCGCTACGCCCTGAAGACGGTCCGCGCCCGTAAGGCCGGTTTCCTCGGCGCTTTCCTCGCCCTGATGTGCGCGGCCGCCCTGATCACCGCCTGCGGCACACTCCTGGAGACCGGGCTGAGAGGGACCATCCGCCCTGAGCGTTATGCCGCGGCGCCGGTGGTGGTCTCCGCCGACCAGAACGTCCACCAAACCACCGTCAAGCACAAGAAGGGCAAGACCAAGGTCAAATACAAGGCCAAGCCCATCGCCGAACGCGCTTGGCTGCCCGCCGACCTGCGGGACAGGCTGGCTACCGCCCCCGGAGTCGCCCGCGTCATCCCCGAACTCACCTTTCCCGCACGGGCGTTGAGCCCGGACGGCCGCCCGGCCGCCACGGGGGCCGACGGCGGGTCCGCGTACGGGCACGCCTGGGAATCCGCGGTGCTGACGCCCTACCGGCTCACCGCGGGCGCCGCTCCCGAGGCCGACACCGACGTGGTCGTGGACGACATCCTCGCCCGACGGGCCCACCTCGCCCCCGGCGACCGGCTCACCGTCCAGTCGACGCGAGCGCCGCGCACTTACCGCGTCTCCGGTGTCGCCGCCCCCGACACCGCCGTACGCCATCAGACGTCCCTCTTCTTCTCCACCGCGGAGGCGCGCCGACTCGCCGCACGTCCCGGACAGGTCACGGCGTTCGGCGTGTTCGCGAGGCCGGGAACCGATCCCGGCCGGTTGAAGACCGCCGTGGCCGCCGCCCTCCAGGGCACCGGAGCCCAGGTCAGCACCGGTGATGGCCGCGGGCCGGTCGAGTTCCTGGACGCCGCCGCGGCGCGCACCAGGCTGGTGAGCATGGGAGGAGCGATGGGCGGCACCTCGTTGCTCGTGGCGATCCTGGTGGTCGTCGGAACGTTCGCGCTCTCCGTTCAGCAGCGACACCGCGAACTCGCACTGCTGCGCGCCATCGCCGCCACCTCGGGGCAGATTCGCCGGCTTCTCGGACGTGAGGCACTGATCGTGGGTCTGGCCGCGGGCACGGCCGGGGCGCTCCTGGGAATCCCCCTGGGCGGGTGGCTGTACGGCCGGTTCGTCACCCTGGGCGCCGTACCCGCCACACTGCAGCAGACGGTGAGCGCGCTGCCTCCGCTCGCCGCCGTCGCCGCGACGGTGTTCGGCGCCTGGGCGTCCGCCCGGATCGCCTCCCGCCGAGTGGCCCGGATCCGCCCGGCGGAGGCGCTCGCCGAAGCCCGCACCGAGCGCACTCGGCCCGGCTGGGGCCGCCTCCTCGCCGGCCTGCTGCTGCTCGCCGGCGGCGTCGTCCTCGTCGCCCTGCTCAGGGTGCTGCGCACCGAACCGGCCTCGACACCCGTCACGTTCCTCGCCGTGGTCGTGATGTCCACCTCCGTCGCTCTGCTCGGACCGCTCCTGGTCAGGGCGGCCGTCCTCGTGCTGGCCGGTCCACTGCGCCTGACCGGCCCCGGCGGCCGGCTCGCCGCCGCCAACCTCCGCGGGAACGCCGCTCGGATGGCTTCCGTCGTCACCCCACTCACCCTCCTCGTCGGGATGGCCTGCACGGTGCTGTTCGTGCAGCCCACCCTCGGCGACGCGGCCCGCGCCCAGGCCCGCGAAGGCGTCCGCGCCGACTGGGTCGTCGCCTCGCGGGGACCCGGCGTCCCCGCCGAGGCGGCACGACAACTGCGCGGGCAGCACACCGTCGTCACCGAGGTCGTCCGTACGACCGTGCGGGTCGGCCTGGACAAGTACCCCGCCCAGGGCGTCACCCCGGCAGGCCTGGACCGCACCTGGGACCCCGACGTCACCGCAGGCTCGCTCGACGAGCTCACCGCACACACCGTCGCCGTGAGCGAACTGGCCGCGGACCAGCTCCACCTGACACCGGGAAGCACCCTGAAACTCACGCTGGGCGACGGCACGCCCGCCACCCTCACCGTCGCCGCCGTCTACGCCAGAGGTCTCGGCTTCGGAGACCTCACCTTCGCGCACGGCCTGATCGCCCGCCACGTCGACAACCCGCTCTCCTCCTCCCTCCTCGTCCGCACGCCCCGCACACAGACACAACTCGCGAGCACACTGCGTGAGTTCCCGGGACTGACGGTGATCTCGCCGGCGGACGCCGACACGCTTCAGGCCGAGCGGCAACAGGCGAACGCCGAGGTCAACTTCCTCGCCATGGGACTGGTCCTCGCGTTCACGGCGATCGCCGTGGTCAACACGCTGGCGATGTCGGTCGCCGAGCGGGTCCGGGAGTTCGCACTGCTCCGCCTGGCAGGAGCGACCCGCCGTCAGGTGCTGCGCATGCTGCGCACCGAGGCGCTCTCGGTCCTCCTCCTCGCCGTCGGCCTGGGCAGCGGCATCGCCCTGGCCGTCCTGACCGCGTTCAGCGTCGGCATGACCGGGCGGGCGGCCCCGGCGGTGGTGCCTCTGGTGTACTCCACGGTGGTCGCCGGGGCCGGACTGCTCGCGCTCGTCGCCACGGCCGTACCGGGGCGGATGGCGCTCAGGGTGCGCGCCGTGACGGTGGCGACGGCGAAGGACTGAAACGCGGGGAAGGACGGGAGGCGTGGAGGCCTGAACGGCCTGAACGGCCTGAACGGCCTGAACGGCCTGAACGGCCTGGACGGTGCGGACGGTTGGGGGACGGGACCGCGCCGACGGTGGTCGGCGCGGTCCCGTCTACGACGTCAACGGCAGCCCTGCGGCCTTCCAGGCCTGGAAGCCGCCGACGAGATCGGTCGCCCGATGCAGCCCCAACTGGTGCAGCGACGCCGCGGCGAGGCTCGAAGCGTAACCCTCGTTGCAGATCACGACGGCCCGCACGTCATGGCTGACGGCCTCGGGGAGCCGGTGGCTGCCCCGGGGATCCAGACGCCACTCCAGCTCGTTGCGCTCGATGACCAACGCGCCGGGGATCAGCCCGTCCCGTTCACGCAGGGCCGCATACCTGATGTCGACGAGCAGCGCCTCGCCCGCGCGTGCGGCTTCGTAGGCCTCCCGCGCCTCCACACGCGCGTACCGGGAACGTACGCGGTCGAGCAACTCGTCAATACTGGGCGGCTGTCGGTCGGACGTCAGGCTGTCAGCAGGAACGTCAACGCGGCTGTCATGGCGGTGGTCAATGCGGTCACCGTCACGGTAGTCGTCAACCTGGTCGTCAAGGTCGCCGTCAACGTGCTCTTCGAGGCGACCGCCGTCAATGTAACCGTCAATGTGGCCGTCAGGGTTACAGTCGACGTGATGGTCGGTGGTGTCGTCCTGCCGGGCGTCCGAGGGCACGTGCGTCTGTCCGTCCCGCTGTCCGTGCGGAGGTCCGCTCTGTGGGGAGCCTGAGATGTCCGAGCCGCTCACTGCCAGTCCTCGGGACGCTCGACCTGCTCCAGCCGCAGCACGCGCCCGGTGCGGCTGTAGCGGCGGATGCCGGGCAGCGGCGGGTAGTAGGCGTGGACGGACACGGCATGTTCTTCGGGCGACTCGTTGAGCACCTCGTGGACGTGATGCCGGCCGAAGGCGCGGCCGTGCCCGGCGGTGAGGGAGCGTTCGCGGTCGACGCCGTCCGCCAGTTCCAGGGTCTTCCAGCCGTCGGTGGGCAGCCGGGCGGCGAGGGAGTACTCCTTGAGCGTGCCCCGGGCGGTCAGGAAGGCGCCCACCGAGTCGGCGTGGTCGTGCCATCCGGTACCTGTGCCGGGAGGCCAGCCGATCAGCCAGGCCTCGCTGCCGCCGGGGCCTTCCAGGCGCACCCAGGTGCGGCCCTCGGGGTCTAGGGGGAGCGAGGAGATCAGTTCGGCGTCGGCGGCGGTGCGCCGGACGAAGTCGAGGAGATCCGCCTGCGTGGGCGCTGCGACGGAGGCGTCAGCAGCGACGGCGGAGGGGGAAGAGGGAACTGAGGGACTAGGGGAAACAGGGGAGACAGACACGGGTACCGTCCAGTGAAGGTTCGCGGGGAGGGGCGCGCCCGGGCGCACGTACGCGAGTGCGCTACGACGGGGGCGCCGGTGAAGGGGGATGCGAATTCAGCAGGACGGACGACACACGCAGCCCGCATAGCGGACGAGGTCCATATGGACCCTCCGCCACAGGCGCACATTGGTGTCGGTCACGATCCGGAGTAGACCATGACGGCTCAACCTGGTCAACTCATTGTCACGATGTGGACCTCAACGTGACGATGAGTGCGGGCGGACATGCGGTCGCCGGGATCGCGGAAGTCACCGCTGCTGCGTGGTCCCGGCGGTGGACTCGTGTGGCTGCTACTTGACCGCGCTGGCCGCCGCGGCACCGGCCGCGGACGCCTCCTGGGCCGCTGCGGTCCCCGTGGGTCCCTTGCCGCTCCTGTGTTCCTTCGTCCCGCCGCCGGCGCCCTGAGCCTCCTGTGCGCCCTGCGCCGTCGCCGGGCCGCCCAGAGCCGCCTCCGCCGCCGCGTACAGGTCGGCGGCACGCACCCCGTTGAGCGCGGCGACCAGATGGCCGTCGGGCCGGATCAGCAGGACGGTGTGGGCGGCCGCGCCCGGATAGCTCTCCGCCACCAGCAGCTCGGCCGGGCTCGGCAGGGCGGTCACCGCGGCGGCCAGGCGGGGCATGATCCCGGCGCTCACCCAGTGCCGGCGCTCCCACACACCGGTGCCCGGAGCGATCAGCAGGACGAGCAGCGCACCCCTCCCGAGCCGGTCCCGCAGCTGGACGAAGGAGCCGTCCTCCGCCGTCACGCGGACGTCCTGGACCTGCGCGCCCGGCGCGGTGCCCACCGGGACCTCCGCCTCAAGGTACCGGGGCGCGAGGGGAGAGCCCTCGTAGCCGCCGGCCGCGCCCAGCGGTCCCCGTCCCAGGTGGGCGTCGGTGAGCAGCGCGTCCTGCCCGCGGGCGGAACCGGGCACGTACGCCCTTATGCCGCCTCCGCCCCGCAGCAGGGGCAATGCCTGGTCGGCGGCGCGCAGGCGGGCGGAGACGAGCGCGCGGCGCTCCTCCTGGTAGCTGTCGAGCAGTGCCTGGTGATGACCGTGGTGCCAGGCCAGGGCGAGCTTCCAGGCCAGGTTGTCGGCGTCGCGCAGCCCCTCGTCGAGGCCCTGGGCGCCGAACGCGCCGAGCAGGTGTGCGGCGTCCCCGGCGAGGAAGACCCGCCCCACGCGCCAGCGGCGGGCCAGCCGGTGGTGCACGGTGTGGACGCCGGTGTCCAGCAGCTCGTAGGCGGGCGTCGGCCCGCCGCTCCAGCCGGCCAGGGTCTCGCGGATTCGCGCGACGAGCAGTTCGGGCGTGACGAGGTCCTTGCCGGGCGGCAGCAGCCAGTCCAGTCGCCAGACGCCGTCGGGCAGCGGGCGTCCGGTGACCTCCCCGGCGGAGGGGCCGGACGTGCGCCATGGCGGCGTCCGGTGGAGCAACGCTTCGTCGGCCCAGGGAAGTTCCACGCGCAGGGCGGCCACGGCATGTCGTTCCACCGCCGTGCGGCCGGGGAAGCGGACGTCGAGGAGCTTGCGGACGGTCGAGCGCGGCCCGTCGCAGCCGACCGCATGGCTGCCGCGCCACCAGGTGCCCCGGGGGCCGCGGGTGTGGGCCGTGACGCCGGCGGCTTCCTGTTCCAGACCGTCCAGTCGGCTGTCCACGGCGATCTTCACCAGCGGCTCGCCCTCCAGCGCGGCACGCAGCGTGGCGGTCAGAACGTGCTGGGCGATGTGCAGCGGCGCGGGCTCCGCGGGGTCGCCGTCGTGCGCGGGGGCCGGGGCGGAGCCGTCGTCGAAAACGACCTCGCGGATCACCTGCTTGCGCCGCATGGAGCGCCATCCGGCCCAACGGAGTCCTGCGCGGTCGAGGTCGGCTCCGGTCAGCCGCTGGACGAGGGCGGCGGTGTCCTCGCGCAGCACGACGGTGCGCGCGAGTCGCGGTTCGTCCTTGCCGGGACCTTCGTCGAGCACTACGGAAGGCACCTGCTGCCGCGCCAGAGCCAGGGCGAGCGTGAGCCCCACCGGCCCGGCTCCGACGATGATCACCGGGTCCACGGCGTGCGGCCCCCTGCCTTCGACGGTGTCCTCGCGGGATGGGCTGAACCACGGATTGGAGCAGGGTGCACGATCACAGAACGTATGCAACCCATTGTCGTTGTTTGCGTCAAGCGACGGAAGGCAGTGGCGAGCCGGCCACTGCCTTCCGTACGGGTCGCCCTGCTTGAGCGGGCGTCAGATGCCGCCGCCCGCGCCGGTGCCGTAGGTTCCGCCGACCTCCGCGGCGTTCAGGTCGTCGACCTTGTCGGCGCCGAGGACCGCGCCGGTGCTGCGCTTGCTCCGCCGCAGCCGGCGCTCCAGCCAGCTCGCGAAGCTGGTCAGGAGGAAGTTGAGCAGGATGAAGATGATCGCGACGACGATGAAGCTCGGGACCACGTTGGCGTAGTTGGCCGCCAGGGTGCCACGGGAGTTGAGCAGCTCCGCGAATCCGATCATCACACCGCCGAGTGCGGTGTCCTTCACGATGACGACCAGCTGGCTGACGATCGCCGGGAGCATCGCGGTGACCGCCTGCGGGAGCAGGATGCTGCTCATGGTCTGCCCCTTGCGCAGACCGATGGCGTACGCCGCCTCCGTCTGCCCCTTGGGCAGGGAGAGGATCCCGGCCCGGACGACCTCGGCGAGGACGGCCGCGTTGTAGAGCACCAGACCGGTGACGACGGCGTAGAGCGGCCGGTCCGCGCTGCCCACGTCCGTGGAGCGGGCGTAGAACTCGTTGGCGAACAGCATCAGCAGCAGCACCGGGATGGCCCGGAAGAACTCGACCACCGTGCCGGACACGGCGCGCACCCAGCGGTGGTCGGAGAGCCGGGCGATGCCGAAGACGGCGCCCAGCGGAAGTGCGATGACCATGGCGAGCGCCGCGGCCTTCAGCGTGTTGGCGAGGCCGGGCAGCAGATACGTCGTCCAGGCCTCGGACTCGACGAACGGCTTCCAGAGCGCGGAGTCGAGCTGGTTCTTGTCGTCCATCTTCTGCCACATCCACCACAGGAGGAGGGCGAGGAGGACGGTGAAGACCGCCGAGAACAGGACGTTGCGCCGCTTGGCGCGAGGGCCGGGCGTGTCGTACAGGACCGAGCTCATCGCTTCACCGCCAGTCGCTTGCTGAGCCAGCCCAGGATGAGGCCGGTGGGCAGGGTCAGGACCACGAACCCGAACGCGAAGACCGCGCCGATGAGCAGCGTCTGCGCTTCGTTCTCGATCATCGTCTTCATCAGGGAGGCGGCCTCGGCGACGCCGATGGCGGCCGCCACGGTGGTGTTCTTGGTCAGCGCGATCAGCACGTTGGCCAGCGGGCCGATGACCGAGCGGAAGGCCTGGGGGAGGACCACCAGCGTCAAGGTCTGCGTGAAGGTCAAGCCGATGGCCCGGGCCGCTTCCGCCTGGCCCATCGGCACGGTGTTGATGCCGGAGCGGATCGCCTCACAGACGAAGGCGGCGGTGTAGGCCACCAGGCTGAGCACGGCCAGCCGGAAGCCCTGGACGTCGAAGTCGTTGCTTCCCATGGTCATGCCGAAGATGTCGGCGAGACCGAGCGAGCTGAACAGGATGATGACCGTCAGGGGGATGTTCCGGACGATGTTGACGTAGACGGTGCCGAACCCGCGCATCAACGGGACCGGGCTGACCCGCATGGCGGCCAACAGGGTGCCCCAGACCAGGGAGCCCACGGCGGAGACGGCGGTGAGCTTCACCGTCATCCAGAACGCCCCTAGGACGTCGTAACCATCAAGAAAGTCGAACACGATCTCCCGCGCTTCCGGCTGGGTGGCGTATGGGAAGGGTGCGGTGCACCGCCGCCGGGATCGCGACGGACGGCGGCGCACCGCAGGTACCCCGCAGGGTGGGCCGTGGCCCGGACTACTTGACGATGACGCCGATCTTCGGGGCCTGCTCGTTCTTGTAGTTGGCCGGGCCGAAGTTGGCGTCGACCGCCTTTTGCCACGAACCGTCGCTGACCATCTGCTCCAGCGCCTTGTTGATCTTGTCCACGGTCGCGGTGTCGCCCTTCTTGACGCCGATGCCGTAGTTCTCGTTGCTGAGCTTGAGGCCCGCGAGCTTGAACTTGCCCTTGTACTGGTCCTGCGCCGCGAAGCCGGCAAGGATCGAGTCGTCGGTGGTGACCGCGTCGACGGCGCCGCTCTGCAGGCCGGCGATGCACTCCGAGTAGGAGCTCACCGACTTCAGGTTGGCGTCGGGGGCGATCGTCTTCTTGACGTTCTGCGCCGACGTCGAGCCGGTCACGGAACACAGCTTCTTGCCGTTGAGGTCCGTGCCCTTGGAGATGTCCGAGTCCGCCTTGACCAGCAGGTCCTGGTGGGCCAGCAGGTACGGGCCGGCGAAGTCGACCTTCTTCTTGCGCTCGTCGTTGATCGAGTACGTGGCCGCGATGAACTTGACGTCGCCGCGGGCGAGGGCGTTCTCGCGGTCGGCGCTCTTGGTCTCGACGAACTCGATCTGGTCGGGCTGGTAGCCGAGCTGCTTGGCGACGTACTTGGCGACGTCCACGTCGAAGCCGGCGAAGGACCCGTCGGGCTTCTTGAGGCCGAGGCCGGGCTGGTCGTACTTGATGCCGACCTTGATCTTGCCGCCGCCACCGCTGCCGGCGCTGGAGCCGCTGCCGGCGTCGTCCTTGTTGTCGCCGCCGCACGCCGTGGCGGTCAGGGCGAGGACGAGGGCTGCGGCCGAAGCGGCGGTGACCTTGCGAAGCTTCATGGAGAACGTCCTTAGAAGAGTGATGAACTACTGCGGGCGGTGCGGGGTCCGTCAGGGCCGCAAGATCGTTGCGCGGGTCAGTGGTGCAGGATCTTCGACAGGAAGTCCTTGGCACGGTCGCTGCGCGGGTTGCTGAAGAACTGGTCGGGCGCAGCCTCTTCGACGATGCGCCCGTCCGCCATGAACACCACGCGGTTTGCAGCCGATCGTGCGAAACCCATCTCATGGGTGACGACGATCATCGTCATGCCGTCCCGGGCCAGCTGCTGCATGACCTCCAGGACCTCGTTGATCATCTCGGGGTCCAGGGCCGACGTCGGCTCGTCGAAGAGCATGACCTTCGGGTCCATCGCCAGCGCGCGGGCGATGGCCACACGCTGCTGCTGCCCGCCCGAGAGCTGCGCGGGGTACTTGTCCGCCTGGGTGCCCACACCGACGCGGTCGAGGAGCGTGCGTGCCTTCTCCTCGGCCTTCGCCTTGTCCACCTTGCGGACCTTGATCTGGCCGAGCATCACGTTCTCGAGCACGGTCTTGTGCGCGAACAGGTTGAACGACTGGAAGACCATGCCGACGTCGGCGCGCAGCCGCGCCAGCGCCTTGCCCTCCTGGGGCAGCGGCTTGCCGTCGATCGCGATCGCGCCCTCGTCGATCGTCTCCAGGCGGTTGATGGTGCGGCACAGCGTCGACTTCCCGGACCCGGAGGGGCCGATCACCACGACGACCTCTCCGCGGGCGATCGTCAGGTCGATGTCCTGGAGAACGTGCAACGCGCCGAAGTGCTTGTTGACGCTCTTCAGGACGACCAGGTCACCGCTCGCGACCGCGTCCTCCTTGGTCACCGAAACTTCGGTCATCGCTCTGGTGCTCCGTCCTCCTCGGTTGCGCTGGACAGTAGTGACCCGCCGCGACCAGCGTCATTACATCTGAGGGGAATCTGAGCATCACGATCCGATAGCAATCGGACACATGTCGTAGCACTTGTGACCTGCGGGCGTATCGGCCGGATAACGGAAGCCCCCTGCAACCGGAACCCGCTTGACGGCGTCCTCGTCCATCAGCGTGACTGCCATGATGCACACACGCGTGTGCCGCTGTCTTCCGTGCGTTCTTCTCGTGCGTCCTGTCGGGACGTCGTGCCAGCGCACAGGTGACTGAGTGAGTCAGGCCGAATGTGCGAGGAACCGAACCGGAGGAGGCCGGGATGAGACTGCTGCTCGTCGAGGACGACAACCACGTCGCCGCCGCGCTGTCCGCCGTCCTCAAGAGGCACGGTTTCGACGTCACCCACGCGCGCAGCGGCGAAGAAGCCCTGCAGGCGCTCGTCCCGGAGGGGCCCGGCTTCGGAGTCGTCCTGCTCGACCTGGGCCTGCCCGACCAGGACGGCTACGAGGTCTGCGGCAAGATCCGCAAGCGCACCGCCACCCCGGTGATCATGGTGACCGCCCGCTCCGACGTGCGCTCCCGCATCCACGGCCTCAACCTGGGCGCCGACGACTACGTGGTGAAGCCGTACGACACCGGGGAACTGCTCGCCCGGATCCACGCCGTCAGCCGCCGCACCGTCCCCGACGACCCGGCCACCGGCCAGGACAGTGTGCTGCGCCTGGGCGCCGTCCACATCGAGCTGCCCACCCGGCGCGTCACGGTGGACGGCGCGGCCGTCCAGCTGACCCGCAAGGAGTTCGACCTCCTGGCGCTGCTCGCCCAGCGCCCCGGCGTGGTCTTCCGCCGGGAGCAGATCATCAGCGAGGTGTGGCGCACCAGCTGGGAGGGGACCGGGCGCACCCTGGAGGTACATGTGGCCTCGCTGCGCGCCAAGCTGCGCATGCCCGCCCTGATCGAGACCGTGCGCGGCGTGGGTTACCGGCTCGTCGCCCCGGCCGCGTAGCGGGGACCGCGGTTGCGTACACGACTCCTGCCGCTGCTCATCGTCCTGATGGCGGCCGTGCTGCTGGCCCTCGGGGTGCCGCTGGCGATCAGCGTGGCCGGCGCCCAGCAGCAGAGGGTGGTCGTCGACCGCATCGACGACACCGCGCGCTTCGCGGCGCTCGCCCAGTTCGTCACCGCCTCGTCCGGCGCGGGCGACACCACGGCGGCGTCCACCAACGAGCGCCGCGCGACCCTCGGCCGGGAGCTCGCCAGCTACTACGACGTCTACGGCATCCGCGCCGGCGTCTTCTACGGCACCGACACCCCCATGGCTCATGCCCCCCGGGACTGGTACCTCCCCGAATCGGGCGAGGTGCGGGACGCCTTCGACGAGGCGCTGCTCAGCCGGCGCAGCCACGACCCCCGGCAGGTGTGGCCGTGGCAGCGCAACCGGCTCGTCGTGGCGTCGCCGGTCATCAGGGACGGTGACGTCGTCGCGGTCGTCGTCACCGACTCGCCCACCGGGCCCATGAGGTCGAGGATCCTGCACGGCTGGCTGGTCATCGGGGCCGGCGAGATCGCCGCGATGCTGCTGGCCATCGGGGCCGCCCTGCGGCTGACCGGATGGGTGCTGCGACCCGTGCGGGTCCTGGACGCCACCACCCACGAGATCGCGAGCGGCCGGCTGAAATCCCGGGTCGCGGTGGCCGGCGGACCGCCGGAGCTGCGACGGCTGGCCGGAGCGTTCAACGAGATGGCGGACAACGTCGAGAACGTGCTGGAACAGCAGCGCGCCTTCGTCGCCGACGCCTCCCACCAACTGCGCAACCCGCTCGCCGCCCTGCTGCTGCGGATCGAACTGCTGGGCTACGAGCTGCCCGAGGGCAACGAGGAGATCGCTTCCGTCCAGAACGAGGGAAAGCGCCTGGCCCAGGTCCTGGACGATCTCCTCGACCTGGCCCTCGCCGAGCACGCCGAGGCCGACCTGAGGGTCACCGACATCGGTGCGCTGGCCGCCGAGCGGGTGGCCGCCTGGGCGCCCACCGCCGAGGCCAAGGGCGTCCGGCTGGTGGGCGACTGCCCGCCCACCACGGCCTGGGCCGACCCGGTGACGCTCTCCAGCGCTCTGGACGCGGTGATCGACAATGCCATCAAGTTCACCCCGCGGGGCGAGAGCGTCGAAGTCGCGGTGGCCGCCGACGGCGACACCTCGACCGTCGTCGTGACCGACAACGGGCCGGGCCTTACCGACGAGGAGCTCACGCGCGTGGGCGACCGATTCTGGCGCAGCGGACGCCACCAGAACGTCAAGGGCTCAGGACTGGGCCTGTCGATCTCCCGGGCCCTGCTCGCGACCGGCGGCGGCTCCCTGACGTACGCCCACCACGAGCCGAGCGGACTGACGGCGACGGTGTCCGTGCCCAGGTCGCCGACGACGTGAGCCCGCGGCGCGACATGTCGAGGTGACTTCGTCCTTGGAGCGAACATCGGCAGTGGACTGCTGGACTGCCGGACTGCTGGGTTGCCTGGCTGCGAGTCACGGGGTTGAGGACCGCAGTGCCGACGGCCGCAGGATTGATGGACTTGGTGTTGATGGACCCGGAGTTGACGGGCGCAGTCCAGGTGGCCGCAGCCCTGGCCGCCGCGGTGTTGATGGCTGCATTGGCGATGGAGAAGGGTTGATCGGTGCAGTGGTGACTGCCGCATGTACTGCGGCAGTCAAGGCTTGACGGAGCGGTAGTAGCTCCGGGCGCCCTGGTGCAGCTTGAGCGGGTCCGTGTAGATGGCGGTGCGCAGGTCGACCAACTGGGCGGAGTGCACATGTGCGCCGATGCCGTCGCGGCTCCTGATCACGGTGCGGGTCAGCCACTCGGTGAGCCGGGGCGCCATGTCCGTGCGCGTGATGAGCAGGTTGGACACCGCGATCGTCGCCACGGTGGAGCCGTTCTGGATGGTCGGGTAGGCCGACTCGGGCATGTTCGCGGCACGGTAGTAGCCCGTGGAGTCGTCCTGGTCGTGCATCTGGGCGACCAGCTCGGAGCTGATCGGCACGAACCGGAAGGTGAAGGTGTCGGCCAGCCTCTCCAGCCCCGCCGTCGGCACTCCGCCGGACCAGAAGAACGCGTCGATCTCGCCCCGCCTCAGCTTCTCCGGGCCGGTGTCGATGCCCTCCGACTTGGCCTTGATGTCCTTCACCGGATCCAGGCCCGCCGCCTTGAGCACCCGCTCCGCGATCAGGCGCACACCGGAGCGGGGCAGGCCGGTCGCCACGGTCTTGCCCCGCAGGTCAGCGATGGAGCGGATCGCCGAGTCGCGGGGCACCACGAGCTGGACGTAGTCGTCGTAGAGCCGGGCCACGCCGCGCAGCCTGGCGGCTCCGCCGGGGTGCTGCGACTCGTAGGCCTGCACGGCGTCGGCCGCGGCGATGGTGAAGTCGGCCGCGCCCGTCGCCACCCGCTCGACGTTCTCCGGGGACCCGTTGCTGGTCGTCAGGTTCACGTCCAGGTCGGGCATGTCCTTGGCCAGGGCGTCGCGCAACTGGCTGCTGTACTCGTAGTAGACGCCGCTCGTCGTGCCGGTGCTGAAGGTGATCGAACCGCTCGGCGGCTCTTCGCCCAGGGGCAGCAGCCACCACAGCAGCAGCCCCATGACGACGAGGACGGCGGCGGCCGCGCCCCCCAGGATGCCGCGCCTGCCGGGACGGGAGAACACCTTGGACATGCCCGCGATCCTGCCAGCCTTCACGAGGTGCTGACCAGGGCGGGGCCCACCGGGCCCGGGAGGGGCGGGGCTGTCGGTGGCCGTCGGTACAGTCGGTGCATGAGTTCCTCGCCCGCCGATCTGGTCCGTGAGTTCCACCGGGCCTTCGGGCTCGACGTCCGCACCACCCCGACCGAGGTGCCGCCGAGCCTTGCCGAACAGCGCGGAAACCTGCTGGCCGAGGAGGCGGCGGAAGTCGCCGAGGTGTCGGTGAGCGGCCCACTGGACCGGCTGGCGCACGAACTGGCCGACGTCGTCTACGTCGCCTACGGCACGGCCCTGGTGCACGGGATCGACCTCGACGCCGTCCTCGCAGAGATCCACCGCTCCAACATGACCAAGCTCGGCCCCGACGGCCGGGTCGCCCGCCGCGCGGACGGCAAGGTGCTCAAGGGCGAGCACTACCGCGCGCCGGACGTCTGCGAGGTGCTGCGCCGCCAGGGGTGGAGACCCGACGGCGCGTGACCCCGGCAGTCGCGGTCCCGCCCCGGCAGCTGACGTGCGCGTGGCGGGCCGCTGCGCAGCCCCGCACGGCCCCGGACGGCCCCCGCGCCCAGTCCCGCACCCGGTCTCGGCCCCAGCCCCGGAGAGCCCCGCCAGACTCGTCTCTGGGCGGCACGCCCTCGGCACGCGGACAGCCGCGCATGGCGTTCGGCCCGGGCCAACGTGACACAGACCTCGACCGCCGTGACTCGGGCCCGGTTCCCTCAAGCTCCCGTCAGGCCGTCCTCGCAGGCCGCCCTCACAGGTCTCGCACAGGGTTCACGCCTGACGGCATGCCGACGTGTCCGCGCGGGTGCTCGCCTCAGTCGCCCACCGACGTCTGCTGCCGCGCCTCGACCGGCCGCTCCGGTACGGCGGCCGTCTCGCGGCGCGCCCGGCGGCGCGTCCACCACGCGGCGAGGGGCTCCGTGAAGCGGGCGGTGACGGGGCCGAGCACGACCAGGATCAGCACGTACGCCGTGGCCAGCGGTCCGAGGGACGGCTCGATGCCGGCGGTCACCGCCAGCCCGGCGATGACGATGGAGAACTCCCCGCGGGCCACCAGCGCACCGCCGGCCCGCCAGCGTCCCTTGACCGAGATCCCGGCCCGCCGGGCCGCCCAGTAGCCGGTGGCGATCTTCGTGGCGGCGGTGACGACGGCCAGCGCGAGGGCGGGCAGCAGGACGGGAGGGATGCTCGCCGGGTCGGTGTGCAGCCCGAAGAAGACGAAGAACACGGCGGCGAACAGGTCCCGCAGCGGGCTCAGCAGCGTGTGCGCGCCCTCGGCGACCTCCCCGGACAGCGCGATGCCCACCAGGAACGCGCCGACCGCCGCCGACACCTGAAGCTGCTGTGCCACGCCGGCGACCAGGATCGTGAGCCCCAGCACGACCAGGAGCAGCTTCTCCGGGTCGTCGCTCGACACGAAACGGGAGATGACCCGGCCGTAGCGCACCGCGGCGAAGAGCACGAGCCCCGCGACGCCCAGCGCGATCGCCAGGGTCACGCTGCCGGCCGCCAGCCCCACCCCGGCCACCAGAGCGGTGACGATCGGCAGGTAGACGGCCATCGCCAGGTCCTCCAGCACGAGCACGCTGAGGATCACCGGGGTCTCGCGGTTGCCGACCCGCCCGAGGTCGCCCAGCACCTTGGCGATCACTCCGGAGGAGGAGATCCAGGTGACCCCCGCGAGCACCACGGCCGCCACCGGCCCCCAGCCCAGCAGCAGTGCGGCGGCCGCGCCGGGCAGGGCGTTGAGGGCGCAGTCGACGAGACCGGACGGATAGTGGGCCTTGAGGTTGGAGACCAGATCGCTCGCCGTGTACTCCAGGCCGAGCATCAGCAGCAGCAGGATGACGCCTATCTCGGCGCCGATGGCCACGAACTCCTCGCTCGCGCCGAGCGGCAGCAGCCCGCCCTCGCCGAACGCCAGACCGGCCAGCAGGTAGAGGGGGATCGGCGAGAACCGGAAGCGGGCCGCGAACCGGCCGAGCAGGCCCAGGCCGAGAATGATGGAACCGAACTCGATCAACAGGACCGCGGAGTGCACCCGATCACTCCCGGCCCAGGATCGCGGCGGCCGCGTCCACGCCCTCGCGGGTGCCCACCACGATGAGCGTGTCACCGCCCGCGAGACGGAAGGCCGGCGTCGGGGAGGGGATCGCCTCGGCCCGGCGCAGCACCGCAACGATCGAGGCGCCGGTGTCCGTGCGCATCTTGGTGTCGCCCAGCAGCCGCCCGTTCCAGCGGGAGGTCGCCGCCACCTCCACGCGCTCGGCGACCAGCCCCAGGTCGGTCGTGTACAGCAGGCTCGCACTGTGGTGGGACGGCATCAGCGCGTCGATCAGCGCGCCCGCCTCGGCGCCGGTCAGCCGCAGCGACTGGGCGCAGGAGTCGGGGTCGTCGCTCCGGTACATGTTGACGGTGCGCGCGCCGTCGCGGTGGGCCACGACGGACAGATGGCGCTGCTCCCGCGTCACGAGGTCGTACTGGACGCCGATGCCTGGCAGCGGAGTCGTTCGCAGCCGTGGAGCAGTCACGTTTCTTCCCCTTGGTGGTCGTGGAGGTGGTGGTGAGCGGTGGTTCCGTGACGTCTTCCGACGGGTGCCCGGAGTCTTCATGCTGCCACCTGCCCGTACGGTGACGACATGGGTGTCATGACGGATGGACAGGGCCGCCGGCCTACGGAGAGGCTGGTCACGGCGGTGCCATCGAGCCGCGACCGGGATGACTCCGATGCCGCCGGACGAGACGGGTGTGCCAGCCGATACCTCTGTGCCAACCACGACGGTCAACACAATCAACATGATCAACACGGTCGGCGCGACCAACTCAGTCAGCTCCATCGCGAACGTCATGACAGTCACGCCGGACCGGACAAGAGGGGCAGTGCGTACGGCCGGGACGGGTCACGCGGATCCGGCACACCAGGCAGAAGGGGAGGGGCCGCGCACGTGTCGTTGTTCTGGCGGATCTTCGGCCTCGACGCCGCCGGCCTGGTCGTGGCGGCCGCGCTGCTCCTGGGACCGGTGACCGTCTCCACACCGGTGCTGCCGGGCGAGGTGCTCGTCGTGCTGGGCGGCCTGGCCGCGCTCCTGACGGTCAACGCGGTCGTGCTGCGCGTCGGCCTCGCGCCGCTGGGGCGGCTGGGCCGGGCCATGGCCGACGCCGACCTGCTGCGTCCCGGGGCCCGGGCGGTGGTCGCGGGGCCGGTGGAGACGGCAGAGCTGATCACCACGTACAACGCCATGCTGGACCGGCTGGAGACCGAGCGCGCCGCCAGCGCCGCCGGGGCGCTGTCCGCGCAGGAGCGGGAGCGTCACCGCGTCGCCCGTGAGCTCCACGACGAGGTCGGGCAGACGCTGACCGCCGTACTGCTACAGCTCAAGCGTGTCGCAGACCGGGCCCCCGAGGTGCTGCGTGAGGAACTGGGCCAGGCGCAGGAGGCGACCCGGGCCGGCCTGGACGAGATCCGCCGCATCGCCCGACGGCTGCGTCCCGGCGTCCTCGACGAGCTGGGCCTGCTCAGCGCGCTGCGCTCCCTTGCCGCCGAGTTCACCACCCACGGCCTGACGGTGCGCCACGAGCTTCGTACCGGGCTGCCCGCGCTGACCGAGGAGACGGAGCTGGTGCTCTACCGCGTGGCTCAGGAGGCCCTCACCAACACCGCCCGGCACTCGGGCGCCGACCGCGCGGAACTCCGGCTGCGCCCCGCCGGCGACGGCGTCGAACTCCTCGTACGGGACAACGGCGCCGGCCTGGGCGCGCGGGCCGGGGAGGGCGCCGGCATCCGCGGGATGCGCGAGCGGGCGCTGCTGATCGGCGCCGTCCTCACCGTCTCCTCGCGCGCGGACGGCGGCGGGGGTGACGGGACCGGCGGCGGGACCGACGTACGGCTTCTGGCGAAGGCGGCCGCCGCCCCGGCGACAGCCTCCCCGGCCGCGCACGGAGGCCCGCGATGACGCATCCCGTGTCCTGGACGACCTCAGCCTCACTGCCCCTGCCGTCAGCGTTGTCCACGTCGTCGGCCCCGGCCGCATCGTCCGCGTCGGCCGGGCCGATCCGGGTGCTCCTCGCCGACGACCACACGCTCGTACGCCGTGGCGTGCGGCTGATACTGGACGGCGAGCCCGACCTGACGGTGGTGGCCGAGGCCGGTGACGGGGCGGAGGCGGTCGCACGCGCGCGGGAGGGGGACGTCGATCTGGCCGTCCTGGATGTGGCCATGCCCCGAATGACCGGGCTGCAGGCCGCGCGCGAGCTGTCCCGCAGACTCCCGGCGCTGCCCATACTCATCCTGACGATGTACGACAACGAGCAGTACTTCTTCGAGGCTCTGCGGGCCGGGGCCGGGGGATACGTCCTGAAGTCGGTCGCCGACCGGGACCTGGTCGAGGCGTGCCACGCGGTCGTGCGCGACGAGCCGTTCATCTATCCGGGTGCGGAGCGGGCGCTCGTGCGCTCCTACCTGGACCGGCTGCACCGCGGCGCCGACGTCGACGGCCTGCCCGAGCGGCCCATCACCGAGCGCGAGGAGGAGATCCTCAAGCTCGTGGCCGAGGGGCACACCTCCAGGGAGATCGGCGCCCTGCTCTTCATCAGCGCCAAGACGGTCGAACGGCACCGCGCCAACCTCCTGCACAAGCTCGGCATGCGCGACCGGCTGGAGCTCACCCGCTACGCGATCCGCGCGGGCCTCATCGACCCCTGAGCGCGGCCGGGTCCCGGGAGGACGGGGGCGGCGGGCGTCCTCCGGCGAGCGCCTACCCTTGAGCCATGACCAGCAGCAGCGACCGGAGCCTCGCAGTGGACGTCCAAGCCCCCAAGAGCTACGAGATCCGCACCTACGGGTGCCAGATGAACGTCCACGACTCCGAGCGATTGTCCGGGCTGCTCGAAGAGGCTGGCTACGTGCGCGCCCCCGAGGGGTCGGACGGCGACGCGGACGTCGTCGTCTTCAACACCTGCGCCGTGCGCGAGAACGCCGACAACCGGCTCTACGGCAACCTCGGCCGCCTCGCGCCGCGCAAGGCGAGCCGGCCCGGGATGCAGATCGCGGTCGGCGGCTGCCTCGCACAGAAGGACCGCGACACCATCGTGAAGAAGGCCCCCTGGGTGGACGTGGTCTTCGGCACGCACAACATCGGCAAGCTGCCGGTCCTGCTGGAACGCGCGCGCGTGCAGGAAGAGGCCCAGGTCGAGATCGCCGAGTCGCTGGAGGCGTTCCCGTCCACCCTGCCGACGCGACGCGAGAGCGCCTACGCGGCCTGGGTGTCGATCTCGGTCGGCTGCAACAACACGTGCACGTTCTGCATCGTCCCGGCGCTGCGCGGCAAGGAGAAGGACCGCCGCACCGGCGACATCCTCGCGGAGATCGAGGCGCTGGTCGCCGAGGGGGTCTCCGAGATCATCCTGCTCGGCCAGAACGTCAACGCCTACGGCTCCGACATCGGCGACCGCGAGGCCTTCAGCAAGCTGCTGCGCGCGTGCGGCGCGATCGAGGGCCTGGAGCGCGTCCGCTTCACCTCCCCGCACCCGCGCGACTTCACCGACGACGTCATCGCCGCCATGGCCGAGACGCCCAACGTGATGCCGCAGCTGCACATGCCGATGCAGTCCGGCTCGGACACGGTCCTGAAGGCGATGCGCCGCTCCTACCGTCAGGAGCGCTACCTCGGGATCATCGAGAAGGTGCGCGCCGCCATCCCGCACGCGGCCATCACCACCGACATCATCGTCGGCTTCCCCGGCGAGACCGAGGAGGACTTCGAGCAGACCCTGCACGCGGTCCGCGAGGCCCGCTTCGCCCAGGCGTTCACCTTCCAGTACTCCAAGCGCCCCGGCACCCCGGCCGCGACCATGGAGGACCAGATCCCCAAGGAGGTCGTCCAGGCGCGCTACGAGCGTCTCGTGGCCCTTCAGGAGGAGATTTCCTGGGAGGAGAACAAGAAGCAGGTCGGCCGCACCCTGGAGCTGATGGTGGCCGAGGGCGAGGGCCGCAAGGACGGTGCCACGCACCGCCTGTCCGGCCGCGCCCCCGACAACCGTCTGGTGCACTTCACCAATCCGGAACAGCAGGTGCGCCCCGGCGACGTGGTGACGGTCGAGATCACTTACGCCGCCCCGCACCACCTCCTGGCCGAGGGCGCCGTCCTGGACGTGCGCCGCACGCGCGCGGGCGACGCCTGGGAGAAGCGCACCGCCGAGAAGTCGGCCAAGCCGGCCGGTGTCCTGCTCGGCCTGCCCAAGATCGGCGCGCCCGCGCCGCTTCCGGTGACCACGGGCAGCGGCTGCGGCTGCGACTGACAACCCGCGGGCGCTCCGGCGGCGGCCGGCGGCCCTGAGGACGACGGCGTCCGGCTCAAGGGCGCGCCGCTGGGGAAGCCCATGGGGGTGCCCCGGGGTACGTCTGCGGGGTTACGCTGCCGATCATGCTTGTCGCCGCCTCAGTCTGTCCCTGTCCGCCTCTGCTCGTGCCCGAGGTCGCCTCGGGCGCCGCGCCCGAGCTGGACGCGGCGCGCACCGCCTGCTCCGACGCGCTGGCCGTGCTGGCGGCCGCCCGGCCGGACCGGCTCGTGGTCGTCGGCCCCGCCGAGAAGGCGGGGCGGGGCTCCCACCCGGAGGGCGCGCGAGGCTCGTTCCGCGCGTTCGGAGTGGACGTCGGCGTACGCCTCGCCCGCGTCACCGAGCACACCTCCGTGAACACCCCCGTGACGCCGCGGACCGCCCGCGAGCAGGAGACGTCGGGGACGTCGGAGGGAGACGAGACGCCCCGCGCGCGGGAAGCGTCGTCCGCCGGGGACCTCCCGCCGTCCCTCGCCGTGGGCGCCTGGCTGCTGGAGCGGGCCGGATGGTCGGCCGCCCCGGTCGAGGGGCTCGGTGTCGGGGAACCGCTCGCGCCCGAGCGGTGCGTCCAGGTGGGCCGGGAGATCGGCGCGTCGTCCGCACGGGTCGCCCTGCTGGTCATGGGCGACGCGAGCGCGTGCCGCACGGTGAAGGCCCCGGGGTACCTCGACGAGCGCGCCGCGCCCTTCGACGCGGAGGTCGCCCGCGCGCTGGGCACGGCGGACGTGGCGGCGCTCAGGGCGCTGGACGCGGAGCTGGCGTACGAACTGAAGGCCTGCGGCCGGGCGCCCTGGCAGGTGCTCGCGGGCGCTGCCGAGGACGCCGGGCTGTCCGGCGTGCTGCTGTACGACGACGCGCCGTACGGCGTCGGCTACGTGGTCGCTGCCTGGTCGTAGCCGACGTGCGCAGCGGGGCCCGGCGCGGCGCCGGGCGCGGGTCGGCGGACGGCCGCGAGCGTGTCCGCTGCGCGGCCGTCCGCCGATCCACGCCCGGTCAGGAAGCAGGCGGCGGGGTCGGCGGGACGAACGTGTCGCCGCCGCCCGTCGGGGGAGCGTCCTTGTGCGCGATCCGGTCCATGGCGCCCTTGGCCTTGTCGGTGCCGCTGTGGATCCTGTCGCTGTACTTGCCCTTGGTCTTCTCGTCGACGACCTTGGCGGCCTTGTCGATGCCGTGATGCACCTTGTCCCCATGCTGCTGGGCGAGGTCCGTGACCTTGCCCTTGGCCGGGGCGAGCCTGGCCTTCAAATTGTCCAAGAGACCCATGAGCCACCTTCCCTCGCGGTGCGTTACGTGCGGGCGCCGTCGTCGGCGGCCTCGCTGTCGGCCGTCTCCTCCGGGGACTGCTGACGGGGGATCCCGACGCCGTCGACGCCGTCGTCGTCGGCGGTGGTGACGGGCTCCGTGCCGTCCTCGGTCACGCCGGGGGCGGTTGCGGCGGGCTCCGGCGAGTCCTCCGTGACCGTCTCCGCCTCGGTCCGGTCCTGCGATTCACCGGCCGGCGCCCCGACGTCGGTGGTGGTCGCCGCCTCCTCCGTCGTCGGCTCCTCCACGGACTTCGACCTCCGGAAAAGTCGCGCCAAAACGCCCATGTCCACTCCATACGGTACTCGTGCGGGCGAAATCCCGCGTCGGCCGGTGCGTCCGTTCGCGCCACCGGGGGGCGTCGCCCTTGCGCAGGGTGACGGGCATCCCGCAACGGGGAACGACCCCGGACCGGCGCCGTCACGTAACTCGTTCGGGGGCGGTCGCGAGGTTTGCGAGACTGGTGCGGTGAGCAGCGCACCCCCCGCCCCCCGCGTCATCGCCGTCGTCGGACCCACCGCGGCCGGAAAGTCCGATCTGGGCGTTTTCCTGGCTCGGCGACTCGGCGGCGAGGTCGTCAACGCCGACTCCATGCAGCTCTACCGAGGGATGGACATCGGCACCGCCAAACTGACGCCCGAGGAGCGCGCCGGGGTCCCGCACCACCTCCTGGACGTCTGGGACGTCACCGTCACCGCCTCCGTCGCCGAGTACCAGCGGCTGGCGCGAGAGCGGATCGACGCACTGCTCGCCGAGGGCCGCTGGCCGGTCCTGGTCGGCGGCTCCGGTCTGTACGTCCGCGGCGCGGTCGACAATCTGGAGTTCCCCGGCACCGACCCCGAGGTGCGCGCCAGGCTGGAGGAGGAGCTGACCCTGCGCGGCTCGGGCGCCCTGCACGCCCGGCTGGCGGCCGCCGATCCCGAGGCCGCGCAAGCCATCCTGCCCGGCAACGGCCGCCGCATCGTCCGCGCCCTCGAGGTCATCGAGATCACCGGCAAGCCCTTCACGGCGAATCTGCCCAGCCATGACTCCGTCTACGACACCGTCCAGATCGGGGTCGACGTGGCGCGCCCCGAACTCGACGAGCGCATCGCCCACCGCGTCGACCGGATGTGGGACGCGGGGCTCGTGGACGAGGTCCGCGCGCTGGAGGCGCAGGGCCTGCGCGAGGGGCGCACCGCCTCCCGCGCGCTCGGTTACCAGCAGATCCTGGCCGCCCTGGCCGGAGAGTGCACCGAGGACGAGGCGCGGGCCGAGACCGTGCGCGCCACCAAGCGCTTCGCGCGCCGTCAGGATTCGTGGTTCAGGCGCGATCCGCGGGTGCACTGGTTGAGTGGGGCTGCGGCTGATCTCACAGAACTTCCGGAGCTCGCGCTGGCGTTGGTGGAGCGACCGGTCACAGCCTGATCACGTCATGGCATCGGGACGCCCAGGCCGTCATCCAGGCCTGCGGCGGCGTGCCATCATCGAGCTTCGATCGACCAAGTGGAGTCCGAGTTGGGAGGGCGCGTGGCGATGGAGGCCGGCCCTCGTGACACCGCGCAAGGCATCGAGCACCGCACCGCCGGAAGCGGTGAACCGGAGCCCGAGGAAGGCCGTCTGAGCCCGGACGGGCCGGACGAGGACGACACCACGGGCGGTGTGACCGACGACGGTCCCGAGCCCGAGGAGATGTTCGCGAGCGGCCCCGAGGTCGAGGTCGAACTGCGCCCGCAGCGCAGGCTGCGGATCTGGCAGCTCGCGCCCATCGTGGCCCTGGCCGCGATCGGCTCCCTGATGTTCGCCTTCCCGCTCGCCTTCGACTTCGGCGACAGCGGTGCCATGATCGCCATGCTCGGGCTGCTGATCTGCTCCTGCGCGGCCGGCTGGGGAATGATGGCCGCCCGTCGCGTCGGTTACACGTGGCCCGGCCTGCCCGCGCGCGGCTCGGGCCGCCGGCCCGACTGGCGGTTCGCCCTCGCCTACGTCGTGATGGTCGCGGCGGTCGTGGCCCTGGCCGTCTGGCGGGTCGCCCGGCTCCGCTGAGCCGTACACGCGCGCGTGAGCGCCCGCGCTCGAGAGTCTGCGGCCGGGACCTGCGGGACCGCGGGGCGCGGAACGGCCGCCCCCGGACCGGTGTCGTGGCCACCCCGTACGATCGTGGGATGAGCACGCGGATCGCCTTCCTCAAGGGACACGGCACTGAGAACGACTTCGTGATCGTTCCGGACCCCGACAACGCCGTCGACCTTCCCCCGGCCGCCGTCGCGGCCCTGTGCGACCGACGCGCCGGCATCGGCGGCGACGGCCTGCTGCACGTCGTGCGGTCCGCCGCGCACCCCGAGGCGAAGGACATGGCGGACCGGGCGGAGTGGTTCATGGACTACCGCAACGGCGACGGCTCGGTCGCCGAGATGTGCGGCAACGGCGTCCGCGTCTTCGCCCGCTACCTCCAGCACGCCGGGCTCGTCGCCGAGGGCGATCTGGCCGTCGCCACGCGCGGGGGCGTCAAGCGCGTGCACCTCGCCAAGAACGGGGACGTCACCGTGGGCATGGGCAGGGCCCTCCTCCCCACCGCAGACGTCACGGTGAGCGTCGGCGGCCGAAGCTGGCCCGCGCGCAACGTCAACATGGGCAACCCGCACGCCGTCGCCTTCGTCGACGACCTCGCGCACGCCGGCGACCTGAACGCGCCGCCGCCCGTCGCTCCCGCCTCCGCCTACCCGGACGGGGTCAACGTGGAGTTCGTCGTCGACCGCGGCCCGCGGCACGTCGCCCTGCGCGTCCACGAGCGCGGGTCCGGCGAGACCCGCTCGTGCGGCACGGGCGCGTGCGCCGTCGCCGTGGCCGCCGCGCGCAGGGACGGCGCCGACCCGACGGCCACCGGGACGCCGGCTACGTACACCGTCGACGTGCCCGGCGGCCGCCTCGTGATCACCGAGCTGCCCGACGGCGAGATCGAGATGACCGGCCCCGCAGTGATCGTCGCCACAGGAGAGATCGAGTCCGAGTGGCTGGAAACAGTCAGTCGCTGAGCTGAGCGCGGCTTGGCATCGGAGGCCGGGGCGACCCGGTGGCGCACATGATCAACGCCGCGGGGCGGGCCGCGGGTTCGAAAACGCGACCGGCGCCAGGACGGGTGGCTCAAAAACGTAAACCTGACGTCCATCGCTCGAATGGGTGATCCGTTTCACGCTCGGCGAGAGGCGGTCGGTCCCGCGTGGTGGGCTCGGTAGCATCAAGCACCGGCCCGGACGGGGGACCGTTCACCAGTCCCCTGAGCCGTGTCCGCCCTGGGACACCCCGTCCGCCGGTCCACGCAGCCGGAGGTGCCCATGAGTGCGGAGGCCACGAACCCTGCGACCCCAGGCCCGGTGGCGCCAGCCACACCCCGCAGGCGCAGCCGTCCCCGGATCGATCTGCGCCGCCTGGTCGGGGCCGCGCTGCTCGGCCCCGCCTCCCGCGGCCGCCTTCCGGACGCGATCGGCCACGTCGTCGAGGTCCACCGCGCCCACCACCCCGACGCCGACCTCGAGACCCTGCGCCGCGCCTACGTCCTCGCCGAGTCCTCGCACCGCGGCCAGACACGCAAGAGCGGCGAGCCCTACATCACGCACCCGCTCGCCGTCACCCTGATCCTCGCCGAACTCGGCGCGGAGACCACGACCCTGACCGCCTCGCTGCTCCACGACACCGTCGAGGACACCGATGTGACGCTCGATCAGGTGGGGGAGCAGTTCGGCGCCGAGGTGCGCTATCTCGTCGACGGCGTCACCAAGCTGGAGAAGGTCGACTACGGCGCGGCCGCCGAGCCCGAGACCTTCCGCAAGATGCTCGTCGCGACCGGCAACGACGTACGCGTGATGTCGATCAAGCTCGCCGACCGTCTGCACAACATGCGCACCCTGGGCGTGATGCGCCCCGAGAAACAGGCGCGCATCGCCAAGGTCACCCGGGACGTCCTGATCCCGCTCGCCGAACGCCTCGGCGTCCAGGCCCTCAAGACCGAACTGGAAGACCTCGTCTTCGCGATCCTGCATCCCGAGGAGTACGAGCGCACCCGCGAGCTGGTCGTCGAGAACGCCTCCCGCGCGGACGACCCGCTGGCGGAGTTCGCCGACGCCATGCGCGCGATCCTGCGCGAAGCCGGCATCCAGGCCGAAGTCCTCATCCGCCCGCGGCACTTCGTGTCCGTGCACCGCTTCTCCCGCAAGCGCGGGCGGATGCGCGGCTCCGACTTCGGCCGCCTGCTCGTGCTGGTGAACGAGGACGCCGACTGCTACGCCGTCCTGGGTGAACTGCACACCTGTATGACGCCGGTGGTCTCGGAGTTCAAGGACTTCATCGCCGTCCCCAAGTTCAACCTGTACCAGTCGCTGCACACCGCGGTCGCCCGCGAGGACGGCCAAGTCGCCGAAGTCCTCATCCGCACGCACCAGATGCACAAGGTCGCGGAAGCCGGCGTCGTGGCGCTCGGCAACCCCTACCCCGCGCCCCCCGAGGACCAGACCGGGGAGCGCTCCGCCGGCGACGAGGAGCGCGTCGACCCCACCCGGCCCGGCTGGCTCTCCCGCCTCCTGGACTGGCAGGAGGCCGCGCCCGACCCCGACACCTTCTGGTCCACCCTGCGCGAGGACCTCGCGCAGGACCGCGAGATCACCGTCTTCCGGCCGGACGGCGGCACGCTCGGCCTGCCCGAGGGCGCGACCTGCGTCGACGCCGCGTACGCGCAGTACGGCGAGGACGCCCACGCCTGCATCGGCGCCCGGGTGAACGGCCGCCTGGCGACCCTCAGCACCGTTCTGCGCGACGGCGACACCGTCCAGCTCCTCATGGGCCAGGACCCCGCCTCCGAGCCGTCCAGGGAGTGGCTGGACCACGCCCACACCCCGGCCGCCCGGATCGCCATCCAGCGGTGGCTGGCGACCCACCCCGCCCCGGCCGAGCCGCAGGACTCCGCACCCGCCCCGGACCCGGGCGCCGCCAAGGCCGCGGAGGAGACCGCCCGGTCGACGGCCGACCCCTCCGCAGCGGACACGCCCGCCCCGCCCCCAGGAGCCGCCGTCACCGTCGTCGGCCGGCCCGACGCCACCGTCCGGCTCGCCGGATGCTGCACGCCCGTACCGCTCGACGACATCACCGGCTTCCTGGTACGCGGGGGAGTGGTCACCGTGCACCGCGCGGAGTGCGCCGCCGTGGCGCGCATGGCGAGCGCGGGGCGCGAGGAGGTCGAGGTGAGCTGGGGCGACACCACCGGCTGCCGGGTCAGCCTCGTCGCGGAATCGTTCGGCCGGCCCCATCTGCTGGCCGACCTCACCGAGGCGATGGCCCTCGAAGGCGCCGAGATCGTCTCCGCGACCGTCGAGCCCCCGAGCCAGCAGCGGGTGCGGCACACGTACACCGTCCAGCTGCCCGACGCCGCCCACCTGCCCGCCCTCCTGCGCGCCATGCGCAACGTGCCCGGCGTCTACGACGTGGACCGCGCGCAGCACCACGCACAGGCCTCGGCGGAAACCGCGTAACCGGCGAAGGACCCACCCCGCGCGTGGGGGGTGCGTACGGCGTCACCGTTCGTCAGGACCGCGTCGCGCGTCCGCTCACGCGCGCGGGAGCCCTCCGTTCGGGTGGGCCGGGCGCGCGTCGCCCACGCGACCCGCGTCCGCGCTGGTAGCGGTGGTCCATGCTGCTCACCCCCCGCGTCCGGCTCAAGTCCGCGCTGCTCGCCTCGGCCGTCTCCGTCTGCCTCGTCGCCGCGAGCGCTCCAGCGGACCAGCTCGGCGTCGGCGACCGTCTCTTCCCGTACCTGGGCAACCCCGGGTACGACGTCGCCTCCTACGACCTGTCCTTCACCTACTCCGGGGACAACGCCAAGCCGCTCCAGGCGGTCACCACCATCGCCGCCTGGACGACGGCCGCCCTGGACCGGATCAACCTCGACTTCGCCCACGGCAAGGTCGACTCGGTCGAGGTCGACGGCGAGCCCGCCGCCTTCGCCGGCGCGGGCGACGACCTGGTGGTCACCCCGCGCAGCTCGCTGCCGCCGGACAGCTGGGTCCGGATCACCGTGCGGCACACCAGCGACCCGGTGAGCACCGACGACCGGGACGGCGGCTGGGTCAGGACCGCGGACGGCCTCGCCATGGCCAACCAGGCGGACGCCGCCCACCTGGTCTTCCCGTGCAACGACCACCCCTCCGACAAGGCGATGTTCACCATCCGCGTCACCGCCCCCAACGACTACACGGCCGTCGCGGGCGGACTGCCGGCCGGCGTGGAGCGCGTCGGCCCGGCGACCACGTGGACCTACCGCACCCAGCACCCCATGGCGACGGAGCTGGCCCAGGTGTCGATCGGACGCTCCACCATCGTACGCCGCGAGGGACCCCACGCCCTCCCCGTGCGGGACGTCGTGCCCACCAAGGACCGCGCGGCGCTGGAACCGTGGCTGAAGAAGACCCCCGGACAGATCGCCTGGATGGAGGGCAAGGTCGGCCCCTACCCCTTCGAGACCTACGGCCTTCTCATGGCGGACGCCTCGACCGGGTTCGAGCTGGAGACGCAGACCCTGTCCCTCTTCGAGAAGGACCTCTTCACCGAGCCCGGCTACCCGAAGTGGTACGTCGAGTCGATCATGGTGCACGAGCTGTCCCACCAGTGGTTCGGCGACAGCGTCAGCCCGCGCAGCTGGTCCGACCTGTGGCTCAACGAAGGACACGCCACCTGGTACGAGGCGCTGTACGCGCAGGAGAAGGCGGGCCGCACCCTGGAGGCGCGGATGAAGGCCGCGTACGGCGCCTCCGACCGCTGGCGCGCCGCCGGCGGCCCTCCGGCGCTGCCCAAGGCCCCGCACCCCGGGCAGAAGATCAGCATCTTCCGGCCCAACGTCTACGACGGCGCGGCCCTCGTCCTGTACGCCCTGCGCCAGGAGATCGGCGCCCCCGCCTTCGAGCGCCTGGAACGGGCCTGGGTGCGCAACCACCGCGACTCCACCGCGACCACGGCGGACTTCGAGCGCCTCGCCGCAGGGATCTCGGGGCGCGACCTGAGCGGGTTCTTCAAGGCCTGGCTCTACGGCGAGAAGACGCCGGCGATGCCCGGGCACCCGGACTGGAAGCCCGCCGCACCGGTCGCCAGGGCCGAACCCAAGGCGGAGCCGAAGGGCGCCTCCCACACCGGACCGAGGACCGCCCCGAAGCCGCGGCCGGCGCCCCGGACCCGCTCCTGACGACGGCCGCCGGCCCCGCGGGCGCCGGAATAAGACGATGACGAGACGGGCCGTACCGTGCGACCATCGTCTGGTCGGCGCGGCGCGGCGCACGAGGTGTGCGGGAATCTCCCGGGGCATCCGTGCGTTGTGAGTCCTGAAGGCCGCGGAACCGGCATTCCCAACGACGTAAGGACCCAATGACCTCCTCTTCTTCCCCTTCCCAGGACACCAAGCGCATTGCGCACGCCTATCCCGAAGGTCTCAAGGCCGATGCCCTGATGGAAGAGGACGTCGCCTGGAGCCTCGAGATCGACGGAGACCGGGACGGCGACCAGTTCGACCGCTCCGAGCGCGCGGCCCTGCGCCGCGTGGCAGGCCTCTCCACCGAGCTCGAGGACGTCACCGAAGTCGAGTACCGGCAGCTCCGCCTGGAGCGTGTCGTGCTCGTCGGCGTCTGGACCACGGGAACCTCCCAGGACGCGGACAACTCCCTCGCGGAGCTGGCCGCCCTCGCGGAGACGGCGGGAGCGCTCGTGCTCGACGGCGTCATCCAGCGCCGCGACAAGCCCGACGCGGCCACCTACATCGGCTCCGGCAAGGCGAACGAGCTCCGGGACATCGTCCTGGAGACCGGCGCCGACACCGTGATCTGCGACGGTGAGCTGAGTCCCGGCCAGCTCATCCACCTCGAGGACGTCGTCAAGGTCAAGGTCATCGACCGTACGGCCCTGATCCTGGACATCTTCGCCCAGCACGCCAAGTCCCGTGAGGGCAAGGCGCAGGTCGCGCTCGCGCAGATGCAGTACATGCTGCCGAGGCTGCGCGGCTGGGGTCAGTCGCTGTCCCGCCAGATGGGCGGCGGCAAGGGCGGCGGTCTCGCCACCCGAGGCCCCGGTGAGACCAAGATCGAGACGGACCGGCGACGGATCCGCGAGAAGATGGCGAAGATGCGCCGGGAGATCGCGGAGATGAAGACCGGCCGCGAGATCAAGCGGCAGGAGCGCAAGCGCCACAAGGTGCCGTCCGTCGCCATCGCGGGATACACCAACGCCGGCAAGTCGTCCCTGCTCAACCGTCTCACCGGCGCGGGCGTCCTGGTCGAGAACGCGCTGTTCGCGACCCTGGACCCGACCGTCCGCCGGGCGGAGACCCCGAGCGGCCGTCTGTACACGCTGGTCGACACCGTCGGTTTCGTCCGGCACCTGCCGCACCACCTGGTCGAGGCGTTCCGCTCCACCATGGAGGAGGTCGGCGAGTCCGACCTGATCCTCCACGTGGTGGACGGCTCGCACCCGAACCCGGAGGAGCAGCTGGCCGCCGTGCGCGAGGTCGTCCGGGACGTCGGCGCCACGGGCGTGCCCGAGATCGTCGTGATCAACAAGGCGGACGCCGCCGACCCGCTGACACTTCAGCGGCTCATGCGGATCGAGAAGCGCTCCATCGCGGTCTCGGCCCGCACCGGTCAGGGCATCGACGAACTGCTCGCGTTGATCGACAACGAGCTGCCGCGGCCGTCGGTCGAGATCGAGGCGCTCGTGCCCTACACCCACGGCGGCCTGGTCGCCCGTGCCCACACCGAGGGCGAGGTGATCTCCGAGGAGCACACCGCGGAGGGCACCCTGCTGAAGGTGCGGGTGCACGAGGAGCTCGCGGCGGACCTCGCACCGTACGTTCCGGCGCCGGCCGCCTGACGGTCGCGACCGGCCCGCAGCGCCGTACGCCGAAGGCCTGTCCTCCCGCTCATCGCGCGGGGGGACAGGCCTTCGTCCTGTCAGTGGCTAGCGGCGACCGGCGAACTTGTCGCTCACCGAGTCGTAGACGCCCTTGGCGACGTCGCCGAGCCGCGGTCCGGCGAGCCACCCCGACCGCACCGGGCCGATCGAGGTGTTCGACACCAGGGCCGGCTTGCCGTCCGAGCCGGTCGCGACCCAGCCACCGCCCGACGAACCGCCGGTCATCGTGCAGCCGATGCGGTACATGGTCGGGTCGGCGGAGCTGAGCGAGAACCGTCCCGGCCGGTCCTGGCACCGGTAGAGCTTCTGACCGTCGTACGGCTTGGCCGCCGGGTACCCGGTCGCGGTGATGGTGTCGACCTTCGGGACCGCGGGGGCCTTGAAGTTCACCGGCAGCGCCGAACCGACCGTCTCCTCCAGGGACTTGCCCGTGCCGCCGTCCTCCGGCGTCACATGGATCACGGCGTAGTCGTAGGAGGCGCCGTCGCCGCCGGTCTGACCGCCCTGCGCGATCCACTGGTCCGACGTCTTCGTCCAGTCGCCCCACCAGACCCCGTAGGGAGCGGCCTGCTCCTTGGTGGCCGTCTTCAACTGGGCGGACGACAGGCCCCGATCGTTGTACGACGGCACGAACGCGATGTTGCGGTACCAGCCGCCGCCCTTGCCCGCGTGCACGCAATGGCCCGCCGTCCACACCAGGTTGGACTTGCCCGGGTGGGCCGGGTCCTTGACGACCGTCGCCGAGCAGACCATCGTGCCCTCGGGCGAGTCGAAGAACACCTTGCCGGCCTCGGGGGCGTTGGCGTGGTAGTTCGTCGGCACGGCCTTGGCCTCCACCGCCTGCGGCGCGGGGTCGGTCACGCCCTGGTCACCGGAGAGGTCGCTGTCGTCGACGCTGCGGTCCGGGTCCTCCGCCTCGCGCATCCGGTCCGGGTCCCACAGGCCCTTGATGATCGGGTTGACGTAGTCCTTGGCCTCGCGCAGCCAGTCGTCCCGGTCCCAGTTCTTCCAGGCGCCGTTCTTCCACTTGTCGAGATCGATCCCGTGCTCCTTGAGCCGGTCCTTGATGTCGTCCGGGATCGTGATCTTCCCGTCGCCGGTGGCCGACGCGGAGGCTTCGGTGCGTCCGCCGGCCTCGCTGTCGCCCGAGTCGCACGCGGTCGCGGTGAGCGCGAGCACCGAGACGAGGGCCATGGCGCCCAGCACGGGGGAAGTGGTGCGGCGCGCGTTCCTCCTTCGGCGAACGGTGAACGACGGCCGTGTGGATCGCATGGTCTGACTCCCCCTGCAGTGAACGAACTTGAGACACCGGCCGTTCCCCCGCGACGGAATCCACGGGTGCCTCGTCCCGTGTGCGAACGGGTCGCACGGCCTGGTGCGATGCCACCACACGATATGCGTTCGCTGTGGGGGACTTCCGACGGAACGGCAACTGTTCGGTCACAGCGCGGATCTTGTGGCAACCCGTAACCGCGAAGACGGTCCGCGGTTGGTAGCGGTGGGGGGTCCGCTGTCCGCGCCCGGCCCCTGAACTGCGGGAGGACGGTGGGCCGTGGTCGTGACCGAGTCGGTACCCGAGGGCATTCTGAAGCGTCAGTCGGCGCGTGAGTCGGCGGCGCGCACCTACGCGCGCGTTCTGCCGATCGTGCCGGTGCGGGCCCGCGGGATGACCGTCGAGGGCGCGGACGGCCGCCGTTACCTGGACTGCCTCTCCGGCGCCGGCGCTCTCGCCCTCGGGCACAACCATCCGGTCGTGCTGGAGGCCGTCCGCACCGTGCTCGACTCGGGCGCGCCCCTACAGGTCCTCGACCTCGCGACTCCCGTCAAGGACGCCTTCGTCACGGAGCTGTTCCGCACCCTGCCGCCCGGTCTGGCCGACCACGCGCGCGTGCAGTTCTGCGGACCGGCCGGCACGGACGCCGTGGAGGCCGCGCTCAAACTCGTCCGGGCCGCCACCGGACGCACGGGCATGCTGGCGTTCACCGGCGCCTACCACGGCATGACCGCCGGATCACTGGAGGTCTCCTCCGGCGCGGGCGACGTCCGGGCGACGCGGCTGCCCTACCCGCAGGACTACCGCTGCCCGTTCGGCGTCGGCGGCGAACACGGCGCCGAACTCGCCGCCCGCTGGACCGAGTCCGTGCTCGACGACCCCAAGTCGGGGGTGCGGCCCCCCGCCGGGATGATCCTCGAACCCGTACAGGGGGAGGGCGGTGTCATCCCCGCGCCGGACGCCTGGCTGCGCCGGATGAGGCAGATCACCGCGGACCGCTCCATCGCGCTGATCGCCGACGAGGTACAGACGGGCGTCGGGCGGACCGGCGCCTTCTGGGCGGTGCAGCACAGCGGGGTCACCCCGGACGTGATGGTCCTGTCCAAGGCGATCGGCGGCGGCCTGCCGCTCGCCGTCGTCGTCTACCGGGAGGACCTCGACGTCTGGCGACCGGGGGCCCACGCAGGCACCTTCCGCGGCAACCAGCTCGCCATGGCCGCCGGCACGGCCACCCTCGCCTTCGTCCGCGAACACGGCCTCGCGGAACGCGCCGCGGCCGTCGGCGCCCGCCTGCTGAGCAGCCTCCGCGACCTCGCCGAGGAGTTCCCGTGCATGGGAGACGTCCGGGGGCGCGGGCTGATGATCGGAGTCGAGATGGTCGACCCGGAGGGCGAGCGCCCCGGGAGTGCGGGAAACACCAAGGCGCACAGGACCGACTTGACCGAAGGAGGCGACAGGGTTGACGGGGTTGACCGCATTGACAGGGTTGACGGTATTGACGGGGCTCACCTGACCCGTGGCGCCTGCCAACCTCACGAGGGCGAGGAGATCCATGAGGCCGACAGGAGCCCTGATAGCCGCGGTGCGCGTGACCCGCTCCCTGCCGCCCCGGAACTGGCCCTCGCCCTCCAGCGGGAGTGCCTGCGGCGCGGCCTGATCGTCGAACTCGGAGGGCGCCACGGCGGCGTCGTACGACTGCTCCCGCCGTTGACCGTCACCGACGAGCAGGCCACCGCGGTGCTGGACCGGCTGGCGGACGCGATGGCCGCGGTGGCTGCGGACCACGCCCGCGGCACGGGCCGGGCGCGCCGGTCCTCCGAGCAGGTTCCGCCTCAGGGCGGCCGTGCCGAGCGGACGAGATGACCCCGCGCGCGGGCAGCCCCGCACTCCGCATCCCATGAGGACCGACCGAGGACCGACCGAGGACCGACCGTGACCAGCTCTCCCCAGCCCACTGACGCCGATTCCGCGCCCCTCGCGCGCACACCCGCGGCCCCGCTCGAGCGGCCGTCTGCCTGCTCCGTCTCCTCTTCCGCGTCCACCGGCCCCGTCTCCTCCGCAGGGCCCTCCGATCCCGTCGCGCACCCCCTGCCGACGCCGCGCGGGGAGGTGGCGTGTCCGCCCGTCGAACCGCCGGGCCCCGCCACCGACGACCTCCTGGACCGTCCCGACCCGCAGACCGCCGCCCAGGCCGCGGGCGTCGAGAGCCTGCTGCGCTGCTGGGTCCGCGAGACCGGCCTGTCCGCCCCCGACGACGGCGTCCTGCGCGTGCCGTTGCCCGCGAGCGGGGCGGCTCTGCTCGTCCCGGTCCGTTACTGGTCCCGGACGGGCTGGCACCGTTTCGGCCTGCCTCGCCTGGCCGGCGCCCCCGAACAGGCCCCGCCCGTGGACGCCGTCACGGTCGCCGCCCTCCTGGCCCGCGAGACGCCCGCGCGCGGCGCGGACGGTGCCGGCGGTGTGAGCGGTGCCGGGGCGGCCGAGGATGCCGGGGGTACGGCCGGTGGTACGGCCGGGCTGACCGGCGAGGGCATGGACCTCGTGGCACGCGTCGCCGACTCCGTCCGCCGTACGGTCATGTTCCTCACCGAGCGCGGCGAGCGCCCCGCCGACGGCCCCGATCTGTTCCTGGCCGCCGAGCAGGCGCTGCTGCTGGGGCACCCGCTGCACCCGACCCCCAAGAGCCGGGAAGGGCTCTCGGACGGCGAGGCGCGGCGGTACTCGCCGGAATCGCGCGGAGCCTTCCCGCTCCACTGGCTCGGCGTCGCTCCCTCCGCCCTCGCCACGGACTCCGCCTGGACCGAGGGCGGCCGTCCCGTCGCCGCCGGACGGCTGACTGCGCGGCTGGCGGGCGCGGGGCTGTCGGTGCCGGATGGTTTCGCCGCCCTGCCCGCGCATCCCTGGCAACTGGGCGAGATGCGCCGCCGTCCCGAGGCCGAGGCGCTGTTCGACGCCGGTCTGCTGCGGGATCTGGGCGCGCACGGCCTGCCGTGGCACCCCACCTCCTCCGTGCGCACCGTGTACCGGCCCGGCGCCCCGGCCATGCTGAAGCTGTCGTTGGCCGTGCACATCACCAACTCGCGCCGCGAGAACCTCCGCAAGGAACTGCACCGGGGTGTGGAGGTGCACCGACTGCTGCGGTCCGGCCTGGCCGAGGAGTGGCACGCGGCGCACCCCGGCTTCGACATCGTCCGCGATCCGGCCTGGCTGGCCGTCGACGGCCGGGACGGCCGCCCGCTCACCGGGCTCGACGTGATGATCCGCCACAACCCCTTCGGCCCGGCGGACGACGTCAGCTGTCTCGCCGGCCTCGTCGCGCCCCGGCCGCACGCGCGCGATGCGTCCCACGCGGCGCACGCGCGCGATGCGGGCCGCCGCACGTCCGGGACGCCCTCCACCCCCGCGGACGGCGGCCCGCTCCGGCGCTCGCGGCTGGCCGTGATCGTGTCCCGTCTCGCCGGGCGCACCGGCAGGCCGCCGGGGGCGGTGGCGGCGGAGTGGTTCCTGCGCTACCTGGAGCACGTCGTCCGGCCCGTGCTCTGGCTCGACGGCGTCGCCGGGATCGCCCTGGAGGCGCACCAGCAGAACACGCTCGTCCTGCTGGACCCGGACGGCTGGCCCAAGGGCGGCCGCTACCGCGACAACCAGGGCTACTACTTCCGCCAGTCGCGCCGCAGCGACCTCGACGCCCGGCTCCCCGGGATCGGCAGGCGCAGCGACACCTTCGTCTCCGACGACGTCACCGACGAGCGCTTCTGCTACTACCTGGGCATCAACAACGTGCTGGGACTCATCGGCGCGTTCGGCTCCCAGGGGCTCGCCGACGAACGTCTGCTGCTCGCGGGCTTCCGGCGCTTCCTCGCCGACGTCGACCGCCCCTCAGCCGACGCCGTGGCCGGCTCGGACCCGGGTGCACGGCGGGCGGCCGCCCGCAGTTCCCTGCCCGCCCGGCTGCTCGACTCGCCCGTCCTGCGCTGCAAGGCCAATCTGCTCACCCGGCTGCACGGACTCGACGAACTCGTCGGCCCGGTGGACACCCAGTCCGTCTACGTCACCGTCGCCAACCCGCTGCTGTCCTGAACCGTCCGAGAGGAGACCCCCGTGCGCGGTGCCGGAACGCACGCCCGACCCGGTGCGCGCCCTGCCATCGGCGACCGGGCAGACGTCGTCACGCGCGTGGGTGCGTTCCGGCTCGTCCCCGTGCGGATCGAGCGGGACCTCCCGCTCGTCGTCCGGTGGATGAACGACCCGGCGGTCGCGGCGTTCTGGGATCTGGCGGGGCCGGCCTCCGTGACGGAGCGGCACCTGCGTGAACAGTGCGCCGCCGACGGTCACAGCGCCCCGTGCCTGGGCCTGCTGGAGGGGCGGCCGATGAGCTACTGGGAGATCTACCGGGCGGACCTCGACCCACTGGCCCGGCACTACCCGGCCCGGCCCCACGACATGGGCGTCCACCTCCTCATCGGCGGCGCGGCCGACCGGGGGCGGGGGCTCGGCGGGCCGCTGCTCGAAGCCGTAGCCGCACTCGTCCTCGACGGATCGCCCGCGTGCGACCGCGTCGTCGCCGAACCCGACCTGCGCAACGTCCCCTCCGTCGCCGCCTTCCTGAGCGCCGGCTTCCGGTTCTCGGCGGAGCTGGATCTACCAGCCAAGCGGGCGGCCCTGATGATCCGAGAACGTCACGCGTCCGATCGTCGATGAAAACCCATGGGCGTCCATCTGCCCGATCCGGTCACTTTCCGGCCTCGGAGCCGTCACCTTCTGCCACTGCTCGCTCGTCTGCCCCTCCGCCACCAGGAAATCCACGGTCTTGATCCCTACCCTGCCGCCCGCCTCGGGCATCCGATTGTCAGTGCCGCGCCGTAGGGTGGTCGCGCTATGACGAAGCCCTCACTCCCCGAACTCCTGCACGCCGCCGTCGCCGCCGTCGGCGGCACGGAGCGCCCCGGCCAGGTGACCATGGCCGAAGCCGTCGCCGAGGCGATCGACGACGGCTCACACCTGCTGGTCCAGGCCGGCACCGGCACCGGCAAGTCCCTCGGCTACCTCGTGCCCGCGCTCGCCCACGGGGAGCGCGTCGTGGTGGCCACTGCCACGCTGGCCCTCCAGCGCCAGCTCGTCGAGCGCGACCTGCCGCGCACGGTCGAGGCGCTGCATCCGCTGCTGCGCCGGCGGCCGGAGTTCGCCATGCTCAAGGGCCGGTCGAACTACCTGTGCCTGCACCGCCTCCACGAGGGCGTCCCGCAGGACGAGGAGGAGGGCCTCTTCGACCAGTTCGAGGCGGCCGCGCCCACCAGCAAGCTCGGCCAGGACCTGTTGCGGCTGCGGGACTGGTCCGACGAGACCGAGTCGGGGGACCGCGACGACCTCACCCCGGGCGTGTCCGACCGGGCCTGGGCCCAGGTGTCGGTGTCCTCCCGCGAGTGCCTCGGCGCCACGAAATGCGCCTACGGAGCCGAGTGCTTCGCCGAGATGGCCCGCGAGCGCGCCAAGCTGGCCGACGTCGTCGTCACCAACCACGCGCTGCTGGCCATCGACGCCATCGAGGGCGCCCCCGTCCTGCCGCAGCACGAGGTGCTGATCGTCGACGAGGCCCACGAGCTGGTCTCCCGCGTCACCGGCGTCGCCACGGGGGAGCTGACCCCGGGCCAGGTCAACCGGTCCGTGCGCCGGGCCGCCAAACTCGTCAACGAGAAGGCGGCCGACCAGTTGCAGAGCGCCGCCGAGGGCTTCGAGCGGCTCATGGAGCTGGCCCTTCCGGGCCGCCTGGAGGAGATCCCGGAGGACCTCGGCTACGCCCTGATGGCGCTGCGTGACGCCGCACGGACGGTGATCTCCGCGATCGGCGCCACCCGTGACAAGTCCGTCCAGGACGAGGACGCGGTGCGCAAGCAGGCGCTGGCCTCCGTCGAATCCGTGCACGACGTGGCGGAGCGCATCTGCAACGGCTCCGAGTGGGACGTCGTCTGGTACGAGCGCCACGAGCGCTTCGGTGCCTCCCTGTGCGTCGCGCCCATGTCCGTCTCGGGTCTGCTGCGGGAGAAGCTCTTCACGGACCGGTCCGTGACGCTGGCCTCGGCCACGCTGAAGCTGGGCGGGGACTTCAACGGGGTGGGCGCCTCGATGGGGCTCGCGCCGGAGGGCACGGAGGGCGACGACGTCCCCCGGTGGAAGGGCATCGACGTCGGCTCCCCCTTCGACTACCCCAAACAGGGCATCCTGTACGTCGCCAAACACCTCGCGCGGCCCGCGCGCGACGGCGACCGCGCCGACATGCTCGACGAACTGACCGAGCTGATCCAGGCAGCGGGCGGGCGCACGCTCGGACTCTTCTCCTCCATGCGCGCGGCGCAGCTCGCCGCCGAGGAACTGCGCACCCGGCTCCCCGAGTTCCCGATCCTGCTCCAGGGCGAGGAGACCCTCGGCGAACTGATCAAGAACTTCTCGGCGGACCCGCAGACCTGCCTGTTCGGCACGCTGTCGCTCTGGCAGGGCGTCGACGTGCCCGGCACGAGCTGTCAGCTGGTCGTCATGGACAAGATCCCGTTCCCACGCCCGGACGACCCCCTGATGAGCGCCCGCCAGAAGGCCGTGGAGGAGGCCGGAGGCAACGGTTTCATGGCCGTCGCCGCGACCCACGCGGCGCTGCTCATGGCCCAGGGCGCCGGCCGTCTGGTCCGGGCGTCGGGGGACCGCGGGGTGGTGGCCGTCCTGGACCAGCGACTGGCGACTGCACGGTACGGAAGCTATCTGAAGGCCTCCCTGCCCGACTTCTGGTACACCACGGACCGCAACCAGGTCCGCAGGTCGCTCGCCGCGATCGACGCGAAGGCGAAGCAGGCGGAGTCCGACCTCGCGGCGCGGTCCGGGACATCGGCGAAGGCGGGGAGCGAGGACGCGGCCGGGACGTAACAGGACGCCGAGACCCAGAGGGAGGTGTAGGCGCAGGGCCAGCGTCGGCCGGCGGCGGGGCCCACACGCCTGAGGAGGCGGGCGGTCCCGCGGGGAGGGGCAGGGCGCGTCGGCGCAGCGCAGGGCCCCGGAACCGGCGCAGGGATCCCGGGGCCCAGTCAGAGGGGCCGGGCGGGTGCGTGCCCGCCCGTCACGAGGCTCAGACGCGGCGCAGTACGGCCACCACCTTGCCGAGGATGGTCGCGTCGTCGCCCGGGATCGGCTCGTAGGCGGAGTTGTGCGGCAGCAGCCACACATGGCCGTCCTCGCGCTTGAAGCGCTTGACCGTGGCCTCTCCGTCGAGCATCGCGGCCACGATGTCGCCGTTCTCGGCGACGGGCTGGCGGCGGACGGTGACCCAGTCGCCGTCACAGATCGCGGCCTCGATCATCGAGTCGCCGACGACCTTGAGGACGAACAGCTCGCCGTCGCCCACGAGCTGCCTCGGGAGCGGGAACACGTCCTCCACCGACTCCTCGGCGAGGATGGGTCCGCCGGCGGCGATCCGGCCGACCAGGGGGACATAGGACGCGGCCGGCTTCCCGGCGGTGTCGGTGGGCTGCACGGAGGCGGCCTGGTCCGAACCGCGCACCTCGTACGCGCGCGGGCGGTGCGGGTCGCGGCGCAGGAAGCCCTTGCGCTCCAGCGCCATGAGCTGGTGGGCGACCGAGGACGTGCTGGACAGGCCGACCGCCTGGCCGATCTCCCTCATCGACGGCGGATACCCGCGCCGTTGCACGGAGTCCCTGATGACCTCGATCACTCGGCGCTGCCGGTCGGTGAGCCCCGAGCTGTCTGCGCGGATGCCCGGAGGCCGGCCGGGCAACGAGCGCTTGTGCGCCTCGGGATTCACGGTTTCGTTCATCGCATGCACCGGCTCGAGTCGGCCCTGGGAGCGGTCCTGGGCAGTGATGGTGGCACTGTCTGCGGTGGTGGTCACGTCGGCCCCTCTCGGTTGTCTCCCTGCTGGACAACGGTAGTGGCTTTCGAAAGGTTGCGCCAAACACACGTTCGAGTGAAAAAACGTGGATAACCGGACTTGATCTTGTCTCTGGGTGTATGGCTGACGCGGTCTCCGGGCAGGTGGAGGGCCTCACCGTTGTACTCTTCACCGCCGGAGACGATGACCTTGTGAGGCGTGGCCCCAGTCTGCCATCCGGCCTCCGGTGGATCGAGGACCGGGACCGCTGCTGCGCGAGAGTCCCACCGCTCCTCCCCGTGGCGCTCACGGTATCGCCGTGAGCGCCGTCGCGATACGCCCGTACACGCGCGTGCCGGGGTGGATTCCGGGTGCTCGGCGTGACGGCCGGATCGCGTGCGGTGAGCGCGAAGTACGCGACACGCGATACGGCCTGGATGTATGCGCCAAGCCCCACATGTAGTGGTTGGATTGGCGCAGCGGCCCAGAAGTTGTGGTCCGGTGTCTTCGGATGCTGATGGATCCCCTATGCTTGGGGCTGCTTCGTGGGGCCCCTGAGGTCCGGCGAGGCCATTGAGTCTGCTGTGAGGAGGGTTGGAGTTCATGCACTGCCCCTTCTGCAGGCACCCCGACAGCCGCGTGGTCGACAGCCGTACGACGGACGACGGCACGTCGATCCGCAGGCGGCGTCAGTGCCCCGACTGCTCCCGCCGCTTCACGACCGTGGAGACGTGCTCGCTGATGGTGGTCAAGCGGTCCGGGGTCACCGAACCGTTCAGCCGCACCAAGGTGATCAACGGTGTCCGCAAGGCGTGTCAGGGGCGGCCCGTCACCGAGGACGCCCTCGCCCAGCTCGGCCAGCGGGTCGAGGAGGCGGTACGGGCGACCGGAAGCGCCGAGCTGACCACCCATGACGTGGGGCTGGCCATACTCGGTCCGCTGCAGGAGCTGGACCTCGTCGCCTATCTGCGGTTCGCCTCCGTCTACCGGGCGTTCGACTCGCTCGAGGACTTCGAGGCGGCGATCGCGGAACTCAGGGACCAGACGGGACCCCCCGCCCCGGACGAAGGCGACCGCCCGGACGAAGCAGGGGATGTCGCGGGGAGCCGGAAGGACGACGGCGGGCGCGGAGGGACCGTGCAGGTCCCCGAGCCGGCCCAGGCCGCCGACTGACCGACGGGCCGCGCCCGGAGCCCCTCCGCGGCGGCAGGGCGGCGGCCGACGAAGACCTGGTGTGGGCGGTAGCGCGTGGGCGCCCACAGCACGAGACAGAACAACGTGTCACGGGAACAACGTGGCATTTCAGGGCGTTTTCGCCCGTAGAGGGAGGCGGCATGACAGAGACGGCGAGCGGTCCGGCACGAGGTTCCCGAGCCAAGGGCGCTAAGAACACCAAGGGCCTGCGCATCGAGCGCATCCACACGACCCCCGGAGTGCATCCTTACGACGAGGTTGCCTGGGAGCGTCGTGACGTCGTCATGACCAACTGGCGCGACGGCTCGGTCAACTTCGAGCAGCGTGGCGTCGAGTTCCCCGACTTCTGGTCGGTGAACGCGGTCAACATCGTCACCAGCAAGTACTTCCGCGGTGCCGTGGGCACCCCGCAGCGCGAGACCGGCCTCCGGCAGCTGATCGACCGCATCGTGAAGACGTACCGGAAGGCCGGCGAGGACAACAGCTACTTCGCCTCGCCCGCCGACGCCGAGATCTTCGAGCACGAGCTGGCCTACGCCCTCCTGCACCAGATCTTCAGCTTCAACAGCCCCGTCTGGTTCAACGTCGGGACCCCGCAGCCCCAGCAGGTCTCCGCCTGCTTCATCCTGGCCGTCGACGACTCCATGGAGTCGATCCTCGACTGGTACAAGGAAGAGGGCATGATCTTCAAGGGCGGCTCCGGCGCCGGCCTGAACCTCTCGCGGATCCGCTCCTCCAAGGAACTCCTCTCCTCCGGCGGCAACGCCTCCGGCCCGGTGTCCTTCATGCGCGGCGCCGACGCCTCCGCCGGCACCATCAAGTCCGGTGGCGCCACGCGTCGTGCGGCCAAGATGGTCGTCCTCGACGTGGACCACCCGGACATCGAGGACTTCATCGCCACCAAGGTGAAGGAGGAGGAGAAGATCCGCGCCCTGCGCGACGCGGGCTTCGACATGGACCTGGGCGGCGACGACATCACGTCCGTCCAGTACCAGAACGCCAACAACAGCGTCCGCGTCAACGACGAGTTCATGACGGCCGTCGAGAACGGCGCCGAGTTCGGCCTGCGCGCCCGCATGACCGGCGAGATCATCGAGAAGGTCGACGCCAAGGCGCTGTTCCGCAAGCTCGCCGAGGCCGCCTGGGCCTGCGCCGACCCCGGCATCCAGTACGACGGTGTGATCAACAACTGGCACACCTGCCCCGAGTCCGGCCGGATCACCGCGTCGAACCCGTGCAGCGAGTACATGCACCTGGACAACACGTCCTGCAACCTCGCCTCGCTGAACCTGATGAAGTTCCTCAAGGACGACGGCAAGGGCACCCAGTCCTTCGAGGCGGACCGCTTCCAGAAGGTCGTCGAGCTCGTCATCACCGCGATGGACATCTCCATCTGCTTCGCGGACTTCCCCACCCAGAAGATCGGCGAGAACACGCGCGCGTTCCGCCAGCTCGGCATCGGCTACGCCAATCTCGGCGCCCTGCTGATGGCCACCGGCCACGCCTACGACAGCGACGGCGGCCGCTCCCTCGCCGGCGCCATCACCTCCCTGATGACCGGCACGGCCTACCGCCGCTCCTCGGAGCTGGCCGCGGTCGTCGGCCCGTACGACGGCTACGCCCGCAACGCCGACGCCCACAACCGCGTCATGAAGCAGCACTCCGACGCCAACGCGACGGCCCCGCGCATGGACGACCTGGACACCCCGGTCTGGGCCGCCGCCACGGAGGCCTGGCAGGACGTGCTGCGCCTCGGTGAGAAGAACGGCTTCCGTAACGCCCAGGCGTCCGTGCTCGCCCCGACCGGCACCATCGGTCTGGCGATGTCCTGCGACACCACCGGCGTCGAGCCCGACCTCGCCCTGGTCAAGTTCAAGAAGCTGGTCGGCGGCGGCTCCATGCAGATCGTCAACGGCACCGTCCCGCAGGCCCTGCGCCGCCTGGGCTACCAGGAGGAGCAGATCGAGGCGATCGTCGCCCACATCGCCGAGAACGGCAACGTGATCGACGCCCCCGGTCTCGCGCACGAGCACTACGAGGTGTTCGACTGCGCCATGGGCGAGCGCGCCATCTCCCCGATGGGCCACGTCCGCATGATGGCCGCGATCCAGCCCTGGATCTCCGGAGCCATCTCCAAGACGGTCAACATGCCGGAGACGGCGACCGTCGAGGAGGTCGAGGAGATCTACTTCGAGGCCTGGAAGCTGGGCGTCAAGGCGCTCGCGATCTACCGCGACAACTGCAAGGTCGGCCAGCCCCTCTCCGCGAAGACCAAGGAGAAGGAGAAGGCCGAGGTCACCGAGAAGGCCGAGGACACGATCCGTGCCGCGGTCGAGAAGGTCATCGAGTACCGCCCGGTCCGCAAGCGCCTGCCCAAGGGCCGTCCCGGCATCACGACCTCGTTCACGGTCGGCGGCGCCGAGGGCTACATGACCGCCAACTCCTACCCGGACGACGGTCTCGGCGAGGTCTTCCTGAAGATGTCCAAGCAGGGTTCGACCCTCGCCGGCATGATGGACGCCTTCTCCATCGCGGTCTCCGTCGGCCTCCAGTACGGCGTCCCGCTGGAGACGTACGTCTCGAAGTTCACCAACATGCGCTTCGAGCCGGCCGGCATGACGGACGACCCGGACGTGCGGATGGCGCAGTCGATCGTCGACTACATCTTCCGCCGCCTGGCGCTCGACTTCCTGCCCTTCGAGACCCGCTCGGCACTCGGCATCCACTCCGCCGAGGAGCGTCAGCGCCACCTGGAGACCGGCTCCTACGAGCCGAACCTCGAGGAGGAGGACGTGGACGTGGAGGGCCTGGCCCAGTCCGCGCCCCGCCAGACGGACCTGAAGGCCGTCGCCGCGCCCAAGGCGGAGCCCGAGGCGGCCCGTCCGGTGCCGCAGCAGGCCCACACCAGCGCCGAGCTGGTGGAGATGCAGCTGGGCATCCAGGCCGACGCCCCGCTGTGCTTCTCCTGCGGCACGAAGATGCAGCGCGCCGGCTCCTGCTACATCTGCGAGGGCTGCGGCTCCACCAGCGGCTGCAGCTAGGCGGTGACGCCCGGATCGGCATGATCCGGCGAGGGCGGTGGAGCCGGACTTCGGCTCCACCGCCCTCGGCGTTCCCGCCCGCCGGCGTCATCGGACGGGCCCGCGTGACGACGCCCGTTCGCGCCCGGCGCGATCAGGACCGGTGCACCCGGCCCATGACGCGGGTGAACGTCGCCGGGTCGTCCTCGAAGCCCCGTACCCCCGGGTGGAACGACCAGCTGTCGGACGTCTCGCGCACGAACTCACCGACGGTCGCCGCGGTCGCGCCCAGGACGTCGCCGAACTCGCCCTCGTCCAGGACGGTGTAGCCCTCCCTTATGCGGAAGCCGGGGTTGAGGACCCCGACGAACGTCCGGGGCTGAGGGCTCTGCTGGATGACGACGCCGAGGACCACGCGCGCGTACCGCGCGTCCAGACGGTCGAGCTCCAGCGTCATGACCTCGTCCCAGCCGAAGCCCTTGCCGTCCTTGCTGTCCCGGTTGAGATAGATCGTGCCGTCGGGCGAGCGGCTGTCGAAGTGCACCACGTAGGCGGGGTCGCCGTGTGGATCGCTCGCCAGGTAGGTCGCCGCCACGACGTCCAGGTCGGTGGGCGGCTGCCCCGCCGGACTGGGATCCCACTTCAGCGCCATCTCGATCTTGCGGATGCCCTTGTTGAGGCCGCTCACCGGACTTCCCCTCCCCGATTCCCCGTTGCCGTCGTCCCCGAACGGGCCGTCCGTCAGGGCCGGTTGTCCATCCTGCCACGCGCGCGTGGACGGCCGTGGCGGAGCACTGTGCGCGAGAGTGACCAACGCCACGCCCGCTGGCCTTACCATGGCGCGGTGCTGGTCAAGTGGATTCGCTGCACCGTGGTGGACCGCCGCGGTTTCGAACGGGGACAGCGAAAGTGGGCGGGGCTTCTGGGGGAGCCGGGATTTCGGGGACAGGGCGGGGGCTGGAGCAGGGCACGGCCCTCCGTCGCGCATGTCTTCACCTTCTGGGAGAGCCGCGCCTTCTACGACTCCTTCATGGCCCGCTCTCACGACCGGCTGGCGACGGCCCAGTCGGGCACCTTCAAGGATCCCCAGGTGCGGCTCTTCGACTACCGATTCGACGTGAAGACCGGCTTCGAGCCCCGCTTCACCGACTCCGACCTGGTGCGGGTCGCCCTCTGCCGGGTCCACGAAAAGCGCGCCGAGCACTTCACGCTGATGCAGGAGAAGGTGTGGAACCCGGCGATGGCCGGCTCTCCCGGCATGATCCGCGGCCTGTTCGCCGAGGCGCCCGGCCCCGAGTTCCTGGTCCTGTCGATGTGGCGTTCGCAGGCCGAACACGGAAAATACCGGACCGAACGAGTGGAGCGGCTCGCCCTGCGCGCGCAGACGGAGGCCGACGTCTCCTCCATGACCGGCGACATCGTCGAGCTGGAGTCGGCCTGGACGGTGTGAGGACACGGCCGTCCGACGTGCGCCGCCCGCGGCCTTCCGGGAGAGTGTTTGTGTGACCTACGCCGTATGGAGTGCCCACGGGTGCTCGATCGGCCGCCGACCGATCTAGGGTTTTGGCATGGCACGACCACGGCGCATCGTCCTTGTCCGGCACGGGGAGTCAACGGGCAATGTTGATGACACCGTCTACGAGCGTGAACCCGACCACGCACTGGCCCTGACCGAGCGGGGCCGCAGGCAGGCCGAGGAGACGGGAAAGCACCTGCGGGAGGTCTTCGGCCGCGAGCGGGTCAGCGTGTACGTCTCCCCCTACCGGCGCACGCACGAGACCCTCCAGGCCTTCCACCTCGATCCCGAGCTGATACGGGTCCGCGAGGAGCCCCGGCTGCGTGAGCAGGACTGGGGGAACTGGCAGGACCGCGACGACGTCCAGTTGCAGAAGACCTACCGCGACGCCTACGGGCACTTCTTCTACCGCTTCGCGCAGGGCGAGAGCGGAGCGGACGTCTACGACCGGGTCGGCGGCTTCCTGGAGAGCCTGTTCCGCAGCTTCGAGGCCCCCGACCACCCGCCGAACGTCCTGCTGGTGACCCACGGCCTGGCGATGCGCCTGTTCTGCATGCGCTGGTTCCACTGGACGGTGGCCGAATTCGAGTCCCTCGCGAATCCGGGGAACGCGGAGATGCGGATGCTCGTTCTGAAGGACGACGACCGGTACGCCCTCGACCGGCCCTTCGACCGCTGGCGGGAACCGGCGCCCTACGGGATCACCGGCGATAGAGTGGGTGAAAGATGATCGCTGACTCCTCTCCCGCCGGGCGCCTGGAGCGCGCCCTGGCCAGCCTGCGCGGCCTCGCCGTGGGCGACGCCCTGGGCTCACAGTTCTTCGTGCCGGTGAACTATCCGCTGTTGCAGCGCCAGGAGCTGCCGCCCGGCCCCTGGCAGTGGACCGACGACACCGAGATGGCCTGCTCGGTGGTGGCCGTCCTCACCGCCCACCATCGCATCGACCAGGACGCGCTGGCCCGGTCGTTCGCCGAGCACCACGACTTCGACCGCGGCTACGGCCCCGCCGTCAACCGTCTGCTCAGACTGGTCAGAGAGGGCGACGACTGGCGCGAGCTGTCGTCCGCCCTCTTCAACGGCCAGGGATCCTGGGGCAACGGCGCCGCCATGCGGATCGCCCCCCTGGGCGCCTGGTACGCGGACGACCCCGAGCAGGCGACCCACCAGGCGGAGATCTCCTCCTACCCCACGCATCAGCACCGGGAGGCCGTGGTGGGGGCCATGGCCGTGGCCGCGGCCGCCGCGCTGGCGGGCGCTCCGGGCGGACCTCCCTCCGCGGACGCCCTGCTGGACGGCGTCATCGCCCTGGTCCCCAAGAGCGCCGTTCGCGCGGGACTGGGGCGCGCCCGGGACATGCTCGACTACGCGGACGCGGCCACCGTGGCGGCCGTCCTGGGCTGCGGCAGACGCACGTCGGCCCATGACACCGTGCCGTTCGCGCTGTGGTCGGCCGCACGGTCCCTGACCGACTACGAGACGGCCTTCTGGACGACCGCGCAGGTCGGCGGGGACGTGGACACCACGTGCGCCATCGTCGGCGGTGTGCTCGCCGCGGGCAAGGCCGGGGCGCCGCCCGTCGCGTGGACACGGCAGGTGGAGGACCTGCCGGAGTGGCTGTCCGCCTCCGGGTGAGGCAAGGGCCGGAAGACCCGACGGCCGGGAGACCTGAGCGCCGGGAGACCTGAGCGCCGGGAGACCTGAGGGCCGGGAGAACTGAAGGCCGTGAACTCACCGGCCGCTCGGAGCGACGGCCGGGCGGCGACGCCTCGTGCGGCGCCGGTGAGGACGGGTACTGCCGATGACGGCGGCCGTCCGCGGCTGACCGGGCGGCCGGGGCGTCGCCGCACGGGGGCGCGAAAGGCGCACGGCGCGCCCCGCCCGGGCCACCTCACCACGTCGGCGTGCGAACTCTGCGTATTCGGCGGGAACTCTGCGTGACCGCCGGGCGTTGTCCGAACGACCGCTGTGCGACGAATGCCCACAGCGGCCAGGGACTGGGACGACGGGAAACGCAGGGGGTGGGATGTGCGGTACAGGCTGCCGACGATCGTGTCGTGGACGTCGCGGGCGAAGCAGGTGTCAGGGGTGTGGGCGGGCCGGACGGGTCGACCGGGGAGCGGGGGACGCGCCTCCACCGTGAGCGGTGGCGACACTCCGGGGTCGACCCGTGTAGCCGTGCGGTCAGCCCACCACGGGGGCCGCGGTGCCGGACAGCGCCTCGAGGTCGCTCTTGCGGACCCGGATCACGAACCAGGCGGTCGCCAGAGCGAGCACGGCCATTCCGGCGGCCGGGACGAAGGCCGAGGAGATGCCGTGAGCGAGCACCTCGTGCCCCCAGGGCGCGGGCAGTTGATGCGTCCGGGCGAACTCGGCCTTCTGTTCCGGCGATCCCTCTGCGAGGAACTTCGGCAACTGCTTCTCGCCCTCGTCCTTGGCTGCCGTGCCGAAGACCGTCGTGAGAATGGACAGACCGAGCGAACCGCCCACCTGCTGCATGGCGTTGAGCAGACCGGAGGCGGCGCCGGCCTCGTGCGGCGCGACTCCCGCCACCGCGGTGACCGTCGCCGTCACGAAGTTCAGCCCCATGCCGAAACCGAAGATCACCATCGGGCCGAGCACGCCGTTCACGTAAGAGCTGTCCGGGGTGATGAAGGCCTGCCAGGTGAGACCGGTCACGACGAGCGCGGTTCCGGCGACCATGAACGGCTTGGGGCCGAGGACCGGCAGGAACCGCTGCGACAGCCCCGCGCCGACGGCGATGGCGACCGTGACCGGGAGGAACGCGAGGCCGGCCTTGATGGGGCTGTAGCCCAGCACGTTCTGCACGAAGAGCACGATGTAGAAGAACATGCCGAACATGGCCGCGGCGAGGCTCAGCATGATCACGTACGTGCCGGCGCGGTTGCGGTCGGTGAACATTCTGAGCGGGGTGATCGGCTCCTTGGCGCGCCGCTCGGTGAACACGAAGGCGACCAGGAGGACCGCCGCGGCCGCGAAGGCGCCGAGCGTCAGCTCGTCCCGCCAGCCTTCCTCCGCCGCCCTGATGAAGGCGTAGACCAGGGAGGCCATACCGGTCGTGGAGGTCAGCGCGCCGGCGATGTCGAAGCGCCCGGGGTGGCGTTCGGACTCGTTGATGTACATCGGGGCGAGCGTGGCGATGAGTATCCCGATGGGCACGTTGACGAACAGCACCCAGCGCCAGTCGAGCCACTCGGTGAGCATGCCGCCGGCGAGCAGTCCGATGGCGCCGCCGCCCGCGGACACCGCGGCGAACACGCCGAAGGCCCGGTTGCGCTCGGGGCCTTCGGGGAACGTCGTGGTGATGAGCGCCAGCGAGGTGGGCGAGGCGATGGCGCCTCCCATGCCCTGCAGCGCCCGCGCGGCCAGCAACTGCCACGGTTCCTGGGCCAGTCCGCCGAGCAGCGAGGCGAAGGTGAAGAGCAGGATGCCGGCCATGAACACCCTGCGCCGGCCGAGGATGTCGCCGGCGCGGGCGCCCAGCAGCAGCAGGCCGCCGAAGGTGAGCGTGTACGCGCTGACCACCCAGGTGAGGTCGGTGGTGCTGAACTTCAGCGCTCCTTGAATGTGCGGGAGCGCGATGTTCACAATCGTCGCGTCGAGTACCACCATGAGTTGGCAGGCTGCGATGACGGCGAGCGCGATGCCCGGATGTCCCGCCCGCCGGGCGGTACCCGGTTTCTGGTCTTTGATCAACTGAGAGGTTGTCACTGTGAGTCCCCCACAAAAGCGTTAGTGAACGATGGCGTTCACTGGCCCGTCAAAGGTAGTGAGTTCCTCGTAGTGAACGCAAGCGTTCACTTAGGGCGGTTTCCCCCCGGCGAGTCCCCCGCCGCTGCCGCCCTCGGCCTCTCGCTGCTCCCTCCCCGTTCTTTCTGCTCGCTGGAGACACTCAGATGGTTACTTCGCGCTGGACGGCCGCTCCCGCTCAGGCGGCCTCCCCTCGCCGGCGCGGCGCCGTGCTCGAACGTGCGATTCTCGATGCCGCGCTGGAGCAGCTGGGCACCGTCGGCTGGAACGGCCTCACGATGGAGGGCGTCGCGGCCGGCGCCCAGACCGGCAAGGCCGCCGTGTATCGCCGCTGGCCCTCGAAGGAGGACCTCGTGGCCGAGGCCCTGCGGGCGGGGCTGCCGCGGCCGGACGGCGCACCGGACCGGGGGAGCGTGCGTGAGGACCTGCTGGCCCTGTGCCGTGATGCGCGCGACGCCATGTTCTCCCGCCCGGGCCTCGCGCTCCGCTCGGTGATTCACGAATGCGATCCGCATCAGGCGGGGCGTTTCCAGGCCCTGATCTTCGAAGGGGTCGTCGAGCCGACGATCAGGCTCCTGCACGACGTCATCAGCAGGGGGATCCGGCGGGGTGAGGTCCGGGCAGACGCAGCGAACAGCTACGTCTTCGACGCCATGCCGGCCATGATGATGTACCGCTCGAAGATAAGCGCCTGCGAATGGGAAGATCGCGAACTCGAGGAGATGGTGGACCGGCTCATGCTCCCCCTGCTCCGCCCGGACGCACCCTGAGCGCGACCCCGACGCCCGTGCCGTGGCCCGTCAGGGGCCTGGGCCGACCGGGGTGTCGCGAGGGGATCGAGGCGGCGTAACCTAAGGACGCCATGCCGTACGAACCACCCACTCACACCGTCGAGCGCTCCCTTCGCGCCACGACCGGAGCCAAGGTCATCGCCGGCGTCGACGAGGTGGGCCGGGGCGCGTGGGCCGGGCCCGTGACCGTCTGCGCGGCCGTCACCGGACTCCGCCGACCACCCGTCGGCCTCACCGACTCCAAGCTCCTCACCGTCAAGCGTCGCAACGAGCTGTCCGAGGAGCTGCTGGAGTGGGTGACGTCGTACGCCCTGGGGCACGCCTCGCCCGAGGAGATCGACGAACTCGGCATGACGGCCGCCCTGCGGCTCGCCGCCGGACGTGCCCTGGAAGCGCTCCCGGTCCGGCCGGACGCGGTGATCCTCGACGGCAAGCACGACTACCTCGGCACCCCCTGGCGGGTCCGCACGGTGATCAAGGGTGACCAGTCGTGCGTGGCCGTCGCGGCGGCCTCGGTGATCGCCAAGGTCCGGCGCGACAAAATGATGGCCGAACTGGGTGCCGAGCATGCAGACTTCGGCTTTGCGGACAACGCCGGGTATCCGTCACCCGTGCACAAGGCCGCACTGGAGGAGCGGGGGCCCACCCCGTACCACCGTTTGTCGTGGGCGTATCTTGATGCGCTGCCCCAGTGGCGGCACCTCAAGAAGGCCCGCAGCTGGGCGAACGGCAGCGCGCCGGAGGTCGAAGGTCAACTCGGCTTCGACTTCTGACCGTTCCGTTCGCACTGATGTGCCACCCGCTGGCGCGTGCCGCACCAACGTTTGATAGACAACAGCTCATGCCTCTCATTCCCGAGGAGCCTCAGATTCACGAGAGTGCCCAGGGTCCCCGCGCCACTCCGGCCAGCGGCCGCACCGCGCCGACCCCCCGACCCGTACCCGGACCCCGTCCCGCGGCTCCGTCGCGTCCCGGTCGTCCCGGACCCCTCCGGCCCACGCCGCCGGCGCAACGCGCGCCGCGTGACACGGCCGCCAAGCCCGGGCCCACGGCCCCGGCCGCTCCCGCCGCGCCTGCACCGGCGGCGGCTCAGGTCCAGCTGATCCCGGCCTCGGCCGAGGGTGCGCTGGACGCCGCCGAGGAGGCCGTGGACCTCCTCCTGGACTCCGGGCGCGCTCCCGGTGACGTGCTGGTGATCACGACCGGCGAACGCCACCCGTGGGCCGCCCACGAGCTGTCCTTCGGCGAGGCGCCCTACTGGGCGCAGCACGACGCCGGGGACGACGTCTTCTACGCCGACGCCGCCGCGGTGGCCCGGGCGGGCGTGCGCCCGGTCGTCGTCGTCGCCTTCAACGGCGGACCCGACACCGCGGCAGCCACCGTCCTGCCCCTGGCCCTGGCGCGCGCCTCGGCACTGCTGATCGTCTGCGGCGACCCGCAGCGGATCAAAGGGGTGCTGGGCGCGGGCGTCTGAGCCCCTCCCGGCAGGCCTCGAGGCACGGAGCTTCTGAAGAGGCGTCGCGGACACGCGACGCCTCTTCGGCACCCCCGTCCGGACGACCCCGACTGCCCCCTGTGACTGTTGACCCCGACTGCTACCCGCGGGTTTGCTGGGCCGATGTCCCGCCTTCGCATCGACAGGGTGGACGGCGACGCCACCGTCCACGACTGGCAGTACGTCCACAACCTCGTCATCCCCACGCACCACCGGTCGCTCGCCGAGGTGCGTGAGCGGTGCCGGCACCACGTTCTCGAGGTCGCCCATCTCGGCGAGACCCTGATCGGATGCACGACGGTCCGCCCGCCCACCGGCGAGACGCCCGTGGCGACCGTCATCGCCCGAGTCCTCCCTGGCCACCGTGGCCGTGGATTCGGTGCGGAACTCTATGAGCGTGGTCTCGCGCAGGCGAGGCAGCTCGGAGCCGAGGTCATCGAGACAGTGGTGCTGGCATCCAACACGGACGGCCTCCGCTTCGCGCGGCAGCGCGGCTTCATGGAGATCGACGAGTACCTGTTGCGGGGCGAGACGATTCCCTGGATCGATCTCCGCCTGAAGGACGAGAACGAGGTCCCGCACTGAACCGCACTGAACCAGGCGCCCGGTTTCGGGGCGTGCGCCTCGGGCTGGGCGCCCCGTCCCGTGCGCGGACCGCTCGCCCGACCTGTCATGCGACCGATCGTCCGATGCGCCCGACCGTGCCATGCAGGTCACCGTCCGACGTGCCCAACCGTCCGAGGCGTCCAACCGTCCGAAGAGCCCCGTCGGTTGGTGAGGCGCGGGTCGAGTCCTCGGGTGCCGGGCGCTCGTCGGTCAGCCGGTCACCGGGCGGCCGCGCGACGCATCACCTCGGAGGCGGATCCGCCGGTCCGCGGGAGCGGCGGCGGAGCCTCGGACAGGGCGAAGGGCTCCGGAACCGAATCCGCGTTGGGCCGCCGTCCGCCGCGCCCCTCGCCGAGGACCTGCCAGCCGTCCCGGGTCAGAGTGATGTACGCCCCGCAGCGCAGACCGTGCAAGGTGCAGGCGTCCCGAAGGCCCCACATCCACGCCCCGTCCTCCTCCGTCCAGCGCGCGTCGCCGTCACGGCAGTAGAGCAGCACGGCCGTACGCACCGGGGTACGCAGGCGAAGGTCGTGAGGTATGACCCGGCGTAGCTGGGCCAGCAGCGCGTTGCGGAACACCCAGCCGTCACTCGAAGCCTGGCGTCGGGTGAACGAAGCGCTGGCCCGCACTCGCTCGTCCGGGTCGAGGACCGCCACGATCGCCGTGGTCGGCCGCGGCCGGTGTCGCGAGTGCAGTCCGCTGACGACTTCCCGCGGGTTGCGCAGCAGGGGTATCCCGGCCGCGGCCCACTCGGCAGGCTCGAGCAAGCGGTTGGCGGAGGTGGCGGACGTGGACGTCGACAACGATGCCGCCGAGGACGGAGCGAATCCGAAGGTCACGATCCTCCCTTCGGCTACGGCCCACACTGCGGGCGGGTCGGATTCGGGGGAGCGCACGCCGCAGCAGAGCCCAACCGGACTGCGGGCCGAGCCGTGCGGGGAGCGGACTTCAATTCTTCCTGCCGAACTTGGATGCGGCAACGAGCAATTGGGGCCACCGACCGGTATATGGCGGTGAGAGGCTTATATCCCTACCCAGTGTTTCGCCGGAGGATGCACGAGTCGACGTTCAAGGCTTGTAAGTGCGTCCAGGACGGGAGATCCGACGCCCGTTCTCCCGCAGAGGCCGAGGACGCGGGCCGGTCCGTCACGCGGCGACGGGCTGCCTCGGCGGCCGCTCGGGCGTGACCCGGCGGTGGGTCGCCGGCCGTCGATCGTCGGCCGCCGGTCTTCCGCTGCCGATGCCGGCCGCCGCACGGACCAGGGGTCGGCCTGTGGATGTGGCGGTCGGCGTCTCTGCGTCAGCCCTGCAAGGCCAGAACCAGCGGCAACACCCCTTGCGCGCCCGCCCGTCGCAGCATCCGGGCCGTGACCGCGAGGGTCCAGCCCGTCTCCGTGTAGTCGTCCACGAGGAGGACCGGGCCCGGGGTCTCGGCGAGGGACGCGGCGAGCGCGGGGGGCACTTGCAGCATGCCGTCGAGGGCCTTGAGGCGTTGGGCGCTGTTGCTGCGGGAGATCGGCGTGGCGTCGGCGGTGTACTCCACCTCGCCCAGCAGGGGCAGCCGGCCGACTTCCGCGATCCGCGCGCCCAGCGAGTGGACCAGCCGCGGTCGTGTGCGGGAGGCGACGGTGACCACGCCGACCGGGCGCGGTGAGGCGTCCGCCGCTCCGGAGGCCCAACCGCCGGGCCCCTTCGCCCAGTCCGCCAGCACTTCGACCACGGCTCTGGCCACGTCGTCCGGAACCTGCGCGTCCGGGGCCTGCGGGGTCAGCATCGGGCGCAGCCGGTTGCCCCAGCCGATGTCCGACAGGCGCCCCAGGGCCCTCCCGGGCGCCGCCTGCTCGCTCGCCGGGATGCGCCCCTTGAGGTCCATGCCGATGGCGGCCAGCCCGGTGGGCCACATCCGGCGGGGCTCCACCTCGACGCCCGCACGGCCCAGGTCCGTCCGTGCGGCGTCCAGTGCGGCGGAGGACGTGTCGGCTGCGTATCGGGCTCCCGCGCAGTTGTCGCACCGGCCGCACGGTTTGGCGCCTTCGTCGTCCAGCTGGCGCTGGAGGAACTCCATCCGGCACTCGGTCGTCGACGCGTACTGCCGCATCGCCTCCTGCTCGGCCCTGCGCTGCCGCGCGACCCACGCGTACCGCTCGGTGTCGTACTGCCACGGCCGGCCGGTGGACAGCCAGCCGCCCTTGACCCGCTTCACCGCCCCGTCGACGTCGAGAACCTTGAGCATGGTCTCCAGACGGGAACGGCGCAGTTCCACCAAGGGTTCCAGGGCGGGCAGGGACACGGGGCGCTGCGCCTGGGCGAGGACGTCGAGAGTGCGTCGCACCAGCTCCTCGGACGGGAAGGCGAGCGACGCGAAGTACTCCCAGATCGCCTCGTCCTCCCGTCCCGGCAGCAGGAGCACCTCCGCGTGCTCGACGCCGCGTCCGGCACGGCCGACCTGCTGGTAGTACGCGATGGGGGAGGAGGGGGAACCGAGGTGTACGACGAACCCCAGATCCGGCTTGTCGAAGCCCATACCGAGAGCGGAGGTCGCGACCAGCGCCTTCACCTTGTTGGCCAGCAGATCCTCCTCCGCCTGCTGTCGGTCGGCGTTCTCGGTGCGGCCCGTGTACGAGGCGACGACGTGGCCGCGCTGCCGGAGGAAGGCGGTGACCTCCTCCGCCGCGGCCACCGTGAGCGTGTAGACGATCCCTGAGCCGGGGAGTTCGTCGAGATGGTCGGCGAGCCAGGCCATCCGGTGCGCCGCGTCGGGCAGCCGCAGCACGTTCAGGCTGAGGCTCTCGCGATCCAGCGGACCGCGCAGCACGAGGGCGTCCGAGGCGCCCCCGGTGCCGAGCTGCTCGGCGACGTCCGCGGTCACGCGCGCATTGGCGGTCGCGGTCGTCGCGAGGACCGGTACGCCCTGCGGGAGATCGGTGAGCATCGTCCGCAGCCGGCGGTAGTCCGGCCGGAAGTCGTGGCCCCAGTCGGAGATGCAGTGGGCCTCGTCGACCACGAGCAGCCCGGTGGCGGCGGACAACGCGGGCAGCACCTGGTCACGGAAGTCCGGGTTGTTGAGGCGCTCCGGACTGACCAGCAGGACATCGACCTCGCCCGCCGCGATCTCGCCCTGCACGGTCTCCCACTCCTCCGTGTTCGAGGAGTTGATGGTCCGCGCACGGATACCGGCCCGGGCCGCGGCGTCGACCTGGTTGCGCATCAGGGCGAGCAGGGGGGAGACGATCACGGTGGGACCGGAGCCACGGGCGCGGAGCAGGGAGGTCGCCACGAAGTAGACCGCGGACTTCCCCCATCCCGTCCGCTGGACCACCAGGGCCCGACGCCGGTCGGCGACCAGCGCCTCGATCGCCCGCCACTGGTCCTCCCGCAGCCGGGCCGCGCCCGAGGCGTCGCCGACGAGGCGGGCGAGGACGGCGTCGGCGTCAGCCCGGAGATCCGTGTTGCTCGTGTGCTCCATGCCTCCATACAACAGGACGGCGCTGACAATCCGGTCACGGCCGTTGTGGGAGCAGGGCTCCGAGGGGTTTCGGGTCCCGACGGCCCGGCTTGCCTGACATGTCCGTGATCGGAGTTATCCACAGGTCGAGCGGGATTTCGTCATCCGCGAGATCGTCTGCGCATGACGAATCACAGCGAATCCACGGGCTCCTCCGACAACGGCGACATCGCCCGACGCGACGACTGGGAAGCCCAAGAACTTCACCAAGGGCAGTGGACGGAGACCGGCGGCCACACCGCACACGTGAGTCACCCGATGTACGACGGTGAGGCCGAGTACGGCACCGCCCAGGCCGTCCACCGGGTCACTCTGCGATCTCCGGACGAACTCGCCGACGCGCTGCCCTACCTGCTCGGATACCGGCCCGAGGACAGCATCGTGCTGGTGGCCCTGCACGACCGCGGCGGGCGAGGACGCTTCGGCGGCCGGGCCAGGCTCGGCATCCCGGCCAGCCCGGACGACTGGGGCGCCGTCGCACAGCAACTGGCAGAGGGCCTGGTCAGGGGCAGCGAACGCAGGGGCAACCGTCCCGCGCAGATGGTCGCCTATCTGTGCCAGGATCCGGCGCGGGGCGAGACCGGCCGCCAGGTCATGGAACGCCTGAAGCCGCTCGCCGAGCAGCTGCGTCTCGCGTGCGGCCGTCTCGACATCCCGGTGATCGAAGCGCTCTGCATCGCGGACGGCCGCTTCTGGTCGTACTGCTGCGCCGGCGAGGGCTGCTGCCCGGTCGAGGGCGTCCCGATGGGCCTGCCGGGAACCTCGGTGCTGGCCGCCGCCGCGACCTACGCGGGGATCCAGGTCCGAGGCACCCTGCGCGAGCTGCGGGCCAGGCTGCAGCCGCTGGAGACCGGCGCGGCGCTGGAGCAGGAAGTCGCGCTGGACACCGCCGCCATGGAGCTGGTCCCGAGGATCCTCGACGACGAGAGTCGTGCCGCGGTGGCCGCCGAGACGCTCCAGCTCGCCGCACAAGCCATGCGGCGGCTCGCCGAGGCGCCCGTGGTGTCGGGCGTGCTCCTCGCCGACCACCGGGACGACGAGCTGATCGGATGCGATGAGGCCGCGGCTCTGATCCTCGGCCTTCAGGACCGTACGACGCGCGACCGGGCGGCCGAGTGGATGGAGGGCGACGAGGCGGCTCCCGCGCTGCGTCTGTGGCGAGCAGTGGCACGACGTTGTGTCGGGCCCTACGCGGAACACGCGGCCGCGCCGCTGACCCTGGCGGGGTGGGTCGCCTGGTCCGGCGGTGACGAACTCGAGGCGAGGGAGGCGTTCGCCATGGCCCTGGGCGTGGACCCCGGCTATCTCTTCGCCCGCCTGCTGCACCAGGCCTGCAACGAAGGCCTCGACCCCGAGGCGGTACGACGCTGCCTACGCGCCGAACGAGACGGGCGAGTCGCACGCGACGGACGCAACGGAGAGGACGGGAACGAAGGAGGCGCAGGCGGCGAAGCAGACGACGGACGCGGACGTCGTGCGGTATTGGCCTGGGAGCGCGGGACCGACGGGCACCCCGCGCCCATGGAGGCCGATCGAGCCGCTGAACCCGATGAAGCCGCCGAATCCGACGGAGCCGGAGTGACCGCCGTGCCCGGCGGGCGCGACGACCCGGGCGACGGGGGCGGCGTCGACGGGACCGACGGCATGGTCCGTCCTCCTGTCGTCGAGGACACCGCGGACGCCGAGGGCTCGGACCGGCACGACTCACCGGTCAGGACCCCAGGGTCTTTGCCGCCTGCCGTCCACCCGACCCTCCGCAGGCGTCGCCGTCCCCGTCCCACCGCTGTGGGGACCGAGCCCGCTTCGGCTGCGGAAGGAGGCAGGGAAGGGCAGGGCCCTCGAACGCACGCGCCCCGTCACCGTTCGGCGCCGACGAACGCCGTGCGTCCCGGTCCCCCGAGCCGTGCGGGATCACGCACGCGGCCCGGAGCGGCTCTCCCCGTACGACGTCAGCGTGACGGAGGGGAAGGCGTGCGATTCCGGGCGGGCGAAACCCCGGGCAATACCTGACGCTCCGTCGCTGCACGCGCGCGCCGACGGGACCCCGAGTTCCCCTGGCCGACTCGGCCCCGACCGACTCTCCCCAGCCGATTCCCGCCTGTCCATCCCCTCCCTGCCCATCGCCCTCGCGCCCGCCCCCGCCACGTCCGGTCCCGTCCCGTCCAGCCCTGCCGCGTGCAGCCCTGCCATGTCCGATTCGTCCTGCCCGGCCGGAGCGCTGTGGAGGCGGCCGCCATTCGGTGGGGCCTTCCGGCCGGGGGCGTGACCTGGGGGAGTCCCGCCCCGTTCACCTGAGTGGCGGATTGCCGGCTCGGACACGCCACCGCAGCTCACCCGCCCCGCCGGAGCCTCCCATCAGGCCTCGATCCAGCACGAGGCGTACAGAGAGCAGAAGAAGTCACCGCATGCACCAGCCGACTCCGTCCTCCGCCGCCGACGTTCATCTCGGCATCGACGCACTCTCCGGTCCCGATGAAAGCTCCGCCGCCGTCCGCCGGGCGCCCCATGACACGGATGCCGACCGGCTGTCTCCCGGCCGGCAACTTCCCGACCGACGCCCTCCTGACCGAGAACCTCCGGATCACCGCACCCCGCCCCACCGGCTTCAGCCGCCCGGCACGGTCGGCCGTCCGCCGACGGCCATCGCCGGAAGCAGTACCCCGTCGCAGGCGTCACCCGGCGCACCGCGCGTCGCGGGCCTGCCGCCCGCCCACACGGCGATGATCTGTGTCGCCCTGCCCGGTCTCGCCATCTCGACGGAACAGGGGCAGCTGACGGGACACGGCCTGGAGGGCTTCTACCGGGCGGGGCGGCGGGTCCTGTCCCGGTGCCAGCTGCGGGTGGCAGGACGAGAACCCCTGGTAGTGCAGGCCCGGATGACGCTGGCCGACTCCGCGCGCTTCGTCGGCACCCTGCGGGTCACCCCGCACGGCGGCCCGGATCCGGACGTGATCGTCGAGCGGATCCGGTCCGCGGACGGCACGGAGCGGATCACCCTGCGCAGTACCGCCGCACGGCCGTTGCGCCTCCCGGTCGAGGTGACCCTGGGGACCGATCTGGCCGACCTGGGGGCGATCGCCGCGGGGGCCGCCGGTCCCGAACTGCCCGCCAGCGTCTACGACTCGGGTTTGCGCTGGTCCTGTGCCGCCGGGACCTCGAGCGTCATCGCCGAGCCCGCGCCCGCCGACGCGATCGCCTCCGCGGGGCTGCTGCGCTGGGAGTTCGAAGTGCCCCCGGGAGGCAGCGTCCACGTGGAGTTGAGGGTCCGGCTGGAGGGCGCCGGCCCGGTGCGCGCCGTCGGCCGCGCGGCGACGAGCCCTCTGGCGTCGGCGCAGGCCACGGGCGACGACCCCCGTGTCAGAGCTCTGCTGGCGCGGAGCGTCCAGGATCTGCGGGCCCTGCTGGTGCGCGATCCCGAGCGTCCCGCGGACGCCCACCTGGCGGCCGGCGCACCCTGGCGCTGCGGGCTGGCTCCGGCCGAGGCGCTCGCCGCGGCCCGGATGACACTGCCACTGGGCACCCGTCTCGCCGCGGGAACGCTGCGCACGCTCGCCCGCACCCAGGTCACCGGCTCGGGACCGAGGTGCGGGCTGATCCCCGGACCGCGACGGGACGCGGGCGTGCACCTGCCGCCCGCCTGTACAGGGACGGAGGCCACGCTGCTCTTCCCGGTGCTTCTCGCGGAGGCCCGCCGGTGGGGTCTGCCCGACAGCGACACGGAGGAACTGCTCCCAGCAGCCGAACGCTGTCTGACATGGCTGCGCGCCTCGGTCGGCGACGGCCCCTACCTGCGGGACCCGCAGCCCAACGGTCCCGTCCGCTGCGAGACCCAGGCCCACGCCCACCGTGCCGCGCTCCTGGGCGCAGACCTGCTCGACGCCTGCGGGGGAGCGGGCGACGGCGGGCTGCGGGAATGGGCCAGGACAGCGCGCGCGGTGTTCCGCCGGGACTTCTGGATCGACGACGGGGCGGGCGGCCGGCCCGCGGCCGCCCTCGGCCCCGACGGGCGGCCGTTGCCGCACCTCTGCGCGACGACCGTCCACATCCTCGACACCGGGCTGCTCGGCGGCGGCGCCCACGCCCCGGGGCTGCTGGACAAGGTGCAGACCGAACAACTGGCCCGGTTGCTCGGAAGCCCCGCCATGGACTCCGGCTGGGGCCTTCGCGGGCTGGGGGTGAAGGAGGCGGGTCACAACCCGTTCGGTCACCGCAGCGGCGCGGTCCGGGTCCATGAGACGGCGATCGCCGTCGCCGGCCTGGCGGCCACGGGCTACGAAAGGGAGAGCGTGGCCCTGCTGCGTGGCGTACTGGCGGCGTCCGACGCCTTCGGCCATCGCCTGCCCGAGATGTACGCGGGGGAGCAGCGCGCCGCCGGAAACGCGCCCCTTCCTCATCCGGCCGCCTGCCGCCCGGCGGCCACCGCGGCGGCGGCCGGGGTCCTGCTTCTGACCACACTCGTCGGCGTCCGCCCCGACGCCCCCGCCGGAACGGTCACCCTGCGCCCGCTGCCCAGCGCGCCGCTGGGAGAGATCGGGCTGACGGGGCTGCGGGTCGCGGACGCGCCCTTCTCCGTACGGGTCAGTCGGCTCGGACTCGCCATGGTGGAGGAGGCTGCCGAAGGCCTGCAACTGGGGGTGTGACCCCCTATGACCTCGGAAGACGTCGACCAGGTGGGGAGCGGCCCGGGCCGCGACGACCGGGCGGGGCCGCGGCGGACCAGCCGTCGATGCGACCGGCGAAAGGAGTGTTTATCGTCAGGGAGACGACTATGATCACCGCATGCCCTACGACCCGTCAGCCTTTCCGCCCTTCGCCGTCACCGTGGACCTGGTCGTGCTGACCGTGCGCCGTCACGCCCTGTGCGCGCTGGCGGTGCGCAGGGGCGAGGCGCCGTACAAGGGACGGTGGGCACTGCCCGGCGGGTTCGTGCGAGCCGACGAGGACCTGACGCAGGCGGCGGCGCGGGAACTGGCCGAGGAGACCGGTCTGCACGCCCACGGCCCTTCCGTCCCCGCTCAGGACAACGGCGCCCACCTGGAGCAGCTCGCCACCTACGGCGATCCCGGACGCGACCCCCGGATGCGTGTCGTCAGCGTCGCGCATCTCGCACTGGCCCCGGACCTCCCGGCTCCGCGGGCGGGCGGTGACGCCAGCAACGCGCGCTGGGCGCCCGTCGAGGAACTGCTGCAGCAGGCGGGCCACGGCCGCGACGACGAGACGGCCGCACCGCTCGCCTTCGATCACGCGCAGATCCTCGCGGACGGGGTGGAGCGAGCGCGATCCAAGATCGAGTACTCGTCCCTCGCGACCGCGTTCTGTCCCACGGAGTTCACGGTGGGCGAGCTGCGCCGGGTCTACGAGGCGGTGTGGGGCGTGGCGCTCGACCCGCGCAACTTCCACCGCAAGGTGACCGGTACGCCGGGCTTCCTGGTGCCCACCGGCGGCACCACCACCCGGCAGGGCGGCCGCCCGGCCCAGCTCTTCCGTGCCGGCGGCGCGACCTTGCTCAACCCGCCCATGCTGCGCCCCGAGGTCTGAGGGGCGCACAGGTGGCGTCCGTGGGCCGCCCGCCGGGTGGGGGCGCTCACGAACCCGACCGTGCGGTGAACGGAAAAAACGGACATAGCGCGCTATCTTGCTTCGGGTGATCCAGGCCTTCGGACTGACCAGTAACTCCCGCAAGGCGCTTCCGCCCGCCGTCGACGACGTCTCCTTCGAGGCGCGCGCGGGCCGCGTCACCGTGCTGCTCGGAGCGCCGGGCGCGGGCAAGACCACCGTGCTGAGACTACTGCTAGAACTCCAACAGGGCCGTGGCCTCGCCTACTTCAGAGGCCGTCCCCTGCACCGCATCGCGCACCCTTCGCGCGAGGTCGGCGTCCTCCTCGGTGACGTGCCGGGGCATCCCGCCCGAACGGTCCGCGGTCATCTGCGCATGCTGTGCGCGGCCGTCGGCGTGCCCGTCCGGCGGGCCGACGAGGTGCTGGAGGTCGTCGGCCTGGTCAGCCTGCGCGACGAACGCCTCGGCACCCTCTCCCGCGGCGTCGACCGGCGGCTCGGTCTGGCCTGTGCCCTCCTCGCAGATCCGCACACGCTCGTCCTCGACAACCCGGCCGACGGGCTGTCCGAGCGGGAAAGCCGGTGGCTGTTCGGCATGCTGCGCGCACACGCCTCCCAGGGCGGCACGGTCCTGACCACCACGGCCGATCCCAAGGAGGCGGCCCGCACCGCCGACCACGTCGTCACCCTCCACAGGGGACGGCTCGTCGCCGATCAGGAGGCCGCCGACTTCGCCCGCACGCGGCTGCGCCCCCGTGTGGCGGTGCGTACTCCCCATGCCGTCCGCCTGGCCGCCCTCCTCACCCAGGAGGCCCGGGTGGGCCGGCGTTCGGTCGAGGTCGTTCAGGAGGACGACAACCGCCTCTCCGTGTACGGCAGCACGTGCGCCCTCATCGGCGAGACGGCGTTCCGGCACGGGGTTCTCGTCCACCAACTGGCCGATGAAACAGGGGACATGGGCCCGGGGGCCGCCGGGCCGGACCCGGTGTCCCCGCACGCCGCGCGCGCGGAAGCGGGGACGCACAGCTCGGGTGTCGCGCAGCCGAGCCCGCCGTCCGCCGCGCGAACCGTCGTGGGCGTCCACGCGAAGGGCTCGGACGGTCCGGAGCCGTCACAGGGCGCAGGCATGCCGGAGAGCACGCGGACTTTTGCCGCTGTCGAGTCTCCTGCGGCCCATGGTGAACCGCGACGGCCGTCCACCGCCGCCCACCGACTCGCCGAGGCGCCTTCTGCTGACCTTTCTCAGCTTCGGGGAGGAGGCCCTCGGCCCGATGCCGCAGCCGCGAACAGGGAAACCGAGCCCGCATCCCCGAACGCGACGACCGTGAACGTCGCGCCGGTGAGCACGCCGACGGCGAATGCGTCCTGCCCGAGCACTCAGCCCGCGAACGCCGCCTCCGTGAACACGCCGACCGCGAACGGGTCCTGCACGAAGGCACCGACCGCGAACGGGTCGTCCTCGAACGCGCCGAGCGCGAAGGCGGCCGTGCACACGCCGACCGCGGACGCGCCCACCGCGGCCGCGGCCCTCGCCGTGGAGGCACGCCGGTCCACCGCGCCCCCCGTCCTGCCGTCCGCACGGCGCACGCCCCGAGTCTCAGGCTCCCGCACCCCCGACGCCCTGCCCGACCTGCCACCCCCCATCTCCGTACGTGCCGCTCCCAGCCCCCTGCGTCCCCTGCGCTACGAACTCCGTCGCGCCGCCGGGATCAGCACCGGCTTCGTCACCGGTGCCGTCGTCCTGCTCGTCTCCGCCGTCACCACCCTGTTCCTGGCCCACGCCGGACACACCCCGCAGGCGCGGCTGCTGGCCGCCTGGCCCGTGGAGCTGCCGCTGCCGCCGGTGGCGCTCGGCGCAGGGCTGCTCGGCGCGCTGTCCTTCGGCGACGAGTTCCGCCACCCCGCCCTGGCCGCGGACCGCGGCACCGTCCCCCGCAGGCTCGGGGTGCTCACCGCCAAACTCGTCGTCGCCGCCCTCACCGCCGTGACGCTGGCCTTTCTCACGGTGGGCTGCGACGCCGAGGTGCTCTATCTCGTCTACGGACGGGAGCTCACCCGAGTTCCCGCGGACTGGATGGCGCTGAGTGCGAGTTGGCTCGCCCTCGTGGTCGGCTGCGCCTGGGCCGGTGTGCTGGCGGCCGGGGTCTTCCGCTCCACGACGGCCGGGCTGTCGGCGGTGCTTGCCGTGCCGGTGGTCGTCGTGCCCGTCGTACAGGGGCTCGTCGGCAGCACGTCCGTGCGGACGGCGGCCGGTACGTCCGTGCGGCTGCGGGAGACGCTCCTCGTGCAGTGGCCCTTCGGGGGAGAGCGGTATCTGGCGGCCGCGGCACGCGTGATCGCTCAACCCGTCGGCGGGGCGATGACCTTGTCTCTCACCGCCCTGGTGTGCGCGTATGTGGTCACCACGCTGCGCAGCAGGGTCCGATGACGACCGTCCCCGGCCGATCCCGTCCTGGCATGTGCGCAACTCCCCACAGAAAGCCCGTTTCTTTCCGATAAGGCGTCAATTGCGACGGGGTGAGCGATCACCCTTTCGTGTGCTTTTCACCAAAGACCTCAAGGCAGTTGGAGGCAGCGCCGACAAAGGATCCGTGAGTACCCTTGCGCACACCATGATGACCGCCGCCCGCTCCGCCGACTCCGGTCTGGCCGGCCCGGGCGGGCTCGACCGCTACCCCTACGCCGAGGCCCCCGCCGCCGACCGCGTCGGAGCTCCCGTCTGGGAGTCCGCCGACCCCGAGTTGGGCCGCATGGGGCGCCGCGCCACGGGCAGCCGAGGCCGCGGGCTGCACGGCCAACTCGTCCAGCAGCTCGGACAGATGATCGTCTCGGGCGACCTGGGGGCCGACCGCCCGCTGGTTCCCGAGGAGATCGGGCAGCGGTTCGAGGTGTCCCGGACCGTCGTCCGGGAGTCGCTGCGCGTCCTCGAAGCCAAGGGCCTGGTCAGTGCCCGACCGAACGTCGGCACCCGTGTGCGTCCCGTGAGCGACTGGAACCTCCTCGATCCCGACATCATCGAGTGGCGCGCCTTCGGCCCCCAGCGCGACGACCAGCGTCGCGAGCTGAGCGAGCTGCGCTGGACGATCGAGCCGCTGGCCGCGCGCCTCGCCGCCGGCCACGGGCGGGCCGACGTCCAGCAGCGCCTGTCCGACATGGTCGAGATCATGGCCCACGCGGTGGGTCAGGGGGACGTGCTGACGTACTCCCGGGCCGATACCGAGTTCCACTCCCTGCTCATCCAGGTCGCGAGCAACCGCATGCTGGAGCACCTCTCGGGGATCGTGTCCTCCGCCCTGCAGGTCTCCGGCGGTCCGGTCGCGGGGTGCGAGCGCCCCAACGACGCCTCGCTCTCCCATCACGGCAGGATCGTGGACGCGCTGGCCGCGGGCGACGGCGCCGCGGCGGAGGCGGCCATGCGGCAGCTGCTCACCGTGCATCCCGAGGTGGAGCGCGTCGTGCCGGCGCCGCGCGAGCACTGACCGCCTCCGCGGGGGGAACGGTCCGCGGACATCCTGTCCCGCCTCGACCCGCCGCGCGACGCGCCCGTCCTCTCGTCGGACCCCGCAGGACCCGCCACGGGGCCTGCGGGGTCCGACGGCCGAGTGGGGGAGATTCGGCCAGGGATGCGACGGGGCACAAGGGGGATTCGGCCGCGGAGGCTCGGGTAGACACCACGAGTGACCGCCTCTGCCCGTGTCTGACCGTTTTTAGCTACTTACGGGGTGTGACTCGGGCCACGAAGATTGGGCGTAACGCTTGTGGAAACAACGCGATGACCTAAGAGGTGACTGCCGCGGAGGGAATACGGACGCCGTTCAAGGCGCTGTGAATCCTCCCGGTCCCCGCCCGCACCGTCGACCCGTCCCCAGGTCGGTGGTCGGCCCCTGTTCCTCTGCGAACGGGGCCGGAAGCCGTTTTCCAACGTTCCGAGAGGTTGTTCGTGTCGGCCAGCACATCCCGTACGCTCCCGCCGGAGATCGCCGAGTCCGTCTCTGTCATGGCGCTCATTGAGCGGGGAAAGGCTGAGGGGCAGATCGCCGGCGACGATGTGCGTCGGGCCTTCGAAGCTGACCAGATTCCGGCCACTCAGTGGAAGAACGTACTGCGCAGCCTCAACCAGATCCTCGAGGAAGAGGGTGTGACGCTGATGGTCAGTGCCGCGGAGCCCAAGCGCACCCGAAAGAGCGTCGCAGCGAAGAGTCCGGCCAAGCGCACCGCCACCAAGACGGTCGCGGCGAAGACGGTGACCACGCGGAAGGCCACCGCCACCACCGAGGCCGCTCCCGCCGCCCCCGCTGTGGACGACGCAGAGGAAGCCGCCCCCGCCAAGAAGGCGGCTGCCAAGAAGACGACGGCCGTCAAGAAGACGGCGGCCAAGAAGACCGTCGCCACGAAGAAGACGGCGGCGAAGAAGACCACCGCCAAGAAGGACGACGCCGAGCTGGTCGAGGAAGAGGTCCTCGAAGACGCTCCCAAGGCCGAGGGCGAGCCCGAGGGTGGCACCGAGAGCGCCGGCTTCGTCCTGTCCGACGAGGACGAGGACGACGCGCCCGCGCAGCAGGTCGCGGCCGCGGGCGCCACCGCCGACCCGGTCAAGGACTACCTCAAGCAGATCGGCAAGGTCCCGCTGCTCAACGCCGAGCAGGAGGTCGAGCTCGCCAAGCGCATCGAGGCCGGTCTGTTCGCCGAGGACAAGCTGGCCAACGCCGACAAGCTCGCGCCGAAGCTCAAGCGCGAGCTGGAGATCATCGCCGAGGACGGCCGCCGCGCCAAGAACCACCTCCTGGAGGCCAACCTCCGCCTGGTGGTCTCCCTGGCCAAGCGCTACACCGGCCGCGGCATGCTCTTCCTGGACCTCATCCAGGAGGGCAACCTCGGTCTGATCCGCGCGGTCGAGAAGTTCGACTACACCAAGGGCTACAAGTTCTCCACGTACGCCACCTGGTGGATCCGTCAGGCCATCACCCGCGCGATGGCCGACCAGGCCCGCACCATCCGTATCCCGGTGCACATGGTCGAGGTCATCAACAAGCTCGCGCGCGTGCAGCGCCAGATGCTCCAGGACCTGGGCCGCGAGCCCACCCCGGAGGAGCTGGCCAAGGAACTCGACATGACCCCGGAGAAGGTCATCGAGGTCCAGAAGTACGGCCGCGAGCCCATCTCGCTGCACACCCCTCTGGGCGAGGACGGCGACAGCGAGTTCGGCGACCTCATCGAGGACTCCGAGGCCGTCGTGCCGGCCGACGCGGTCAGCTTCACGCTCCTCCAGGAGCAGCTGCACTCGGTGCTCGACACCCTGTCCGAGCGGGAGGCGGGCGTCGTCTCCATGCGATTCGGTCTCACCGACGGCCAGCCGAAGACCCTTGACGAGATCGGCAAGGTCTACGGCGTGACGCGCGAGCGCATCCGCCAGATCGAGTCCAAGACCATGTCGAAGCTGCGCCACCCGTCCCGTTCGCAGGTACTGCGCGACTACCTCGACTAAACGGTCGCAGTAACAGCGCGCCGAAGGCCCGGACCCCGCTGGGGGCCGGGCCTTCGGCATGGACGCGCGGGTGCGGCTCCGGACGCCCTGAATCACTGTGGGTGTTCATCGATCACTTCGAGTGAGGAGCGCGCATGCGTCGTTGTCTGGTCCGGGCGCTGTCCCGGCCGTTGATCCTGGCGGCCGCCGCGATGGCCATACCGCTGGCCTCCGCCGCCCCGGCGGCCTCCGACGGCATCGTCCTGGGGGGTGTCCCCATCGACGTCGCCCAGGCCCCGTGGGTCGTCGCCCTGTCCAGCCGTGACCGGTTCGGAGGTACGCGCTCGGGCCAGTTCTGCGGAGGTGTCGCCGTCGGCCGGTCCACCGTCCTCACGGCGGCCCACTGCATGGGCGAGGACGTCCTGGGCGTGCCGCCGGGGCAACTGTCCGACCTGAGGGTCGTCGCGGGCCGTACGGATCTGCACTCGGCAGCGGGGCAGGAGATCGCGGTGCGCAGCGTCTGGGTGAACCCGGGCTACGACAGCTCCAGCAACGCCGGAGACTTCGCCGTGCTCAGCCTGGCCGAACCGCTCGCGACGACCGTGGTCGCCCCCATGGCCGCCGCCGGAGACCCGGCCTACGCGCCGGGCTCGGAAGCCGTCGTATACGGCTGGGGGGACACCACGGGATTCGGGGCCTACGCCCACAGCCTGCGGGCGGCGGGGGTGCACGTCCTGGCCGACACGCTCTGCGAGCGGGCGTACCCCGGGTCCGCCGACGGTGCCTACGACGCGCGGAGCATGGTGTGCGCGGGGGAGGCGCGGGGCGGTCCCGACGCGTGTCAGGGCGACAGTGGCGGGCCGCTGGTCGCTCAGGGCCGGCTCATCGGACTCGTGTCCTGGGGCAGCGGCTGCGGGCGGCCCGGCAGCCCAGGCGTCTACACACGCGTCTCGGACGCCCTGCGGACGCTGCACTGGGATGCCGGCACCAGAAGCCCTCACGAGGCCCCTGAGGGTGCCTGAGCGGGTTCCTGCGGCGGGCCTGCGTGAGGCCGGGCCCGCCGCCTTCACATGCGCGGGCGGCCGCCCCCGGAATCGGGGACGGCCGCCCGTACGCCGGCCTGTGCCGGTCTGGCTCGTCGTGGACGCGTCGGATCAGCGCTCTTCTTCGGAGGCGGACACGGGAACGGTCGTCAGCCGCTCCGTCTCGTCCTGTATCTCAGCGGCGATCTTCTTGAGTTCCGGCTCGAACTTGCGGCCGTGGTGGGCGCAGAAGAGCAGTTCTCCGCCGCTGAGCAGGACGACGCGCACGTACGCCTGGGCGCCGCAGCGGTCGCAGCGGTCAGCGGCCGTCAGCGGGCTCGCGGGGGTCAGAACAGTAGTCACGTCGCCTCTTCTCTAGCTCGACGAGCTGTCGTACCAGGGTCAACATCCAACCAGCCCCAAAACGTTCCCGCTCGTGGCTTTTCCTCGAAAAAACTTTTCCGAGGCGGCCGTCTGCTGCCGGTTTGGCGGCGAATGTGCCGTATCGCGTGGTCTGTGGTGCTTACGGTTTCGCGCTGTCGGTCATGGTCCGGTCCCTCCGGCTGGCTTGCCGGTTTGTTCATGAGGACGTGCCCGGAGCCTAAATGGTTCATGCCCCGAAGGGAACGTGACATGTACTTCACTCCATCGAGGGATCGAACATGCATACGATGCTGGACTAGTGTGAGTTCAGACGCGAGGGTGGCGTGCCAACGGCTCTACCAGGCCTCGGTACCCTCGTGGCGGCAACCCGAGCCGCGCCCTTACCCAGAAGGGCCCCAACTGAAATTCAGCGAGGAGCGAACCGCGTGACCGCCGAAATGTCCGTGCCGTCCACAGCGCTGCTGGCAGGAGCAGACCGGGACGGTTCCAATTACACCGCGCGGCACCTGCTCGTCCTCGAAGGCCTCGAGGCCGTGCGGAAGCGCCCGGGAATGTACATCGGCTCGACCGACAGCCGCGGCCTGATGCACTGCCTGTGGGAGATCATCGACAACTCGGTCGACGAGGCCCTGGGCGGATACTGCGACCACATCGAGGTGATCCTCCACGACGACGCCTCGGTGGAGGTCCGCGACAACGGCCGCGGCATCCCCGTCGACGTCGAGCCCAAGACCGGCCTGTCCGGCGTCGAGGTCGTCATGACCAAGCTGCACGCCGGCGGCAAGTTCGGCGGCGGCTCGTACGCCGCCTCCGGCGGCCTGCACGGCGTCGGCGCCTCCGTGGTCAACGCCCTGTCCGCCCGGCTCGACGTCGAGGTGGACCGTGGCGGCCACACCCACGCGATCAGCTTCCGACGCGGCGTCCCGGGCGCCTTCGCCGCGGACGGCCCCGACGCGAAGTTCGAGACCGGCGGACTGCGCAAGGTCAAGCGGATCGCCAAGAACCGCTCCGGCACGCGCGTGCGGTACTGGGCGGACCGCCAGATCTTCCTCAAGGACGCCAAGCTCTCCCTGGACAACCTCCACCAGCGGGCCCGCCAGACGGCCTTCCTGGTCCCCGGCCTGACCATCGTCGTACGCGACGAGTACGGGCTCGGCGACGGCGGCAGCAAGGGCGAGGAGTCCTTCCGCTTCGACGGCGGCATCAGCGAGTTCTGTGAGTACCTGGCCGCCGACAAGCCCGTCTGCGACGTCCTGCGCTTCACCGGCCAGGGCACGTTCAAGGAGACGGTCCCGGTCCTGGACGACCACGGGCAGATGACCCCGACCGAGGTCACCCGCGAGCTCGGCGTCGACGTGGCGCTGCGCTGGGGAACCGGTTACGACACCAACCTGCGGTCCTTCGTCAACATCATCGCCACGCCCAAGGGCGGCACCCATGTCGCCGGCTTCGAGCAGGCCGTCGCCAAGACGATGAACGAGGTGCTGCGCGCCAAGAAGCTGCTGCGCGTCGCCGAGGACGACATCGTCAAGGACGACGCCCTGGAGGGGCTGACCGCGGTCGTCACCGTGCGTCTGGCCGAGCCCCAGTTCGAGGGGCAGACCAAGGAGGTCCTCGGCACCTCGGCGGCCCGGCGCATCGTGAACACGGTGATCTCCAGGGAGCTCAAGGCGTTCCTCACCTCCACCAAGCGCGACGCGGCGGCCCAGGCACGGGTCGTCATGGAGAAGGCGGTGGCCGCCGCGCGCACGCGCATCGCGGCCCGGCAGCACAAGGACGCACAGCGCCGCAAGACCGCTCTGGAGTCCTCGTCCCTGCCGGCGAAGCTGGCCGACTGCCGCAGCGACGACGTGGAGCGCAGCGAGCTGTTCATCGTCGAGGGAGACTCGGCGCTCGGCACGGCGAAGCTGGCCCGCAACTCCGAGTTCCAGGCACTGCTGCCGATCCGGGGCAAGATCCTCAACGTCCAGAAGTCGTCCGTGACCGACATGCTGAAGAACGCCGAGTGCGGCGCGATCATCCAGGTCATAGGAGCGGGCTCCGGGCGGACGTTCGACATCGACGCGGCCCGCTACGGCAAGATCATCATGATGACCGACGCCGACGTCGACGGCTCCCACATCAGGACGCTCCTGCTGACGCTCTTCCACCGCTACATGCGGCCCATGGTCGAGTCCGGCCGGGTGTTCGCCGCGGTGCCGCCGCTGCACCGCATCGAGCTGGTCCAGCCCAAGAAGGGCCAGGACAAGTACGTGTACACGTACTCGGACAGGGAGCTGCGCGACAAGCTCATGGAGTTCCAGAGCAAGGGCGTCAGGTACAAGGACTCCATCCAGCGTTACAAGGGTCTCGGCGAGATGGACGCCGATCAGCTGGCCGAGACCACGATGGACCCGCGTCACCGCACCCTGCGCCGCATCAACCTCTCCGACCTGGAGTCGGCGGAGCAGGTGTTCGACCTGCTCATGGGCAATGACGTGGCACCGCGCAAGGAGTTCATCTCCAGCTCCGCGGCGACGCTGGACCGGTCTCGCATCGACGCGTGACGATGGCCCGGCCGAGCCCGGATCGGCCGCGCCTCGCCCCTGACGCGCCTCGACCCCGACGTGCCCGGACCCCCGACCGCGTCGGGGGTCCGCTGCGGTCGGGGCCGGGCGCGTTCGGCTGTGCGAGCCCGGTCAGAAGCCGGGCGAAGGCTCCGCTCGGCCCTGCTGACCGGGGCGGACCGGCCGTAGGGCCGGCCACCGGAGGTGCTCGCAGACTCGCCGGGACTGACGTCCGCCCGCCTCGTCGGCTCTCCGGGCCACGGCAGTCGACTCGTCTCCGGCTGGGCGCGGTCGGCTGGCGGACGGGGTCTCCACCCCCGGGTGGAGACCTCCGCTGACCGAGATCCACCCACGATCCACCCCGGCTCCGATCTGCGCCCGGACGGATTTCCGTAGCGTCGAAGGCGTCGGCGGCACTCGCTGCCGGCTCTCCCTTTCCGCTCACGGAGGCTGCGATGTCCGGGCTCGTCGACGCACTGGTGATCGTGGCCGTGATCGCTGTCGTGATCGTGCGGCAGTTCCGCGCGAGCCGCGTCGACACGGACCGCAGATGGTGGCTCCTGCCCTGCGTCCTGGCTGTCCTGGCCTTGCGCGAACCTCACCTCCTCGATGGCCGTCACCCCGCCACGGCGGCCCTGGTGCTCGGCGCCGAAGTGATCGTCGGCCTGGCCATGGGCGCCGCCTGGGCCTGGACCACCCGTGTCTGGGCGGAGCCGGACGGCGCCGTCTGGAGCAGGAGCACCAGGGCGAGCGCCGCCGTGTGGGCCGTCGGCATCGGGCTGCGGCTCGGGCTCTTCGGACTCGGCAGGCTGCTGGGCGTCCACCAGGACAGCTCCGCGCTGATGCTGGCCCTCGCCGCCACCTTGCTGGTCCGCTCGGGCATCCTGATCTGGCGTACGCGGCCTCTGGCCCAGGTTCCCGTACCGGCCGCGGCATTCGGTGCCGGCGTGTCCCGGCCCGCGTGGAAGGAGCGCGTGTGACGGAGAACGGGTGGACCCGCTGGCCGTCCCGGGAGGCGCTGAGCCCCAAGGACGTGTCGCGTCCCAGGCGGCTGCTCGCCTGGGCGGTGAGGGTCCTGGTGCTGACCGGCCTGATGTGGGCGGCCTTCCACGACAGCCGTGTGCACGGGTGGACCACGGTGGCCGGCGCGGGCGGAGTCCTCGTGGCCGGCGGGCTGGCGTGGGCCCTGTTCCGGACCACGCTCGACCACCGGCTGTGGCCCTCCCTGGGCCTCGTCATGATGCTCCTCGGGCTGGCCGCCGGAGCCGAGGCCGCGGGATTCCGCTCGCCGGCGGTGGTCCTGTGCTGCGGCTGCGCCATCACGGCCCTGGAGCGGCTCCCCTTGATGGCCGCTGTGCCGGTGGCCTCGGTCGCGTTCGCGGCCTTCGCCATGGTCGACGACGGCAACGGCCTGACCTCGGCGTCCGTTATCGGGGGGATGGCCCTCGCCGGTTACGCCCTGCGACTGGACGCAGAGGCCCGGGGCAATGCGCAGCGGTTGCTCGCCCAGGAGCGGGCGGCGCGCGCGGCCGAAGCCGAGTCCGCCGCTCTCGCCGAACGGGCCCGGATCGCCCGGGAGATCCACGACGTCCTGGCGCACAGTCTCTCGGCGCAGCTCGTGCATCTGGAGGCGGCGCGGTTGCTGATCGAGCGGGGGGCGGACCGCGAGCAGATCCTCGCCCGCGTGGTGGCGGCCCGGGGGATGGCTCGCGACGGCCTGGACGAGACCAGACAGTCGCTCTCCGCGCTGCGGGGGGAACTGACGCCGCTGGAGGACTTCCTGAGCGACCTCGTCCGCTCGTCCGACGACGCCGAGGTCACCGTGGAGGGCGCACGGCGGCCGCTGCCGGCCGAGGCGTCGCAGGCCGTGCGCCGGGTGGCCCAGGAAGCCCTCACCAACGTCCGCAAGCACGCACCGGGCGCGAAGGTCCGCGTCAGCCTGGAGTACGGCCCGCGCGAAGTCACCCTGGACGTGCGGGACACAGGGGGATCGCCGGGCGAACTCGCGGAGGTCGGAGGCGGGTACGGTCTGCTGGGGATGCGGGAGCGCGCCGAGCTGCTGGGCGGTTCGCTCGCCGCGGGACCGGGCGAGGAAGGGTTCGTGGTGACGCTGAAGGTGCCGGTATGACCGAGGAGTCGGAGACGAAGCCCGCCAGGGTGGTGGTCGCGGACGATCAGACGGTCGTCCGGGAAGGCATCGTGATGCTGCTCGGACTGCTGCCGGGAGTCGAGGTCGTGGGGGCCGCCGGCGACGGGGAGGAGGCGGTGCGACTCGTCGCCGAACTCGCCCCCGACGTGGTGCTGATGGACCTGCGCATGCCCCGCTGTGACGGAGTGGAGGCGACCCGGCGCATCCGCGCCCACCACCCGGGGACGCAGGTGGTGGTGCTCACGACCTTCGCGGACGACGAGTCCCTGTTCCCCGCGCTGAAAGCCGGGGCACGGGGCTACCTGACGAAGGACGCCGGCGGCGACGAGATCGTCCGGGCCGTGCACAGCGTGCTGTCCGGGGACGCAGGGCTGTCGCCGAGCGTCCAACGGAGGCTGCTGGAACGGCTGTCGGCCCCCGAACCGGAGCAGGCGGAGCCGCCGGCCCCGCCCGACGGGCTGACCACCCGGGAGGCGGAGGTGCTGGTGCTGATCGCCGACGGTCTCAGCAACCAGGAGATCGCACGCAGGCTGAGCGTCTCCACCGCCACCGTGAAGACCCACATCAACAACATGTTCACCAAGACGGGGCTCAAGGGCCGTGCGCAGGCCGTGCGTTACGCATATCGAAAGGGGTTGGTACGACCACCCACAGGGTGAATGGCCCATTGGTCACCTGATGGGGTGAAGCGTTCCGGGAAGAAGAGTCGGGGATGTTCCCGTTCTGTCCATCCTTGGGCATGCAGTCAAGCAACGGTCGTGCCCGTGCCGGCGAGGGCGGTCCCGAGACCGGCGGCCCCGCGTCGCACGCGCGTGAACACCACGAGGATCCGGGCCGGGCATTCGTCGACGCGCCGGGAGAGCCGCACTACGAGGATCCGTGGTACGAGGCTCTCGCCTCCGGCTGGGGCGAGTCGGCCGCTTCCGGCCCCCACGTCGGCGAGGTGCCGGCGGCCCGCCGTGCGCGGGAGACGGGTGCCGCGGCGGCGGCGCAGGTCTATCTCGAGGTGCAGCGCAGCGAGGCTTTCCAAGAGGTCCGCCGACGGTACCGGCGCTTCGTGGTGCCCGCCGTCCTCGGGTTCTTCATCTGGTACCTGGCCTACGTCGTGGCCGCGACGACGGCCCCGGAGTTCATGGCGCGTCCCGTGACCGGGGCGGTGAACGTCGGGCTGCTCGCCGGTCTCGGACAGTTCCTCAGCACGTTCCTGCTCACCTGGGCCTACGCCCGCCACGCGCGTCTGCGCCGGGACCGGGCGGCGCTGGAACTGCGCTGGGACACCCAGGAGCTGACACGCGGAGCGAGAGGCGGCGCATCATGACCGGCAACCATCAGACACCGGCGTTGCTGCTGTTCAGCGTGTTCGTCGCGGTGACACTGGGGATCACCACCTGGGTGAGTCGCAACCGGCACGGCTCGGCCGAGGAGTTCTACGCGGGCGGGCGGTTGTTCTCCCCGATGGAGAATGGTTTTGCCATCGCGGGCGACTACATGTCGGCCGCGTCCTTCCTGGGCGTCACCGGGCTCATCGCGTTGTTCGGCTACGACGGGCTGCTGTACGTGGTGGGATTCCTCGTCGCCTGGCTGGTGGTGCTCTTCCTCGTCGCCGAACTGGTGCGCAACTGCGGTCGGTTCACCCTCGCCGACGTGGTGGCCGCGCGCATGAGCGAGCGCCCGGTGCGCATCGCGGCGGGAACCTCGTCGGTCACCGTGTCCGTGCTCTACCTGGTGGCGCAGATGGTGGGCGCGGGCAGTCTGGTCGCCCTGCTGCTGGGCAACACGGGTGATGCGGCGCGGTCCTGGGCCGTCATCGGGGTCGGCGCGCTCATGGTCGTCTACGTGTCGCTGGGCGGGATGCGGGCCACCACCTGGATCCAGATCGTGAAGGCCGTGCTGCTGCTGGGCGGCACCGTCGTCCTCACCGTGCTCGTCCTGGTGCGCTTCCACGGTGACTTCGACCAGTTGCTGCGCACGGCGGCCGACCGCAGCGGGCACGGCGCCGCGTTCCTGGCGCCCGGCCTGAAGTACGGCGGGGACTGGACCGCGCGCTTCGACTTCATGAGTCTGGGGCTCGCGCTGGTGCTGGGCACGGCGGGGCTGCCGCACATCCTGTCCCGCTTCTACACGGTGCCGACCGCGCAGGCCGCCCGGCGCTCCGCCGTCTGGGCGATCGGGTTGATCGGCGGCTTCTATCTGATGACGATCGTGCTCGGCTTCGGCGCGGCGGCCATCGTCGGCCCGCAGGCCGTGCGCGGGTCGAACTCCTCCGGGAACACGGCGGTGCCCCTGCTGGCACTCGACCTCGGGGGCGGCGCGGACTCCACGGGAGGCACGGTGCTGTTCGCGGTCGTGACGGCCGTCGCCTTCGCCACGATCCTCGCCGTCGTCGCCGGCATCACCCTCGCCTCGTCGGCGTCGGTCGCGCACGACCTCTATGCCTCGCTGCGCCGGCGGAACGCGCAGCCTCGCAGCGAGGTCACGGTGGCGCGGGTCGCCGCCGTCGGCGTCGGCGTGGTCGCGATCGGGCTCGGCCTGCTGGCGCGCGATCTCAACGTCGCCTTCCTGGTGGGGCTGGCCTTCGCCGTCGCCGCGTCCGCGAACCTGCCGGTGCTGCTGTACTCGCTGTTCTGGCGGAGCTTCACCACGCGGGGGGCCGTGTGGGCGGTGTACGGCGGCCTGGTCCCGGCGCTGGCGCTCGTCGTGCTGTCACCGGTGGTGTCGGGCAGCCCCGAGTCGCTCTTCCCGGACGTGGACTTCCAGTACTTCCCGCTCCAGAACCCCGGTCTGGTGTCGATCCCGCTGGGATTCGTGGCGGGCTGGCTCGGCACGGTGACCTCGGCCGAGATCGCGGACGAGGCCAAGCACGCGGAGACCGAGGTGCGGTCCCTGACCGGGGCGGGGGCCGCGTGACGGGCGCTGCCCCGTGCCGCCGGCGGTGGAAGCGCCCGGGTGCGTGGAGCACCGCTACGGCGCCACCCACGCGTAGCGGTGCTCCGGGCGGCCGGTGTCGCCGTACTTGAGCGAGAGGTGCAGCCGCCCGGCCTGTTCCAGCTGGCGGAGGTAGCGCTGGGCGGTGGAGCGGCTGAGGCCGGTCTCGGCGGCGACCTCGTGGGCCGACAGCGGGCGGCTCGCGCGGTGCAGGACGGTGCAGATCAGGTCGGCGGTCGGTTCGGAGTGGCCGCTCGGCAGACCGGGCGAGGACGGTCCGGGGCTGGTGCGCAGGGCGCCGAAGATGCGGTCGACCTGCTCCTGCCCGGCGACGCCGTGGCCGCCGACCCGGTCCACCGTGCGACGCAGGGCGGCGTAGGAGTCCAGGCGGGTGCGCAGCGCTGCGAACGTGAACGGTTTGACCAGGTAGTGCAGGGCGCCCAGGCGCATCGCGGTCTGCACGGTCGTCACGTCGCCGGCCGCGGTGATCATGATGACGTCGGTGCCATGCCCCTGTTCCCGCATGCGGTGGACGAGGTCGAGGCCGGTTCCGTCGGGCAGGTAGTGGTCGAGCAGGACCAGGTCGATGTTCCCGCGTTGCACGCAGGCGAGCCCTTGGGCAGCACTGTGTGCGCGGGCGGCGACCCGGAATCCGGGAACCTTCCCCACGTATTTGGCGTTGATCTCGGCGACACGGAAGTCGTCGTCCACCACCAGGACGTCAATCATCGGGCCTCTCTCCTGAGGGCCAGGCGGGCGTCGCGCCCGTGTTTCGGCTTCGCTGTTGTAGCGCGAGCAAAACGAGCACAACAGGGCTTTGCAAGCAAAAGAAGCGCATGCGCTCACAAGGCTGATGCTGTCTCGCGGGTCACCTCTACCGTCCCCGGCCATGAGCGCACACACCAGCCCCGCCATCGAGCTGCGGGGCGCGAGCAAGGTCTTCAGGACCCCGTCGGGGGCTCCGCACACCGCTGTGCGGGAACTCGACCTCACCGTCGGCCACGGCGAGTTCGTGGCCGTCGTCGGACCGACCGGTTGCGGAAAGTCCACCACGCTGACCCTGGTCAGCGGCCTGGAGGAGCCCACCCAGGGTGAGGTCCTGGTCGCCGGGCAGCCCGTGCGTGGCGTCGGCGACAAGGTCGGCTTCGTCTTCCAGCAGGACGCGACGTTTCCCTGGCGCACGGTTCTGTCGAACGTCATGGCCGGCCCTCGCTTCCGCGGTGTGCCGAAGGCGGAGGCGAAGAGCAGGGCCCGTGAGTGGCTCGGCCGGGTCGGACTCGCCGCCTTCGAGGACCGCTACCCGCACCAGCTCTCCGGTGGCCAGCGCAAACGGGTCGCCCTCGCCGCGACCTTCGTCAACGATCCCGAGATCCTGCTCATGGACGAGCCGTTCTCCGCGCTCGACGTACAGACCCGGGCCCTGATGTCGGACGAGCTGCTCGAGCTGTGGGAGGGCACGGGCGCGTCCGTCGTGTTCGTCACCCACGACCTGGAGGAGTCCATCGCGCTGGCCGACAAGGTCGTCGTGATGACCGCCGGTCCCGCGACCGTCAAGCAGGTCTTCGACATCGACCTGCCCCGGCCGCGCAAGGTCGAGTCGGTGCGTCTGGAGCCGCGGTTCATCGAGATCTACCGCGAGATATGGGAGTCCCTCGGCGAAGAGGTCCGCATCACCCGTGAGAGAGGTGCCGCCAATGTCGCCTGACCTTCTCAGCAAACCGGTGGCCGACGCCGTCCCGGCACCGGATCGCGCCCATTCACGCGCGCGTGCCGCTCGCAGACGCAAGATCGTCGTCACGGTCTTCCGCGTCCTGCTCCTGGTGGCCGTGCTCGCCCTGTGGGAAGGGCTGTCCCGCGCCGAGGTCATCGATCCGTTCAACTTCTCGATGCCGAGCAAGATCTGGGACCAGATCTACACCTGGCTCACGCACGGGACCGCGCTCGGCTCACTCGGCGAGCAGATCTGGTACACGCTCTACGAGGCACTGCTCGGCTGGATCATCGGTGTGGTCGCCGGTGTCGTGTGCGGTATAGCCCTCGGGCGGATCACCTTTCTCGCCGACATCCTTGGTCCATACATCAAGGTGCTCAACTCCATACCCAGGATCGTGCTGGCCCCGATCTTCGTGATCTGGTTCGGGCTCGGCCCGGCCTCCAAGGTCGCCTCGGCCGTCGTCCTGGTGTTCTTCCCGGTCTTCTTCAACGCCTTCCAGGGCGCTCGCGAGGTCGACCGCAACCTGGTCGCCAACGCCCGCATCCTGGGCGCGAGCGACCGCAGGGTGACCCTCCAGGTGGTCATCCCGTCCGCCACCTCCTGGATCTTCACCAGCCTGCACGTCAGCTTCGGCTTCGCGCTCATCGGCGCGATCGTCGGCGAGTACATCGGCGCGACCAAGGGCATCGGGCTCCTCGTCGCCCAGTCCCAAGGCACCTTCAATGCGGCCGGCGTGTACGCGGCGATGGTCATTCTCGCCGTCGTCGCCCTGGTCGCCGAAGGGCTGCTGACGTTCGCCGAGAGCCGCATCTTCCGCTGGAAGCCCTCGGGCTCGGACGGCTGACCGCCGCCCCACCGCCTACGACCCGCTGATCAACCCGGACCACCGCCGACCCGACCGCGATGCGCCGACCGCCCGCGATCATCCGGATCGGCCGCGATCACCTCGACCGGCCTCGAACACCCGGACGTCCGGGACGCCCCGGCGTGCCCTGCCTTCCGCGCCGGCCGTCCCCCGCACCGCCCTCCCTTCCCGCGAACCTCGCAGCCTTCCGCAGCGCCTTCTCACAAGGACGTGAACCCCGCCATGCGCACACCCACCAGATACGCGGCCGTGGCCGCCGCCGGTCTCCTCGCCCTCTCTTCGCTCACCGCCTGCGCCAACGACGCCGCCACGGCGTCCTCCGGCGCCGACAGCAAGGGCGACGGCAAGGGCACCAAGGTCAAGATCATGGTCGGCGGCCTGGACAAGGTCATCTATCTGCCCGCGATGCTCACCCAGCGCCTGGGCTTCTTCGACGCCGAGGGACTCGACGTCGAGCTGCTGAGCGAACCGGCCGGTGTGCAGGCCGAGACCGCGCTCGTCTCCGGCCAGGTGCAGGGCGCCGTCGGCTTCTACGACCACACCCTCGACCTTCAGGTGAAGGGCAAGGAGGTGGAGTCAGTCGTCCAGTTCTCGCAGGCGCCCGGCGAGGTGGAGATCGTGTCGACGAAGGCCGAGGACGACATTGCCTCGCCCAAGGACTTCAAGGGCAAGAAGCTCGGCATCACCGGCCTCGGCTCGTCCACCGACTTCCTCACCAAGTACCTCGCCGTCAAGAACGGCGTCAAGGTCAGCGAGTTCACCCCGGTCGCCGTGGGGGCCGGGCCGACCTTCATCGCGGCGCTGCAACAAGGCGCCATCGACGGAGGCATGACGACGGACCCGACCGTGGCGACGATCCTGGACAAGAAGGCCGGGAAGATCCTCCTCGACATGCGTACGCCGCAGGGATCCCAGGAGGCGCTCGGCGGCCCCTACCCGTCGTCAAGCCTGTACATGCAGACGAGCTGGGTCAACAGCCACAAGGACACCGTCCAGAAGTTGGCCAATGCATTCGTCAAGACGCTCAAGTGGATGTCCACCCACAGCGCGAGCGACATCGCCGACAAGATGCCGGCCGACTACTCGCAGGGCAACAAGATGCTGTACTCGGTGGCCATCAAGAACACGCTGCCCATGTTCACCACGGACGGCGTGATGCCCAAGAACGGCCCGGAGACGGTGGAGAAGGTCCTCAAGGCGTTCAACCCGAACATCCAGAACGCCGAGGTCGACCTCGACAAGACGTACACGACCGAGTTCGTCCAGAAGGCGACGGGCTGACGGATCGAGCGCCCTCAGGCGCGGGTCGCCCACACGTAACGGTGTTCCGGGCGGCCCGCGTCGCCGTACTTCAGGGTCAGACGGGCTCTCCCCGTACGCTCCAGAAGCTTCAGATAGCGCTGGGCCGTCTGCCGGCTCACCCCCGTCCGGTCGGCGATCTCCTGGGCCGACAGCGGCCCCTCGGCGCTCATCAGCGCCTGCCGTACGAGTTCGGCCGTGGTGGGGGAGTGCCCCTTGGGCAGACCCGGCTCCGACCGGGCCGACAGCGCGCCGAAGATCCGGTCGACGTCGGCCTGCTCGGCCTCGCCGCCGCCGTCCAGGGTGCGGCGCAGATCCGCGTAGGCCTCCAGCTTGGCCCGCAGACCGGCGAAGGCGAACGGCTTCACCAGATACTGCAGAGCGCCCTGGCGCATGGCGGCCTGCACCGTCCCGACGTCCCGCGCGGCGGTCACCATGATCACGTCGGTCTGGTGACCGCGCCGGCGCATCTCCTGGACGACCTCCAGACCCGTCTCGTCGGGCAGGTAGTGGTCCAGCAGGACGAGGTCCACACGGGGCAGCGTCGCCAGCCGGTGCAGCGCCTCGGCCGCGCTGTGGGCCTCGCCCGCCACCCGGAAGCCGGGCACCTTCTCCACGTAGGCGGCGTTGACCCGGGCGACCCGGGCGTCGTCGTCCACCACCAGGACCTCGATCACCGCGACCCCTCCTCGACGGCGCCCGCGCCCGCCGCCGGGGCGGTCAGGACGGGCTGCGGGCCGGACCTCGGCCCAGGCGGGCCGGCCGGGACGCCGGGCTCCGTCAACGCCTCCGGCAGGACGACGGTGAACTCGGCGCCCCCGCCGGTCGCCTCGCCCACCGCCGCGCTGCCGCCCTGCCGCTCGGCGAGCCTGCGCACCAGAGAGAGCCCGATGCCGCGCTTGCCGTGGGCGGGCGGCTTCTTCGTGGACCAGCCCTCCGTGAAGACCAGCTCGCGCTGCTCGACGGGGATGCCGGGGCCGGTGTCCCGCACCCGCAGCACGGCGGTACGCCCCTCGGCGCGCAGTTCGACCTCCACACGCGCGTGAGGCGTGCCCGCGACGGCGTCGAGCGCGTTGTCCACCAGGTTGCCGACGACGGTGACGAGTCCGCGCGGATCGACCAGCCGGTCGGGCAGCCGGGTCCGGTCGGAGACCCACAGGGCGACGCCCCGTTCGGCCGCGACGGTCGCCTTGCCGACGAGCAGCGCGGCGAGCAGAGGATCACCGATCTTCTCGGTCACCTGTTCCGCCGTCGCCCGGTGATCGCCGACCACCTCGCCGACGAACTCCACGGCGTCGTCGTACATCTCCAGTTCCAGCAGGCCCAGCAGGGTGTGCATCCGGTTGGCGTGCTCGTGGTCCTGGGCCCGCAGCGCGTCGATGAGACCGTGCGTCGAGTCGAGTTCACGGCCGAGCTGCTCCAGCTCGGTGCGGTCGCGCAGGGTGGCGACGGCGCCCCCGTCGTCGGTGGGCATGCGGTTGACGACCAGGACGCGCTGGCCGCGCACGGCGATCAGATCGGTGCCGTCCACCCGGCCGGCCAGCACGTCGGCGGTGCGTCCCTCGCCGAGTGCCGCGTCGGGGAGCGCGCCCACCGCCTCGTCGCCGATGCCCAGCAGGCGCTGCGCCTCGTCGTTGAGCAGGCGGACGCGGCCGGCCCGGTCCAGCGCGACGACGCCCTCCCGGATGCCGTGCAGCATCGCCTCGCGCTCGGCGAGCAGCGCGGAGATGTCGGAGAAGGCCAGGTCGCGGGTCTGCCGCTGGACCCGCCGGGAGATGAGCCAGGCCGCCAGCGCCCCCACCGCCAGCGCGCCCCCGGCGTAGGCGAACAGACCGGGGATCGCGTGGATGAGCCGGGCGCGCACGCTGTCGTACTCGATGCCGACCGAGACGGCACCGATGATCTTGCCCTGGTCGTCGCGCAGCGGGACCTTGCCGCGGGCCGAGCGGCCCAGGGTCCCGCTGTCGATCTCCATGACGTCCTCGCCGCGCAAGGCGTCACCGGGGTCGGTCGAGACATGGCCGCCGACCTCGGCGGGTTCCCGGTGCGACCAGCGGATGCCGTGCGGGTCCATCACCACGACGTACTCGGCACCGCTGGCCTTGCGGATCCGCTCGGCCTCCTGCTGCACCGGCCCGTCGACCGTCGGACGTGAATGCTGGAGGTCCTCGGCGATCTGCGGCACCGCCGCGGTGGTCTGTGCGATGGCCAGCGCACGGCGCATCGCCTGGTCGTCGAGCTGGTCGCCGAGGGGGGCGAGGAACAGTCCGGTGGCGAGGACCACGACCCCCGCGGCGATCGCCAGCTGCATGAGCAGAAGCTGCGAGAACATGCGCCGCGGCATCCCGAGGCGCAGGCGGCGGGCGGGGGGAGTGGGGCTCATACCCAAGACGGTACGTGGACGGGGCCGCACAACCGTAGGGGTGAGTGATGGGGATCTCTTGACCGACTCAAGAGGAAACGGTTCGGCCGCATCCATGCATGACGGCGTCATGGTCGTCATGTTCGCGCGCAAGCCTCGTAGCCCGCGGAGGCCGACGAAACCCCGGTCCTCGCGCCCGGAGCGTCCCTGCCCAGGGCGCGCGAACCTGCATCGCTCACATCGCTCAGCCGGCCGATGCCGCGCCCGTCAGTTCCCGCACCGCCACGACGTCCATCCGCGCGGGCGCGCCGAGGACCGACGCCCCACAGCTCTCCGGCCGGGGCGGCGACGCGGCGACCTGGTCCACGACGACCTCCCAGTGGCGCCCGTCGGTGTGCGCGACGGTCACCTCCCATCGCGGCGCGCCACCGGCGGTCCGCACGACGCTCAGGGCCTGCGCCGCGTCCTCACCGGTCGCTTCGCGCACCGCCAGTTCCGCCGCCTGGCCGGGCCGCTCCCACGCGGAACTGCCCCGGCATCCCCGCAGGACGATCCGGCCGTCCTGGACACCGTGCAGGACCTCCCTGACGGTGTGGGCCTCGACGCGGCCGTACGCGTATCCGTGCGGCAGGACCAGCACGGTGGGGGAGAAGCGGTGGCCGCCCAGATGGGTGACCTCCCATGTGCCCCGCACCCCCGAGGCGGCCAGTTGCGCGGCCAGCGGACGGCCGAGGAGCGCGCAGCAGCGGTCGCGCTTGCCGTTGGTGCAGACGAGCGCGAGCGGGTCGCCCGTGTGCGGCCTGCCGCGCAGCGCGTCGTCGAAGGTGCGGTGGTCGCCCTGGCCGAGCGCGGCGAAATCGAGGTCCAGCAACCGGCGCGGATCGTGGGTCGCGGCGCCGTGCAGCCACACCCGCCCCGGGACGGTGTGGGCGGCGTACACCTGCCGCAGCGGCGGGGCGCCGAAGTCCGCGTGGGGGCCGGGACGCCGGATGAGCGCGATGCGCACCCCGGTGCCCTGCGCGGCCGCCTCCAGGGCGCGGCCCAGGGAGGGGTCCAGGTGACTCGAGACCAGCGCTCTGGCGCCCCAGGGGCCGGGCTGCTCCAGGAGCAGCCAGGTGGTTGCCGTGGCCGCGGTTCCGGAGAGGGGCTCGTCGAGGTCCCGCGAGACGGTCGCGCACGTACTCACAGAGGTGAGCCTAACCTGACTCGGCTCCGGACGACTTCCGGCCCGGTCCGACAGTCGTCCTGAGGCGAGTCCGGGAAGACCCTCTCTGCAGGGGGCCGACGTCTGGCCGTGGTCCGCGGTTTCGGCACTCAGAGGCCGACGCCCTTGGGGCCGCCGGCCGGGGACCGTCGGCCGCAGCGGCAGATCACGGTCAGCGCCCGCCAAGAACCCGCAGGTCGGCGCGCCCCGCGGCCGACCACGCTCCGCGCGTCCGCCCGGTATCCGCGCGGCCGCGTGGGGGTGCGGGAGGACCCCCGGGCGGACCCGCCTCGGAGTGCTCGGAGTGCTCGAGGTGCTCGGGGTGCTCCGCGTGCTCGGGGTCTCCGGATGTCCGGCCGCGCTGCGGCCGGGCCGCCAGGGGTCGTCCGGCGACGCCCCCTGGCGGCCCGCTCTCACCCGGGCAGGGGCTGGGGCGGCCTCGGGCCGACGTAGTGTCCGCTCGGGCGCATCCTCAGGGGGCGCTCGCCGTACTCCTCCAGGGCGTGCGCGATCCAGCCCGCCGTCCTGGCGACGGCGAAGATCGTCTCCGCGGCCGAGGCCTCCATCCCGCTCGACGCGGTGAGGACGGCGAGAGCCAGGTCCACGTTGGCGTGCAGCGGGGCGTGGCGGGCGGTGGTGGCCACGACGTCCCGGGCCGCGGCGAGGGCGGGCGCGGCCTCCGGGATCTCCTCCAGGAGGGCGAACAGGGCACCCGCGCGTGGATCCTCGCCGGGATAGAGCCGATGGCCGAGACCGGGGATGCGACGGCCGGCCCGCAGTTCCTGCGCGACCACGGGACCCGCGCTGCCGAGGTCCAGGACGTCGAGCAGCATGCGGTGGGCGAGCCCGCCGGCCGCGCCGTGCAACGGCCCCTCGATCACGCCGAGCCCGGCGGACACGGCCGCGTAGGCGTGCGCGCGGGCCGAGGCGGCGACGCGCACCGCGAGCGTCGAGGCGGCCAGATCGTGGTCGGCGAGCAGACCGAGAGCCGTGTCCAGGACGTGCAACTGCGCCTTGCCGGCGGGCCGCTCGCTGAGCCGCCCCCACAGACGGCCCGCGATCGAGTCGCCGTCGCGGTGGGTGTGACGCTTGGGAGGCAGAGCGGCGACCAGGGTGGGGATCAGGACGCGCGCGGTGGCGAGTACCGCCTCCCCGGACAGGTCGAAACGCAGCGGGTCCGCGGCCGCCGCGGCGACGGCCGCGACCCGCAACCGGTCGGTGGGGCCGGTGTGTTCGGGCAGGGCGTCCACGACACGGCGGGCGGCCTCGACCGACGCCTCGGGCGCGGTGAAGACGGACCCCTCGTGGAGCAGGCCCGTCCACAGCCACTCGGCGACTTCCTCGTAGGAGTGGCGGGCCGTCAGGGCGACCGCGTCCACGCCCCGGAAGTAGTAGCGGTCCCTGTCGATGAGGGTGAGATGCGTGCGCACGGACGGTTCCGAGCCCAGACCGCCGCCCTCGCGCCCCGTGCGCCGCGCGAGAGCCTCGACCTCCCGGGCGTCGAAGGTGCTGCCCCGCCCGCCGGGCGCGCGTCTGCTGCTCAGCCGCCCGCGGCTGACGTACGCGTAGACGGTGTCGGGTTTCACCCCGAGCAGGTCGGCGGCCTCCCTGGTGCTCAGCCGTCGTTCGGGGTGGCCGGGGCCGGTTTCCTGATCGCGCATGGGGATCACGGTATCGACTGGCGCAGGTGTGGAATCCGTGCCTGTGGACAACGGAGTTCCAGGGCGGTGCGCGGACCGTCGCCGGATCGCCGTCGGCCGGACGCGGCAGGCGGGGCCGGTGGCGCGCGGCGGGCGTGGAGCCGCGGCGGCCCGGTCGGCTCGTATTCTGGGCCGCGGCCCGTCCCGTGGGTGCGCCGGGCCGCGAACCGGTGCAGAAGCAGGCGCAAGAGAGGTCGTACGTGTCACAGAGCCGCAGTCCGCAGCAGATCCCGGTCGTCGTGCTCGCCGGATTCCTCGGCTCCGGCAAGACGACCCTGCTCAACCATCTGCTGCACCGCAGCGGAGGCAGCCGGATCGGCGCGATCGTCAACGACTTCGGCGCCATCGAGATCGACGCCATGGCGGTGGCCGGCGCGCTCGGCGACTCCACGGTCTCCCTCGGCAACGGATGCCTGTGCTGCGCCGTCGACAGCAGTGACCTCGACGCCTACCTCGCACGACTGGCCCGTCCGGCCCTCGGCATCGATGTCGTAGTGATCGAGGCGAGCGGTCTCGCCGAGCCGCAGGAACTCGTGCGGATGGTGCTGGCCACCGACCATCCGCGGATCGTGTACGGCGGACTCGTCGAGGTCGTCGACGCGGCCGAGTTCGACGACACCCGGGTGAAACACCCCGAGATCGACCGGCACCTGGGCCTGGCCGACCTGGTCGTGGTCAACAAGCTCGACCGCGCGCCCGACGCCGGCCGGGTGCTGGAGCTGGTGCGTTCGCTGGCCGACGGCGCGGCCGTCGTCCCCGCCACCTACGGCCGCATCGACCCGGAGTTCCTCTTCGACTGCAGGCCGAGTGAGGAGCGCGTCGGGCAGCTGACCTTCGACGACCTGCACGACCGTGACGCGGACGACCACGCCGAGCACCTTCACACCGCCTACGACAGCCTCTCGTTCACCTCCGAAGTGCCGTTGGCGCCACGACGGTTGCTGGACTTCCTGGACAGCCGGCCGGAAGGGCTGTACCGGATCAAGGGATACGTTGACTTCGGTCCACATGATCCGGTCAACCGGTACGCCGTACACGCTGTCGGACGCTTCCTCCGGTTCCACCCTGAGCCCTGGCCGTCCGGCGACGACCCCCGCCGCACCGAGCTCGTCCTCATCGGCTCCGGCATCGACGCCGCCGCCCTCGGCCAGGCGCTGGAGGCCTGTGTGAGCGACGCCCCGCCCGCGGGCGAACACGAGATGTGGGGCGTGCTTCGGTACGTCCAGGACCCCGAGGATCTCGAGAACCCCGGGGACGCCGGGCGCTCCGAGGCCCGCGACGACGGATCCGGGGATCCCGGCAGCAACGGACTTGCCGACGAAGCGGGGGATTTCGACGATCTCGGGGACTTCGTCGACCCCGGAGTCCCCGGCGAACCCGAGGATTCCGGGCGGCCCGAGGGCCCCGGGGACCGCACCTTCCGTTAGAGCCGGAGAGCCGGAGAGCCGGAGAGCCGGAGAGCCGGAGAGCCGGAGAGCCGGAGAGCCGGAGCTTCGGAGTGCCGAAGCTCCGGAACTCCGAAGTGAACCGGAGAGGCAGGCGCCGGCGAGGCCCCGAAGCCCCGATCTAGACCGGTCCCGCCACCACGGCGACCGTCTTCGGGAGTGACACGCCCGAGCCGTCCCGGCGGGGGTCGATCTCGGGGAGGTCGGCCGGCAGACCGTTCTTCTGCGCCGCCTTGGCCGGTACGGGGCCCGCCCAGGCCAGGGACAGGCAGTCCTCGCCCTTCAGGAACCGCTGGCAGCGCACGCCGCCGGTGGCCCGGCCCTTGCGCGGATACTGATCGAACGGGGTGAGCTTGGCGGTCGTCTGGACCGAGTCGTCCAGCGTTCCGCGCGAGCCCGCGATGGTGAAGACGACCGCGTCCGCCGCCGGATCCACTGCCGTGAACGAGATCACCCTGGCGCCCTCGGTGAGCTTGATGCCCGTCATACCGCCCGCCGGACGGCCCTGCGGTCGCACCTGCGCCGCCTGGTAGCGCAGCAGTTGGGCGTCGTCGGTGATGAAGACCAGGTCCTCCTCGCCGGTGCGCAGCTCGACCGCGCCGACGATCCGGTCGCCGTCCCGGAGGCCGATGACCTCCAGTTCGTCCTTGTTGGACGGGTAGTCGGGCACGACCCGCTTGACGACGCCCTGTTCCGTGCCGATGGCCAGACCCGGGGAGGACTCGTCGAGCGTGGTCAGGCAGATCACCGTCTCGTCGCCCTCCAGGGAGACGAACTCCGCCAGTGGGGCGCCGCCCGACAGGTTGGGCACCGAGGCGGTGTCGGGGAGCTGCGGCAGGTCGACGACGTTGATCCGCAGCAGTCTGCCCGCCGAGGTGACGGCGCCGATCTCCCCGCGCGCGGTGGCGGGGACGGCCGAGACGATCACGTCGTGCTTGGTGCGCCGCCCGTCCGTGTCCTCGGAGCTGTCGGCGAAGGGCTCGGCGTTCGCGGTGCGGGCCAGCAGGCCCGTGGAGGACAGCAGTACGCGACAGGGGTCGTCCGCGACCTGCAGCGGCACGGCCGCGGTGGTGGAGCCCGAGGACTCCAGCAGCACCGTGCGGCGCTCGGTGCCGAACTTCTTGGCGACCGCGGCCAGTTCGGCCGAGACCAGCTTGCGCAGCTCGGCGTCCGACTCGAGGATCCGGGTCAGCTCGGCGATCTCCTCGTTGAGCCGCTCCTTCTCCGCCTCCAGCTCGATGCGGTCGAACCGGGTCAGGCGGCGCAGCGGCGTGTCCAGGATGTACTGGGTCTGGATCTCCGACAGCGAGAAGCGCTCCATGAGGCGCTCCTTGGCCTGCGCGCTGTTGTCGCTGGAGCGGATCAGCCGGATGACCTCGTCGATGTCGACGAGAGCCGTCAGCAGGCCCTCGACCAGGTGCAGCCGGTCGCGGCGCTTGGTGCGGCGGAACTCGCTGCGCCGGCGCACGACGTTGAAGCGGTGGTCGAGGTAGACCTCCAGCAGTTCCTTCAGACCCAGCGTGAGCGGCTGTCCGTCGACCAGCGCCACGTTGTTGATGCCGAAGGACTCCTCCATCGGCGTCAGCTTGTAGAGCTGCTCCAGGACCGCTTCCGGCACGAAGCCGTTCTTGATCTCGATGACGAGACGCAGGCCGTGCGCGCGGTCGGTGAGGTCCTTGACGTCGGCGATGCCCTGGATCTTCTTCGAGCCGACGAGGTCCTTGATCTTCGCGATGACCTTCTCGGGGCCGACCGTGAAGGGCAGTTCGGTGACGACCAGGCCCTTGCGGCGGGCCGTGACGGTCTCCACCGCCACCGTGGCGCGGATCTTGAAGGTGCCGCGGCCGCTCTCGTAGGCGTCCCGGATGCCGGAGAGGCCGACGATGCGGCCGCCGGTGGGGAGGTCGGGGCCGGGGACGAACTTCATCAGGGCGTCGAGGTCCGCGCCGGGATACCGGATGAGGTGGCGGGCGGCCGCGACGACCTCGCCCAGGTTGTGCGGCGGCATGTTGGTGGCCATGCCGACGGCGATGCCGGAGGCACCGTTGACCAGGAGGTTCGGGAAGGCGGCGGGCAGCGCGACCGGCTCCTGCTCCTGGCCGTCGTAGTTGGGCGCGAAGTCGACCGTGTCCTCGTCGATCGACTCCGTCATCAGGCTCGTCGCCGCGGCCTGACGGCACTCGGTGTACCGCATGGCGGCCGGCGGGTCGTCGTTGCCCAGCGAGCCGAAGTTGCCGTGGCCGTCGACCAGCGGGAGCCGCATGGAGAAGGGCTGGGCCATGCGCACGAGGGCGTCGTAGATCGACGCGTCTCCGTGCGGGTGCAGCTTGCCCATGACCTCGCCGACGACGCGGGCGCACTTGACGTAGCCGCGCTCGGGGCGCAGGCCCATCTCGTTCATCTGGTAGACGATGCGGCGGTGCACCGGCTTCAGGCCGTCACGGGCGTCCGGCAGGGCGCGGGAGTAGATGACCGAGTACGCGTACTCGAGGAAGGAGCCCTGCATCTCGTCGACGACGTCGATGTCGAGGATGCGCTCCTCGTACGAGTCGTCGGGCGGCGGGGTCTTCGTGCTGCGGCGGGCCATCGCTGCCGGCTCCTTGCTGGGGCGTGTGACGGGATCTGATGCGGACCATTGTGGACCGTGGCACTGACAGAGCGGGCGAGGACCCGGCGTGGGCCGTCCGGGCCCGCACGCGAAGGCACCTCCTCCACGGCTGCCCGCAGGCTACGCGATCTCGCTCTCGGCGTACGTCGCCCGGGAACTTCGCCGACCGTCCGCACGCTTGCATACAGTGGCAGGACCGGCAGGAAAACCGCGGTTTCGACGACCGCGTCCGCGATCGGAAGGGACGTACATGCCCATGGGTCACACGGCCACAGCCCAGGCAGGCTCCGGGGGCCTGACAGCGACCGAGCACCGCCTGGCCAACGGGCTGCGCGTGGTGCTGTCGGAGGACCATCTGACCCCCGTCGCGGCGGTGTGCCTCTGGTACGACGTCGGCTCACGCCACGAAGTCAAGGGGCGTACCGGCCTTGCTCACCTTTTCGAGCACCTGATGTTCCAGGGATCCGGGCAGGTCAAGGGCAACGGGCACTTCGAACTGGTCCAGGGCGCGGGCGGGTCCCTCAACGGGACCACCAGCTTCGAGCGCACCAACTACTTCGAGACCATGCCCGCCCACCAGCTGGAGCTCGCCCTCTGGCTGGAGGCGGACCGGATGGGCTCCCTGCTCACCGCGCTCGACGACGAGTCGATGGAGAACCAGCGCGACGTCGTCAAGAACGAGCGCCGCCAGCGGTACGACAACGTCCCCTACGGCACGGCCTTCGAGAAGCTGACCGCTCTCGCCTACCCGGAGGGCCACCCGTACCACCACACGCCGATCGGCTCGATGGCCGATCTGGACGCGGCGACGCTGGAGGACGCGCGCGCGTTCTTCCGCACGTACTACGCGCCCAACAACGCGGTGCTCTCCGTGGTGGGCGACATCGACCCGGAGCAGACCCTCGCGTGGGTCGAGAAGTACTTCGGCTCCATCCCCGGTCACGACGGCAAGCCCGCCCCCCGCGACGGCGGCCTGCCCGACGTCATCGGCGAGCAGCTCCGCGAGGTCGTCGAGGAGGAGGTTCCCGCCCGCGCCCTGATGGCCGCCTACCGGTTGCCGGAGGACGGCACGCGCGCGTGCGACGCCGCGGACCTGGCGCTCACGGTCCTCGGCGGCGGCGAGTCCTCCCGCCTCTACAACCGGCTCGTGCGCCGCGACCGCACGGCGGTGGCGGCCGGCTTCGGCCTGCTGCGCCTCGCCGGAGCGCCCTCCCTGGGCTGGCTGGACGTGAAGACGTCCGGCGACGTCGAGGTGCCCGTCATCGAGACCGCCATCGACGAGGAGCTCGCCCGGTTCGCCGAGGAGGGCCCCACGGCCGAGGAAATGGAGCGCGCCCAGGCCCAGTTGGAGCGCGAGTGGCTCGACCGCCTCGGCACGGTCGCCGGGCGCGCCGACGAACTGTGCCGCTTCGCGGTCCTGTTCGGCGATCCGCAGCTCGCCCTCACCGCGGTCCAGCGGGTGCTGGACGTGACGCCCGAGGAGGTGCGGGAGGTCGCCAAGGCCCGTCTGCGCCCCGACAACCGCGCGGTGCTCGTCTACGAGCCGACCGCCGCCGAAGCCCCCGCCGACCAGGACGAGAACGAGGAGGCGGCCCGGTGACCGAGCTCGCCACGATGGACTTCCACCCCCAGCCCCGGGCGGGCGAGGCCAAGCCGTGGGCGTTCCCCGCGCCCGAGCGCGCCGCGCTGGACAACGGTCTGACCGTGCTGCACTGCCACCGCCCCGGCCAGCAGGTCGTCGCCGTCGAGGTCATCCTCGACGCGCCCCTGGACGCCGAGCCGGCCGGTCTCGACGGCGTCGCCACGATCATGGCGCGCGCCTTCTCCGAGGGCACCGACAAGCACTCCGCCGAGGAGTTCGCCGCCGAACTGGAGCGCTGCGGAGCCACTCTGGACGCGCACGCCGACCATCCCGGCGTCCGTCTCAGCCTCGAGGTGCCGGCCTCAAGGCTGGCCAAGGGCCTTGGGCTGCTCGCCGACGCGCTGCGCGCCCCCGCGTTCGCCGACAGCGAGGTGGAGCGTCTCGTCCGCAACCGCCTGGACGAGATCCCGCATGAGCTGGCCAACCCCGCCCGGCGCGCCGCCAAGGAGCTCTCCAAGGAGCTGTTCCCGGCCACCGCGCGCATGTCGCGCCCGCGCCAGGGCAGCGCGGAGACGGTCGAGAAGATCGACTCCGCGGCCGTGCGCGCCTTCTACGACCGGCACGTCCGCCCGGCGACGGCCACCGCCGTGGTCGTGGGCGACCTCACCGGCGTCGACCTGGCGGAGCTCCTGGGCGACACCCTGGGCGCCTGGACGGGCTCCGCGGCCGAGCCGCGGCCGGTGCCGCCGGTGACCGCCGACGACAGGGGCAGGGTCGTCATCGTGGACCGCCCCGGCGCCGTCCAGACGCAGCTGCTGATCGGCCGGATCGGCGCGGACCGGCACGACCGCGTGTGGCCCGCGCAGGTGCTCGGCACGTACTGCCTCGGCGGCACCCTGACCTCCCGCCTGGACCGCGTCCTGCGCGAGGAGAAGGGCTACACCTACGGGGTCCGCGCCTTCGGGCAGGTCCTGCGTTCCGCGCCGGACGGCTCGGGCGCCGCGATGCTCGCCATCAGCGGCTCCGTGGACACCCCCAACACCGGTCCCGCGCTGGACGACCTGTGGAAGGTGCTGCGCACCCTGGCCGCCGAGGGCCTGACCGACGCGGAGCGGGACGTCGCCGTGCAGAACCTGGTCGGGGTGGCGCCGCTGAAGTTCGAGACCGCCGCGGCCGTGGCGGGCACGCTCGCCGACCAGGTGGAGCAGCACCTGCCCGACGACTTCCAGGCGACGCTGTACCGGCAGCTCGCCGCGACGGGCACGGTCGAGGCCACCGCGGCGGCCGTCAACGCCTTCCCGGTGGACCGGCTGGTGACGGTTCTGGTGGGCGACGCGGCGCAGATCCGGGAGCCGGTCGAAGCCCTCGGCATCGGTGAGGTGAAGGTCGTCTCCGCGGAGTAGCACGGTGACGGCACGCGCGTGTGGGCCCCGGTCGACGTGAGCGTCACCGGGGCCTCCGCGTGAGGGAATTGAGACCCTCATGTGTCCGAATTGGGGTGGAGTCGCCCGTCTGTGCTGTGGGATGCGCTACAAAACCCGTGATTCGTTTGAGGATTGAAACCCGCGCCGCTTAGCGTCATCCGGGCTGTTCGTCAGGCACCGCGCCGCACCCGCGGCACCGGACAGCCATCGCCGAGTCCCCGCATGGCGCGAGCCAGGGGAGCCGGGGACCCACTTGTGAAGTCCCTGGGGTGAATCGGACGCCCGCGCACGCGCGAGGGGGTCCGTAGGAGACCTTCCTGCTCCGAACCCGTCAGCTAACCCGGTAGGCGAGAGGGAAGGAAAGGACACCGCTGACTTCATGGCGTTCACCTGCGCCACCGGGAAGCATCGTCGGCCCAGCCGGATGCAGCGCACCACCGTCCGCGCGGCGGGCGTCGCGGCGCTCACCACCACCGGTGTGATGGCCACCGTCGCCTCGGCCCCGGCCTTCGCCGCCGAGCCCACCCCCGAGCAGACCGGGCTGATCCCCGTCGTCACCGCCGGCGAGTCCGTCGTCGAGCAGATCGACGACCAGGTCGCCGTGCAGAAGCAGGCCGCCTTCGAGGAGGCCGCCCGGCAGGCCGCCGCCAAGAAGGCCGTGGAGGAGCGCGAGGCACGCGTGCGTGCCGCCCGCGAGGCCGAGCGCAAGCGCCTGAACACCTTCGTGGTGCCGATCGCCGGCTCCTACGTCTCCACCGGCTACCAGGCCAGCAGCTCGCTGTGGTCCTCCGGCAGCCACACCGGCATCGACTTCCACGCCGCCAGCGGCACGACCGTGCACGCGGTCGGCTCCGGCACCGTGGTCGAGGCCGGCTGGGGCGGGGCCTACGGCAACCAGGTCGTCATCCGGATGCACGACGGGACGTACACCCAGTACGGTCACCTGTCGTCCATCGAGGTGTCGGTGGGGCAGCAGGTCACCCCGGGGCAGCGCATCGGCCTCTCCGGCGCCACCGGCAACGTCACCGGCCCGCATCTGCACTTCGAGGCCCGCACCACGCCGGAGTACGGATCCGACATGGACCCGGTCGCCTATCTCCGCAACCACGGCGTGAACGTCTGACCCGACGCACGACGGCAGATCGTCGAGCCCCGGCCCTTCGGCCGGGGCTTTGCCGTTTCCCGGGGCGCTCCGTCCAAAAAACATTCATGGATTACGGCCCGCCGTCGGAAATTCCCGTCCGCTGCAATAGAGTCGATGAAAGCGCGTCGCTCGTCGGCGTTTCACGGGGATTAAGGCGGAGGTCCGTCATGCGTATTCCGGCGCACTCGGTGTGCACGGCCGTCCGGGACGACATCGTCGCGGGCGTCTACGAGCGCGGCAGCCGCCTCACCGAGGAACTCCTCGCCCGCCGCTACGGGGTCTCCCGCGTCCCCGTCCGCGAGGCGCTGCGCACGCTGGAGGCCGAGGGCTTCGTGGTCACGCGCCGGCACGCGGGCGCGTGCGTCGCGGAGCCGACCGAGCAGGAGGCCCAAGACCTGCTGGAGATGCGCATGCTGCTGGAGCCGCTCGGCGCCTGCCGGGCCGCGGAACGGCGCACCGAGGCCCATCTGAAGGTGCTGCGCGGACTCGTCCGGCTGGGCCAGGAGCGGGCCAGGAGGGGCAGCAGCGACGACCTGCGCTCCTTGGGCGGCTGGTTCCACGAGACGCTCGCCCAGTCCTGCGGCAGCCCCGCCCTGACGTCGATGCTCACCCAGCTGCGCCACAAGATCGCCTGGATGTACACGGTGGACGCCCCGGCCGATCCGGTGGAGTCCTGGGCGGAGCACGGCGCGATCGTGGACGCGGTGACGCGCGGGGACGGGGAGCGCGCGCGGGCGATCACGGCGCTGCACACCGAGCGCTCGACGCCGGCGCACCGACTGCGCTTTCCCGGCGGCCCGGGGCGCGCCGACCGTGTGAGGACCTCGCAACATCCCGTAAACACGTCGGGAATTCGGAATTAACGCGGAGGCCGTATACAAAGAGGGGGAACAATTCACGGGGGTTGTTTTTCCCTGCCCGTGAACGGAAATGGCGTCCGTGAACGGGAAACGCGAAGGGCCCGCCCGATGATTTCGGACGGGCCCTTCGCCGAAAAGGCGACGTGCTCAGACGGTCTCGGGGAGTTCCTCGAGGCCCTCGGCGACCAGCTTGGCCAGCCGGTCGAGGGCGGCGTCCGCGCCCTCGGCGTCGGAGGCGAGGACGATCTCCTCGCCGCCCTGGGCGCCCAGGCCGAGGACGGCCAGCATGGAGGCCGCGTTGACGGGGTTGCCGTCGGCCTTGGCGATCGTCACGGGGATGCCTGCGGCCGTGGCGGCCCGGACGAAGATGGAAGCGGGGCGGGCGTGGAGGCCCTCGGCCCAGCCGACGTTGACGCGGCGCTCAGCCATGTGATGCTGCCCTTCAGGTTCAGGTTGTCTAGACCAGTGTTCCACACGTGGCGCGTGTGAGGGAGAGCCAGGCCCGGCCTCTCCCGCCGCGGTCGCCGGATCGCGGCCTCGATCCGGCGTCCGTCCCCCACAGACTGCCTCGCGCCGTTGTCGTACGCGAGCCGTACTCTGGGGCCCATGCAGAGCGCGTCGGACCGGCCCGAGTACCCCGCCCACTGGGAGGCCGACGTGGTGCTGCGCGACGGCGGCACCGCACGCATCCGCCCCATCACCGCCGACGACGCCGAGCGCCTGGTCAGCTTCTACGAGCAGGTGTCGGACGAGTCGAAGTACTACCGCTTCTTCGCGCCCTACCCGCGCCTGTCCGCCAAGGACGTCCACCGCTTCACGCACCACGACTTCGTGGACCGGGTGGGGCTCGCGGCCACGGTGGGCGGCGAGTTCATCGCCACCGTACGTTACGACCGCATCGGGCCGGACGGCATGGCCGCCACCTCGCCCGCCGACGAGGCCGAGGTCGCCTTCCTCGTGCAGGACGCCCACCAGGGCCGCGGCGTCGCCTCGGCGCTCCTCGAACACATCGCCGCCGTCGCGCGCGAGCGCGGCATCCGCCGCTTCGCCGCCGAGGTGCTCCCCGCCAACACCAAGATGATCAAGGTGTTCACCGACGCCGGCTACACCCAGAAACGCAGCTTCGAGGACGGCGTCGTCCGCCTGGAGTTCGACCTCGAACCCACCGAACGCTCCCTGGCGGTGCAACGCGCGCGGGAGCAGCGCGCCGAGGCGCACTCCGTGGGACGGCTGCTGGCGCCGGGTTCCGTCGCCGTCATCGGCGTCGGCCGCGCCCCGGGCGGCGTAGGCCGCAGCGTCCTCGGCAACCTCCGCGAGGCCGGCTTCACGGGCCGTCTGTACGCGGTGAACAAGGCGTTCCCGGACGGCATCGAGGAACTCGACGGCGTGCCCGCCCACCGGTCGGTGCGGGAGGTGGCGGAGCCGGTCGACCTCGCGGTCGTCGCCGTCCCCGCCGAGCACGTCCCCGAGGCCGTCGCCGAATGCGGCGAGCACGGGGTGCAGGGACTCGTCGTCCTCTCCGCCGGCTACGCCGAGAGCGGCCCCGACGGCCGCGAGCGCCAGCGCCGGCTCGTGCGCCAGGCACGCGCGTACGGCATGCGGATCATCGGGCCCAACGCCTTCGGCGTCATCAACACCTCGCCGCGGGTGCGCCTGAACGCCTCCCTCGCCCCGGAGATGCCCAGGGCCGGGCGGATCGGCCTGTTCGCCCAGTCGGGCGCCATCGGCATCGCCCTGCTGTCCCGCCTCCACCGGCGCGGCGGAGGCGTCACCGGCGTCACCGGCGTGTCCACCTTCGTCTCCTCCGGCAACCGCGCGGACGTCTCCGGCAACGACGTCCTTCAGTACTGGTACGACGACCCCGACACCGACGTCGCCCTCATGTACCTGGAGTCCATCGGCAACCCCCGCAAGTTCACCCGCCTCGCGCGGCGCACGGCGGCGGCCAAGCCCCTCGTCGTCGTCCAGGGCGCCGGTTCCGCCCCGCAGGGCCACGCCGTGCGGGCCACCCGGCTGCCGCACGCGACCGTGTCGGCGCTGCTGCGGCAGGCGGGCGTGATCCGCGTCGACACCATCACCGAACTGGTGGACGCCGGCCTGCTGCTGGCCCGCCAGCCGCTGCCGCCCGGCCCGAGGGTCGCGATCCTCGGCAACTCCGAGTCCCTCGGACTGCTCACCTACGACGCGTGCCTCTCCGAAGGACTGCGCCCGCTGCCGCCGTCGGACCTGACGACCGAGGCCTCGGCGGAGGACTTCCACGCGGCACTGGCGCGGGCCCTGGCCGACGAGACGTGCGACGCCGTGGTCGTGACGGCGATCCCGGCGATCGGCGAACGCTCGCCCGGGGACGCGGAACTCGCGCAGGCCCTGCGCTCGGCCGCCGCGGCGGCCCCCGCCAAGCCGGTCCTCGTCGTGCACGTCGAGATCGGCGGCCTCGCGGCCGCTCTGTCCGCCGCCGCGAGCACCGCACCCCGCGCGGAAGGCGCCGCACGCGCGCGTGCGGCGGCCGAGAACGCCGAAACCCAGCCGGCCGCCGTCGAGGCGCCCGAGGGAGCCCGCCTCATCCCCGCCTACCCAGCGGCCGAACGCGCCGTCCGCGCGCTCGCCGAGGCGGTGAGGTACGCCCAGTGGCGACGCGAGGCGGCCGACCCCGGCAAGGTCCCCGAGTACGACGACATCGACGAGAAGGGCGCCGCCCGGCTGATCGACGGGCTCCTCGCGCGCGGACAGGGCCTCACCCTCGGCGCTGAGGAGACCTGCGAGCTGCTCGGCCGCTACGGCGTCCGCACCCGCCCGGCGATCCCCGCCCCCACCCCCGACGAGGCCGCGCGGGCCGCGCGCGACCTCGGCTACCCCGTCGCCCTCAAGGCCACCGCCCCGCACCTGCGCCACCGCGCCGACCTGGGCGGCGTACGCCTCGACCTGGCCGACGAGGACCAACTGCGCAGGGCCTACGCCGAATTGACGGAACTCTTCGGCAAGCCGCAGGAACTCCGCCCGGTCGTCCAGGCGATGGCCCCGCGCGGCGTCGACACCGTCGTGCGCGCGGTCATCGACCCGGCGGCCGGAGCGGTGCTGTCCTTCGGCCTCGCGGGGGCCGCCTCGCAGCTCCTCGGCGACATGGCGCACCGGCTCGTCCCCGTCACCGACCGCGACGCCACGTCGCTGGTCCGCTCCATCCGCACGGCCCCGCTCCTGTTCGGCTGGCGCGGCTCGACGCCCGTCGACACCCCGGCCCTGGAAGAGCTCCTGCTGCGCGTCTCACGGCTGGTGGACGACCACCCCGAGGTCGTCGCCGTCACCCTGGAACCCGTCGTCGTCGCACCCCACGGAGTCAGCGTCCTCGGCGCGTCGGTCCGCCTCGCGCCCCCGCCCGCGCGCGACGACCTCGGCCCGCGGACCCTGCCGGCGTACTGAGCCGACGGACGACACGGCACTCGCCCGGACGCGGGCCACGCTCCCGGCAGCCGGGACGCCGAAGGGGCGGCCGCGGACGCCCCGGGCCCGCCGGGGCCCGTCGCAGCCCGCCCGAGCGGTGCCCCGCAGTCAGCGGGTCCCCGTAGGATGAGGGCATGGCCAAGACCAGTACGACGACCCAGGGGCTGCGCGCGGCGATCGAGCGCAGCGGCTACTACCCGGCCCTCGTGGCCGAGGCGGTGGAGGCCGCCGTGGGCGGCGAGCCGATCCGGTCGTTCCTGGTCCACCAGGAGACCACGTTCGACCAGAACGAGGTGCGCCGGCACGTGACCGTGCTCGTGCTCACCGGCAACCGGTTCATCGTCAGCCACACCGACGAGCAGGCCGCCGACAGCACCTCCCCGACGCCGTACGCCACGACGTCCACGGAGTCGGTCAAGCTCGGCAGGATCTCCTCGGTCGTGCTCAGCCGGGTGGTCGCCAACCCGGAGTCGTACACGCCGGGCGCACTGCCCCGCGAGGTCGTGCTCACCATCGGCTGGGGCGCCGTCTCCCGCATCGACCTGGAGCCCGCCGCCTGCGGCGACCCCAACTGCGACGCCGACCACGGCTACACGGGCAGCTCGACGGCGGACGACCTCAGCCTGCGCGTGAGCGAGGCCGGGGACGGCCCGGAGACGGTGCGCCAGGCTCTCGCCTTCGCGCAGTCGCTCTCCGAAGCCACCGCGGACGTCACCCGCTGATGGAGCGGTCCGCCCCCTCCTGGGACTACCCCGAGCCGCTCGCCGTGGCCTCCGCCCCCGTACCCGAGTACGGCTCCGGCTCCCTCGCCGACCTGCTGCCCACGCTGGCCGCCGGCATGGCCGTGCCCGGCATGACCGCGGCGATCCCGGAACTCACGCCGGCGGACCGCAACTGCGTCTTCCTCGTCGACGGCCTGGGCTGGGAGCAGATCAGAGCCCACCGCGACGAGGCGCCCTACCTGTACGCCCTGCTCGGCAGCTCGCGCGGCGGCACCGGCCGCCCGTTGACCGCCGGCTACCCGGCGACCACCGCGACCTCCCTCGCCTCCGTCGGCACCGGCCTCCCGCCGGGCGCGCACGGCCTGCCCGGCTACACCGTGCGCAACCCCGACACCGGCGAGCTGATGAACCAGCTCCGCTGGCAGCCGTGGACCGCGCCCGGAGCGTGGCAGCCGTACCCGACCGTGTTCCAGCTCGCCCACCGGGCGGGCGTGCACGCCGCGCAGGTGTCGGCCCCCGCCTTCCAGAACACCCCGCTCACCAAGATCGCGCTCAGCGGCGGAACGTTCCACGGGCGGCTCACCGGCGAGGAGCGCATGGACCTCGCCGCCGAACAACTCGCCGCCGGGGACCGCTCCCTCGTCTACACCTACTACGCCGAACTGGACGGCGCCGGACACCGCTACGGCGTCGCCTCCGACACATGGCGCGGCCAGCTCATGTACGTCGACCGCCTCGTCCAGCGTCTCGCCGAGCAGCTCCCGCCGCGCAGCGCGCTCTACGTCACCGCCGACCACGGCATGGTCGACGTGCCCTTCGACGACGAGCACCGCATCGACTTCGACGCGGACTGGGAGCTGCGCGCGGGCGTCGCCCTGCTGGGCGGCGAGGGCCGCGCCCGCCATGTCTACGCCGTGCCGGGCGCCGCGGACGACGTGCTGACCTGCTGGCGCGAGGTGCTCGGCGAGCAGTTCTGGATCGCCTCGCGGGACGAGGCCATCGCCGCGGGCTGGTTCGGTCCGCAGGTCGACGAGCGGGTGTACGCCCGCCTCGGCGACGTGATCGCGGCCGCCCGGGACGACGTCCTGATCGTCGCCTCCGAGCGGGAGCCCAAGGAGTCGGCCATGGTCGGCAACCACGGCTCCATGACCCCTGCCGAGCAGTTCGTCCCCCTGCTCGAAGTACGCTCCTGACGCCGCAACCGCCTCGCCCCGCAGTTCCCTCTCCCTGACCGAAAGGCGCTCGACTCCCCATGCCCGAGCTGGTGTTCTTCTCCGGAACCATGGACTGCGGGAAGTCGACGCTGGCTCTCCAGATAGAGCACAACCGCTCCGCGCGCGGCCTGGAGGGCATGATCTTCACCCGTGACGACCGCGCCGGCCAGGGCAAGCTGTCCTCCCGCCTGGGCCTGGTCACCGACGCGGTCGAGGTGGAGGACGGCCAGGACCTCTACGCCTACCTGGTGGAACACCTCTCGCAGGGCGGCCGCGCCGACTACGTGATCGCCGACGAGGCGCAGTTCCTGGCCGAGGAGCAGATCGACCAGCTCGCGCGCGTGGTCGACGATCTCGGCATGGACGTCTACGCCTTCGGCATCACCACCGACTTCCGCTCCAAGCTGTTCCCCGGCTCCCAGCGGCTCGTCGAACTCGCCGACCGCGTCGAGGTGCTCCAGGTCGAGGCGCTGTGCTGGTGCGGCGCCCGCGCCACGCACAACGCCCGCACCGTGGGCGGCGTCATGGTCGTCGAGGGCGCGCAGGTCGTCGTCGGGGACGTCGACCAGGCCGACACGATCGGCTACGAGGTCCTGTGCCGACGTCACCACCGGCGCCGGATGACGGCGTCGTCGGCGCGGGCGGCGGCCCTGTCGCCCGACGTGCTGCCGGTCCAGCAGGTCTAGAGCCTGCCGGGCCCGCCGGCCGGGCACCGCGTCGGCGACGAGGCCTCGCGCCCTCGGTCCGGCCCGACCGGGACGACGGCCCCGGCCCGGTTCGGCGGCGGGCCGGGGCGGATGCTCAGCGCGCGTCCTGGATCAGGGAGAAGTGCGCGCCCTCGGGGTCGGCCACGGCCGCCACGCGCCCGTGCGCGCTGTCGTGCGCCGCTTCCAGGACGCGCCCGCCGAGGCCGGCCACGAGCGTGAGCGCCGCGTCCACGTCCGCCACCTGGAAGTACGTCGTCCAGTGCGGCCCCAGATCCCGGGCCAGCGCCGCGCCGACCCCGTGGACGCCGGCCACCGGGCGGCCGCCGACGCGCAGGGTCACGTGATCGAAGTCGGCCGTGGGCGCCGCCTGCTCCTCGTAGCCGAACACCGTCGTGTAGAACTTGCGGACGCCGGCCGTCTCGTAGGTCGTCAGCTCGTACCAGACGGGCGTGCCGGGGACGCCGGTGATCTCGGTGCCCACATGGGCGCCCGCCTGCCAGACGCCGAAGACGGCGCCGGAGGGGTCGGAGCCGATCGCCAGCCGTCCGGCTTCGGCGGCCTCCAGCGGGCCGACGCCGATCGTGCCACCGCACAGCCGGACCGTTTCGGCGGTGGAGTCCACGTCGTCCGAGGCGAAGTAGGGCGTCCAGGCGACGGGGAGGTGACGGTCCGGGGCCAGCTGCCCGATGCCGGCCACCTCGCGGCCGTCCAGCATGGCCCGCACGTAGGGGCCGAGCTGCTGCGGACCGGGTTGGAATTCCCAACCGAACAGCTCACCGTAGAACGCCTGAGTCGCCGTCAACCCGTGCGCCATCAGGCTCACCCAGCAGGGTGTACCGGGCGCGTAGCGTGCGTGTGCTGTGCCGGTCGGGCCGGCCGGCCCACCTGCCTCGGTCATCGTCACTCTCTCCTCGGCCACTCGTGGCGGCCGCGTCGCTTCAGCCCTCGGAGGATGCCTGATCGGGGGTTTCTCACCGGTGCACGCGCGCTGGTCGTCGTAGCTGGATCGCCTGTACGGCACGTGTCCGTTCCCGCACGCCTCGTGATCGAGCGTGTCCGGCGGAGCAGAGTAGCCGGACATGAGCGGCGGGGCCACCCCGTACGCGAGGATGGGGGACATGAACGCCATCATCACCGCATCGGAACTGGCCGGCGAGCTGACCGGGGCGAATCCCCCCGTGGTCCTCGACGTCCGCTGGCAGCTCAGCGTGGCCAAGGCGGCAGGGGAGCCGCCGTTCGACGGCCGGGCCGCGTACGAGGCGGGACATGTGCCCGGCGCGGTCTACGTGGACCTGGACAGTGACCTCGCGGGGCCGGCGGGCGACCGCGGTCGTCATCCGCTGCCGGATATCGAGGAGTTCGGCGCGGCCATGCGCCGGGCGGGCGTCTCGGCCGGCACGCCGGTGGTCGTGTACGACGGCGGGCAGGGCTGGGCGGCGGCCCGCGCGTGGTGGCTGCTGCGGTGGGCGGGGCACCCGGACGTGCGAGTCCTCGACGGCGGGCTGCCGGCGTGGCAGGGCGGGCTGTCGGTGGACGTCCCCACGCGCAAGGAGGGCGACTTCGAGCCGGCGCCGGGCGCCACCGGCCTGCTCGACGCGGACGGCGCGGCGGACCTCGCCCGTTCCGGCGTGTTGTTCGACGCGCGCGCGGGGGAGCGGTACCGGGGCGAGGTCGAGCCGATCGACCGGGTCGGCGGGCACATCCCGGGCGCGGTGTCCGCGCCCACCAACGACAACGTCGCCCCGGACGGCCGCTTCCTGCCCGCGGACGAACTGAGGGACCGCTTCAAGGCGCTGGGGGCGTCGGACGGCGTGCAGGTGGGCGTCTACTGCGGCTCGGGCGTCTCCGGCGCCCACGAGGTGCTGGCTCTCGCGGTGGCGGGCATTCCGGCCGCTCTGTACGTCGGCTCCTGGTCGGAGTGGTCCGCGGACCCGTCCCGGCCGGTCGCCGTGGGCCCGGACCCGCGCTGAACCGTCGGTGATCCGTCTCGCGTGACCTCTCGTACGGGCGGACGAGGGGCGGCCGGCGAGGGCGGGGAGCCGGGCACGCGCAAGGGCCGCACCTTGTCCGGGTGCGGCCCGCACACATGGCCCTCACACATGCACGAGGCGCCTCGCGAACCGGCGTGCGCCCCGGGGGAGTTGTCGCCCCGGGGGGCTCACTCCTGCTTCTTGCGCCGGGTGCCGAACACGATCTCGTCCCAGCTGGGCACCGCGGCCCGGCGCCCCGGGCGGACGCCGTCCGCCTCGGCCTGACGGTCGGTGGCGCCGACCAGACGGTCGCGGTGGCTGCCGACGGAACGAGGCATGAGGACGTCCGCGTAGGCGGAACCGGCGGAGGCGGCGGGCGCCGGGGGCTCCTCGGCGACGGCCTCCTGCTCGTCGGGCTCCTCCGTGACGGGCTCGGCCGTCGGCCGCTCCGGAACGACCATGTCGCCGCGGAAGCTCGGCACCGCCTCCAACAGGCTGGTCAGCGAGTCGCGTTCGCGCTCGCCGGCACTCTCCTCGTCCGGTTCGGACGGGGGCGGCAGGCTGGGCCGGTCGAGGGTGCGGTCCAGCGGGCGGTCGCGGGGCAGCCGTGCGATACGCGGCACGAACGGAAAGCTGGGCTCCGGCGCGGCCAGGTCGTCGGACTCGCCGATCAGCGAACGCGCCTCGTCGTCGACGGCCTGGACGAGCCGCCGGGGCGGGTCGTACGTCCAGCTCGCCGAGTGCGGCTCGCCCGCGACCCGGTAGACCAGCAGGACTTCCCAGGTGCCGTCGTCGCGGCGCCACGAGTCCCACTGGACGGTGTCCTTCTCGGCGCCCCGGATCAACAGCCGTTCCTGGACGGCCTCGCCGAGCTGCGGACCGGTGTTCTCGCCGGGCCGGCGGACCGGGGTCTTGCGGGCGCGTTCGGCCATGAAGGCCCGCTCGGCCAGCACAGGGCCCTCGAAACGCCGCACACGGTCGACGGGGATGCCGGCCATCTGCGCGACTTCTTCCGCTGTCGCACCGGCGCGTATACGCGCCTGGATGTCGCGGGGGCGGAGATGGCTCTCCACCTCGATCTCGATCTGGCCGAGGCGGGGACGGTCGCCGCGTACGGCGGCGCGCAGACGCTCATCGATCGGAAGCGTGTACTCCGTGCTGTCCGCAGCCTTCAGCACCAGCCGTGTGCCGTCATTCGAGACGGCCACGACACGCAGTTCGGGCATGGGGACCTCCCGGGTGGTGCCTGCCGACGTCACGTGCGTCGCTGCTTCCGCTAGTCGAGTGTGGCCTGCCCGGGTGCAGCCTGCCACAACCTTGCCGAGTTGCCCGGCGTGTCGGGCACAGGCCCTGCGTCGCCGTTATGGCACGGTTACCTATTCGCCACGCTAAGTGACCAACACCGTCACCCTGTGCAACTAGTCCCCTCCAGGCGGTCCAGCGAGGCCCCGGACGTCCTGGCGGGAGACCGGGCCCAGGGCTCGCAACAGTACTCCATTTGGGCCACGTGCGTGGATTGGCGCGCCACCCGACTTCTGGCAAGAGAGGACTTCAGGCCCTCCGTCACGCGCCTTCCCGATCTTGGGCGTGGCACACTTCACGCGATCTTCGCGCCACGGACCGACGATTTCCGGCCGGGCCGGGACGGCGTCGTCCGAGCGGCGCGACGAGGCCGCCGACGCCGCGCGCACGACGCGTCCGTGAGGCCGCGTCAGGTGCCCAGGACCCTGCGCAGGTAGTCGTTCTGGAAGAGGCGTCGGGGGTCCAGCCGGTCCCGCAGAGCCGTGAACTCCGCGAAGCGCGGGTACACGCCGGCGAAGTACTCGGCGTCCCGCGTGTGCACCTTGCCCCAGTGCGGACGGCCCTCGTGCGCCGTGAAGATGCGCTCGGCCGCGGTGAAGTACCCCTGGTACGCCGTGCCCTTGACCATGTGGACGGCGATGTACGCGCTGTCGCGCCCGGAGGCGGTGGACAGCGTGATGTCGTCCGCGGGAGCGGTGCGCACCTCGACAGGGAAGCTGATCCGCAGCCCCGACCGGTCGATCGCCGTCCTCAGTTCGCGCAGCGTCTCGGTCACCGCCTCGCGCGGCACCGCGTACTCCATCTCCACGAACCGCACCCGGCGCGGCGACGTGAACACCTTGTAGGGGATGTCGGTGTAGGTGCGCGCCGACAGGGCCCTGCTGGAGAGCCGGGCGATGGCGGGGATCGTCGGGGGCGCCGCCCGCCCGACCCACTGGGCCACCTGGAAGACGCCGTTGGAGAGGAACTCGTCCTCGATCCAGCCCGCGACCCGGCTCACCGGCTTCGCGGGGCCGGCACTGCGGTTGTTGCGCTTGGTGTTGGTGCTGCCGGTGTGCGGGAACCAGTAGAACTCGAAGTGCTCGTTCTCGGCCCACAGCTCGTCGAACTCGGAGAGGACCCTGTCGAAGGGCATCGGCTCCTCGCGCGCGGTGAGCAGGAACACGGGCTCCACCGCGAAGGTGACGGCGGTGACGACCCCGAGGGCGCCCAGGCCGATCCGGGCGGCCGCGAAGACGTCGGGGTTCTCCTTCTCGGAGCAGACGAGCACCGAGCCGTCCGCCGTGACGAGTTCGAGCCCCTTGATCTGGGCGGCGATGGACGCCGACTCCCGGCCGGTGCCGTGGGTGCCGGTGCTGGTGGCTCCGGAGACCGTCTGTTCCATGATGTCGCCCATGTTGGTGAGCGACAGACCCTCGCGCGCCAGGGCCAGGTTGAGTCTCTTGAGCGGCGTTCCGGCCTCGACCGTGACGGTCATGTCGTCGCGATCGATCTTGCGGATGCCGGTCAACAGTTGAGGGCGGATCAAGACGCCGTCGGTTGCCGCGATCGACGTGAAGGAGTGGCCGGTTCCCACCGCCTTCACCCTCAGGCCGTCCTCGGCGGCCCGGCGGACCGCCTCGGCCAGCTCGTCGACGGAGGCGGGCATGACCTCCCGCGCGGGGCGGGCGACGACGTTGCCGCCCCAGTTACGCCACGTGCCGTTCTTCGCGCTCGCTGTGCTGCTCAACGGTGCCTCCCCGACCCGGAGCCGGCCTGCTCAGCCGACGGTAGCCCAGGAAACCGACCGCGACCGCGACGGCCCCGGACACCGCCGGAACCCCGTACCCGGCCCGCGCCCCGGCCGCGTCGATGACCCAGCCGGCTACGGAGGAGCCGAGCGCGACCCCGACCGCGAGCCCGGTGCTAATCCAGGTCATGCCCTCGGTCAGTTGCGCGCGCGGTACGTGCTCTTCGATGAGGGACATGGTGGTGATCATCGTGGGAGCGATGGCCAGGCCCGCTACGAACAGCGCCACGGCCAGGAACGGCAAGTTTCCGACCAGTAGGAGGGGGATCATACTCACGCCCATCATGAACACGCCCAGCAGCCAGCGACGCTCCGGCGACCCCTTCAGCCGCAGCAGGCCGAAGACGATGCCCGCCAGACAGGAACCGGCCGCATACAGCGCCAGGACGACGCTCGCTGCACCCTTGTGGCCGCGTTCGTCGGCGAAGGCCACGGTGACCACGTCGACCGCTCCGAAGATCGCTCCGGTCGCCACGAAGGTGGACACCAGGACCTGCAGACCCGGCGAGCGAAGGGCGGAGCCCCGGTCCCGCTGCTCGCGCGGATGGGGCGCGGGCTCGGTGGCCCGCTGGGCGGTCAGCCAGAAGACTCCGACCGCGAGGAAGCAGGCCGCCAGCAGGGGCCCGGCCTCCGGGAACCAGACCGTGGACAGACCGATGGAGATGATCGGCCCGAAGATGAAGCACACCTCGTCCACCACGGACTCGAAGGAGTACGCGGTGTGCAGCTTCGGCGTGCCCCGGTACAGGGCCGCCCAGCGGGCCCGGACCATCGCGCCGAGGCTGGGCACGGCGCCGATCCCGACGGCGCACACGAACAGCAGCCAGTCCGGCCACTCGAAGTGCGCGGCCAGCAGCAGCCCGGCCGAGGCCGCGAGGGCGACCAGCGTCGCCGGTCGCAGCACCCGGCGCTGCCCGTGCAGATCCACCATGCGCGAGATCTGCGGCCCGAGGACCGCGGCCGCCAGCGCGATCGTCGCCGACAGGGCGCCGGCGAGCCCGTAACGGCCCGTGAGCTGGGAGACCATCGTGACCACGCCGATGCCCATCATCGACAGCGGCATCCGGCCGAGGAACCCCGCGGCGGAGAAACCCTTGGAGCCGGGGGCTGCGAACAGGGCGCGGTAGGGGCTGGGCACAGGGATCTCCGGTGGTCCGGTCACGCGCGCGGGACGCACGGCGCGGCACGAAGGGGCGGCTCCGCAGGGCTCGGCGCGCGGCATACCGGGCCCCGGCAGAAGCGTAAGGCGCGACCGCGCCTCATACAGCTGACACAAGAACTTAGGCAACCCTAACGCACCCCCGTGGGCCGGGCTCGCGCGCCCGGCCCCGGCCGTTTCCCGCCTGTCGGAGCCGGGTGGCAGGATCGACTCATGCCAGACGCGCTCGATGCCACCCCCTACGACGCCCTGCTCCTGCTCTCGTTCGGCGGCCCGGAAGGCCCGGACGACGTGGTCCCGTTCCTGGAGAACGTGACCCGCGGGCGCGGCATCCCCAAGGAACGCCTCAAGGAGGTGGGGCAGCACTACTTCCTGTTCGGCGGGGTCAGCCCCATCAACGAACAGAACCGCGCCCTGCTGGACGCCCTGCGCAAGGACTTCGCCGGCCACGGCCTGGACCTGCCGGTCTACTGGGGCAACCGCAACTGGGCCCCCTACCTCACGGACACCCTGCGCGAGATGACCGCCGACGGCCGCCGCCGCGTCCTCGTCCTCGCCACCAGCGCCTACGCCTCGTACTCCGGCTGCCGCCAGTACCGCGAGAACCTCGCCGACGCCCTGGCCGCGCTCGAGGCCGAGGGCCTCCAGCCGCCCAGGGTCGACAAGCTGCGCCACTACTTCAACCACCCCGGCTTCCTGGAACCCATGATCGACGGCGTGCTGCGCTCGCTCGCCGACCTCCCCGAGGACGTCCGAGACGGCGCCCACCTCGCCTTCTCCACCCACTCCATCCCGACCTCGGCCGCGGACGCCTCCGGCCCGGTCGAGGACCACGGGGACGGCGGCGCGTACGTCAGGCAGCACCTGGACACCGCGCGTCTCGTCGCCGACGCGGTCCGCGAGCGCACCGGTGTGGACCACCCGTGGCAGCTCGTCTACCAGTCCCGCTCCGGCGCCCCGCACATCCCCTGGCTGGAGCCCGACATCTGCGACCACCTGGAGGAGCGGCACGCGGCCGGCGTCCCGGCGGTCGTCGTCGCCCCCATCGGCTTCGTCTCCGACCACATGGAGGTCCTCTACGACCTCGACACCGAGGCCGAGGCCAAGGCCCGCGAGCTGGGCCTGCCCATGCGCCGCTCGGCCACCGTCGGCGCCGACCCCCGCTTCGCCGCAGCCGTCCGCGAACTCGTCCTGGAGCGCGCCGCGGTGGAGAACGGCCTGGACGTCACCCCGTGCGCCCTCGGGGCACTCGGGCCGAGCCACCACCTGTGCCCGGCCGGCTGCTGCCCCGCCCGTGCACCCAAGCCCGCCGCAGCGGGCGCCGACAGCCCCTACGCGTGAGGAACGGCGTGACCGACCCCCTGCACACAGAACTGCTCGCCATCGCCCAGGAGGCCGCCCGCTGCGCCGGCGAGCTCCTGCGTGACGGCCGCCCGGCCGACCTCGCGGTCGCCGCCACCAAGTCCAGCCCCATCGACGTCGTCACCGAGATGGACATCGCGGCCGAGAAACTGATCACCGGGATCATCTCCGAGCGCCGCCCCGACGACGGCTTCCTCGGCGAGGAGGGCGCCTCCAGCGAGGGCAGCAGCGGCGTCCGCTGGGTGATCGACCCCCTCGACGGCACGGTCAACTACCTTTACGGACTGTCCACCTGGGCCGTCTCCATCGCCGCCGAGCAGGACGGCGAGACCGTGGTCGGCGTGGTCGGGATCCCGATGCGCGGCGAGACGTTCCACGCCGTGCGCGGCGCCGGCGCGCGAGGGACCGGCGCGTGGGCGGGGGAGCGCGTCCTGGCCTGCCGGCCGGCCGCCCCGCTCGATCAGGCCCTGGTCTCGACCGGCTTCAACTACGTCACCGAGGTCCGCACCCACCAGGCGGACGTCGCGCAGCGGCTCATCCCGCTCCTCAGGGACATCCGGCGCAGCGGTTCGGCCGCCGTCGACCTGTGCGACGTGGCCGTCGGCCGGCTCGACGGCTACTACGAGCGCGGCCTGCACCCCTGGGACCTCGCCGCGGGCGACCTCATCGCCCGGGAAGCGGGCGCGCTGACCGGTGGACGGCCCGCAGAGCGCCCCGGACGCGATCTGGCGATCGCCGCCACCCCGGGCGTCTTCGAGCCCCTCCAGCGCCTGCTGGAGGACTTCGGAGCCTGGCACGACTGAGCGCGGACCCGCCCGGCCCCGGGCGGACACGCGGAGGGGCCCCGGCGCTGGATTCGCCGGGGCCCCAGGCGCGTGCGCGCCTACCGCTAGACGCTCGTCGCGCCGACCTCCACACCGTGCTCGGCGGCGAGGCGACGCAGGTCGTCGAGCTCGGCCTGCTCCACCTCGACGAGGAAGTCGTCGCCCTCGTCGCGAGCCCGCGTCAGGTCGGTCTCGGTCGCCCTTATGCGCTGCAGAAGTCCTGCGGTGAATGCGTCCATGCTGCGCCCCCTCGTCCTGGGTCGTGGGTCGTTGGCACGGGGGTGTGCCGGGTTGGGAAGGGGCGATCACGTCTCTCACAGGTGCCCAGCGCTGCCCTGCCGGGCGGCGACGGTGCCGGACACCCACGCCCGCTCTGCGGCAAGCGGACCGCGGAGTGCCACATGGTGCAGCGGCACATGCAGAGCGTGATCGCGGGGTGTAAAGCCGTCCTCCCCCTGCGTCCCTCCACGGAAACCTCAACCGCACGAGAAAATCTCGCATTCCCGGGCCTCACACCCGCCCTTCATCCACCTCCCACCCGTCTTACCGCCGACTTACGGCCGAAAAGGGCAGGATGGACGCAACACTCACCGAGACCCCCGCCCGCGTGCGTCCGACAAGGCTGCCCGGGTGGACACAGGAAGGACTGCGACGTGCGCGTACTCGTCGTCGAGGACGAGCAGCTGCTCGCCGATGCGGTGGCCACCGGACTGCGCCGGGAGGCCATGGCCGTCGACGTCGTGTACGACGGTGCGGCCGCCCTGGAGCGCATCGGCGTCAACGACTACGACGTGGTCGTCCTCGACCGCGACCTCCCCCTCGTGCACGGCGACGACGTCTGCCGCAAGATCGTCGAACTCGGCATGCCCACGCGCGTGCTGATGCTGACGGCCTCCGGCGACGTCAGCGACCGGGTCGAGGGCCTGGAGATCGGCGCCGACGACTACCTTCCCAAGCCCTTCGCCTTCAGCGAGCTGATCGCCCGCGTGCGCGCGCTCGGCCGGCGCACCAGCGTTCCGCTGCCGCCCGTCCTGGAGCGGGCCGGCATCAAGCTCGACCCCAACCGCCGCGAGGTCTTCCGCGACGGCAAGGAGGTGCAGCTCGCGCCCAAGGAGTTCGCCGTCCTGGAGGTGCTGATGCGCAGCGAGGGCGCGGTCGTCTCCGCGGAGCAGCTCCTCGAGAAGGCGTGGGACGAGAACACCGACCCGTTCACGAACGTCGTGCGCGTGACGGTCATGACGCTCCGCCGCAAGCTGGGCGAACCGCCGGTGATCGTCACCGTTCCCGGTTCGGGCTACCGGATCTGACCGCCGTGACGTCCATGCCCGCGCCCCCCAAGGCGCCCCCCAAGCCCACCTGGGACCCCCGAACCCCCCAGTTGCCCTTCCCCTGGCTCCGCCCGACCATCCGCATACGGCTGACCCTGCTGTACGGCGGCATGTTCCTGATCGCCGGCATCATGCTGCTGTCGATCATCTACCTGCTGGCGGCGCAGGCCATCAGCACGGGCAACCAGCCGCCCTTCAAGATCGTGAGCGCCACCGGTCTGATCAAGGTGGCCAGCACGACCTGCTCCGGGCTCACCGCGGAGTCGGGGCTGACCCAGTTCAACTCCGCGGTCAGCGCCTGCATCGATCACCAGCGGCAGGCGGCCCTCGATGATCTCCTAAGTCGTTCCTTGCTGGCCCTCCTCGGCCTCGCCGTGATCGCCTTCGCGTTCGGTTACGCCATGGCCGGCCGTGTGCTGTCCCCGCTCGGTCGGATCACCCGCACCGCGCGCGCGGTGGCGGGCTCGGACCTGTCCCGCCGTATCGAGCTGGACGGCCCGGACGACGAGCTGAAGGAGCTGGCCGACACCTTCGACGACATGCTGGAGCGCCTCCAGCGCGCCTTCACCGCCCAGCAGCGCTTCGTGGGCAACGCCTCGCACGAGCTGAGAACACCGCTGGCGATCAACCGCACGCTGCTCGAGGTGCACCTCTCCGATCCCGGCGCGCCCGTGGAACTCCAGCAGCTCGGCAGGACACTGCTGGCGACCAACGAGCGCAGCGAGCAGCTCGTGGAGGGCCTCCTGCTGCTCGCCCGCAGCGACAACCAGATCGTCGAACGCAGGCCGGTCGACCTCGCGGAGGTCGCGGAGCAGGCGGTCGACCAGGTGCACGCCGAGGCGGCGGCGAAGGGCGTGACGATCCGCGGTGAGCAGAAAACCGCGGTCGTTCAGGGCAACGGCGTCCTTTTGGAGAGGATCGCGCTGAATCTCGTGCAGAATGCCGTGCGGTACAACGTGCCCGAGGGTGGCTGGGTCGAGGTGACCACCGACGTCCGGCACGGCCAGGCGGTTCTGGTCGTGTCGAACACCGGTCCGGTCGTTCCGGCGTACGAGATCGACAATCTCTTCGAACCGTTCCGTCGGCTCCGTACCGAGCGGACGGGCAGCGACAAGGGGGTCGGGCTCGGTCTGTCCATCGTGCGGTCCGTGGCCCGGGCGCACGGCGGCCATATCGTGGCCGAGCCGCGTGAGGGGGGTGGACTCGTGATGCGAGTCACCTTCCCTGTCTGAGATCATGTCGCGACACACACGGGGATGTTCGCTTTGCGCGGAATTTTCCGGGCTGACAGCGGGCCGCCTCATGTGTGATCGATCACAGGGGCGAATTTCCGGCCATCTACTCTCCGTGATCATGGTGCCCGTGTAAAGCCCGGAAAATCCGGGTTTTCGAGGGTCCTGATCACGGGAAGTACACGGTGAGGCGCCTTTGAAGTGCGGCAATCGGACCGTGTACGGTCCCGTTCGCCATCCAAGCCGATCACTCGTGAGGAGTTCGGTTGGGTGTCGATTGAGTAACAGACCTTGATGTGAGGCAAAATCTCCGCCTCGAGGCGGGCACAAGTCCGGCCTCTCACGCGTTACGTGCGCTGGAGACACCGCAAAAACCCAGAGGGGGAGAGGCGAAATGGCTACCGATTACGACACCCCACGCAAGACCGATGACGACGTCGACTCAGACAGCCTTGAAGAGCTGAAGGCGAGGCGGAACGACAAGTCCGCCTCCGCGGTCGACGTCGACGAGTTCGAGGCCGCCGAAGGCCTCGAACTGCCCGGCGCGGACCTCTCGAACGAGGAGCTGGCCGTCCGGGTGCTGCCGAAGCAGCAGGACGAGTTCACCTGCATGAGCTGCTTCCTGGTGCACCACCGCAGCCAGCTGGCCCGGGAGAAGAACGGCCAGCCGATCTGCCGCGACTGCGACTGAGGCGGGGTCGGCCGTGACTGGCTCGACCCCACCTCGGAAGCGCCGCTTCCCCCTGTGGGGAACGGACAAAGGGCCGTCCGACGGCCCTCACGGCGTGCGTGACGACGAGCGAGGCTCATCCGGCACGGGAGCAGTCCCGGCGGGATCTGCCTCGCTCGAACCCGCGGCGGACAGGGGTGACCTACCGGCGCCGGCGCGGAACGCCGCCCCCGTCGCAAGGCGGCGGGCGGCGGTCATCCGGGACAAGGCCACGGGCCTGGCCCGGGAAGGCGCCCGACAGGGCGGCAAACGGGCCAGGGCGGGCCTGGGACACCTGGCCGACCGGATCATCGACCTCGCCCCCCGGGTCCCCGTACGGGACCTTCAGACGCTTCGACGGCAGTTCCCGGGGCTCGGGCCGGAAGAGATCGCCGACAAACTCGTGACGGGCGCGGCGAACGCCACGTCCACCGTCGGCGCGGGCATCGGAGCGGCGGCGATGCTGCCCGTGCCGCCCGCGATGCCGACCGAGCTGGCCGCGGAGATCACCGGTGTCGCGGCCATCGAACTCAAACTGATCGCCGAACTCCACGAGGTCTACGGCCTGCGCCCGCCGGGTGGTCTCAAGGACCGCAGCACCGCCTACCTGCGCTCGTGGTCGGGTGAACGCGGCGTCGACGTGCTGAAGCCGTCCACGATCAACTCGGCCCTCGGCGGCCAGATGAAACGCGAGCTGCGCCAGCAGATCATGAAGCGGATGGTCCGCGACTTGCCGAACCTGATGCCGTTCATGGTGGGCGCGGTCGTCGGCGCGGTCATGAACCGGCGCGACACCAGAAGGGTCGCCGCGAAAGTCCGGGCCGACCTGCGCAGAATGCAGGTCCCCTGGGACGAGCTGAAGGGACTTCCCGCGCTGGAGAAACCGGCGGACCCGCTGATCATGGGAGAGATCCCCGGAAGCCCCGAGGAGCCCGGGCGCTGACCCCGCCGCCGGCCCGGAGCCGCTGCGCCGACGACCTTGTCCAGTAGGCGGCGGCCGGGGCTGTGCCCCCTCTTGCGCCGCCGCTCAAGCCGTCCGCTACGCCGCCGCTTCCCGCGCCGCCGCGAGGGCCTGCGCCAGGCGCTCCGGCTCCCGGGTCGACAGATACAGGTACGGGGTGGGGTCGTCCGGGTCGGTGACCTCCACCTTCAGAGCCGTGGGGATGTACGAGCGCAGCAGCAGGAAGGCGCGGGTGTCGGCCTTGTGGGTGCGCCAGGCGCGCGCCTCCTCGGCGTCCAGGATCTGCGTCTCTCCCAGCGCGGCGACCGGGATCTTCGCCTCGCCCGCGATCAGGGAGTCGCCCACCACCCGGATGCGCAGCGAACCGTAGGAGCTGGCCACCACGGCCGCGACGGCGGTGCCGCCGACCAGGCCGCCGAGCAACGGCAGCGTGCCGAAGGGCAACAGGATCAGGGCCATGGACAGGCCCACGAGGAACGAGACGAACCACCACGAGCGGGGCGCGGTGAGGCGTTCTTCGTAGGGGGCGGCGGAGAGCTGCATGGAGCCAAGCTTGGCACGGTGTCCGGATATCGCGGACGCGCGGGTAAGGTCTGCGGCTGTGAGTGGTACTTCCGCAGCTCTAGAGCCTCCGGCCGACGCCGTGAAACCCGTGCGCCACCCCGATGCTCCCGCGCCCGGTGAGCTTCTGGGCGCCCACTACGAACACTGTTTCGGATGCGGCGGCGGGCAGGCCCACGGGCTGCACCTGGAGACGCGGGTCGGCGACGGGGTGAGCGTCACCGCCGAGTTCACCGTGCGGGAGGCCCACCAGGGTGCGCCGGGACTCGCGCACGGCGGGATCCTTGCGGCGGCCCTCGACGAGACGCTCGGCTCCCTGAACTGGCTGCTGCGCACGGTCGCGGTGACCGGACGGCTGGAGACCGATTTCGTGCGGCCCGTTCCCGTCGGCGCCACGCTGTACCTGGAGGCCGAGGTGACGGCCGTGGCCCGCCGCAAGATCTACTCGCGTGCGGCCGGCCGGATCGGCGGCCCCGACGGGCCCCTTGCCGTCCGTGCCGAGGCGCTCTTCGTGGAGGTAGCGGTCGAGCACTTCGTGCAGCACGGCCGCGAGGAGGAGATCCGGGCCGCCATGAGTGACCCGGACCAGATCAGGCGGGCCCGTGCCTTCGAGGTGAACCCGTGAGCCGCCCCCCGCTGGACGTCCTGATCCGGCGCGTCGACCCCGATGTACCGCTTCCGGCGTACGAGCACCCCGGGGACGCGGGGGCCGATCTGCGCACCACCGAGAGCCGGGAACTGGCGCCGGGGGAGCGGGCCGTACTGCCCACGGGGGTGTCGATCGCCCTGCCCGAGGGGTACGCGGCCTTCGTGCACCCCCGTTCGGGGCTGGCCGCCCGATGCGGTGTGGCCCTCGTGAATGCCCCGGGGACGGTTGATGCCGGGTACCGTGGGGAGATCAAGGTGATCGTGGTGAATCTCGACCCGCGCGAATCCGTGCGGTTCGAGCGCTTCGACCGGATTGCCCAACTGGTCGTCCAGCAGGTCGAGAGGGTCCGCTTCCAGGAGGTGGCGGAGCTTCCCGGTTCGGCGCGGGCCGCAGGGGGCTTCGGGTCCACCGGCGGCCATGCCGCCGTGGGCGGCGCAAGCGGTACAAGCGGTCAGGCCGCCGTGGGCGGCGCGACGGGTGGGAATCGATACGCTTCGGTCGTATCCGACCGGGAAGGACAGTGACGTGTTCGGACGTCGCAACAAGAAGGGTGCCGCCGAGGACGCGGCCGGCGAGGCCGAGCAGGTCGTCGACAGTGTCGACACTGAGGCGGACGACGTAGAGGGCGAGCGCGAGCGCGTACGGCTCGAGCCGGAGCCGCGGCCCGACGGGCCCTGGGACGACTCTGAGGTGCGCGACCCCGCCGAGGGCCGCGTGGACCTCGGCGGTCTCTTCGTGCCCGGGGTCGACGGCATGGAGCTGCGGGTCGAGGTCGCCGGTGACGCGATCGTCGCCGCGACGGTCGTCCTGCGCGACAGCGCCATCCAGTTGCAGGCCTTCGCCGCCCCCAAGCGCGAGGGCATCTGGGGCGAGGTGCGCGAGGAGATCGGCTCCGGCATCACCCAGCAGGGTGGCATCGTCGACGAGGTCGAGGGCCCGCTGGGCTGGGAACTGCGGGCGCAGGTCCCCGTGCAGCTGCCGGACGGCACGAGCGGTTTCCACGTCGTGCGGTTCGTCGGCGTGGACGGCCCCCGCTGGTTCCTGCGCGGGGTGATCTCGGGCCAGGGCGCGGTGCAGCCGCAGGCGGCGGGGCTGCTGGAGCAGATCTTCCGCGACACGGTCGTGGTCCGCGGCGAGGGGCCGATGGCGCCCCGCGACCCGATCGTCCTCAAGCTGCCGAACGACGCGCAGATGGTCCCCGAAGGCATCCAGCAGCAGGACGAGAGCTCCCGCTTCTCGGGCGGCATGGGCCAGCTCCAGCGCGGACCGGAGATCACCGAGGTCCGCTGACCCGCACCTGACCGACCCGCCGAAGGCGCCGACGCCCGGCGCCTCGGTGGAACGCACGGCCGACAGGGCCGCACCCCTCACCGGGGTGCGGCCCTTCGTCGTTCCCTCGCCGCCCACACTTCCGCGTGCAGGAAGGCTTGACGCCTCATTGGTCTGGACCTACGGTCTCCGCTCAACGCCTGAGTTCATAAGGGCGCTCGGTGTTCACATACAGGAACAAGAACGGAGCCTCCGTGCGTCGAGCCGCATTCCTCGTGACCCTCACCTCGCTGGCCGTCGTGGGCGCCCTGGCGTCCCCGAACTCGCCGCCGGCGCAAGCCGCCCCCGCCACGTTCGTCCACCCCGGAGTGACCGTCTCCCGGGCGCAACTGGACTTCGTCCGGGCCAAGGTCGACGCCTCGGCCCAGCCGTGGAAGGGAGCCTTCGACCAGCTCCTGGCGAGCAAGTACGCCGACCTGAACCGCACCCCCAAGCCCCGCGCCGTCGTCGAGTGCGGGTCCTACTCCAACCCGAATTACGGCTGCACGGACGAACGCGAGGACGCTCTCGCCGCCTACACCGACGCCCTCGCCTGGTACATCACACGGGACGAGCGGTACGCCAGGAAGGCCATCGCGCTGATGGACGCCTGGTCGGGCGTCATCACCGACCACACGAACAGCAACGCCCCGCTGCAGACCGGCTGGGCGGGCTCGACCTGGCCGAGGGCCGCCGAGATCGTCAAGTACACGTACCCGGGCAACTGGGCGAACTCCGCGCGCTTCGCGGCCATGCTGCGCGACGTGTACCTGCCCGAGGTGATCAACGGCTCGAATTCCAACGGCAACTGGGAGCTGTCGATGACGGAGGCCGCCGTCGGCATCTCCGTCTTCCTGGAGGACAAGGCCTCGTACGACAAGGCCATGGCGAAGTTCCGCACCCGCACCGCCGCCTACGTCTACCTCGCCTCCGACGGCGAGCTGCCGAAGACCGTGCCCAGCCAGAACCTGAACACCCGCGCCAAGATCGTCGCCTACTGGCAGGGACAGAGCACCTTCGTCACCGGGCTGACCCAGGAGACCTGCCGGGATCTCACCCACACCGGGTACGGCGTCTCCGCGATCTCCCACGTCGCCGAGACCAGCCGGATCCAGGGCCAGGACCTGTACGGCACCGACGTCGGCGAGCGCCTGAGGCAGGCGCTCGGCTTCCAGGCCAAGTACCAGCTCGGCGCCGCCGTCCCGAGCTGGCTGTGCGGCGGATCCCTGAATCAGGAACTCGGCCCCGTCACCGAGGTCGGCTACAACGCGCTGCACAACCGGCTGGGCATCGTGATGAGCAACACCCAGACGTTGACCCTGCGGAACCGCCCGGCCGGCAGCAACAACCTCTTCGTCGCCTGGGAGACCCTGACCCACGGGGACAACCCCGCGTGAACCGATGCGGGGGGCTCGTCCGATGAAGGGCTGAGGGGCCACGACGTCCGCCGGCGTCGAGGGTGCGTCGGCGGCGCGCCCCGCCCCTCGGCCCGCCCCCCCCGTACCGCAGGCGCCGGTCGCCAGGCAGACGCCGCACGCCGCACGGACAGCGAAGACAGGAAGACAATGAGCCCATGGCACACGGAAGGCGTCAGCAGGCCTCCGCATGCGCACCCACCCGACACCCGCGTCCCTTGTGGCGCCTCACCATCCGCGACACCCGCACCATCCGTAGCGCCCGTGGAACGCATGACACCCGCGACACCCGAGAGGCAGGCCGCATGCAGAGCCCGGCCGGGGGGACGCCCCAGGCCCCTGCGAGGGTGCTCGTCGTCGACGGCGAGCCGCAGACCGCGCGTGCCCTGGTGGCCGGACTCCGGGCCCGCGGCTACGAGGTCGACACCGCGCACGACGGCGTCACCGCGCTCCGGCTCGCCGCGGCCCGCCCCCCGGAGGTGGTCCTCCTCGATCCCGGCCTGCCCGACATGGACGGACCGGAGGCGATCAGAAAGCTGCGCGCCCGGACCGGCGCGCCGATCCTGCTCCTGTCCGCCGGCCACTCCTCGGGCAAGGCTGACGACGCGGGTGGAGGCGTCGGCGAGGGCGGGGGCCAGGACGACCGGGAGGGCGAGGCCCAGCAGGCGCGGGCCGAGCCGCTCGGGGCGGGCGCGGACGGCTACGTCATCGAGCCGTTCGGCGTGGACGACGTGCTCGCCCGGCTACGGGCCGCCGTCCACCGCGCCGAAGCCGCCGACGGCAGCGGGGCCGAGGTCCTGGTGGAGACCGACGGGTTCACCGTCGACCTCGCCGCGAGGAAGGTGCACCGGGCCGGCAAGGAGGTGAGGCTGACGCCCACGGAGTGGCGGCTGCTGGAGGTGCTGGTGCGCAACACCGGCCGTCTGGTCGGACAGAGGCAGTTGCTCCAGGAGGTGTGGGGGCCGTCATACGGGAGGGAGACGAACTACCTGCGGGTGTACATGGCGCAGCTCAGACGCAAGCTCGAGGAGGACCCCTCGCATCCGAGGCATCTCGTCACCGAACCCGGCACGGGGTACCGGTTCGAACGGTAGGTCCCACCTGGGCCGGGAGGCGGGCGACCGGCGCGGGTACGGGTCTGTCGGCAGGCCCCGGTACGCTTCAGATATGAGCGCTGTTCCTCGTTCCGAAAAGCCGGTGGGCCGGTTCCGGCGCATGCTCGACCGGCTCTCCACGTCGCAGGAGGACCTGGAGTCCGAGGAGCTGCGTGAGGACGCCGAGACGGCGGGCTGCACGCGGATCGGGGATTGCCGGGACCGGCAGATCGTCACCGTTACTGGTACCTTGCGCACGGTCACCCTGCGGCCGCGCGCCGGAGTCCCCGCCCTGGAGGCCGAGCTGTTCGACGGTACCGCGGCACTCGACGTGGTGTGGCTGGGCAGGCGCTCCATCGTGGGCATAGAACCGGGGCGCAAGCTCATAGCATCGGGCCGGGTCTCCATGAGCCGGGGCCGCCGGGTGCTGTTCAACCCCAAGTACGAACTGAGACCCCTGGGTAGGGAGTAGCCGGTGACGTCGCTCGACAAGCCGACCGAAGACACGACCGCGGAGGACACGGCCGCGGCCGATGCCCGGGCGGTGACCGAGGCCGCGCTGTTCGAGGCGTTCGGCGGGGTCCGCGGAATGGTCGAGACGGTGGTGCCGGGCCTGGTCTTCGTCACGATCTTCACGATCAACAAGAACCTGCACATGTCCGCGATCGCCGCGCTCGCGGTGTCGCTGGTCCTGGTCGTGGTCCGCCTGGTGATGAAGGACACGGTCAAGCACGCGTTCAGCGGCGTCTTCGGCGTCGCGTTCGGCGTCGTCTTCGCGATGATGACCGGCAACGCCAAGGCCTTCTACCTGCCCGGCATGCTCTACACGCTGGGCCTGGCGCTCGCCTACATCATCACGACCCTGTGCGGGGTCCCCCTGATCGGGCTGATCCTGGGGCCGGTCTTCAAGGAGAACCTCTCCTGGCGGACCCGTAACCCGGGGCGCAAGAAGGCCTACGCCAAGGCCAGTTGGGCGTGGGGGCTGATCCTGCTCGCCAAGTGCGCGATCCTCTTCCCCCTCTACCTGTGGGCGGACACCGAGCAGCTGGGCTGGGTGCTGGTAGCCCTCAAGATCCCGCCGTTCCTGCTCGCCGTCTGGCTGACCTGGGTCTTCCTGGCGAAGGCGCCCGCGCCGATCGACGTGTTCGCGGAGATGGAGGCGGCGGAGAAGGCAGAGGCCGCCGCCGCTGCCGCGGGGACTGCGGCTGAGGCGTCGGAGGCCGGCGGGCGGCACCGCCGGGAGGGATAGTTCCCGGCGCCGGGGTGGCCGATCGCCTCAGGAACTGCCGTCTGGCCGACAGCTCAGCCGTCCGGCCGACAGCGCGACCAACCGACTGACGGGGCGACCAACCGACTTCCAGCGCAACCGTCGGGCTGACAGCGCAATCGCGCGGCTGAAGGCTCGACGGCGCGGCGCACAGCGCGACTGCGGCTGCCATGGCAACCACCTGGGGGCGCCCGGAGATCTCCAGGCGCCCCCCAAGTCGATCCCTCGGCCGTCCCCGTCGTCGTAGGGAACGGACAGGAACGGACCGCCGGGCTCAGCTCCTGGTGTTGTCGTCCTTGCGGACCGACAGCAGGTCCTCCAATTGCTCCTCTCGGGCCTGGGCGGCCACGAAGAGCAGTTCGTCGCCCGGTTCCAGCGAGTCCTCGCGGGTCGGGGTCAGGACGCGGGTGCCGCGAATGATCGTGACGAGGGAGGTGTCCTCCGGCCATTCCACGTCGCCGACCTGGGTGCCGGCCAGGGCCGACTCCTCGGGCAGGGTCAGCTCGACGAGGTTGGCGTCGCCGTGGCTGAAGCGGAGCAGCCGGACCAGGTCGCCGACGCTCACCGCCTCCTCGACCAGGGCCGACATCAAACGCGGGGTCGACACGGCCACGTCCACGCCCCATGACTCGTTGAAGAGCCATTCGTTCTTCGGGTTGTTGACGCGGGCGACGACGCGCGGGACGCCGTACTCCGTCTTGGCCAGCAGCGAGACGACCAGGTTGACCTTGTCGTCGCCGGTGGCGGCGATCACGACGTTGCAGCGCTGGAGCGCGGCCTCGTCCAGCGAGGTGATCTCGCAGGCGTCGGCCAGCAGCCACTCGGCCTGGGGGACGCGCTCGACCGAGATGGCGGTCGGCGCCTTGTCGACGAGGAGAACCTCGTGGCCGTTCTCCAGCAGTTCGCCGGCGATCGAACGTCCGACGGCGCCGGCTCCGGCAATGGCGACCCTCATCGGTGACCGTCCTCCTTGGGACCCTCGGCGAACGAGGCCTCGACCTTCTCGACCTCGTCGGTGCGCAGCATCACGTGCACCAGGTCGCCCTCCTGGAGGACCGTCTGCGAGCTGGGCAGGATCGCCTCGCCCAGGCGGGTCAGGAACGCCACGCGCACGCCCGTCTCCTCCTGAAGCGTGCTGATCTTGTGGCCGACCCAGGACGCGGCGGTGTGCACCTCGGCGAGCTGGACGCCGCCGGTGGGGTCGCGCCACAGCGGCTCCGCGCCCGAGGGCAGCAGCCGGCGCAGCATCTGGTCGGCCGTCCAGCGGACGGTGGCGACGGTGGGGATGCCCAGCCGCTGGTAGACCTCGGCGCGGCGCGGGTCGTAGATACGCGCGGCGACGTTCTCGATGCCGAACATCTCGCGGGCCACGCGGGCCGCGATGATGTTGGAGTTGTCACCGCTGGAGACGGCGGCGAACGCGCCGGCCTCCTCGATCCCCGCCTCGCGCAGGGTGTCCTGGTCGAAGCCGACGCCGGTGACACGGCGGCCGCCGAAACCGGAGCCGAGTCGTCGGAAGGCGGTGGGGTCCTGGTCGATCACCGCGACCGTGTGCCCCTGTTGCTCCAGGGTCTGCGCGAGAGCGGAACCCACTCTGCCGCAGCCCATGATGACGATGTGCACGACCGTCCTTCCGAGGTCAACAAGTAAAGAAGTCCATAAATTTTTCGGCCTGGCCATGGCGCTCGGCCCTGAACAGGGTCTCAGACCGCCGCCCAAGCTACACAGGCGCGGTCCTCGCAGGGCACCCCCGTGCACGGTCGGCGCGCGGTTCGCCCGCTCCGGGCCCGGCTAGCGCCTGCTGATGCTCCAGACGCTGAGGAAGGTAAGGATTCCGAGGCCGACGAGGGTGCCGACGGCGCCGATGATCTCCGCGGTGGTGTGCATGGAGCCTCCGGGGGGCGTCAGCGGGCGGGGGATTGTCATATAGCCATGACGATCCGCGAGGCTGCGGAATCCGCAACCCGGGCCCGGCGGATTTCACCCGGGAGGCAGACGCGGGGACCTGTCACCCGGCTGAGCCCGGGGGAGGGTGGGCGGTCCCGTGTTCGAAGGCCTACGATCCTCTGTTGTGTCCAAACTGACCGACGTGCCCAAACGGATTCTGATCGGGCGTGCACTGCGCAGCGACCGACTGGGAGAGACGCTCCTGTCGAAGCGCATCGCCCTTCCCGTTTTCGCTTCCGACCCGCTGTCCTCCGTGGCCTATGCGCCCGGGGAGGTGCTGCTGGTCCTGTCCATCGCGGGCGTGTCGGCCTACCACTTCAGCCCGTGGATCGCCCTCGCGGTCGTCGTGCTGATGTTCACGGTGGTCGCCTCCTACCGGCAGAACGTCCACGCCTATCCCAGCGGTGGCGGCGACTACGAGGTCGCCAACACCAACCTCGGCCCCAAGGCCGGCCTGACGGTGGCGAGCGCGCTGCTCGTCGACTACGTCCTCACCGTCGCCGTCTCGATCTCCTCCGGCATCGAGAACCTCGGCTCCGCCATCCCCTTCGTCGTCGAGCACAAGGTGGCCTGCGCGGTCGCCGTCATCGTGCTGCTGACGCTGATGAACCTGCGCGGCGTCAAGGAGTCCGGCAAGCTCTTCGCGATCCCCACCTATGTGTTCGTCGCGGGCGTCTTCATCATGATCGCCTGGGGCGCCTTCCGCGGGCTGGTGCTCGACGACACGATGCGCGCGCCCACCTCGCAGTACACGATCAAGGCCGAGCACCAGGGCCTGGCCGGTTTCGCGCTGGTCTTCCTGCTGCTGCGCGCGTTCTCCTCCGGCTGCGCCGCGCTCACCGGAGTCGAGGCGATCTCCAACGGCGTGCCGGCCTTCCGCAAGCCCAAGTCGAAGAACGCGGCGACCACGCTCGCGGCGATGGGGCTGCTGGCGGTCACCATGTTCTGCGGCATCATCGTGCTGGCGCTCGTCACCAAGGTCCGCATGGCCGAGAACCCGGCCACGGACCTGCTGAAGAACGGGGTCGGCGTCGGCGCCGACTACGTGCAGAACCCGGTGATCACCCAGGTCGCCGAGGCCGTCTTCGGCAAGAACAGCTTCTTCTTCATCGTGCTCGCCGCGGCCACCGCCCTGGTGCTGTTCCTCGCGGCCAACACCGCCTACAACGGCTTCCCGGTGCTCGGCTCGATCCTCGCCCAGGACCGCTACCTGCCCCGTCAGCTGCACACCCGCGGCGACCGCCTGGCCTTTTCCAACGGCATCGTGCTGCTCGCCGGCGCGGCCATGCTGCTGGTCGTCATCTACGGCGCCGACTCCACCCGGCTGATCCAGCTCTACATCGTCGGCGTGTTCGTGTCGTTCACCCTCAGCCAGACGGGCATGGTCCGCCACTGGAACCGGCTCCTGTCCACCGAGACCGACCAGGCCGAGCGACGTCACATGGTCCGCTCGCGGGCCATCAACACCTTCGGCGCCTTCTTCACGGGGCTGGTCCTGGTCGTCGTCCTCATCACCAAGTTCACGCACGGTGCCTGGGTCGCCCTGCTCGGCATGGTGATCTTCTACGGGGTGATGACCGCGATCCGCCGCCACTACGACGGCGTCGCCGCCGAGATCGCCGCCCCCGAGGGCCCCAGCGACGACAGCGTCCGGCCCTCGCGCGTCCACTCGGTGCTGCTGATCTCCAAGATCCACCGGCCGACGCTGCGCGCTCTCGCCTACGCCAAGCTGATGCGCTCCGACACCCTGGAGGCGCTCACCGTCAACGTCGACCCGACCGAGACGAAGGCCCTGCGCGCGGAGTGGGAGCGGCGCGGGATCGACGTACCGCTCAAGGTGCTCGACTCGCCGTACCGCGAGGTCACCCGGCCGGTCATCGAGTACGTCAAAAGCCTGCGCCGGGAGTCGCCGCGCGATGCCGTGTCGGTGATCATCCCCGAGTACGTGGTGGGTCACTGGTACGAGCACCTGCTGCACAACCAGAGCGCGCTGCGGCTCAAGGGCAGGCTGCTGTTCACGCCGGGCGTCATGGTCACGTCCGTCCCCTACCAGCTTCAGTCGTCCGAGGCGGCGAAGAAGCGGGCCCGCAGGCGCTCGGAGTGGAACGCCCCGGGTTCGGTGCGGCGCGGCCCCGCGCAGGTGGGCCGCCCCAAGGAACCGTCGGGCTCCGCGTCGGCTCCCGCGCCGGGCTCCGGCAGCGCGCCGAGGCCGGGCGCCCCGGGACCGGACGACAAGAACTGACCCTCGCCCCGCACTGACACCCGCCCCGCACCCCGCCCTCCGCATCGGCGCGTGGTGAACGGCCGGACCACAGCCACGTAGACTGGTGGGCTGTTGTCCGGCCGTTCCTCGTTCGACGTTGTGGAGTCCCCCCGCCATGCAGGCAGAACCGAAGAAGTCGCAGGCGGCGTCCCTCGTCGGCGAGGAGTACGAGGTCGAGGTGGGGCCCGTCGCCCACGGCGGCCACTGCATCGCCCGCACCGAGGCCGGACAGGTGCTGTTCGTCCGCCACACGCTGCCCGGCGAGCGGGTCGTGGCGCGGGTGACCGACGGCGAGGAGGGCGCGCGCTTCCTGCGGGCGGACGCCGTGCGCGTACTGGAGCCGTCCAAGGACCGCGTCGAGGCCCCCTGCCCCTACGCCGGGCCCGGCCGCTGCGGCGGCTGCGACTGGCAGCACGCCAAGCCCGGCGCGCAGCGCCGCCTCAAGGGCGAGGTGATCGCCGAGCAGTTGCAGCGGCTCGCGGGCCTCACGCCCGAGGAAGCCGGCTGGGACGGCACCGTCATGCCGGCCGAGGGCGACAAGCTGCCCGCCGGACAGGTCCCGCAGTGGCGCACCCGCGTGCAGTACGCCGTCGACGCCGACGGCAACGCCGGCCTGCGACGCCACCGCTCGCACGAGGTCGAGCCGATCGAGCGCTGCATGATCGCCGCGGAAGGCGTCAGCGAGCTGGGGATCGAGCAGCGCGACTGGTCGGGGATGGGATCCGTCGACGCCATCGCTGCGACGGGCTCCCAGGACCGCATGGTGATCCTCGAACCGCGGCCCGGCGCCCGCCTGCCGCTCGTCGAACTCGACCGGCCGGTCTCCGTCATGCGCGTCGAGGAGCACGACGGTGGCATCCACCGCGTCCACGGACGCGCCTTCGTCCGCGAGCGCGCCGACGGCCGGACCTACCGCGTCGGCAGCGGCGGCTTCTGGCAGGTCCACCCGCAGGCCGCCGACACCCTCGTCAAGGCCGTCATGCAGGGCCTGCTGCCGCGCAAAGGCGACATGGCGCTCGACCTGTACTGCGGCGTCGGCCTCTTCGCCGGAGCGCTCGCCGACCGCCTCGGCGACAAGGGCGCGGTTCTCGGCATCGAGTCCGGCAAGCGCGCCGTCGAGGACGCCCGGCACAACCTCGCGGGCTTCGACCGGGTGCGGATCGAGCAGGGCAAGGTCGAGAGCGTCCTCCCGCGCACCGGGATCACCGAGGTCGACCTCATCGTCCTGGACCCGCCGCGCGCGGGCGCGGGCAAGAAGACGGTGGAGCACCTGTCGTCGCTGGGCGCCCGCAAGATCGCCTACGTCGCCTGCGACCCGGCCGCGCTGGCCCGGGACCTGGCGTACTTCCGCGACGGCGGCTACCGGGTGCGGACGCTGCGGGCGTTCGACCTGTTCCCGATGACGCATCACGTGGAGTGTGTCGCGATCCTGGAGCCTGCTGACAAGGCGCTCTGACCTGCGGATGCGTGAGCGAGGTGCCTGTGTGGGCGACGGCTTCGGACGAGTGTGATACCGCTCAGGTATCATGGCTGTATGGCGATGACACTTCGACTCCCCGACGACCTTGACGCGAAGCTCACCGAGCGGGCTCGTCGGGAGGGGCGCAGCAAGCAGGAGCTGGCCATCGAGGCCATCCGTGACGCCCAGGACCGGGCCGAGCTGAAGGTCGATGACGTTCTGGCCGAGCTGATGGACAGCGATGCGGAAATTCTGGACTACCTGAAGTGACGACCGTGCGTTACGTCCAGGTCGACGAGATCCTGGCCATCGCCCGCATGGTCAACGGCACCGAGCACAGCGTGCGCGACATGGGGCTTCTGGTGTCGGCGATCGAGCGACCCCGGACGAACGTGTTCGGGGCCGAGCTGTATCCCGCGCTGCACGAGAAGGCGGCGGCGTTGCTGCACTCCGTTGCCCGCAACCACGCGCTGATCGACGGCAACAAGCGCACCGCCTGGCTCGCCATGCGTGTCTTCCTGCGGTTCAACGGCGTCAGCGCCGGTGCCGTCCCGCCGCCTGTCTCCGTCGCCGGCCCGTTCGTCGAGGACGTCGCGCAGGACGACATCGATGTGCCGGCCATCGCCAAGCGCCTCTCGACCTGGTTCCCGGTCTCCTGACGTTCGACGCCGTGAGGTCCGGGGCGGAACGAGGCTTCGTGCGGTGATGACGTCCGGCCGCGTTCACCGATGCGTTCGGTCACGGCCGCCGCCTCCCGAGTCCGTCACCGGGCCACGGACCGCGCCTGTCCCGTCGCCGGCACGGCCGGGACACCACCGGACGACCCCGGCCCGAGATCATGGGCCGGGGTCGGTTGTGAAGCGGCCGACGGTGCCGGCTCGGCTCAGTCGGTGGCGAGCAGGTGGGCGGGGGCGATCCGGGACAGTCTGCGGATCGGCACCGCCAGGGCCGTCACCACCAGGGCGGTCGCCGCGAGCGTGGCCAGCAGGGCGGCGCCGGCGACCGGGAACAGGTGGCCTTGCAGCACGCCCCGGCCGAGGGCCACCACCCCGGCCAGGCCGGCCACCGCACCGGACAGGCCGCCCAGCAGAGCCAGGCCGATTCCCTCGTAGAGGGTCAGCTTGGCCAGCTCGCGGTCGGTCCAGCCGGTCGCGCGCAGCACCGCGAGATCGGCGGCGCGTTCGTGTTGCGAGATGACCAGGACGTCGATGGCGCCGGCGGCGCCCAGCAGCAGGGACAGGGCGACGCTGAGGTAGTCCGCCTCGCGCGCCTGCGCCACCACGGCGCTGCCGAGCAGCGACCCGGCCACCTCGCCCCGGAAGGCCAGTGTCAGGGCGAGCAGCACCGTGAAGGCGGCCACTCCCAGTGCCAGCCCGGCCGCACCCAGCAGCGTGCGGCCCCGCACCCGCAGCAGGTTGAGCATGGCCAGTCCGGCCACCGAGCGCACCGGGTGCGCGCGGCGGGCCGCCGTCACCGGGGGCCGGACGGCTTCCATCGGGCCCAGCCGGGTGGCGAGCCAGGCGGGGATCAGGCCCGCCGCGGTGGCCAGGAGGAGCGCCACCGGGAGTACGAGGAGTGACTTGGCGCCGGCTTCGGGCTGGCCGAGCATCCGGCCCAGCACGTACGCGAGCACCGTGCCCACGGTTCCCGCGGCGAGGCCGATCAGCGCCAGTTCGGCGAGGACCAGGCGGAGCACTTCCCCACCGCTCCAGCCCAGGCAGCGCAGCGTGCCGATCTCCGTGCGCCGTGAGCGCACCGAGGCCAGCGCGGCCTGGCCGATGAAGAGGGCGCACACGACGAGGACCAGCACGAAGAGCACCGCGCTCTTGGTGTCCACCGCCCGGAGAATGCGCAGTGCCACGCCCTTGGCGACCCAACGCTCCGTCACCTGTGCCGTGTCGCCGAGTGCCACCGTCTGCGGCGCGGGCGAGCTGCCGACGGTGACGTCGACCTGGAGCCGGGGGTAGGTGGCCCGGATCTTCCCGGCCACCGCGTTCACCCGCGCCCGGGAGGCGGTGTCGACGCCGGTCACTCCGGCCACCCGGATCCTGATCGCGCTGACCGGCGCCTTGTCCTGGAGGCTCGGGACCCGGCGGCTCTTGGTGAGCGCGGTGATGGAGTCCATCGTCGTCAGCATGGTGGGCGGCGGGCTGACGTAGCCGCCGAGGTTGCGGTCGGGCTGGAGGGGCCGGTCGTGGAGTTTCGCTCGGGTCGCGCTGTCCGCGCCGGTGACCTGCGGCGTCTGGTAGGTCTCCAGGGGGGTGTCGGACAAGGGCGAGAAGCCGGGCAGTCTGCCGGTGTCGTAGCGGCCGACCAGGTGGACGAAGGGATTGGGCAGACGTCCGGAGTCGACGCCGTCGCACGTGCCCAGTCCGATGCAGTTCGTGGCGGCGTGACTGGTCACCTTCCGGTACTGGGTGCCCTGGTGGTTCTCCTCGGGGACGTTGGGGAACGGCTGCCGGTTGGAGTTGGTGATCCACAGGCCGGGCTTCTGCGGGGGCTGCGACTGCGCGGCGAGGTCGCCGTCGGAGGTCCGGCGGTAGGTGACCGGGCCGACCGTCCAGTAGCTGCCGGTGTCGACCGAGTCCTCGGTCAGTGCCTTCCGGTAGCCCTTGCCCAGGTCGACGCGGGTTCGGCCCACCGTGGTGCCGTGCAGGTTCCGGACGAAGCCGGCGGCTGTCGGGTTGCCCAGTTTCGACGGCAGCCCGGCCGGGTCGCCGACGTCGAGCCGCTCGACGGTGGCGTCGAGGGTGCCGGTGGTCAGCGGGGTGTCGCTGAGCAGCGCCGGGATGTAGCGGTCGTGCTGTCCGTGGACGCTCCTGGCGCCGGACACCCTCCACGGCTTGTCCTGCTCGGTGAGCATCCGGCCCGAGGCGATGGTGTCGCCGAGGCCCACCAGGCGGTCCTCGGCCACCGGGTCGATGGCGGCGAGCAGCACGGGGTAGCTGACCGGGATGTCGATGGTGGCCTTGTCCTGCCCGGACTGGCAGTTCATGTGCGAACTCAGGTCGGGGTCGAACGGCGACCTGTCCCTGAGGTCCTCGGCGATGATGTTCGGCTTCAGCGGCAGGTCCAGGTTGAACTGGGTCTGCTCGGTCTTGTCCCGGTTGAAGTAGAAGCACACGTCGTACTTCCCCTTGATGCGGTACCGCCGAGTGCTCTTGTCGACCGCACCCGTCTCCAGGGTGTCGGACTCGAAGAGGCCGTCCGACTCCGAGGCCGAGGTCAGGGGGGAGCGGGTGAGGTAGACGTACTCGTCCGAGGTGCGGTAGCTGCCCAGTCCGGAGGTGAGCGTGGGGCGGATGCGCAGGATCTGCCGGGACGCCTTGCCGTCCAGGAAGCGGGACACGTCCACCGTGACGGTGCTCGCCACCATGAGGTAGCCGATGTTGGCGACCGGCGCCGCCACGTCGACCCCGGCCATGCCGCGGATGCGCCGGTACTGGTCGACGGTGATGCCGCCGAACGTGCCGGACAGGAAGTTCGGCGTGACCAGACCGCTGCGCCGCTCCACGTCCGTCTGCGAGTCGGGCGGCCGTACCAGGACGTCGTACGCGGAGCGTGCGTTCTTCCGTACCGTGCCCACGGTGGCCGCCTGGCTCGTGCTCACGGTCGCGGTCAGCAGGGTGAAGCTGGTCGCCGCCACCAGGATCCCGGCGGCCAGGGCCAGCGCGCGCCCGCGCCGCCGCCGTAGCTGGTCGAGAATCATCGCCATCACGGGCGCAGGCCCCCCAGCCGGTGCAGCACGTCGCCGGACGGGGTGATCCGCTGGTCGGAGGTGATCCTGCCGTCCTGCAACCGCACCACCCGGTCGCCGCCCGCGGCGACCTCGACGTCGTGCGTGGCGATCAGCATCGTCATCCCGTACCGCTCGCGCAGCGACATCAGCAGGTCGATGATCTCCCGCCCGATGACGCTGTCCAGGTTGCCCGTGGGCTCGTCGGCCAGTAACAGTCCCGGCCGGTTGATCAACGCCCGTGCCACGGCGACGCGTTGCTGCTGGCCGCCCGACAATTGCGAGGGCAGGGCGTCGGCCCGCTGGTCCAGGCCGACGGCTTCGAGCAGCTCCATACCGCGCGCACGCCGGTCGAAGTCCACTCTGCGCGGCAGGACGGGGGCGAGCACATTGTCCAGCGCGGTCAGCGCGGGCAGCAGGTGGAAGCGCTGGAAGACGAAGCCGACACGCCGCCGGTGACGGTCCAGATCCCTGGGTATCAGTCGTGTGCCGTCGATCTCGACGTGCCCCTCGTCGGGCTGGTCCATGCCGCCCGTCACGTGCAGGACGGTGGACTTGCCGGCGCCGGACGGCCCGGTCAGCATCACCACCTCGCCGGCCGCGACCTCCAGGTCGATCCCGTCCAGGGCGGTCAGCCCTGGATACCGGCGGCTCACCCCGCGTAACGCCACGCTCACAGCCATGGATGCAACCTCGCCCTCATACATCAGCGGCACCTGCGTCGCCGTCCCTGCATTGCGACAATTCAGGGGTATGTTGTCACAATGTAGAAGGGACATGTATGCCGCTCCATCACGCCGTGCTCGCGCTGCTGACCCGGCGACCGAATCACGGATACGAACTCAAGGCCCGGTTCGAGGAGGCCGTCGGCCCGCAGTGGGGCGGCCTGAACATCGGTCACCTCTACCAGATCCTCGAACGGCTGGTCCGTGACGGCTATGTCTCGCGCTCGCAGGTCGCCCAGACCGACCGGCCCGACAAGAACCTCTACACGCTCACCGAGGCGGGCGAGGCCGAGCTGCGCTCGTGGGCGACCACCGCCTGGGTGCGCGTCGGCGGCTTCCGCGACGAGCTGTTCCTCAAGCTCCTCGGCGCTGTCGCGCTGGGTCCGCAGGCCCTGGCCACCCTGATCGAGGCGCAGCGGCAGACGTACCTGTCCGAGCTCGCGGGCCTGGGCCGGCAGCGCCGCGCCCACGCCGACGAGCCGCTGGTCGCCGTCCTGATCGACGCCGCCATCGCGCACACCAAAGCCGACCTCGGACTGCTGGACAGCGCCGCCCAGCACTTGGGCCCGCTCGCCACGGCACAGGCCGCACAGGCGGAGGAGCACTCACCTGCACAGGCGCGGACCGGCACCGACGAGGCTCCGAGGGGCAGGGCGGGATGAGAGAGGCCCCGGCGAGTCCGCTCGGAGGCAACGCCGGGACTCCGCCGGTGACGTCGGCGGGCTGCCGACGTCCGCGCGGCGACGTGCTCGGCTGTCCGGGAGCGGGACGGCGTCGGCGGTGAGCGGAGCCCCTGCCTCTTCGGGTCGCGGTGGACGGATGTAGGTCGGGAAGGCGGAAAACCCCGGGCCGGACCCGGAGTTCCGCCGCGCTTTCCTGATCGCGGCATCGGCGATTTTTCAGGAGGGCGAACGGCGGGGGCGACTGCCTGACACGATCATGCGTGCCTGCTGGTAGGCGCAACGTCGCCATCCGAGAGGCTGTGTCCCCCCGCCGGTTCGCGGGGTGGGGGGCGCCTGCGGAGACGGGCCGGTGCAGAGCGGGCGCTCGGCCCCCGAGTGCCGCAGGTTTCCATACGCCCCGTCACCTTCCGTCTCTGAACAGTGGGTTCGGCCCCGCGTTCCATGGATCGGTCGGTGAGCGAGGCGGTCAGGATGCCGGCTCGGTCCTCGGCCCCTGGCCAGGGGCATCGCCGTCGACGCCGGACGCCGGTTACCCCTCCAGGTGTTGGACACCTCGCGCACTGGCCGTCTTCCCGCCGCATCACGGGGCGGCCCGGAAAGAGGTTCAAGATCATGGCAACCCTTTGCGTGGCCTGTGACCACAAGGAAGCGGATCCGGCCGGTTCGGCGGCAGGGATCCGGATTTCCCCGTGAACAGCATGCAAGGAGAACGCCGCCCCATGAACCACCCCACGAACGACGGGCGCCGCGGGCGTCACCGCCGCCGCTGGACCGCCACCGGCCTGGTGCTCGGTGTGCCCGCCGTCCTCGTGCCGTATCTCCTGTTCGCGCAGGAGGACTCGCAGGCCGCGACGGTCGACGGCGGCGCCTATTACCGGCTGGTCTCCGTGCGCAGTGGCAAGGTGATGGACGTCAGCAGCTTCTCCACCGCCGACGGCACCCGGATCCAGCAGTGGACCGACCAGAACACCGCCAACCAGCAGTGGAAGCTGAGGTCGGCCGGTGACGGCTACTACGAGCTGGTGAACCGCAACAGCGGCAAGGTGCTCGGCATAGCGGGCGACTCGACCGCTCAGGGGGCCGCCGCCGAGCAGCAGACCGACAGTTCCGCCCCCTCGCAGGAGTGGAAGATCAGCGAGGTGAGCGGTTCCGACGCCGTCACCCTCACCTCCCGCAGGAGCGGTCTGGTCCTGGACGTCTCCGGGGGTTCCACGGCCCAGGGCGCGGGGCTCATCCAGTATCCGAGCCGGGGCACCGCCAACCAGCAGTGGAAGCTGGTGAAGGCGGACGAGGACGGGGCGGCCGGTACCGGCGGCGCGCGGACGACGGCCGCGACGGGACCGTACAGGTGGAAGAACGCCCAGGTGGTGGGCGGCGGTTACGTCACCGGTCTGGTGTTCAACCCGAAGGAGAAGGGCCTGCTGTACGCGCGCACCGACATGGGCGGCGCCTACCGCTGGGACACCGGGGCCGAGGAGTGGATCCCGCTCACCGACTGGATCGGCGAGAAGGACTGGAACCTGCTGGGCATCGACTCGGTGGCCACCGACCCCGTCGACCCCGGCCGGCTGTACCTCGGGGCAGGCACCTACACGAACGACTGGGCCGGCAACGGGGCGATCCTGCGCTCCACCGACCGGGGCCGTACCTTCCAGCGCACCGATCTGCCGTTCAAGGTGGGAGGCAACGAGGACGGCCGCGGGGCGGGCGAGCGGCTCGTGGTCGACCCGGCGAACCACGGCACCCTGCTGCTGGGCACCCGCAGGAACGGCCTGTGGCGCAGCACCGACTTCGGCGTGACATGGAGTCAGGTCTCCTCGTTCCCGGTCAAGGACGGCGCGAGCAGCGGCGGGGGAATCTCCTTCGTGACGTTCGGCCCGGCCGGCAGCAAGACGGTCTACGTCGGTGTCGGCGACAGGTCCACCTCCCTGTACCGCTCCACCGACGGCGGCGGCAGCTGGCAGGCCGTCGCCGGGCAGCCCACCGGCCGGCTGCCGCAGCACGGCGTCCTCTCCGGTGACGGCTCGCTGTACCTGACGTACACCGACAACCTCGGGCCCAACGGCGTGACGGGGGGCTCGGTGTGGAAGTACACGCCGGCCGGCGGCGCGTGGAAGAACATCTCGCCGTCCAGCGGCAGTTACGGCTTCTCCGGTCTGGCCGTCGACCCGCGAAAGCCGTCCACGGTCATGGTCACCACCCTCGGCCGCTGGTATCCCCAGGACGAGCTGTACCGCAGCACCGACGGCGGCACGACCTGGAAGGCGCTGGCCGACAGGTCGGTGCGCGACGCCTCCGCCGCTCCTTACGTCGGCACCCACACCGGGCACTGGATGACCGCCCTGGCCATCGATCCCTTCGACTCCGGGCATGTGCTGTACGGCACCGGCAACGGCATCCTGCGCAGCACGGACGCGGCCGCGTCCGACACCGGCGGTACCAGCCACTGGAGCATGGGCGCCCGGGGACTGGAGGAGACGGCGCTGCTGGACGCGATCGCCCCGCCCGGCGGCGCCAGCGTCATCACGTCCATGGGCGACCAGGGCGGCTTCCGGCACGACTCCCTGACCACGGTGCCCTCCGGGCGGTTGCAGAACCCGATGATGACCAACAGCACCGACATCGACTTCGCCCAGTCCAAGCCCTCCGTCATGGTCCGCGTCGGCCGGGGCGGCGCTCAGGACGGCGCCTACTCCACCGACGGCGGCAGCACCTGGAACGGCTTCAGGGCTGAGCCGGTCGCCAGTGCCCAGGACGGCCGTGTCGCGCTCGCGGCGGACGGCTCCACCATCGTCTGGACGCAGGCCGGCCAGGCCCCCTACCGCTCGACCGACAAGGGGTCCACCTGGTCGAGGGTCGGCGGCCTGGGCACTGACGACGCAGTCGTCGCCGACCGCTCCTCGGCCAGGACGTTCTATTCCCTGTCCGGCGGCACGCTCCACGCCAGCACCGACGGCGGCGCGACCTTCACCGCTCGCGCCACCGGCCTGCCCTCCGGCCGGCTCACGGCGGTCCCCGGCATCGCCGGAGACCTGTGGATCGCCGGTTCCGGCAAGGGGCTGCTGCACTCCACCGACGGCGGCCGCACCTTCACCACGCTCAAGACGGTGCAGTCCGCCTCCGCCCTGGGCTTCGGCAAGGCCAAGCCGGGCGCCGACTACCAGGCGCTGTACCTGATCGGGTCCGTCAAGGACGTCAGCGGGGTCTTCCGCTCAACCGACCAGGGCGCCACCTGGCTCCGCGTCAACGACCAGGCCCACCAGTGGGGCGCCATCGGCGGCGTCGGCGTCATCACCGGCGACCCCGACACCTACGGCCGGGTCTACGTCGGCACCAACGGACGCGGCCTGCAGTACGGCGACCCGTCCTGACCTGACCCCGGACACCCGGGCGGGGGAGTTCCCTCCCGGCCCGCACGGCGGAAGGCGCTGTGCGGGCCTCGGGCGCCCGGTCGCGAGCGGGTGACCAGGTGAAGCGGGTCAGCGCTTCAGGGTGAGCAGGCCCGGCCGGTACGGCAGCTTCACGTAGTCGGTGCCCTGCGGGACGTCGGGGGACAGGCCCTGGTAGAGGAACTGAAGGTTGCAGGGGTCGACGGTCATGGTCTCGTCGGGGTTGTTGCGGACCAGGTCACCGTGGCTGATGCTGTTGGTCCAGGTGGCGCCGCTGTTGGCCTTGCCCGCGAAGGGGCTGCTCTCGGTGGCGGCCTGCGGGGTCCAGGGGCCGTTCAGGCTGGTGGCCGTGAACGAACGGAAGAAGCGGTCCTCCCTCGCGCCGCGAGCCTCGACGATCATGAGGTACTGGTTCTGCCCCTGGACCTTGTAGACCTCCGGCGCCTCGAACAGGTTCTTCTCCGTGTCGCTCATGACCGTCGTGTACGACGAGCCGAAGCTGCTCGGGAAGTTGCCGACCGGCATGGTCGACTTGAAGATGCCGCCCTTGTCGTTGGCGAAGAAGAGGTACATGTTCTGGTCGTCGGCGATCAGGGTCGGATCGATCGGCGCGCCGACGGGGAGGCTGCCGGTGAACAGCGGCTGCGCCGCGGACCAGCTGTTGGGGTTGGTGGGATCGCTCGACGTGCGGTAGACGAACGGCCAGGCCGTGCCCCACCCGTTGGAGGCCAGGACCCAGATGTTCTTGCGCGCGAAGTAGAACAGTTTGGGCGCCACCGCCGACTGGCTCATCGCGGTCTGGCCGGCCGAGCCCATGTCCGACCAGTTCGTGAAGGGGGTGAAGCCCATCGAGTGCCAGTTGCCGTCGGAGTACGTCGCGTAGACCAGGTGCTTGCCGTTGTACGTCACGGTGGTGAAGTCCTTGAGCGAGGCCCACCCGTTCGCCGGCTGCGTCAGCGCGTTGGTCGACGTCCACTGGTATGCCGACGGCAGGGCACACGAGTTGGACGCCCCGGACAGGCCGGACCACTTCTGGCCGGCGCCGCCGGTGCAGTTCCACAGCCGCACCGCCGTGCCGTTGGCCGTGGCGCCGCCGCTGACGTCCAGGCACAGCCCGGACTCCACGGCGACGACCGTGCCGTCGGGGTTCACCCGCCACTGCTGGTTCGTACCGCCGTTGCAGGACCAGATCACCGGCCGGGTGCCGGCCGTGGTGGCGTGACCGGGGACGTCCAGGCACTTGTTTCCGAACACGGTCAGCTGGTTGGCGTCCGTCAGCGTCCACTGCTGGTTGGTACCGCCGTAGCAGTCCCAGATCTGCACGTTCGTGCCGTCGGTCTGGCTGGCGCCCGACACATCGAGGCACCGGCCGGACCCGGCGCCGCGCAAGGCGCCGCTGGTGGCCGCCTGAGCCGGGTGGGAAACGATCGTGGCCGCCGAAGCCACGAGGGCCGCGAGCGCCACGAACACGGGCCTGCGGCTGAATCCACGTCTGCGCATGGGGGGTCTCATTCCTTGGGTGAGCGGTTCCGGCCGGCCCCGTCGGAGGCTCCGGACTGTTGTTGCGCCCCACCTCGGCCTCGGGGTCGTCCGATCGACGATCCGTTCGTCATCTCGAACAATGGTCGAAGTGTCGGGCAAAGAGTCGAGAGGGTGATGATCATCTGGTTCCGGCGAACGTCAGTGCCGCGTACGGCCCCGGCGGGCATGGCGTGTCACGGGCTCATCCGCCGCGGTCTCGATTCGATCGACCCTCTCGAGTGATACATGGGATGGATTAACGGATACGGACGTTGCTCGTGTCTAGCCTCGTGACACGAAATACTTTGCTACCGGCGGGTTTTCGTGCGACCCATGCTTCTGACGTCACCTCACCTATGGGAGCGCTGAGCCGGCCAGCGCGTCCGGGTACCGGCCGTAGCAGGTCCTCGTTCAGGTGGCGGCGCGGGTCGTCGCCCCCCGTCATCGCCCTGTCGGGGGTGAGCGTTCACCGTCGTACGACCGGCCAGAAAGTGGTCCTGGACTCGGTCGACTGGACGGTCCACCGGCGCGAGCACTGGGCGTTGCTCGGGCCGAACGGGGCCGGCAAGACCACCATGCTGGGCCTGGCCGCAGCCCTGATCCATCCCACGGCCGGAACCGTGGACGTCCTCGGGTCCCGCCTCGGCCGGGTGGACGTGCGGGAGTTGCGCGCGCATCGGCTTCGTCGACGCCGCGCAGAAGGTTCCCCCGGAGGCCACCGCCCACACCGTCGTCCTCACCGGCGCGACCGGCACCGTGCAGCCGTTGTGGGGGGCCTACGACGCCACGACGCGGGAACGGGCCCGGGTTCTCCTGGCCGAGCTGGACTGCAAGGAACTCGCCGGGCGCGCGTTCGGCGACTGCTCGGGCGGGCAGCGCGCCAGGATCCTCGTCGCGCGCCCTGATGTCCGACCCGTCGCTGCTCCTGCTCGACGAGCCGTTCAACGCCCTCGACCTTCCCTCCCGGGAGGATCTGGTGGACGCACTGCACCGCCTGGCGAGCGGCAGGCCGGGCCTGTCCACGGTGGCCGTCACCCATCATCCGGAGGAGCTGCCGCCCTCCACCTCGCACGCCTTCCTGCTGAAGGAAGGCCGTGAACTGGTCTCCGGCCCCGTGCAATCCGTGCTCACGTCGGAGAACCTCACCGGGTGCTTCGGGCCGCCCATCCGCGTCGAAGCCCACGACGGCCGCTGGTACGCCAGGTCCACGGCCGTGCCGCAAGCCCGTCACCGGCGTGAGCCTCCGCCCGCTCCGGGGCCGCGCCCGTGAACCGCACGTCCCGGGCGGCGGTCCGGTGCGGCCGCGGACCCCGCGCCTCCGCCCGGACGCTCAGGCCGGGTACGCGTGGGTCTGGGCCGCCTTGACCGTCGCCCAGACCGCGACACCGGGATGCAGGCCGAGTTCGGCCGCCGCCACCGTCGTGAGGTCGGCGGCGAGGGGGAGTTCGCCGGTCAGGTCGGCGCGGATCCGGTCGCCGCGGGCGTCCAGGCCGGCGATCTCGCACCGCCAGAGGTTGCGTGCGCTGGAGCCGGTGGGGCGGTCCCGGTGCAGGGTGACCGCGCTGGGCGGGAAGGCGACGAAGACCGGGCCGGTGAGGTCCTCGGTGGTCGTGATGGTCGTCCCGGTCCCGGTGGCGATCCCGGTCGTGGTACCGGGGCCGCTCTCGACGTGGACCGTGTGGCCCCGTGCCTCGCCCTGGTAGAGGTTGAGGCCGACGAGGTGGGCGATGTAGTCGGTGCGCGGGTGGCGGGCGATGTCGGCCGGGCCGCCCTGCTGGACGATACGGCCGTCCTCGATGACGACGAGGTGGTCGGCCAGGACCATCGCGTCCAGCGGGTCGTGCGTGACGAGCACGGCCACCGCTTCGAACTCGGCCAGATGGTGCCGGAGTTGCGCGCGGACGTCGAGGCGGGTGCGGGCGTCGAGGGCGGCGAGCGGCTCGTCGAGGAGCAGCAGGCGCGGGTGGGTGGCCAGGGCCCGGGCGAGGGCGACGCGCTGCGCCTGGCCCCCGGAGAGCTTGCGTGGCTTGCTGCCGGCGTGGCCCGCGAGGCCCATCCGCTCCAGCCACCTCGCGGCCTGCGCGCGTGCCTGCGCCTTGGTCGCGCCGTGGCAGCGCGGCCCGAAGGCCACGTTGTCCAGCGCGGTGAGGTGGGGGAAGAGCAGGTAGTCCTGGAAGACGACGCCGACCGGGCGGGACTCCGGCCGCGTGCGGTGCAACTCGGCCCCGTCCAGGCGCAGGTGGCCGCCGGTGAGCGGGACGAGACCGGCGAGGGCGCGCAGCGCGGTCGTCTTGCCGGCGCCGTTGGGGCCGAGGAGCGCGACGACGTCACCCGGCGCCGCGGTCAGCGCCACGTCGAGGCGGAAGGAGCCGCGCTCGACCAGCAGCCGGGCGTCGAGTCCCTCCCCGGCCGCGGCGGGCTCGTCGGCCGGTCCCGGTGCGGGGCGCGCGGCGCGTGCGGTCTTCCCGGTGTCGCTCATGAGGCGGCCATCCATCGGTCGCGCAGCCCGGCCAGCACCGCGATCGAGACGGCCAGCAGGACCAGGCTGAGGGCGATCGCGGCCTCCGGGTCGCTCTGCAACGCCAGGTACACGGCGAGCGGCATGGTCTGGGTACGGCCGGGGAAGTTGCCGGCGAAGGTGATCGTCGCGCCGAACTCGCCGAGCGCCCGGGCCCACGCCAGCACCGCGCCGGCCGCGATGCCGGGGGCGACGAGCGGCAGCGTGACGCGGCGGAACGCGGTGAAGCGCGAGGCGCCGAGCGTCGTGGCCGCCTCCTCGTAGCGCGGGTCGGCGGCGCGCAGGGTGCCCTCGACGCTGATGACGAGGAACGGCATCGCCACGAAGGCTTCCGCGACGACGACCCCGGCGGTGGTGAACGGCAGCGTGATCCCGAACCAGGAGTCCAGCCACCGGCCCATGACCCCGTTGCGCCCGAGCGCCATCAGCAGGGCGACGCCGCCGACCACCGGCGGCAGCACCAGCGGAAGGGTGACCAGCGCCCGGAGAAGGCCGCGCCCCGGGAACTCGACCCGTGCCAGCAGCCAGGCCAGCGGCACCCCGAGCACCAGGCTCACCGCGGTCGCCGCCGTCGCGCAGACCAGGGACAGCTGGAGCGCCTGCCACACCTCGGTGCTCGTCAGCAGGTCGGGCATGCTCCGCCAGGGGGCGCGGATCAGCAGGGCGACGAGGGGGAGGACCAGGAACGCCAGCCCGATCAGCGCGGGCAGCAGCAGGGGCAGCGGGGCGCCGCCGCCGAGGCCGCGGCCCGCCGGGGATCTGCGGACGCGGCGGCGGCGCGGGCCATCGGTCACGGTGTCCGTGGCGCCGGCCTTGTCCGGGGGCGGGGAGGTCACGGCCGGAGGAACCCGGCGCCGGTCAGGACCTTCTGGCCGGCCGCGGACCGCACCAGCGCGATGAACGCCTTGGCGGTCCCGGTGTTCTCCGAGCCCTTGAGCAGGGTGATCGGGTACGCGTTGACGGCCTGGGCCGACTCGGGGAAGTCCACGCCCTCCACCTTGTCACCCGCGGCCTTCACGTCGGTCCTGTAGACCACCGCGGCGTCGGCCTCTTTCAGGACCACCTTGTTCAGGGCCGACTTGACGTCCTCTTCGTAGGAGACCGGAGTGAGCTCGAGCCCGCTCGCGTCCAGGGCCTTCCGGGCGGCGGCCCCGCACGGCACCGTCCTGTCGCACAGCACGACCTTCAGCGAGGACTTCGTGAGGTCCTTCAGGGAAGTGATCCTGGCCGGATTGCCGGGCAGGGTGGCGATCTCCAGCCGGTTGCGCACGAAGGTGGCGGGCGTGCCCTCCGCGCCGCCCCTGTCCGTCACGATCGCCATGGTCTTCGGGCTGGCCGAGGCGAAGACGTCGGCGGGGGCGCCGGCGGTGATGCTCGCGGCGAGGGTGTCGCTGCCGCCGAAGCTGAAGGCGACCTTCGTGCCCGGGTGGGCCTTCTCGAACTTTTCGCCCAGCGTCGTGAAGCTCTCCTTCAGCGAGGCGGCGGCGAAGACCGTGATCGTGCCGGACAGCTCGTCCGAGGCGGAGGCCGAACCCGAGCCGTCCGACTTCCCGGCCGAGCCGGAGCCGGACGACGAGCAGGCGCTCAGGACCAGCAGGGCCGCTACGCACGTGCCGGCCGCCCGCAGGGTCCGGCGGGTCGGGCGGCTCCGGCGCGCGGAACGGGTCATCACGGGTGCTCCCTCTCTCTTCCTGACGGACGCGGCTGCTGTCTCCCGACGCCGAGCAACGCCCGTGTCGTCGATCCGGTGAGTGCGCGTGCGCCGTCCATGATGCCGCAGGTGCAAGGTGAAAGTCTCTTGTTGCTTGGCATGATCCGGGGCTTGGGTTCCCTGGCCTGGCATGTGCGTTTGCATGACGATGGGGGTCCGCGTGCGGTCGTCCTCGATGTGACCGCCCGTGGGCTCGTCCTTCGCGGGTGCCCTCCTCCGCTTCCACGGGCTTTTCCCCGGGTCGGGGAACCCTTCGGCCTTCTCGGTCATTGGAGAAGGAGAGGGCGCCGTCGAAGGGCGGCGTGACGTCAGGGGGTCTTGGGTGGGGAGTGGGCGTCGGCGGATGCCGGTCCGCCGGGGTGTGTGCGCGGCTTGCTCCGTCCGGCCGGATGGGGTGGGCCGGTGACCGGCCGGTCGGCGCACCCGGTGCTGCCTCCGGTGCTGCGCGGGTGGCTCGGGGCGGTCGCGGGTCTCGCCGGGCTGTCCGTCGTCCTGCTCGGGATCCTGTACGCCGGCGGCAGCGAGCCCGGCGGTGTGGACAGGCGGCTCAGCAGCCCGGAGGCGGACGGCGTGGGTCCGCCGTGGCGGCGTCTCGCGCTGGCTCTGGACTTCCTCGGGGAGCCCGTGGGGTCGGTGCTGCTGGTGACGGCCCTCGTCGCGGGCTGTCTGCTGGTGCGGCGTCCTCGGGCGGCGGTGCTGACCGTGGCCGGGGCCGGAGCGGGCGTGGCGGTCGCGACGCTGCTCAAGCACCTGGTGGGGCGCACCATCCACGGCGACGGCAACCTTTCCTACCCGAGCGGCCACACCGCGTTCGCCACCGCGCTCGCCCTGGCGGTGGCACTGCTCGCGACCGGCCGGCTCGGCCTCGGCAGAACGGCCGGCATGGCACTCGTGCTCGGCTTCGCACTGGTCGCCGGCGCCGCGATGGGCTGGGCGCAGGTGGCTCTGGGCGCGCACTACCCGACCGACGCCCTGGGCGGCTTCTGCACCGCGCTGGCGGTGGTGCCGGCGACGGGATGGCTCATCGACCGGGCGGTCCGCCGACCGGACGGCGGGCCGGACGGCAGGCCGGATATGAGCCTGGACGGCAGCCCGGACGCGAGCCGGCACGGCGGCACGGCGGACGGCACGGCGTACGGCGGACGCGGCGGCGGACCGTCTCGCTGACTCCCTGGCCGCGAGGGCGGCTGCCGGGCGCCGCCCCCGCTCGTGCCGGGGCGGCGGTGCGGTTTTTCACGCTGTGCGGCGGAAGACCGGTTTCACCGGGCGGCCGCCCAGCCAGGGGGTGGGGTCGGCGGTGTCCAGCGCCTTGCGGTAGACCGCGCACGCCTGGGCCACCGCGTCGACGGTCCGGTCGATGTCGGCGTCCGTGAGCGCGCTGCTCACCACGAACGACGGGGCGAGCACGCCGCCCGCAAGCAGCCGGCGCAGGAACAGGGTGCGGTACTCCTGGGACGGCCGCAGGTTCTCGTCGAGGGTGGCGAAGACCAGGTTGCTGGCCCGGCCCCGGACCACGACGTGGTCGCCGACGCCCATGGCGGACGCGGCCTCGCGGACACCCGCGGCCAGCCGTTCGCCGAGGGCGTGCAGCCGTGCGGTGACGCCCTCCTCGGCGTAGGTGGTCAGCACCGCCATCGACGCGGCCAGGGAGTGCGTCTCCGCGCCATGGGTGGTGGACAGCAGGAACACCCGCTCGCCGGGGTGGCGCAGTCCGCCCCGCTCCATCAGGTCGCGGCGTCCGGCGAGCGCGGAGACGGCGAAGCCGTTGCCCAGAGCCTTGCCGAAGGTGGAGAGGTCGGGGACGACGCCGTACAGGCCCTGGGCGCCCGCCTCGGACCAGCGCAGGCCGGTGATCATCTCGTCGAAGATCAGGACGCAGCCGTGCCGGTCGGCCAGGTCGCGCAGACCGGCGAGGTAGCCGGGGGGCGGCTCGGTGTGGGTGGCGGGTTCGAGGATCAGGCAGGCGACCTCGCCCGGGTGACGGGTGAGCAGTTCCTCCGCGGCGGCCAGGTCCCCGTAGGGGAACGAGAGGTTCAGGTCGGTGGTGGCCGTCGGGATGCCGGCGTCCATCGGGGTGGTGCCGATGAACCAGTCGTCGGTGGAGAAGAAGGGGTGGTCGGCGCAGAGGGCCACGCGGGGACGTCCGGTGGCGGCGCGGGCGAGGCGGACCGCGGCGGTGGTGGCGTCGGAGCCGTTCTTGGCGAACTTCACCATCTCGGCGGTCGGCACCGTGGCCAGGAAGCGTTCGGCGGCCTCGACCTCCACGATGGACGGCCGGACGAAGTTGCTGCCCCGGTCGATTTCGCGGCGTACCGCCTCCGTCACCCGCGGGTGGGCGTGGCCGAGGCTGACCGACCGCAGGCCCGAGCCGTACTCGATGTAGCGGTTCCCGTCGACGTCCCACACGTGGGCGCCGCGGCCGTGGCTGATGACCGGGGCCAGGTTCTCCGGGTACTGGTCGTCGCCCTTGGCGTAGGTGTGCGCGCCTCCGGGGACCATGGCGTGCAGCCGCTCGTTGGCCTGCCGCGACCGGGGCAGGCGCAGTTCCCCCGGGTCGGCGGCGACCGTGGTGTGTGTGGTGTCCACGCTGGCCTCAACCTACTTTCTGGTGCAGGTGCTTCAGGACCTCGGCGAGGCTCGGCGCCTCCCGGTCCCGCCGGGACGTGGAGGTGACCGGCAGCGGCCAGGGCACGGCGATCTCCGGGTCGTCGAAGGCGATCGTCACGTCCTCGGCCGGGTCGTGCCGGCGGTCGATCCGGTAGGAGACGTCGGCGGTGTCGGTCAGCGCCTGGAAGCCGTGCGCGCAGCCCGCCGGGATGTACAGGGTCAGCTGCGTCTCGTCGGAGAGCTCGAAGGTGGCCAGGTTGCGGTAGGTCGGCGAGTCCGGGCGCAGGTCCACGACGGCGTCGAAGATCCGCCCGTAGGAGCACCGCACCAGCTTGGCCTCTCCCGCACCGGAGCGCAGATGCAGGCCGCGCAGCACGCCCTTCACCGAGCGGGACAGGCTGTCCTGGACGAAGGCGTGCGGGTCGAGGCCCGCCGAGCGGACGACGTCGGCGTCGAAGGTGCGGCTGAAGAAGCCGCGTTCGTCGGCGTACGGCGTCGGCTCGAACAGGTACGCGCCGGCGATGGCCGGGACCTCGGTGGCTTTCATGCGCTCTCCCGGGCGGGCTGGGCGGGGTCGGGCGGCGGGAACAGGGCCGCCGTCAGGACGGCGAACTGGTGGTGCAGGCGTTCGGTGGCGACCAGGTTGCGTTCGGCGAGGGTCCGCCGGACGTCCGCCGCGTTCTTCTCCAGCGTCCGGAACTGCTCCAGCAGCCGGTCGGCGTCGACCTCGCGGGCCGGGTGGCAGAACGCGCCCTGTCCCATCTCGGCCATGAGGGCGTCGCTCTTCGCCGCGTAGCTGACGGCGAGCGTCGGCGTGCCGGCCTTCAGCGCGCAGATCAGGTTGTGGTAGCGGGTCGCCACCACGGCGTCGGCGGCGGCCGTCTCCCGCATCAGGTCGGCGAGCGACGCCGTCTCGGGGGCGGTGACGAGGGGCGAGTCCACGGCGTGGAGGATCGCGGCGGCCACCGGCGCGTCGCAGGCGTCGCCGATGAGCAGCCGGACCTGCCTGCCGTCCTCGGCCAGCGCGCGCACGAAGCGGATCGTGCCGTCGAGGTAGCGCCGGTGGATCTCCTCGGCCCGCGCGCGGTCGTCGTCGCCGCCGTGGAAGGCCATGACGCCCACGCAGACCCGGCCGGGCGGTTCGGCGGGCGCGGTCGCCGGGGGCGCCGGCAGGGCGAAGGCGAGGTCGGGATGGACCTCGTCGCGCGAGGTGTCCACGCCCATCGCGCGCAGCGCGTCGCGGGACGGGGCGTCGCGGTACGACCGGTAGGCGGCGAGCCGCGCCGACCAGCGCACCAGGGTGCGGGTCGCCCGGTTGCCGATCTCGGCGGCGCCGACGCCGACCAGCGCGACCCTGGCGCCCGACAGCCTGCCGCTCGCGCAGAGCAGGAACAGCGAGTAGGGGAAGCCCCAGGGCCGCAGCGGAAGGGTGGCCTCCAGGACGCCCATGCCGGGCACGATCACCACGTCGTGGCGGCGCACCCAGGCGGCGGTGCGCAGGACGTCGACCAGTTTGCCCAGGCCCTTGCCGGCGACCGCGCCCGCCCGCGAGGCGGTCCGGTACTCGCCGCGGTACCAGTGCAGCCGCGTCGCGGGGATGCCGTACCGGGCGGTTACGGCCTCCGGTCCGCCGCACAGCGCGTCCACGACGGCCTCCGGGTGCTCGGCGCGGAGGTATCCGAGGACGGCCTCCAGCGATCCGTCGTTGCCGAGGTTGCCCGAGCCGAGCAGGCCGAACACCCCGACGCGCACCGGCGCGGCGTCCGCCGGTGTCATGGCCGCCTCCCCTCGCGGCCGGGCACGAGGGCGTCCACGGACACGGCGAGTCCCTCGGGCACGACCGGGGCGCGGTCCTCGACCCGTTCGCCGGCGCCCGGCCGGGAGCGGCTGGTCAGCCATGCGGCCAGGTGGCGGTAGCAGGCGCGCCGGTCGGCCGACGACAGCGGCGCCCGCCGGATCGCGGAGGCGAAGCCCCACACGTACTCGGCGAGCAGCCGGGGCGTCGGGTGCAGGAGGCCTGCCCGGCGCGGGTCCAGGTTGACGCAGCGGGAGCGCTTGGAGGGGTTCGCCCGTTCGGCGCGGGTGGGGTGGTCGCGGCGGAAGTACAGCAGCTCCGGCACCTGGTGGAAGGGGCCGTGCAGGGTGATCTCGGCGACGAACGTGCGGTCGGCGTGGTGGTAGCTGTCGTGCGGCTTCACCCGGCGCAGCACGTCGGCCCGCATCACCCCGTAGAAGTCGTCGCCGCCGGGTTCGAAGAGCAGGCTGCGGAAGCGTTCCGGCGCGTGCGGCGAGTCGGTGGCGAGGGTGTACTCGTAGGGGACCGTCACCCGGCCGTCGCCGTCGATGACCGCCTGGCCGCTGTGCGCGAGGATCACGTCGGGCCGTTCGTCCAGCGCCTCGACGCAGCGCAGCAGCAGGTCCCGGGCGTACAGGTCGTCGTGCGAGGCCCACTTGAACAGTTCGCCCCGGCATTCGGCGAACACGTGGTTGTGGTTGGGGGCGGCGCCGATGTTGCGGGACAGCCGGATGTACCGGATGCGGGAGTCCTTCGCCGCGTACCGACGGCAGATGTCCTCGGTGCCGTCGGTGGAGGCGTTGTCGGAGACGACCAGCTCGAAGTCCTCGTAGCTCTGGCCGAGCAGGGCGTCGAAGGACTCGGCCAGGTACTCCTCGCCGTTGTACACGGGCAGGCCGATGCTCAGCCTGGGACGGTCGCTCATGTGGTCCTCACTTCGGGAACGGGGTGGTGGTGCCGCTCGCCCAGGGCGGACCGCAGCTGCAGCCACCACACGGCCGAGCCGCTGACGGTCGCGGCGGCGACGCCCCAGGCCGAGCCGACCGCGCCGGCCAGGGCCGCCCCGCCCAGCCCGCCGCCGACGTAGCAGGCGGACGCGAACAGCTGGGAGCGCAGACTGCGCCGGGCCGCGCCGAGGGCGCGCAGCCCGGCGGCCGCGCCGGTGCCGAGCCCCGCGCCCGCGACGCCGAGGGTGATGGGCACGACGAGCTGGGCGGCGGAATGCCAGACCTCGCCGAGCACGGCCGCGCCGAACCGGTCCGGCATCAGCAGCAGCGCCCCGCCCCAGCACAGTGCGCCGGCGGCCTGGCCGCCGCCGAGGAGGAGGCAGAACGTGCCGAGCCGGTGCGGGGCCCGCCGCAGCACCCGGGCCGCCTCCGGGACGGTGACCAGCGACAGTCCCATCAGGACGGCGAGGAACGGGCCCAGCAGGAGTTCGGCGCCGCGCACCGCGCCGACCGCGCCGACCGCGACGATCGCGCCGAGCCCGTAGGCCCGCAGCTGGCTCGCGCCGCTGAGGCTGACGTTCTCGACCAGGTAGCGGTACCCGAGGTCGCGTTGCTCGCGCAGCCAGCCGCGCGCCCCCCCGGGCCGGGGCCGGATGCCGGACTGGACGCAGCCGTAGGCGGCGGCCGCCGCGGCGGACGCGCCCCAGGCGAGCACGAAGGCGGCCACGCTGCCCACGCGGGCCGCGACGACCATGGCCGGGACGAGGGCGACGCCCCACACGAGATCATTGAGGAACGCCTTGCGGCCGGCGCCCGCGGCGAAGAACGAGAACCGCCAGGCGTCCTGGAGCAGCAGCCCCGGCAGCATGACGCCGAGGCAGGCGAAGGCGGGCCCCACCCGGCCGCCCAGCGCGAGGCCGATCACCAGGCAGGCCGCGCCGAGGCCGGTGCCGACGCCGAGCGCGGTGCCCGTCGATCGGGCCACCGCGCCCCGCCAGGACGCGTCCGGCGGTCCGCTGAAGCGCACCACGAGCGGGTCGGTGGCCAGCCCGCGGGAGACGTTCAGCACCACGCCGTAGGTCACCCAGGCCAGGCTGAACACGCCGAACGCGGTCACCCCCAGCGAGCGGGCCACGTAGATGCCCACCGCGAAGTTGGACATGCTGGAAGCGGCCTGGTCGGCGAGGCCCCAGGACAGCCGGCCGAGGAGGGCGCGCTTGGCGGATCCGGCCGGCGCCGCCGCCGGCCGCGGATTCTCCCCCTCGGCGGTCACCGGCTTCACGCCTTGATCAGCTCGGCGTCGCGCAGCGCGTCGGCCGCGGCGGCGACGGCGTCGAACGGCAGCCCGGACCGTTCGGCGACGTCCAGCAGCGTGTGCTCGCCGTCGGAGAGGCTGAGCACCCACAGCATGGCCAGCTGGGCCTCTTTGGCGTCGCTGCGGCCGCCGAGCGAGTCGTAGAGCCCGCGCCGGCCCAGCTGCGGTTCGCCGTAGGGGCTGAGGTTGACGTACCTGCGGTTGCGGTCGAGGACGGCGAACGCCTCGCGGCACACGGCCAGGGTGTCCGCCATCGCCTCGGGCGAGACGAAGTCCGGGTCGTCGGCCGAGGTGTGGTACTCGGGGTAGCCGGCGTAAGGGGTCCGGCTGAGCGAGCCCACGCCGAGGTCGAACCCGGGGGAGCAGTACTGCCGCTCGTCGTAGCCGTAGGGGGTGAACTCCTTGATGTCGTGGGGGCGTTCGGAGGAGGCCAGCACATGGCGCAGCACCCGGTCGATCTCCGCGTCGCCGCGTCTGCTCTGCTTGTACGTCAGACGTCCCCGGTCGCCGGCGCAGGCCAGCACGAGGCCGTGCCTGACCCGCTGCACCCGCTCCGCGTTGCGGGCCAGCCAGGTGATCGCGCCGATGGTGCCGGGCGCGAAGATGAACCGGTAGGTGTAGTGCGGTCTGTGCTCGGCCAGCGCCCGTGCGAGGAACACCGCCACCGCGACGCCGGCCAGGTTGTCGTTGGCCAGCGACGGGTGGCAGACGTGGCAGGAGACGATCACCTCGTCGCTGACCTCGCCGGGGACCACGTGCTCGGCGTAGGTGAGGTGGCCGTCGGCGAGCGTGGAGTCGACGCACACCTCGTACTCGCCGTCCGGCATCGCGTCCAGGGTCTCCTGGGACAGACAGAACCCCCACTGCGGCTGGTAGTAGCTGGTGCGGTAGGGCACCCAGGACGGGTGCTCCGGCAGGGTGTGCAGGTGCTCGCGCAGTTCGGCGAGCGGCATCCGCGCCGACACCGGCACGCTGTAGCCGAGCACGTGCAGGCTGGACGCGGCGAAGTCGACGACGCGCTTCCCGTCGGCGCCGGCGATGTAGGCGTCCCGGATGTTCCACTCCTGCGGCACCGTCCAGTCGAGGACCCGGGTCCCGGTCGGCACCTCGTGCACCGTCAGCGGGAGGTACTCGCCGACGATGTCCAGGGTGGCGCGCACACCGTCGCCGGTGATGCTGCGGCACAGCGGGTACATCCGCCGCACCAGCGCGTGCATGTCGTCGCCGGGCGCGGTCATCGGCGCCACCGCAGGGTGTCGTCGACCGAGCCGGCCTCGGACGCCGCGCGCAGCACGGCCAGCCTGGTGAAGCGCTGCTCGAAGGCCTCCCGGGTCAGCCCGTGGGTGCGGTAGGCGTCGGCGAGTTCGAGCGCGCCGCGCTTGACCGTCCACTCGCAGTCGAAGCCGGGGACGGCTGCGCGGAACCGCGAGAAGTCCACCCGGTAGGACCGCGGATCGGCCCCGTTCTCCCCGGTGATCACCACCTCGGAGCCGGGCACCGCCTCGGCGACCTGTCCGGCGATCTCGGCGACGGTGACGTTGTTGACCTCGCTGCCGATGTTGAACGCCCGGTCGTGCACCGCCTCGCGGGGCGCGGTCAGCGCGGCCGCGAAGGCGCGCGCGATGTCGGCGGCGTGCACGAGCGGGCGCCAGGGCGTGCCGTCGGAGAGGACGAGGACCTCGCCGGACAGCAGGGCGTGCCCCACCAGGTTGTTGAGCACGATGTCGGCGCGCAGCCGGGGCGAGTACCCGAAGGCGGTGGCGTTGCGCATGTAGACCGGGCTGAAGTCGCCGTCGGCGAGGGCGTGCACGTCGTCCTCCACCCGCACCTTGGACTCCGCGTACGGGGTCACGGGGCGCAACGGGGCGTCCTCGGCGACGAGTTCGTCGCCGCCGGCGGCGCCGTACACCGAGCAGGTCGACGCGTACAGGAAGCGCCGCACCCCGGCGTCGCGGGCCAGCCGGGCCAGCCGCACCGACGCCCGGTGGTTGATGTCGTAGGTCAGCTCCGGCGCCAGCGATCCCAGCGGGTCGTTGGAGAGCGCGGCCAGGTGGATCACGGCGTCCACCCCGGCCACGTGCTCGGCCGTGACGTCCCGCAGGTCCACCCGGTGGCCCTCGGGGTCGGCGGGCTCCGGGCCCAGGACGCAGTCGGCGAACAGGCCGGCGTCGAGACCGACGACCTCGTGTCCCGCGGCGGCGAGCACGGGGGCCATCACGGTGCCCAGGTAGCCCTGGTGTCCCGTCAGCAGTACGCGCACAGGTCATTCCCCCAGATCGAGAGTGAGTTTGGTGACGGCGAACGCCTCGGCGTAGCGCGCGTGGCATTCGATGCCGCGGATCCGGGCCAGCCCGAGGAAGGCCTCCCGGTCGTACCAGGGCCGGTGCCGCTGCGAGGGGTAGTGCTCCTGCAACAGCCGCACCTTCTGTTCGGCGACCTCGTCCGGGAGCGGCTGGTAGGCCGTGGGGCGCCCGAGGTCGCCGTCCCACTTGACGATCTCGTAGCCGAGCACGAGGTGGTCGCGGAACGCGGTGGGGACGAGCCGTGCCAGGCCGCGGTGGTCCTGGTGCGCGTCGTCGGTGCGCGGGGCGAGGATCAGGTCCGGCTCGGTCCGGCCGCGCAGCTCCTCGACGGCGGCCTTGGCCTCGTCCCAGTGCACGGGCAGCCGGCCGTCGGGCAGCTTGTGCACGGTCAGCCGCAGGTCGGCGCCGGGGCAGAACGCGGCGAGCGCGGCCTGCTCCTCCTGCTCGCGCTCGGTTCCGCCGCCGGAGAGCACCAGCGCGTCGACGCGGACGCCCGGCCGGGCCCGGCACAGCGTCAGCAGCGTGCCGCCGGCGCCGATGGCGATGTCGTCGCAGTGCGCGCCCACGGCGACGATCCGGTCGGGGCGCCCGGCCCCGAGACGTATCACGCGGTCCTCGCCGCGGCGGGCGCCGGGGCGCCGTCGCGTTCCCACACGGCCCACGGCCGGTCACCCCGCGCGTACGCCTCGTCGAGCGCGGCCCGTTCCTTGACGGTGTCGGTCGGCTTCCAGAACCCGCGGTGCTGGTGCGCCACCAGCCGCCCGCGCTTGGCGAGCTGTGCGCACCCGTCGGCGACCAGGTCGCCGCCCTGCGGGATGTGGTCGAAGACCTCCTGGCGCAGGACGAAGTAGCCGCCGTTCTCCCACAGGGGCAGTTCGCTCACCGCGGTGATGCCGCCCACCAGGCCGTCCTCGCCCAGGTCCACGCAGTGGAACGAGGACTGCGGCGGCACCACCATCATCGACGCGCCGGCGTCGCGCCGCGCGAAGGAGTCGATCATCTGCGGCAGCGGGGCGTCGGTGAGGACGTCGGCGTAGTTGGCGAGGAACATGTCGTCGCCGTCCAGGTGTTCGCGCACCCGGCGCAGCCGTTCCCCGATCGGCGACTCGATGCCGGTCTGCGCGAACGTGATCGTCCAGTCCGAGATGTCGGTGGACAGCAGCTCGGTCCGTCCGCCGCGCAGCACGAAGTCGTTGGACGTCGTCTCCTCGTAGTTGAGGAAGAAGTTCTTGATGTGGTGGGCCCCGTAGCCCAGGCACAGGATGAACTCCGTGTGCCCGAAGTAGGCGTAGTAGCGCATGACGTGCCAGATCAGCGGCCGGGGGCCGACCATCGCCATCGGCTTGGGGACGTCGTCGGCGGAGCCGCTGCGCATCCGCATCCCGTAACCGCCGCAGAACAGGACGACCTTCATCGCTTGACCTCGACAATGCTCAGTTCCGGGATGGGAAAGACCAGCCGGCCGCCCCACTCGTGCACGTAGGACAGCTGCTCGACCAGTTCGGTGCGCAGGTTCCACGGCAGGACGAGGACGTAGTCCGGCTTGTCCGCGGCGATCTGCTCGGGCGCCAGGACCGGGATGCGGGTGCCGGGCGTGAACCTGCCGTGCTTGTAGGGGTTGCGGTCCACGGTGTACGCGAGCAGGTCGGGCCGGATGCCGCAGTGGTTGAGCAGGGTGTTGCCCTTGCCGGGGGCGCCGTAGCCGACGACCGTCTCGCCGCGCTCGGCCGCCTCGACGAGGAACTTCAGCAGGTCCCGGCGCACCTTGGCGACCCGGGCCGAGAACTCGGCGTATCCGGACAGCTCCTGGAGCCCCGCGGCCTTCTCGCGGGCCAGCACGTCGGCCACCCGCGCGGTGGGCTCGCCGGCCGCCTCGGCCGGCCGGGCCCACAGCCGGATGGAGCCGCCGTGCGTGGGCAGCAGCTCGACGTCCACCAGGGCGAGTCCGCCGCTGTCCAGCGCCCGGATCGCGGAGGCGACCGTGTAGTACTGGAAGTGCTCGTGGTAGATCGTGTCGTACTGGTTCTCCTCGATCAGGGTCAGCAGGTGCTGCACCTCGACGGAGACCCAGCCGTCGTCGGCGACCAGCGCCCGCAGCCCCCGCGTGAAGCCGGTCACGTCGGGGATGTGCGCGTACACGTTGTTGGCCACGACCAGGTCCGCCGGGCCGTGCTCGGCGCGCACGGCGGCGCCGGTGTCCGGGTCCAGGAACGCCGTGAGCGTGGGCACGCCCGCCTCCCGGGCCGCCGCGCCGACGTTCACCGAGGGCTCCACGCCCAGGCAGCGGATCCCGCGGTCCACCACGTGGCGCAGCAGATAGCCGTCGTTGCTCGCGACCTCGACGACGAACGCGTCGGGCCCCAGGCCCGCCTTCTCCACGGCGTCGGCGACGAACGTGCGCGCGTGCTCCACCCACGAGGTCGAGAAGGAGGAGAAGTACGCGTACTCCTCGAACGTCTCCCGCGGCGAGATCAGCGGCGGGATCTGCGCGAGCCAGCAGTCGGTGCAGACCCGCAGGTGCAGCGGGTAGGCCGGCTCGGGATCGTCCAGTCGGTCCGCGGCGAGAAAGCTCTCGCACGGCGGCGTCGCCCCGAGGTCGACGACGCTCGCCATCGCCTCCGAGCCGCACAGTCGGCATCGTGTCATGTGCTGTCCCCATCCCCCCTGCTCACCCGGGTGTCCCCGCCGTGAGCCGGTACTGACCGACCCGCGATCGCGGAGCGGTACCCCTCCTCCAGGCGCTCCAGCCCGACGGCCGGACTGAAGCCCTGCTCGTATCGGCGCCGGGCCGCCCGTCCCATCTCCCGGTCGAGCGCCGGATCGGCGGTGATCCGGCCCAGCGCGGCCGCCAGCGAGGCGGTGTCGCCCGGCCGGTGCAGCAGCCCGGTCACCCCGTCCTCGACGAGTTCGACGAACGCGCCGTGACCGGCGGCGACGACCGGGACCCCGGCCGCCATCGCCTCCACGACCACCAGGCCGAACGCCTCCAGCCACGTCGAGGGCGCCACCACGGCCGTGGCCCGCGCGATCGCCTCGCGGCACCGCGCCGTGTCGTACAGGCCGACGTAGCGCACGTCGTCACGGCCCGCCGCCCAGGCGGTCACCTCCGGCTCCAGCGGCCCGGTGCCGGCGATCACCAGCGGCACGCCCGGCCCGCCGCCCGCGGCGAGTTCGTCCCACGCGGCCATCAGCAGCCGTACGCCCTTGGCCTCCGCGAGCCGGCCCAGGAACAGCACGTGCTCGCCGGGGCCGGTGCGCCGCACGCCCGGTTCGGGCACGAAGTTGTGCTTGACCGCGAGCCGCCCGGCCGGCATCCCGGCCCCGGCCAGGACGTCGCGCTGTGCCGCGGAGATGCAGAAGAACCGCTCCACGCCCGACCACCACCGCCGCCGGTTGACGGCCAGGCCGACGGCGAGCGGCACCGTCGCAAGCCGGGAGCCCCGGTAGCAGCCGTGCCGCACGGCGGGCAGCGGCGAGGACCCCACGCACTCGGCGCACGGCCGGCCGTCCCGCTGGAGGGTGCCGGGCGGACAGACCTGCGTGTAGTTGTGCAGGGTGGCCACGACGGGCACGCCGACGTCGGCGCACGCCGCCAGCACCGCCGGCGACAGCAGCGGGAAGACGTTGTGGACGTGCACCACGTCCGGCCGCTCGGCGCGCAGCTTCGCGGCCAGCTCCGAGCGGACCGCCGGGTTCCACGGCACCAGCAGCGGCACCGCGACCTTGCCCGGCAGCGACCGGGCGGCGATGTCGTCGCTGCGCCGCTCGAACACGTCGACCCGGTGGCCGGCCGCGCGCAGCAGCGCGACCTCCTGGTCGACGACCTTGTTCTCGCCGCTCGGCTGGGCCGAGCCGTAGCGGTTGTGCACCACCAGCACGTGAAGGGCGTCCACGCTCAGGTCACCTCCGTTGTCCGGGCCCATCGCGGGACGTGTCGTCGAGGGGGTTCGGGCGCCGCCGCAGCGGCCTCGGCCTCGGCGGGGACCGCCAGCAGCGAGGCGGCCACGGCCAGGTGCAGCAGATACGGCGAGGCGTCGCCCAGCCCGGCCTCGGTGTACGACGCGATCGCGCAGTAGCTGATCAGGAAGATCGCGCAGGCCCTCGACAGCGACGGCGGCCGCAGCAGGGCGACGCCGCCCAGCACGACGACGATCGCCGCCACCAGGGCGATGCCGGTCACGCCCTGCTCGTTGTAGACGGCCAGCCAGCTGTTGTCGATGGGGAGCCCGCCGAACGACTTGTCGCCCAGACCGGTGCCGAACAGGTGCTGGGACGTCGTCCGGGGCGCCGCCAGCAGGGCGTGCCAGACCTTGGCCCGGCCGGTGAGGCTGGCGAAGTTCTCCTGGCTCTGCCCGCGCAGGAACCACGCCTGGAGCGCGGAGCTGAACCCCACCGCCGCCACCGCCGAGCACAGCACGCCCCAGGAGAAGACCCGGCGGGCGGCGGCGCTGGTCAGCACGAGCGAGGTGATCGCCAGCACCAGCGCGACGATCAGGCCGAGCGTGGCCGTGCGGGTGTGGGTCAGCGCGAGCAGGCCGAGGGAGGGCACGACGACCACGGCGGCGCTCCTGCCGTCGGTGCGGCGGCCCAGGAGCAGCAGCACGGTCAGCCCCGTGATGACGGCGGCGTACTGTCCGATCTGCGGCGGGGTGAGCGGCCACAGCGCGCCGACCAGCCGCCCGCCGTACAGGTCGGGCAGGGCGGCGCCGGGTGAGACGACCAGGCCGGCCGCGACCGACCCGAGCACCGCGAAGTACATCCGGATGTGGTGCCGCACGAACGTCGTGCCGCCGTCCCACCAGCGGCTGAGCAGCCACAGCGTGGCGACGAACAGGGCCAGCCGGCCGCAGCGGAACAGCGCGCCGAACCCGGCCCCCTGGTCCACGCTGGAGATCAGGCTCGGCACCAGCAGCAGGGTCAGCAGGAACACGTAGGAACTGGCCCGCAGGCGCACCCGGGGGTTGGCCAGGAGCGCCAGCGCGAACGCGGCGGCCAGCGAGCCCATGGTGACCATCTGGATGAGCGAGCGCGGCAGCGGGACGATGGTCACGGCCCCGGCGGAGCCGAGGGTGTTGAGGACGAGCAGGCCCCAGACCGCCCCGACGATCTTCGGCGTGCGGTCCGTGCCGGTGTTCGCGGACGTCATCTCAGTCACCGTCCTTCGCGCGCAGGGTGCTGCCCGCGTCCTGCCGGTAGGGGGCGTCGCGCCACTGCTTGAAGCCGACCGCGCGGCTCGCGTCGTGGACGACGAAGGTCCACGGGCCGACGTAGACGTTGTCGTGCCAGCTGTTGTGCTGGTCGTGGGTGATCGCCCGGGCGACCCGCTCGCCCTGGTACGGCGACCAGTCCGGATAGGTGCCGTAGTTGGAGAGCACCCCCATCCGGGCGCACTTGCCCGCGCACGCGGGGACGGACCCGTCGAGCACGAAGCGGTTGCCGTGGACGTCCACCCGCTGGGTCTTCCACCGGCAGTCGGAGTACAGCGGCGGGCCGGCGATCGCCGGCTGCGCGCAGCGACGGATGTCCTTCACCAGCAGCGTGCAGTCGCCGGACGAGGTGTTGGCCGGGCTGTTGCAGAACCGGTCGGCGTTCTCCCACAGGGTGATGCCGGACCAGTTGTTCTCCAGGACGTTGCCGGAGACGTCGATGCGGTCCGTGCGGGCCCGCACGCGCGGTTCGCCGCCGGACTCGGAGAGGTAGACGGTCGCGAAGGGGAAGGTGTCGCCGGAGGCCGCGTAGGCGCGGCCCTCGACCCAGTTGTTGCGCCGGATCGTGTTCTTGCGGATGACCGCGTTGTAGCTGATCTCGTAGATCAGCGCGGCGCCGTCGTTGTCCTCGATCAGGTTGCCCTCGATGAGGAAGTCGTTGTTGTTGGTGTCCGCCCACAGCCCGGTCCCGCGGTTGCCGTGCACCCAGTTGCCGCGCACGTCCGCGCCGTCGACGGCCCAGAACTTGACGCCTCCGCTGCACCCGCAGTCCGGCCGCTGCCGTTCCCAGTCGTCCTTGTTGTTGCCGGTGATCTCGTTGCCCTCGACCACCAGGCCGCGGACGCCGCCCTCCTTGTACGCGTTCATCCCGTACTGGCCGTTGTCGCGCAGGCAGTTGGCGCGGACCTGCTGGCGGGAGCCGGCCATCAGCCCGGCGCCGGAGTTGTCGCGGATCGTGGTGTGCTCGATGACCCACCCGTCGGCCGAGTCGTGGTTGACGACGCCCTCGTCGCGGGGCGCGACGAACCCGCGCACGGTCAGATACCGGATGGTGATGCCGGCGGCGGAGCCGCCGAACGCGTAGTGGTTGCTCCGGCGGCCGTCGAGGACCGCGCCCGGCGCGCCGAGGTAGACGTCCCCCTCCTTGGGGATCACCTGGTCGTAGCGGTTCGACGGGAGGGTGTGCCGGCCCGGCCGGAGCCAGAAGGTGGTGTGCGGAGGGCTGCTCGCGGTCTTCGCCGCCAGGTCGCCGGGGACGGCGGGGTCGACCGCCACCGCGCCCTCAGGCGCCTTCGCGGGCCCGGCGGCGGGCTCGGCGCACAGGCGGGCCGCGGACGCCGGGGGAGCGGAGGGCGCGGCGGTCGGTCTGGGCGTCGCGTCCGTCGTGCCGCCGTCGTCGCAGCCGGTCGCCGCCGCCAGCGCCAGTGCCAGCGCCGCCGCCGGCAGCGCCCGCCGCCATGTGGTCCCCACGCGCCCTGTCCCCATGCGTCCTCCCTCCTCCCTAACCCTGGAACCCGAGCACGGTGGTGAAGCCCTGCGTGCCGTCGGTGAAGCCCGCGCCGACCAGCGTGGTGGCGGGCTCTTTGCGCCCGAACCCGGCGGAGTACCAGCCCAGCGGCGGTTCGCTCTCCCCGCGGTGCGCCGTCCAGGACAGCGCGCCGGGCAGGTCGAGCACCGCGGAGCGGTCCTCGCCGTCCCGCGTCCAGGTGAGCACCGCGCGGTTCCCGGTCAGCTCGGCGGTGATCTGCGGGCCGAGGTGGAACGCCAGGCGCACGGCCCGGCGCGGGCCGCCGCGCACCTCGTCGACCACCCTCAGCTCCCGGCCCGCGGACGCCAGTTCCACCCGGCGCCGGTGCACCGAGGGCCGGTAGCCGTCGTGTTCGGCGGCCCAGTGGACCGTCCCTCCGTCCGGCGCGCCGGACGTGTCCACGGCCAGGACCCGGCTGCGGGCCTGCCGCGTCCACAGGAACGGGCCGCCGGACACCGACTGGTCGGCGCCGTCCAGCTCCAGGGTGTTGTGGCCGAGGGTCGAGCGGAAGTAGCGCCGCCACCCGGGCTGGCCGTGGTAGCAGAACGTCCCCGGGTCGGCGAGCACGTCGACCCCGTCGTGGCGGACCTCCACGGACAGCGCGTCCGCGTGGGCGTGCGCAGCGATCGACAGGAACCCGTGCGGACCGCCGTCGCAGCGGCACCAGATCCCCTCCGGCCCGCGCAGGATCGTCAGGCCGGCGTCGGCGAAGTGCGCCGGGCGGCTCGCCGGACGCGGCACCGCCGACGCCGGCGCGCCCTTGGCGTACGGGCGGACGAGCGCGGCCAGCAGCGGGGTGCGCACATCGGCGCCGGTCACCGCGGGCCACCAGTCGAGCCGGCCGAACACGGCGTCTCCGGTGGCCAGCAGTGAAGCCCAGCGGTCGGTGCCGGGGCCGTCCACGACCAGACCGTGCCCGTCGTCCGCGTCCCCCTGGCGCGGCGGCCGCAGCCGGTCGTCCACGACGGCGGCGAGCGCGTCGGTCATCCGCAGCAGCACCAGCCGCACCGCCGAGGGCACCGCGACGCCCGAGGCGTCGGCCTCGGCCAGCGCGGCCAGGCCCAGTTCCAGCACCAGCCCGTGGTACTCGGTGGCCAGCTCGCGGTTGAGGCCGGAGCCGAACGTGTTGGCGCGCAGGTGCCGTTCCAGTGAGCGCAGGGCGTCGGCCCGCCAGCGCGCCGAGGACGGGAACCACCCGAACGCGCAGCCCGCGGCGAACTGCCCGGCGGCCTCGGCGACGACGTGGTTGTTCGCCGACGAACCCCGGCTGGGGAACGCGGCCAGCCAGCGCTGGTGGTGCCAGATCTGTCGCAGCGCCGCCGGGTTGTGCTCGAACAGGGCGGCCGCGCCCGGCCAGCCGTCGAGGAGCCGGCGGATCCACACCCAGGACAGCAGCCGGATGCCCAGCTCGATGCCGCTGGTCCAGTGCACCCCGCGCAGCGGCGTGTTGGCCGCCCACCAGGACCGCAGGTGCGCGGCCACCCGCTCCGCGTACCGCTCGTCGCCGGTGAGCGCGTAGGCGGCGGCGAGGACGGTGAGGTACTGGTGGCGCGACGGCTCCCAGATCTGCTTGATGTCGCCGACGGCGTCCTCGTCGCGGTACGGCACGTCGAAGGCGTAGCCCCAGGGCGCCCGGCGCCCGGTCTTCGGGTCGTGGCACCAGTCCGGGTCGGCCATGTCGTCGCGCAGCACCCCGAAGAACACGGCGTGCCCGGACATCAGCCGGTCCGCCTCCGCGACGAGGCGTTTCACGGCGTCCGGCTCCACCGCGTCGAGCGCGCCCGCGGGCAGCACCGCGGTGAACCGGGCGCCGCTCACGGCCGGTGCGTCCGGCGGCGCGGACCGCCGCCACCGCCGCCTGCGCACGGTGTCGCCCACCCGGCCGCCGATCTCCCGCGGCCCCATCCGCGACAGCCGGCGCAGGTACCAGCCCGCGCTTCCCGAGGCGACCGTCATCACGGCCGCGCCAGTGTCACGGGCGCGCCGCCGGCCAGCGCGGTCTGCACGGCGAGGGTGGCCGCCGTGGTGGCGACCAGCGACTCCAGCGGCACCGGCATCGGGCCGCCGGTCCGCACCGCCCGCACGAACGCGGCCAGTTCGGCCGACTGGCCCTTGTCGCGGGCCTTGGGCAGCCGCGAGCTGACCCACCGCTTGCGGCTGTGGACCGACGCCCGGACGAAATCGTCGAGCCGCAGCACCTTGCCGTCCGCGACGAGGTCCAGCGTCTCCTTGGGGAAGCCGGACGCACCGGTGGTGACGTAGCTGATCGTGGCGGTCGAGCCGTCCGGGTAGCGCAGCACGACCTGGAGGTCCTCGTTGCCGGGCGGGGCGACCGCGTACACCGACACCGGATCGGCCCCCAGCAGCCAGCTCGCCGTGTCGACGAAGTGGCCGCCCTCGCCCGCGAACCGCGAGCCCTCCGTGCCCTGCCGCAGATACCAGCTGCCGTGGTCCAGGCGGCCCGCGTTGACCAGGTAGCGCAGGCTCGCCGGGCCGGTCCGCACGCCGAACCGCTTCCTGGCCTCCTGGAGAAGGGGCGCGAACCGGCGGTTGAAGCCCACCTGGATCCGGTCGTTGCCGGACTCCTCCACCGCCGCCAGCACACCGGCCAGTTCGTCCTGGTCGAGCGCGAGCGGCTTCTCCACGAACACCGTCTTGCCGGCCAGCAGCGCCCTGCGGGTCAGCTCGGCGTGCGAACTGTGCCGGGTCACGACGAACACGGCGTCGACCGAGTCGTCGCCGAGCACGGCGTCCAGGTCGGTGGTCGCCCGGCCGAAGCCGAACTTGCGCTGCGCGTTGGCCGCGGACAGCGCCGTCGTGGTGACGACCGTGGACAGCTCCACGCCCTCGCGCTGCGCCAGGTGCGGCAGCAGCATCGACGACGCGTAGTTGCCCGCGCCGACGAACGCGAGCCGCACCGGCGACCTGACGGCGCGGACCGCGGCGGGCCGCGCGCCGCCCGGGCGCACGACCGCGGGCACGGTCACCGCCGGGGCCTGCGCCCCGGCCGCCGCCCCCGGCTGCCCGGGGTACTCGAACAGCACGGCCACGGCCTTGAGTTCGCCGTCCTTCAGGCTCCGGTACGTCTCGACGGCGTCGTCGAAGCCGGCCACATGGGAGATCAGGGGCTCCACGTCGACCTGGCCGCGGGCGGCCAGGTCGAGGAAGCACGCCAGGTTGCGGCGCTCGGTCCAGCGCACATAGCCGATCGGGTACTCGCGCCCCTCCAGTTCGTACGCAGGGTCGTAGCGCCCGGGGCCGTAGCTGCGGGAGAACCGGACGTCCAGCTCCTTCTCGTAGTACGCGTTCCACGGCAGGTCCAGCCGGCACTTGCCGATGTCGACGACCCGGCCGCGGTCCCGGCTCAGCCGCGCGGCCAGCTCGACGGGCTGGTTGCTGCCGCCGCCCGCCGCCAGGTACACCTGGTCCACGCCGTGTCCGCCGGTCAGTTCGGCGACCGCCCCCTCCACCGCCGCGGAGCCGGGATCGCCGCACGCCGCCGCGCCCAGCCGCTCGGCCAGCTCGCAGCGCGCCGGGTCGGGATCGGCCCCGACGACGCGCACCCCGGACGCCGTCAGCAGCTGCACCACCAGCTGCCCGATCAGCCCGAGCCCGACGACCAGCGCCACCTCGCCGAGCCGCGACTCGCCCTGGCGCACGCCCTGCAACGCGATCGACCCGACGGTGCCGAACGCCGCGTGCCGGGGCGCGAGCCCGTCCGGCACCGGGGCGTACAGGTTCTTCGGCACCCAGTTCAGCTCGGCGTGCAGCGCGTGCTCGTTGCCGGCGCAGGCCACCAGGTCGCCGGCCTTCACGTCGTCGACGCCGGCGCCGACCTGCTCGACGACCCCGCACAGCGAGTAGCCCAGCGGCGTGTAGGAGTCCAGCTTGCCCATCACCTTGCGGTAGGTGGCGGGCACCCCGTTGGCGGCCACGCTCTGCACGACCTTGGCCACCTGGTCGGGCCGCGAGCGGGCCTTGCCCACCATCGACATGCCCGCCTCGGACACCTTCATCAGCTCGGTGCCCGTCGAGATCAGCGAGAAGGCGCTCCGGACCAGCACACCCCCCGGCTTGCACCCCGGCTCGGGCACGTCGAGCAGGGCCAGCTCGCCGCTCTTGTAGTTCTGCACAACCTGTTTCACCCGAAGTCCTCTTGTCTCTACGCCGTCAGGGTGCGGTCCGGGACGACCCGGAGGTCGCGCCGCGGTACCAGTACTCGAGGGTCAGCACATGCCACAGATGCTTGGAGTGGTCCCGGTGTCCGGCGGCGTCCTCGGCGACGAGCCGCTGCAACGCCTCACGGCGCAGGAACCCGGACCGGACGAGCACGCCGTCGTTGACGACCTCCCGCACCAGCGGCGCGAGATCACGGCTCATCCAGGCCCGCAGCGGGGCGCTGAACAGGCCCTTGGGCCGGTACACGATCTCCCGCGGCAGGATCGAGCAGGCCGCCTCCTTCAGGACCGCCTTGCCCTGCCGCCCGGCGATCTTGCGGTCGCCGGGCACCGCGAACGCCGCCCGCACCACGTCGACGTCCACGTACGGCACCCGCACCTCCGTCGACGCGGCCATGCTCGACCGGTCGGTGTAGGCGAGGTTCAGGCCCGGCAGGAACATCCGGGAGTCGCCCAGGCACATGCGGTTGACGAAGTCGTCGAGTTCGTTGTCGAGGTAGACGTCCGCGTGCTCGGTGAGCACGTCGTCGACCGTCCCGGCCAGGTCCGGGTCGATCAGGCCGATCAGCTCGTCCCGGTCGTACATGGTGTAGCTGCGCCGGAACGCCGTCTCCTCCGGCAGGTCCGCGAAGGACAGGAACCGCTTGGCGAAGCGCACCGACCGGTACCCGCGCCGGGCCGAGGCGACCGGCAGCCGGTCCACGGCCGCGGACAGACCGCGCCGCAGCGGCCGCGGGACGCGCTGGTAGCGCACCGCCAACAGGTTGGCCAGGTGCTTGCGGTACCCGGCGAACAACTCGTCGGCGCCCATCCCCGACAGCATCACCTTCACCCCGGCCTCCCGGGCGGCCGAGCAGATCAGGAACGTGTTGATCGCGGCCGGGTCGCCGATCGGCTCGTCCAGGTGGTACGTCATCCGCGGCAGCAGGTCGAGGACGTCCGGGGCGATCTCGATCTCGTGCAGGTCGACGCCGAAGCGCTCCGCCACCCGCCGGGCGTAGCGCAGGTCGTCCGGCATCGCCTCGAAGCGGGCGTCCTCGGCGCGGAACCCGATCGTGTAGGCGGAGATCCCGGGCCGCTCGCGGGCCGCCAGCGCGGTCAGGTAGCTGGAGTCGAGACCGCCCGACAGGAACGTCGCCACGGGGACGTCGGAGAGCAGGTGGCGCCGGGTCGACTCCTCGACGACGGCCGCGAGGTCCGGCCGCTCCCCGGCACGGGCGCGCTCCGCGCCCTCGGCCGCGACGTCGCGCAGGTTCCAGAACCGGCCGCGCTCCACCCGGCCGTCGGGCCGGCACCGCAGCCAGGTCCCCGGCGGCAGCTTCTCCGCCTCGCGCAGCGCGCACCGCGAGTCGGGCACCCAGTAGTACAGCAGCGACGCCACCAGCGCGGCGTGGTCCACCTCCAGCGAGCCGCCGGTCACGGCGGCCAGCGCCTTCAGCTCGGACGCGAACACCAGCCCCTCGCCGCGCCGGATCAGGAACAGCGGCTTGATGCCGAGCTGGTCGCGGACGAGGACCAGCTCGCCCGTGCGCTCGTCGAAGACGCCGAACGCGAACATGCCGCGCAGCCGGGGGAGGCAGTCCGTGCCCCAGCGCCGCCAGGCCTCCAGCAGCACCTCGGTGTCGGAGGTGCCGCGGAAGCGCACCCCGGCGGCCGCCAGCTCGGCGCGCAGTTCGGGCGCGTTGTACAGCTCGCCGTTGTACGTCAGGACGAGGCCGTCCGAGACCATCGGCTGGGCGCCCGTCGCGGACAGGTCGACGATGGCCAGCCGGCGGTGCCCGAGCTGCACTTCGCCGTCGCCGAGGGGGTGGCCGTAGCGGCCCGCCCCGTCCGGCCCGCGGTGGGCGAGGGTCTCGGTGAGCCGGTCCGTCACGGCCTTCCCGTCCGGCCACCGGTATGTGCCTGCGATGCCACACATGTGCTACCGCGCCTCCTGGTCGCTGTCCGGGACCCGGGCCGCCCACATCGGCGACCGCTCCGTCCCCCGCCGTCCCTCGCCCACCGCCTGGACGGCGGGGGAGGCACCCCCGCCGCTCTGCCGCACCGGCCGCTCGCCGTGGCCGCGCAGCGCGGTGTGCAGCCCGTTCCACAGCGTGCCGTCGGTCCGGTCCCGCGGGTCGGGGTCGATCAGCACCACCCCGGCCACCGCGATGCGCTGGTCCGCGAGCTGCCGTGCCACGGTGTGCAGCCACGCGGCGCTGCCGTGCCCTGCCCGCACGACGAGCACGGTCCGCGTGCCGAGGTGGCGCAGGTCGGTCCACGCCGTGCCCGGCGCCACGGAGCCCACGCCGAGCCGGCGTTCCTCGGGCGGCAGGCCCGCGGCCCGCTCGGCGCCGACCACCGCCGGGTCGCCCGGCTTCGGGCGGCGGCCGGACAGCTGCGGGCCGGGCAGCCCGTCGACGACGGTCACCGGCCCGTCCGCCGCCAGCGCCCCGGCGAGGCCGAGCGCGATCACGCCCGTCTCGCGCGCGCAGCCCAGTTCCAGCAGCGACACCGGCTCCGCGGAGCCGCGCACGATGCGGGTCAGGGACGTGACGAGCCGTTCGCGCGCCGCCCCGGTCCGGCGGCGTTGCCACCGCCCGCCCACCCGGTGGGGCAGCTCGGCGATCACCGAGGCGCCCAGGTTCGCGGCGATCTCCCGGCGCAGCACCGGGCGGTCCGCCACGACCGCGCCGACCGCGGCCGCCGCGAGCCCGAGGAAGAGCCCGAGGAACAGCCCGATCGCGGCGTCCGTGGCGGCGGTCCTGGGCAGTGAGGTGTGCACCGCGTACGGGGCGTCCACGATCTGCGTGCCGGCGACGAGCCGCGGGGCGCCGATGCTGGCCTCCGCGGCGCGCTGGCTGAAGTCGGTGATCTGCGAGGTGAGTTCGGCCCGGCGGGCGTAGAGGGACTCCAGGTCCGCCGACGACTCCGGCCCGCTCTGGCCGGTTCCGTCCCCGATCGCCTTGTTGACCTGGGCCAGTTGCGCCTTCAGCTGGTCGCGTTGGTCGAGCAGGGCCTTCGACTCGGCCTTCGAGGACTCCCGGATCCGCTGCACGTGGTCCGCGACGAACGCGTCGGCCAACGCCTGGGCACGGGCCACCGCTTCGGCGTCGCTGTCGCCGGTCACGGTGATCTGGAGCACGTTGTTGGTCAGCCCCGTACCGCTGTAGTCCCGCATGAAGTCCCCGGCCTTCTCCGGGGACTTGAGGGCCTTGAGGGCCTGTCCGGCGATGCGCGTGGTCTGCAACAGGGCCACGTCGGTGCGGATCAGCGTGCCGGGGTCGTTGGGCTGGTCCTCCTCGTGCGCGACGAGGATCTTGGTCACCGCGGTCGGCGGCTGCGGCATCAGCAACCCCGCCGCCGCGCCCGCGAGCAGCCCCAGCAGCGCGAGCGACGACCACAGGCGGCGCCGTCTGCGCACCGCCGCCACCAGCACCTGAAGATCCAGCAGCGGCGTGGCGGCCGACGACTGCGCGGTCGTACTCGTCGTCACCCTGTGACTCCCGTCGCGTCGTCCCGTTCGCCGTCGAGGCTCTCCAGCGCCGGTGCGGCGGCGCCCCGCGAGCGGCCGGCCGGCCGCACCGCGCGCACCGGACCGGCCAGGACGACCCCGACGACGGCGTGCTTGGCGTCCGCGCACGCCTCGGCGAGTCCGGCGAGTTCCGCAGCCGTCCAGTGGCCGGCGCTCACCACGACGAGGGCCCCGGCCTCATGGCCGCGGTCCGGCACCATCGGCCGCGACACCGGCACCGCGACGGCGCGCAGCCCCGGGTCCTTCCCGGCCTCCGCGACGAGCTGCCCGGCGGCCAGGCGGGCGATCTCGTCGCCGTCGGGGAAGACCGCCAGCAGCCGCTGCGGGGCCGGCAGCCGGTCCCGCAGGCGCGAGCACACCCGCCGGTAGCGGATCCGCCTGCTGGCCTCGTCGCCGGACGTCTGCGGAGCCGGGATGTCCCACCGGACGTCCGTGCCCAGCAGCCTGCGCAGCAGCACCGCCGGGCCACGGCCCTGCTTGCGCAGTGCGCGCCGCTCGACGGGGACGTCGACCGTGCCCAGCAGCGCCGAGCCCAGCGCCGCGGTGATCTCCGCCTCGCCGCGCAGCCGGCGGCTCATCCGCGCGGCGGTGAGATGGCCGAGCACCGCGACCAGGAAGAACAGCAGCGCTCCGCCCGCGACGAGCTGCGTCCTCGTCGGCGGCGCCTCGCCCGTCGGCCGGGCCGCCGCCCCCATGACGACCATGTTCTTCGCCTCGTCGTCGGCCGGGTCGGCCTGTTTGATGGTGGTGATGGCCTCCCGCAGCGCGGTGCGCAGCTTCTCCAGCTCGGTGCGGGTCTGCACGCTCTCCACGGTGTCCCCGGGATCCGTCGAGTCGGCCAGCTCGCTGATGCGCCGGCTGGTGTCGCGCACCGACTTCTGGAGCGCGGCCAGCTCCTCCGCCGCCCCCGGGTCGGCGGTGTCCTTCGCGATCCGGGTGGCGTACGAGACGAACTCCTCGGCCACCTGGTCGGAGAGCCGCTGCGCACGCTCCGGGGACTCGGCCGTGCCGGAGATCTTGATGATGTTGCCGTCGGTGGCCTTGGCGCTCACCCGGTCCCGCAGGTCGCTGCCGCTCACCCCGGCCCAGCCGAGCTTGGCGGCCGCCCGGTCGACCACCACCGAACTGGTCGCCACCTCGGTCTGGGTCAGCAGCTCGCGCTCCTCCCACGTGCCCGGGAGCAGCACCGACGCCGACGTCGTGTAACGCGGCGGGAACAGCGCGGAGACGCCGTACCCGGCGAGCGCGCCCACCAGGGCGACCAGGGCGAGCAGCCTCAGCCGCCGGCGGACGATCCGCCCGATGGTGACCAGCCGTATCGTGTCATCGCTCAATGGTGCGGCCTTCCCCTGCCGGGTCCGGATCCCGGGCCGTCCCCGCGGACCGGTCGCGGACCGCGGCGGCGTAGGCGTCCAGCAGCGCGCGCTGGGAGTTCCGCCACGACAGCGCGCCGCCGATCCGCTCCTGGCCGGTCTTGCCCATCAGGGCCCGCTTCTCCGGATCGTCCAGCAGCACGGAGACCAGCCGGGCGAACTCGCTCTCGTCGTCGGCGCGCGCGTACAGGGCGGCGTCGCCCGCGGAGACGCGCGCCTCGCGCAGGTCGAAGGAGACCATCGGCCGGCCCATGACCATGTACTCCAGGACCTTGTTCATGGTGGACACGTCGTTGAGCGGGTTGTGCGGGTCGGGGGAGAGGCACACGTCCGCGGTGGACAGGTAGCGCACCAGGTCGGCGTCCGGGATGCGCCCGGTGAACTGCACCTGCTCCGACAGCCCGAGCCGCCCGGCCAGTTCCACCATCGCGTCGAAGGTGTCGCCGCCGCCGACGAACACCGCGTGCCAGTCGCCGCGCCCGACCTCGTCGCGCAGTTTCGCCAGCGCCCGCAGGGCGTAGTCGACCCCGTCCTGCGGGCCCATCACACCGAGATAGCACAGCAGATGGGGCTTGCCCCGCTTCAGCTCCGGCTCGGGCGGCACGGGGTGGAAGCGGTCCACGTCGGGTGCGCTGCGCACCACGAAGACGTCCGCCGGCCGCTTGCCGCCGCGGCGCACCGCGACGTCCCGGTAGCTCTCGTTGGTGGCGATCACCACGTCCGCGGCCCGGTAGGTGCGCCGCTCCAGCGCGCACACGGCGCGGTAGAGCAGGTCCTTGCCCCGGCCGAACCGGGACAGGTACAGCTCGGGCACCAGGTCGTGCTGGTCGAAGACGAACCGCGCCCCGCGCCGCTTGAGCCACAGCGCGGGCAGGAACAGCAGGTCGGGCGGGTTGCAGGCGTGCACCACGTCGACCGGGCCGACCTTGCGGGCCAGCCGGACCGTGTGCCACAACGCCGTCCCGTACTCCCGCAGATAACCGGCCGGCCCCCCGGTGGCCGCGCGCAGCGGGTAGCGGTGGATCCGCACCCCGTCGATCACGGCCTCCGGCTCGGTGTCCCGCTTGCCGCCCTGCGGGCAGATGACGTCCACCGTCCAGCCCGCGTCGCGCAGCGTCGTGCACTCCTGCCACACCCGCCGGTCGAACGGCACCGACAGGTTCTCCACCAGAATCAGCGCGCGCCGGCCCGGCCGGCCGCCGCTTCCCGCGTCACCAGGCAAGGCCCACATACCCCTGTTCGGCCCGGCGCGCGTCGGCGTCGGGAAGGTGGACGAGATCGATGATCACCGGGGCGTCGCCGTGCGGCAGCGCCGACAGCACGGCCGGATCCTTCGTCCCGACCAGGCACACCTCGGCGTGGTCGAGCACCTCCTCGACGGAGTCCGCGAGCAGTTGCGCGAGATGCGGCAGCCGCGTCTCGATGTACTCGCGGTTCGCGCCGAGCAGCCGGGACATGCTCACGTTCGCGTCGTAGATCTTCAGGTCGTACCCCTTGCCGAAGAGCCGCTCCGCCAGCTCGACCAGCGGACTCTCGCGGAGGTCGTCGGTGCCGGGCTTGAAGGACAGCCCGAACAGGCCCGCCCGCCGTTTCCCGGTCCGCTCGACCAGCTCCACCGCGCGCTGCAGATGGTCGGAGTTGGAGGGCAGCACATGGGACAGGATCGGCACCGACACGTCGGCCCGCTGCGCGGCGTGGACCAGGCTGCGCAGATCCTTGGGCAGGCAGGAACCGCCGAAGGCGAAGCCGGGCCGCAGATAGGCGGGGCTGATGTTCAGCTTGCGGTCGGCGAGGAACACGTCCATCACCTGGTGCGAGTCCACCCCGAGCGCCTGGCACACCGCGCCCAGCTCGTTCGCGAAGCCGATCTTGAGGCCGTGGAAGGCGTTGTCCGCGTACTTGATGGCCTCGGCGGTCGGCACCGGCACCCGGAACACCTCGCCGGGCAGCCCCTCGTACAGTGCGAGCACCGCGTCGCCGCTCGCCGGGTCCAGCTCGCCGACGACCGTCTTCGGCGGGTCGAAGAAGTCGCGCACGCTCGTGCCCTCGCGCAGGAACTCCGGGTTGACCGCGACCCCGATGTCCACCCCGGCCGTGCCGCCGACGTACTTCTCCAGGATCGGCACCAGCAGGTTCAGGCAGGTGCCCGGAAGCATGGTGCTGCGGAACACCACGGTGTGCCGGCCGCCGCGCTCGGCCAGGGCCGCGCCGATCTCCTCGGTGACCCGCTCCAGATACGTCGTGCACAGGCTGCCGTTGGGCTCCGACGGCGTGCCCACGCAGACCAGCGAGATCTCGCTGTTCATGATCGCCTCGCGGACGTCGGCGGTGGCGCGCAGCGCTCCGGCGCCCACGACCTCGGCGATCAGCTCGCCGATCCGCTCCTCGACCACCGGCGCCTTGCCGTCGTTGACCAGGTCGACCTTCACCTGGTTCACGTCGACGCCGACGACCTCGTGCCCCATGCCGGCCAGGCACGCGGCCGACACGCAGCCCACGTAGCCGAGCCCGAAAACGCTGACTCTCATGACCCGTTCCTCCCCCGGGCAGACCCGCTCGGGCCTGCCGTCCGCGCACCGGCGAAAACGTCGAGTTGCAGCTTCCGGCCCATCAGTAGGCCCCCTGCCCGTAGAGCACCGCACGCAGCGTCTTCCACAAGATCACCGTGTCCAGGGCGAGCGACCAGTCCTCCACGTACCGCAGGTCCAGCCGGACCGCCTCCTCCCACGACAGGTCGCTGCGCCCGCTGATCTGCCACAGCCCGGTGAGGCCCGGCTTGACCAGCAACCGCCGCCGGATGTCCGGGCCGTACGCGGCGGACTCCTCCGGCAGCGGGGGCCGCGGACCGACGAGCGACATGGATCCGGTGAGCACGTTGAACAGTTGCGGCAGCTCGTCGATGGAGTACCGGCGCAGCACCGCTCCCACCCGGGTCACCCGGGGATCGCGGCGGAGCTTGAACAGCGGGCCGGCCCCCTCGTTGAGGGCGGCCAGCCTCTCCCGCGCCCGGTCCGCGCCGGCGACCATGGTGCGGAACTTGAGAATGGTGAACTCGCTGCCGTCCTTGCCGACTCTGCGCTGCCGGTAGAAGACCCCGCCGCGGCTGTCCAGCAGCACGAGCAGCGCGACGAACGCCATCAGCGGCGCGAACACGACGAGCAGAACCGCGGCGCCCAGCCGGTCGACGACGCCCTTGACCGCCCGGCGGCCCCCGGTGAACGTCGGCATGCTGACCCGCAGGAGCGGGATGCCGAGCACCGCGTCGATGTGCAGCCGCGGGCCGGCCACCTCCATCAGCACGGGCGCCACGACCATCTCGGCGTCGCTGCCCTCCAGGTTCCAGGCCAGCCGCTGCAACCGGTGCGGCGACCAGTGCGGGTCCGGGGTGACCGCGACGACGCGGTAGCCGTCGGAGTGCACGTGCTTGGCGACGTCCGTGAGCCGGCCGACGACCGGCACCCCGTCCAGCAGGTCGCCGTCGAGCACACCGGCGTCCGTCGTGCACACCGCGTCCACCCGCCACCCGAGGTGCGGGAACTTGCGGGTACGGGTGATCAGATCGCGGACGGTGTCCGGGCTGCCGGCGGCGAGCACCGGCCGCAGGCACCGCCCCTCCTTGCGCTGCTTGTGCAGCCCGAGACGCAGCACGTACCTGGCCGTCATGGTGACGAGCGCGATCGCCGGGATCGCGACGAAGATCCAGAGCTTGATGTTGCGAGAGGTGAGGGCGATCCCGCCGAGCGCCAGGACGACGGTCGCCGCGAACACCGAGCGTCCCAGCCGGCGGAACTCCTCCGCCCCCTGGCCCAGCACCGCCGGGGCCCAGGCCCGGCTCACCGCGAGCGCCCCCAGCACCAGCAGTTCGGTGCCGAACGCGAGAATCCCCCACTTCTCGTGCCAGTTGGCCGCGTCGCGGGCCCCGAAGAAGTTGCCTATCCCCGCCACCACGAACGCGGTGACCACGGTGTCGCTGGTGATCACGGTACGGCGGTACCGCTGCTCCCAGTCGCTTGCGGGCCGGCTGACCGTCCCGTCCGCCAGACGACCGCCGCGCGCCGACGGAAACGGGCCGACCAATTCCCCTTGCCGCACAGAACCCCCCAGGTTCCCAGTGATGTCGACGTGTTCGCCGCCGGGAGGCCCCCGCCTCCCGCACTGTGCCTCCCCTCGGGAGGCCCCCGCCTCCCGCACTGTCGCTCCCCCGGGAGGCCCCCGCCTCCCGTGCCGCGCTGTCCCTCCCCTCGGGAGGCCCCCGCCTCCCGCGCACGACAAAACCGGATACCGGCCGGTGCGGAGCCACTCGGGCAAGCCCCTCCCACGGCAGCGGGCATGCCTGTGCCGTCAGAGTCCCGAGATGCGCGGAACCCCCTTCACGACCTCGCGTGCTCCCCGCACTCAAGGCCGCCTCGGGTCCCGTGAAAGTGACTCCCCCTGCGTCTGGCGCCGGGAAAGCGATTACGGGCTTTCCCCGGTGCCGGACCTATTGATCATTTACGCGTGCGCCTCATGTCCGAACGGCTGAAGCAAGGTCAATCTAGACCATCGCGGCCAGTATGAAGAGAGGATGTGTGTAATTTGTGCTTAAGCTTTGATTCTTGATCCATCGTCGGTGACCGCATGGGGACACCTCGCCGTCACCACACGTTCCAGCAGCCCACCGGGCCCCGCTGCGACGCCCTCGCGCGGCCGCGTCCGCCACCCTGCGCCCTCCGGTGCCGCCGGGCGTCGTCCGGCCCAAGGCGCCTGCCGCGAAGCCGCGTTGGACGCCTGGCCCGAACGCTTCGTGGATCTTGGCCGAAAAGCCGCCGAATGCGGTCTGACCCGCGGATTCATCTCGTGGAATGCATGGCCATTCCCTGCATGGACGTCATTGCTGTATATGTATGCGTCATATTCCATAAAGCCGCGCGACGCCGCCTCGATGAGCCCCGAATTCAAGATCGTCTCTACGGTGGTCCCAAGCCTGTGACCGGCCGAAAGCAGGCGGGAAGGCGGCGGGAAGGCGGCGAGGGAGGGGGCGACGGGGGTAAGGGACGCAAGGAAGCGCCGGGAACGCGCAAGGCGACGGGCGGGCGCGGACGCCCCGGTCCGGGGCGTCCGCACATCGGCGAGGCGAGGGGCGCGAAAACCAACAGGCCCGCGCACACCCGACGGTCGCGCGCCGGCCACCCGCGGGCCGGTGACGCGGCGGCGAAGCGGAGAGACAGCGGCGGGGCGGAGGGACGGCGGGGCGGGGCCGACCGTCGTCGGCGAGACCGTGGCCGAGGGGCGGTGGGCGCGCCGCAGGGGGACGGTCGTCGCTGAGGCCGGCGTCCGGCCTGCGGGCGCCGGTCGTGGGCGGCGCGGCCCGGCGCCGTGGCCGACGGCGGTGCGGTCCGATGCGCACGCGCCTGCCGTACCCGCCGCGGCGGACGGCGGACCGGGCCGCGCCGTGCCGGATCGCGTGGGACGGCGCCGGCCGCGTCACGGGCGCGGCCGGCGGCCGTTCAGCGGTCGGAGTAGCTGAAGTCGCCCATGGTCCAGGCGCTCACGTCCTCGATCGCGACGCGGTACATGCCGCCCGTCTCCGGAATCCCCACCGTGCCCTGGAGGATCCGGGCGACGTGGAAGTGCAGATGCGTCGGCGGCCCCTTCGGTCCGGGAGTGGCGAAGACGGCGGAGAACTCGCCCAGGCGGTCCGAATCCGTCAGCACTTCGGACACCCGCTGTCTCCACACCGCCTCGGGAGCCAAGCGACCGGTGATGACAGCGCCACCGGTGACCACGGTCAGGGACATCTGGTTGCTCTGCTCGGACTCCACCAGGGCGGCGACGGCGACCAGCAGTTCGTCAGGCTTCGACACGGGACAGATTGTATTCACCGTGCGTCCGCCCGGTCGGCCGGTGGCCCCCGCCGAGGCGCAGAGGCCGCCGCAGGGGTCGTCGAAGGGGGCGTCGGCCCCGGCCGCGGACGAGCCGGCCGTGACGGTTTACCTCATCCTCCAGCGCGCGGAAATCTGTAGCCGTCGTAGTAGACATTGTGCAGGGCGGTGGTTATGGTTTCACTCGTAGCCGAGAGATCGAGCAGGGCCCGGCAGTGCAGTGACGAAGCGCCGGGGAGGCAGTACCTGCGATCGGTAGTCAGCAGGACGGTGCGGTGGTGGAGTTCCGAAGCCAGGGTTCTCGCAGGACGGCGACGGGACTGACGACCGCACCGGGCGGCCCGCGGTGATCAGGGGCCGCCGACAGCGGTACAGGCAAGTGATCGGTTCAGAGGGAAGAGCGGAGGACGTCAGCGCCATCAGGATCGCCCGGGCGGCAGCGTCGGCCCGGGTACCGCAGGACATCGACAGTGAGGTGGTCTCCGGTCAGGCAACAGCAGCGATCCCCGCGCCCCCGACAGCGTCTCGGTCGGGTCCGCGGACACAACAGGCCGGTGCGTGAGCAAGGCCGGCAGATGGTGTAACAGCTCCTTCGGGGCCCCGGTGTCAGTGCGACGCCGGGGCCCCTCGACCGTGCGGCGGGCCCGGCGCACGGGCGTCCGGGACCGACGGCAGACGTCCCGGCCGGTGGCGGACCGTGTCGTTGTTGGGCCGAACGGGTGACTTGGCGTAAGAATGACTGGTGCATGCATTGAAGGCGAGTCAGTCCGGGGGGTGCCGGTGAACCGTTACGACGTCACCGATGAACAGTGGGAAGGGCTCGCTCAGGTCGTTCCGTTGCGCGGGCGGGACGCGTGGCCGTCGGCGGTGGACCACCGCTCGCTCCCGGACGCCGAGACGGAGACCAGGCGGCGCTTCGTCGTGTTGCGGGTCAACGTCTTCGCGGACGCCCGCGAGGTCGCCGAGACGCTGATGTCGGGCATACCCGTGCTGCTCGACCTGACGGGAGCCGAGACCGACACCGCCAAACGCGTCCTGGACTTCTCCACCGGGGTGGTGTTCGGCCTGGCCAGCGGTATGCACCGGGTCGACCGCAACGTCTTCCTCCTCACCCCGCCGGGCACCGAGGTGAGCGGACTCATGGAGGGGGCGGGAGCCCCGGGCATCTGAGCCGCGGACGACCACCACCCTCGGCGACCGCCCACCGCGCCGCCGGGGCCACAGCCCACCGCGCCGCGCGCCTTGCCGCGGGCGGCGCGGGGCGCGGCGGCTCTGCGGTCAGCACGCGCGGACGCCCGCCCGGCGATCCGCGGGCAGGGCTCGGCGGTCAGGAAGGTCCGGCGTTTCGCGATCCGGATCCGGCGAACAGGAGGTCCAGCGACCCCGCGGTCCGGTTCCCGGCTGTCCGGTCGTCCGGGGGACGGCGCACCGCCGGCACCATGCACCGTCGGCACCACGCATCGCCGTCGGACTCACGGATCGTCGCGCCGCCGCCGCGCGAGGTCCGGCGCGGCCCGCGCGGTCCCCCGATCGTAGGAAGCTCGTCCGGGCGGAACGGTTCGCCCGGCGGCGGAGTCCTACCGTCCGCATATGCCCTCGCCACCCTCCGCCACTCCGTCGCAGGCCGCTCCCTCCACACCCTCGCCGACCCCCGCGCCCGCCCCCTCGGCTCCTTCGGCCCCGGTCCTTCCCGTCCCCTCCGGTGCTCCCGCGGCCCCGCCAACCCCCGTCGCTCCCGCGGCCCCTGCGGCTTCGGGCCCGGCTTCCGCCCCGGCCCCCTTTGCCGTTTCCCCTTCCCGCCCGTCCGCGCCCGACGGCCCTCGGGCGCCCGTGCACTCCACGCCCACGGTGCCCGCTCAGGCGTCGCCGCCGCAGGACCGGCCCGAGCCGCCGTCCGCAGGCCCCCTCGGCGCGACTGGGACCGGCGGTGCGCCGTCCTCCCCGCCGCGCTGCGCCTCGTGCGGCGCCGATCCGCGGGGAGCGTCCGGCCCGGAGCCGCACCGGTTGCCGGCGACCCCGGGGTCGGCACACGTCGCGTCGGCGGGCTCCGCGGCGAATGCCGGCTCGCCGTCGGCGGCGGGTCGTGGCGCGGCCCGCACTCCGGCGTCTTCGTCGGGCGTCGAGCCGGCCTCCGGCGCGACGCGGTCGGGCGCCGGGCAGGAGCCGCGTGCCACCGCCGTCCCCGCACGTCATGTGCGGCCGTGCGTCACCGAGCTGCGGCTGTCGGCGTTCGCGGGACACCGCCGGGCCCGGTTCTCGCTGGGGGCCGTCACGGTGTTCGCCGGGCCCAGCGGCAGCGGCAAGAGCAGTGCGCTGCGCGCCTACGAAGCGCTGGCGCGGCTCGGCGGCGGGGCCCTGCTGGGGGAGGTGTTCCCCGATCCGGTCGCGTGCGTGCCGCAGGGCGCGCGGCCCGACGCCCAGCGCCGCCGGGGATTTCGCATCGGATGCACGGCCGACGGACCCGGCGGCCCGGTCCACCTGGACGTCGCCGTACAGGCCGAGCCCGAACTGCGCGTCGTGGGGGAGCGGTTGAGCGCGGGAGGCGTCGTCCTGCTGGAGACGGCCCTGCGCGATCCCGGGCGCCGCACCGTGCAGGCCGCCTGGCACACCGGCGGCCCCGCGCCCGTGACGCGCGCGCCGCTGCCCGACGACCGGCTCGGCACCGCGCTGCTGCCGCTGCGTGTCGCCGGGAAGACGGACGGCCAGCGGCAGGTCCTGGCGGCGGCCGAGCAGATGGTCGTCGCGCTGCGGTCGGTGTTCCCCTGCGACCCCCAGCCCGACTGGATGGGCGCCCCCGTGCCCACGGGCACCGGCCGGCTGCTCACCGGATGCGACAACCTCGCCGACGTCCTGTGGCGCACCCGGGAGGAGTGCGGCCGGCGGCACGCGCAACTGGTCGCCGCGCTGTCCGCCGGGTCCCGCGCACCGGTCGTCGACCTGCGCGCCGAACCGCTCGGCGACGGCACGGTGCGGGCGGTCCTGGACCGCGCCGACGGCCGCACCGAGCTGGCCCGGCTGGGATACGGCGAGCTGCGCTACGTCGCCCTCGCGCTGGTGCTGCTCACCGGGCCGGGCGTCCTCGACGTGGACCCGGCCGGCGAGGTGCCGGCCGCGATGCAGACCCTCACCCTGCTCGCCGACGGCCTCGACCGCGGCCTCGACGAGCGCCAGGCGGGCGAACTCCTGAAACTGGCCGTGCGGATGGCGGGGCGCGGGCACATCCGCTGCGTCGGCGCGGTCGGCGACCGCAGCGGGGCCGCCCGGACCGACGGCGTGACGGTGGTACACCTGGGGCCGTGACGGAACAACACCTCGATGTGGCGAAACTGCAGCGCAGGCTTGCCGAGTTCGCGGCCGCGCGGAACTGGCAGCCCTTCCACACCCCCAAGAACCTCGTCGCCGCGCTCAGCGTGGAGGCGTCCGAACTGGTCGAGATCTTCCAGTGGCTGACGCCGGAGGAGTCCGCGCGCGTGATGGACGACCCGGACACCGCGCACCGGGTCACGGACGAGGTCGCCGACGTCCTCGCCTATCTGCTGCAACTGTGCGAGGTGCTCGGCGTCGACCCGCTGACGGCGCTGGCCGCGAAGATCGACCGCAACGAGCTCAGGTTCCCGGCGCCCTGAGGCCCGCGGTCCGCCGCGGCCGGCATTCCCCCGCTCGGCGGTGGGGAGGGCAGGACAGGAGGGACTGGATCCGTTTTCACTCTCCGCAGTCGAGAAGCGGACCGAAATCGATTTGTTGTCCACAGATTTCGGTCCACCTCTGGCTTTTCGCCCCGCAGGCCCTCACTCTGGGTAGTGAACAGTCACGTTCGGGTGGCGTGCCGGAAGCACGCCGGGCAGACGGGGGCGGCGCATGGACGCGGTGCGGCTCATCCTGACGAGCAGGCGCGCGCTCGCCGGCAGCGGCGGACGCACGGAGATTCTCACGGAGGTCTGGCAGGCGCAGGCCCTGGCGCAGGCGATCGGCAGCCGGCTCGCCGTCTCGGGCCCGCCCGAACTGCGGGGCGAGGCGCTGGGGCTGACGGAACTGGCGGGCCGGGGCTGCGGCGTCCTGGGCGCGCCCGACCTCGATCCGGGGGACCTGCTGGCCGCCCGGCTCACCGATCTGGACGACGCCCGCCGGGCCCTGCTCGACCTGGGCGGCCTGCTCGGCGAGGTGGGCATCGCCCTGGTCGGCCTGGCCTGCTCGGTCGACGACCAGGGCACCTACTGGCAGTGCATGGAGGCCATCGACGCGGCGGACGAGTCCAGGGACCGGGTCCTGGAGATGCTGCGCAAGCTGGCGGCGAGAGAGGAACGGGAGGAGCGGGAGGGCGCATTGCCGGAGAGATGACCGGTGCGCTCAGCCCGCCCCGCCTGCCGCGCCCACCCCGAGAGGGAATCCCCGCGCGGGACACGGACGGTTTCACCCGCCGGGGGAGACCCGCCGGGCGGGGACGGAGGGGACGGTCACCGGCTGCTGCGTGCAGGATGGAGTCATGGATCTTCGTATCTTCACCGAGCCCCAGCAGGGGGCGACCTACGACACCCTCCTCACCGTGGCGAAGGCCACCGAGGACCTCGGTTTCGACGCCTTTTTCCGGTCCGATCACTACGTGAAGATGGGCGACGTGAGCGGCCTTCCGGGCCCCACGGACGCCTGGATCACGCTCGCCGGCCTCGCCCGCGAGACCAAGCGCATCCGCCTCGGCACGCTGATGACGGCCGGTACCTTCCGGCTGCCCGGCGTCCTCGCCATCCAGGTCGCGCAGGTGGACCAGATGTCCGGCGGGCGCGTCGAACTGGGGCTGGGCGCGGGCTGGTACGAGGACGAGCACAAGGCGTACGGCATCCCCTTCCCGAAGGAGAAGATGGGGCGGCTGGAGGAGCAGCTGGAGATCGTCACCGGCCTGTGGGCCACCGCGCCCGGCAAGACCTTCGACTTCCGGGGCTCGTACTACGAACTCACCGACTCGCCCGCCCTGCCCAAGCCCGCGCAGGCGAAGATCCCGGTGCTGATCGGCGGCACCGGCGCGAAGCGCACGCCGCGCCTGGCCGCCCGGTTCGCCGACGAGTTCAACATGCCGTTCGGCACGGTCGAGGACAGTGCGCGTCAGTTCGCCCGGGTGCGCGACGCGGCGGCGGAGATCGGCCGCGACGCCGACGAGATCACCTTCTCCAGCGCCCTCGTCGTCTGCGTCGGCAAGGACGACCGGGAACTGGCCCGGCGAGCCGCCGCCATCGGCCGCGAGGTCGACGAGCTGAGGACCAACGGGCTGGCGGGCTCCCCGGCCGAGGTCGTGGACAAGATCGGCCGCTACGCCGAGACCGGTGTGCAGCGGGTCTACCTCCAGGTCCTCGACCTGCACGACCTGGACCACCTGGAGCTGATCTCCGCCCAGGTGCAGAGCCGGCTGCCGTAGCACGACGGAGCGGACGGCGGTCGGCAGGACGGGGGCCCGGGCGGATGACGGACGCGGGCGGCGACCGTAGCGTCGGCGGCGCAGTACGGCGGCCGCACCTGTCCCCGGCGTCGGCAGGCCGGGGCGGCCCCCGGAGGACGTGCGCGTCACGGGCTCTGTGACACGGCTGTGACCGGAGCTGTGGCTTCCGTCACAGTCGTGCGGCCGGGGCCCTGATGAGGTGGCCGGATGCGCAGAACCGCCGCTCTCCTCCCGGCCGTCACCGTCGCCCTGCTGCTCACCGCGTGCGGAGCGGAACGCGCCGGCACCCAGGACGGCGGCTCCGGTGCGAGCGGTTCGGCGCCGCGGACCGCCGTCTCCCAGCCCGCGGTGGACGGAGTGCGGATCACCTCGGTGACCATCCCGTCCCCCTCCCCCTCTCCCTCCGGGAGCCCCGGTGCCGGGGGCGGCATGGTCCGGGCCGAGCCCCTGCCCACCGCACTCCAGGCCGGCTCGGGCGTCTCGGCGGACTACGAGGTCGCCAACTCCACCGCCGCAGCCCTGACCTACACCGTCCTCTTCGTCTTCACCTCGGACGACGGCGGGGCCATGAGCAACCGCAAGGTGACCGTGGGCCCGGTCGGGCCGGGCCGGACGGTGCGCGAAACGGTGCGGCCGGAGCCGTTGCCGCCGGGAGCGCCGTCGGTGACCGGGGTGAAGGTCGCCGAGGTGACCAGCGTCCCCGCGATCGAGGCGCCGGCCGAGGCGGACGCCTGCCCGCCCTCCGGGATCCGCGTCACGGCCGACGACGGCGACGCCGCCATGGGGCTGCGCGTGGTGGGGCTGTTCCTGGAGAACTGCGGCGACCGGGACTACACCCTCAAGGGCTACCCGAGGCTGACCCTGCTGGACGACGACCACCAGCCGGTCGACGGCGTCACGATCGTCCACGGCGGCGGGGGCATCGCCACGGTCACCGCGTTCGACGACCCGCCGCGCACCGTGACCCTGGCGCCCGGCGAGCGGGCGAGGTCCGGCCTGATGTGGCGCAACACCACCGGATCCGGCACGGCCGTGGGCGTCCCGTACGTCAGGGTGCTCGCCCGGCCGGACGCCGCGCCGGTGATGATCACCCCGCACCTCGACCTCGGCACCACGGGGAAGCTCGCCGTCAGCGCCTGGCGCGCGGCGGCGCAGCCGCAGGGGATCCGCGCCACCGCCTCCCCCTGACGACCGTCCCCGTCCGCCCCCTCCTTCCCCCGCCCACACCGCGTCCGACCAGCCCGGACCGGCGTCCACCCCCAGAAAATCCCCGGGTGCCGCAGGCCGGTTGTCGGTACGTTGTGCGGACGTGCGAGCGCGCTGCCGCTCCCGTTCCCATCCCACCTCTCCTAGGCGCCCACCGTGTTCCTGACCATCGGCACCACCGGCACCCCTGAACGCCCCGCGACCGATCTGGGCTTCCTGCTGCACAAGCATCCCGGCAGATCGCAGGCGTTCTCCACCTCCTACGGCACGGCCCACGTCCTCTACCCCGAGGCCGACGCCGAGCGCTGCACGGCGGCGCTGTTGCTGGAGGTGGACGCGGTGGCGCTGGTCCGGCGCGGCAAGGGCAAGGGCCGCGGCGGCGCTCCCGACGCGGCTCTCGCCCAGTACGTCAACGACCGCCCCTACGCGGCCTCGTCGCTGCTCGCGGTCGCATTGAGCGGCGTGTTCTCCAGCGCGATGCGCGGGGTGTGCGCGGCGAAGCCCGAACTGCCCGCCCAGCCGCGGCCGTTGCGGGTGGAGATACCGGCCCTGCCCGCGCGCGGCGGGCCCGCCCTGGTGCACGCCCTGTTCGCACCGCTCGGCTGGCGGGTGAGCGCCGAACCGGTGGCCCTGGACGCGCGGTTCCCGCAGTGGGGCGACTCGCGGTACGTGAGCCTGACACTGGAGTCGCAGACGCTCACCGTCGCCGAGACCCTGCGCCAGCTGTACGTCCTGCTGCCGGTCCTCGACGACGCCAAGCACTACTGGGTGTCGGCCGACGAGGTCGACAAGCTGCTGCGCGCCGGTGAGGGCTGGCTGCCCGACCACCCCGAGCACAAGCTGATCACCAGCCGGTTCCTGTCCCGCCGCTGGTCGCTGACCCGGCAGGCGATGGAGCGGCTGGAGCTGGTCCGGCTCGCCGAGGCCGACGACAGCGAGGTCGAGGACATCGACAACGCCGTCGCGGCGGAAGCCGAGACGCAGGAGAGGCCGACACCGCTGGCCGAGCAGCGCCGTGAGGCGCTCGTCGCCGCGCTGACCCGCGCCGGAGCCGCCCGCGTCCTCGACCTGGGCTGCGGACAGGGCCAGTTGGTGCAGGCGCTGCTGAAGAACCCGCGGTTCACCGAGATCGTCGGCGTCGACGTGTCGATGCGCGCGCTCACCGTCGCCGCGCGCCGGCTGAAGCTGGACCGCATGGGGGAGCGGCAGGCCTCCCGCGTCCAGCTGTTGCAGGGCTCGCTGGCGTACACGGACAGCCGTCTCAAGGGCTACGACGCGGCCGTGCTCAGCGAGGTGATCGAGCACCTCGACCTGCCCCGGCTGCCCGCGCTGGAGTACGCCGTGTTCGGCTCGGCGCGTCCGCGCACGGTCCTGGTGACCACCCCGAACGTCGAGTACAACGTCCGCTGGGAGAGCCTGCCGGCCGGCCACGTCCGGCACGGCGACCACCGCTTCGAATGGACCCGGCGGGAGTTCCGCGCCTGGGCGGCCGCGGTCGCCGGGCGGCACGGCTACGACGTCGCGTTCCTGCCCGTCGGACCGGACGACCCCGAGGTCGGCCCGCCCACCCAGATGGCCGTCTTCGAGAGGAAGGCGGCCGGCGCGGAGAACGAGGGCGCGCGGGGCGGCCACGCCGGAGGCCGCGACGGGAAGGCCTCGAAGACCGGGACCAACGAGACGACCGGGACCAACGGGACGGGCGGGACGGACGAGATGGGCGAGAAGAGCGAGAAGGAGGCGGAGGCGGCATGAACGACACCCAGGGATCCGCGAAGACGGGCCGCGTCCTGCCCGTCACCGACCTCTCCCTCGTCGTGCTCGTCGGCGCGTCCGGCTCGGGCAAGTCCACGTTCGCGCGACGTCACTTCAAGCCCACCGAGGTCATCTCCTCCGACTTCTGCCGCGGTCTGGTCTGCGACGACGAGAACGACCAGAGCGCGACCCGGGACGCCTTCGACGTCCTGCACTACATCGCCGGCAAGCGGCTCGCGGCCGGCCGCCGCACGGTGGTCGACGCCACGAGCGTGCAGTCCGACGCGCGCAAGCAGCTGATCGACCTGGCCAGGCAGCACGACGTGCTGCCCGTGGCCATCGTCCTGGACGTGCCGGAGGAGGTGTGCGCCGCACGCAACGCGGCACGCACCGACCGCGCCGGCATGCCCCGGCGGGTCATCCAGCGCCACATCCGCGAACTGCGGCGCTCGCTGCGCCACCTGGAGCGCGAGGGCTTCCGCAAGGTGCACGTCCTGCGGGGCGTCGAGGACGTCGAGAACGCCTCGGTCGTCACCGAGAAGCGCTACAACGACCTGACCCACCTCACCGGCCCCTTCGACATCATCGGCGACGTCCACGGCTGCTCCTCCGAACTGGAGTCGCTGCTGGGCAAGTTGGGCTACACCGACGGCGTCCACCCGGAGGGCCGCACGGCCGTCTTCGTCGGCGACCTCGTCGACCGCGGCCCCGACAGCCCGGGCGTGCTGCGCCGCGTGATGTCGATGGTGAAGTCCGGCAACGCCCTGTGCGTGCCCGGCAACCACGAGAACAAGTACGGCCGCTACCTCAAGGGCCGCAACGTGCAGCACACCCACGGGCTCGCCGAGACCGTCGAGCAGATGGAGGGCGAGAGCGAGGAGTTCCGCGCCGAGGTGCGCAGCTTCATCGACGGACTGGTCAGCCACTACGTCCTCGACGGCGGCAGGCTCGTCGTCTGCCACGCCGGCCTGCCGGAGAAGTACCACGGCCGCACCTCCGGCCGGGTCCGCTCCCACGCGCTCTACGGCGACACCACCGGCGAGACCGACGAGTTCGGCCTGCCCGTGCGCTACCCGTGGGCGGAGGACTACCGGGGTCGCGCCGCCGTCGTGTACGGGCACACGCCTGTCCCCGAGGCGACCTGGCTGAACAACACGATCTGCCTGGACACCGGCGCCGTCTTCGGCGGCAGGATGACCGCGCTGCGCTGGCCCGAACGCGAGTTGGTCGACGTGCCGGCCGAGCGGGTCTGGTACGAGCCGGCGAAGCCGCTGCGCTCCGAGGCGCCCGGCGGTCACGACGGCCGTCCGCTGGACCTGGCGGACGTGCACGGCAAGCGCGTCGTGGAGACCCGCTACGAGGGCCACAACCGGGTCTCGGTGCGCGAGGAGAACGCCGCGGCCGCCCTGGAGGTGATGAGCCGCTTCGCCGTCGACCCGCGCCTGCTGCCCTACCTGCCCCCGACGATGGCCCCCACGGCGACCAGCCGGGTGGACGGCTACCTGGAGCACCCGGCGGAGGCGTTCGCGCAGTACGCCGGCGACGGCGTCGCCCGGGTGGTGTGCGAGGAGAAGCACATGGGCTCCCGGGCGGTCGTCCTGGTCTGCCGCGACGCGGAGACGGCCCGCAGGCGCTTCGGCGCCGGCGACCCGGGCACCCCGGACGGCGGGGGAGGCCCCACCGGCTCCCTCTACACCCGTACCGGCCGCCCGTTCTTCGACGACGTGACGGTCACGGAGGAGGTCCTCGGCCGGGTGCGCACGGCGGTGGACGAGGCCGGCCTGTGGGCCGAACTGGACACCGACTGGCTGCTGCTGGACGCCGAGCTGATGCCGTGGTCGCTGAAGGCGTCGGGACTGCTGCGCTCGCAGTACGCGGCCGTGGGCGCCGCGTCCGGCGCGGTCCTCCCGCGTGCGCTGTCGGCCCTGGAGTCCGCCGCGGCCAGGGCCGTGGACGTCGGGGACCTGCTGTCCCGTCAGCGTGAACGCGCTTCCGACGCGGCCGCGTTCACCGAGGCCTACCGCCGCTACTGCTGGACGACCGACGGCCTGGACGGCGTACGGCTGGCCCCGTTCCAGATCCTCGCCGTCCAGGGCCGCAGCCTCGCGGCGCTGCCGCACGACGAGCAGCTGTCGCTCCTGGACCGCCTGGTGGAGCACGACAACACGGGCCTGCTGCGGACCACCCGCCGCCTGTACGTCGACACGGGCGACGCCGGGTCGGTCGCGGCCGGCGTCGACTGGTGGCTGGAGATGACGGGCCGGGGCGGCGAGGGCATGGTCGTCAAGCCGCTCGGCGCCCTGGTCCGCGGCGAGGACGGGCGCCTGGTCCAGCCCGGCGTGAAGTGCCGGGGCCGCGAGTACCTGCGGATCATCTACGGTCCCGAGTACACCCGGCCCGAGAACCTCGCCCGGCTGCGCGGCCGCTTCCTCGGCCACAAGCGGTCGCTTGCGCTGCGCGAGTACGCCCTCGGCCTGGAGGCCCTGGACCGGCTGGCGCAGGGCGAGCCGCTGTGGCGCGTGCACGAGGCGGTGTTCGGCGTGCTGGCCCTGGAGTCGGAGCCGGTCGACCCGCGGCTGTGAGACGCCGCCCGGTCCGTGCCCCCGCGCGGGCCGGGCGGCGCACGGCCCGCCCCCGCCTCACCCCACGAGCCGCAGCCGCTGCTCGCACACCCCGACGCGCACCCGCTGTCCCCACGTCAGCTCCACCGCGTCGGTCTCGATGCCGTCGCCGAAGGCGATGAGGCGCTCCGACTCGACGGTGAGGGTCAGCCGGCGGCCGGCCGCGAGTTCGCCCGCCACCAGTGAGGTGCCGGTGGCGGGGGACGGCCAGGCCTCCCGCACGAACCACACCAGCCGCTGTTCCGTCGGGGACGGCAGGCGCGGACCGCCGTCCGCCCCGGCGCCGCCCCGCTCCTGCCACACCGACCGGATCCAGCCGGTCGCCCCCGTCCCCGTGCCCACCAGCACGCCGGACGACGCCTGGGCCTCCACGGCGCCCCCGTCGTCGTCGAGGCCCAGGCGGTAGCGGGCGGTCTGGTGGCCGGCGGCGCCGAGGTAGATCTCGTTCAGGGCCAGCAGGCGCTGGGTGTCGTCGGCGACGGCCTCGACCATGGTCAGCTCGGTCGTGCCGGTGCCGGCGGCGAGCGCGCCGGGCAGCAGCACCGGCGCGTCCGACGGCCGGTGGCGGACCAGGACGCCCGCGTTGCGGCCCGGGTCGGCGTCGATGCCCACCACCGGCTGCCCGGACAGGTACTTGGCGACGTTCGCCACCAGCCCGTCCTGGCCGACGACCACCACCACGTCCTCCGGGGCGAACAGGAAGCGGTCCAGGTCGGCGCGCTCCACCCGGCTCTGCCGCCAGGTCAGCGGGATCGCCGCCGTCACCTCCGCCAGGGCGCGTCTCGTGCGCCGGTGCCGTTCGGCGACCTCCTCGATGTCCCGGCCCCGCGAGGAGAGGAAGAAGGCGGCCTGGCCGTGCGTGCCGTGCCGGGCCACCAGCTCCTCGTACTCCGTGGTGCGGTGGACCAGCACGGCCCGCGGGGCCAGGCTCACTGCCGTTCCCCGGCCCCGAGCCTCGACAGCAGGCCGGTCAGCACGTCCGGCGAGATCGTCACGCTGTCGATGTGCGGCAGGTTCTCCGCGAGCCGCGTCCCGGTGAGCGCGTGCAGCGTCGCCACGTCGACGTCGCCGTGCACGCGCAGCCAGGCCTCCTGCGCCTGCGCCCGCGCCTCTCCGACCTCGCGTGCCGCCGCCGCCTCGGCGCGGGCGACCCGCACCGTGCGCGCCGCCTCCGCCTCGCTGAGCCGCTCGGTGCGCCGGGCCTCCGCCTCCGCCAGCCGCACCTGCCGGTCGGCCTCCGCCTCGGCCAGCTTCACCGAGCGCGCGGCCTCCGCCTCGGCCAGCCGCACGGACCGCTGGGCCTCGGCCTCCGCCCGCACCTTGTCCGCGGCCGCGTGCTCCTCGGCCTCGCGGCGGGTGTTGGTGCCCCGCTGCTCGACGAGCTGCTCCTCGCGGCGCGCCAGTTCGATCTGGCTGGCCAGTTCGTTCTCGGCGATCGTCCGCTCCCGCTCGACGGCGACCGCCCGCCGCTCGTAGGTGGCCCGGTCGGCCTCCTGCTGGATCTGCTCGCGCGCCGGGGTGCGCAGCGCCCGCTCGACCTCGGGTTCCGGGCGCAGCGCGACGACCCGGACGGCCACGATTTCGATGCCGGTGGCCGGCAGCCGGGGTTCCGCCGCCAGCCCGGCCGCGACCCGCTCCCGCACCGCCGTCACGCCGTCCACCAGGGCCGACGACAGCGAGGTGCGCGCGAGGACGTCCAGCGCGTGCTGCTGTGCCGTCTCCGTGAGCAGGGTGCCGAGCTGTTCCAGGGGCGCGCCGCGCCAGATCCCGGTGTCGGGGTCGATGGAGAAGTCGAGGCGGGCGGCGGCCAGGGCCGGGTCGCTGACGCGGTAGGTCACCGTCGCCTGCACCGTCACGTCCTGGAAGTCCGCCGTGCGGGCGTGGAAGGTCATGGCCAGCTCGCGGTCGTCCACCGGCACCTCGGAGAGGGCGGCGCTCAGGGAGCGGAACCAGAAGCTGAGCCCCGGCCCGTCGTGCGCGAGTCTGCCGGAGCGGTGGTGGCGCACATGGGCCGTCGGAGCGCCCCGCAGATGGCGCCAGCCCAGGCGCCGGGTGATGTCGGCCATGCAAGGTCCCCCTCGTTCCCTTTTCTCGTCACTGCGACGATAAGAAAACGATAGCCACACCTCCTCTTGTCGTCAAGGGGACGAGAAGGAGAGTGGGGGCAAAGACGGAACCGGCGCGGGCGGACTCGGGACGGAAACGGTCCAAGAAGGCCGAGCGGGGGGTGAAGACGGTCTTCGGTGGTCAGGATGGAGGCATGGGATTCCACGTCGACTCCGAGGCCGGGCGGCTGCGCCGCGTCATCCTGCACCGGCCCGATCTCGAGCTCAAAAGGCTCACCCCCAGCAACAAGGACACCCTCCTCTTCGACGACGTGCTCTGGGTGCGCAGGGCGCGCGCCGAGCACGACGGATTCGCCGACGTGCTGCGCGACCGCGGCGTCGCCGTCCACCTCTTCGGCGACCTGCTCACCGAGGCCCTGGAGATCCCGGCGGCCCGCGCGCTCGTCCTGGACCGCGTCTTCGACGAGAAGGAGTACGGGGTGCTCGCCACCGACCACCTGCGCTCCGCGTTCGAGACCCTCCCCGCGCCGGAACTGGCCGAGGCCCTCGTCGGCGGCATGACCAAGCGGGAGTTCCTCCAGGCGCATCCCGAGCCCACCTCGGTGCGCTTCCACGTCATGGAGCTGGACGACTTCCTCCTCGACCCGCTGCCCAACCACCTCTTCACGCGGGACACCTCCGCCTGGATCTACGACGGCGTCGCCATCAACGCCATGCGCTGGCCGGCCAGGCAGCGCGAGACGGTCCACTTCGAGGCCATCTACCGCCACCATCCGCTCTTCCGTGCGGAGACGTTCCGCCTGTGGTCCGAGGGGCAGGCCGACTACCCGTCCACCATCGAGGGCGGCGACGTCCTCGTCATCGGCAACGGCGCCGTGCTGATCGGCATGAGCGAGCGCACCACCCCGCAGGCCGTCGAGATGCTCGCCCACAAGCTGTTCGCCGCGGGCTCGGCCCGGACCATCGTGGCCCTCGACATGCCGAAGCGGCGGGCCTTCATGCACCTCGACACCGTGATGACGATGGTCGACGCCGACGTCTTCACGCAGTACGCCGGACTCGGCATGCTCCGGTCGTACACCATCGAGCCCGGCGCCGCCGACAAGGAGCTGAAGGTCACCGACCATCCGCCGGAGCACATGCACCGCGCGATCGCCGCGGCTCTCGGGCTCAGCGAGATCCGCGTGCTCACCGCCACCCAGGACGTCCATGCCGCCGAGCGCGAGCAGTGGGACGACGGCTGCAACGTCCTCGCCGTCGAACCGGGCGTCGTCGTCGCCTACGAGCGCAACGTGACCACCAACACGCACCTGCGCAAACAGGGCGTCGAAGTGATCGAGATCCCGGGCAGCGAACTGGGCCGGGGCAGGGGCGGCCCGCGCTGCATGAGCTGCCCGGTCGAACGGAGCGCCGTGTAGACGTACAGCTGTCTGTATAAAAATGCCATGGGTCGTATAGAGTTCCGACATCTGTGTCACCGCAGCGACCCTTCACGGCAGTTCTCACCGCGTCTTTGGAGCGACCCCCATGGCGACAGTCCCGACCGCCCTCGCCGGCCGCCACTTCCTCAAGGAGCTGGATTTCACCGGGGAGGAGTTCCGCGGTCTGGTCGCCCTGGCCGCCGAGCTGAAGGCCGCCAAGAAGGCCGGGACCGAGGAGCGGCGCCTGGCCGGCCGGAACATCGCCCTGATCTTCGAGAAGACCTCGACGCGCACCCGCTGCGCGTTCGAGGTCGCCGCCGCCGACCAGGGCGCGTCGACCACCTACCTCGACCCCTCCGGCTCGCAGATCGGCCACAAGGAGTCGGTGAAGGACACCGCCCGCGTGCTGGGCCGGATGTACGACGCCATCGAGTACCGCGGCGACAGCCAGGACAAGGTCGAGGAACTCGCCGCCCATGCGGGCGTCCCCGTCTACAACGGCCTCACCGACGACTGGCACCCCACCCAGATGCTCGCCGACGTGCTCACGATGACCGAGCACAGCGCCAAGCCCCTCGGTGAGATCGCCTTCGCCTACCTCGGCGACGCCCGCTTCAACATGGGCAACTCCTACCTGGTCACCGGCGCTCTCCTCGGCATGGACGTGCGGATCGTGGCCCCGAAGAGCTACTGGCCCGCCCAGGAGGTCGTGGACCGCGCCCGCGAGCTGGCCGAGGCGAGCGGGGCCCGCGTCACCCTCACCGAGGACCTCGCCGAGGGCGTCCGCGGCGCCGACTTCGTCGCCACCGACGTATGGGTGTCCATGGGGGAGCCCAAGGAGGTCTGGGACGAGCGGATCGCCGCCCTCGGCCCCTACGCGGTCACCATGGACGTCCTGCGCGCCACCGGCAATCCCGACGTCAAGTTCCTGCACTGCCTCCCGGCCTTCCACGACCTCGGCACCAAGGTCGGCCGCGAGATCCACGAGAGCCACGGCCTGGACTGCCTGGAGGTGACGGACGAGGTGTTCGAGTCGGCCCACTCCGTCGTCTTCGACGAGGCCGAGAACCGGCTGCACACGATCAAGGCCGTCCTGGTCGCCACCCTCGCCTGACACCCCGGGCCCGCCCGCGCCCCCGTCGGCGCACCGCCCGCCCGTGACCGGACCCGGGCGGCCCGGTCACGTCCGTTCGGGGCCGCGCTGGGGCGGGACGGCGGCCAGCCGGAACCACACCGCCTTGCCCTGCTCCGTCGGCCGGTGCCCGCAGGACGAGCTGAGGGAACGGATCAGCAGCAGCCCGCGCCCGTGCTCCTGCCAGGGGTCGGGCTCCTCGCCGGACGGGCGGGTGAGATCGCCCGGCGCCGCCGGGTCCGGGTCGTGCACCTCGATGTGGCAGCCGCTCGGCCGCAGCTCCACCACCAGCTCTATCGGGGCGTCCCCCGAGGTGTGCTCCACCGCGTTCGCCACCAGCTCGGCGGTGAGCAGCTCCGCCGTGTCGCTGTCCGCGACCTGCTTCCGTTCGGCCAGCGCCGTACGGACCAGGGCACGGGCCACCGGCACGGCCGCGGCGGAGTGCGGCAGCGCGATCCGCCAGGAGGCGGCTGCGTCGGAGGGGCGTTCGTGCACGGCGAGTCCGTTCATGGCGCAGGTTCCCGCGATCGACATCGGACGGTCCTGCCTTCGGCTTCGGGAATGGTACGGCGGCCTCCGGCGAAAGCGCTCGGCGGGCGTCGCACGGGACGTCGGCCCCGTTGCCGGTCGGCCTACCCGGGACAACGCCCGCCCTCGCGCACCCGATCCCGTTGTTACCGCGTTATCGACGACCGGTGACGTGTGTGACGAGGGCATGTCGTGCGGTGACACGGCGATTCTTCCCGCTCCCTCTATCGCGTACTCATGACGGCAGTCACAAGAGAGTGATAACTTCGAGGAACTGTCGAGGAGGCCGCCCTCATGAGTCCCTTCACCGGCTCCGCCGCCCGTACCTCCGACTGGCGCCATCTGCACGTGGAACTCGCCGACGGCGTCGCCACCGTCACCCTCGCCCGGCCCGACAAGCTCAACGCCCTCACCTTCGGCGCCTACGCCGACCTGCGCGACCTGCTCGCGGAACTGTCCCGGGAACGCGCCGTGCGCGCCCTCGTGCTGACCGGCGAGGGCCGCGGCTTCTGCTCCGGCGGAGACGTCGACGAGATCATCGGCGCCACCCTGGGCATGGACACCGCCCGCCTCCTCGACTTCAACCGGATGACCGGCCAGGTCGTGCGCGCCGTGCGCGAGGCACCGTTCCCGGTGATCGCGGCCGTCCACGGAGTGGCCGCGGGCGCCGGCGCGGTCCTCGCGCTGGCCGCCGACTTCCGCGTCGCCGACCCCGGCGCCCGCTTCGCCTTCCTCTTCACCCGCGTCGGCCTCTCCGGCGGCGACATGGGCGCCGCCTACCTCCTGCCCCGGGTCGTCGGCCTCGGCCACGCCACCCGGCTGCTCATGCTCGGCGAACCGGTCCACGCCCCCGAGGCCGAACGGATCGGCCTGATCAGTCAGTTGACGGAGGAGGGACGCGCCGACGAGGCCGCGAAGGCCCTGGCCCGCCGCCTGGCCGACGGACCCGCCCTCGCCCATGCCCAGACCAAGGCCCTCCTCACGGCGGAACTGGACATGCCGCTGGCGGCCGCGGTGGAACTCGACGCGGCCACCCAGGCCCTCCTCATGAACGGCGAGGACTACGCCGAGTTCCACGCCGCGTTCACCGAGAAGCGCCCGCCCCGGTGGCGGGGACGGTGACGGCGGCCGGGGCGGCCGGGGCGCCCCTGCGCGTCGCGGTCGTCGGCGGCGGCCCCGGCGGGCTGTACGCGGCGGCCCTGCTGAAACGCCTCGGCCCCGCCCGCGAGGTCACCCTGTGGGAACGCAACGCCCCCGACGACACCTTCGGCTTCGGAGTGGTCCTGTCCGACGAGACCCTGGGCGGCATCGAACACGCCGACCCGCAGGTCTACGCGGCCCTGCAACGGCACTTCGTCCGCTGGGACGACATCGACATCGTGCACCGGGGCGTCCGCCACACCTCCACCGGGCACGGCTTCGCCGCCCTCGGCCGCAAACGCCTCCTGCGCATCCTCCACGAACGGTGCCGCTCCCTCGGCGTCGACCTGCGCTTTCGGACCAGGGCCCCGGACACCGCGTCGCTGTCCGCCGGGTACGACCTCGTCGTCGCCGCCGACGGCGTGCACAGCACCACCCGCCAGACCTGCGCGCACGTCTTCCGGCCCCGGCTCACCGGCCACCGCTGCCGCTACATCTGGCTCGCCGCCGGCTTCGCCTTCGACGCCTTCCGCTTCGAGATCGCCGAGACCGAGCACGGCGTCATGCAACTGCACGGCTACCCGTACGAGCGCGACGCCTCCACCGTCATCGTGGAGATGCGCGAGGAGGTGTGGCGGGCGGCCGGCCTCGACGCCCTCGACGAGCAAAAGTCGGTGGAGCGCTGCGCCGAGGTCTTCGCCGACGCGCTCGGCGGACGCCCCCTGAGATCCAACGCCTCCGCCTGGACCACGTTCCGCACGGTGGTCAACGAGCGCTGGTCGCACGGCAACGTCGTCCTGCTGGGCGACGCCGCCCACACCGCCCACTTCTCCATCGGCTCCGGCACCAAGCTCGCCGTCGAGGACGCGCTCGCGCTCGCCGCCTGCCTGGACGAACACCCCGACCCGCGCGCCGCGGCCACCGCCTACGAGGCGGAGCGCCGGCCGGTCGTCGCCTCCACCCAGCGCGCCGCCGCGGCCAGCCTGGAGTGGTTCGAGAACATCGGCCTCCATCTCGACCAGCCGCCCCGCCGGTTCGCCTTCAACCTCCTCACCCGCAGCCGCCGGGTCACCCACGACAACCTGCGCCTGCGCGACTCCCGCTTCACCGACGCCGTGGAACGCGAGTTCGGCTGCCCGCCGGGCACCCCGCCCATGTTCACCCCGTTCCGGCTGCGCGGCCTCACCCTGCGCAACCGGATCGTCGTCTCGCCCATGGACATGTACTCGGCGCGGGACGGCGTCCCCGACGACTTCCACCTCGTCCACCTCGGCGCCCGCGCCCTCGGCGGGGCGGCGCTGGTGATGACCGAGATGGTGTGCGTCTCCCCGCAGGGGCGCATCACACCGGGCTGCACCGGCCTCTACACCGCACGGCAGGCCGACGCCTGGCGGCGGATCACCGACTTCGTGCACGAGCGGGCGCCGGGAACCGCCGTCGGCGTCCAGCTCGGCCACTCCGGACGCAAGGGCTCGACCCGGCTCATGTGGGAGGGCATGGACGAACCGCTGCCCGAGGGCGGCTGGCCCCTCGTCGCCGCCTCCCCGCTGCCGTACACACCGCGCAGCCGGACGCCCCGCGAACTCGGCCGGGCCCAGCTCACCGACCTGCGCGAGCAGTTCGTGTCCGCGGCCCGCCGCGCCGCCCGCGCCGGCTTCGACCTGCTCGAACTGCACTGCGCACACGGCTACCTGCTCTCCGGCTTCCTCTCCCCGCTCACCAACCGCCGCACCGACGCCTACGGAGGCTCGCTCGCCGCACGGCTGCGCTTCCCCCTGGAGGTCTTCGACGCGGTCCGCGAGGTCTGGCCGGCGGAACGCCCGGCGACCGTCCGCATCTCCGCCACCGACTGGGCGCCGGGCGGCACCACGGCCGAGGACGCCGTCGAGATCGCCCGCGCCTTCGCCGCCCACGGCGCCGACGCGATCGACGTGTCCACCGGACAGGTGGTCTCCGACGAGCACGTCGAGTACGGGCGCTCCTACCAGACGCCGTTCGCCGACCGGATACGGCACGAGGCGGGCGTCCCGGTGATCGCGGTCGGAGCGATCTCCTCGTGGGACGACGTCAACTCCCTGATCCTCGCGGGCCGTACGGACCTCTGCGCCCTGGGCCGCCCCCACCTCTACGACCCGCACTGGACCCTGCACGCGGCCGCCGAACAGGGCTACACCGGCCCCGGCGCGCCCTGGCCGGCACCGTACCGAGCAGGCAGCCGCCCACCCCGCACCGGACGCCAGGACGCCCCCAAACCCCGCCTGCGCCTCACCGACTGACGCCTCGCCGGACCAGCCCACGCCCTCTCGGGACCACCGCACCCGTCGGGACCACCCCGCCCCTCGGGGCCGGGACGGGTTCCGGGCGGCCTCACACCCCGGCGAACCGCGCCCCCGCGTCCCGCAGCCGTTCGTGCAGTCCCTGGAACACGGCCGCCGACCGGGTGCCCGGCCAGTCCGGCGGCAGCAGCCGCTCCGGCAGGCCCGGATCCGCGTAGGGCAGGTGGCGCCAGGAGTCCAGAGCGAGGAGATAGTCGCGGTAGGCCTCCTCCGGCGGGGTGTCCCGCCGCTCCCGCCAGGCGTCCAGCACCCGCGCGTGCCGGTCGAGGAACGCCTCGTGCTCCTTGGCGACGGCCGCCAGGTCCCACCAGCGGGCGACGGCCTCCGCGGTCGGCGCGAAACCGAGATGCTCCCCGCGGAAGAGGTCCACGTACCCGTCCAGCCGCAGTCGCCGCAGCGTGTGCCGGGTCTCCTCGTGCAGCCGCGCCGGGGCGATCCACACGCCCGGGGCGGCCGTGCCGAAGCCCAGACCCGCCAGCCGCGACCGCAGCACGTGCCGCTTCTGCCGCTCCGACTCCGGCACGGAGAACACCGCCAGCACCCAGCCCTCGTCCGCGGCGGGCGCGTCGGCGTAGATGCGCCGGTCGCCGTCGTCGAGCAACTGGCGCGCCTCGTCCGAGAGTTCGTAGCCCGCTGCGCCCTGCGCCGTGCGGGCCGGCAGCAGCAGACCGCGCCGTTTCAGCCGCGAGACCGAGGAGCGGACGGAGGGCGCGTCGACGCCCACCGCGGCGAGCAGCCGGATCAGCTCGGCGACGGGCACCGGGCCCGAGGCGAAGCGTCCGTACGCGCCGTAGAGCGTGACGATGAGAGACCGAGGTGCGGGCTGGTCGGACACGTAGATCATCTTAGGTCGTCGGCATCACTGCTGGTCACCTTCGGTGCAACCGCTTGCTCGCAGCCGGAATCTCTGGAGCTTCCCCGTCGCGGTGTGCGGCAGCGCGTCCAGCAGGACGAACTCGCGCGGACACTTGTACGGCGCCAGTTCCCGCCGGAGGAACGCGCCCAGCGCCTCCGTGTCGCGCGGGGCGCCCTCGCGCAGCACGGCGAACGCGACGGCCACCTGGCCCCGGCGCTCGTCGGGCCGTCCCACCACCGCCGTCTCCACCACGTCCGGATGGCGCAGCAGCGCCTCCTCCACCTCGGGGCCCGCGATGTTGTACCCGGCGGAGACGATCATGTCGTCGGCGCGGGCGACATACCGGAAGTAGCCGTCGGCCTCCCGGACATAGGTGTCTCCCGTGACGTTCCAGCCGTCGCGCACGTACTGCTCCTGCCGCGGATCGGCGAGATAGCGGCACCCCACCGGCCCGCGCACGGCGAGCAGCCCCGGCTCGCCGTCGGGCACGGGCGCGCCGTCGGCGTCCTGCACGCGCGCCTGCCAGCCCGGCACCGGCACACCGGTCGTTCCCGGCCGGACGTCGTCGTCGGCGGCGGAGATGAAGATGTGCAGCAGCTCGGTGGCGCCGATGCCGTTGATCAGCCGCAGCCCGGTCCGCTCGTGCCAGGCCCGCCAGGTCCCGGCGGGCAGGTTCTCGCCGGCCGAGACGCAGCGCCGCAGCGAGGAGAGATCGTGCCCGTCGAGGTCGTCGAGCATCGCGCGGTACGCGGTGGGGGCGGTGAACAGCACGCTCACCCCGTGCTCGGCGACGGCCGGCAACAGCTGCCTGGGCCCGGCCTGTTCGAGCAGCAGCGCACTGGCGCCCGCCCGCAGCGGGAAGACGACGAGCCCGCCGAGGCCGAAGGTGAAGCCGAGCGGCGGGCTGCCGGCGAAGACGTCGTCGGGCAGCGGTCTCAGCACATGCCGCGAGAAGGTGTCGGCGATCGCCAGCACGTCCCGGTGGAAGTGCATACAGCCCTTGGGGCGACCGGTGGTGCCCGACGTGAACGCGATCAGCGCGACGTCGTCGCACGCCGTGCCGACGGCCCGGTACGGCCCGGCCGGCGCCGGCCGGGTCAGCAGGTCGCCGGGGGAGTCCCCGCCGTACGTCGTGATCCGCAGCCCCGGTATCCGCGCCGCGACGAGGTCGTCCACCGCCCTGACGTCGCACAGCGCGTGCTCCACCCGGGCGATATCACACAAGGTGCGCAGCTCGGGCGGACGTTGCTGGGCCAGCACGGTCACCGCGATCGCGCCCGCCTTCAGCACCGCCAGCCAGCAGGCCGCGAGCCAGGGCGTGGTGGGGCCGCGCAGCAGCACGCGGTTGCCGGGCGCCACCCCCAGCTCGCCGCTGAGCAGATGGGCGATCCGGTCGACATGGGCGCGCAGCTCCCCGTACGTCCAGGAGGGCCCCGACGGCGTCCGGAACGCCACCCGGTCCGACGGCGGGCCGGTGAGCAGTTCGTCGGCGCAGTTCAGCCGGGCGGGGTAGTCCAGCCCGGGCAGGTCGAAGCGCAGCTCGGGCCACTGCGCGGGCGGCGGCAGATGGTCGCGCGCGAAGGTGTCGACATGGGCAGAGACGTTCATCGGCGTTCGTCCCCTTGCCTCGATGGACTTCCGGCCGGCCTGCCCGGGCGGGCTTCGTCGTGAGGGGTCGCGCAAGGAGCGTATCGCGTTGGTGACGACAGTCAACGGTACGCGATACCGTCGGAGGTAGCGGTGGGCCGGCCGCCGGCCGACATGACAGAGGGGAGCGGCGATGCCCGCATTCTCGCTCGAACCGGCACAGACCGCCTGGTGCGCCGAACTGCGGGCGCTGGCCGCCGACCGGCTGCGCCCCCTCGCCGAGAAGGGCGAGCCGGGCCGCGTCAACAGACCGCTCCTCGCCGAACTCGGCCGACTCGACCTGCTGTCACGGCTGTTCACCTCCGGCGCCGTCGACCTCTGCATGATGCGCGAGTCCCTCGCCCACGCCTGCACGGAAGCGGAGACCGCGCTCGCGCTCCAGGGACTCGGCGCCCGTCCCGTGCACACCCACGGCACCCCCGCCCAACGCCGGCGCTGGCTGCCCCGCGTCGCCGACGGCACCGCGGTCGCCGCCTTCGCTCTGAGCGAGCCGGGGGCGGGCTCGGACGCCGCGGCCCTGTCGCTCGCAGCGGAGCGGGACGGTCCCGGAGCCTGGCGCCTCACCGGGGAGAAGTGCTGGATCTCCAACGCCCCGGAGGCCGACTTCTACACGGTCTTCGCCCGCACGACCCCCGGCGCCGGCGCCCGCGGCGTGACCGCCTTCCTCGTGCCCGCCGACCGTCCGGGCCTCACCGGCTCCGCCCTCGACATGCTCTCCCCGCACCCCATCGGCGCCCTCCGCTTCGACGCCGTCCCCGTCACCGCGGACGACGTCCTCGGCGAGCCGGACCGCGGCTTCCGGGTCGCCATGGGCACCCTCGACCTGTTCCGCGCCAGCGTCGGCGCCTTCGCCGTCGGCATGGCCGGCGCCGCCCTCGACGCCGCTCTCTCCCACACCGCCCGGCGGGACGCCTTCGGCGGCAAGCTGAGGGACCTCCAGACCGTCGCCCACCAGGTCGCCGAGATGGCCCTGCGCACGGAAGCGGCCCGCCTGATGGTCCACGCCGCGGCGACGGCGTACGACGCGGGGGAACCGGACGTCCGCAAACGGGTCGCGATGGCCAAGCTGCTCGCCACCGAGACCGCGCAGTACGTCGTCGACGCCGCCGTCCAACTCCACGGCGCCCGCGCGCTGCGCCGCGGCCACCTGCTCGAACACCTCTACCGCGAGGTGCGCGCACCGCGTATCTACGAGGGGGCCAGCGAGGTGCAACGCGACATCATCGCAAGGGAGTTGTACACCGAACAGGCGGAGGCGGCGACGGAGTCGGAGGCGGATAGGGCAGGTACGGCGGGGGCGATGCCGCACAGGGAAGGCGAGAGAGCCGCTTCCGGGACCGAGGAGGCGGCCGGGTGAGCGCCGAGCGCGTCAACCCGCCCGAACTCTCCCCGCCGGCCGGCTTCTCGCACGCCGTCGTCGCCACCGGCGAGCGCGTGGTCTTCCTGGCCGGACAGACCGCGCTGGACACCGAGGGGAAGATCGTCGGTGAAGGGCTCCCGGAGCAGTTCCAGCGGGCCCTGGCCAACCTCCTCACCGCTCTGCGCCACTGCGGCGGCACTCCGGCCGACCTCGCCCGCGTCACCGTCCACGCGACCGACGTCGCCGACTACCGCGCGCACGCCCCGCGGCTCGGCCGCATCTGGCGTGACCTGGCGGGCCGGGACTATCCGGCCATGGCCGTCGTCGAGGTCGTCCGGCTCTGGGACGAGGAGGCGCTCGTCGAGCTGGACGGGATCGCCGTCCTGGGCCCGCCGCCGTCCACCCCGCACTGACCCGTGCCGTGCGCCCGGCCGTCGGGTCAGGCCGCCACCGCGAGGCCCGGCGAGGCCGCCCGGTGCGGGTCCACGACCCGGCCGTCGGGCAGCAGCTCACCCGAGTCGTCGAAGACGATCGTGCCGTCGCACAGCAGGTTCCACCCCTGCTCGGGGTGGGCGGCGACGACATGCCCGGGGCGGGCGTCGGAGCAGGGCCGGGTGCGGGCAGCGGCGCCGGGACTCAGGTGGGAACACATAGCGCACCTCCACGTCGACGGTCGGCCGTCCGGCCGGTCCGTATGCCTCGACCATGCGCCCGGCCGAAAGCCACCGCCAGAGCCCGCCCGCAAGCGTGACAGCACCAGGACAACTCCAGGACCGTTCCCCGACGACGGGGGCGGATCGTCGAGGATTGGCCGCGGATCGTCGCCGGCCGGCGCGGCGCGCCGGCGACCGGCGCCGGTCGTTGAAGACCCGGCGCGGCTCGTCGGCGTCCTGTGCGGCTCGTCGGCGACGGGTACGGCTCGTCGACGGCCGGTGCGGCGCGCCACCGAAGGAGTGACGATCACCGCGCCGGGGCGCTCCGCCCGGTACCAGTGGAGGCCCCACAACAGGAGGTTCTCCCATGTCGATGCGCCCCGCACTGCACGCGGCAGCCGGCGCCGCCGCCCTGCTCATGCTGTCCGGACCGGCGGTCACCGCCCAGGCGGCCCCGTCGGAGTCCGTCACCGTAGACCCGACGGGCCGACTCGCCGCCGACGGCACCGTCACCCTCTCCGGCACCTACCGCTGCGCCGACAGCAGCGGTCCGGTCTTCGTCAGCTCCTCCGTCGGCCAGAGCTCCGACGGCGCCCGGCACGGCATCGGCGGCACCCGCGCGGTGTGCGACGGCGCCGAGCACAGCTGGCAGAACACCGGCAAGGCCACCCCGAACGACCTGGCGCCCGGCACCGCCCACGTCGAGGCCACCCTGATGGAACTCCGCCCCGACACCGGCCTCCCCCTGCCCCGCTTCCACGCCGTGCACCAGCAGGACGTCACCCTGACCCAGATCTGACCCGAGGCCCGCCCCACCCTGACCGGGCCCCGGACGCCACGACCGGACGTCGCAGAGACCACACCCCCGGTCTCTGCGACCCGCCCCGATCGAGGGTCAGTTCGGACTCCCGGCGCTGATCACGGTGACGATGTCGGCCATGGGCGCGGATTCTCGGTGGCGACGTCAAGGTCCTGGCTGGGACGGTTCACGAGGCGGTGTGCCCGCACCGCGTATCCACCGGTGAGAACCAGCGGATACGGCGAACCGAGCGCGGTCACATCCGCCAGGAGCCGCGTGTGCAGCTCCGGCATGTCCGTCATGCGGCTGCCCGGGTGCGGGAGGCGAGCTGAGGGAAGGCGTCTTCCCACACGGCGCGCACGCTGCGGCCGACGAGGGTGCGCAGCACCGGCCACAGCTCCAGGAGCAGGTCCTGGTTCAGGTAGCGGGGCAGGTCATCGCGCAGGCCCTCGTGCAGGACGGTGCGGTACAGCCCCATACGCTGGCGCGGCTTGCCCAGGTCGTACGAGGTCATCCCCGACCACGCCATGTGCAGCGGCAGCTCCACGATCCCCTGGGGCGGGCCGTGCAACTCGTCCAGCGACTCCGGCAGACGCCGTCGGAACTTCTCCCGGTACAGCGCGAGATCCTCGGCGACCGCGTCCGAGAGGCCGCTCCGCGCGGGTGCGGGGTCCTGTGGGCTGGAGGACATGCAGCCATTATGACGGCAGGAGAGCGGTAAGGATGATGCGCGAGCCCGCGTCCGCGGTGAGCGGGACGGGTTCGCGGAACAAGGTATGAGCGTGACAGCACGCTCCCCGAGAAGTCCGACAGATGGAGCCGAGTCCCCTCCTGGCTTGCATACGTGCAGGTCAGGAGAGGATCCGCGTTACCTTTTCCTGGGACTTTCAGATGTCCCGGAAGATCTCGATCTGCGCGCCGATCGAGTTCAGCCGCTCGGCGAGGTCCTCGTAGCCGCGGTTGATGACGTAGACGTTGCGCAGGACCGAGGTCCCCTCGGCGGCCATCATCGCCAGCAGCACGACCACCGCCGGGCGCAGGGCGGGCGGGCACATCATCTCGGCGGCTCGCCAGCGGGTCGGTCCCTCGACCAGTACCCGGTGCGGGTCCAGGAGTTGGAGGCGTCCGCCGAGCCTGTTGAGGTCCGTCAGGTAGATCGCGCGGTTGTCGTAGACCCAGTCGTGGATGAGGGTCTTGCCCTGGGCGACGGCCGCGATGGCGGCGAAGAAGGGGACGTTGTCGATGTTCAGGCCGGGGAACGGCATCGGGTGGATCTTGTCGATCGGCGCTTCCAGCTTGGAGGGCCGGACCGTGAGGTCCACCAGCCGGGTGCGGCCGTTGTCGGCCGGGTACTCGGGTGTCCTGTCGTGGTCGAGGCCCATCTCCTCCAGGACCGCGAGCTCGATCTCCAGGAACTCGATCGGCACCCGGCGTACCGTCAGCTCCGACTCCGTGACGACCGCGGCGGCCAGCAGGCTCATCGCCTCGACCGGGTCCTCGGAGGGGGAGTAGTCCACGTCGATGTCGATGTTCGCCACGCCGTGCACGGTGAGCGTCGTGGAGCCGATGCCCTCGACCCGGACGCCGAGCGCCTCCAGGAAGAAGCAAAGATCCTGGACCATGTAGTTCGAGGAGGCGTTGCGGATGACGGTCACGCCGTCGTGCCGGGCGGCCGCCAGCAGCGCGTTCTCGGTGACCGTGTCCCCGCGCTCGGTCAGCACGATAGGCCGGTCCGGGCGCACGGCGCGGTCGACGACGGCGTGGTACTGCCCCTCCGTCGCCGCGACCTCGAGCCCGAACCGCCGCAGTGCGATCATGTGCGGTTCGATGGTCCGCGTGCCGAGGTCGCAGCCGCCCGCGTACGGCAGCTTGAACTGGTCCACCCGGTGCAGCAGCGGGCCGAGGAACATGATGATGGAACGGGTGCGCACGGCGGCCTCGGCGTCGATCGCCGCCATGTCCAGCTCGGCCGGCGGCACGATCTCCAGGTCGACGCCGTCGTTGACCCACCGCGTCCGCACGCCGATGGAGTTGAGGACCTCGAGCAGACGGTAGACCTCCTCGATGCGGGCAACCCGGCGCAGCACTGTGCGCCCCCGGTTGAGCAGGGAGGCGCACAGCAGGGCCACACACGCGTTCTTGCTGGTCTTCACGTCGATCGCGCCCGACAGCCGGCGGCCGCCCACGACCCGCAGGTGCATGGGTCCCGCGTAGCCCAGAGAGACGATCTCACTGTCCAGGGCTTCACCGATCCGAGCGATCATCTCAAGGCTGATGTTTTGGTTGCCGCGCTCGATGCGGTTCACGGCGCTCTGGCTGGTTCCGAGCGCTTCGGCCAGCTGTGCCTGTGTCCAGCCCCGGTGCTGACGGGCGTCACGGATGAGCTTGCCGATGCGTACGAGGTAGTCGTCTGCCATGAGGCTGAGGTTATCTCAGATATGAGATGGCGCCTCTCGGGGGGTCCGTTCGGGTGACAGCCCGTCAACGCCGCTTGCGACTACGGGTGTGACGCCATCCGAAAGGTCCGGGCAAATCCATCGATGTCGTACGACGTCCGGTGCTGCTGTGGGTCTGGCGCGGGCCGTGCTTCCCGCCGCCGGTGGTGATCGACCACGAGTGCCGGTTGATGTTCAGCCGCACGCCGGGGAGGATGCGGAAACTCTTGCGGAAGGTGAGGGGCATCGGAGCCTCCTTCGTCGGGAGTGCCTGTCCGCTCCCGTTTACCCCGGCGTGACGCGCCCATGACGCCCCTTCAGAAGTCGCCCCCGCCGCCACGCGCACCGCCTGCCCGGACGGGGGGTGCCGAGAGGCCGGACGGGGTCCGCCGAGTGGCCGGGCGGGAGTCCCCGAGTGGCCGGGCGGGAGTCCCCGAGTGGCCGGGCGGGAGTCCGCCGGATGCGGATCGCCGGATGCGGGCCCACCGGGCACCAGGCCCCGGGCGTCGCGCGGGCTGCCGGGCCCCGGCCCGGGGGGCGGAACCCGGTCGACACCGGAAGCCCGGTGTCGACTGCCTCCGGGAGCCCGGTGTCGGCCGCCTCGGGGAACTCGGTGTCGGCCGCCTCCGCAAAGCCCGCGGCGAGGGCGTCCGGAAACCGGCGGCGGGGCTGGGCATGACCATTCAGCCCCCATGTACTAGAGTTATCTCGACATCGAGATATCTGCCGAAGGCGCACCGCAGCCGCCACCCGGTAAGGGTTACCTAACTTAGCCTGACCTGAGCGGTTCGGCCAAGCCCGCGTGACGGCAGGATGCGGTGGTACGCGCACATCAATGAAGGAGACTGTCGTGTCGGCGAACAGCTTCGACGCCCGCAGCACGCTGCAGGTGGGCGACGAGTCGTACGAGATCTTCCGGCTGGACAAGGTGGAAGGCTCGGCTCGCCTTCCGTACAGCCTGAAGGTGCTGCTGGAGAACCTGCTCCGTACCGAGGACGGCGCGAACATCACCGCCGACCACATCCGTGCGCTCGGCACCTGGGACTCCCAGGCCCAGCCGTCGCAGGAGATCCAGTTCACGCCGGCGCGCGTGATCATGCAGGACTTCACCGGCGTGCCCTGCGTCGTCGACCTCGCCACCATGCGCGAGGCCGTCAAGGAGCTGGGCGGCGACCCCGCCAAGGTCAACCCGCTCTCCCCGGCCGAGCTGGTCATCGACCACTCCGTCATCGCCGACAAGTTCGGCACCAACGACGCCTTCGCGCAGAACGTCGAGCTGGAGTACGGCCGCAACCGGGAGCGCTACCAGTTCCTGCGCTGGGGCCAGACCGCGTTCGACGACTTCAAGGTCGTCCCGCCGGGCACCGGCATCGTCCACCAGGTGAACATCGAGCACCTGGCGCGCACGGTCATGGTCCGAAACGGCCAGGCCTACCCCGACACCCTCGTCGGCACCGACTCGCACACCACCATGGTCAACGGCCTCGGCGTCCTCGGCTGGGGCGTCGGCGGCATCGAGGCCGAGGCCGCGATGCTCGGCCAGCCGGTCTCCATGCTGATCCCGCGCGTCGTCGGCTTCAAGCTCACCGGCGAGCTGCCGACCGGCACCACCGCCACGGACCTCGTCCTCACGATCACCGAGATGCTGCGCAAGCACGGCGTCGTCGGCAAGTTCGTCGAGTTCTACGGTGAGGGCGTCGCCGCCACCTCCCTCGCGAACCGCGCCACCATCGGCAACATGTCGCCGGAGTTCGGCTCCACCGCCGCGATCTTCCCGATCGACGACGAGACCCTGAAGTACCTCAAGCTCACCGGCCGCTCCGAGCAGCAGGTCGCGCTCGTCGAGGCGTACGCCAAGGAGCAGGGCCTCTGGCTGGACCCGAAGGCCGAGCCGGACTTCTCCGAGAAGCTGGAGCTCGACCTCTCGACGGTCGTCCCCTCCATCGCCGGCCCGAAGCGCCCGCAGGACCGCATCGTCCTCGCCGAGGCCGCCCAGCAGTTCGCGAAGGACGTCCTCAACTACGTCGAGGCGCCCGTCGCCCAGACGCCCGCCGCTGCGGCCTCCCCGGTCGACGAGGCCAGCGACGAGTCCTTCCCGGCCTCCGACGCCCCGGCCTACGGCAGCCAGGAGAACGGCGCCGGTGCGCCGCAGCACGCCGACGGCCCCGCCTCCGCCGTCCCGTCCAACCCGGTCACCGTGACCGCCCCCGACGGCTCGACGTACGAGATCGACCACGGCGCGGTGACGGTCGCGGCGATCACCTCCTGCACCAACACGTCCAACCCGTACGTCATGGTCGCCGCCGCGCTGGTCGCGAAGAAGGCCGTGGAGAAGGGCCTGACCCGCAAGCCGTGGGTCAAGACCACCCTCGCTCCGGGCTCGAAGGTCGTCACCGACTACTTCGACAAGGCGGGCCTCACCCCGTACCTCGACAAGGTCGGCTTCAACCTCGTCGGCTACGGCTGCACCACCTGCATCGGCAACTCCGGCCCGCTGCCGGAGGAGGTCTCCAAGGCGGTCAACGACCACGACCTCGCCGTCACCTCGGTGCTCTCCGGCAACCGCAACTTCGAGGGCCGGATCAACCCCGACGTCAAGATGAACTACCTGGCCTCCCCGCCGCTGGTCGTCGCGTACGCCCTCGCCGGCTCGATGAAGGTGGACATCACCAAGGACGCCCTGGGCGCCGACCAGGACGGCAACCCGGTCTTCCTCGAGGACATCTGGCCCTCCGAGGCCGAGGTCAACGACGTCGTGGCCAACGCCATCGGCGAGGACATGTTCAACAAGTCCTACCAGGACGTCTTCGCGGGCGACGCCCAGTGGCAGGCGCTGCCGATCCCGACCGGCGACACCTTCGAGTGGGACACCGAGTCGACCTACGTCCGCAAGCCCCCGTACTTCGAGGGCATGACGATGGAGACCACCCCGGTCTCCGACATCACCGGCGCCCGTGTGCTGGCCAAGCTCGGCGACTCGGTCACGACGGACCACATCTCGCCCGCCGGCGCCATCAAGGCCGACACCCCTGCCGGCAAGTACCTCACCGAGCACGGTGTCGAGCGTCGTGACTTCAACAGCTACGGCTCCCGCCGCGGCAACCACGAGGTCATGATCCGCGGCACGTTCGCCAACATCCGCCTGCGCAACCAGATCGCGCCGGGGACGGAAGGCGGCTACACCCGCGACTTCACCCAGGACGGCGGTCCGGTGTCGTTCATCTACGACGCCTCCCGCAACTACATCGAGCAGGGCGTCCCGCTGGCCATCCTGGCCGGCAAGGAGTACGGCTCGGGCTCGTCCCGCGACTGGGCCGCCAAGGGCACCGCGCTGCTCGGCGTCAAGGCCGTCATCGCCGAGTCGTACGAGCGCATCCACCGCTCGAACCTCATCGGCATGGGCGTCCTGCCGCTTCAGTTCCCGGAGGGCACCAACGCCGAGTCCTTCGGCCTGACCGGCGAGGAGACCTTCTCCTTCACCGGCGTCGAGGAGCTGAACAACGGCAGCACCCCGCGCACCGTCAAGGTCACCACCGACACGGGCGTCGAGTTCGACGCGGTCGTCCGCATCGACACCCCGGGCGAGGCCGACTACTACCGCAACGGCGGCATCATGCAGTACGTGCTCCGCAGCCTGATCCGCAAGTAAGCGGTCGAGCGGCGGCAGCCGAGCGGTTCAGGGCCGCATCCCCGGTGACGGGGGTGCGGCCCTCCGCCGTTCCCGGTGACGGGGTGCGGCCCCTCCGCCGTCCGTCACCGTCACCGTCCCGGTCCGCGGACGTCGCGGGCACCTCCCGCACCCCGCCGGCGCCTGTGCGCCCCGCCCGGTCGCGCATCCCTCCCCGCCCCGCCCGGCCGCGCGCATCCCTCCCCGCCCGCCCCGCCCGGAGCGGCGGAACGCCACAGGGCACGCGCGACCCGTTTACAAGTCGGCCGTACGGCGCTACCTTCCGCCACAGGCGAAGTGGGAGCGCTCCCATGTGATCGCGCCCGACGGACCGGAACCCGCCGGGCGCGAGCGGGACGCTCCCGCTTCGCGCATCGCGAGCAACCTGCGTTCACCGCGACCGCCGGTGAGCGCAGCGCGCCGATCCCGCATCCGCAGTGCACTCCCTGCACGCCCGGTCCGTACACGGAAGGCGGACTCATCTGCCATGCAAACTGTCATGATCGCGCCAAAAGAGAAGTCGAAGTTACGCACCCGAGCCCTCCTCCTCGTCCTGCTGGCCCTGCTCGCCACCGTCCCCGCCCTCGGCCTGATCGTCACGGCCGGCGGCAGGGCAGAGGCGCACGGCACCCCCATGAAGCCCGGCAGCCGCACCTTCCTGTGCTGGCAGGACGCGCTGACGAACACCGGTGAGATCAAGCCGGTCAACCCGGCCTGCAAGAACGCCCAGCAGGTGAGCGGGACCACGCCGTTCTACAACTGGTTCTCCGTGCTGCGCTCCGACGGCGCGGGCCGCACCCGCGGCTTCGTGCCGGACGGTCAGCTGTGCAGTGGCGGCAACCCCAACTTCACCGGGTTCAACGCGCCGCGCAACGACTGGCCGCTGACCCATCTCACCGCGGGCGCGACCGTCGACTTCTCCTACAACGCCTGGGCGGCCCACCCGGGCTGGTTCTACGTCTACGTGACGAAGGACGGATTCGACCCGACCCGCGCCCTCACCTGGGACGACCTGGAGAGCCGGCCCTTCCTCTCCGTCGACCACCCGCCGCTGCACGGCAGCCCCGGCACGGTCGAGGCCAACTACTCGTGGACCGGGCAGCTTCCGGCCGGCAAGTCCGGCCGCCACATCGTCTACATGGTCTGGCAGCGCTCGGACAGCGCGGAGACCTTCTACTCCTGCTCCGACGTCGTCTTCGACGGCGGAAACGGCGAGGTGACGGGCATTCACGAACCGGGCAACCCGACCGAGCCGGTCCCGGGCGCCTGCACCGCCACCCGCAGGACCACGAACACCTGGAACGGCGGCTACCAGTCCGAGGTGACCGTCACCAACTCCGGCGACGTGCCGATGCTCGGCTGGATGGTCGACTGGACGCTCCCCTCGGGGCAGTCGGTCGACAGCCTGTGGAGCGGCAACCCCACGTACACGGGGCAGTCGGTGATGGTCCACAACGCCGACTGGAACGGCTCGCTCAGTCCGGGGCAGAGCACGACCTTCGGGTATGTCACGTCCGGCTCGGGCGGAGACACCGCCACGAGCCTGCCCTGCCGGGTCGGCTGAGCGGGGCCGGCACGGTCCGATGAGCCGACCCGGTTGAGCGCCTGACGCGCCGGCGGGCCCGGTGGGCGGTCGACGCCCCCCGGGCCCGCCACCCGACGGGACCCGGTGCGAGCTGACGCGAACGGGGCGGCCGCTCCGGGCCGTTCCTCCCACCCCCCACGCCGCCGCGGACCGACCCGGCGCTCTCAGACCGGCCGGTCCACCCGGTCCGACGAGGCCGTCCTGTCCGCCCCGTCCGCCCCGTCCGCCGCGTCCGGCGGCGCCGCTCCGCGGGTCCCTCGTCGCGCCAACCGGTCTGTCAGCCAGTCGAGTTGGCGTCTCACATGCTTGCCTCCGCCGCCCTCGTGCCCGTTGTACGGGTAGGCGTGGATCTCCCTGTCGGGGCGCGGACGGCCGCTCAGCTCGCCGTAGCGGTGGAACGCGGCGTACGTGCCGCTCGGCGGGCAGACGGTGTCGCGCAGGCCCGTGCCGAAGTGGACCGGGGCACGGGCCCGCCGGGCGAAGGAGACGCCTTCCGCGTAGGCGAGCGTGCGGTGGGCCGCCTCCTCCGCGCCGCGGTGGACGGAGAGGTAGGCGGCGATCTCCCCGTACGGGCCCTCGTCGGTGAGTTCCAGGGCGCGCCGGATGCCGCACAGGAAGGGCGCGGTGACGAGTGCGGCGGCGAGATCGGGGACCAGGCCCGCGACGGCCAGCGCGAGGCCGCCGCCCTGGCTGTTGCCGACGGCGACGGCGTGGGCCGGGTCGACGCCGGGCAGCGCGCAGACCGCGGTCACGGCGCGCACCGCGTCGGTGATGAGCCGCCGGTAGTGGTGCTCCCGGTGGGAGAGCAGGCCGCGGGCGGCCGGGCCCGGACCGCCGGGCGCGGTGGCGTGCGGGTCGGGGGTGCCGCCTCCGTCGCCGTACTGGTCGCCCTGGCCGCGGTTGTCCATCAGCAGATGCGCGTAGCCCGCGTTCACCCAGGTCAGGCGCTCGTGCGGAAAGCCGCGGCCGCGTCCGTAGCCGATGTACTCGACGACGGCGGGCAGCGGCTCCCGCGCGCCGGCCGGGCGGCTGAACCAGGCCCGGACCGGGTCGCCGGCGAAGCCGCGGAAGGTGACGTCCCAGGTCCGTACGAGACGCAGCCCGGTCTCGACGGGACGCACGGACAGCAGGGGCTCCCGCTGTCCCGCCTGGTGCAGGGTCTCGGCCCAGAACGCGTCGAAGTCGGCGGGTTCGTCGAGCTGTGGGCAGTGGCGTTCCAGTTCGGGCAGCGGCAGGTCGAACGCGGGCACAGTGCCACCTCGCAGGGTCGTGGGGGAGCGATCGTTGCGTGGTCCGGCCGGAAATTTGCGGGGAACGGTTGCGGTCGGCCTCCCGGTTCTACCCCGCCCGGGAGGATTGCACAACGCCGCACGACGCCCCACCGGTCCACCGTGCAGCACCCATTGACAGCGCTTTCCATGAGCCTCTACGTTTCCGCAGAGTTACCGGTAAGGGCACGAAAGTTTCGAGATCACGCACGGCGAATCGAGCGTTTCGAAGGATGCCCCGGGAGGCCCGAGCATGAGCACCTCCACCAGGTCGGTCCCATCGCCGGAAACCCGGCGCCCGCTTGCGAGACCCCGGCACGGACCGGCGCGTCCGGCCGCGCGCCGAGTCCGGCGGCGCTCGCTGCGCCGGGACTGGCAGCTGTACTCGCTGGCCGTGCTGCCCCTCGTCTTCTTCCTCGTCTTCCGCTATCTGCCGATGATCGGCAACGTGATCGCCTTCCGCCGCTTCGAACCGGGCGGCTCGATCCTGGGGGAGCGGTGGGTGGGGCTCCGGTACGTGCGGATGTTCCTCACCGACCCCACGTTCTGGCAGGTCTTCCGCAACACCCTGTGGCTCGGCGGGCTCACGCTCGTGTTCTGCTTCCCCCTGCCGATCGTGCTCGCCCTGCTGCTCAACGAAGTGCGGCGGCGGTCGCTGAAGCGGTTCGTGCAGTCGGTCTCGTACCTTCCCCACTTCCTGTCGATGGTGATCGTCGCCGGCATCACCCTGCAGATGCTGGCCACGGACGGTCCCGTGAACCACGTCCTGGGCTGGTTCGGCCACGAACCGGTCCGCTTCATCCAGGAACCCGGCTGGTTCCGCGCCGTCTACGTGGGCTCGGAGATCTGGCAGACCGTCGGCTGGGGCACGATCCTCTACCTCGCGGCGCTCACGACCGTCGACGAGGACCTCTACGAGGCCGCCCGGATCGACGGTGCGAACCGCTGGCGGCAGATCTGGCACGTCACGCTGCCGGGCATCCGCCCCACCATGATCACGCTGCTGATCCTGAACATCGGCACGTTCATGGCGGTCGGGTTCGAGAAGGTCCTCCTGCTGTACAACCCGCTGACCTATCCGACGGCCGACGTGGTGTCCACCTACCTGTACCGCACCGGCGTCGAGTCCAACAGCTTCAGCTACGCCGCCGCGATCGGGCTGTTCGAGGCGGTCGTCGGACTCGTGCTGATCACCGGCGCGAACCTGCTGTCGCGGCGCACCGTGGGGACGAGCCTGTGGTGAGCCCGACGGCCAGGCGCGCTTCGCGCCCGCGCCCCTCCGTGCACCGGCCCACGCGCGGCTACCGCGTCTTCCAGGCCGTCAACGGCGTCGTCCTGACCCTCGTCGTGCTGGTGACCCTGTATCCCTTCGTCAACATCGTCGCGCGGTCCTTCAGCGGGGAGCGCCAGATCCGGGCCGGCGAAGTGACGCTGTGGCCGAAGGGGTTCAACCTCACCACCTACCGGATCGTCTTCCACGACTCGATGTTCTGGCGCAACTACGGCAACACGGTCCTGTACACGGTCGTCTCCACCGTCGTCGCCATGGTCCTGACGACCTGCTACGCCTACGTGCTGTCGAAGAGCCGGCTCAGGGGGCGGGGTCTGCTGGTCGGAATCGCCGTGTTCACCATGTTCTTCACCGGCGGGCTGATCCCGAACTACGTCCTCGTCACCAGCCTCGGCCTGAAGAACTCGGTCTGGGCGATCGCCCTGCCCAACGCGGTCAGCGTGTTCAACCTGCTGGTGATGAAGGCGTTCTTCGAGAGCCTGCCGGGCGAACTGGAGGAGGCCGCCGAGATCGACGGCCTGAGCACCTACGGAATCCTGCTCAGGATCGTGCTGCCGCTGTCCAAGGCGGTCATCGCGACCATGGTCCTCTTCTACTCGGTGTCCTTCTGGAACTCCTGGTTCTCGGCGTACCTCTACATGGACCGCAGCGAACTCATGCCGGCCACGGTCTATCTGCGCAACCTGATCTCGGGGGCCACCACCGGCGGGAACGCCGGCGCGGGAACCGACCAGCTCAGCCAGGTCGGGGCCAACATCCAGGCCGTCACCATCGTGCTGACGGCGCTGCCCATCCTCTGCGTGTACCCGTTCGTCCAGCGCTACTTCGTCTCCGGCGTCACCCTCGGCGCGGTCAAGGGCTGAGAGCCGTACCTCCGACGGAACAAGGGAGTCACCGTGAAGAACGCAGGCCAGCTGTCACGACGTCAGATGCTGTCCGCTGCCGGTTTCATCGGCCTGGCGGCGCTCACCGGCTGTGGAGGCGGAGGGGACGGCGGCGACACCAAGGACCTCTCCAAGAAGCGCGACGGCGCCATGAAGGAGTACCGGGCCGGTGAGCGGTTCAAGGCGTCGAGGCCGCTGTCGTTCTCCGTGCTGCACAACAACAACCCGGTCTATCCGATGAAGGACGACTGGCTGTTCTGGAAGGAGGTCACCCGGCGCACCGGAATCACCCTGAAGCCGGTCGCCGTCCCGCTGAGCGACTACGAGAAGAAGCGCAGCGTCCTCATCGGGGCGGGCGACGCCCCGTTCCTCATCCCCAAGACCTACCACCCCTCGGAGGTCGCCTTCGTGTCCTCGGGAGCGATCCTCCCGGTGAGCGACTACGTGCACCTCATGCCCAACTTCCGCGAGAAGGTCAGAAAGTGGAAGCTGGAGCCGGAGCTGGATTCCGTCCGCCAGTCCGACGGCAAGTACTACCTGCTGCCCGGCCTGCACGAGAAGGTCAAGTCCCAGTACTCGCTGGCCCTGCGCACGGACGTCCTGGACAAGCTCGGGCTGGCTCTGCCCACGACCTGGGACCAGGTCCACGACGTCTTCAGGGCCGTCAAGGCCGAGCACCCCGGCCTCTACCCCTTCTCCGACCGCTGGAGCACCAACACGCCCTTCCCGGCGGCCGCGTTGCTCAGCTACCTGGGCCAGGCGCACGGGGTGAAGGCCGGCTGGACCTACGACAACATCAGCTTCGACGCGAAGGCGGGCGAGTTCGTCTTCACCGGAGCCACGGACGGCTACCGCCAGGTGGTCGAGTACCTGAGGAAACTGGTCGCCGACAAGCTCATGGACCCGGAGAGCTTCACCCAGACCGACGACGACGCGGTGCAGAAGCTGCTGGGACAGAAGTCCTTCGCGATCAGCGCCAATCCCCAGGAGCTGGTCCAGAACTACCGCTACAACCTGGAGAAGCAGGTCAAGGGCGCGAAGATCGAGATGGTGCCGGTCCCGCTCGGCCCGGCCGGCCCCGTGGTGCTGGGCGGCGCACGGCTGGAGAACGGCGTCATGGTCTCCACCAGGGCCCTCAAGAGCGACACCTTCGTCGCGATGATGCAGTTCGTCGACTGGCTCTGGTACTCCGACGAGGGGCAGCAGTTCGCCAAGTGGGGGGTGCGGGGCACCACCTACACCCGCTCGGGCGGCCGGTACCGGCTCGAACCCGGCATCAGTCTGATGGGCTCGGACCCGGACGCGCCGAAGGACCTTCAGAAGGACTACGGCTTCTTCAACGGCGTATTCACCTACGGCGGCAGCTGGGAGCTGGTGTCCTCGTCGTTCGGCCCGGACGAGAAGAGGTTCCAGAACGCGATGGCCGGGCGCGAGCAACTGCCCATCGACCCGGCCCATCCGCTGCGGTCCGAGGAGCAGGAGCAGGCCTCGCTCTGGGACACCCCGCTGAGGGACCACGTCACCCAGAACATGCTCAAGTTCGCCCTCGGCAAGCGCCCGCTGTCCGAATGGGGCGGCTACGTGACCGAGCTGAAGGCCAAGAACATGGACCGGCTCGTCGACCTGCACAACAAGGCGCGCGAACGCTTCACGAAGGAGAACGGGTGATCAGCGTCCCGGCCGGACCGACAGGCCGTTTCTCCGACGCCTGGCGGCACTGCGTCGGCACCGGCCGGGCCGAACTCGCCCTGCGCCGCGACCACCAGGACTCCCTGAGGCTGCTGCGGCGCGACATCGGATTCCGGCACATCCGCGGCCACGGCCTGTTCAGCGACGGCATGGGCGTCCACCGTCCCTACGAGCACGAGGGCGTCCGCCGCGTCCACCACAGCTTCACCTACATCGACCAGGTGCTCGACGCCTACCTGGACGCAGGCGTCCGGCCGTTCCTGGAACTGGGGTTCATGCCCGCCGGACTGGCCTCCGGCGAGCAGACGGTCTTCTGGTGGCGGGGCAACGTCACCCCGCCCCGCTCCCTGCGCGAGTGGGCCGAGCTGGTGCGCGCGACGCTCGTCCACCTCGTCGACCGCTACGGCCCGGACGAGGTGCGGACCTGGCCGATCGAGGTGTGGAACGAGCCCAACCTGCGCGACTTCTGGCAGGACGCCGACGAGGACGCCTACCACCGGCTGTACGAGGTCACCGCGCACACGGTCAAGGACGTGGACGCCGGCCTCCAGGTGGGAGGCCCCGCGATCTCGCCCGGCGCCGACGAATGGCTCGACCGGTTCGCCGAGTTCACCGAACGCCGGGCCGTCCCGGTCGACTTCGTGTCGAAGCACGCCTACACCTCCGGCCCCGCCCAGCACGTTCCCTTCGGCGTCCACCAGACCCTCGCCCCCGCCCGTGACCTCCTCGACCAGTTCGCCACGCCTCGTGAACGGCTCAAAGGCACCGCGCTGGCCGGACTGCCCGTGCACATCACGGAGTTCAACTCCTCCTACCGCCCCGACAACCCGATCCACGACACCGCGTTCCAGGCCGCCTACCTCGCCCCCGTGCTCGCCCACGGCGGTGATCTCGCGGACTCCTTCTCCTACTGGACCTTCAGCGACACGTTCGAGGAGGCCGGCGTCCCCACGGCCCTCTTCCACGGCGGCTTCGGACTCCTCACCCACCGCCAGATCAGGAAACCGGCCTACCACCTGTACGCGTTCATGGCCCGCACGGGCACCGAGCTGCTGGCGCGGGGCGACGACCACCTCGTCACCCGCCACGCGGACGGCAGGATCGCGGTCTTGGCCTGGGCGCCCGTCGACCCGACGGGGCGCACCCCCGGCCCCGACCGGCACGCGCTGAACCTGTCGCTGCCCGCCACCGGCCGGGAGGTCTTCGTCCGCCGGTCCAGCGTCGACGAGGAGCGGGGCAACGCGTACACCGCCTGGCGGCACATGGGCAGCCCGCGCTCGCCGCGTCTCGCGCAGCTGGACGTCCTCCACGAGGCCGCCGAACCCGCGCGCAGCCACCGGCGGCTCCCCGTCCACGAGGGCCGCGCCGTGCTGGCCCTGACCCTGGCCCGCCACGAGATCACCCTCGTGGAGCTGACTCCGGTGACCGACGAGACGCCGCCCTGGTGGGACGAGCGGCGGATCCTGGGCCGGCCCGCGCCATGAGCCCCACCCCTGCCCGGCGCCCCCGGCCGCACACCCCGTCCGGGCCCGGTCCCGGGCCGCTTCCGACGCCCAACGCCTGTCAGGGGGACCCGTGAGCACCGTGAACACCGTCGGTTTCGGCGCCGGACCGCTCTCCCGCGCCGCCGCCCTGCTCCACACCCTCCTCACGGTCGAGGCCCTGTTCCTCGCGACCGCCGCGCCGGGCCTGGCCGGCCTGATGGCCCTGGGCCCCGACCCGGCCAACCTGCCCCTGGCCGCCGTCTGCCTGACGCCGCTCGCCCCGGCCGCCTCCGCCGCGCTGTACGCCCTGCATCACCGCAGCCGGGACCTCACCGACCTGCACCCGGCCCGGGCGTTCGCACGCGGACTGCGCCTGAACGCGCTGCCCGCGCTGAGACTGTGGACGCCGCTGTCGGCCTGGCTCACGGTGATCGCCTTCACCCTCACCCACTTCGCCGCCACCGGTCTGCCCCTGTGGTGGGCGGTCCTCCTCGGAGCCGTCGGCGCCGCCTGTCTGCTCTGGGGCGCCCACGCGCTCGTCCTCACCTCGCTGTTCACCTTCCGCGCCCGGGACACCGCGCGCCTGGCCGCCTACTTCCTGCTCCGGCGGCGGAGCGTCACCCTGTCCGCGGCCTCGCTGCTGGTCCTCGCGGCCGCCGTGACCGCCGCGTTCACGGAGGCCCTGACCGCCCTCCTCGCCGCACCCCTGCTGCTCTCCCTGCTGCGGTCGAGCCGCCCGGTGATCGCCGAGACCCGGGAGGAGTTCACCGCGTGAGCGGGCACCACCCCCGCGACGCGGGCCGCCACCGCGTCAGTGGACGGTGCGCCCGTGCTCGTCGGGAATGCCCGACTTGCGCAGGAAGTAGCTGTTCACCTGGTCCCGCCACTCACGGGCGACGCGCACCTGCTCGTCATAGCGTTCCGCGACCCGCGCGTGGCGCGCCGGGTCCACCAGATCCGCGAGGCCCGCCCACACCCGGCGGGCCTCCTCGGCCTCCTCGACCCCTTCGAAGTGCGTGTCGTAGATGTGCTGCACGACCGTCTTCCCGCTGCTCAGGACATGCCCGTAGGGCACGTGGTGGAAGAACAGCAGCAACTCGTCCGGGCACGAGGCCGCCGACTCGTACAGCGCGGACCAGGGGCCGCCGTACTGGCCCGCGAAACCGGTTCCGGTCGCCACGCTGCGGTCGACGCCGATCCCGTCCCGGTCGGCGAAGTGGTACGTGCCCCAGGGGCTGTACTCGTAGCCGTCGACGGCGGGCCCGTAGTGATGTCCGGGCTGCACCATGAAGCCCACGCCCAGCGGGGCGGTGTACTTCTCGTAGGTCCGCCAGGAGCCCCGGAGCACCGCGCGCAGACCGTCCGCCAGCCGTCCGGGGGCGGCCGGGAAGGTGAGCGCGATCCACTCGTCCAGGATCCGCAGCGGGTCGGCGTCCGGCCGCCAGGCGAGCCGGCCGAAGGTGTAGAGGTTCGCCTGGGCCAGCGGATGCCCCGTCCAGAACGGGTCGTCGCCGACGTTGGACACCGCCACCGCCCCGGCGCCCGCGAGCGCGGCGACGGTCGGTCCCTGGTCGCCGCCCGGACGGAAGCGCAGCACCTCGCTCCACATCGGCCCGAGCCAGCACACGTGCCGCTGCTGCCCGGTGTACTCCTGGGTGGCCTGCACCTCCACGGCGACCCGGGTGCGCGGCAGCGCGCCGAACACGGGCGAGACCGGCTCGCGGACCTGGAAGTCCATCGGCCCGTGCTTGACCTGGAGCACCGCGTTGGGAGCGAACTCCCCGTCCAGCGGCGCGAAATGGTCGTACGCGGCCCGCGCCCGGTCGGTCGAGCGGTCCCGCCAGTCCTGGCGGTGGTCGTACACGAAGGCCCGCCAGTGGACCGTGCCGTCGTACGGGGCGAGGGCCGCGGCCAGCATGTTCGCGCCGTCCGCGTGCGTACGGCCGTAGGTGAACGGGCCGGGCCGGCCCTCCGAGTCGGCCTTCACCACGAACCCGCCGAAGTCCCAGATCGCCTCGTACACGTCGTGCACGGCCTTCGCCCACCAGTCGCGCACGGCGCCGTCCAGGGGATCGGCGGTGGGCAGCCGGCCGAGCACCACCGGCGCGGCGAAGGTGACCGACAGATGCGTCCGGACGCCGTACGGCCGCAGCGCTCCGGCGATGCGCGCGACGTCGCCGATCCGGTCGGTGAGCAGACGGGCCTCGACGTCGTGCACGTTGACGTTGTTGACCGACACGGCGTTGACGCCGCAGGACGCCAGCAGCCTGCCGTACGCCCGGACGCGCTCGAGGTCGTCGCGGGCCCGCCCGTCCTGCCAGAACAGGGAGCCGCCGGCGTACCCGCGCTCCACCTGCCCCATGACCGGATGGACAGCCACGTTGTCCCAGTGGTCCAGCATCCGCAGGGCCGTCGCCGGCCGGTGCTCCTCGCGCGGCCGTGCGCCGCGGAAGGCGTCCTCGCCCAGCCGTACGACGTGGAACAGCCCGTACAGCAGCCCGCGTTGACCGGCCGCCGTGACGGTGGTCGTCCCCGCGGCACGTTCGAGGACGAACCCCTCGCCGCCGTCACCGTCGCCGGTGCCGCCGTCGTCGGCCACGCGCAGGACGAGGTCGTACGAGGCGGCCGGGGCGTCCGGCGCGCCCCGCGTCGTCTCCCCGCCGAACCGCGCGCAGGCGGCGGCCACTTCGCCGTGCACGGTCTCCACCAGCGGGCCCGAGCCGTGGACCCGGGTCCGCCGCACGCCCAGCGCCCGGAACGCCTCGGGCGGCAGCCAGGCGGGGTCGACCCCCTCGGGCAGGACGGGCACGGTGTTCGGCATGCTCCCCCTCGGGTGATGCGGACCGGCGCGGCGCCGACGAGGCCGTGATCCCATTCTGGGACACGCGTGGCCGCCGGTACAGCGGGCATCGGTGGCCGGCCGCCGGTTTCAGGACAGCAACTCGACCTCCGCCAGGCGCAGTTCGCCCGCCGTTGTGCCTGTGCCGTCCTTCCCGTCGAACACCAGCCGGTAGTGCCCGTACCCGCCGGGCCGCGCGATCGTGAAGGCCCGCGTCTGGCGGTCCCACCGGAAGTCCTCCGCGGACCGCCGGTCCAGGTCCGTCCACGCACGGCCGTCCGCGGACCCCTGCAACGTCCAGCCGCCGGGGGCGCGCGTGTGGTCGGCGCACGTCAGGGTGTACTGCCGCGCCGCGGTCCGCGCCGTGACCGGCAGGACGATCGTGTCCGGCACGGCTGCCTGCGTCGCCGACGTGTCGTCGAACAGCGGGCCCCCGCCGCCCTTCAGCGCGTCCGTACGGGGCGTGGGGACCTTGTCGTCACGGCTGATCGAGACCGGCCCCGCGTTCTCGCCGGTCCCCCACGCAGAGGGCCGCGGCCCCATGGCGAAGTCCAGGACCGCGCCCTTGGCGAGGAGGGCGTGGGGCAGCGCGGTGGACGTCCAGGGACGCCCGTCGACCTTCAGGCCCTGCACGTAGACGTTGCGCGCGCTGTTCCGCGGCGCCCTGACCACCAGGTCCTTGCCGTTCTCCAGGTGCACGGTCGCCTTGGTGAACAGGGGGGAGCCGACCGCGTACTCGCCGCCGCCCATCACCAGCGGGTAGAAGCCGAGCGCGGAGAACAGGTACCAGGCGGACTGCTCGCCGTTGTCCTCGTCGCCGTGGTAGCCCTGTCCGATCGCGCTGCCCGTGTAGAGCCGGGAGAGCACCTCGCGCGCCTTCGCCTGCGTCTTCCACGGCTGCCCGGCCGCGTCGTACATGTAGACGGCGTGATGGGCGACCTGGTTGGAGTGCCCGTACATGCCCATCCGCACGTCCCTGGCCTCGGTCATCTCGTGGATCACCCCGCCGTACGAGCCCGCGAACCGGGGGGAGGCGGTCTCCGGGGTGGCGAAGTAGGCGTCGAGCTTCTTCGCCAGTCCGCCGCGGCCGCCGTACAGGGCGGCCAGGCCGCGGCTGTCCTGCGGCGCGGTGAAGGCGTAGCCCCAGCCGTTGGTCTCGGTGTAGTCGTAGCCCCACACCCTCGGGTCGTAGTCGCCGGACGGCACCCGCCGGCCGCCCTTGTCGTCCTTGCCCTGGAAGAAGCCGGCTTCGGGGTCGAAGAGGTGCACATAGCCCTGGGCGCGGTTCAGGAAGTACGCGGACTCCTCCTTGTAGCGCTCCAGGCCCGTCCGCCGGTACAGGGCCTGGCCCATGCGTGCGATGCCGTAGTCGTTGAGGTAGCCCTCCAGCGCCCACGACAGCCCCTCGTGGGTGGCGGTGCTCGTGTAGCCGAGGAAGGGGGAGGTCGACATGCCCTTGCGGCCCACCCCCGAGGCGGGCGGGACGACCGTCGCGTTCTTCAGGGCCGCCTCGTAGGCCGCCGCGGCGTCGAAGCGCACCCCCTTGACGTACGCGTCGGCGAAGGCCACGTCCGAGGACGTGCCGGTCATCAGGTCGGCGTAACCGGGGGAGGACCAGCGGGAGGTCCAGCCGCCGTCCTTGTACTGCTGCACGAAACCGTCGGCCAGCACGCCGGCCTGCTTCGGGGTGAGCAGCGCGTAGGCGGGCCAGGTCGTCCGGTAGGTGTCCCAGAAACCGTTGTTCACGTAGACCTTGCCGTCCACGATCCGCGCGCCGGTGTGCGTGGGCGTGTCGGGGCCCGGCATCGGCGAGAAGGGCGAGGCGTACCGGTACGTGTCGCCCACCTGCTCGAAACCGGAGTTGGGGTACAGGTACAGCCGGTACAGGCTGGAGTACAGCGTCGTCAGCTGGTCCTGGCTCGCGCCTTCGACCTCCACCCTGCCCAGGAGGTCGTCCCACTGCCGCTGGGCCCGCGCCTCGACGGTCGCGAAATCGGTGCCCGCCGGGATCTCCCGCCGCAGGTTGTCCCGGGCCTGGTCGACGCCGATGAGCGAGGTCGCCAGGCGCAGGGTGACGGTGCGGTCGGCGCCCGCGTCGAACCGCAGGTAGCCCTTCACCCCGTTCGACGCGCCGTCGGTCACCGGCGCGTCGAACTCGCCGTACACGAAGAGCCGGGTCGCTCCCGCCGACAGCCCCGACTTCACGTCCGAGTAGCCGGTGACGACACCGGCTTCCTCGTCCAGCGCGAGCCCGGCCTGCTCGGTGACGTTGTCGAAGACGACGCTCGCGTCCGGGCCCGGGTAGGTGAAGCGAAGGGCGGCCGCGTGGTCGGTGGGGGCCAGTTCGGCCCTGAGGCCGTTCTCGAAACGCACGCCGTAGTAGTAGGGGCGGGCCGTCTCGTTCGTGTGCCGGAAGGCCAGTGCCCGATCCGTCCGTCCGGTGTCCGGGACGCCGGCCGCGGCGGACGGCATCACCTGGAACGTCTGCCGGTCGCCCATCCAGGGACTCGGCTCGTGGCTCGCGCCGAACGCCTGGATCGTGGGCAGGTTGTCGGCGTTGTTGCCGCGTGCGTAGTCGTACAGCCAGCCGAGCGACGACGCGTTCGTCACCGGCGTCCAGAAGTTGAAGCCATGGGGCACCGCCGTGGCGGGGAACGTGTTCCCCCGGGAGAAGGCGCCGCTGGACTGGGTGCCGCGCGTCGTCAGCGCGTAGTCCGAGAGATGGGCCTTCCTCGGCTCCGGGGCCGCCGTGCGCAGCGCGACGTCGTCCACCCAGCCCCGGAACCGGGCGGGCCCGGCGGGGGAGTCGTAGGCCAGCAGGATCCGGTCGACGGTCTTCCCCGCCGCCACCGCGCCGATCCCCGCCACCACGTCGTTCCACTGGTTGACGTAGAGCACCTTCGCCGCGCCCTGCCCGCGGGGCGACAACGGGAACCCGTACTGGTCGCGCGCGCCGAGCGCGCTCAGATACGTCCCGTCCGTGAAGGCCAGGTCGACCGAGACGTGGGTGGCCGCGTAGTCCAGGTCGCCGTCCGCCATCGCGGGGAAGATCCGGTAGGCGAGCCGGGTGCGCGGGCCGACCCGCACGTCGACGTCGAAGACCTTGTTGTACGAGTACGCCCGGCCGGCGGCGGTGTGCCGGCCCGCGTAGCGCAGCGCCCTGCGGCCCGTGAACCCGGCTTGGGCCTTGGCCGTCGGCGATCCGGCGGGTCCGCGGTCCACGGTGGTGAGCATGTCCGGCGGGACGGGCCCGTCGTCCCCGCCGGTGCCGAACCGCACGTCGGCGAGTTGCAGGATCGGGGCGCCGTGGTTGCGGGAGACGTCCAGCCGGAAGTGCCGGTACTCGGCCGGGGCCGCGAGGTCGTAGGCGCGGGTCTGCAACCGCTCGGCGAAGGACTCCCCGGTGCGGCTGTCGAGCCGGGTCCAGGCGGTGCCGTCCGCCGAGCCGGACAGGGTCCAGTCGGCGGGGTCGCGCTCGGCGGCGTCGTTCGCGGACGTCAGCGCGTAGGCGCTCACCCGGGCGGGCCGGTCGAGGTCGAACTCGACCCAGCCGTCGGCGGCGAAGGCCAGCCACTTGGTGCTCGCCTCGCCGTCGACGAGGTTCTCCTTCACCTCGCCGCCCGCCGTGTTCTCGGCACTGGCCCGGACGTCGGTGACCCGGTCGGTCACGTCGCCGGGAAGCCCGCCGCCGTAGCCGCCGTCGACGCCCGAGGCGCGCTTGCCGCCGACGGGTGCGGACTCGACGGTGCTCAGCCAGTCCGGGGCGCGCTCACCCGCCTCGAACGACGAGGCGAACTCCCGCTCGGGGAGCGGGTCCCGGGACGGCAGCGCGGCCGCCGTTCCCGGTGGGCCGCCGGCCGTCACGACCACAACGGCCGCGATCACGACCGCCCACCACCGCCCAGACCTTTGCATGCGTGAGCACCCTCCCCAGCGCCGGACCACGCCCCGGACAACGTTGTCCTCCTGGTTGCGCAGGAATCAGTAGGTGGGCAAGTGGACAGTGATGTCAAGAAGGTTGAGGGCGTCGGTGAGGGGTCATTTCATGCAATTCTCCGGCAAGGCGCCCGTCCGCCGGTCATATTTCCAGGAGGTCTCAACTCGGAAAAGACCCGCGGCCAACCTTGTATTCGATCTTGCCCATTCGGCCGGGAATGGACTATACCTGTCGGCGATTCACCCTCCGTCCCGTGAGACCTCCGCACCACGCGCTCCGTACGACCCTGCTTGACCCGACCGCGGCGCCGGGAAGGATCCGGCGCACCGCCCGAGTTCCGGAGAAGGCGAGGACTTGAGCATGGGATCCCCCTCCGAGCACCACGGCCCTGAGCACGAGGGCTTCGAGAAGCACGACGCCGGCCGGCGCGCCGGAAGGCGCGGTTTCGAGAGCAAGGGCGCCGCGGGCGTCGGGCGCAGAGATCTGATCAGGAGATCGGCGGCCCTCGGCCTGATCTCCGTCCCGGCGATGGGATTCCTGGCGGCCTGCGCCAGCAGCGGCGGGGGCGGCGAGGACAAGGCCAAGGCGGGAAAGAAGACCGCGAAGAACCCGCTCGCCGTCAACGAGACCGCCCAGCTGGAATTCGTCCTGTTCGACGGCGGTTTCGGCAAGGAGTACGCCGAGGACGCGGTGAAGATCTACGAGAAGAACTTCCCCGGAGCGAAGGTGAAGTTCTCGGCCACGCAGAAGATCCAGTCGACGCTCCAGCCCCGTTTCAACCAGGGCACCCCGCCCGACCTCATCGACAACTCCGGCGCCGAACAGATGGACATGGGCGTCCTGGTGGGCAAGAACCAGCTCGCCGACCTCACGCCGCTCCTCGACGCCCCCTCCTTCGACGACCCGGCCAAGAAGGTCCGCGACACCCTGCGCCCCGGCATCGTCGAGATGGGCCAGTTCGACGGCGCCCCGGTGTGGATCATGTACTACGCCTACACCGTCTACGGCGTCTGGTACTCACAGAAGGCGCTCGGCTCGCTCGACGCCGAGTATCCGCAGACCTGGGACGAGATGCTCGCGGTCTGCGCGAAGGCCAAGAAGAAGGGCATCGCCGGCTGGACGTATGCGGGCAAGTACCCCTATTACCTTCCCTTCTCGCTGTACCCGATGATCGGCAAGGTGGGTGGCCGAGAGGTCCTCGACGCCATCGACAACCTGGAGCCGAACGCCTGGCGGCACCCGGCCGTGAAGGCGTGCTTCGAGGCGTACTACGAGCTCTACAAGAAGGGCTACGTGCTGAAGGGCACTCCGGGGCTCGACCACATCCAGTCGCAGACCGCGTGGGCCAAGGGCAAGGCGCTGTTCCTCCCCAACGGGTCCTGGGTGGAGAACGAGTCGGCGAACGTCATCCCGGCGGACTTCGACCTGGCGGTGTCCGCGCCCACCGGCATCGACTCCTCCGACAAGATGCCCTTCGGCACCATCTGGGCCTCCGGCGGCGAGCCGTTCATCGTCCCGGCCAAGGCGAACAACACCGCCGGCGGCATGGAGCAACTGCGCGTCATGCTCAGCGAGGCGTCGTCGAAGAACTTCACCTCCAAGGTCAAGTCGCTCACCGCGTACAACGGCGGCACCGACGGCATCACGCTGACACCGGGGCTGAAGTCGGGCGTCGCCGCCCTGGACAAGGCGGGCTCCAACGTGGTGAATCCACGGCTTCAGGACTGGTACGTCCAGTTGCAGAAGGAGAAGATCGGGGTCTCCGGTCTGGGCGAGATGATGGCCGGCCGGATCACCCCCGCCGAGGCGATCAAGAAAATCCAGGACTACGCCGACGCGACCGCCAAGGACGCCTCGGTCAAGCATTACAAGCACCAGTGACGACGGAAACACCGCGAAGCGTCCGCAGAAGCACCGGAGTGGCGATGCAGCACGGCAAATACCGGTTCATCGTGGGGTTCCTGGCGCCGCCCCTGGGGCTGTACGCGCTCTTCGTGGTGTGGCCGTTCGTCCAGTCCATCTACTACTCGTTCACGGACTGGACCGGCCTCAGCCCCGAATTCACGATGGTCGGCCTGGCCAATTACCGCAGGATGCTGGACGACGACATCTTCTGGAAGTCCCTCCAGCACAGTCTGATGTTCGCGGTCGTGCTGCCGCTGGTGACGATCGGACTGGCGCTGTTCTTCTCCTTCATGATCAATGTCGGCGGGCGGCGACGAAGAGGCGGTCCGGTGGTGTCCGGCGTCCGCGGCTCCTCCTTCTACAAGATCGTGTATTTCTTCCCGCAGGTGCTCTCCATCGCCATCGTCGCCCTGCTGTTCGCCTTCGCGTACAACCCGGACAGCGGCGCCGTCAACTCGTTCCTGCGCGGGATCGGCCTGGACGGCGTACAGCCACTCTGGCTCGGCGATCCCGGCCTCGCGCTGTGGTGCGTCATGGCCGTGCTCGTCTGGTCGACGGTCGGATTCTTCGTGGTCCTGTTCTCGGCAGGCATGGCCTCCATCCCCGCCGACCTCTACGAGGCCGCGCTGCTCGACGGCGCGAACCGGTCCACGACGTTCTTCCGCCTCACCCTCCCGCTGCTCTGGGACACGGTGCAGTCGGGCTGGGTCTACATGGGCATCCTCGCGCTGGGCGCCGAGTCGTTCGCGGTCGTGCAGATCATGACGACCGGGCCGGGCGGCCCCGACTACTCGACCACCGTCATGGTGCTGTACGTCTACCAGAAGGCCTTCCGCGACGGTCAGGCCGCCTACGCCACCACCATCGGCGTCGCCCTGCTCGTCGTGACGCTGGCCTTCGCCGCGCTCGTGCTGCGGCTGGGCCGGCGCGAGCGGCTGGAGTACTGACGATGAAGACGACCGAGACCTCCGCGCCCCTGCCGGCCGACCCCGGCTCCGGCGCGTCCGTCAGCAAAGCCGGCCCGCCCGCGAAGGAGGGACCGGCGAGGGAGAAAAGCGACGGAAAGGTGCTGAACGCCTTCTCCCACGGCATTCTGGCCCTCTGGGCGGTGATGGTCGTCCTGCCGCTGCTCTGGGCGGTGATGACCTCCTTCAAGGACGACAGCTCCATCTTCGGCTCGCCCTGGTCGCTGCCCGGCACCCTGCACTTCGACAACTGGTCGCGGGCCTGGACCGAGGCCGACATGGGTGACTACTTCCTCAACACCGTGCTGGTGGTCGGCGGTTCGCTGACCGGCACGCTCGCCCTCGGCTCGATGGCGGCCTACGTCCTGGCCCGCTTCGACTTCCCGGGCAACCGCTTCGTCTACTACCTCTTCATCGCCGGCATGGGCTTCCCGATCATGCTGGCGCTGGTGCCGCTCTTCTACGTCGTGAACAACATGGGGCTGCTCAACACCATCCACGGCCTGATCCTGGTCTACATCGCCTACTCCCTGCCGTTCACGGTGTTCTTCCTGACGGCCTTCTTCCGCACCCTTCCCGCCTCGGTGGCGGAGGCCGCCTTCGTCGACGGCGCCTCGCACAGCCGCACCTTCTTCCAGATCATGCTGCCGATGGCGAAGCCCGGTCTGATCAGCGTCGGCATCTTCAACTTCCTGGGGCAGTGGAACCAGTACATGCTCCCGACGGTGCTCAACACCGACCCCGACAAGCGCGTCCTCACCCAGGGGCTGGTCCAACTGGCCGTCAGCCAGGGATACAAGGGCGACTGGTCGGGACTGTTCGCCGGACTGGTGATGGCGATGCTGCCCGTGCTGGCCGCGTACATCGTCTTCCAGCGCCAGGTGGTCCAGGGCCTGACGGCGGGCGCGCTGAAGTAGCGCCGCCGGCGCGGGGGCGGAACGGGGCGCGAGGACGCACCGGACCCCCCGCACGCCGGCCCGCACCTCGGCCCGCGCCCCGGCTCACGCGCGGCCCGCATCCGACGCGCATCCGGCGTCTGAACAGGCACGACCGCCCGCCTGCCCGCTCGCCCGGCGCTCTCCCGCCGCCCGCCCCCGCGCCTCCCGGCGACGCTGGCGCCGTCCGCGCCCCGCGCACCCGCCCCTCTGCGCGTCCGCGGGTGCGCGGGGCGGGTGGGACGCCGTCCCGGGCGCGGTGCGGCGAGTGGGTGAGAGGCGCTGGGCCGAAGCGGTGAGCGTGGGCGACACGTTCCCGCGGAGCCGTGCCCGCCACGCCCCGCACCCGGCCCCGTACACCCCGCGACCGAGGGCTCCGCCACCCTCCGTGTTTCTTCGCACGCATGCGGATACTGTTCAACCTCTTGACGGGAGGCGACCCGAACAGCTCAGCTTAGAGTTCACTAGTTGGACATAGGGGCCTCATCGAAGCGGCCCCGCGCGCAGGAGGTCGTCGTGGAGACTCCGGGGTCGCAGTCGTCGCTGCACCGAGCCAACCTGGAGCGAGTCGTACGCGCCGTGCGCCTGGCCGGGTCCCTCACCCAGGCGGAGATCGCCCGGACGACCGGACTGTCGGCCGCGACCGTCTCCAACATCGTGCGCGAACTCAAGGACGGCGGAACCGTCGAGGTCACGCCCACCTCGGCCGGTGGCCGCCGGGCCCGCAGCGTCAGTCTGAGCGGGGACGCGGGCATCGTCATCGGCGTCGATTTCGGGCATACCCATCTCCGGGTCGCCGTGGGGAATCTGGCCCACCAGGTGCTCGCCGAGGAGTCGGAGCCGCTGGACGTGGACGCCTCGTCCACCCAGGGCTTCGACCGGGCGGAACAGCTGGTCAGCCGGTTGATCGAGGCCACCGGGGTGGACCGCGCGAAGGTCGCCGGAGTGGGTCTGGGCGTGCCCGGGCCGATCGATCTGGAGTCCGGCAGCCTCGGCTCCTCCGCGATCCTGCCCGGCTGGATCGGCACCCGCCCCGCCGAGGAGATGAAGGGCCGGCTGGGCGTCACCGTGCACGTGGACAACGACGCCAACCTCGGCGCCCTCGGCGAGATGGTCTGGGGCAGCGGCAGGGGCGTGCGCGACCTCGCGTACATCAAGGTCGCGAGCGGTGTCGGCGCAGGTCTGGTGATCGACGGGAAGATCTATCGCGGCCCCGGCGGCACCGCAGGAGAAATCGGACATATTACACTCGATGAATCCGGCCCCGTCTGCCGCTGCGGGAACCGGGGCTGCCTGGAGACCTTCGCGGCCGCGCGCTATGTGCTGCCGCTCCTCCAGTCCAGCCATGGCACGGATCTGACGATGGAAGGCGTCGTGCGGCTGGCCAGGGACGGAGACCCGGGCTGCCGTCGGGTGATCGCCGACGTCGGCCGACACATCGGCAGTGGAGTCGCCAATCTCTGCAACCTGCTGAACCCGAGCCGGGTGGTCCTCGGCGGCGATCTCGCCGAGGCCGGTGAACTGGTGCTCGGGCCGATAAGAGAGTCCGTCGGCCGCTATGCGATCCCGAGCGCCGCGCGTCAACTCTCCGTTCTCCCAGGGGCACTTGGGGGTCGTGCCGAGGTGCTCGGAGCGCTCGCTCTCGCACTCAGCGAGATGGGTGATTCGACCCTTTTGGACGGCACGCTGACCGCCGCGACACCTGCCTTCACTTAGAGAACGAATGACGCCGTTGCCATCTCGTTAAGTATTTACTTCTTGACGTCGCACGTGTGGCCGAGTTGACTTCCAGCCACCTCGGCCGCAGCGTTGCGGCCCTGTCAGGGAGGCACACCCCAAATGAACGCAACGATGCGTAGAGTCGTGATCGGCGCCACCGCCGTCTCCATGGCACTGTCGATTGCCGCGTGCGGCAAGGCCGGCGACAAGGACAGCGACTCCGGCAGCAGCAGCTCGGGCGACAAGTCCATCGGCCTGCTGCTCCCCGACAGCGTCACCGCGCGGTACGAGAAGTTCGACAAGCCGTACTTCGACGCCAAGGTCAAGGCGCTCTGCTCCGACTGCAAGCTGGAGTACGCGAACGCCGCGGCCGACCCGGCCAAGCAGGCCCAGCAGGTCAGCAACATGGTCACCAAGGGCGTGAAGGTCATCGTGATCTCCGCCCAGGACTCGGCCGCGATCAAGTCGTCCATCAAGTCCGCGGTGGACAAGGGCGTCAAGGTCGTCGCGTACGACCGTCTCGCCCAGGGCCCGGTCAGCGCCTACGTGTCCTTCGACAACGTCAAGGTCGGCGAGCTCCAGGGCCAGGCCCTGCTCGACGCCCTCGGCGCCAAGGCCACCCCGAAGTCGAAGATCGTCATGATCAACGGTGACGACGCCGACCCGAACGCCGCCCAGTTCAAGCAGGGCGCGCACAAGATCCTCGACGGCAAGGTCGACATCGCCTACGAGCAGTCCGGCCTGTGGAAGGACACCGTCGCCGCGCAGAAGATGTCCGCGGCCATCACCCAGCTGGGCGCGAAGAACATCGCCGGCGTCTACGCCGCCAACGACGGCATGGCCGGCGGCATCGCCAACACCCTCAAGGGTGCAAAGATCAGCAACATCCCGCTGACCGGTCAGGACGCGGAGCTCGCGGCCATCCAGCGGATCGTCGCCGGCACCCAGTCCGCCACGGTCTACAAGGCCTACAAGCCCGAGGCCGAGACCGCCGCCCAGCTCGCCGTCAACCTGCTGGAGGGCAAGGACATCAAGTCCCTCGCCACCCAGACGCTGACCAGCGGCTCCGGCGACAAGGTGCCCTCGCAGCTGCTGACCCCGGTGTCGGTCACCAAGGCCAACATCAAGGACACGGTCGTCAAGGACGGGCTCTTCACGGTCGCCCAGATCTGCACGCCCGAGTACGCCGCCGCCTGCAAGGCCGCCGGCCTCCAGTAGCGGCCCCCCTCCCGGGGAACCGTCCCGGCCGGCGTGAGCCGGACGCGGTCCGTTCCCCGGGACCCGTCGACCGCCCCCCGGCGGTCCCGCGAGACCTGTCCGACGCCCGCCCCACCTTCACACCCCGCTGCCGGGGCGGGCGTCGGACGGAACCGTTGCCAGGAGCGGCGGATTCGCGCATGTTCATCTTGTAAACCTCGTGCGTCGGCGCCGCGTCACCCGCGCGTCGCGCACATCCCTCCGCGCCTGTTCGTTGCGCGCGGCATCCCCGCCGGTCAGGCGGCGAAGGAGATGGTTCACGTGTCCGCTACGCCCGTGTTGGCGTTGCGCGGGGTCTCCAAGCGATTCGGTGCGGTCCAGGCACTCACCGAGGTCGAGCTGGAGGTCCACGCCGGAGAAGTGGTCGCCCTGGTGGGCGACAACGGCGCAGGAAAGTCCACCCTGGTCAAGACGATCGCGGGTGTCCATCCCATCGATGAGGGCGTCATCGAGTGGGAAGGCAGGCCCGTCAGCATCACCAAGCCGCACGACGCCCAGGGACTCGGCGTCGCGACCGTCTACCAGGACCTCGCCCTGTGCGACAACCTCGACGTGGTCGGCAACCTCTACCTCGGACGTGAGCTGCTGCACCGCGGCGTCATCGACGAGGTGACGATGGAGAAGAACGCGCGGGAACTGCTGTCCACGCTCTCCATCCGCATCCCGAGCGTGCGCATCCCGATCGCGAGCCTCTCGGGCGGTCAGCGCCAGGTCGTCGCCATCGCCCGCGCGCTGATCGGCGAGCCGAAGGTCGTCATCCTCGACGAGCCCACGGCCGCCCTCGGCGTCGAGCAGACCGCGCAGGTCCTCGACCTGGTCGAACGGCTGCGTGAGCGCAACCTCGGCGTCATCCTCATCAGCCACAACATGGCCGACGTCAAGGCGGTCGCCGACACCGTCGCCGTCCTGCGTCTGGGCAAGAACAACGGCTCCTTCCCCGTGAAGGACACCAGCCACGAAGAGATCATCGCCGCGATCACGGGTGCCACGGACAACGCCGTGACCCGTCGTGCGGGGCGTCGCACCGCGGAGGCGGCAAAGTGAGCGACACGTCGAAGCCCGTCAAGAGCGACTCCTCGGAGCCCGTGAAGGGCACGAAGACCGAGAAGGCCGCGACGGCGACCGAGGTCGGCAAGACCGAGGGCGTGGTCGCCGGCCAGGAGACCGTGGCCCCCGCGGACGACCCGACGGCGGCGCCCGTCACCGTCGTCGACCCGCGTCTGCTGATCCGCGAGGAGGGCCTCAAGGGCTACCTCACCGAGTTCAAGCGCAAGGTCAAGGGCGGTGAGCTGGGGCAGATCCCCGTCGTCATCGGCCTGATCGTCATCTGGACGATCTTCCAGCTGCAGAACGACCGCTTCCTGAGCGCCGCCAACCTCTCCAACATCAGCTACTTCCTCTCGGCCACCGGCATGCTCGCCATCGGCCTGGTGTTCGTGCTGCTGCTGGGCGAGATCGACCTGTCGGTCGGTTCCGTCAGCGGCCTGGCGTCCGCGCTGTTCGCCGTGTTCGTGACCGACCACGGGGTGAACCCGTGGCTGTCGCTGGTCCTGGCGATCCTCGTCGGCATCGCCGTCGGCGCCCTTCAGGGCTGGTTCTTCGCGAAGATCGGCGTACCGGCGTTCGTGGTGACCCTGGCCGGCTTCCTCGGCTGGAACGGTCTGATGCTGTGGCTGCTGGGCTCCAGCGGCACGATCAACCTGCCGTCGGACTCAGGCCCGGTCCACCTGCTCGGCCAGAACTCCTTCTTCATGGACCAGGCGATCATCGGCGCCTACATCCTGGCCGGTCTCGCCGTCGTGCTGTCCGCGGTCGGCAACTTCGGTGAGCAGCGCCGCCGCCGGGCCGCCGGGGTGCCGTTCCGCCCGACCGGCGAGATCCTGCTGCGCGTGGGCCTGCTCGCGCTCGCCGCGTTCGTCTCCGCCGCCGTGCTGAACAACGCCTCCGGCGTCTCCAACGCGCTGGTGATCTTCCTGGCCGCGCTGGTGATCGTGGACTTCGTGCTCCGCCGCACCACCTACGGCCGCAAGGTCTTCGCGGTCGGCGGCGGCATCGAGGCCGCCCGCCGTGCCGGCATCAACGTGCCGATGATCCGCATCACCGTGTTCGCCATCTCCGGCGGCTTCGCGGCGGTCGGTGGCATGTTCTTCGCCGGTCAGACCGCGGGCGCCTCGCTGAGCGCCGGCGGCGGCAACACCCTGATGCTCGCCATCGCGGCGGCCGTCATCGGCGGCACCAGCCTCTTCGGCGGCCGCGGCACCGTCTGGTCCGCGCTGCTGGGCATGCTGGTCATCCAGTCCATCCAGACCGGTCTGGACCTGCTGAACATGAACACCTCGATCCAGTACATGATCACCGGTGGTGTTCTGCTCGGCGCCGTCGTCATCGACTCGGTGTCCCGCAAGAGCCAGAAGGCGGCGGGCCGCGGCTAGACCGCGTCCCTCACCCAGGGCTTTCGCAGCACCCCGTGCCCGGCATCCCGGTGGATGCCGGGCACGGTCGTGTCTTGGGAGGGGCCGATCCCGGGTACGCCCGTTCGCGTGACGTATGACGCACGGGCCGGACACCGGCCGCCCGGGCGGAACATTAGACTCGACAAGCCCGGCAACAGCTCGATCAGCTTTTACTGCAAGGAGGCACGGGTGCCGCTGCTGACCCGCATCAGGGGACCGCGCGATCTGGACCGGCTCAGCCTGGAGGAGCTGGACCAGCTGGCAGGGGAGATCCGGACCTTCCTCGTCGACGCCGTCTCCAAGACCGGCGGCCACCTCGGCCCCAACCTCGGCGTGGTCGAGCTCACCATCGCCCTGCACCGGGTGTTCGACTCGCCCAAGGACAAGGTGCTGTGGGACACCGGCCACCAGTCCTACGTGCACAAGCTGCTCACGGGCCGGCAGGACTTCTCCCGGCTGAAGATGAAGGGCGGCCTGTCCGGCTATCCCTCGCAGGCGGAGTCCGAGCACGACGTCATCGAGAACAGCCACGCCTCCACGGTGCTCGGCTGGGCCGACGGCCTCGCCAAGGCCAACCAGATCCTGGACCGCGACGACCACGTCGTCGCCGTCATCGGCGACGGGGCGCTCACCGGCGGCATGGCCTGGGAGGCGCTGAACAACATCGCCGACGGCGACCGCCCGCTGGTCATCGTCGTCAACGACAACGAGCGCTCCTACGCGCCGACCATCGGCGGCCTCGCCAACCACCTCGCCACCCTGCGCACCACCGACGGCTACGAGCGCTTCCTGGCCCGCGGCAAGGACCTCCTGGAGCGCACGCCGGTCGTCGGCAAGCCCCTCTACGAGACCCTGCACGGCGCCAAGAAGGGCCTGAAGGACTTCATCGCCCCCCAGGGCATGTTCGAGGACCTGGGCCTGAAGTACGTCGGCCCGATCGACGGCCACGACATCGAGGCCCTGGAGTCCGCGCTGGCCCGCGCCAAGCGGTTCGGCGGCCCGGTCATCGTGCACTGCCTCACCGAGAAGGGCCGCGGCTACCAGCCCGCCCTCCAGGACGAGGCGGACCGCTTCCACGGCATCGGCCCCATCCACCCCGACACCGGTCTGCCGATCAAGGCCTCGGGCGCCGACTGGACCTCCGTCTTCGGCGACGAGATGGTGCGGCTCGGCAAGGAGCGCGAGGACATCGTCGCGATCACGGCGGCCATGCTCCAGCCGGTCGGCCTGAAGAAGTTCGCGGACGCCTTCCCCGAGCGCATCTACGACGTCGGCATCGCCGAGCAGCACGCCGCCGTCTCCGCCGCCGGCCTGGCCGCGGGCGGGGTGCACCCGGTCTTCGCGGTGTACGCCACCTTCCTGAACCGGGCCTTCGACCAGGTCCTGATGGACGTCGCCCTGCACAAGTGCGGGGTGACCTTCGTCCTGGACCGGGCGGGCGTCACCGGCACCGACGGCGCCTCCCACAACGGCATGTGGGACATGTCGATCCTCCAGGTCGTGCCCGGCCTCCGGCTCGCCGCCCCGCGCGACGCCGACCAGGTCCGCGCCCAGCTGCGCGAGGCCGTCCAGGTCGAGGACGCCCCGACCGTCGTCCGCTTCTCCAAGGGCGCCGTCGGCCCCGCCGTGGCCGCCGTGGGACGCGTCGGCGGCATGGACGTGCTGCGCGAGAGCGGCACCGACACCCCCGACGTGCTGCTGGTCTCCGTGGGCGCCCTCGCCCCGATGTGCCTGGAGATCGCGACGCTCCTCGACCGCCAGGGCATCACCACCACGGTCGTCGACCCGCGCTGGGTCAAGCCCGTCGACGAGGCCATGGCGCCGCTCGCCGAGCGGCACCGGGTGGTCGTCACCGTCGAGGACAACTCGCGCGTGGGCGGCGTCGGCTCCACGATCGCCCAGGCCCTGCGCGACGCCGGCGTCGACGTCCCGCTGCGCGACTTCGGCATCCCGCCGCGCTTCCTCGACCACGCCTCGCGCGCGGAGGTCATGGCCGAGATCGGGCTCACCGCGCCCGACATCGCCCGCCAGGTCACCGGCCTCGTCTCGAAGCTCGACGGACGCTACGGCCGGTACGGCGCCGCGGCCTCCGACGTCGACTCCGTGGAGAGCGCCCGCGACTGACGCCGTCGCAGCCCGCCGACACGTCCGGATGGACCGGTTCCGCCACTGCGAAGAGTGGTGGAAGCGGTCCGTTCGCGTTAACCGGCCCGCGCCGGGGCATACGGTCTACGCCCCCTCTCGATCATGTCGAGGACGACACAGCGTGGGAGGTACCCCGTGAGCAGCACCCTCTTCCGGACGAAGAAGGTCGAGCAGTCCATCCTCGATACCGAGGAGCCAGAGCACGCGCTCAAGAAGTCCTTGTCCGCGCTCGATCTGACGGTCTTCGGCGTCGGCGTCATCATCGGCACCGGCATCTTCGTCCTCACCGGCACGGTCGCCAAGAACAACGCCGGTCCCGCGGTCGCCCTCGCCTTCGTGGTGGCCGGGGTCGTCTGCGCGCTCGCCGCGCTCTGCTACGCCGAGTTCGCCTCCACCGTCCCGGTGGCCGGCTCCGCGTACACCTTCGGCTACGCCTCCCTCGGGGAACTGCCCGCCTGGATCATCGGCTGGGACCTGGTCCTGGAGTTCGCGCTCGGCACGGCCGTGGTGGCCGTCGGCTGGTCCGGGTACATCGCCTCGCTGCTGGACAACGCGGGCTGGCACCTGCCGGCGGCGCTCAGCGGCCGGGAGGGCGCCGACGGCTTCGGCTTCGACATCCTGGCCGCCGGGCTCGTCCTGGTGCTGACCGCCGTCCTCGTGGTCGGCACGAAGCTCTCCGCGCGCCTCACCTCCATCGTGGTCGCCATCAAGGTCACCGTCGTCCTGACCGTGATCGTGGCCGGCGCCTTCCTGATCCACGGCGAGAACTACGACCCGTTCATCCCCAAGGCGCAGGCCGTGGACGCGGGCGGCGGCCTCAAGGCCCCGCTCATCCAGCTGATGTTCGGCTGGGCGCCGTCCAACTTCGGCGTCATGGGCATCTTCACCGCGGCCTCCGTGGTCTTCTTCGCCTTCATCGGCTTCGACGTCGTCGCCACCGCCGCCGAGGAGACCAGGAACCCGCAGCGCGACATGCCCCGGGGCATCATCGGCTCACTGATCATCTGCACGGTCCTCTACGTCGCCGTCTCGATCGTCGTCACCGGGATGGAGCACTACACCAAGCTTTCCGTGAGCGCCCCGCTCGCCGACGCCTTCAAGGCCACCGGGCACCCCTGGTTCGCGGGCTTCATCAGCTTCGGCGCCGCCGTCGGCCTGACCACGGTCTGCATGATCCTGCTCCTGGGACAGACCCGCGTCTTCTTCGCCATGAGCCGCGACGGCCTGCTGCCGCGCTTCTTCTCCCACGTCCACCCGCGGTTCCGGACCCCGCACCGGCCGACCATCCTGCTCGGCGTGCTCATCGCGATCCTGGCCGGCTTCACCAGCCTGAGCGAGCTCGCCGAGTTGGTGAACATCGGCACCCTGTTCGCGTTCATCGTCGTCGCCATCGGCGTGATCATCCTGCGCCGGTCCCGCCCCGACCTGCCGCGGGCCTTCCGCACCCCCTGGGTGCCGGCCCTGCCGATCGTGTCGGTGTGCGCCTCGCTGTGGCTGATGCTGAACCTGCCCGCCGAGACCTGGCTGCGGTTCGGCATCTGGATGGTCGTCGGCTTCGCCGTGTACTTCCTCTACGGCCGCTCCCACAGCCGTCTCGCGGGCCCTCAGGAGGCTTCCGCGGCCTCCGCCGGACCTTCCCGCGACGACACCGTCTGACGGCCTCACAGCCGCCCTCACGGCCGCTCGCGGGCCTGCCCCACGGGCTCTTGCGGGCGGCCTCCCGCGGCGCGTGTCCCGGCCGGCCCCGCACACGGCGTGCGGGGCCCGCCGCCCGTCGTGCCCGGACGCCCCACGCGCGGGGCGTCCCGCCGGGGCTCAGCCCCGCACCGCGCGCGGCCCGGTGACGTCCGCGCCCAGCTCGGCGACCCGGCGGCGCAGCTCGCGGTCGGCCGTCACGACCAGACGCCCGCGCGCTCCGGCCTCGGCGACCAGCTCCACGATGCGGTCGTCACCGCTGCCGGACGCCGCCTCCACCCGCACCCCGGGCACCGGCTCCACCCCGCGTGCCGCGCCCTCGACCACGAGGACGATCTCCACGGGCCCGGTGCTCCCGGGCAGCCCGTGCGCGGCCAGCCGGTCGCGCAGCCGCTCCGCGGCCCCGTGCCGGTCCCGCCACCAGCCGTCGGGCACCGACCCGACGACGTTCGCGCCGTCCACGATCACCAGCAGGGCCCTGTCTCCGTCGCCGTCACCGTGGCCGGGTTCGCCGTCGCCGATGCCGGTGCCGACGGTGTCGTCGTTGTCGTCCATGCGGCCCACGGTCGCACGGACGGCCCCCGGGCGAGACCCGCGCGCGGGCGTCCCGCCGCCCGCGTCATAAGGTGACCGGGTGAACGGCGACTGGCTCATACGCGGCCGCGACGGGCGGCTCGCTGTGTATCTCGTGTCGGACGACGCCGTCCTGTGCCGGGCGGAACGCTTCCCGGGAGGGCCCTGGGAGGCCCCGCGCAGGGTCGGCGGCGACCAGCAGGTCCATCCCGTCCTGGGCCTCGGCCAGGGCGCGGACGAGTACGCGCACCTGGCCACCTGGTGGACCACGCGCAAGGGCGTGACCGGCCTGGTGCACTCCACGCACTTCCGGCCGCTGCTCGCCGCCCTGGACTGGGCGCCCCTCGGGCACCCCGACAAGAAGGGCGGCCGCACCGGCACGCCCGCGGTAGCCGTCGACGCCGAGGGACGCGCGCACGTCTTCGTCCGCAAGGGCGGGGGCGGGGTGGGCCTGATCGTCCAGAAGGAGAAGGGCGGCTGGGAGCCCTGGCGGGACCTGGAGGGACAGGGCGTCGAGGAGCCGCCCGTGGCGGTCGCGGCCGCGTCGGGCCGCGTCGAGGCCTACGCGGCCGTGTCCGGCGGGATCCTGCACTGGAGCCGGCCGGCGCAGGACGCCGAGCCGGAGCTGACCGGGTCGCTCGACGCGCCGGTGCGAGCGGGGACCCTGCGCGCCCTGGCCACCTCCGCGGAGCACACCACCGTCTTCTACACCGACGAGTCGGGCGACCTGTGCGCCTGGCGCTCCGGCGGGAAGGCCGTCCGCCTGCTGGCGGCCGCGGGCCCCGGCCCGGTCGCCGCCGTCCGTACCGAACTGGACAGCCACGACTGCACGCTGCTCGCCCAGCGCTCCGCGAGCGGCCGGGTCGCCTTCGCCGCGTACCCCACCGAGCGCGAGTCGGCGGGCGCCTGGTGGACCGAGTCCGGGCCGCAGCTGCCCGCCGACGCCGTGGTCGCGCTGGCCAAGGACCACCTGGACCGGGTGGTCGCGGCGGCCCTGTCCCCGTCCACCGGGGACCTGCTGCTCACCCGCCGCAAGGACGAACCGGGCCTCGCCCTGACGGCCTGGCAGCCCGTCTGACGCGTCGCGGCCGCACGGCCGTTTGAGGCAGCACCTCGTGGGACCGGTCAAGCACAGAGGGCCTCCGCCCGTAGGCGGAGGCCCTCTTCAGGTGCACGACGCGCACCCGGTCACCGGCGTTACGCCGGCACCGACGCCACGCCCGGCGCCAGGAACTTCTTGCCGTTGACGCGCTCGGAGACGCCCTCGCGGTCCAGGTACGGCGTGATGCCGCCCAGGTGGAAGGGCCAGCCCGCGCCCGTGATCAGGCAGAGGTCGATGTCCTGCGCCTCGGCGACGACGCCCTCGTCGAGCATGAGCCCGATCTCCTGCGCCACCGCGTCCAGGACGCGCGCCCGCACCTGCTCCTCGGTCAGGACGGTGTCGCCCTGGTTCAGGAGCGCCGAGACCTCGGGGTCCAGCTCTGGCTTGCCGCTGTCGTAGACGTAGAAGCCGCGCTTGCCCGCCTTGACGACGGCCGCGAGGTTCGGGGAGACCGTGAAGCGATCCGGGAACGCGCGGTTCAGCGTCTCCGAGACGTGCAGGCCGATCGCCGGGCCGACCAGCTCCAGCAGCACCAGCGGCGACATCGGCAGGCCGAGCGGCTCCACCGCCTTCTCCGCGACCGCGACCGGGGTGCCCTCGTCGATGACGTTCTGCACCTCGCCCATGAAACGGGTCAGGATGCGGTTCACGACGAACGCCGGTGCGTCCTTGACCAGGACCGCCGTCTTCTTCAGCTTCTTGGCGACGGCGAAGGCCGTGGCCAGCGAGGCGTCGTCGGTCTGCTCGCCGCGCACGATCTCCAGCAGCGGCAGGATCGCGACCGGGTTGAAGAAGTGGAAGCCCACCACCCGCTCGGGGTGCTTCAGCTTCGACGCCATCTCGGAGACCGACAGCGAGGAGGTGTTGGTGGCGAAGATCGCGTGCGCCGGGGCGACCGCCTCGACCTCCGCGAACACCTGCTGCTTGACGCCGATCTCCTCGAACACGGCCTCGATGACGAAGTCCGCGTCGGAGAAGCCCTCGGCCTTGTCCAGGACGCCGGAGACCAGCGCCTTGAGACGGTTGGCCTTGTCCTGGTTGATCCGGCCCTTGCCGAGCAGCTTGTCGATCTCGGCGTGGACGTAGCCCACGCCCTTGTCGACGCGCTCCTGGTCGATGTCGGTCAGCACGACCGGCACCTCCAGGCGGCGCAGGAACAGCAGGGCGAGCTGCGAGGCCATCAGGCCCGCGCCGACCACGCCGACCTTGGTGACCGGACGGGCCAGGGACTTGTCCGGGGCGCCGGCCGGGCGCTTGGCGCGCTTCTGCACCAGGTTGAAAGCGTAGATGCCGGAGCGCAGTTCACCGCCCATGATCAGGTCGGCGAGCGCCACGTCCTCGGCGTCGTAGCCCTGCTGGAGGTCGCCGTTCTTGGCGGCGGCGATGATGTCGAGGGCGCGGTAGGCGGCCGGGGCCGCGCCGTGCACCTTGCTGTCGGCGATGAACCGGCCGCGGGCGACGGCCTGGTCCCAGGCCTCGCCGCGGTCGATCACCGGACGGTCGACGACGATCTCGCCCTTCAGGACGGACGCCGTCCAGATCAGGGACTGCTCCAGGAAGTCGGCGCCCTCGAACAGGGCGTCGGCGATGCCCAGTTCGTAGACCTGTACGCCCTTGAGCTGCTTGTTCTGGTTGAGCGAGTTCTCGATGATGACCGAGACGGCCTTGTCCGCGCCGATCAGGTTCGGCAGCAGGGTGCAGCCGCCCCAGCCGGGGACCAGGCCGAGGAAGACCTCGGGCAGCGAGAACGCGGGCAGCGCCGCGGACACCGTGCGGTACCGGCAGTGCAGACCGACCTCGACGCCGCCGCCCATCGCCGCGCCGTTGTAATAGGCGAACGTCGGGACCGCGAGGCCCGCGAGGCGCTTGAAGACCTCGTGGCCGCCCTTGCCGATGGCGAGCGCGTCCTTGTGGTCCTTGAGCAGTTCGACGCCCTTGAGGTCCGCGCCGACGGCGAAGATGAACGGCTTGCCGGTGACGCCGACGCCGACGATCTCGCCCGCCGCGGCCTCCTTCTCGACCTGGTCGATCGCCAGGTCGAGATTGGCCAGCGACTGCGGGCCGAAGGTGGTCGGCTTGGTGTGGTCGAAGCCGTTGTCCAGCGTGATCAGGGCGAAGCGCCCCGCGCCGAACGGCAGGTCGAGGTGGCGTACGTGCGCCTGGGTGACGACCTCGTCCGGGAACAGCTCGGCCGCGCCCTTCAGGAGCTCAGCGGTGGTGGTGCTCACTTGTCGCCTCCGGCGGACTCGAAGTGGGGGTTCTCCCAGACGACCGTCGCGCCCATGCCGAAGCCGACGCACATCGTGGTCAGGCCGTAGCGGACCTCCGGCTGCTCCTCGAACTGGCGGGCCAGCTGCGTCATGAGACGGACGCCGGAGGAGGCGAGCGGGTGGCCGAAGGCGATCGCGCCGCCGTACTGGTTGACGCGCTCGTCGTCGTCGGCGATGCCGTAGTGGTCGAGGAAGGCCAGGACCTGGACGGCGAAGGCCTCGTTGACCTCGAACAGGCCGATGTCGGAGATGGACAGTCCCGCCTGGGCGAGGGCCTTCTCCGTCGCCGGGATCGGGCCGTAGCCCATGACCTCCGGCTCGACGCCCGCGAAGGCGTACGACACCAGGCGCATCTTGACCGGCAGGTCGTTCTCGCGCGCGAAGTCCTCGGACGCGATCAGCGAGGCGGTCGCGCCGTCGTTCAGGCCGGCCGCGTTTCCGGCGGTGACCCGGCCGTGGACGCGGAACGGGGTCTTGAGGCCGGAAAGGTTCTCCAGCGTCGTCCCCGGGCGCATCGGCTCGTCGGCGGTGACCAGGCCCCAGCCCGTCTCACCGGCCTCCGCGTTGGTGCGGCGCACCGAGACCGGGACCAGGTCGGCCTGGATCTTGCCGTTGGCGTACGCCTTGGCGGCCTTCTCCTGGGAGCGCACGGCGTACTCGTCGGCGCGCTGCTTGGTGATCTGCGGGTAGCGGTCGTGCAGGTTCTCCGCCGTCATGCCCATGAACAGGGCGGACTCGTCGACCAGCTTCTCGCTGACGAACCGCGGGTTGGGGTCGACGCCCTCGCCCATCGGGTGGCGGCCCATGTGCTCGACACCGCCCGCGATGGCGACGTCGTACGCGCCGAAGGCGACGGAGCCGGCGACGGCGGTGACCGCCGTCAGGGCGCCCGCGCACATGCGGTCGATGGAGTAGCCGGGCACGGAGGTCGGCAGGCCGGCCAGGATGCCGGCGGTGCGGCCGAGGGTCAGGCCCTGGTCGCCGATCTGCGTGGTCGCGGCGATGGCGACCTCGTCGATCTTCTTCGGGTCGAGACCGGGGTTGCGGCGCAGCAGCTCCCGGATCGCCTTCACGACGAGGTCGTCGGCCCGGGTCTCGTGGTAGATGCCCTTCGGGCCCGCCTTGCCGAACGGGGTACGGACGCCGTCTACGAAGACGACGTCCCTGACGGTACGAGGCACGATGGCTCTCCTCCAGGGTGCGGGGTGGCACTGCTGCGGCACGCAAGCGCTGAGCGCGCGCTCAGAACCCATGCTACTTGTGGGTAACGTAGCTGCACACCCCTGTCGGGAGGAGCGGCGAACGTCACACCGGCGGCGCTCGCCGACCATCCTGGCCCAGGACCGCGGCGGCGCGGTGGATCCCCTCGGCGTGAGCACCGGCGTCGGCGCCGGACCCGCGCCCGCGGTCACCCCGAACAGCGCACGGGCGGCCCCTGCCGCGAGCCGTGCACGTCGTGGCTCACGGCGGAGAGCGTCGGGTGGGTGAGGCGGGACAGCCGGGAGTCGTCCCACGCGAGCAGGGACACGTCGCCCGGCACGGCGAGCCCCGTCTCGGCCGTTCCTCCGCATGCCCTCTCAGGATCTTGGCGTGATCTCGACGCCGCTGCTCCGCTTCAAGGGGCCCTGCTCGGCCCACTGGGAAACGATCTCGGCAGGAGCCGTCCTGGTCATCCTGCCGACGCTGGTCGTCTTCCTCGTCCTCCAGAAGGACATCTGCAACGGCTTCATGAGAGGAGCGACGAGGTGACCGTCCGGCAGGCGGCGCCCTCCGGCGGCCGGCCGCAGCCGCCGGGGAGGCCGCCGAGCCCGCCGAGGGAGGCCGCGCGGCAGGACGGCCCGGCCGCCGGGTGCCGGAGCGGCTAGGCGGCCGGCTCGGCGAGGGCGGCGGCGAGGACCGGCGCGACCTGCTCGACCTGCCAGGGCCGCGCCCCGTACCCGGTCAGCGCGGAGGCGACCGCGTCCCGGTCGGCGGCGGGCGGCTCCCAGCACACGCGCCGCACCGCGTCCGGGGCGACCAGGTTCTCCTGCGGCATGTTCAGCTCCTCGGCCAGCGCGGACACCGCGGCGCGCGCCGCGGACAGCCGGGCCGCCGCCGCGGGGTCCTTGTCGGCCCAGGCGCGGGGCGGCGGAGGCCCGGCGACCGGCTGCCCCGGCTGGGGCAGCTGCGACTCGCTCAGCGCCCTGGCCCGGTCGACCGCGGCCTGCCACTGCTCCAGCTGCCGCCGGCCCATCCGGTGCCCGTAGCCGTTCAGCGCGGCCAGTGCCTGCACGTTCACCGGGAGGGCGAGCGCCGCCTCCACGATGGCCGCGTCCGAGAGGACCTTGCCGGGGGAGACGTCCCGCCGCCGGGCGATCTGGTCCCGTGTCTGCCACAGCTCCCGCACGACGCCCAGCTGCCGCCGCCGGCGCACCTTGTGCATGCCGGAGGTGCGCCGCCAGGGGTCCTTGCGGGGCTCGGCCGGCGGCGCGGAGGCGATCGCGTCGAACTCCTGGCGGGCCCACTCCAGCTTGCCCTGCCGGTCCAGCTCCTTCTCCAGGGCGTCGCGCAGGTCGACCAGCAGCTCGACGTCCAGGGCCGCGTAGCGCAGCCAGGGATCGGGCAGCGGGCGGGTCGACCAGTCCACCGCGGAGTGGCCCTTCTCCAGCACGAAGCCCAGCACGCCCTCGACCATGGCGCCGAGGCCGACCCGCGGGAAACCGGCCAGCCGTCCGGCCAGCTCGGTGTCGAACAGCCGCGTCGGCGTCATGCCTATCTCGCGCAGACAGGGCAGGTCCTGGGTGGCCGCGTGCAGCACCCACTCCACGTCGGACAGCACGTCGCCGAGCGCGGACAGGTCGGGGCACGCCACCGGGTCGATCAGCGCGCTCCCCGCGCCCTCGCGGCGCAGCTGCACGAGATAGGCGCGCTGGCCGTAGCGGTAGCCGGAGGCGCGCTCGGCGTCGACGGCGACCGGGCCGGAGCCGGCGGCGAACGCGGCGATCACCTCGGCGAGGGATTCCTCGTCGGCGATCACGGGCGGAATGCCCTCGCGCGGTTCCAGCAGAGGTGTCGGCGCCCCGGAAGCAGTAGATCCGCCGTCGTCCGGAGGGGCGCCTCCGGTGGTTCGCAGTGAACTGGCTGCTGCGGTTTCTTGGGCGTCGGTCACCTGTCAAGGGTATCCGTGTATCGACGGCACCCGCCGACGGAACGTTCCGTCGGCGGGTGCCGGGGGGTCGTAAACCGGTCAGGCCGGTGAATGACGGGGGCGGACGGCCGACCGGCAGGGGGTCGGGGGGCCGTGCCGCGGTCCGGAGCCGGGGACCGGCCGGCGACGGCCGGCGGCGCGACTCACGGGGAGAGGGAGCAAAGGGGGTGAGGGAGGGGGGAGGGGAAGGGCGGGGGAGGGAGGGGCGACGGGGGGCGCGGTCAGTGGATGATGCCGGTCCGCAGGGCCACCGCGACCATCCCGGCGCGGTCGCCGGTGCCCAGCTTGCGGGCGATGCGGGCGAGGTGGCTCTTGACGGTCAGCGCGGACAGGCCCATCGAGACGCCGATGGCCTTGTTCGACTGGCCCTCGGCGACCAGCCGCAGGACCTCGACCTCGCGGCCGGAGAGTTCGCGGTAGCCGCCCGGGTGGCTCGGGGCGCCCGGGGGGCGGCGGTGCATACGGGCGGCGGCGCCGAGGGGGGCCGCACCGGGCCGGCTGGGGAGGCCGAGGTTGGTGCGGGTGCCGGTGACGACGTAGCCCTTGACGCCGCCCGCGAGGGCGTTGCGCACGGCGCCGATGTCGTCCGCGGCGGACAGGGCGAGGCCGTTGGGCCAGCCCGCGGCGCGGGTCTCCGACAGGAGGGTGAGGCCGGAGCCGTCGGGCAGGTGGACGTCGGCGACGCAGATGTCGCGGGGGTTGCCGATGCGGGGACGAGCCTCCGCGATGGACGAGGCCTCGATGACGTCGCGCACACCGAGCGCCCAGAGATGGCGGGTGACGGTGGAGCGGACGCGCGGGTCGGCCACGACCACCATGGCGGTGGGCTTGTTCGGGCGGTAGGCGACCAGGCTTGCGGGCTGCTCGAGGAGAACGGACACCAGGCCTCCTGGATGGGGGACGGGGGGCCGGCTCGTGGGGGCTTGTGGGGAGGAAGCCGGGACGAACCGTGCTTTCAAGGTCACAGTCGTCTTCGGCAGCGAACCCGGGGTCCTTTAGACAATGATCACGATCTAGTGAGTAACAATACGTGCAATTCGGACACGCGATCGATCATCCGAAGATCGAGTCGGTTTAAGTAGGTGTCTTACGGGACCGAAAATGGTCGTATCGACAAAGAGATGGTCAACGTGACTGGGGCCCCCTGCGCTGCGGCAGCGTCACCACCGACGCGTCGCCCGGCCCGGCCGGCGGCAGCCCCGCCACCTGCGCCAGCAGATCGCACCACGACGCCAGGTGCGCCCCGGTGTCCGGCACCCCGCCGAGCCCCTCGCGCGGCGTCCAAGAGGCCCGGATCTCGATCTGCGAGGCCGCGGGGCGCTCCGCCAGCCCGCCGAAGTAGTGTGAACTGGCGCGCGTGACGGTCCCGCTCGGCTCCCCGTACGTCAGCCCCCGCGCCTGGAGCGCGCCGGTCAGCCACGACCAGCACACCTCCGGCAGCAGCGGATCCGCCGCCATCTCCGGCTCCAGTTCGGCCCGCACGAGCGTGACCAGCCGGAACGTTCCGCGCCAGGCGTCGTGCCCGGCCGGGTCGTGCAGCAGCACCAGCCGGCCGTCGGCCAGGTCCTGGTCGCCGTCCACCACCGTCGCCTCCAGCGCGTGGGCGTAGGGGGCGAGCCGCTTCGGGGCCGGCGTCTGCTCGACCTCGATCTGCGGCCGCAGCCGGGCCGCTCTCAGCGCGTCGACGGCGGCCCGGAAGGGCAGCGGAGCCGATGTGCTCCCGTCCCGGTCCCCCTCGTTCGCGTCATCCATCCCGCCAGCGTCGTCCGACAGTCGTCCCTGAGCCGCAGCCATGCGGGGAAGATTAAGGGGAACCGGGCCTCCGCGCGGGGCAAGACACCCGCGCACGGCGCACGGACGGGTGCGCGCTGGGCGAACAGGCGCACGGACCGACGCGTCCGCGATGCCACGGAAGAGGGACGCGCGGGCCCCGCGAGGACCCGTACGGCGCAGAACGGGCGGGCGCACGGGGGGCCGCGGGGGGACGTGCGGGAGCGCGAGAAGGGCCCGGAAGAGGCACGGAAGAAGCACGGAAGAAGCACCTGAGCGGCACCGAACAGGCGCGGGACCGGCACGGAAGACGCATGGGAGGCGCGCGGACGAGGCGGGGAGGGAGCCTGGGAGGGGTGGCGGAGAGGGGCGTCCGGGGCGTGACCGGGATGGCGCCGGGGAGGCGGGGGGTCGGTGCGGGGGGCGGCCCGGCCGTCCGCGGCGCCGTGCGAGACTTGCCGTCGTGAGCGCGAACGAGAGCCCCGCGGGCCGGCAGCCGACAGCGACGTACGACAGTGCCTTCCTGAAGGCGTGCAGGCGCGAGCCCGTGCCGCACACGCCCGTGTGGTTCATGCGGCAGGCGGGGCGCTCGCTGCCGGAGTACCGCAAGGTCCGCGAGGGCGTCGGGATGCTCGAGTCCTGCATGCGGCCCGACCTGGTCACCGAGATCACCCTTCAGCCGGTGCGCCGGCACGACGTGGACGCGGCGATCTACTTCAGCGACATCGTCGTCCCGCTCAAGGCCATCGGCATCGACCTCGACATCAAGCCGGGCGTCGGCCCCGTCGTCGAACGGCCGATCCGCACCCGCGCCGACCTCGCCCAGCTGCGCGACCTCACCCCCGAGGACGTCTCCTACGTCACCGAGGCCATCGGCCTGCTGACGGCCGAGCTGGGCGCCACCCCCCTCATCGGCTTCGCGGGCGCCCCGTTCACCCTCGCGAGCTACCTCGTCGAGGGCGGCCCGTCGCGCACGTACGAGAACGCCAAGGCGATGATGTACGGCGACCCCGAGCTGTGGGCCGACCTGCTCGACCGCCTCGCGGAGATCACGGCCGCCTTCCTGAAGGTGCAGATCGAGGCGGGCGCGAGCGCCGTCCAGCTCTTCGACTCCTGGGCAGGCGCCCTCGCGCCGGCCGACTACCGCCGCTCGGTGCTGCCCGCCTCCGCGAAGGTCTTCCGCGCGGTCGAGGGCTACGGCGTCCCGCGCATCCACTTCGGCGTCGGCACCGGTGAGCTGCTGAAGCTGATGGGCGAGGCCGGCGCGGACGTCGTCGGCGTCGACTGGCGCGTCCCGCTCGACGAGGCCGTGCGCCGGATCGGCCCCGGCAAGACGCTCCAGGGCAACCTCGACCCGACCGTGCTGTTCGCCGGCACGGAGGCTGTCGAGGCCAAGGCCCGCGAGGTCCTCGACGCGGCGGCCGGCCTGGAGGGCCATGTCTTCAACCTCGGCCACGGCGTCATGCCGTCCACCGACCCCGACGCGCTGACCCGCCTGGTGGACTACGTCCACACCCGGACGGCCCGCTGATCCGCCGGGCGCGCCGCAGCCGTCACCAGGTCTGACGGGGGCGCGCCCGCCTGCCGAACAGCAGGCCGCGCGGCTCCGGCGGCGGGGGCGTGCCCGCCTTGAGCGGCCAGGCGAGCAGCATGCCCGCGAGGAAGCCGACCACGTGCGCGGCGTACGCCACGGTGCCCGCGCCCGACACGCCCTCGCCGGAGGAGTACACCGCCTGGAGCGCGAACCAGAAACCGAGCACCAGCCACGCCGGCAGCCGCAGCGGCAGGAACACCAGGAACGGGACCAGCACCCACACCCTGGCCTTCGGATACAGCACCAGATAGGCCCCCAGCACCCCGGCGATCGCGCCGGACGCGCCGATCAGCGGGTCGGTGGACTCGGCGTTGAACACCGCGAAACCGTATGAGGCCGCGTAGCCGCAGACCACGTAGAACAGCGCGAAGCGCACATGCCCCATGCGGTCCTCGATGTTGTTGCCGAAGATCAGCAGGAACAGCATGTTGCCCAGCAGGTGCAGCCAGCCCCCGTGCAGGAACATCGCGGTGAACACGCTCAGCGCGGGCGTCTTGACGTAGTCCGGCGGGGCCAGTTGGCAGCCGGCGCCGCGCACCTCCCCGGTGGACACCAGCTGCGGGAGCTGATGATGCATCAACTCGCGTGGCACGGCCGCGTAGTGCTCCAGAAAGGCGTGCAGATGGCAGGCCTGGGCCAGGGTGCTGTCGCCCGCCACGGACCCGGACAGGCCGGGCATGAACAGGAACACGAGGACGTTCGCGCCGATCAGCGCGTACGTCACCACCGGGGTGCGGCGCACGGGGTTCACGTCATGCACGGGGATGACCACAAGGAAGTTGTGCCCCCGATCCGTTCGGCGAACCGGTGAACGCGCGCGCCCGCCACCGCGTATGAACCGTCAACCGCTCGCGGCACGAAGGAAGGCGGGTCGCGGGGACGACGTGAGGAACAGGCGATGAACGACCGAGTTACTCCCCCCATGCACGCCACCCCCGACGGCGAGGCGGAGCTCTCCCTGGTGATCAGGCTGCCCTGGGAGGACGTGGCGCGGCTCGGCCAGGAGGCCGGGCGGCTCGCGTCACAGATGCAGCGTCCGGTGACCCTGGACGAAGCCGTCAGCAACCGGCTGCGGACGCGGCCCGCCGCCGCGGCGCACGCCAAGCCCGCCGAACAGAGCGCCGCCGCACCGGTCTCCGCGCTGCCGCGCCTGACCGGGACCGCGTAGCCGCCCGCGAGGCGCCCCCGGGGGACAGGGGCGCGGCCGCCGGTGTCCGGCACCCGGTCGCGCCCCGCCGCCCCGGCCCGCGCGAACAAAAACGCTCCGGGGCGGTACACCTAGCGCGGGGCGCCGTGCACCTTCGCCGTGGCCTTTCTGGCCGCCACCAGCACCGGGTCCCACACCGGGCTGAACGGAGGCGCGTACCCGAGGTCCAGGGCCGTCATCCGCTCCACCGTCATCCCGGCCGTCAGCGCCACGGCCGCGACGTCGACGCGCTTGGCCGCGCCCTCCCGGCCGACGATCTGCACTCCCAGCAGCCGGCCCGTCCGGCGCTCGGCGATCATCTTCACCGTCATGGGCGAGGCCCCCGGGTAGTACCCGGCCCGGCTGGTGGACTCGACGGTGACCGACTCGAACCGCAGGCCCGCCCGGTGCGCGTCCTTCTCCCGCAGGCCCGTGCGGGCGATCTCCAGGTCGCACACCTTGCTGACGGCGGTGCCCACCACGCCGGGGAACGTGGCGTACCCGCCGCCGACGTTCGCGCCGATGACCTGGCCGTGCTTGTTGGCGTGGGTGCCCAGCGCGATGTGCCGCTCCCGGCCGGACACCAGGTCCAGGACCTCGACGCAGTCGCCGCCCGCCCACACGCGCCCGTCGGCGAGGGGCCCGCGCACCCGCATGGCCAGGTCGGTGAGCAGCCCGCCGTGCGCGCCCACCGGCAGCCCGGCGGCCCGCGCGAGCCCGGTCTCGGGCCGGACGCCGATGCCCATCACCACCACGTCCGCCGGGTACTCGGCGTCCGCGGTCCGCACCGACCGCACCCGGCCGTCCTCGCCGGTGCGGATCTCGGTGACCTCGGCGTCGTTGACCATGGTGATGCCCATGCCCTCCATGGCCCGGTGCACGAGCCGGCCCATGTCCGGATCGAGGGTCGACATGGGCTCGCTGCCCCGATTGACGACCGTCACCTCGTAGCCGCGCTTGATGAGCGCCTCGGCCATCTCCACGCCGATGTAACCGGCCCCCACGACGACGGCCCGTTCGCCCCGCGCGCGGGCCAGCGAGTCCAGCAGCGCCTGCCCGTCGTCCAGGGTCTGGACCCCGTGGACGCCCGCCGCGTCCGCGCCCGGCATGTCCGGCCGGATCGGCCGCGCGCCCGTCGCGATGACGAGCTTGTCGTACGACGTCCAGGACTCGGCCCCCGAGTCCACGTCCCGCGCGCGGACCCGCCGCCCGGCGAGGTCGATCTCCACGACCTCCGTGCGCAGCCGCAGATCGATGCCCCGCGCGCGGTGCTCCTGCGGCGTGCGGGCGATCAGGTCGTCGCGCGCGTCCACGTCGCCGCCGACCCAGTACGGGATGCCGCACGCCGAGTAGGAGGTGAAGTGGCCGCGCTCGAACGCGACGATCTCCAGTTCCTCGGGCCCCTTCAGTCGGCGGGCCTGGGACGCCGCGGACATGCCCGCGGCGTCCCCGCCGATCACGACCAGTCGCTCGATGCTCATGCGAACACGCTACGGGGCGCTCCCAGTTCAGTCCTGCCCGGGCTCTCGCTGCTGCGTCGGCTGCGTTGGCTGTGCGGGGTGCACGGGGTGGGTGGGGTGCACGGGGTGTGCGGGCCGGCCTGTGTGGCCTGCGGCCACAGCCGCGGCCGCCCGGGCCGCCGCCGCCCGCCGCCGCGGACGCACCAGCCGCAGCCAGGCCAGCAGGAGCAGGGCGGCGGCCGCCAGGAAGGGCAGCAGCGCGCCGATCGCGACGGCGATCCAGCGCAGCGTCGTCACGAAGGCGTCCCAGCCGCCCGCGAGCGCGTCCACGAAGCCCGGGTCGTCGTCCGCGGCGGCCTGGACCACCGGCTTCTCGGACAGCGTCAGCGTGATCGTCGCCAGGCTCGTGCGGTCCTTCAGGGAGGCCTGCTGGGCGAGCAGCGCCTCCAGGTCCGCCTCCCGCCTGCTCAGCTCGCCCTCCAGGGTGACGACGTCGCCCAGCTTCGTCGCCCGGTCCATCAGCTCGCGCACCCGTGCGACGCTTGCCCGCTGCGAGGCGATGCGGCTCTCGACGTCGACGACCTGGTCCGTGACGTCCTGGGCCTTCGCCGTGCGCTCCAGGAGCTTGCCCGCGCCCTGGAGGGCGACCAGGACGTCGTCGTACTTCTGTACCGGGACCCGCAGCACCACGCGCGTGTGCTCGGCGCCGTCCTCGTCGCGCGCGGTGGTCTCGTCGCCCACGTAGCCGCCCGCGTTCTCGGTGGTCGCGCGCGCCTCGTCCAGTGCCTTGGGCACGTCCTTGACCTGCACGGTGAGTGCGGCGGTGCGGATGATGCGGTCGGTCACCGGCCGGGCCTTCGGCGCCGCGGTCGCCTTGGAACCGCTCGCGCCCGCGCCCTCCTTCGCGTCCTGGGCGGCGCCGGCGTCCGCGGGGGCGGGCTCTCCGGCGGCGGCCCGGTCGGCCGAGCTGCCCGCGTCCTGGTCGCCCGAGCCGCCGCAGCCGGTGAGCGCGAGCGCCGCGGTCAGCAGGACCACGGCCAGGGCGTGGGCGGGCCGCGCGGGCGCGCCGTGTCCGGCCGAACGCCGGGCCGGGTGTGCGAGGTGTCGTGTGCGCATGTGGGTGTCCCCCCGGGGGTGTGACGACTGACGTTCCTTCGACGCCCGGGAACGCCGGAACGTTGGACCGCACCGGTTCCGAACAGGTCACGGTCGGGACGCGGACAGGACACCGGCGGACTTCCGGGGCGCGCGGGGCGGCGCTCGGCCGGGATCCCCCGGGGCGCGGGGAGTGTCGGAGGGGTCTGAGAGAGTGGGGGACATGAGCGCAACGGGTAGGGTCGCCGGCCGGCACGTCGTCGTGGTCGGAGCCGGGATCGCCGGGCTGGCCGCCGCCCACCGGCTGCTGCGGCGCGGGGCGCGGGTGACCGTGCTGGAGGCGTCCGACCGGGTCGGCGGCAAGCTGCTGCCCGGCGAGATCGCCGGGGTGCGGGTGGACCTCGGCGCCGAGTCGATGCTGGCCCGCCGCCCGGAGGCGGTCGCCCTCGCGCGCGAGGCGGGCCTCGCCGACCGTCTGGAACCGCCCGCGACCGCCTCGGCGTCGATCTGGACCCGCGGCGTCCTGCGCCCCATGCCCAAGGGCCATGTCATGGGCGTCCCCGGCACCGCGGCGGCCCTGTTCGGCGTCCTGTCCGACGAGGGCCTCGCGCGCGTCGAGCGCGACGCCGACCTGCCGCCCACCGAACTCGGAGACGACGTGGCGGTCGGCGAGTACGTGGCGGCCCGGGTCGGGCGCGAGGTCGTCGACCGCCTCGTCGAGCCCCTGCTGGGCGGCGTCTACGCGGGCGACGCCTACCGCATCTCGATGCGCTCGGCCGTCCCGCAGCTCTTCCGGGCCGCACGCGCGCACACCTCGCTGACCGAGGCCGTGCGCGAGATCCAGCGCACGGCGGCGGCCGCCCCGCAGGCCGGTCCCGTCTTCACGGGCATTCGCGGCGGGGTGGGATCCCTGCCGCTCGCGGTCGCCGCGTCCGTCGAGGCGGACGGCGGCGAGATCCACACGCGCGTGCCGGTCACCGCGCTGCGCCGCGACCCCGCGGGCGGCTGGCGCGTCACGGCGGGGGAACGCGAGCTGCGGGCCGACGCCGTGGTCGTCGCCGTCCCCGCCCCGGCCGCGGCCGCCCTGCTCGCCGCGGAATGCCCCGGCGCCGCCGCCGAGCTGCGCACGGTGGAGTACGCCTCCATGGCCCTGGTCACCCTCGCCTACCGGCGCGCCGACGCCGCCCTGCCCGAGGGCAGCGGCTTCCTCGTCCCGCCCGTCGACGGGCACACCGTCAAGGCGTCCACCTTCGCCTCCCAGAAGTGGGGCTGGATCGCCGACCAGGACCCCGGCACGCTCGTGCTGCGCACCTCCGTGGGCCGCCACGGCGAGACGCGGATCCTCGACAAGGACGACGCCGACCTCGTCGCCGTCTCCCGGCACGACCTGCGCGAGGCCACCGGCCTGACCGCGTCGCCCCTGGAGACCCGCGTCACCCGCTGGACGGACGGCCTGCCCCAGTACCCCGTCGGCCACCACGCGCGCGTGGCCCGCATCCGTGAGCGGCTGGCCACGCTCCCCGGCATCGCGGTGTGCGGCGCCGCGTACGACGGCGTGGGCATTCCCGCCTGCGTCGCGAGCGCCGACGCCGCGGTGGACCGGCTGGCCGGCGACACGGGCGCGGCGGAGCGGCTCACGGCCGACCCGGTGCAGAGTCTGCACGGCGGAGCGGGAGAATGAGAACCATGAGTGACGACGCCTCCACCACCGAGCCCGGCAGGATCCCGAACAAGGGCAAGCTCGCCAAGGACCTCAACGAGGTCATCCGCTACACCCTGTGGTCCGTCTTCAGGCTGAAGGACGTGCTCCCCGAGGACCGCGCGGGGTACGCCGACGAGGTCCAGGAGCTGTTCGACCAGCTCGCCGCCAAGGACGTGACGATCCGCGGCACCTACGACCTGTCCGGGCTGCGCGCCGACGCCGACCTGATGATCTGGTGGCACGCGGAGACCAGCGACCAGTTGCAGGAGGCGTACAACCTCTTCCGCCGCACCCGGCTGGGCCGCGCGCTGGAGCCGGTCTGGTCGAACATGGCGCTGCACCGTCCCGCCGAGTTCAACCGCTCGCACATCCCGGCGTTCCTCGCCGACGAGACGCCCCGCGACTACGTGAGCGTCTACCCGTTCGTCCGCTCCTACGACTGGTACCTGCTGCCCGACGAGGACCGCCGCCGCATGCTGGCCGACCACGGCAAGATGGCCCGCGGCTACCCCGACGTCCGGGCCAACACCGTCGCCTCGTTCTCGCTGGGCGACTACGAGTGGATCCTGGCCTTCGAGGCCGACGAGCTGCACCGCATCGTCGACCTCATGCGCCACCTGCGCGCCTCCGAGGCCCGCAGGCACGTCCGCGAGGAGGTGCCGTTCTACACCGGCCGCCGCAAGTCCGTGGCCGACCTGGTCGCCGAGCTGGCCTGACGCCCGGCCGGGCGGCCCGCGCGCCTTCCCTGCGCCCGGACCCCCGGTGCCCCGGCGTCAGTGCCCGGCGCCCGGCTTCGGTTTCGGCTCGGCGCGGCCCGCGCAGGCGGCGCGCCGAGCCGGCAGCCGGCCCTCCAGCAGATACGCGTCGAGATGCGCGTTGACGCACCGGTTGGGCCCGCCCGCGATGCCGTGGGTGCCCGCGTCCCGCTCCGTCACCAGCACCGAACCGGACAGCCGCCGGTGCATCTCCAGGGCGCCCGCGTAGGGCGCGGCCGCGTCCCGCTCGGCGGCCAGGATCAGCGTCGGCGGCAGCTCGCCCGGCCCGGTCCGCACGTCGAGCGGCCGCTGCCGGGGCGCCGGCCAGTAGGCGCACGGCAGGTTGGCCCACACGTTGTCCCACGTCTCGAAGGGGGCGACCCGCGCGAGGCGCGTGTTGTCGCGGTCCCACACCCTCCAGTCCGTCGGCCAGGGCGCGTCGTTGCACTCGACGGCCGTGTACACGGCGTTGGCGTTCTCCGCCTCGGCGGCCGCCGATCGTGCCGGAGACGCCTGCGCGATCAACTGCTTCGGATCGCCCTTCAGGTACTCCGACAGGGCCTGCGCCCGGCCGGGCCAGTAGTCGTCGTAGTACGCGGCCTGGAGGAACGCGCCCTGGAGCTGGGCGGGGCCCACCGTGCCGCCGGCCGGCTTCTCGGCCAGCCGGGCGCGGGCCCGCTCGTAGCTGTTCAGCACTTCGTCCGCCGTGCCGCCGAGGCCGTACACGTCGTCGTGCGCGGCGATCCACTCCCGCAGGTCCGTCCAGCGGCTCTCGAACGCCGCCGACTGGCCGAGGTTGTTGCGGTACCAGATCTGCGCGGGGTCCGGGTCCACGGCCGCGTCGAACACCATGCGCCGCACGTGGGAGGGGAACAGCGTCGCGTAGAGCGCCCCGAAGTAGGTGCCGTACGACGCCCCCATGAACGTCAGCCGCTCCTCGCCGAGCGCCGCCCGCAGCACGTCCAGGTCCCGCGCGTTGTTCAGCGAGTTGTAGTGCCGCAGGGCGCTGCCCGTCCGTGTCGCGCAGCCCCGCGCGTACGCCTTCGCCTGGGCGATGCGCTCCTTCTTGTACGACGGCGAGGGGTGGTCCGGGGCGGGGGAGGGGCCCTTGAAGAAGCGCTTGGGGTCCTGGCAGGACACGGGCGCCGACCGGCCGACGCCGCGCGGGTCGTAGCCGACCAGGTCGTACGCGGCCGCGATGCGCTTCCACTCCGGCAGCAGTCCGATCAGCGGGAAGTACCGGCCCGAGCCGCCGGGTCCGCCGGGGTTGTAGACCAGCGCTCCCTGCCGGGGCACCCGCCGCTTGCTGTTGTGCGGGTCCCGGCCGGTGGCGGGCGCGCGGCTGACGCTCAGCTTGATCTGCCGGCCGTCGGGGTGGGCGTAGTCGAGCGGGACGGTGACCGTGCCGCACTGCATGGCTCCGGGCAGGTCCTGCGCGTCGGAGCACTTCCCGAAGGCGACGCCCTCGGCGGCGGCCCGTGCCGCGGCGAGCGCCACGCCGGGGGCGAGCGCCCTGCCCGCGGTGAGCGTCCCGCCCGGGGCGAGCGTCCTGCCCGCGGCGACGAGGCCCGCCGGGGCGATCGGGACGCCGGGGGCGTCGGCGTGGGGGAGCCCGCTCGCCGGGACGGCGGCGAGGGCGGTCAGGAGCAGGGCTCCTGCGGCCGAATGGAGGGCGGCGGCTCGCATCGGGTGTCCCTTCGGTGCACGGCGGCGACACAAGGGATGGTTGGTTCGTCCCAGGGGGAAGGCAAGCACCACCGGCGGGTGTCGGCCGCAATGCCCCCTGTGCGCCCCCCGGCGATGAGGCGCGCCCCGCCGCCCGCGGATCCAGGGCGCGAGGTTCAGGAGCCGGGCGGCGGGCTCGCGGTGGCCGGCGGGAGCGAGTAGGCGGGGGAGGGGGACTTCGTGAGCGGTACGACCGGGCCGGGGCCTGGGCCGGTCGACGCGGTGGACGCTCCGGGGGAGCCGGCGGCCGGTGGCGTGCTGTCGGTGGCCAGGTCCTGGGCGACTGCGTCGAAGTCGACGTATCCGGTGGCTTCGAGGACCTTGATGTGGTCCAGCACGGTGGTGTTGGCGTCGTCGGCGAGGGCGCGCACCAGCGTGTTGCGGGTGCCGGCCCTCACCTGGGCGACGAGTGAGAAGACCCGGCCGTGCGCGACGCGCAGGATGTTGGCGAACGCGCGGTCGTACTCCTCGCCCCGCGCCGCGTCCAGCTCCGCCAGCCAGCCGCGCTGCTGCTCGCTGGGCTCGTCGGGCAGCGTGAGCCCGAGCTGCGCGGCCACGGTGCGCACCCGCTGGTCCAGGAAGGCGTGTCCCTCGACGAGGTGCGCGCCGGCGGTCCGCACCGCCTCCGTCGTGCCCTTCGTCTGCGCCTGCCGCCCGGCGGGCAGCTCCCACAGCCCGGCCAGCCGCACCTTGGTGACGAACTCCTGGTCCAGCGCGGACAGCGGCCCGTACTGGGTCGCCACCGCCTCGGCCTTCACCACGTTCGCGCCGGTGTCGGCCGGCCGGCCGGAGTACGACCAGACCGGGAAGATCAGCGCGGCGAGGGTCGCCGCCAGGCCGGTGATGATGAGCCCGGTGCCGCTGAAGATGCCTCTGCCCTGGATCGGGGGTCGCGGGCGCATGGTGCCTCCTGCTCGCGGCACTGCACACTAGTGCGCTTCGGTTGCGGGACTGGCATATTACTCGCCGGTCCCGTCAACTGCCGTACCCGGGCGAAGCGTTGCATCATCCGCATATCGGGCGGAAGTGGAGAGGTGAGGTGTGGGGCGAATCGGAATGAAACGTCAGTAAACGGCTGCGACGGTGACCGTCCGCCGTGGCCGCGCGGGCGGTGTTAATCCCGGCACATTCCGGACGCGGTGGCCGTCCGGCGGTCGTCGGCCCCGGATCGCCTGCGGACCGGTGCCGGACGGGCCCAGGACGGGCCCCGGAGGAGCGCCGGTTCCGTGCCTGCCGTATCAGTGCCGGATCAGTGTGCGTCCCGCCCGGCGCAGCCGGGACGTCCGCCGGGGTGCGGGGCCCGAGCGGTCCAGCCACCAGCGGCGCAGCTCACGCCGGGGCCGGCCCAGTGGCGAACGGCCGCTCAGCAGCGTCTCCTCGGCGAAGTCGAGGGCGTCCTGCCGGTAGCCGCCGCGCATCGGCCGCCGCTGGGCGTACGCGAGGAAGGCGGCGCGGTAGCCGCTCCCGAGGATCAGCGGCAGCTCCGGCGCGACCTTCGCCACGACGTCCGCCCGCTTCGCCGCCAGTGCCCGCGCCTGCACCCCGAGCCGCACCCGGTCGAATCCCTCGGGGACCGGTGTTCCGGCGACCAGGGCGGAGAGCAGCGCAGCCTGGGCGAGCCCGAGGCGCAGCCGGGCTCCCTCCGCGGCGGGCGCGGGCTCGGGTCCCGGGTCGACGCGCTCGGCGGGAGCGGCGGTGGCGGCGGGCGCAGCGGGACGCGCGGCGGCGGCGATGGCGAGGACGGCGGTGCGGGCGGGCGGTTCGCGCCTCACGCCGTGCGCCGCCGGGCGCGACGCGGCCCGTGTGCCCGGACCCCGGGCCGCCCCGGCCTCGACGGCCTCCCTGATGGCGGCCAACTCCCTCTCGAGGTCGGCCGGTTCGGGGAAGTTGTCGTCCCGCTCCAGCAGCACTCCCGGCGGCCGCACACGGGACGCGAGGTCGGTCAGGATGTCGAGGACCGGCCGGGGCACCGGATGGGCGTGGCTGTCGTGCCAGACGCCGTCCCGCTCGAAGCCGCCCGCCACATGGACGTAGGCGATGGCCTCCAGCGGCAGCTCGGCGAGCGCCCTGGCGGGGTCCTCGCTCCGGTTGACGTGGTTGGTGTGCAGGTTGGCGACGTCGATGAGCAGCCGTACGCCCGTCCGGTCGGCCAGCTCGTACAGGAACTGGCCCTCGGTCATCTCCTCGTCCGGCCACGCCACGAGGGCGGCGATGTTCTCGACGGCGAGCGGCACGGGCAACGCGTCCTGCGCGATGCGCACGTTCTCGCACAGCACGTCGAGGGCGTCCCGTGTGCGCGGCACGGGCAGCAGGTGTCCGGCCTCCAGCCGCGGGGACGCCGTGAGGGGGCCGCCCGCGCGGACGAAGGCGATGTGCTCGGTGACCAGCGGCGAGCCCAGCGCCTCGGCCCGCTCGGCGAGAGCGGTCAGCCGGCCCGGGTCGGGGCGATCCGCGTCGCCGAGCCCGAGCGAGACGCCGTGCGGGACGACGGTGACCCCGCGCTCGCGCAGCCGCAGCAGGGAGTCGGGCAGATGCCCGGGACACACGTTCTCGGCGACGGCCTCGACCCAGTCGATGCCCGGCATCCGTTCCACGGCGTCCGCGATCTCCGGCCGCCAGCCGATCCCCGTCCCCAGTCGCATCATGGTCCCCGCCTCCTTCGTTCCCCCGCGTGGTGACGGGGGTATGGCCCCGCCGCCGTCCGCCGAACCGCCCGGGACGGCCCTTCAGAGCAACATTTGAGGTTCGGGCGGGGGACGGGCGCGGGGGTCAGCGGGAGCGGAGGGCGGGATGGTCCGCGACGACCGTGCAGCTGCCCGGGGCGATCTCGGTGAAGCCCGCGTCGCGCACCAGGGGCAGTCCGCCGGCCGTCAGCTCCCGCCACCGCTCCCGGCCGGCGTTCCGCACGGCGAGCGGGAACCCCGCCTCGCGCCAGGCGGCCCGCTCGTCGTCCGTCAGCTCCCACCAGGCGAGTTGCGCGCCGTGCCCGGTCTGCGCCATCGCCTTGCCCGCCGACATCGCGACGTCCGGGCTCAGCCACAGCACGACTGTGCCCGGCTCGACGTCCGCGGGAGGCTCCGGGTCGTCGAGATCGGTGCCGGACACCTGGAGCTTCGCCAGTTCCTTCGGCCATCCGTCCAGCGGGACGGGCGGGAACACCCGCACCTCCGCCGCCTTCCCGGTGACCGTGATGCCCGGCAGCTCGCCGGCCCGCCGCCACTCGGCGCCCCGCGCCCGCCGCACGACCTTGCGGATGCGGGCGTCCTGCCAGTCGCGCATCACCTGCGCCCATTCGCCGTCCCCGGCGGACCGCTCGTCGGCGAGCATCACGAGGACGGCCCGTGCGGCGGTCTCCAGGGCGTCGGTCCGGGCCGGGGGCGCGGACTTCTCCACCCGCACCACCAGCGGCAGCACGAACTGCGGGGCCTCGTCACGGGGGTTCGGCTCGGTCTGAAAGGGGCTCTCGCTCACAGCCGCAGGCTACTTGACCCGGAGTTCTCCGCAGCGGGCCGGCCGCCCCCGCCGCGGCCGCCTCCCCTCGCCGCCCTTCCACCGGAACCGGAACGTGGCACTCCTGCGCGAGGATGTGCCGCATGGAACGCACTCTCCGTCTCCACGGCGTGGGCCGCCGCTACGGCCTGCGCGGCCCCTGGGTGCTGCGCGACGTGTCCATGGCGCTGGCCCCCGGCAGCCTCACGCGGGTCGAGGGCCCCAACGGCAGCGGCAAGTCCACGCTCCTGCGCCTCCTCGCCGGGATCGACGCCCCGACGGAGGGCAGGGTCACGGGCCGCCCGCGCACCGCCTACGTCCCCGAACGCTTCCCCTCGGCCCTCCCCTTCACGGCCCTGGGCTACCTGACCCACCTCGGCGCCGTGCACGGTCTGCCGCGGGCATCGGCCGAGCGCGTCGCGCACGAGTGGCTGGACCGCTTCGGCGCGTCCGCCCACGCCCGCACGCCCATGAACCGCCTCTCGAAAGGGAGCAGCCAGAAGGTCGCCGTCGCGCAGGCTCTCCTCGCCGAGCCCGCGCTGCTGGTGCTGGACGAGGCCTGGACCGGACTGGACACGCGGGCGCGGGCCGAACTGGAACGAGCGGTCGCCGAGCGCACGGCCGCCGGCGGGGCCGTCGTCTTCGTCGACCACGACCCGCGCCGCCTCGCCGGCGCCGCGGACGCCGTCCACACCGTGTGCGACGGCGGCCTGCGGAGCCGTCCCGACGAGCCTGCCGCGGCGCCCGACGGCCCGTACACGGTCATCGAGGTGCAGGGCGAGGCCGGCCCGCTCCCCGCCGAGGCGCTCCGACCGGCCGTCCGCACCGAGGAGAGGGACCCGGCGGACCGGACGGACCGGTGGACGCACCGGATCACCGTCCCGGCCTCCCACTCCGACGTCGTGCTGCGCGCTCTGCTGACGGCCCGCCCGCCCTGGCACGTGGCGAGCGTCCGCCGGGACGGGAGCCGTCGATGACCGCCCTCCTGCGCTACCGGGCCGCCCTGCTGGTGCGGTCGCAGCGCTGGCTGCCCCCGTTCCTGCTGTACGCCGTGTTCCTCGGCGTCGGCGTACAGGGCGGCCAGCCGCTGCTGGACTCGCTCGGCTATGCCGCCGCGTCCCTGCTCCCCGTGACCGCCTGGCTGGTGCGGATCTGCGTCGCCGGCGAACCGCCGGCCGCCCGGGCCGTGGTCGCCGCGGCGGCCGGTCCGGGCCGGGCCCACCTGGCCGGCGTGCTGGTCGCGCTGGCGTCGGCCGCGGTCCTCGGCACGGGCGCGACAGCGGTCGTCACCCTGATCAGCGACCCCGTCGGCAGCGACCACCAAAAGCGCGTTCCCGTCCTCGAAGCGGCGGGCGCGGGCCTGCTCGCCGTGCTGACCTGCGCCCTGCTCGGCGCGGCCGTCGGCGCGCTCACCGCCTGGCCCGTGCTGCGCTCGACCGGCCGTGCGGTGCCCGCGCTGCTGCTGGCGGCCCTGCTGGCGCTCGTGGCGAGCGGTTCCCCCGCGCACGCGGCCGTGAGCGGCCTGGTCGGCGGCTCCCACACGGCGACGGTCCACACGCCCGTCCTGCCCCTGGCCGCGGCCCTCGTGCTGAGCGCCGCCGCCGTCGCCGCGGCCTGCGCGCTCACGTCCCGCCGGTCACCTTGACCGGGAGCGGGAGTCCCGCGACGGAGGGGGCTGGAGGCGTCTCGAGGGCCGCCGCGCGGCGGGCGACGGAGGGCGGCCGCACGCGGCCGCTCACCCGGAGCAGGCGGTCCGCTGGGCCTCCTGCCACTCGCAGACCGGGCACATCGTGATCCCCTTGTACGACTCCGGGTATTCGGTGGGCTCGCGGCACAGCACGCACTCCGCGTACGGCGGCCCGTCCGCCGTCGGCGGGGTCGTCGCGTCGATCAGGCAGTAGTCCCGGTCCCGGTCCTGGTCGGTGTCGTCGCTCATGCCTCCAGCGTACGAAAGGGCCGCTGCGGACGGGCCGCCGTGAAGAGGCCGCCGCTGAGTGGCCGTCGCCCATGACGGGGACGAGCCGCGCGCCTCAGCGCCGGGCGCCCGCCGTCCCGATCAGCTCCGACACCTTGACGAACCGGTATCCCCGCCGGCGCAGTTCCGGCACGACCTTGCGCACCACCTGCTCGGTCGTCGGGGCGGCGCTGCGCGTGCAGTGCATGACGACGACCGAGCCGGGCTTCACGCCCTCCAGCACCTGGCGCGCCACGGCGTCGGCGTCGGTCGCGAAGGCGTCCCCGCTCACCACGTCCCACTGCACGGCGGTCACGCCCGTGCCGCTCAACGCGCGCAGTGCCCGCCGGTCGTAGCAGCCGCCGGGGAAGCGGAAGTACGGCATCGCGTCCGGCACGCCCGACTTGCGCAGCGCGGTGTACGCCCGCTCCACGTCCGCGCGCATCCGGTCCTCGGGGACGGTCGGCAGGCCGTAGCAGTCGCCGGTGAAGGCGTAGTGGCTGTAGGAGTGGTTGGCGACCTCGAACAGCGGGTCGCGGCCGATGGAGCGGGCCTGGTCCGGGTACTCCTCCGCCCAGCGGCCCGTCATGAACACGGTGGCAGGCGTCTTCAGCGTCCGCAGCGCCGCGATCAGGGCCGGGTTGTCGAAGTGTTCGCCCGCGGCCGCCCGGCCGCCCTGGTCGGCGGTCATGTCGGCGTCGAAGGTGAGGGCGACGGTCCTGCCCGCGGCATGGGGAGCGTTGCGGAAGACGGGGGTGAGGCCGGCCGGTCCGGGGGCGAGCGTCGGAGGGCGGGAAGGGGCGGCGGGGGCCTGGGGGCGGGGCGTGGACGGGCGGCTCGGGGAGGCGGACGCGGGAGGCGGGGCGGTCGCCCCGGATGCCCGGGGGTGCGGCGCGGTTCCGCAGGCGGCGAGGGCGCCGAGGGCGGCGCCGAGCGCGCAGAGCGCGGCCAGGCGACGGCATACGGGAGTGATCATCGTATGAAGATATGAGGAATGCGCTCACATCCGCGCAGCCACCCGAGCGGACCCCGGCCGGCCTCACCCGACCGGCCGCCCACGCCGCCCAAGCCGCCCGGCCGTGCGCCGCCCCGCTGGGGCCGCGGCTGTCGCCGCGGCCCGGCGCTGTCGCCGCTATCGCCGCCAGGGTCCCGTCACCGCGAACGTCGTGCCGGGGGTGTAGCAGTTGACGAACATCGTGCCGCCGTCGGGAGAGAAGGTGACGCCCGCGAACTCGCCCCACTCGGGGGCCTCGGGCGTTCCGATGTTCTGTCGGCCGCGGGCCATCGCGTACACCTCGCCCGTCCTGGTCACGCCGAAGACGTGCTGGGCGCCGTTGCCGTCCTCGCAGACCATCAGACCGCCGCTCGGGGCGAGGCAGATGTTGTCGGGGGACTCCCCGGGGAGCTGCACGTCGGTGTCCGGGCCGAAGAGGACGACGAGGGTGAGACGGCGGCGCTGCGGGTCGTAGCGCCAGATCTGACCGAAGTGGTCCGCCGCCGATCCGTCCGCACCGCGCGCGAACGAGGAGACGAAGTACACGCACTGCCCGCCCCAGTAGCAGCCCTCCAGCTTCTGGGCGTGGGTGATCCCCTTGGGGCCGAAGTCCTGGAGCCGGACCGGCGTCTGCACGGCGAGCGGGTCCGGCACGTCGACCCACTCGATGCCGTCGAAGACGGCGCCGGCGGTCCGGACGGAGGACAGGTCCGCCACGCCGGGGACGCGCATCGCCTGGAGCCGGCCGCCCGCGCGGAGGGAGCCCACCCCGCCCAGCGGCTTCTGCGGGAGGAAGCGGTAGAACAGGCCGAACGGCTTGAGGAACGCGTCCTCGGTCTCGTAGACGACGCCCCGGTGCGGATCGACGGCGATCGCCTCGTGCTGGAAGCGGCCCATCGCGGTGAGCGGGACGGCCCCGGTGCGGCGCGGGTCGGACGGGTCGACCTCGAAGATGAAGCCGTGGTCCTTCGTGTACCCGTTCGTGCCCGCCTTGTCCTCGGTCTCCTCGCAGGTCAGCCAGGTGTGCCAAGGGGTGGGGCCGCCCGCGCAGTTGACGGCCGTGCCGGCGACGGCGACCCGCTCGGAGAGCACTCTGTTCCGGGAGTCCAGCGTCAGGGCCGTACAGCCGCCCTTGCCCTGCGGGTCGTAGGTCAGGCCCTCGACCGTGGGGACGGGGTGCGCGGCGGCGGGGCGGTTCTCGTGGTTGCGCACCAGGTGCACCCGGCCGCCGCGGGCCGGCAGCGCCGTCATGCCGTCGTGGTTCGAGGGCACCGGGCCCTCGCCGGACCGCAGGGGGTCGCCCTCGCGAGACAGCACCCGGTAACGGAACCCCTTCGGGAGGTCGAGCAGGCCGTTCGGGTCGGGCACGAGGGGGCCGTAGCCGGTGTGCCCGAGACCCTGCGCGGACGCCGTTCCCGCGAAGAGGTCGCTGAGCGCGCCGGTGAACGCGATCCCCACCCCCAGGGCACCGCTGCCGGCAAGGATCTGACGTCGTGTCGCGGACATGGGAAAACCTTCCTGCTGGCGGACAGGAACTGTGATCCCGCTGTGTCTATCACTCGCACCGCGCCCCGGGAACCACGCCCCGGGCACGTGTCACGCGCCGTCACCCACGCGCGGGGGCCGCGCGTCCTCGGGCGGCAGCGGCGCGGACGGCCGCACGGACGGCCGCACCGACTGCCGGTCCTGACGGGCCCGCCGGGCCTACTGGTCGGGCCGGAGCGGACGAACCTGCTGATCGGGCTGGAGCGGCCGGACCTGCTGATGCGGCTGGATCCGCTGATCCGGCTGGGCCTGCTGAGGCGGTGAGGACGGCTGGACCGGCGGGTCCTGGGGCGCCGGCGGCCCCTGTTGCTGGGCCTTCTCCAGGAACCGCAGCAGTTCCACCGGGAACGGCAGGACGAGTGTGGAGTTCTTCTCGGCGGCGACCGCAACCACCGTCTGGAGCAGCCGCAACTGAAGGGCCGCCGGCTGCTCGGACATCTCCTTGGCCGCCTCGGCCAGCTTCTTCGAGGCCTGGAGCTCGGCGTCCGCGTTGATGATCCGGGCCCGGCGCTCCCGGTCCGCCTCGGCCTGGCGGGCCATCGAGCGCTTCATGGTGTCGGGCAGCGACACGTCCTTGATCTCGACGCGGTCGATCTGCACGCCCCAGCCGACGGCCGGGCTGTCGATCATCAGCTCCAGACCCTCGTTGAGCTTCTCCCGGTTCGACAGCAGGTCGTCCAGCTCGCTCTTGCCGATGATCGAGCGCAGGGACGTCTGGGCCATCTGCGAGACGGCGAAACGGTAGTCCTCGACGTTGATGATCGCGGCGGCGGCGTCCACCACCCGGAAGTACACGACGGCGTCGACCCGCACGGTCACGTTGTCGCGCGTGATGCCCTCCTGGCCGGGGATGGGCATGGTCACGATCTGGAGGTTGACCTTGCGCAGCCGGTCCACGGCCGGGACGACGAGGGTGAGCCCCGGCGGGCGGACGTCGCCGTGCAGCCGGCCGAGGCGCAGGACCACTCCGCGTTCGTACTGCTTGACGACCCGTGCCGCGGCGGCGAGATACACCGCGCCCCCCGCGGCGACCGCCGCGGCCGCGCCCAGCAATTCCTGGAGCATGACGACCTCCTCGCAGAGGCTCGTGACAGCGGCGCTGTCCGCTCCTGCCAACGATATGCCCGCCGTACGGTCCGGGGCCACGCCCGTGCCCCGGACCGTACGGCGGTTCGCGCCGGCGCTGTCCGCGCTACCCGGCCGGGGCCGGCTGCCGGGCCTTCACCGGGTCCGCGACCGGGGCCGGCTCGGTGACCTTCACCGGCTCGGTACCGACCGCGCTGTGCCGCTCCGCCCAGGTCTCCAGGGCCGTGCGGCAGGCGTGGTCGAGGTGTTGCAGGCCGGACAGGTCCACCTCCACCGGGCGGTCCTGCGGAAGCGCCTCCAGGGTGTCGAGGATCTTGGGCAGGCGCAGGAACGTCGCGTTGCCCGACAGATGCGCCTGGACCGGGCCGGCGCCCTTGTCGACGATGTCCAGCCTCAGGTGCGAGGCCTCCCAGGCGGTCTTGACCACGGCCAGCGCCAGACCGATGAGGACGCCCTCGAACATGCTGACGGCGACGATCGACACGGCCGTGACGACGAGGATCAGCGCCTCGCCGCGGTGCTCGCGCCACAGTCCCGCGACGGTGCGCACGGGCACGAGCTTGGCGCCCGCGTGCACGAGGATGCCGGCCAGCGCCGGGAGGGGGATGCAGGCCAGCGCGGACGGCAGCAGGGCCGCGAAGATCAGCAGCCAGACGCCGTGCAGCACCCGGGACGCCTTCGTGCGCGCGCCCGCCTGCACATTGGCGGCACTGCGCACGATCACCGCGGTCATCGGCAGCGCGCCGAGGAGGCCGCAGACCGTGTTGCCCGCGCCCTGCGCCATCAGCTCCCGGTCGTACTCGGTGCGCGGGCCGTCGTGCAGCCGGTCCACGGCCGCCGCGCTGAACAGCGACTCGGCGGACGCGATCAGCGTGAACGCGGCGATCGTGCCGAGCAGGGCGATGCTCGCCAGGTCGCCGAAGGCGCCGAGCGGCGGCGGCTGGAGGGAGCCGAGGAGCCCCTGGACCTCGACGGTGGCCACCGGCAGGTCGAGCAGCAGGGCGGCGAGCGTCGCCAGGCCCACCGCGGCGAGCGGGCCCGGCACGGTGCGCACCCTGGCCGGGAGCCGCTTCCACGACACCAGCACCGCGACCGTGCCGGCGCCGAGCAGGAGGGAGGCGGACGCGGTGGTGTCGCCGGCCGCGTCCACGAGCGCCCCGGGCAGCCCGGCGATCTTCTCCAGCCCGGAGTCGGGGGCCTTGCCGCCGGTCATCGAGTACAGCTGTCCGGCGATCAGCACCAGTCCGATTCCGGCCAGCATGCCCTCGACGACCGAGACGGAGATGGCCCGGAAGTAGCGGCCCAGTTTCAGGGCGCCCATGGCGAGTTGCAGCAGGCCCGTGGCGAGGACGATCACGCCGAGGACGGGCAGGCCGAACTCCTGCACCGCCTCGTAGACCAGCACGGTCAGGCCGGCCGCGGGACCGGACACCTGCAGGGAGCTGCCCCGCAGGAGTCCGGTGACGATGCCGCCGACGATGCCGGTGACCAGTCCGAGTTCGGCCGGGACGCCGGAGGCCACGGCCACGCCCACGCACAGCGGGAGCGCGACCAGGAAGACCACGAGGGACGCGGCGAAGTCCTGCCTGAGGTGGGGGAACCGGGATATTCGCCCGGTGGCGCCGTCGTTCGTCACGGCGCTCACAGCGCCTCGAAGCCGTCGGTGTCGACGCGGTGTTCGCGCACGGCGCCGGTGTGGACCTCGTAGTACCAGCCGCGGACCCGGATCGCGCCGTCGGCCAGCCGCTTCTCCACGCAGGGGTAGGACCGCAGCCGCAGCAGCTGGGCGAGCACATGGTTCTGCACGGCCCGCATGACGGTCGGGTCGTCGGGGTCGGCGGCCCCGGGTTCGTCCGCCGCGTGCGCGAGCCAGGCGCGTACGGCCGGGACGGCGTCGAGGTCGTCGCCGCGCACGAGGGCGCCGACGGCGCCGCAGTGCGAGTGGCCGCAGACCACGATGTCGCTGACGCCGAGCACCTCCACGGCGTACTCGATGGTGGCCGCCTCGCCGGTGGGGCGGTCGGAGACGTAGGGGGGCACGATGTTGCCGGCGGTGCGCAGTTCGAACAGCTCGCCGGGGCGGGCGCCCGTGATCAGCGCGGGTACGACGCGCGAGTCCGAGCAGGTGATGAACAGGACCTGCGGCGACTGGCCGGCGGCGAGTTCGGCGAACTCCTCAGGGCGCTGTCCGAACGTGCGGGCGTTGTCGATGAGGGGCTGCATGACGTGGTGACTCCTCCTGGCGCGCCGTGGGGGCGCGTCGGATGTGCAGGACAGGACAGGTGGGGGATGTGCTGTTCTGTTCTGCCCGCTCAGCAGCGGAAGACCTGGAGTCCGGCCGGGGAGTGGGCCGCCGAGGATCTCGACGGGCGATGGTGGCGGTCGACGGGCCTGGGCGGCTGGTGCGCCGCCGCCGGGTCCAGCGACAGCTGTGTGCGCTCCGGCTCCTGGGGCGCCGACGCCGCCGGGGAGTTGGTGGCGGCGCGGTTGCGGTCGCGGCTGCGCAGGGGACCGCCGGGGCCGCCGGAGCGGTCGCAGTCGCGATGCGTGACGGTCTCCTCACGCATCGCTTTGCCGACGGGTTTGATTCCGGGCTTGGTCTTGGCCTCGGCCTGACGCGTCGTGTGCGCGTGTGCGAAGACCGGCGTGGGAGCGAAGAACGGGAGGGCGAGCAGGACGGCGGCGAGGACCGAGATCACCGTTCGGCCCGTCGTGCCACGGAACATGCGCCTCCCTCCTCACGCCGGACGTCTCTGGACCGGACCAACGCTTGGTCAACGACTGGTCAAGAAACACGTTAACCCTGCAACGTTGTTTGCAGGGTTAACTCCACGTTTCCAGAAGAAGTGCGCCTCAAAAAAGAGGCACGGGTGGCGAGAACCTGCCCTTGACCCCGGCGCCCGTGATCGTTTAAAGGGCCTCGACGAGCCGTCCGGCGTCGCGGGCCAGCGCGGTGAGGCGGGAGATCGCGCGGAAGTACTTCTTGCGGTAACCGCCGTTCAGCATCTCCTCGCTGAACAGCCGGTCGAACGGGAGTCCGGACGCGAGGACGGGGACCTCGCGGTCGTAGAGCCGGTCGGCCAGGACCACCAGCCTCAGCGCCGTGGACTGGTCGGGCACCGGCCGCACGTCCGTCAGACAGACCGCCCTCAGGCCGTCCGTCAGCGCGCCGTACCGGCTCGGGTGGACCTTGGCGAGGTGCTCCAGCAGATGCGGGAAGTCGTCGAGCGAGGCGCCCTCGGTCGCGTACGCGGCCTTGGTGACCTGCTCGTCGGAGAACGGCGCCGGGGCCTTGGGCAGCCCCCGGTGGCGGTAGTCCTCGCCGTCGATGCGCAGGGCGCGGAAGTGCGCCGACAGCCCCTGGATCTCGCGCAGGAAGTCGGCGGCGGCGAACCGGCCCTCGCCGAGCTTGCCGGGCAGGGTGTTGGACGTCGCCGCGAGCGCCACGCCGGCCTCGACCAGCCTGCCGAGCAGCGTCGACACGAGGACGGTGTCCCCCGGATCGTCCAGCTCGAACTCGTCGATGCACAGCAGGCGGTGTCCGGACAGGGTGCGCACCGTCTGCTGGAAGCCCAGGGCGCCGACCAGGTTCGTCAGCTCGACGAACGTGCCGAAAGCCTTGAGAGCGGGCTCGGCCGGCGTGGCGTGCCACAGGGACGCCAGCAGGTGGGTCTTGCCGACGCCGTACCCGCCGTCCAGGTACACGCCGCGCGGTCCGGCGGGTGTGCGGGGCGCCTTCGCCCGGCCGAGGCCGAAGAAGCCGCGCCTGGCCGCGCCCGTCGCGTGGGCCCCGCCCAGTCCGCCCGCGAAGTTCTCCAGCACGCCGACCGCCTCGGTCTGGCTGGGCTGGTTCGGGTCCGGGAGGTAGGTGCTGAAGCGGACCGAGTCGAAACGCGGGGGCGGCACCATCTCGGCCACCAGCCGGTCCGCGGGGACGTGCGGCTGACGGGCGCAGAGGGACACCGGGGCCGCGTCGGCTATCGGACCGAGACCGGGGGCGGGAGAGGATGACGACACGGTTCCCCATGCTACGGGGCGTGCCAGACTGCCTGACATGCGACGGCTGTTCCCTGTGACCGACCAGACAGTGCCGACCCGCTCCGGCGGGAGCCCGCTCGTGCCCTCCGGCGAGGGAGGCGGAGCGGACCGGGACCGCGACCGCGAGTGGAGCCTGGACGAGCTGGCCGACGCCTACGCCTACCCGGAGCCCGTCCCCGGCTCCTCCCCGCAGTCCGGCCCCCCGCGGCGGCTGCCCTGGCTGCGGGCGAACATGGTGTCCACGCTCGACGGCGCGGCCCAGCACGAAGGGCGCTCGCAGCCCATCTCCACCGCCGCCGACATGCGCGTCTTCGGCACGCTGCGGGCGCTCGCCGACGTGGTCGTCGTCGGCGCGCAGACGGTACGCCAGGAGGGCTACCGTCCCGCACGCGCGCGGGCGGAGTTCGCCCGGCGGCGCGAGGCGGCCGGTCAGGGGCCCGCGCCGGCCGTAGCGGTCGTCACGGCGGGCCTCGACCTGGACTTCTCCCTCCCGCTCTTCACCTCGCCCCTGGTGCCCACGCTGATCCTGACGGGCGCCGCCGCCGCGCCCGACCGGATCGCCGCGGCCGAGCGCGCGGGCGCGCGCGTGGTGACCGCCGGCGACGGCATGGGCGTGGAGCCCGACCGGGCGGTCGCCGCGCTCGCCGGCCTGGGACACACCCGGCTGCTGACCGAGGGCGGTCCGCGGCTGCTGGGGCAGTTCGTCGCGGCCGGGGTGCTCGACGAACTGTGTCTGACGATCTCGCCGATGCTCACGGCCGGCGACGCGCAGCGGATCGCGGGCGGGCCGTCGCTCCCGGTCCCGCGGCGGTTCGTCCTGGCGTCCCTGCTGGAGGAGGAGGGCTTCCTGTTCGGCAGGTACCGACGGCCCTGACGCCGACGGCGGATCCGGACCGGCGACGGGGCTCCGACCCGGCGCCGGGATCCCGGATCGGCGGAATCACTCGTTCCGTTTGAATTCGGGCGGGCACACTGAGTTTCGCAGCCTCCCGTGCGAGCACGGGGAAAAATGGTTTCCGCAGGGCCGTGAGCGGCCCCCGGAGGACAGAGGGCCACGGGGGTCCTCGAAGGAGAATGGGGCGCTGGTGTTCACAAGCGTGTTGATGATCGAGAAGGCCCTGACGTCCGCCGACGTGGAGTTCGTCACCACCTTGCACGGGGACGATCCGGTCTCCTTCCACGTGCTGCTCCAGCCGCGGGGCGACCAGGCGGACCGCCTGCTGCGGGCCATCGATGACGTCGCCCTCGGCGAACTCGACGAGGCGGCCAGGGAGAACGAGACGCCGGAGGGCGAGGAGGCCAAGGGCTTCGGCGCGCGGGCCCTGGAGGTGTCCCTCCAGGCGCTCCGGGCCTCCGGCGGCCCCGCCGAGGGCCGACTGGTGGAGGACCATCCGCTGGACGCCCTGAAGGCCCTGGTCGCGGAGACCGGGGCGGACGAGGTGATCGTCCTGACCGACCCCCACTACGTGGAGGAGTTCTTCCACCGCGACTGGGCCTCCCGCGCACGGCACAAGGTGGGCGTGCCCGTGCTGAAGCTGTTCTCGCACAGCAAGGCATAGGAGCACGGCCCCGGCCGGGGCGGGCCGCGCTCGCCGCGGCCCGGGTCGGCCCCGGCGGCCCCGGCCCCATAGGGTGGGGGCGCACTGGACCGTCGTAGCGCACCTTGGGAGACAGCACATGGCACCCGGCCTTCCTACCGCCATGGACCGACCGCACTTCATCGGCATCGGCGGGGCCGGGATGTCGGGGATCGCGAAGATCCTGGCCCAGCGCGGGGCGAAGGTGGCGGGCAGCGACGCCAAGGAGTCGGAGACGGCGGCCGCGCTGCGGGCGCTCGGCGCGACCGTGCACATCGGACACGCGGCCGCGCACCTGGCCGACGACGCCAGCTGCGTGGTGGTGTCGTCGGCGATCCGCGCGGACAACCCGGAACTCGCCCGCGCGGCCGAACTGGGCATCCCGGTGGTCCACCGCTCGGACGCGCTCGCCCGGCTGATGGACGGACTGCGGCCCATCGCCGTCGCCGGCACGCACGGCAAGACGACCACCACGTCCATGCTGGCCGTGTCGCTGTCCGCGCTCGGGCTGAACCCGTCGTACGCGATCGGCGGCGACCTGGACGCGCCCGGCTCCAACGCGCTGCACGGCGACGGCGAGATCTTCGTCGCCGAGGCCGACGAATCGGACCGCAGCTTCCACAAGTACGCGCCCGAGGTCGCCATCGTCCTCAACGTCGAACTCGACCACCACGCCAACTACGCCTCGATGGACGAGATCTACGAGTCCTTCGAGACCTTCGCCGGGAAGATCGTGCCCGGCGGCACGCTGGTGGTCACCGCCGACCACGAGGGCGCCCGCGAGCTGACCCGGCGCGTCGACGGCGTCCGGGTGGTGACGTACGGGGAGTCGGCGGACGCCGACGTGCGGATCCTCTCCGTCGTCCCGCAAGGCCTCAAGAGCGAGGTGACCGTGGTGCTGGACGGCGAGGAACTCACCTTCACGGTGTCGGTGCCCGGCCGCCACTACGCGCACAACGCGGTCGCCGCGCTGGCAGCCGGCGTCGCCCTGGGCGTCCCGGCCGCGGAACTCGCCCCGGCGCTCGCCGCCTACACGGGCGTCAAGCGCCGGCTCCAGCTCAAGGGTGAGGCGGCGGGCGTCCAGGTCGTGGACTCCTACGCCCACCACCCGACCGAGATGACGGCCGACCTGGAGGCGATGCGCGCGGCGGTCGGCGACGCCCGCATCCTCGTCCTGTTCCAGCCGCACCTGTTCTCCCGCACCCAGGAACTGGGCACGGAGATGGGACAGGCGCTGGCCCTGGCGGACGCCTCCGTCGTGCTGGACATCTACCCGGCCCGCGAGGACCCGGTCCCCGGCGTGACCAGTGCCCTGATCATCGACGCGGCGCGCGCGGCGGGCGCCGACGTCACCGCCGTCCACGACAAGGACGAGGCGCCGTCGGTCGTCGCGGGAATGGCGAAGGCCGGTGATCTCGTTCTCACCATGGGCGCGGGAGATGTGACCGACCTGGGCCCGCGCATTCTGGACCGTCTTTCGCAGTGAGGGGCTGAGGCTCATGTCGTACGACGTCGAAAAGCCGGACGAGCAGTGGCGGGCGGAGCTGACGCCGGCCGAGTACGCCGTCCTGCGCCAGGCGGCGACCGAGCCCGCGTTCACCGGTGAGTACACCGACACCAAGGCCGAGGGCGTCTACTCCTGCCGGGCCTGCGGCGCGGAACTGTTCACCTCCGGCGCCAAGTTCGAGTCCCACTGCGGCTGGCCGTCCTTCTTCGACCCCAAGGACACCGACGCGGTGGAGCTGATCGAGGACCGCAGCCACGGGATGGTGCGCACCGAGGTCCGCTGCGCCCGCTGCGGCTCCCACCTCGGGCACGTGTTCGAGGGTGAGGGGTACGCGACCCCGACCGACCAGCGGTACTGCATCAACAGCATCTCGCTGCGGCTCAAGGAGAACGACGGGGGCTGACGCCACCGAGCGGGGGCCCGCCGGCGGCCACGAGGGCTGTCGGCGCTCACAGCAGCTTGCGCTGCACGAGCGCCGACAGCACCAGCATCCCCGGCAGCAGCGGCACCCAGACGGTCAGCGCCCGGTAGCCGATGACCGTCGCCGTGGCCAGGGGCAGCGGGGTGCCGTACCCGGCCAGGGTGAACACCAGGGCCGCGTCGACCGGGCCGATGCCGCCCGGCGCGGGCACGGCGCCCGCCGCGGTGCTCGCCGCCAGGAACGCGAACAGCAGCTGCGGCCAGGACATGGGCACGCCCAGCGCGGTCCCCACCGAGGCCACCACGCCCGCCTGGAGCAGCGGGGCCGCGACCGCTCCGCCCCACAGCGGCACGAAGCGGCCGGGGCGGGTGTGAAGCAGCCGGGCGTCGGTGAGCGCGGTGCGGACGAAGTCCAGGGCGGGCCGGCGCAGCGGCCGCACGAAGGCGTAGAGCGCGGCGGCCGCCAGGGGCGCCAGCAGCAGGCCGGCGGCCGCCAGGACCAGCGTGCGGCCCTCCGGCAGGAGACGGACCGGGGGCGCGGCGGAGGGCGCGGCGAGCACGAAGACCACCACCACCGGCGTCTTGGCCACCGCTCTGACCAGCGAGTACAGGGCGATCGAGGCGGTGGCGCGGGGCAGTGGGACGCCCTGGCGCAGCAGGAACCGGACGGTGACCGCGTGGGCTCCTATGCTCGCCGGCAGCACATGGTTGGCGGCGCCCGCGGCGATCTGCGAGGCCACCAGCGGGCCGGTCGGCAGCCGCTCCCGGATCGCGCCCTGACGCACGCACGCGGCGGCCACCGCACCCAGGTAGGTGAAGAGCAGCCCGACCAGCAGCCACCACGGGTCGGCCCCGGCCAGCCGGACGGCTCCGTCCTGCACGGCACGCCGGTCGAGGGCCGCCCACACGGCGAGCAGCAGCAGCGGAAGCAGGACGACGGCCCGGCGTGCCGCGGTCGCGCCCGGAAGGCGGCGGCGGACGTCCTCGCGCGGCGGTGGCTGCGAGTGCGGGGCCGCGGTCTCGTCCAGGGGCAGCAGGGGCACGGCGCACGTCGTCCTTCCGCGTCGTGACCGCGCGGCGGCGGTGTGACGGATCGGGGGCGAGTCTCACGAGTCCTCGGAGGGGACGGGGGAGCGCTTCCCCTCCGGTGTGACGGTGCGGTGTCCGGCAGCCGACGGAGCGCGGACCGAACGGCGACCGCGGTGCGATGACGCTGCGGTGGTGCGGTGTTGCCGGGGCGGTGCGGTGAGGCTGTGTCATTTCTGCCCGCGCGCCCCGCGGTTCATCCCGGGCCCCCGCCGGGGTTCACCCGGTCCGCCGCGCCGACGGCCGCCCCGGCCCGGGGTCCAGCGGCAGCGTGACCGTGAACACGGTGGTCGTGGCCGTGGGGCTCAGCTCCAGGGAGCCGCCGTGCGCCCGGACCAGGGAGCGGGCGACCGACAGGCCCAGGCCGCTCCCGCCCCGGTCGCGGCTGCGGGCCTTGTCGACGCGGTAGAAGCGGTCGAAGACGCTGTCCCGGTCCTCGGGCGGGATGCCGGGACCCCCGTCGCTCACGTGCACCCGCGCCGCGTCCGGCGAGAGCGTCACCTCGACGCCGACCGGCGTGCCCCGCGGGGAGTGCACGGCGGCGTTGGTCAGCAGGTTGTCCAGCACCTGACGGATGCGGTGGGGGTCCATCGGCAGCGGCACGGCCGACGGGCCCGGGGCCACGGTCAGCGGATGGCCGGGGTGGCTCGCGCGGAACGCGTCGGCCGCCTGCTCGACCAGTTCCACCAGGTCGGCCTTCTCCGTCCGCAGCGGTGTCTCCACCTCGGCCGCGTCCAGCCGGGCCAGCAGCAGCAGGTCGTCCAGCAGGAATCCCATCCGGGCGGCCTCGGCGCGCAGCCGGCTCAGGTGCCTGTCCCGCTCCTCGGGCGCGTTGGCGGCCGCGTACTGGAAGAGGTCGGCGTAACCGCGCACCGACATCAGGGGGGTGCGCAGTTCGTGCGAGGCGTCGGCGACGAAACGCCGCAGCCGCTGCTCGGCCTCCGCGCGCACGGCGAGGGAGTCGTCGATGTGCTCCAGCATCGTGTTGAACGCCGTGCGCAGTTCCTCCACCTCGGGGCCGCCGCCGGGGGCGTCCGCGCGCAGCGGCAGACGCGACGCGGACTCGCTCAGGTCGTGCGAGGCGATGCCGTGGGCGGTGTGCGCCATGTCGCTGAGCGGTTTCAGTCCGCGCCGCAGCAGCGCCCGTCCGAACACCACGAGCGCGAGGAGGGCCAGGCCGAAGGTGACGGCCTGGATCGTGATCAGCTGACCGACGGTGTCCTCGAGGTCGTCCATCGGCGCACCGCTGACCAGCACCACGCCGGGCTCCACGTCGCAGGCGCGCAGCCGGTACTCCCCGGCGCCCGCCAGGTGCGCGGTGCTCAGCACCTCGGCGCCGGCGGTCGTCTGCGCCCTGGCCAGGGCGGTGAGGTCGTCGACGTCGCGGGGCACGTCAGCGGGGTCCTCGGGCTTGCGCAGTACGGGCTCGCCGCCGCGCACGTCGTACACGGCGTAGTACCAGCCCCAGTACTTCTTCCCGGTCAGGGAGCCGGAGTCCACGATGCTCTTGGACTGGGCCACCTGCGCGATCCCGAGCTGTTCGTCGAGCTGGGCCGACAGATAGTCGCGCATGTAGGTGGTCAGAGCCGTCCCCACCACCGCGAACACCACCAGCGACAGCGCGCCCAGACCGAGCGCCAGCCGGGTGCCGAGCCGCAGTCCGCGGGAGGACCGCACGAGCCGGGCGATCACCCGGCCGCCTGCCGGATGACGTATCCGAAACCCCGTACCGTCTGGATCAGCGGGTCGTCGCCCGCCGCGTCGACCTTGCGGCGCAGCCGGCTCACCACGAGTTCGACGACGTTGGAGCGGCCGCCGAAGCCGTACTCCCACACGTGGTCGAGGATCTGCGCCTTGGTGAGCACGGTCGGCGACTTGCGCATCAGATAGCGCAGCACCTCGTACTCGGTGGGCGTCAGCGTCAGGAGCCTGCCGGCGCGCCTGACCTCCCGGGTGTCCTCCTCCATGACGACGTCCGCCACCCGCAGCACGGAACGCTGGAAGCCGGGCCCGGCGCTGCGCCGCAGCACGGTCCGCAGCCGCGCCATCAGCTCTTCCACGGCGAACGGTTTCACCAGGTAGTCGTCCCCGCCCCGGGTCAGCCCGGCCACGCGGTCGGCGACCCCGTCGCGCGCCGTGAGGAAGACGACGGGCACCATCGTGCCGGAGCGACGCAGCCGGTCGAGCACGCCGAAGCCGTCTAGGTCGGGCAGCATCAGGTCGAGCACCACGATGTCGGGGCGGAACCCGGCGGCGCGCCGCAGCGCCTCCTCACCGGAGTTCGCGGTGACCGCGTCCCAGCCCTCGTAGCGGGCGACCGTCGCCACGAGGTCGGCGATCGGCGGGTCGTCGTCCACGACGAGCAGTCGTACTTTTTCCACCCGCTCATAGTGCGTCACCCGGACCGCGGCGCGGGCCCCGCGTCCGCCCCGCGCACGGATCGATAAGATCTTGAAAGTTGTACGACAGGAAAACGACAGCGAAGCACGGCGAAGCTCTGTCTCCTGAGGCCCCGATCGAGGAGTTTCCGTCCGTGACGACCGTCCAATCGCCCCCCGCGCCCCCCACGGCGATCCGTCCGAAAGTGGTGGCCCGCACCGTCCTGTACGCCGTGCTGGCCGCGAACGCGGCCGTCGTGACCTGGTTCGCCGTGCAGGCGGGCTTCGCCTCCGGCGCCCTGCTCGTCGTGGGCCGGTTCGCCGGCCTGTACGCCGCGCTGCTGATGGCCTTCCAGCTGGTGCTGGTGGCCAGGCTGCCGTGGCTCGACCGCCGCATCGGCATGGACCGGCTGACCGGATGGCACCGCTGGACCGGCTTCGGCCTGCTGTGGACGCTGGTCGGGCATGTGGTCTTCATCGTCTTCGGCTACGCCGAGTCGTCCTCGACGAACCCCGTGAGCCGGCTCGTGGACCTCGCCGAGACCGTCGAAGGCGTCTTCCGCGCCGTCGTCGCGACGGTGCTGATCCTGGTCGTCGGCGGGGCCTCGGCCCGCTGGGCCCGCCGCAGGCTCGCCTACGAGACCTGGCACTTCATCCACCTCTACGCCTACGTGGCCGTGGTGCTGGCCTTCACCCACCAGGTCGCGGCCGGGACGACGTTCGCCGCGTCGTCCGCCGCCACGGCCTACTGGTACACGCTGTGGGGCGCCGCCCTGGGCGCGGTCGTCCTGGGCCGCCTCGTGCTGCCCCTGTGGCGCAACTGGCGGCACCGGCTGCGCGTCGAGGCGGTCGTGCCCGAGGCCGACAACGTCGTCAGCGTGTACATCACCGGCCGTGACCTGGACCGGATGCCCGCCCGGGCCGGCCAGTTCTTCCTGTGGCGGTTCCTCACCAAGGACCGCTGGTGGCAGGCGAACCCCTTCTCCCTGTCGGCCACGCCCGACGGCACCCGGCTGCGGCTGACCGCGAAAGCGGCCGGCGAGGGCTCCGCGGGCCTGCGCCGGCTGGCGCCCGGCACCCGCGTCTTCGCCGAGGGCCCCTACGGGGCGTTCACCGCGATGCACCGCACCCGCGCGGAGTCCGTGCTCATCGCGGGCGGTGTCGGCGTGACCCCGATCCGGGCGCTGCTGGAGGAGATCGACGGCCACGCGGTCGTCGTCTACCGGGTGGCCGGCGAGCGGGACGCCGTCCTCCACGACGAACTGCGAGAGCTGGCGCTCGCCAGGGGCGCCGAACTGCACCTGATCACCGGGCCGGCCGTGCCCGACCGGCTGGCGCCCCGCGAACTGGCCGCGCTCGTCCCGGACATCGCCCGGCGCGACGTGTTCCTGTGCGGGCCGCCGCCGATGATGAAGGCGGTCCTCGGCACCCTGCGCGAACTCGGCGTGCCCAAGCCGCAGATCCACTTCGAGCGCTTCAGCCTGGCGGGCTGAGGGAGACGGAAGACACCGTGAAGCGAGCACTGCCTGTCCTGATCCTGTCCGCCGCGGCCCTCGTCCCGGTCTGGCGCTACGAGCCCTCGACCGGTTCGGCCGCCGCCGACACCGTCTCGACGCCCGCGACGTCCTCCGCCGGCCCGGAGCCGGGGTCGGCCGTCGCCACCGGCGCCACCGTGAGCACCGAGAAGGGGGACGTCCAGGTCCAGGTCACCTTTGCGGGCGACCGGATCACGGCGGTGAGGATGCTGAAGCAACCGCACCACCCGCAGACCACCGCCGCGGTGCCCAGGCTCGTGGCGGAGACGCTCACCGCGCAGAGCGCGGACATCGACACCGTCTCCGGCGCGACCCTCACGAGCGAGGGCTACAAGAAGTCCCTCCAGGCCGCGATCGACGCCAAGGGCGCCTGACGTGCGGCGCGTCGAGCACGTGATGGGGTTCCCGGTCTCCCTGCGGATCGACGACCCGGACGTCGCCGAGGAGACCGGGGACGCCGTGTTCGCCTGGCTGCGCGCGGCCGACGCGCGCTTCAGCCCGTTCAGGGCGGACAGCGAGGTGTCGCGGTACGACCGGGGCGAGCTGTCGCCCGGCGAGCTGAGCGCCGGCCTCGTGGGCGTCCTCGGCATCGCCGAGCACTACCGGGCGGCCACCGGGGGCGCGTTCGACGTGCGGCTGCCCGGCCGCGGGCTCGACCCCTGCGCGGTCGTCAAGGGCTGGGCCGTGCAGCGCGCGGCCGAGCTGCTGACGCGTGCCGGCGCCCGCCGGTTCTGCCTCAACGCCGGAGGAGACGTGGTCGTCTCCGGCGGTCCCTGGAGAGTCGGCGTACGCCACCCCGGCTCCGCCGACCGGCTCTGCGCGGTCCTCGGCCTCACCGACGCGGCGGTCGCCACCTCCGCGCGCTACGAACGCGGCGACCACATCCTCGACGGCCGCACCGGACGGCCGGTCACCGGCGTCGACAGCCTCACCGTCGTGGCCCCGACCCTGACCGAGGCCGACACCGTCGCCACGGCCGCCTTCGCGCTGGGCGAGCAGGGCGTCGCGTGGGCGGCGGCGCGGGAGGGCTGCGAGGTGTACGCGGTGCTGCCCGGCGGACGCGTCCTGCGCAGCGCCGGATTCCCGACGGAGGCCGCCGCGTGAGCGTGCAGGCGGGGGCGCTGGGAGCGGCGTTGTGGCTTCTCGGCTGGGGGGGGGCGGCCGTCGTCGCCTGGACCTCGGGCCGGGGACGACGGCCCCGGGCTCCGCGTCCGCCCGCACCGGGCGGGGACGTCCGGGGCCCCGCCGGCGGGTCGTTGAGCCGTCCCTGAGGGCGCGGTGCGCCGGGGCGGTCGGCGGCCGGCTGTCCGTTCTGTGGGCGGTCTAGACTCTCCCCGCAATGATCCGGACTCGATCGGTCGAGTGCGGGCGAAAAATTGCCAGACCCGAAGGGTATTCGGCGTTTTGATACGGATAGATTCAGTCACCAAGCGGTATCCGGACGGCACGGTGGCGGTCGACCGGCTCTCCCTCGACATACCGGACCGAGCGATCACCGTCCTGGTGGGCCCCTCGGGCTGCGGCAAGACGACCACCCTGCGGATGATCAACAGAATGGTCGAGCCCAGCGAGGGCGCGATCCTCATCGACGGCGTCGACACCCGGCAGCAGCCGGTCAACACCCTGCGCCGGGGCATGGGTTACGTCATCCAGAACGCCGGACTCTTCCAGCACCGCACGATCGTCGACAACATCGCCACCGTCCCCCGGATGCTCGGCTGGAGCAAGGACAAGGCCCGCGCGCGAGCCCGCGAACTGATGGAACGCGTCGGCCTCGACGCCTCGTTCGCCAAGCGCTACCCCTACCAGCTCTCCGGCGGCCAGCAACAGCGCGTCGGCGTGGCCCGGGCGCTCGCCGCCGATCCGCCCGTACTGCTGATGGACGAGCCCTTCTCCGCCGTCGACCCGGTCGTCCGCAAGGGCCTCCAGGACGAACTCCTCCGCATCCAGGACGAGTTGGGCAAGACGATCGTCTTCGTCACGCACGACATCGACGAGGCCGTCAAACTGGGCACGATGGTCGCCGTGCTGCGCACCGGCGGCCGGCTGGCCCAGTTCGCGCCGCCCGCCGAGCTGCTGTCCGACCCCGCCGACGCGTTCGTCGAGGACTTCCTCGGCGCCGACCGCGGCATCCGGCGCCTGTCGTTCTTCTCCTCCGCCGGCCTGAAGCTGCTCACCGCCCCGGTCGTGGCGGTCGACGCCACCGCCGAACAGATCGCCGCCCGCGGCGCGGACGAGACCCCCTACCTCCTCGTCACCGGCCTGGACGGCCGCCCGCTCGGCTGGAGCGAGCCCGGCCGGCTGACGGCGGGACGGATCGACACCGGCCGACTGCTGTCGTGCGGACGGCCGTTCGTCGCCGGCCAGGACTCGCTGCGCGCCGCGCTGGACTGCGCCGTCCTGTCGCCCACCGGCTGGGCCGTCGCCGTGGACGACGAGGGCCGGGCCGCCGGAGTCGTCTCGCAGGCCTCCATCGCCGAGGCCATCCGGGGCGCCCACGCGGCAGGCCGCCAGGAGCCGCGCGACCACGGAGCCGGCGTCGAGAAGGCCGTCCGGTGAACCGCTTCTTCGACATCCCGAGCGACCTCCAGCACGACTGGCTCGGCCTGATCGGACTGCACGTGCGCGAGGCCCTGCTGCCCGTGCTGGCCGGACTGCTGCTCGCCCTCCCGCTGGCCCAGCTGTGCGTGCGGCTGCGCTGGCTGTACCCGCCCGTGCTGTGGGTGACCACCGTGCTCTACGCCATCCCGTCGCTGGCCTTCTTCGTCGTCCTCATCGACTACACCGGGCAGACCGAGCTGACCGTGATGATCCCGCTCACGGTCTACACCCTCGTGGTGCTCGTGCCCGCGATCGTCGACGGCGTCCGCTCGGTGCCGCAGGAGACCCTCGCCGCCGCGACCGCCATGGGCTTCGGCCCCGTACGCCGTTACCTCCAGGTCCAGTTGCCGATCGCGGTGCCCGCCATCGTCGCCGGGCTGCGCGTGGCCACCGTGTCCAGCATCAGCCTCGTCAGCGTCGGCATGCTGATCGGCAACCAGGGCGCGCTCGGCAACCTCCTGCACGACGCCCAGATCTACAACCGGCCCGAACTCGCCTGGAACTCCGTGCTCACCAGCGCCGCCCTCGCGGTCCTGGCCGACGCCCTGCTGGTCGTCGTGCGCGTCCTGCTCACCCCCTGGATGCCGAGCGGTCCGAGCCGCGGCGGATCCCGGAGCGCGGGCGAGCGTCCCGGACCGGCCGTGCCCGCCCTGGAGGACGCAGCCCGGTGAACGTACTCGGTTTCGTCAGCGCGTTCTTCAACGACAGCGCCCACTGGCACGGTTACGACGGGATCCCCACCCGTCTGTGGGAGCACGTCCAGTACTCCCTGGAGGCCCTCGCGTTCGCGGCCGCCATCGGACTTCCCGTCGGCCTGGTGACGGGCCACTACGGGCGGGGCGGAAACGTCCTCTCCCTGGTCGCCACGGCGGCCCGCGCGCTGCCCACCTTCGGTCTGCTGGTCGTGACGACCATCGTGCTGGGGTTCGGCATGCTGCCGGTGATGATCCCGCTGGTCGTCCTCGCCGTGCCGCCGATCCTGGTCACCACGTACGAGGCGGTGCGCTCCGTCGACCCGTCCCCGGTGGACGCCGCGCGCGGGATGGGCATGCGCGAGAGCGACGTCCTGCTCCGCGTCGAACTGCCCGTGGCGCTCCCGCTGATCTTCGGGGGTCTGCGCTCGGCGGCCATCCAGATCGTCTCCACGGCCACCATCGCCGCGTACGTCAGCCTCGGCGGCCTCGGCCGCTACATCGTCGACGGCCTCTACCAGCACGACTACGAGAAGGTCGTGGGCGGCGCGGTCCTGGTGGCCGGCCTCGCCCTGGTCACGCTCGCCCTGTTCTGGGCGGCGACCAGAGCGACCGTCTCCCCGGGGGTGCGCAGGGGCGGCTAGGCACCGCCGGTGCCGGGCCCGGGGGCGGGGAGGACGGCCTGCCCTCGCCCGCCCCGCCCCGTCAGCGCTCCGAGCGGGCCAGGGCCTGTTCCAGCACGACGAGCAGCGCGTCCCGGACCGAGCCGCGCTCGCGCGCGTCGAACACGAGCAGCGGAACGCCGTCCGAGACGTCGAGGGCCCAGCGGACCTCCTCCAGCGAGTGCGCCACCTCCCCGTCGAAGGCGTTGACGGCGACGGCGAACGGGATCTGCTTGTGCTCGAAGTAGTCGACCGCGGCGTAGCAGTCGTCCAGGCGGCGGGTGTCGACGATGACCAGCCCGCCGACCGCGCCCTCCACGATGTCGTCCCACATGAACCCGAACCGCTCCTGTCCGGGCGTGCCGAACAGATAGAGCTTCAGGGTCGGGTCGATGGTGATGCAGCCGAAGTCCATGGCGACCGTGGTGGTGGTCTTGCGGGGGGTGTGGCTGAGGTCGTCCACCCCCGCCGCCACCTCGGTGATCGCCGCTTCGGTGGTCAGCGGCTCGATCTCGGAGATCGAGCCGACGGCGGTGGTCTTGCCCACGCCGAAGCCGCCCGCGATCACCAGTTTCACCGGCAGCGGCGGCCGTACGGCGGACTGGCCGGCCGAGGCGCGGACCAGCGGTTCAGTCGGTGTCACGGAGTACTCCCCGGGAGTCGGGGATGGCCCGCAGGCCATCGATAACCCTGCGCAGGACGGACGCGTCGTGGGTGACGCCGGAGTCGGGCACGTGCACCGACAGCTGCCCCGCCGTCCGCAGGTCCTCGGCGAGGACCCGCACCACGTTCAGGTGCAGCCGCAGCCGCGCCGCGATCTCCGCGATCGACTGCGGGACGCGGCAGGCGGCGACGATGTCGTGCTGCTCGAAGGAGAGCCGGCCGAGCGCGTCGATCCCGTCGGCGGTGGCCACCAACTGGGTCTCCACGGGCATCGTCCGGCCGGACGACGCCTCGCCCGAGCCGCCCGCGACCCGTCCGGCGGTGACCAGGAAGGGCCGGACGGCGGGCGCGGGCCCGACGGGGGCGACGCCGTCCTCGCCGGCCCCGCGCGGGGTGCGGCCGTCCGCCATCGGTGTTCGCTTTCTCTACGGTGGCACGCGGTCAACGCGTGCGCGGGGCGCCGACGCTGTTCTTCAGCTCCAGGACGAGCTGCGGACTGAGCGCGGCGCCGGCGCGGTTGGCGAACACCGTCATCTCGTAGGCGATGTTGCCCAGCTTGGCCTCCTTGTCGGTGACCACGCCCAGCACCGCGCCGCTGCCGATCGCGGAGACCAGCACATGGCCGCCCTCCAGGTCGATGATGACCTTGTTCAGGCCCCCCAGGCCGTAGTTGCCGGAGGCGCCCGCGGCCAGGCTGGTGATGCCCGAGACGATCGCTGCCAGCCGTTCGGAGTCCGCGTGCTCGCGCAGCTCCGAGACGGCGATCAGCAGGCCGTCGGAGGACACGGCGATGGCGTCCACGACCCCCGCGGTCTCGGTGGCGAAACGGTTGAGCAGCCAGGTGAAGTCGGCTGCGGCGGCCCGCAGATCGGTCGGCCTGGCGTCTCCGGCGGGAGTCTCACCTGTCGACGTGCTCACTGCTCGGCTCCTTCCGGAAGGTGGTTCTGGTGGTGCGGTGTGTCCCGGACCGCGATCGGATCGGCGATCGGGCGGGTCCCGTCGGACGGTTCCGACGGGGCGGACGGGTCGGACGGGGCGGACGGCGCTGTCCGGTCGGTCCGGTCGGTCCGGTGGGGCTGGTCGAGCCGGTCGTCCCGGCGGTGATCGGGACGGTGGTCCAGCTCCTCGTCGGGACGATGGCCTGGCCGGGCGCCGTCGTGGACGCCGGCGGGGGCGGGGTGTTCGCCCGTGTCCCCGCCGCTGTCCCGGTGCGCCTGGGCCACGGCCGCCTCGAACTCCTCCAGCGCGCTGCGCACGGCGTCCGCGTCGGCCGGGCGGGCCGGACTGCGCGCCGCCTGCTGGGCGGCGGCTTCGGCCGTCGTCCGCAGCGTGGCGCCGCGCACCCGGCGCCGCAGGGGACGGGCTCCGTCGCCTGCGCCTGCGCCTGCGGGGCCGCCGGAGGCCGTGACGCCGCTGGACCGCGTGTGACGCGCGGGGAGACCCGGGCCGTCGGCGGAGTCGGCGGACCCGCCGTCGGGGCCGGCCGCCGTACGGGCGTGGGGCGCGGACCCGGACCGCGCGGCGTGACGGTGCGGCACGGGCTCCGGCATGCCGGCGTCGGCCGGGGACTCGCCGGCGCGGGCGTGGGCCTCGCCGTCCGGGTGGGCCGCCGCGCGCGGGGCGAGCGGCGACCGGGGCGCGGGGACACCGTGTCCGGCGCCCTGCGTCCCGCCTCGTGGGGCGGCCGCCGGCTCGGCGGGGGCCTCGCCCGGTCCGGCCGCGACGGTGGCGTCACCGGTCCGGGCATCCTGCCGGGCCGGGACGGTGGGCGATCCGGTTTCCGCCGGTCGGGTGGAGCCGTCGGCCTCAGCCGTGCGCGCGGGATCGGCGGTCGAAGCGCCGGTCGTCGGGTCCTCGTCCCCGGCGCCGGACTTCGCGGTGCGCGCGGACTCGGCCTCCGGGGCGGCGGAGGAGGGGCCGCGGCGGGGGACCCGGCGCGGCAGCACGGCCGGATCGTCCGACCGCGCGGCCCAGGACGGGACCGACGCCGACGGGGAGGGCCCGGCCGCGGGCGCCGAGAGGGCGGCCGGTGCGGCGGCGGGCGGGGCGGCCGACGGGGCGGTGGCGCCGGTCCTGTCCGCCGCGCCCGCCGCGCCTGCGGTGTCCTCCTCGCCCGCCGTCAGGAGCAGCGCCGAGGGAATCATCACCTCGGCCGTCACACCGCCGCCCGGGGTGCGCGACAGGGTGACGTCCACGTCCCAGCGGCGGGCCAGCGCGCCGACCACGAACAGGCCGAGCACCTTCGTCGGGACGACGTCGAGGCGCTCGCGGCGCACCAGGCGGGCGTTCTCCTCGGCGAGTCGGTCGGCGCTCATGCCCAGGCCGTGGTCGGAGACGGTGAGGCAGGCGCCGTCGCCGTCGGAGCCCACGACGACCTCCACAGGGCTGCCCTCGGGCGAGAACGACACGGCGTTCTCCAGGAGTTCGGCGATCATCAGCGTCAGGTCGCCGATGATGTCGGGCTCCACCACGGCGTCGCTCGCCACCCGCAGCCGCACGCGCTGGAAGCCCTCGATCTGGCCGAGGGCGGCCCGCACGACGTTGGTCAGGGCGGTCGGCCCGGCGTCCAGGACGGTCTCGCGGATGCCCGCGAGCAGCATCAGGCTGTCGGCGTTGCGACGCAGGCGCACCGCGATGTGGTCGATGGAGTAGAGCCGCGCGAGCAGCGCCGGGTCGGTCTCACCGCGTTCCACCGCGTCGATCAGCGCAAGTTGACGTGTCGTCAGGTTGCTGACCCGGCGTCCGACGTTGCCGAACATCTCGGCGACGTTGCGCCGGCTGAGCACCTGGCGCTCCAGCAGCGCGGCCGCGGTCGTCTGGACGTTGTTGAAGGCCTCGGCGAGTTCGCCGATCTCGTCGTCGGCGGTGACCGGCAGCTCGCGCAGCCTCGGGGGGCCGGACTCCTCGGCGTCGTCGTCGGCGACCCGGGCGAGTTCGCGGCCCGCGACGTCGGCGACCTCCTGGGCGGCTCCCGTCAGGGCCAGCACCGGACGGACCACGGAGCGGCGGACCAGGATGGAGAAGGCGATCCACAGGGCGAAGCAGAGCAGCGCCAGGCTGAGCAGCAGGCCCGCGCGCCACTGCGCGCCCGAGGCGGCGTCGTCCGCCCGGTCGGCGATCCGGTCGATGAGCGACGCGGTGATCTTCAGCCGGATCGCGGCCTGCGAGCTGTAGTCGGGGTAGGAGGCGAGCGCCTCCCGGAACGAGGCGCGGATCGCGGTCTTGGACTCGGCCTGCAACGCGCTCGGGTCCACGGCCAGTTCGGCGTAGTCCTGACTGATCGACGCCTGCGAGGAGTTGTGCTCGATGCCGCTGAACTCCTCGGACTGCGCGTCGTCGGCGAACCGGTCGAAGCGCTGCGCCTGATAGGTGAACACCTCGTAGGAGCCGACCGCTCCGGTGAACTCGATGAGCGCGTTGCTGTCGCCGGTGCGCGCGGAGAACACGCCGGTCTCGTAGGCACCGTGGGCGGCGTCGGCGCGCAGCAGCGAGTCGAGGAGGCTGCCGGTGAAGGTGGTGGCCAGTGCGGGGTCGCGGTCCAGGTTCAGCCCGTCGATGAGACCGTCCGCGGCGCCCGAGTAGGCGGGGTCGATGTTGTCGGCGGGCAGATAGCCCTGCTCGATGGTGGACCGCAGCCCCGCCAGGCCCTGGACATCCTTCAGCGCCTGGAGCTCCGCGTCCGGCAGCCGGTCGCCGAAGGCGTCGATGACCTTGTTCACCTGCGCGTCCACGGCGAGCTGGGCCTGCCGGTATCCGTCGCTGGAGGGGGTGCCGGCGTCGAAGGCCGCCTCGTGCCGGACGGAGAGCAGGATCGCCTGCTGGTGCTCGTCCTGGAGATCGGCGACCAGCTGGGCCACCTCGGTGCTGTCGCGCACCAGTTGGGCGGCGTTGCTCGCGCGGTCGGACTCCCGCACCAGGTCGACGATGAGGTACGTCAGGAGCAGGGCGATCACCGTGAGCGGGATACCGACCAGTACGTTGAGCTTGCGCTGGAAGGGCCATCGGTCGGCGAAGCCCCGCAGTCCCCGCCGCGCGGAGGACGATGCCGAGGACGCCGGCCGGGCAGACGCGTCCACCTCTTTCGTGGACACCGGGCCTCCTTCAAGAGGGTGTTGCAAGCGTGCAAGGGGGGTCTCGCATATGCGCACTTCCGCGCACACATGTGTCCTTGTGCGACGACACTGAAAACGGCCCCCGTACACCGCCGTGACCGCCGCCGACTGCTGTGACGAAGGTCAACTCCGGGGAGCCTATCGCCAATCGGAACGGCGCCGCGCGTCGCCCCGCGTCAAGAAATCATTACGAAGCGGAGTGGAGGCGCCGTCCCGGCGATCCCGGGGAGGGCGAGGGCCGATCTCCCGATCCGCACACAAGTGATCACAGATCGAAGCCAATCGGTGATCCTGCTGCCCTTGACTGATCGAGAAGCCGATGGATTGGATCAGGGCAGAGTGTTTGAGTTCTCATCAACCCCACAGCCCGGAACGGGAACCGTGACTTCCAACACCCACAGCAGCAGGTCCCTCAGGAACCACCCCGGTGCGGCGGCCGTCGCCCTCGCCGCGATGACGGCCCTGCTGGCGGGATGTTCCTCCTCGTCCGACGACTCCTCCGACCCGCTCGCCGGCGACAAGGCGGCCGGTGACACCGTGGTCGTCGGCTCCAACAACTTCGCCGAGAGCATCCTGATCGCCGACATCTACGGCGAGGCTCTGAAGGCCAAGGGCATCAAGGTGTCCTACAAGCCCAACATCGGCAGCCGCGAGACCACGTACGGCCTGCTCAAGAACGGTTCCATCACCGTCCTGCCGGAGTACAACGGCTCGCTGCTGGCCTACCTCGACGCCAAGGCCGAACAGAAGTCGCTCGCGACCGTGAACGCGGCGGTGAAGGCCAAGCTCGACTCCAAGCTGACGCTGCTGGAGTCGTCGCCGGCCGAGGACAAGGACTCCGTCACGGTCAACGCGGCGACCGCGCAGAAGTACGACCTCACCGCGACGTCCACCCTCGCCGACCTGAAGGACATCGCGCCGAAGCTGGTCCTCGGCGGATCGCCCGAGTTCCAGACCCGCCAGCAGGGCCTCCTCGGCCTCGACTCCGTGTACGGGCTGAAGTTCAAGTCCTTCAAGGCGCTCGACGCGGGCGGCCCGCTGACCCAGGCCGCGCTGAAGAAGGACACCGTGCAGGCCGCGGACGTCTTCACCACGGACCCGACCATCACCAAGGAGAAGTTCGTCGTCCTCCAGGACCCGAAGAACCTCTTCGGCTTCGCGAACGTCACCCCGGTGGTCTACAAGAGCGGGCTCTCCCAGGAGGGCGTCGACGCGCTCAACGCCGTCTCCGCCAAGCTCGACACGAAGACCCTGCTCGACCTGGACTCCCAGGTGCAGCTCCAGAGCAAGGACCCGCTCGACGTGGCCAAGGCCTGGCTGAAGACGGCCGGCCTGGGCTGAGGCGGCCCGGCGGCCGAACCGTTCACCCGCTGAACCGCTGAACCGCTGAACCGCTGAACCGCTGGACTGCCGATCCGTTGGACGTCACCGCATCCGCGAACGGACGGGCCCGGGTACCCCCGCACCGAGCGGGCGCCCGGGTCCTCCTGGACGGGACCACGCTCACCGTCGGCGAGCTGCTCGCACTCGCCGACGGCGAAGCCGTGCCCGCGATCGCCCCCGAGGCGCGTGACCGGGCCCGGCGCTCCTGGCTGACCGCGCAGCGGCTCGCCGCCTCCGGGCGGCTGTACGGCCGCGGCACCGGCGTCGGCGCGCAGCGCTCGGTGCCGGTCGAGGAGCACGACGAGGCCGCGCACGGCCTGCGGCTTCTGCGAAGCCACGCGGGCGGCGCGGGCGCCCTGCTCCCGGCCCGCCAGGTGCGGGCGATGCTCGCCGTGCGCGCCAACCAGTTGCTCGCCGGTGGCTCCGGCATCCAGCCGGCCTTCGTGGACGCCCTCGCCGACGCCCTGCGGCTGGGGGTCCATCCGGCCGTCAACGAGTACGGCGGGATCGGCACCGGCGACCTGACGGCCCTGGCGCAGACGGGTCTGACGCTGATCGGCGAACGCCCCTGGACCCGTCCCGAGCCACCCGGAGTCGGTCCGCCCGAACCGCCCCGGGGCTCGTCCCCCGCCGACGGCTCTCGCGGTGAGGATCCCGCCGCCCCGGTGCGGTTCGTGGTCGTCCCCGGCCCCGGTCCCGGCTCGTCCCCGGCCCCTGCCCCGGCCCCTGCCCCGGCCGGTCGTCGCCTCGACCGGCGCTCCGAACCGCCTCGCGAGCCACGTCCGGCAACCGTCGCCCACGGCGCTCCCACCGGCCCCCCTCGCACTCCCGCGCCCGTCGTCCTGCAAGCCGGTGACGCCCTGGCGCTGCTCAGCAGCAACGCCCTCGCGCTCGGGCAGGCCGCGCTCGCCCAGGGCGAACTGGACATGCTGCTGCGGGCCGCACACGCCGTAGCCGCGCTGTCCCTCGCCGCGGTGTCCGGCTCGCCCGAGGCCTACGCCGCGCCCGTGCACGCCCTGCGCCCCTACCCCGGTGCGGCACGCGCGGCGGGCGAGGTGCGGCGGCTGCTCGGGTGGGCCGACCGTCCGCCGCCCCGCCGAGGAGGGCGTATCCAGGATCCCTTCGGCTTCCGGACCTTCCCCCAGGTCCACGGGTGTGTGCTGGACGCGTGCGAGCGACTGCGCGAGGTCGTCGAGGTGGAGATCAACTGCCCGTCCGAGAACCCCCTCATGGACGCCGGCGACGCCAGGGCCTATCACCACGGCGGTTTCTTCGCCGCGCCGCTGGGACTGGCCCTGGACGGCGTCGTCCTGGCGCTGCTGCAGACCGCGCAGCTCTCGGCCGCCCGGCTGGCGGCGCTGGGCGATCCCGGACTGACCCACCTGCCCGCCTTCCTCGCCACGGGGCCGGTGAGCAGCTCGGGCACGATGATCCTGGAGTACAGCGCCAACTCGGCTCTTGCCGAGCTGCGTTCCTGCGCGGCGCCGGCCTCGGCGGGGCACGCCGTCCTCTCCCGGGGCCTGGAGGAGGCCGCCAGCTTCGCGGGCCAGGCCGCACGGCAGACCCTGCGGGCGACGGAGGCCTACGCCGTCGTCCTCGGCTGCGAACTCGTCAGCGCGGTGCGGGCGTTGAGGCTGCATCCGGATCCGCCCCGCGTGGCGGCCCTCGCGGTGGCGACGGCGGCGCTGCCCGCGGAGACGCGGGACCGCCCCCTCACCGACGACGTGACGGCGGCCGTCCGCCTGCTTCCGGTGCTGGCAGACCTGTGAGACGGCCGCCGCGTGAGCCCTGGGGCGCGTGCCAGGCGTCGCCCGACAGAGGACCTTCGAAACACGTCCTAGGCTCGGTGACCGTGAACAGAAGACGGCAGAAGAAGCTCACCTCGCGCCTGGTCGAGGCGGCGATGTGCGGGACGGTCCGGGACGTCGACCGTCTGCTGCGGGCCGGCGCGGACCCGGCCAGGGCCGACTCCGAGGGCACGACCCCGCTCTACCACGCGTGCGTCCACGGCGCGGCCGACGTGGCGCGCAGACTGCTGGAGGCCGGGGCGCCGCCCGACGCCGAGAGCGCCGGCGTCGGCGCCGAGGGCACACCGCTGTGCGCGGCGGCCTGCTGGGGGCACGTGGAGACCGTGCGCACCCTGCTCGCCCATGGCGCGGACCCCGGACTGCGCGAGGATCAGGGCACCGGGCTGACACCCTTGGAATGGGCCGCCGCGGGACCTCATCCGGCGACGATCGCCGTCCTGCGGGCGGCCGGAGCCGGCTGACGGCGACCACCGCGCGCCGGCGGAACGGGCTCGGGCGGGAGGGGCCGGGGCGGGACGGTCCGGGATCAGGCGGGCGGGGGCGGGCGGAGCGTGACGTCGTCGATCAACCGGTCGATCAGGGCGATCAGCACGTCCCGGCACGACTCCCGGTCCCGGGCGTCGCACAGCAGGACGGGCACGCGCTCCGGCAGGGCGAGGGACTCCCTGATCGTCTCCGGGGGATACGGGTGCAAGCCGTGGAAGCCGTTCGCCGCCACCACGAACGGGATCTCCCGCCGTTCGAAGAAGTCGACGGCGGCGAAGCTGGACTCCGGTCGCCGTACGTCGACGAGGACCACGGCGCCCAGGGCGCCGATCGCCAGGTCGTTCCACATGAACCAGAAACGCTGCTGGCCGGGTGTGCCGAAGAGGTAGAGCACCAGGTCGTCACCGATGGAGATCCGCCCGAAGTCGAGGGCAACGGTGGTGGACCGTTTCTCCTCGATGCCCTTCAGGTCGTCGACGTCCAGCCCCGCCACCGTCAGCGGCTCCTCCGTGCGCAACGGCGTGATCTCGCTGACCGCCCCGACCAGCGTCGTCTTGCCGACGCCGAAGCCGCCCGCGATGAGGATCTTGACCGTGTCGGGGGCCGCCGCCGGTGCGGCCGGTCGAGCGGCGGTGTCAGATCCGGCCAAGGCCGTCCCTCACTTTCTGCAGCAGGTCCAGGTCATGGGCGCCGGTGACGGAGCGGGGCGGGCGGGCCGTGATCAACCCCGCCTCCAGCAGGTCGCAGAGCAGGATGACGACCACGCTGACCGGCAGGTCGAGACGAGCCGCGAGTTCCGCCACGGCCACCGGCCGGGCGCACAGCCGCAGGATCCGGCCGTGCTCCGGCTGGGGCCGCGTCGGCCGTTCGGGCGGCGGGTCCACCGCGGTCACCGTGGTGATGAGCGTGAAGTCGGCGCGGCTGGGCCGGGTCCGTCCCCCGGTGAGGGCGAACGGCCTGACGAGCCGGCCCGCTTCGTCGCCTCCGTTCACCTCACCCGCCGTGGGTGCGCGCGGCGGGACCGACATGGGCCCGCGGAGCCGCGCTGAGGTGCTCGCCGATCTTCTTCACCAGCATGTTCATCTGGTACGCCACCACGCCGACGTCCGCGTTCCTGCCCGCCAGCACGACGAGGTGGGCGCCCGGACCGGCCGACGTGAGGATCAGGTAGCTGTTGGCCATCTCGATGAGCGCCTGGCGCACCGGACCGCCGCGGAAGTCCATGCTGACGCCCTTGCTGAGGCTCATCAGACCGGACGCGGTCGCCGCCAGCCGTTCCGCGTCCTCCCGCAGGAATCCGGTGGACTTGCTCACCACCAGACCGTCCTCCGAGAGCACGACGGCCTGGTTGACGTCGGCGACCCGGTCGACGAGACCGGTGAGCAGCTGGTCGAGCTGGGTGTTGGTACCGGGGAGGGAGGGTGTCATCGCGGTGTCCTTCATGAGCGGTCGGCGGGCGTGGTCGGGTTCTTGGCGGCGCCCGTGGCGCCTGAGGCGGTGACGGGCGGGCCGCCGTCCCGAGCGGCGGCCGTCCCCTGCGGCCCGCGGCACGGGACTTCGGCAGCACCGGCGCCTCCACCGGCGGCTTCGACGTCGCCGTCGGCGTCGGCGTCGGCGTCCGCTTCGGCGAGGGCCCGCCGGGTGCCGCGCTGGAAGCCGGCGAGGGAGGACGCCGCGCGCTCGGCGGTGAAATCGTCCGCGAAAGCGTCGTCCTCGGCGCGTCCGGCGCGGGCCGCGGCCGCGGCGTCGTCGCGCAACTCGGTGGCGAGGCTGGTCTGCGGTATCCGGCGGGGCAGCGACGGCGGCCCGCCGGGCCCGTCGGCCGAGTCCGCGACGGGCGCAGCCACGGAGACACCGGCAGGGGCAGAGGCCGAGGTCGTGGGTGAACCTGAGGACGGCGACGGCGACGGGGCGGACACCGGGGTACGTCCGTGCGGGCGGCCGACGTCGTCCTGCCCGGACCTGCCGTGTTCCCCCGACCGCTCCCGCGCCGGATCCTGTCGCCCGTCCGGGCCGGAGCCGTGCGAAATGTCCGCACCGTCGGGCCCGGCCGACGGCGCCCCGGACTCCTCCCGGGCCCCCGCGGACGCCGTGTCGTCGGCGTCGTCTCGCCCGGCGCCCGCCGGCGACCGGTCGTCGTCCGGCACGTCCTGGACCACGATGTCGTGCGGGAGAAGCACGATCGCGGTGGTGCCGCCGTACGGCGAGGAGCGCAGGGTCACGGCGATGCCGTGCCGGGTCGCGAGCCGGGCCACCACGAACATGCCCAGCCGCAGGTCGTCCGCCAGCGCCACCACGTCGAACTGCGGAGGCACCGCCAACTGCTCGTTGAAGGAGCCGTAGTCCTCCTCTGACATCCCGAGCCCGCGGTCCTCGACCTCGATCGCCAGCCCCCTGGCCACCAGCGTCGCCCGGACGCCGACCGGGGCCGGCGCAGGCGAGTAGGACGTCGCGTTGTCGATGAGCTCGGCCAGCAGATGGATGACGTCCGCCACCGCGGGCGGCGCGACGGCCACCTCCTCCTCGGTGTGCACCTCCACGCGCCGGTACTCGGCGACCTCACCGACGGCGCTGCGCAGGATGTCGACCAGCGCCACCGGCTCCGCCCAGCTGCGCCCCGGCCGGCCGCCGCTGATGATGACGAGGTTCTCCTCGTAGCGCCGCAACTGGCTCGCCGTGGAGTCGAGTTCGTACAGCCCATTCAGGACCTCGGGGTCCTGGTGCCGGCGTTCCAGCGCGTCGAGCTTGCTGAGCTGGAGGTTGACCAGGTTCTGGCTCTGCCGGGCGATGCCCAGGATGACCTTCTGGAAGCCGCGGCGCGTGTCGGCGAGTTCCACCGCGGTGTGCACGGCGGTGCGCTGCGCGGTGTTGAACGCCTTCGCCACCTGGCCGAGTTCGTCGCTGCCGTAGTCGAGCGGAGGGGTCTCCGCGTCCACGTCGACGGTCTCTCCCCGGTCCAGCCGGGCCACCACGTCGGGAAGCCGCTCGTGCGCCAGGCTCAGCGTGGCCATCCGCAGTCCGTGCAGCCGCCGTGACAGCGAGCGGGTGATCCGCCAGGACATGCCGATGCACACGACGAGGGCGAGGAGACCGCCGGCGCTCAGCGAGGCGGCCTTGATCAGCAGGCCGCGGGAGTCGTCCGCGCTGTGCCGCAAGAGGGCCGCCGTCTGTTCCCCGATGAGCTTGGCGTACTGGTCGGAGACGTCGATGAGCGCGGCCCGCCATGTCCTCTGCACGTCCGGCAGCACGATGTCGCCGTGTCCGCCCTGTTCGGCGCGGGCGGCGAGCACCCTGTCCTCGACGGCTTCCAGCGTCTGCCACTGGTAGCTCGTCAGGATCCGCTCGGTGTCGGCCTTCGCGTCACCGGTGAGGGAGGGGACGATCTGATCCTGCACCAGCCAGCGGCGGCTGTTCACCAACTGCGCGAACTTGGCCCAGGTCTTCTCGTCCATGCGGCCCCTGGGCCCCGCCAGGGTGAGCTGAAGATCCTCCTCGGAGACCAGCTCGGCCGCGTGCTCCAGCGCGACGAGCGGACCGGCCTGCGAGGTGAGGTCGCCGTCGTCGACCTGGGACAGCTCCTGGAACGCATGGATCTGGTCGTCGATGATGGACGTGTACTGGTCCAGGGCTTGCGCGGCGGTGATGTCGACGGGGTCGTCCACCTGACCACGGTAGTACTCCAGGCTGCCGACCGAGGCGACGACCGAGTAAAGCCGGTCACGGACACGGGCGGGCGCCTTCTGGATGTCGTCCGCCCGTGACACCAGTTCGGCGACCGCGTCGTCCGTCTTCGTGCGCTGGGCCTCCAGCGCGGCCCGGGACCCGCCGGGACCGGAGGCCAGCCAGACCGCCGACAGACTGCGCTCCCGCTGGAGCGCGAGCGTCGCCTCGGTGCCCATCGCGCCGGTGGACCTGCTCAGCTCCGTCTGTGCGCGCAGCCGCAGCCCCTCGGTGAACATCTGGGTCGTCGTCACACCCCACATGGCGGTGAGCGTGACGCCGGGCACCAGCGCCAGCAGGATCAGGGAGAGACGTATGGAGCCGAGACGGCGGCGCCGGGCGCCGGACCGAGGAGACATGGCCGTCCTAGGAGCGATCAGCGGGGGAGGGGGAAGAGGGGACGGGGAAGGAGCGAGGGGAGAGGGGCGGCGTGCGGTCAGCGGGTTCCGGCGGCGGCGAAGCCGGCGACCTGGGCGACGTTGGCCCGGGTGACGAAGGCGGGGCCGGTCAGCACGGGGGCCACACCGCCGCCGCTGACATTGCCGTTGGTCCGGTGCAGCCACAGTCCGTCGACGGCCAGGTACCCCTGGAGATAGGGCTGCTGGTCCACGGCGAACTGCACCCGGCCGTCGCGCACGGCTGTGACCAGGTCCTTGTTGAGGTCGAACGTGGCGACCTCGGCCTTGCTGCCGGCCTTGTCGGCGGCCTGCACGGCCGCGAGCGCGAACTGGGCCCCGTTGGTGATGACTTCGTCGATGTCGGGGTCCTGCCGCAGCCGTGTCGTCACGACGGCGGTCGTGGCGTCCATGTCCGTCCCGTCGACGTAGAGCATGTCCGTCTCACCGGAGAACGTCTTCTTCACACCGGCGCAGCGGGCCTCCAGGGCGACGTTGCCCCGCTCGTGGATGACGCACAGGGCGTGTTTGACGTGGAGGCCGTCGAGCTTGTCGCCGACGGCCCGGCCCGCGACGCTCTCGTCCTGGCCGAAGTATTCCAGCAGTCCCGCCGAACGCCACGCGTCGATACCGGAGTTGAGGCCGACCACGGGTATGCCGGCCGCCCTGGCCGCGGCCACCGGGGCCTTCATGGCCCGCGGTTTGGCGAGGGTCACGGCGATGCCGTCGACCTTGTCGCGGATCGCGTTGCGCACCAGGGCGGCCTGGCTCGCGCCGTCGGGGTCGCTGGCGTAGGCCAGGTCGACGCCGTCCTTGTCGGCCGCCGCCTCGGCGCCCTTGCGCACCAGCTCCCAGAAGGCGTCGTCCTCGGCGCCGTGGGTGATCAGGGCGATCCTGACGCGGCCGGCCGGGCCGCCCTCCCGGTCCGCGGCCGGGGCGGACGAGCCGGCGCCGGAGCAGCCTGCGAGCAGAAGACAGCACGCCGCGGCCAGGGCGGCGAGGCGCGGCGATCCAGGGACCGCGGAGGACCGGGGAAGGGGGAGGGGAGTGGTCATGGGGGGCTGCACCTCGCTGTGCGGCAGAGCAGAGGGACGGGCGAGCGGCACCGGTGCGAGGGGGTGGGCACCGGAGGGGAGACTTCCGTTGGCTCGGAGCCAACCGTGTGTGACCGCCGGTAGTCAAGTGAGCTACCACCGGGGGTGAGAGGCCGGTGCCGCATTGTGATCCGGGGTGCCCGCTGTATGGACCAGCAGGGCAAAGACGCAGGTGGGTTGACTGATCGTCAATGCGTGCGGGCATGGACCGCGGGCGCGACGCACGCGCGGGGGAATACGGGACGCACGAGGCACGCAGAGCGCGCAGGGCGTACGGCGCTCGGCGTGACGGGGTGGGGGTGACGGCGGTGGCGTGACGGCGGTGGCGTGACGGCCGGCGCCCAGGGGCACGAAGACCGGCGGGGCCGAAGGCGGCCCGCTTGCGTGAGTCGCCCGGCCCCGCCGGTGGATGTCGCCGTCCCGCTTACGCGGGCTTGCCCGTCTCGGGCAGATGGCCGCCCTTGTGGGCCGCGCCGACCGTCGGGCGGGCCTGCTCCTCCTCGCGCCGCTGACGACGGCTCCGGCGCGGTTCCTGGTCGGGAACCCAGCCGAAGGCGAGGGAACTGCCCACGGCGCCCAGCAGCAGTCCGACGACGAAGCCGCCGATGTTGGACGTGAGCCAGGTGCCCAGGGAGAGCAGGATCGCGATGATCGAGTAGAACAGCCGCTGGGTCGGGTTGAACAGGATCAGCAGACCGCAGAGCACCATCAGGGTGGGCAGGAGGTAACCCGCCAACCCCTGCATGCCGACGTGCAGGATGACCGGAAGCGGTGCCTTCATGGTCACCAGGATCTCCGCGCCGCCCAGGACGAGCAGCACGCCGCCCGCGAAGGGCCGGTGGCCCCTCCACCCGCGGAAGCGGTCCCGCCACTGGGTGAAGGTCATTACTTGCAGCCCTCGCTGGAGAAGCTCATCTTCAGTCCGGGGAGCTTGAAGACGGCGGCGGTGGCCGCGTAGTTGTGCTGGTACAGGTTCTTGATGACGACGGTGTCGGCCTGCTGGCCGTAGACGCCCGCGGGGCCCTGGATCGGGACCTTGTCGAAGGTGCTCGAGTCGCGGCCGATCTCGATGTTGTTGAACTCGGCGTCACCGGTGATCTGGTCGGAGTCGATGGCCAGGTTCTTCACGCTCACCGGGGTGTTCCCGCCGCCGGCCTTCAGCACGAGCTGGATGCCGCCGAGGTCGACGCTCTGGCACATGTTGGTGATCTTGCCGTTCTTCACGACCGAGGTGACGACCAGGACCTGGCCGCCGGTGTCGCCCTGGTTCGGGCTGTTCTCGATCATGTTGTCCAGGCCGCCGAACTGGGCGAAGCCCTCGCCGTCGAGCCTGTCGGCGGTGACGACGAACGGCATGCCGGAGATCGCGAACTGCACGCCCAGCGCGCCCTGCGCGGTGAGCACCGCGAGGCCGGCGGCGACGAAGGTGGCGGGCACCGCCATCACGGCGGCCCGGCGCAGCCGCACTCGGCCGCGTCTCTCGGTGGAACCGCTTTCGGGGTTCTCGGGGGTGTTGTCGGCGGACGACGTGACGTCCGGGGACGAGGCCATGTCTGCTCCCATGCGCTAAGTCATGCGGGTTGGGCTTCAGTGGCGCGTTGTCCTGGCGCGGACAGCGGCTGCGGCGTACGTCTCCTTGCGACTCCCGGAAGCCGCAAGGGCTTTCACGTTACGCAGCAGTAGCCGTCGAGGAAGTTACCGATGGTTACACCATGCGGTCAAGGGAGATGTGGAAAAAGAGTGTTCATTCTGTGCCACCTGCGGACCAGTGGCCGACCGGCCTGATCTTTTTCATCTGTCGGTCCATCAAGTTCCTTTGCAGCTATTGACGTTGACCGAACATCAGGTCTACAACTCTCCTGGCCCAGCCCGGATCCGTGGCGCCGGATCCGCAGCGCGGCGTCAAGCTCCGCGCTCCCGGACGTCTTTCCGCCAGGACGGGCCCTCAGCCCGGGCTCGATCCCTTCACGGCACCGGCCGGAACCGCTTCCCCCCGCGGCCCCGGCCGATCGCCCTCTGTGCCCGGCCCGGCCGGGGCACTCACCAGTGCCTCCGGCCGGTCACCGGTCGCTCGCCGTTGCCGGTCCGTCACGTACGGAGAAGGCGTCACGGGCCGGCGGCGGTGGACGCCGAACGCGTCCCCCGGGTTGCTCCCATGCAACGCGCCGGTTTCCCCGTCCTACCGACCAACCCCCCTGCAATACATCCCCCCTTGAGAAAGAGGCACCCCCATGCGCACCCGCTCCCGCACCCTCCTCGCCGTCGCCGGCGGCGTCGCCGCCCTGTCCCTCGCCGCCGTCACCCCGGCCTCCGCCGCGGGCGCCGTCCTGACGACCGCGAACGGCGACGTCGCCGTCGGTGACGTCCTCAACGCGTCCCTGGCCTCCGGCACGACCGCCACCCTCTACTCCAGCGCGACCGGCACCAGCGGCGTCTCCTGTGCCTCGTCCGCCTTCAGCGCCACCGTCACCGACAACCCCGCCGCGCCCGGCGTCGCCACCGAGTCGCTCACCGGGCACTCCTTCGGCAGCTGCACCGCCAACGTGCTCGGCGTGCTCGGCGTCACCGGCGTCACGGTCAACAACCTGGCCTACACCACCAGCGTGGGCTCGGACGGCTCCGTGACCGTCACCCCGGCGGCCGGCTCCACCATCCAGACCACGGTCGTGCTGCGCACCCTGCTCGGCAGCATCAACTGCGTCTACCAGGCTCCGAGCCTGACCGGCGTCGCGAGCAACGACGACAACAGCATCACCTTCACCGGCCAGCACTTCACGAAGACGTCCGGCTCGTCGCTCTGCTTCGCCAACGGCTACTTCACCGCGAAGTACGCCCCGGTGACCGACGCGGGCGAGGTCGTCACCGTCAACTGAACGCCGCCGAGCGCGGCTGACCCCGGCACGGGCGGACCGGTTGCGGCCCGCCCGTGCCCGGGCGCCTCGTCCGGATGAGGCCGGGCAGCGTACGACTTCCGGGTGCGCGGACGGCCGACGTCCGCACACCCGGACTTCCGTGTGCGCACCCTCCGTCCGGCCGAAATACCTTGTGCGCACGGGAGTTACCGGGCCCGCCGGTCCATCGGGCTCACAGCTGCCCGGGTCCGCCCGGGTCCACCGGGCTCAGCGCCGGCGCAGCCGCACGGCAAGGGCGGTCCCGCCGGTGAGGGCCAGCACCGCGGCGGCACCCCCCGCCAGGACCGGCGCCGACGGACCGGAGCCGGACGCGGACCTCGTCCCGGACGCCGCCGGCGTGCTCCGCGGGGCGGCCGCCGCGGCGCGCGCCGACGCGGGCGACGGTGACGGCGACGCGGACGCGTAAGGGCTGCCGGACGCCGGCGAAGGCGTCGCGCTGCCCGGCGCCTTCGGCGTGGCCGCAACCGGCGTCCTGCTCGCCGTCCCGCCCGTCGGCCGCCCTCCCGGCCCGCCCTGCGCGGCCGGCGCCGGGAACACCACGTCCGAGCAGGAGTAGTAGGTGTCGGGCGTGCTGCTGTTCTGCCAGATGGTGTAGAGCATCTGACGGCCCGTCCGATCAGCGGGCAGCTTCGCCGTGAAGCGGTAGGCGCCGTTCGTCAGCTTCGGGTCCTTGACCTCGGCGAACGGCCGCTGCGGCAGATCGGACCAGGCGAGCGGCTTCGACGGGTCGTACCCCGGCTTCGTCAGATACATCTTGAACGTGCCGCTGTGCGCGATCGTCGAGGCGTACGTCATGCGCAGCGTCCCGCCCGGCGACACCCTCGTCGACGGCCAGTCGGCGCGGGCGAGGTCGAGGCCGCGGTAGGCGGACAGTCCGCCGCTGCACAGCCGTCCGTCCGGGATCGTCTGCCGGTCGCGGCCGTTCACGTTCGCCACCCGCAGGTTGTCCCAGGCCGCGAATGAGGAGCCGTTCGTCTCGACGGCAGCCCGGCAGGCCGCCGTCCGGGCGGCGGCGCCGCCGTCGGGGGAGCAGGCGTACACCCGGCTGACCGGATCCGTCGGAGCGCCGTGCGCCTGGGCCGGCGCGGCGGCCCACAGGGCCAGGACCAGCGGACTCACGGCGGCGGCCGCCAGGGCTGCGGTGCGGTGTGCGGTCGTGCGGGGCATCGGGGACGTCTCCTCGGCCGGCGCGGGAACGGTCTGCCGTGAGTACGGGAATCCGCACCGCCGCGTTCAGGGGCCCGTTCGCCGGTGAACACCCTCGCTCTTGGCGAATGCGCCCGAATCGACCGGGAACCGCCGGTTCCCCGTGCGACGCGAGCCGTTCGCGCCTTGGTTGCACGTGTCATCGCCTCACCTTCGGGGCCGGTGCCCCGGTTCGACACCCCAGAAACCGCACACCCCGTCTCTTTCGATGGCCGTCCGGACTGTGCCACTGGTACGTTTCTGTCGGGCGCGCACTCCCGCGGAGGGCGTTCCCGGCGGGCAAGTCCGGTCGTCGCCAGGGGAGTCGGCGGCTCTCGCGGCCTTGCCGTCAGTACCGCATGGTGAGTTATCGTGTACGTGCGGTAGCAAAAAACGGCACGACCCGTTCTTTACCGGCCCGGGAGAGTATCAGCCGATGGCGAGGCAGTTACGCGCGGAACAGACCCGCACGGCGATCATCACGGCCGCCGCCGACCTGTTCGACCGGCGCGGCTACGAGTCGACCAGCCTGAGTGACATCGTCACGCACGCCCATGTCACCAAGGGGGCCCTCTACTTCCACTTCGCGGCGAAGGAGGATCTGGCCCACGCCATCATGGAGTTGCAGTCCCAGGCCGCCCGCCGGGTCGCCGGCGAGATCGACGACCGCGACTGCGCGTCCCTCGAAGCCCTGATGCGGTTGACGTTCGCTCTGACCAGGCTGTCGGTCGAGGGGCCGATCGCCCGCGCCGGTCTGCGGCTCGCCACCGGGCAGGTGGCCGTCCGGCCGCCCGTGCCGCACCCCTTCGCGGAGTTGCTGGACCTGGTCTCCCGGCGACTCGGCGGCGCGGTCAAGGAGTCCGACATCCACCAGGACGTCGACGTGGACGCCGTGGCCCACTCCCTCGTCTGCTTCTTCGTCGGCACCCGGGTCGTCGGCCGCTCCCGCGAACCCGTCGTCCGGCTGCCCCGCCGGATGTCCGAGATGTGGTACGTCCTGATCCGGGGGCTGGTGCCGGTGCCGCGCCGCCCGCGCTATCTGACGCTCGCCACCCGGCTGGAACGGGAGATCATGGCGGCCGTCTGAGACCGGCCGACAGGGGAACGGCCGGAGCGCGCCACGACGGGCGCGGGCGCGAGCGGCTCCGACGCGCCATGACGCCGTCCGGGCCGCCGCGCTGTGCGCCGGGGCCGTGAGGCCGCCGGTCGGAGCCGCCGCGCTACCGTGAGCCGCATGCGTCCCCACCCCGCCCCGCCCGTGATCCTCGGCAACGAACCCGGTTCGTTCCCCCGCAGCGTGCTCGCCGAACGGCACCCGGCGATCATCCGGCAGGTACGGGACGCCTTCCCCTACGGGCCCGAGGCCCACGAAGCGCTGGACGCGCTGGCGGCCTCCTGCGCGCGGGGCGTCGTCGAACCGCTGCCCGACGACGCGCACGACCGCGGCCGCTGGCGGGACTGGGGGCTCGACGACCACGTCGGCCGGTCCTGGTTCGACGTGCCCTGGCTGTGGTCGGAGAGCTACTTCTACCGCCGGCTCCTCGAAGCGGTCGGGTACTTCGGCCCCGGCCCGTGGGCGGGCATCGACCCCTTCCGCCCGTTCAAGCTCGCCGAACTCGAAGGGGACGAGACCGACCGGGAACTGGCAGCGCTCGACGCCCTCGCGGACCGCACCGCCGAAGAACGGGGCCGCGCCCTGCTCCACGGATCCCTGTGGGGCAACCGTGCCGACCTCGGGTTCCGGCTGTCCGACGGCGAGGCCGAGGGACGGGCCGCCGTCCCCGGCCTGGTCGCCGACGACGGCGAGGAACTGTGGTCCCTCCTGGACGCCACGGACGCGGGCGAGGGCCGGACCGTGTGCCTGGTGGCCGACAACGCCGGCCGCGAACTGATCCCCGATCTCCTGCTGTCGGCCCACCTCCTCGAACACGGGCGGTGCGACCGCGTCGTCCTGCATGTCAAGCCGTACCCCTACTACGTGTCCGACGCGACGACGGCCGACGTCGTCGACGCGCTGCGGAGGCTGACCGGCGCCTCGGGGGCGGCCGCCGGCCACGGCCGGCGTCTGTGGGCGGCCATGGCCGACGGCGCCCTGACGGTCCGCGCCCACCCCTTCTCGGCCGCGCCGCTGCCGTTCGCACGGATGCCCGACGACCTGCGCGCCGAGTTCGCGCAAGCGGCCCTGACGATCGTCAAGGGCGACCTCAACTACCGCCGTCTCGTGGGCGACTCCAGGTGGGAGCCCACCACTCCGTTCGCCGACGTGACCGCCTGCTTCCCCGGCCCGGTCGTGGCCTTGCGCACGCTGAAGTCCGACGTGATCACCGGGCTCGACGCCGCCACCGAGGCCGCGTTGACCGCCGCCGAGGGACAGAGCTGGCGGACCGGCGGAACGCACGCGCTGATCCAGCTGCGGACCTGACCCCGCCGCCCCCCCCGCCCGAAGCGCACGCCCACCGCCCGACGGTTCACCGATCTCCGCCGGTTCACGCGATGGTGTGATCATGTGCCGTGCCGCGGATGGCCCTGAGAACCCCCGGGTAGGGCCCGGCCATGACGCAACCGTTCGAACTCCCGCAGTTCTACATGCCGCATCCCGCGCGGCTGAACCCGCACCTCGACCAGGCGCGGGCCCACTCCACCCGGTGGGCGCGCGACATGGGCATGCTGGAGGGGTCCGGGATCTGGGAGCAGTCCGACCTGGAGGCCCATGACTACGGCCTGCTCTGCGCGTACACCCACCCGGACTGCGACGGGCCCGCGCTGTCGCTGATCACCGACTGGTACGTGTGGGTGTTCTTCTTCGACGACCACTTCCTCGACATGTTCAAGCGCACCCGCGACCGTGCGGCCGGCAAGGCCCATCTGGACCGGCTGCCGCTGTTCATGCCGCTGGACCTGGCCACACCCGTGCCCGAGCCGCGCAACCCGGTGGAAGCGGGCCTGCACGACCTGTGGACGCGCACCGTGCCGGACATGTCCGAGGACTGGCGGCGCCGTTTCGCCGTGGCGACGGAACACCTCCTCAACGAGTCGATGTGGGAGCTGTCCAACATCGACGAGGGGCGGATCGCCAACCCGGTCGAGTACATCGAGATGCGGCGCAAGGTGGGCGGCGCGCCCTGGTCGGCGGGGCTGGTGGAGTATGCGACCGCCGAGGTGCCGGCCGCGGTCGCCGGGACGAGGCCGCTCAGGGTGCTGATGGAGACCTTCGCCGACGCCGTGCATCTGCGCAACGACCTGTTCTCCTACCAGCGCGAGGTCGAGGACGAGGGCGAGAACAGCAACGGCGTGCTCGTCCTGGAGAGGTTCTTCGGCTGCACCACCCAGGAGGCCGCCGACACCGTCAACGACATCCTCACCTCCCGTCTGCACCAGTTCGAGCACACCGCGTTCACCGAAGTGCCGGCGGTGGCGCTGGAGAAGGGGCTCGGCCCCGACGAGACCGCCGCGATCGCCGCCTACGCCAAGGGGCTCCAGGACTGGCAGTCCGGCGGCCACGAGTGGCACCTTCGCTCCAGCCGCTACATGAACAAGGGCGCGGTCACCGGACCGCCCTGGCGGAAGCCCACCGGCCCGGGCACCTCCGCCGCCGACGTCGGCGCCCTCCTCGCGTCGACGGCCGCCACGGGCACGCCCCTCACGCCGTTCGGGACGCGCGGACGACTGCGCGCGTACGCGCACGTGCCGTTCCAGAAGGTCGGCCCGTCGCTGCTGCCCGACTTCCACATGCCCTACCGGGTGGAACTGAGCCCGCATCTGCAGGCGTGCCGCCCGCGCCTGAAGGCGTGGTCGCACCAGGTGGGCATCCTGGCGGAGGGCGTCTGGGACGAGGACAAGCTCGACGCCTTCGACCTCGCGCTGTGCTCGGCCGGCCTCGACCCGGACGCCACCCCCGAAGCGCTCGACCTCAGCTCCCGGTGGCTCGCCTGGGGCACCTACGGCGACGACTACTACCCGCTCGTCTTCGGCGGCCGCCGCGACCTCGCCGCCGCCCGCCTGGCGACGACCCGCCTGTCGGCCTGCATGCCGGTGGACGGCGAGCCGGCGTCCGTCGTCCCCGTCAACGCCATGGAGCGCGGCCTGCTCGACCTGTGGGCGCACACCACCGCCGCCATGACCCCCGACCAGCGCCGCACCCTGCGCGACGCGGTCGACGTGATGACCGAGAGCTGGGTGTGGGAGCTGTCCAACCAGCTCCAGAACCGTGTCCCCGACCCGGTCGACTACCTGGAGATGCGCCGCGCCACCTTCGGCTCCGACCTCACGCTGAGCATGTGCCGGACGGGCCGGGGCCCCGCGATCCCGCCGGAGGTCTACCGCAGCGGCGTCGTCCGCGCGCTGGAGAACGCGGCCATGGACTACGCGTGCCTCACCAACGACGTCTTCTCGTACCAGAAGGAGATCGAGTACGAGGGGGAGATGCACAACGCGATCCTCGTCGTGCAGAACTTCTTCTGCTGCGACTACCCGGCGGCGCTGGGCGTCGTCCATGACCTGATGACCCAGCGCATGCGGCAGTTCGAGCATGTCGTCGCGCACGAACTGCCCGTGCTGTACGACGACTTCGACCTGTCTGCCGAAGCACGCCGGGCGATGGGGGGCTACGTGGCGGACCTGCAGAACTGGCTGGCCGGCATCCTGCACTGGCACCGCGAGGTCGACCGCTACAAGCCCGCCTTCCTGGCCCGCCGCACCCACGGCTTCCTGCCGGACACCGCCCCGCCGGCCCCGGTCCTCCCACCGGCCCGGCCCTCGCACCCGGCCCGGCCGCTGGCCCCCGTCCCGCACCCGTCCTACGCCGGCTGACGCGTCCTGCGGGCCGCGTGCTCGACCGCGGCCCGCGCCAGCGCCCGGACGACCGGATGCGGGCGCGAGCCGTCGCCGGACAGCTCCGGCTGGAACAGGGAGGCCATGAAGAAGGGGTGGCCCGGCAGTTCGGCCACCCGGGGCAGGCCGTCCTCGTCGTGGCCGGTGAAACGCAGTCCGTGGGCCCGCAGCGTGTCGAGGTGGCGGGCCGGCCCGTACGCGCAGAAGTAGCGCTCGACCGTCCGTCCCGAGCCGATCAGGGAGTACGCCAGCGAATCCGGTTCCAGCGTGACGACGCCCTCGTGGCCGACGAGGGAACACGCCAGCGGTGCGATCAGCGGGTCCTCGGCCTCGGGGTCGTTCTCGGCGTGCGCGGCGTCCGCCAGCCCGCAGACGTTGCGCGCGTACTCCAGGAGCGCGTGCTGGAAACCGCCACAGGTGCCCAGGAACGGGATGCCCTCCTCGCGCGCCGTGCGGATCGCCGACAGCACGCCGGCCTCACTGCGGTAGGGGCTGCCCGGCACCGCCCACACCGCGTCGAACCCGCGTACCGCGCCCACGCCCTCGGCCTCCTCGGACGAGATCCAGTAGGCGTCCAGGACCAGCCGGTCCCGGGAGGCGAGAGCGTCCAGCAGGAGCGGTACACGCATGTGCGAGACGACGTTGGGGGAGCGGTCGCCGACCAGGGCGACCCGCGCGATCTGAGCTGCGGTGTCGGTCATGACGCCCATCCTCGGCGCGCCCCCGGCTTCAGGTCCAACGATGGTTCCTGCACCCTCGATAAGCAGAGCTGATGACGCTCTGCGATCCTGCGCGCATGGACCCGCACCTGCTGCGCACCCTCGTCGCCGTCGCCCGCCTCGCCTCCTTCTCCGAGGCCGCCCGCGAGCTCGGCTACACCCAGTCGGCCGTCTCCCAGCACATCGCCGCCCTCGAACAGGACCTCGGCGCCCCCCTGCTCACCCGCCGTCCCGTAGCCCCCACCGCGGCCGGTGAACGGCTCCTCGAACACGCGGGCCCCCTGCTGCTGCGCCTGGACGCCGCCCGCGCGGACGTCGTCCGGCTGGCCCGCACCCCGCCGAACGGGCTGACCCTGGCCGCGTCCCCGACCGCCCTCACCCCCACCGCGCTCGCCGCCCTCCCGCCCGCCGGCGTCACCCTGCGCGTGCTCGGCCGCGACGGCGTGCCCGCCGCGGTCGCCGACGGCACCGCCGACCTGGGGCTCGTCGACGGGCTGGCCGCGCCCAGCGACCCGCTCCGGCTGCCCGACGTCGCACCGCTGACCACGTACGGCGCCGGCGAGGAGCCGGTCGGCGTGCTCCTGCCCGGCGACCACCCCCTCGCCGGGCGCTCCGGCCTGCGCCTCGGCGACCTCGCCGACGCCCGCTGGGTGGACGCGCCGGACGCCGGGCTGCCGCTGCCCCAGCTGCGCGCGGCCAACGGCGGCCACGGCTTTCGGCCGGCCCTGCGCTACGAGGGCGCCGACGTCCGCGTCCTGACCGCCCTGACCGCGGCCGGCCACGGACTGGCCCTGCTGCCCCGGTCGACGGCCGCGGGCTTCGCGGGCACGGTCGTCGTCCCGCTCGTCGAACCGCGGGTGGTGCACCGGATCGAGCTGGTGAGCGCGGGCGCGCCCGCGGGCGCGGCGCGAGCGCTGACGGAGGCGCTGTCCCCGCGCGCGTGAGCGGATGAACGTGCGAGGGCGGGACGCGCCTTTCCGGCCGGTGCCGACGCCGTCCGGACCGGGTCAGTCTCACTCGTTCGTGGCTCGTCGTGCGCGGGCGCGCCGGGTAGGGCATCAGCCGGAGGCGATCCATGGAACGACAGACAGCGTTGCGTCCCAAACGGCTGCCCGGCCAGGAGCCGCCCGGCGGCCGCTCCGGCCCCGGCGACCCGGCCCCGCGCCCGTGCGCCGTGCACCCGCGGGGCGGCAGGCCGACGACCCTGCTGTCCGGCCTGCTGGCCGGCATCGTCCTGGTGCTGTCCGGGGTGGGACTGGGCGCCGCCGGGACGACCGTCATCGGAACGGGCGCACTGGCCGAGCTGCGGCGACAGGCGGAACCGGGCACCCGGACGGCCCCGACGGGACAGCCGGCAGAGGAGGGACGGCCGGGCCGGGCGGGCGAGTCGGCCCGGAGAGGGCCGGGTGCCGACGCGGGGCGGGGGGCCGCTGCCCGGCCGTCCGCGCCGCCGCTCCCGCTCTCCGGGGCGTCGTCGCGGCCCGTCCGGGCCACGCTGGGGCTGGAGGCGGTGGACGCCCGGAAAGCGGGGGCCAGGATCGTCGCCGTCCATGTGCCCGGCCCCGGTTACACCGCGGGCCTGGTCCGCGGCGACGTCCTGGTGCGGTTCGACGGCGTCGGCATCGACTCGGCGACGGACCTCGCCCACGCGGTCGACGCGGCACGCCCCGGCAGGGCGGCGCACCTCACGGTCTGCCATCGGGACGGTGCGTGCCGGGCGCTGACGGTGACCCCCGGAGTCGTCACCTGAGACGCCCGGTACGACGACGGGCGGCGCACGGACGACGTGGAGGCACGAAGACCGGCGGACTGGGGGCCGTTCGGCCCCCGCCGCCGCTGCCGGGAAGCGCCGCAACCTCGTCAATCGGCTCGCGAGACCCTCGCCGGACAGGCAGGATGCTGCCCGTGGCCGTCGTGCGGGCGGCGCTCCGTCCGGACGACCGCCACGCCCCCGTCGCCACGTCCTTCCAGGGAGGCCCGGATGACCGGCACCGCCCCCGCGCCCTTCACCGCCGACGACTACCGGGCTCGCATGGCGCGTGCCGCGGGCGAGGCCGCCGAGGCCGGACTCGACGGCCTCCTCGTGGCGCCGGGCCCCGACCTCGTCTGGCTCACCGGGTACGCGCCCACCGCGGTGACCGAACGGCTCACGCTGCTCGTCCTCGCCGCCGGCCGTGACCCCGTCCTCGTCGTGCCCGCCCTGGAGGCCCCCGACGCCGCGAAGGCGGTGGGCGCCCCGGCGCTCACCCTGCGCGACTGGACCGACGGCAAGGATCCCTACGCCGTCACCGCCGGCCTGCTCGACGCCGACGGCCGGTTCGGGATCAGCGACAACGCCTGGGCGATGCACCTGCTCAGCATGCAGAAGGCCCTGCCCGCCGCCTCCTACGCCTCGCTCACCCAGGCCCTGCCGATGCTGCGCGCGGTCAAGGACGCGGCCGAACTGGAGCTGATGGCGGCCGCCGGCGCGGCCGCGGACCGGGCGTTCGAGGAGATCCGGCGGCTCCCCTTCGCCGGACGCCGCGAGACGGAGGTCGGCGCCGACCTCGCGGATCTGCTGCGCCGGTTCGGACACTCCCAGGTCGACTTCACCATCGTCGCCTCGGGACCCAACGGCGCCAACCCGCATCACGAGGTCGGCGATCGTGTCATCGAGCACGGCGACATGGTCGTCCTCGACTTCGGCGGCCTCAAGGACGGCTACGGCTCCGACACCTCCCGCACCGTCCACGTCGGCGAGCCGACCGAGGAGGAGCGCCGGGTGCACGACCTCGTCCGCGAGGCGCAGGAGGCGGGCTTCCGGGCGGTGCGGCCCGGTGTCGCCTGCCAGGAGATCGACCGGGCCGCCCGCGCGGTCATCGCCGACGCCGGATACGGCCCCCACTTCATCCACCGCACCGGCCACGGCATCGGCGTCACGACCCACGAGCCGCCGTACATGATCGAGGGCGAGGAACAGCCCCTCGTGCCCGGGATGTGCTTCTCGGTCGAGCCGGGCGTCTACCTGCCCGGCCGGTTCGGGGTGCGCATCGAGGACATCGTCACCGTCACCGCGGACGGCGGCCGCCGTCTCAACGACACCACCCGCGAGCTGGTCATAGTGGACTGACCCGCACCAGGAGTTTCCGGCACCCACCCGAACGGCGACGGCGCGACCCATGACCCAGGCACCGACACCCACCGCGGACACCGTCCGCCGACTGGTCCGCGCGCTCCTCAGGGAGAGCGGCCCCGGCGGTCCGGGCCCGGACGTACGGCCCGTCGCGGAGAACGGTCCGCGCACCACATGGTGGGTCGGCCGCCGCCATGTGCTGCATCTGGCCCCCGACCGCGAGACCGGCGTGCGCCGTCTGCGCGAACTGCGGCTGCGCGACCTCGTCCGCCCGCACGTCCCCGTGGCCCTGCCGGCCTGTGTCGCGCACGGCGAGTGGTCGCCCGGCCTGGTGTACACCCTCGACACGCGGCTGCCGGGCGGCACGGCCGAGGAGCACGACGTCTCGGCCGTCGGCGAGGCCGACCTCGCGGCGCTGCTCGGCGGGCTGCGGGAGGTCGCCCCCCGTGCGGCCGAGGCGCTCGGGGCGCCGCGCACCGCCCCGCGCTCGCTGGAGGCGCTGCGCCGGATGGCGGTGGCCGCCGCGCGGGGCCTGGCACGGGCCGACGAGTTCGACCCCGCCCGCCTGAACCAGCTGACCCCGCCCGGCGCGGCGCAGCTGGCCGCCCAGCCCGCCACGGCCGTCCTCGTCCACCACGCCCTGCGTGGCGAGCACCTCGTGGTGAGCGCGGACGGCAGGGTGCGCGGGGTCCTGGACTGGACCGAGGCGGTCGTGGGGGATCCCGCGGAGGACATCGCGGGCCTCGCCCTGGCCGTCGGCTCCGGCGCCGCCGTGCGGGCCGCCACCCTGGCCGGCTACGGCGCCCGCCCCTGTCTGCGTGGCCTGTGGCTCGCCCGCTGCGACAGCGTCGTCCGGCTCGCGGAACACGTCGCGGAGGGCGGGCCCGCCGGGCGGGACCCGGAGGCCGTCTCCCTCTGGCGCACCCGGCTGGGGCGGGCCTGGGAGGCGATCCTGCTGGAACGGGTGACCGAGCTGCGCGAGGACGGAGAGAGCGGGGAAGGCCGTGAGCGCGGAGAGGGCCCGCCGGACGACGAGCCGTGACCCCCCGGCCCGCCCTCCCTGGATCCCGACGGCGCGCCACCGGCCCGACCACCGGCCCGACCGCCGGGCCGCCCCCCGCCGGCCCGTCGGCCGGCCCGTGGCAGGCCTCGCGCCCGGCGGGCGGATCAGTCCTGTTCGAGGACCACGCACGACTCGCCCGGCAGGTGCAGCAGACCGTCCGGGCCCGGCGCGTCCACCGGGTCCCAAGCGGCCAGCACCCGGGCCGGGCGCGGTCCGAGCGGGATCGCGGCCGGCTCCTTGCCGAGGTTGACGGCCACCCGGACGTCGCCGCGCCGGAAGGCCAGCCAGCGGGCCTGCGCGTCGTAGGCGACCTTGATGTCGGCCAGGTCGGGGTCGGTGAGGTCGGCCTGCGTGTGCCGCAGGGCGATCAGCTCGCGGTACCAGGCCAGCACACGCGCGTGCGGCTCGCGCCCCGGTTCGGACCAGTCCAGGCAGGAGCGCTCGCGGGTCGCCGGGTCCTGGGGGTCGGGCACGTCCTCCTCGGCCCAGCCGTGAGCGGCGAACTCCCGGCGCCGGCCCCGCCGCACGGCCTCGGCCAGCTCGGGGTCGGTGTGGTCGGTGAAGTACTGCCACGGCGTGCCCGCGGCCCACTCCTCGCCCATGAACAGCATCGGCGTGAACGGGGCGGTCAGCGTCAGCGCGGCGGCGCAGGCCAGCAGGCCGGGGGAGAGGGACGACGAGAGACGGTCGCCCAGGGCGCGGTTGCCCACCTGGTCGTGGGTCTGGGAGTAGCCCAGGAGCCGGTGCGCCGGCATCCGGGAGCGGTCCAGCGCACGGCCGTGACGGCGGCCCCGGAAACCGGAGTAGGCGCCGTCGTGGAAGAAGCCGCCGGTGAGGGTCTTGGCGAGGGCGGCGAAGGGGTCGCGCGCGAAGTCGGCGTAGTAGCCCTGGGACTCGCCGGTGAGCGCCGTGTGCAGGGCGTGGTGGAAGTCGTCGTTCCACTGCGCGTGCAGGCCCAGGCCGTTCTCCCGGCGCGGGGTGATCATCCGCGGGTCGTTGAGGTCGGACTCGGCGATCAGGAACAGCGGCCGGCCCGTCTCGGCGGCGAGCGCGTCCACGGCCGCCGACAGCTCCTCCAGGAAGTGGCACGCGCGCGTGTCGGCGAGAGCGTGCACCGCGTCCAGCCGCAGTCCGTCCAGCCGGTAGTCGCGCAGCCAGGCCAGCGCGCTGTCCAGCAGATAGGCGCGCACCTCGTCGGAGCCGGGCGCGTCCAGGTTGACGGCCGCCCCCCAGGGCGTGTGGTGCGTGTCGGTGAAGTACGGGCCGAACTCGGGCAGGAAGTTCCCGGACGGGCCCAGGTGGTTGTGCACCACGTCCAGGACCACGCCGAGACCGAGTTCGTGGGCCCGGTCGACGAACCGCTTCAGCGCCTCGGGGCCGCCGTACGGCTCGTGCACCGCCCACGGCGACACCCCGTCGTATCCCCACCCGTGCCGGCCCGGGAAGGCGCACAGGGGCATCAACTCGACGTGCGTGATGCCGAGTCCGGCGAGATGGCCGAGCCGCCCGGCGGCGGCGTCGAGGGTGCCCTCGGGGGTGTAGGTGCCCACGTGCAGCTCGTAGAGGACCGCGCCGGGCAGCGGACGTCCGGGCCACTGCGCGCGCCAGGGGTGGCGCCCGTGGTCGACGACGGCGCTGAGCCCCTCCGGGCCGTCCGGCTGGCGGCGGGAGCGCGGGTCGGGCCTGAGGGGGCCGTCGTCGAGCGCGAAGCCGTACCGGGCGCCGTCCCCGGCCTCCGCCTCGGCGGTCCACCATCCCGGCCGTCCGGGATCGCTCTGCATCGCGTGCGTGACGCCCTCGCACTGGAGCGTCACACGTTCGGCCTGCGGTGCCCACACCTCGAACTGCACGGACGGTTCCCCTTCGTCTGTTCACCGTGATGGAGCGCGTCGTCGTCCATCGTGCTCCCTGGGAGATCGATCCGCTTCGGGAACACTCCCGATTCTCCCCGCGCGCGGGGAGAATCGGGAGTGTTCCCGATTCTCCCCGCGCGCGGGCGGCGGCGTTTTCCCGTCTTCTGGACACCCGGGGTTTCGCTGACCGACAATCACCAGCGTGACGTCGTCCTTCGAGTTCAACACGTACCCCGCGCGGCTGTCCGACGTGGAGCGCGACCGGGCGCTGAAGGTGCTGCGTGACGGCGTCGCCATGGGGCGTCTGTCGCACGACACGTTCATCCGGCGCATGGAGCTGGCCCTGGCGGCACGCCGCTCGGACGAGCTGGCCGTCCTCACCGCCGACCTGCCCAAGGAGAGCCGCCTCTCGCGGGTGGTCTTCGGCAGCGTCGAGGCGGTCTCGGGCTTCACCGTCCGGCTGCGCCGGGCCTGGCAGGCCGAGCGGTTGCCCAAGCTGCTGCTGCCGCACCCCGGCACCGAGCAGGCGCTGCGCATCGGCCGCGACCCGGCGAGCGGCCTGCGGCTGACCCACGACAGCGTCTCGCGGGTGCACGCCGAGCTGAGCCGGCAGGGCGGGATGTGGGTGCTGCGCGACCTCGGCTCGACCAACGGGACGACCGTCAACGGGCGCCGGGTCATCGGCGCGGCCGTGGTCCGCGAGGGCGACCAGGTCGCCTTCGGCCGCACGGCGTTCCGTCTCTCGGTGACCTGAACCGGCGCGGATCCCGCCCGCGTCGCCGTGCGTCACGCGTGCGTCCCGCTTCCGCGGGCTTCTGCCGGCTTCTGCCGCGATCCGCGCGGGTCCGGCTGCCGGCCGCGGCCAGGCTCGTTCAAGTCCCTTGCGACAAAGCCGTGTTGACGTACCGCTGGCCCATGACTCACTGTGCGTACACGGGACACGTTCGGTGAACCGACGGCGCCGCCCTGTGGAGGTGTGCCCTGCCGCTCCTCCGCTACCCGACCGTGGACGACCTCGCCGCCCGCGCGGCCGCGATCGCCGCCCGCGGCCGAGGGGACGTCCGGCTGCACCGGGTGGGCGACTCCCGTGAAGGCGCACCGCTGTGGCTGCTGCGCGTCGGGCGCGGCGACCGCCAGGCCCTGGTCGTGGCCGGACCGCACGCCAACGAGCCGGTCGGCGGCGCGACCGTCCTGCGGCTGGCCGAACGCCTCCTGGCCGACCCGCGGGCCACGGCCGACGCCGACGCCACGTGGAACCTGCTGCTGTGCCTGGACCCCGACGGCCTGCGCCGCAACGAGGGCTGGCTGTCCGGCCCCTACCGTCTGGACCGCTACTTCCGGCACTTCTACCGGCCCGGCTTCCTGGAGCAGCCCGAGTGGCTGCCCGACGGGCCGGCGGCGGCGGCGCTGCCGGAGACCCGCGCGCTGCTGAGGCTTCAGGACGAACTGAAACCGTTCCTCCAGTGCTCCCTGCACGGCGTCGACGTCGGCGGCGCCTTCGTCGAACTCACCGACGACCTGCCCGGACTGGCCCGGCGGACCGGCCACGCGGCCGCCCGTCTCGGCATCCCCCGCGAGTTCGGGCCCTACGACACCCTGTACTGGCCCCGGCTGGGACCGGCCGTCTACCGGATCCCCGCGCCGCGCAGAGGCGCGGTGACCGCCGCCGGGGAGGCCGCGGTCGAGTCGACCTGGCACCATCCGCGCCGGCACGGCACCCTCACGGCCGTCGTCGAGGCGCCCATGTGGGGCGTGCCGGGCGTGCAGGACGCCTCCCGCCCGGCCGACCGGGACGCCGTGCTGCGCTCCGTGAGCCAGGCCCTGCGCCACGACTGCGGCCTGCTGTCGGACATCCTCGACCGCGCCCGGCCCCACCTCCTCGACGTCCCCGACGCCGCCCGGCTGCTGGCCCCCGTCGACGACCACCTGAAGGTGTGCCCCGGCCTCGCGGACGCCTGGGACCCCGCCACCGCGGACCCCGCCCGGCCGCTCCCGCCGCTCGGCACCGCCCATCTGACCGCCCTGCGCATCGCGGGCCGCCGGATCGCCCTGCGGACGGCGGGGCTGCTGCACCGGCTCGTCACCCGCGCCGGACACGACCCGTCCGGCGCGCTGCCGCGGCTGGACGCGCTCATCGACGCGGGCTGCGCCGAATACCGGGACGGGTGCGGGGCGCGCTGGATCCCCGTCGCGCGCCAGGCCGAGTACCAGACGCGGGTCGTGCTCGCCGCGTTCGAACTGGCCGCCCGCACCACCGCCGGACCTGCTCCGGCCCGTTCGGGTGAGTCGGACTGGGGTGCGCGGCCCGCCGTGCCGATGCACCGGGAATGACGAACTTCTCCGACTCCCCCCACGCGTCCCCGGCCCCGGCCCCGTTCCCGTCTTCGTCTCCGTCGCGCTCCCGTGCGGCGAGGGCCGCGCGGCGCGCCCTGCCGGCGGCCACCGCCGCCCTCCTCCTCGCCGTGGGCGCCGCGCCGGCCCTCGCCGGCTCGCAGGACGCCCTCCCCGGCAACTGGCTCCAGCTCACCGTCACCCGCGGCGACGCCCGCTCCAGCGACACCCGCGGCACCCTGCTGATGTGCGACCCGCCCCAGGGCCACTCCCGGGCGGCGGAGGCCTGCGACGTGCTGGCCAGGGCCGACGGCGACGTCGACGCCGTCCCCGGCGACGGCGAGCGCGTGTGCCCGCTGGTGTACGCGCCGGTGACCGTCCGGGCGCAGGGCCGGTGGAACGGCCGCGCGGTCGACTACCGGCACACCTTCAGCAACGACTGCGAGCGCGAGGCGCTGACCGGGGCCGTGTTCGCCCTGGACGACGAGCAGGTGCCCGAGGTCTGAGCGCAACCGGCTCCCGCGGCACACGCACGCACGCGTGTGGGTGCCGCGGCCGCCCTGTTCCGCGCACCGGCCGGGCGCGTCAGGCCGCGCCCTCGCGGGCGTGCAGCGCCGCCGCGACGACCGTGCGCGACTGGTGCTCCACCTGGTGCTCCAGAGGCACCCAGCGGGCCCGGAAACGGTCGGCGAACGCGTCGCTCCAGGTCTCCACGAGCTGCTCCAGGCGCGGGGCCGCGTGGTCGTCGCTCTCCTGGAGCACCCGCCACAGCATCGCCGCCGCCCGCAGCGGCAGCCGCCGGGCGAACGCGTCCACGCTGCCGACGTAGGCCATCGTGGTGCCGGCCGGGGGAGTGTGGGTCCAGTCCGACGCGAGCCCCGGCGCCAGCTCCAGCACCCATCTGGCCGCCCGCAGCAGCGGCCCGTCCGCGCCCTCCAGACGCGGCAGCGCGTCGGCGAGGACGCGCTCCACCTCCGTGACGTCGCGCAGCAGCCGCCGGGCCAGCCGCCGGATCGCCGCGGCCGGGGCGGGGTGCGGGGCGGGATCGTCCACCATGTCGCTCGCCCACATCGGCACCTCCACCACGGCCGTCAGGCCGCCGTAACGGTGCGCGTGGTACCAGGTGCTGTGCCGTGCGTCGTCCGGCATGCTCGGATAGGCCGCCTCCGCCCCGGCGGCCGGCATCACATGCACGCCCGGCCCGGACGCGGGCCAGCCCGCGGCGTCCGAGGCGCCCGTCTCCACCGGAATGTGCAACTGCGCCGCCGACTTGGCGAACGGCTCTGCCAGACCCGGGATGTCCTTCGTGAGCTGCACCCAGCTGCCGCCCAGGTCGGTGCCGTGCAGGGTCACCTGGAGATAGGGCCGCAGCTCGTCGATGACCCGGGTCAGCGCGCGGGTCTCGGGCGGCAGACGGTCCGGCGGCAGCACTGCCGGCGACCACTCCGGCTGCTCGGGGCCGGCGGGCCGGAAGAAACCGAGGTGGTACTCCAGCAGGCTGCGCGGGGCCGGGGTGACGTGCAGGCTGGCCCCGTCGGGGTCCGCGCAGAGCAGGAAGTGCCAGGACGTGCCGTCCCGCAACTCCCGCTCGGACAGCACCCGTTCGGCGAGCGCCAGCAGGGTGCAGCCCCCGGTCGGCTCGTTCGCGTGGGCGCCGGCGACGACCAGCACGGCCCGTCGGGCATGGCCCACGGACAGCAGGTGCAGAGGCCGGCCCGCCCGGGAGACCCCCACCTGTCGCAGCCGGCAGACGCCGCGTTGCTCCAGGGCCAAGGCCCGGGCAGAAGTGGTCAGTTCGGTCACCGTGGGGTAGCGCAGCTCCGGCAGGAGACTCACCCCCGTTTTCGTCCGCCCGGCCTTCGCCCCCGCAGTACCCCACGGCCGCTGGGAACTGTCAAGAACGCCCGCGGAAGGCTCCGGGGGGCGCTCGGATGCGCGCGCGCCGACGGCGACGACGTGACCCGCCACCACCGCCCGCCCCGCCCCGCGGACGCCTGCCCTCCGCCCGGACCGGCACGTACGCCCCGCCCGGACCGGGACGCCCGCCCGGCCCACCGCCGGCGGTCGGCGCGATCGCCGCCGGCCGCGCCGTGGCGGCATCGGATCCACCGGCCACGGCAGCGATACGGCGACGGCAATGCGGGCCCAGACGGCCGCCACCCCCCACCCCGATGACGCCGGCACCCGGTCACGCCGACTGCGCCGGTCACCCGGTCACGCCGACTGCGCCGGTCACTCCGACCGCGGCGAGCGCGCCGGTTACGCCCGCCGGGCGACTGCGCCGGTCACGTCCGTCACGCCGACTGCGGCGAGCGCGCCGACCGCGCCGCCTGCCGCGCCAGCCGCGACGCTCATCCCAGCCCCGCAACCGCGCCAACCGCGATACCCCGACGGCCCAGCCGGCGGCGCCCCCCCCACCCCGGTCACGCCGACTGCGCCGGTCACCCCGACCGCGGCGAGCGCGGCGGTTACGCCCACCGGCTCGACTGCGCCGGTCAGGCCCGTCACGCCGACCACGCCGACCGGGTCAGCCCCGATGCTCACCCCGGCCACCCCGGCCACCCCGACCGCGGCGGTCACGCCGACCGCGTCAGCCGCGACGCTGACGCTGCTCACCCCGACGGCACCCGTCACCCCGCTCACCCCGACCGCGCCCGTCACCCCGCTCACCCCGACCGCGCCCGAAACGTCCGCCGCCTTCGGCGCGCTGAGGACCGCCGCCGGGGTCGCGCCGGCTCGGTGCGAGCCCGCTCGGGCCCCAGGGCTGCCGCGCGGGCTCATGACGGGTCACTCCGCGCGTTCCAGCAGTGCCACCGGCAGGTCGGCGAACAGGTCCGCCACGCGCGTGTGCCCCGTGAACTCCCGTGCCGGGCCGTCCTGTCCGGACAGGGCGTCGATCCACCGGCCCGGTGGCAGCGTCAGCCGTTCCTCGCGCCAGCCTCCCGCGTGTGCCAGCCGCAGCGACAGCCGAGTCACGGCCGTGACGACGCGGCCGGAGCGCGTGAACGCCACGCAGTGGTCCGCGGCCGGCCCCTCGGCGGACAGCGGCTCGTACGTGGCGGCTTCCCCGAAGACCTCCGGCCGCCGCCGGCGCAGCCGCAGCGCGGCCGCGGTCAGCGCATCCTTGACGCCCGGATCGTCGGGCGGGAACCGCACCGGACGCCGGTTGTCCGGGTCCACCAGCGCCCGGTACTCGCTCTCCGTGCCCTGGTAGACGTCCGGCACCCCGGGCATCGTCAGCTGCACCAGGGCCGTGCCCAGCACGTTCGCCCGGATGTGCGGCGCCAGCGCGTCGCGCAGCGCGGCCACCCGCTCGCCCGGCGCCCCGCACGGCCCCTCGGCCACGAACGCGGCCAGCGCCTTCTCGTAGTCCGGCTCCTGCTCCGTCCAGGTCGTGTGGAGCCCCGCCTCGCGCGCGTGCTTGAGCAGCGCCTCCTGGACGCGCTCGGGGGCGGCGGGTCCGAGCCCGAAGACCGTCTGCCAGGCCGCCCACGCCAGCCGGCGGTCGGGAACGTCCGCCGGCGCGCCCGTGACCTCGTCCAGGAGGTCCGCCCAGCGCTGCGGGCATTCGGTGAGCACGGCGAGCGCGGCGCGCACGTCGGCGCTGCGCTTGGTGTCGTGCGTCGAGACGACCGTCCCCGTGACGGGCCAGTCGCGCTGCACGCGCGCGCAGTACGCGTGGAAGGCGGCCGTCGAGACGCCCGGGGCGCCCGGGTCGCCGCCCACCTCGTTGGCCGCCAGCAGCGGCACATGGCGGTAGAAGGCCGTGTCCTCCACCGACTTGGCGCGCAGCGCGGACGACGTCTGGGCGAACCGCGCGCGCAGCTCCGCCCCGCGCGGGCCCTCCCCGCCCAGGACCACCGCGCGCACCGCGTCGACCGCCTCCGCCTCCTGCGGCACCGCGAACGCCTGCCGGGCCTGCGCCGCCGCCTCCTCGGTCACGACGGCCGCCGGGTCGCCCGAGGTGTAGGGCCGGTAGACCTCCATCCGCACGAGCAGCTCCGTCAGCGCCGTGCGCAGCGCCCAGGGCGCCCGGTCGCGCAGCGCGGGATCCTCCGGGTCCGCGCAGACCCGGGACGCCGTACGGGTCAGCCGGTCCGTCTCGGCCGCCAGCTCGTGGCCGATCACCGCGTACGCGGCGCGCCGCACGGTGGCCGCCCAGTCGCCCCCGAGGTCCGCCTGGGGGGCCGCGAAGCCCCGGTAGCGGTCCAGGAGCTCCCGCGCCCCCTCCGGGTCGGTGAAGAGGCCGTCGACGCGACGCAGGGCGTCGTAGCCGGTGGTTCCGGCGACGGGCCAGGAGCGCGGCAGCCGCTCCCCGTCGGCGAGGATCTTCTCGACGACCGTCCAGCGGCCGCCGCTCGCCCTGTGCAGCCGCTCCAGGTAGGCGTCGGGGTCGGCGAGGCCGTCGGGGTGGTCCACGCGCAGTCCGTCGATCACCCCCTCCCGCACCAGGCGCAGGATCGTGCCGTGGGTGGCGTCGAACACCTCCGGGTCCTCCACCCGCACCCCGATCAGCTCCGAGACGCTGAAGAAGCGCCGGTAGTTCAGTTCGGTGCGGGCCAGCCGCCACCACGCCAGGCGGTACCACTGCGCGTCCAGCAGCCGCGGCAGCGGCAGCTCCCCGGTGCCCTCTCGCAGTGGGAACGCGTGGTCGTGGTAGCGCAGGACGTCGCCGTCGACGCGCAGGTGCTCCAGCTCCGCGCCGACCGGGCCGCCCAGCACCGGGACCAGCATCCGGCCGTCCTGCGCCTCCCAGTCGACGTCGAACCAGCGTGCGTACGGCGATTCCGGGCCCTCGCGCAGCGTCTCCCACAGGGCGCGGTTGTGGCGCGGGGCCATCGCCATGTGGTTCGGCACGATGTCCACGACCAGTCCGAGGCCGTGCTCGCGCGCGGTGTCCGCGAGCGCCCGCAGGCCGTTCTCGCCGCCCAGTTCCTCCCGCACGCGCGCGGGGTCCACGACGTCGTAGCCGTGCAGGGAGCCCGGCACCGCCTCCAGGACCGGGGACAGATGCAGATGCGAGACCCCCAGCGAGGCCAGGTACGGCACGGCCGCCGCCGCGGCCGCGAACGGGAACGCGGGCTGAAGCTGAAGCCGGTAGGTGGCCGTGGGCGTCACGGGAGTCGGGGCGGCACGTCGCTCAGGGGTCATGACCACCTACGTACCCGCCTCGTGGCGTTTCCTGTCACACCCCCGCCGGACGGGTCGGGCCCCGTCCCGCCCGTCCCGGTCCGCCCGCGGCGGGGCGGGGCCCGTCCCGGCCCCACTGCGGGGGCCGGGGCCGGGGCCGGGCGCCGCTCCCGCGGCAGCGGGACGCGGCGGAGGCGGGGCCGTCGGTGCCCTACGTCGGCCGCTGAAGCACCGTCATGCTGCGGTCGACCAGCGTCAGCCGGGCCCCGGCCCGCAGCTCGGGGCCCGCGTCCGCCGCGGCGGCCTGCGGGTCCGCCGTGTCGACGACCACCTTCCACTGCCGTCCGAGATCGACCGGGACCACGAACTCCAGCGGGCGGGCCGTGGCGTTGAACATCAGCAGGAAGGAGTCGTCGGTGATCCGTTCGCCGCGCGCGCCCGGTTCGGAGATCGCGTTGCCGTTGAGGAACACCGACAGCGCGGACGCCTGCGCCCGGTCCCAGTCCCGGGGCCCCATCTCCTTGCCCTCCGGCGTGAACCAGGCGATGTCCGACAGCTCGCCGTGGGCCCCCTCCACCGGACGGCCGTGGAAGAAGCGGCGCCGCCGGAAGACGGGGTGCTCCTTGCGCAGTCCCACCAGCGCGCGGGTGAACTCCAGCAGCTCGGCGCCGGGTCCCTCGGCGTCGGGCCACTCGACCCAGGCCAGCTCGCTGTCCTGGCAGTAGGCGTTGTTGTTGCCCTGCTGGGTGCGCCCGAACTCGTCCCCGTGGCTGATCATGGGCACGCCCTGGGACAGCATCAGCGTGGCGATGAAGTTGCGCATCTGCCGGGCCCGCAGCCCCAGTACCTCGGGATCGTCGGTCTCGCCTTCGACGCCGCAGTTCCAGGACCGGTTGTGGCTCTCGCCGTCCCGGTTGTCCTCCCCGTTGGCCTCGTTGTGCTTGTCGTCGTAGGAGACCAGGTCGCGCAGGGTGAAGCCGTCATGGCAGGTCACGAAGTTGATGGAGGCCAGCGGCCGCCGTCCGTCGTCCTGATAGAGATCGGAGGAGCCGGTCAGCCGGGAGGCGAACTCGCCGACCGCGCGCGCCTCGCCACGCCACACGTCGCGCACCGTGTCGCGGTACTTGCCGTTCCACTCCGTCCACAGGGGCGGGAAGTTCCCCACCTGGTAGCCGCCCTCGCCGACGTCCCACGGCTCCGCGATCAGCTTCACCTGGGACACCACCGGATCCTGCTGGACCAGGTCGAAGAACGACGACAGCCGGTCCACCTCGTGGAACTGGCGGGCCAGGGTCGCCGCGAGGTCGAAGCGGAACCCGTCGACGTGCATCTCCAGGACCCAGTACCGCAGCGAGTCCATGATCATCTGAAGGACGTGCGGGGACCGCATGAGCAGCGAGTTCCCGGTCCCCGTGGTGTCCATGTAGTAGCGCGGGTCGTCCGTCAGCCGGTAGTACGACGGATTGTCGATCCCCTTGAAGGACAGCGTGGGACCCAGGTGGTTGCCCTCGGCGGTGTGGTTGTAGACCACGTCGAGGATGACCTCGATGCCCGCCTCGTGCAGCGCCCGCACCGCCGACTTGAACTCCAGCACCTGCTGGCCCCGGTCGCCCCAGGACGCGTACGCGTTGTGCGGCGCGAAGAAGCCGATCGTGTTGTAGCCCCAGTAGTTGTTCAGGCCCATGTCGACCAGCCGGTGGTCGTTGACGAACTGGTGCACCGGCATCATCTCCAGGGCCGTCACCCCCAGCTCGGTCAGATGCTCGATGACCGCCGGGTGCGCCAGCGCCGCGTAGGTGCCGCGCAGCTCCTCGGGCAGCCCCGGATGGCGCATCGTCAGGCCCTTGACGTGCGCCTCGTAGATCACCGTGCGGTGGTACTCCGTACGGGGGCTGCGGTCGTCCCCCCAGTCGAAGTAGGGGTTCACCACCACCGACGTCATCGTGTGCGGGGCGGAGTCGAGGTCGTTGCGCCGTTCGGGGTCGCCGAAGTGGTACCCGTACACCTCCTCGCCCCATCGGACGGACCCGCTGACCGCCTTCGCGTACGGGTCGAGCAGCAGCTTCGCCGAGTTGCAGCGCAGCCCGCGACCGGGGTCGTACGGGCCGTGCACGCGAAAGCCGTAGCGCTGCCCCGGCATGATGCCGGGCACGTACGCGTGCCGGACGAACGCGTCGCTCTCGCGCAGTTCCACCGCCGTCTCCGAGCCGTCGTCGTGCAACAGACACAGCTCTACTCGGTCCGCGGCCTCCGTGAAGACCGCGAAGTTCGTGCCGGCGCCGTCGTACGTGGCACCGAGTGGATACGCCTCTCCAGGCCAGACCTGCATGGACACGACTCTTTCAGGTGTCGGGCCCCGGTGGGGGCGGCTCGGGTTCGAGTCTCCAGGAAAGTGATGGAACCACCTGTGACTTACGCCCCTCTTACCAAATGACCAGTGCATACGCCGACATATGGCGTGTGCCGAACCAGTGGGGCAGACGTACTCCCGGGCAGCAGGGGGAGTAGGGGGAGATTGTGCGCACTACGGTGCGCCGCCACCTGGGCAAGGTGGTGGCGGGGACGGCCATTGCGGTGGCCGCGACAGCCGTGATGGTGGGGATCACCCTGCCGGGCACGGCGGGGGCGGACGACAAGGGAGGCTCGACAGGGCAGGGCGCCGGGCAGAACGCGGCGGACCGGCAGCAGGCCGGGGCGGCGGGGGCCGTCGCGCCCGGCGTCGTCGAAGGGGCGCCCGCCGAGGGCGACCGCGGCCACGGCCGCGACCCGTTGACCGACGACGAGACCGCGCGCGTGGAGAGCATCGCGCTCAGCCGTCAGCAGTTCAACGCCGCCCAGGACGTGGACGGCGACCGCGGCCCCCAGCGTCTCGGCGTGGACCTCGCCGAGCCCCGGGCCGACGAGGTCGACGACCCGGACGCGCCCCGGCGGGCGGAGGTGTCGTTCTACGACTACCGCAACGACACCCTGCTGACCAGGACCGTCAACCTCGACACCGGCAAGGTCGAGGCCACCGGCGTCCAGCACGGCGTCCAGCCGCCGCTCGGCCCCGCCGAGCAGACCGAGGTCGCACGGCTGCTGATCGCCGACCCGCTCGGCGCGGGCCTGAGGGCCGACTACAAGGACGCCACCGGCAAGGCGCTCACCTCCCCGGCCCAGCTGCAGCTCGCCAGCATGGTCTACCGGGCGGTGCCGGGCGCCGAGCCCGCCGTCCTCGACAAGTGCGGGGAGCACCGCTGCGCGCGGCTGCTGACGAAGGTCAAGAACGGCCCGTGGATCGACACCCGGTCCCTGATCGTCGACCTCAGCACCGGCAAGGTCGCCCGGCTCACCCGCTGAACCGGCCCGCGGTACCACCTCCCAGTTCCGTTTTCCGACGTGTCTCCCGCGCGGGGAGGCAAAGGAGTCGTGTCCTCATGCGCGTTCCCGATCCGATCGGCGGCCTCCGGCCGCAGGGCGTCAGCCGTGTCCGCAAGGGAGCCCTCGTCGGCCTCTCGGTGGCCGCCCTGGCCGCCGGCGCGGCCGCCGGGGCCGGTCCGGCCGCCGCCCGGCCCAAGACCGCTCCCGCGGCGGCGGCCGACTGCAGCGCCGCCTACCGCATCGAGCAGAAGCTCTCCACCGGCACCACCTGGCGCATGTGCTGGCGCTTCGAGTCCAAGTCCGGCCTGGTCCTGGAGAAGATCTCCTACCAGCCGCCCGGCGAGCCCAAGCCGATCAGGGTCCTCAACAGCGCCAAGGTCGCCCAGATCCACGTGCCCTACGACGACGGCACGAACGAGTACAACGACATCACCGACTACAACTTCGGCTCCGGCCTGGTGAACATGGCCCCCGCCGAGTGCCCAGGCGGCACCATCAAGACGGTGAAGGTCCCCGAGTCGTTCTCCGACAACCCGAACGTCAAGGGCCTGTGCACCACCACGCGCGCGCGGGGCCACGCCTACCGCATGGAGGCCGACACGGGCAACAAGGTCTTCCAGGCCCAGGGCAAGGACCTGCTCGTGTACACCGTCAACAAGGTCGGCTGGTACGAGTACATCACCGAGTGGCGCTTCTCCGACGACGGCGCGATCAACATGAACATCGGCGCCACCGGCAGCCTCTCGCCCGTCGACTACGACGCCGGGGACGGCCGCGGCTGGCCCCTCGGCAAGGGCGCCAAGGCCTACGCCACCAGCCACAGCCACAACGTCTTCTGGCGCCTCGACTTCGGCCTCGACGGCAACTCCGCCGCCAAGGTCGAGCAGTACGACTCGGTCGTCAGCCCGCCCGCCGGCTCGGACCAGGGCCCGACCGCCAAGACCACGCGCACGGTCGTCGGCAAGGAACTCGCGGGCGACGCGGCCACCATGCGCTGGTGGCGCGTGGTGAGCGCCACCGGCAAGAACAAGGACGGGCACCCCCGCTCCTACGAGTTCGTCCCCGGCGCCACCACCAAGTACTCCGGGCGCCCCTTCACCCGGCACGACGTCTACTTCACCGAGTACAACCAGTGCGAGCAGTACGCCAGCAACAACGTGCGCAACTGCGGCTCCCCGCTGCACGGTTACTCCGTCGACAAGTGGGTGGACGGCCAGACCCTCACCCACCCGGTGGCCTGGGTGAACGTGGGCTTCCACCACATCGCGCGCGACGAGGACCAGCAGCCCATGCCGGTCCACTGGCAGGGCTTCTCCCTGGTCCCCAGGGACGTCACGGCCATGAACCCGCTCACACCGGCCGCCCTCGCGGGACAGAACGGTCGCCCCGACAACGGAAGTTGAGAAACGACCTGTCCATCCGGCTGCACCGCCCGCCGCTCCCGGAGTACCCTTCCTTGATCGTTGGCACGGGGAGAGCTCGGGGGAGCGGAAGGCGGTGCGCGGGTGGGCTCGGGAGGGCTGGAGCTGCCCCCTGGTGACGAGGGTCACGAGGGGGGCTCCACAGACGTCCCGACCGGCACGGTGTCCCTGGCCCGGCCGATGGAGACGAACGCCATCGGTCCGGAGCTGGACTGGGACACCGACGCCTGGCGCGAGGTCCGCGTCCGCGCCCAGCGGGCCGGCCGGGCCTACATCTGGCTGAACCTCGTCGAACAGCGGCTGCGCGCCGTGGTGGCCGCCGTGCTGCGGCCCATCTACGAACCCGTGCACGGCGACGAGTGGGTCGTCGCCGCGGCCGGACCCGCCGGACAGGAATGGGTCCAGCGCGCCGTCGCCGTGCGCGAGGTCAGCCGCCGCAAGGGCTATCTGCTCGACCCGGCCGACGACAACGTCATCTCCTTCCTGACCCTGCCCCAGCTGCGCGAGCTGATGGTGCAGCACTGGCCCTGCTTCGAGCCGTACTTCGACGACCGCCGCGACGTCGAACTCGCCCTGGACGAGCTGGAGGTGACCCGCAACGTCGTCTCCCGCAACCGCGCGCTGTCCGAGGCCGTGCTGAACCAGGCCGAACGGGCCTCCGCACGGCTGCTGGAGATGCTCGGCACCAGCGGCGACGTGCCCTCCGCGCGCAGGCTGCCCGTGGACGCCGTCGAGGACCTCGTCGGCGACCGGTACGCGGACGTGGTCGCCGTCCACACCGACCGGGTGCGGCTGCTGCGCCAGTTCCCCGCCGAGGACATCTTCGACGGCTCCCGCCGGATCGACGCCATCGGCATCGGCCTCAACCTGCTCGTGCAGAACTTCTCCGGCCGCCGGCTGGTCCGCCTCGCCGAGGGCGGCGCCCGCGTCCGGCTGCTCTTCCTCAACCCCGCCTCCAGCGCGGTCAAGCGCCGCGAGCGCGAACTCGGCATGAAACGCGGCGAGCTGAGCCGGGCCGTGGAGATGAACATCCTGCACATGCGCCGGGTCCGCGCCCGGCTGCGCGACCCGGGCGCCTTCCAGATCCAGGTGTACGACGAGACGCCCCGCTTCACCGCCTACCTCGTCGACGGCGACGGCGCCGACGGCATCGCCGTGATCCAGTCCTATCTGCGGCGCATGCGCGGAATGGAGGCGCCGGTGCTGGTGCTGCGCGGCGGCAACCGGGTGGTCAAGTCGGGCGAGGTGGGAGAAGGCGGACTCTTCGCGGCCTATCGCGAGGAGTTCGAGCTCGCCTGGGCCGATTCGCGGCCGGTGTCCTGATCCGGCCGGTCCGTCCCCGGACCGGACGCGGCCCCGGGCCGCGCGAGCGGAACGCGATCCTCTGATTGTCAGTGGCCCGTGCGAGGGTGGAGACCACTGGGGGAAAGCACCACCGAGAAGGGGGGCCATCATGGCCTGGTACCAGGAGCTGCTGATCGGCTTCGACCTGGAGACGACCGGGACGGACCCGCGCGAGGCGCGCATCGTCACGGGAGCCGTGATCGAGGTCAGGGACGGGCAGGTCCTGGGCCACCGCGAGTGGCTGGCGGATCCGGGCGTCGAGATCCCGGCCGACGCGGTCGCCGTGCACGGCATCAGCAACGAGCGGGCCGCCGCCGAGGGCGCCCCCGCCGACCGGGTGGCGGACGCCATCGCGGGCGTCCTCACCGGCTACTGGCGCACCGGCGTCCCGGTCGTGGCCTACAACGCCGCCTTCGACCTCACCCTCCTCTCCGCCGAACTGCGCCGCCACGGCCTGCCCTCGCTGAGCGACCGGCTGGGCGGCCTCGACCCGGCGCCGGTCGTCGACCCGTACACCATCGACCGCTCGGTGGACCGCTACCGGCGCGGCAAGCGCAACCTGGAAGCGGTCTGCGCCGAGTACGGCGTCCCCCTGGAGCGCGCGCACGACGCCTCGGCGGACGCCCTGGCCGCGGCCCGCCTGGCCTGCGCCATAGCCGTGCGCCACCCCAAGGTCGCCTCCCTCGGCCCGGCGGAGCTGCACCGCCGACAGATCGAGTGGTACGCGCAATGGGCGGCGGACTTCCAGGATTTCCTGCGCCGCAAGGGCGACGCGGACGCGGTGGTGGACAGCGCCTGGCCGATGCGCGAACCGGCCGCGAAACCCGCCTGAGGTCTCCACCCCCCTGAGGCCGAGGGGGCGACCAAGCGGGGTCCCGTACGGGCACGGGAGCGGTCGGGTGCGCGGCTCGGGCCGAGGACCGCGCGCGGCGGGTCAGAACGGGTACCAGCGCACGCTTGCGTCACCGTCCCGCAGCGAGGCCACGCGGCGGCGGAACTCGGCCAGCGCCTTGGGATTCGAGGGCGCGTGCTGGGCGACCCAGGCGCAGCTCGCGGTCTCGCGGGCGCCCCGCAGGACCTCGCAGCCCGCCCACTCGCGCACGTCCCAGCCGTACGCCTCGGTGAACGCGTCGTAGTCCGCGGCGGGCAGGCCGTACCGGTCGCGGGAGAGCGCCATCACCACCAGGTCGTGCTCGCGCAGATCGGCGGAGACGGTCTCCAGGTCGACCAGGACGGGGCCGTCGGGCCCGATGTGCACATTGCGCGGCAGCGCGTCCCCGTGGACCGGACCGGGGGGCAGGTGCGGGATGAGCGCGGCGGCGGCCGACGCGAAGCCGTCGCGGCGCTCGCGCAGATACGCCGCGTCCGCCGGGTCGACCGCGTCGCCCGCGAGGCGCAGCCAGCGTTCCACCCCGGACAGCAGATCGCGCGGCGGCAGCCCGAACGGCGGGACGGGCAAGGAGTGGAGCAGGCGCAGCAGTTCGGCCAGATCGCGCGGCCCGGCGGGGCGGACCGGGTCGGGCAGCCGGTGCCACACCGTCACCGGGCGGCCCTCGGCCAGCAGCGGCTCCGGCGCGGCCGCGCGCACCGCGGGGACGCCCGCGTCGGCGAGCCACGCGGCGATGTCCAGTTCGCGCCGGGCCCGGTCGAGAAGCTCGGCGTCGCGCCCCACCTTCACCACCAGGTCACCCGCGGCGAACACCGCGTTCTCGCCCAGGGCGAGCAGCCGCGCCTCGGCCGCCGGGCCGGGCAGCACTCCCGCCGCGGCCAGTGCGTCGCGCGCAAGTGCCTCGTCCATCGTCTGCCTCCGTGTCGTTCCTCACCCGGCGCCGTCTCACCCGGCGTCCGGCGCACCGGGCGGTGTCCGGATCCGGCCGTCCGACGGTCAGTCTCGCATTCGTGCGGACGGCGCCGCGCGCACGGTGGGTCGACGGTGAACCGCGCCCAGCAGCGCCGAACAGCGGGCCCCGGGCGGGGCGGAAGGGACGGCCACGGAAACAGATTGCACGAGACGTATCGTCTCGTCTACGGTTCATGGCATGACCAGTCGCCCCGCCCATATCGCCATGTTCTCCATCGCCGCGCACGGCCACGTGAACCCGAGCCTGGAAGTCGTCCGCGAACTCGTCGCGCGCGGCCACCGGGTGACCTACGCGATTCCGCCCGTCTTCGCCGAGAAGGTCGCCGCCACCGGCGCCGAGGTCAAGACATGGCACTCGACCCTGCCCGCGCCCGACGGCGACCCCGCCGCCTGGGGCAGCACCCTCCTCGACCACGTGGAGCCCTTCCTGGCCGACGCGATCCAGGCGCTGCCCCGGCTGAGCGAGGCCTACGAGGGGGACCGGCCCGATCTGGTGCTGCACGACATCACCTCGTATCCGGCCCGCGTCCTCGCCCACCGCTGGGGCGTCCCCGCGATCTCCCTCTCGCCCAACCTCGTGGCCTGGGAGGGATACGAGGAGGAGGTCGCCGAGCCGATGTGGGCCGAGCCGAAGCGCACGGAGCGCGGCAAGGCCTACTACGCCCGTTTCCACGCCTGGCTGGAGGAGAACGGGATCACCGAGCACCCCGACCGCTTCGTCGGCAGGCCGGCCCGTTCGCTCGTGCTGATCCCCCGCGCGCTCCAGCCCTGCGCCGACCGGGTCGACGACAGCGTGTACACGTTCGTCGGCGCGTGCCAGGGCGACCGGGCGGCCGAGGGGGAGTGGACCCGTCCCGCCGGCGCCGACCGGGTCGTCCTCGTCTCGCTGGGCTCGACGTTCACCGACCGGCCCGACTTCTACCGGGAGTGCGTGCGGGCCTTCGGGGACCTGCCCGGCTGGCGCCTCGTGCTCCAGATCGGCAGGCACGTCGACCCCGCGGCCCTGGGCGACCTCCCCGAGACCGTCGAAGTCCACGCCTGGGTACCGCAGTTGGCGGTCCTCCGGCAGGCGGACCTGTTCGTGACGCACGCCGGCGCCGGGGGCAGCCAGGAAGGCCTGGCCACCGCCACGCCGATGATCGCCGTGCCCCAGGCGGTGGACCAGTTCGGCAACGCCGACCTGCTGGAGGGCCTCGGAGTGGCCCGGCAGATCCCTACGGCGGAGGCGACGGCCGAGGCCCTGCGGGCGGCGGCCCTGGCCCTCGTCGACGACGCCGAGGTCGCCCGGCGGCTCAAGGACATCCAGGCCGAGATGACGGAGGAGGGCGGCACCCGGCGGGCCGCCGACCTCATCGAGGCCGAACTCCCCGCCCGACCCGCGCCCTCCACCGCGCCGAACTCCCCCTGACCGCACCGCCGTACCGCGCCCCGACCGTGGCCCGCCCGGCCGCACGCCGGCCCGGGGGACACAGGTGAGGGCTCGTCGACTCCTCCGGGAGGCCGACGAGCCCTCGTTGCGCGAGACCTGCTTCCGCGAGGCCTCGGCAGGGTCAGACCGGCAGGCGCTCGCCCTCGTCGTCGCGCGCCGCCGGGGCGGCCGGCTCCGGCGCCTCGTCGTGGGTGAGGTCGGGCAGCCAGCGCAGCCACTTCGGCAGGTACCAGTTGCGCTCACCGAGCAGCGCCATCACGGCCGGCAGCAGCACGCCCCGGATGACCGTCGCGTCGATCAGGACCGCGGCCGCCAGGCCCACGCCCATCTGCTTCATGGACTGCATGGACAGCGTTCCGAAGATCGCGAACACGGCGACCATGATGACCGCGGCGCTGGTGACCACGCCCGCCGTGGTGACCACACCGTGCCGGATGGCCTCGTTCGTCGTGCGCCCCCGCAGCCGCGCCTCACGGATCCGCGAGACGACGAACACGTGGTAGTCCATCGACAGGCCGAAGAGGATCACGAAGAGGAACAGGGGCAGCCAGGTGATGAGGGCGCCGACGCCCTCCGCCCCCACCAGCGAAGCGCCCCAGCCGTGCTGGAAGACGGCCACCAGGATGCCGTAGGCCGCGCCCACCGACAGCAGGTTGAGCACGATCGAGGTGATCGCGATCGTCAGCGACCGGAAGGACAGCAGCATCAGCAGGAAGGCGAAGACAACGACGAACGCGAAGACGGGCGCGACGGCTCCGGCCAGCTGGTCGTTGAAGTCGTTCGACCCGGCCACCTGCCCGGTGATCGGAGCCTGCACGCCGTCGACCTTGCCCAGGGTGGCGGGACGCACCTCGTCGCGCAGCTTGTCCAGGCTCGCCCCCGCCTTGTCCAGGTCCGAGCCGCCGACCAGCGGCACGTACACGTAGGCGAGGTTCTGCGCGTCGTGCAGCTTGATCTCGACCGGTCCGCGCGAGGCGCCCGAGCTGATCGCCTGCTGCCGGAACTGCTCCAGTGCCGCCTTCACCTCGGGGGCGTTGATGTCGGCCGCCTTCACGATGACCTCGGCCGGCTCGGAGCCGCCGGGGAAGGCGTCGTTGACCCGGTTGTAGGTCTGCACGATGGGCAGCGAGTCGCCGAACTCCTGGTCCAGGGTGAGGTTCTGGGTCTTCATGCCGACCGCCGGAGCGGCGATGGCGAGCAGCGCGCCGGCCGCGACGACCAGCGAGACGGCGGGCCGGGCGAGGACGACCTTCAGCACCGCGCTCCAGAAGCGGCTGCCCTCGTCGCCGCGTCCGCGGCCGCCCTTGCGGCGACGCCGGTCGGGGTGCAGGAACGGGATCCTGCCCTTCTCCACCCGCTCGCCGAGCAGCGACAGCAGCGCCGGCAGCACGGTCACCGAACCGACCATGGCGACGGCGACCACCATCAGGGAGGCCAGGCCCATCGCCTCGAACGTGGCGAGCCCGGTGAACAGCATGCCCGCCATGGCCACGCACACGGTGACGCCGGAGACGATCACGGCCCGGCCGCTGGTGGCGGCGGCGATCCTGAGCGCGGTCTCCGGGTCGCGTCCCGCCGCCCGCTCCTCACGCTCACGGCGCAGGTAGAACAGGCAGTAGTCGACGCCCACGGCCAGGCCCACCAGCAGCATCACCGAGCTGGCGGTGTCGTCCATCGGCTGGAAATGGCTGACGATGCCCATCAGACCCGTCGTCGCCATGATCGCGGTGATCGCCAGGGCCACCGGCAGCAGCGCCGCGACCAGCGCGCCGAAGGCGATCAGCAGGATGCCCAGCGCCACGGGCACGGCCGAGTACTCCGCCTGCTGGAAGTCGTCGCCGAACGCGTCGTCGAACGTCTTCGCCATGCTGGCGCCGCCGATCTCCTCGATCCGCAGCGAGGAGTGCTCCTTGCCGACCGCGTCCACGGCCTTGAGCACCGGCTCCACCCGGTCGCCCGCGGTGTCGGAGTCGCCGCGCATGTCGAACTGGACGAGCGCGCTGCGACCGTCCTTCGAGATCGTCTTCGTGTCGTACGGCGAACTCACGTCGGTCGCCTCGCCGGTCTTGCCGACGGCCGCGACGACGGCGGCGACGGCGGCCCGGAACTCGGGGTCCGTGGCCTTGACGGAGCCGTCCTTCGACTGGATGAGGACCGTCTCACTCGCCGGCTCCTCGATGCCCGCGTCCTCGACGATTCTGGCGGCCGTGCGGGTCTCGCCCCCGAGCTGGTCGCTCTCCTTGACGTCGACTGTCCCCGCCGCCGACCCGATCCCCATGGCCAGGACGACGAACAGCACCCAGACGCCCACCGCGGCCCATCGATGCCGGGCGCTCCAGCCGCCGGCCCGCGCGGCGATGCCCCGCACCCGTATTTCTCCGCTCACCATGACGGGCTGCCCCCTTGTGATGCGGTAGCAGCCCCTGCCGCCACCTTCCGATTCGAAGGTATGGGCTGGATAAGGCCATCTCCTCGTGCTGCCTGGTGACGTGCGGGACCTCCGACTCCTCCGGTCGGACCGGCCCGTCTCACCGCTGGGGAGGACAGTGGCCCCTTACATCTATCCGGCGGTCTCGGGGGCGGCGATCAGGGTGAAGCCGGCAGCGGGCGGCGGAAGTGAACGATTACGCAAGTTTGTTGAACAAGTCACAGACGTGTGGAGAAGTGCGCCAGATATTGATCCGCACGCCCCGGATCGGCCAGAGTTTCCTACCGGTCACCCACCCCGGACGCGGCCGTCGTGCCCACCCCCACGGGGCACGACGGCCGCCTATGGTGGGCGGATGACGACGACGTACGCCGCCCTGCTGCGAGGCATCAACGTGGGCGGCAGCAGAAAGGTCCCGATGGCCGACCTGCGCACCCTCATGGAGGGTCTCGGCCACGACGAGGTGCGCACCCATCTCCAGAGCGGCCAGGCCGTGTTCTCCAGCGCGCACGGCGACGAGGAGAGCCTCGCGGCCGACCTCACGGCGGCGATCGCGGAGCGGTTCGGCTTCGACGTCGGCGTGATCGTCCGCGACCACGCCTATCTGAAGGCCGTCGCCGACGCCTGCCCGTTCCCGGCCGCCGAGCTGACGGCGAAACAACTCCACGTCACCTACTGCTCCGGCCCCGTCGACGAGGAGCGTTACGCGGGCATCGACCGCGCGGCGCACCTCCCCGAGGAGTTCCGGCTCGGCGACCGCGCCCTGTACCTGTACGCCCCCGAGGGACTGGGCCGCTCCCGGCTGGCCGAGCAACTGGCCAGGCCCCGCCTCACCAAGGGCCTGATCACCACCACCCGGAACTGGAACACCGTCGTCAAACTGGTGGAGATGACGCAGGCCTGAGAGCGTCGCGGGCCTCGGCACAGGTGTGCGAGGCTCGTCCCATGCGCTACATCATCATCGGGGCAGGGGCGATCGGCGGAACGGTGGGCGGGCGGCTCGCGGAGTCGGGGCAGGAGGTCGTCCTCGTCGCGCGCGGCGCGCACCGGGCGGCGCTCGCCGAGGGCGGACTGCGGCTCAGGGTGCCGGAGGGCGAACTGACCCACCGGCTGCCCGTGGTCGCCGGACCGGACGAACTCGGCACACTGCGGGCCGACGACGTCCTCGTCCTCGCCGTGAAGACCCAGGACAGCGAGGCGGCGCTGCACACCTGGGGCCCGGCCCCGGTCGAGGGCGGGGGCACGGCGGCCGAACGGCTCCCGCTGGTCTGCGCCCAGAACGGAGTGGAGAGCCCCCGGATGGCGCTGCGCCGGTTCCGGCACGTCTACGCCGTCTGCGTCTGGCTGCCCTCCACCCACGTGGAACCCGGCGTCGTCTCCGCCGCCGGCACCCCCCTCACCGGCATCCTCCACCTAGGCCGCCACCCGCACGGCGTCGACGACACCGCCCGCGGCATCTGCGCCGACCTGGAGAAGGCGCGCTTCGAGGCGCCGGCCGTCCCCGACGTCGCCCGCTGGCAGTACGCCAAGCTGCTGTCCAACCTCGGCAACGCCCTCGAAGCGGTGAGCGGGCCGGTCACCGATCCCGCTGCCGAGGCGCTGTTCGCCCGTGTGCGCGCCGAGGGCGCGGCCGTGCTCGACGCGGCCGGCATCGCCTACGCGGGCGCGGAAGAGCAGCGCGCGGCCCGCGGCGACAAGGTCACCCTGGTCCCGCTCCCCGGCGTCCCGCGCGCAGGCGGCTCCTCCTGGCAGTCCCTCAGCCGCGGCGCGGGCAGCATCGAGGCCGACTATCTCAACGGCGAGATCGTGCTCCTCGGCCGGCTGCACGGCGTGCCGACCCCGCTGAACGAACTGCTGCAACGGCTCGCGAACGCCTTCGCCCGCGAGCGCAGGGAGCCGGGCTCCCTGCCCCTGACCCGGCTCGTCCGCATGGCGGACGACGCCGTCGCCGGCGTCCGCACCGACTGAGGTCGGCCGCCCGCCCGGCCGATCGCAAGGGACGGGCGCGGGGCCGGGACGCGGCGGGACTCGGCCCGCGGGTGGTTGGGCAGGAGGGTGGCCGCCGGCGGGTCAGGCGCCGACGGCCGCCCGCACCGGAGTGCTCGCCGCGTCGTAACGCCTCAGCAGCACCCGGGCCACCTCCGGCGCCGGACCGAGCACCTCGCCCAGGACGTCCGCCCCGGCCGCGCCCCGCGCGATCCGGTCCGGCAGGAACCCGGGAGCCAGGACGTACGGGGCGACCGCGACCCGGGAGCAGCCCAGCGCGCGCAGCTCGCGGACCGCGTCCTCGGTGCGAGGAAGAGAGGCGGAGGCGAACGCAGGCCGCACGGCACACCAACCGGTGCGCCGCCACTCCCGCGCGATTGCTGCGATCACTGCGATCGCCTCCGGGTCCGTGGACCCCGCCGAGGCCAGGACGACCCCGGTCGAGGACTTGTCGGCGGGCGTCAACCCCGCCTCGTACAAGCGCCGTTCCAGGGCGCTCAGCAGCAGTGGGGACGGGCCGAGCACCTCGGCCTGCCGGATCCGCAGCCGCGCCGGCGCGTCCCGCAGCACCGCCGGGATGTCCGCCTTCGCGTGGAACGCGCGGGTCAGCAGCAGCGGCAGCGCCACCACCTCACGCACGCCCTCCGCGGCCAGCGACTCCAGCACCCCCTGCACGGAAGGGACGTTGAAGTCCAGGAAGCCGGTCTCCACCCGCAGCCCGGGCCGCAGGGACCGCACGCGCCGCACGAGCGCGTCGACGGTCGCCGCGTGCCGCGGATCGCGGCTCCCGTGGGCGATCACCACGAGAACGGGAGGGACCGGATTCCTGGACACGGCTCGTCAGCCCTTCACCAGCAGACCGCGACTGCGCAGCACCCACCGCTCCAGCGGGCTGAAGATCAGCAGGTCGATGGCGATGCCGACGAACAGGATGAGCAGGATCGCCTCGAACACCATCGACATGTCGCTCGCGTTGCGCCCGTTCTCCAGCAGCTGGCCGAGGCCCACGCCGAGATCGGGGAACGACGCGATGATCTCCGCCGCCATCAGCGAACGCCACGAGAACGCCCAGCCCTGCTTCAGACCCGCCACATAGCCCGGCAGCGCGGCCGGCAGCGTGATGTGGACGGTTCCCCGCAGGCCCGTCGCGCCCATGGTGCGCCCGGCCCGCAGGAACAGCGGCGGCACCTGGTCGACGCCGGACACCAGCCCGTTGGCGATGGACGGAACCGCCCCGAGCAGGATCACCGCGTACATCATCGAGTTGTTCAGACCCAGCCACAGCACGGCCGGCGGCACCCAGGCCACCGACGGGAGCGACTGCAGACCCGACAGGATCGGACCGATCGCCGCCCGCACGAACTTCACCCGTGCCACCAGCAGCCCCAGCGGGGTGCCGATCGCGAGGGCGAAGAGGAAGCCGAGCAGACCGCGCGAGACGCTGGTCCAGATGTAGCCGAGCAGCTCGCCCCGGAGCCAGGCGTCCCGCAGCGTGGCCCAGACGTCCAGCGGCGAGACCAGCTTCGTCGGGTCGTCGACCACCTTGAAGGTGATCTGCCAGACGACCAGCAGCAACGCGCTCGCGACGATCGGCGGGAGGATCTTGTCGACGAACGTCCGCCGGAAGGGAACACGGCCCGCGGGGGTGACCACGTCCAGCGCGTCGAGACCCGCCTCCACACCGTCGAGCGCATGGGCGGCCGGCTTCGCCGCCGTCGTCGTGTTCGTCTCAGTGCTGGCCATGACGGCGGATCTCCCCACGCAGGACTTCGGTGATCTCGACGGACAGTTCCGCCACGGGGGCGTCCTCGATGCGGCGCGGCTGCGGGATGTCCACCGACCACTCGCGCGCCACCCGTCCGGGCCGGGAGGACAGCAGCACGACGCGCTGCGCGAGCCGGACGGCCTCGCGCACGTTGTGCGTGACGAAGAGGACGGACAGCCCCGTCTCCTCCCAGATCCGGGTCAGTTCGTCGTGCAGCACGTCGCGGGTGATGGCGTCGAGGGCCGCGAACGGCTCGTCCATCAGCAGCAGCCGGCTCTCCTGGGCCAGCGCGCGGGCCAGCGCCACGCGCTGGCGCATGCCGCCGGACAGCTCGTGCACCCGCTTTCCGTGCGCGCCCTTCAGCCGGACCAGCTCCAGCAGCTCCTCGGCCTTGTCGCGCCGGTCCGGCTTCGCGACCCCCCTCAGCTTCAGGGCGAGTTCGATGTTCTTTCCGGCCGTCAGCCACGGGAAGAGGGCGTGCTCCTGGAACATCAGCGCCGCACGGCCGTCCGTGGTGATGGTCCCGGCGGTCGGCCTGTCGAGACCCGCCACCAGGTTCAGCAGCGTGGACTTCCCGCAGCCCGAGGCCCCCAGGAGGGTGACGAACTCGCCGGGCGCGACATCGAGAGTGATGTCGTCCAGGACGAGCTGCTCCCCGCCCGGTCCCGCGAAGGACTTCGAGACGTGCTCGAGGCGTGCCGCGTACTCCACCGACTCAACGGTCTCGGCGGCCTTGGCGAGGGTCGTGGCCATGGTCGTCACCTCCTGGGAACTCATCGGATGCGGTCAGCTGACGCCGAGACCGGCGGCATCGACCGTGGGCTCGCCCTCGGCCTTGAGGACCTTGTTCAGGATCGACAGGTCGTAGATTCCCTTGAGGTCGGGCTGCTTCAGCAGACCCGCCTTGACCGCGTGCGCCGCCTCGGTCTCGAGCGTGGCGGCCAGCGGGTCGTCGATGAACTGGATCGACGACCATGCCGGGTCCAGGACGTTCGCCGGCAGCGCCTTGCCGGAGTCGGCCTCCAGCTGCCTGTTCGCCGCCGCCTTCGCCTCGGCCGGGTGGGCGCCGATCCACTTGTTGGTCTCGACCGCACCCTTCAGCACGGCCTCGACGACCTGCGGGTGCGCCGCGAGGAACTTCTGCGACACGATGATGTTGGTGATCACGAACTTCTTGCCGGGCCACAGCGACGCCTCGTCGAGCAGCACCTTGCCGCCCTCGGCGACCAGCTTCGACGCGGTCGGCTCCGGCACCCAGGCGCCGTCGATCGAACCGGCCTTGAAGGCGTCCGGCGTCACCTTGTTGTCGCTGCGGACGACCGTGACGTCGCCCTTGCCGCTCTGCGCGTCGACCTTCCAGCCCTGCTCCGCGACCCAGTTCAGGAACGCGACGTCCTGCGTGTTCCCGAGCTGGGGCGTGGCGATCTTCTTGCCCTTGAGGTCCCCGACGGACTTGATCTTGGCCGGGTCGACGACGAGCTTCACCCCGCCGGACGCCGAACCGCCGACGATGCGCAGGCTCTTGCCGTCGGACTTGGTGTAACCGTTGATCGCCGGGGAGGGGCCGATCCAGCCGATGTCGATGGAGCCGGCGTTCAGCGCCTCGATCTCCGAGGGACCCGCGTTGAAGGTGGCGTACGAGGCCTTGGTGGCGCCCAGCGCCTTCTGGAAGATGCCCTGGTCACGGCCGACCAGAGCGGTCCCGTGGGTGAGGTTGCCGAAGTAGCCGATCTTGACGGTGTCGAGACCGTCGATCTTCTTCGAGCCGGCGGCGACCTTCTCCTTGGCGTTGTCCGCCTTGGCCTCGGACCCGTAGCCGCAGGCGGCCAGGGTGAGCAGGGGCAGGGCGGCGACGGCCGCGACGGCGCGACGCAGAGAAGCGGAGCGGTTGGCAGGCACGGGAGGGGTTCCTCTCGTTGGCCCGGCGGTCACGGTCTTTCAGGTCGTGGCCGGGAAGTCGGCATGGGGTCTTCGCCGCCTCCGGGACGCGGGTCCCGTCGTGCGCGGGCGAAGTGGAGCATGGGGGGAGGTGCGGGGGGACGGGGCGCGCAGGCAGTGCGCGTACGTCAGCGCGCACATCGGCCCACTCCGCCCTGCCCGCTCCCGAGGGCGCCGCTGCCGACACGGCCGCCCTCCTTCGCGAACGTCGAGTAGAAATCGGGTGGGTTCACGGTCAGAAGTCCCAACCGTCGTCGTCGGAGGCGTCCTTGACCGGTTCGGGGGCGGCGAAGGACTCGCCGACCATGCCGGCGGTGAGGGTGGTGCCGTCGGCGGGGTCGATGAGGATGAAGGAGCCGGTGCGGCGGGAGTCGGCGTAGGAGTCGACGGGCAGCGGTTCGGCGGTGCGGATCTTGACCCGGCCGATGTCGTTGGCGACGAGCTGTCCGGGGTGCGGGTGCAGGGACAGGTCGTCGAGGGTGAGGCGGGAGGGGATGTCCTTGACGATCGCCTTGACCGTGCGGGTGCCGTGCTTGATCAGCACCCGGTGGCCGACGGTCAGGGGCTGGTCGGCGACGTGGCAGACGGTCGCCTCGACGTCCTGGGTGGTGGCCGGGGCGTCCTTGGTCGGCACGATCAGGTCGCCGCGCGAGACGTCGATGTCGTCCGCGAGCAGCACCGTCACCGACTGGGTCGTCCACGCGGCGTCGACGGGCTCGCCGAGCAGGTCGATACCGGAGATCGTCGACGTGCGGCCGGACGGCAGCACGGTGACGGGATCGCCGACGCGGAAGGTGCCGGCGGCGATC
>NZ_JBICXC010000009.1:0-320276 GCF_043200075.1 Streptomyces sp. NPDC048481
GACAGCCCGACGCCGTCAGCTCCGCGATCTGCTGCAACGTCGCACCGATGTCCGACGTACGCGTCGTCGTCATCGACTGCACCGACACCGGGGCGTCCCCACCGACCGCCACGGAGCCGACCTGGATCTGCCGGCTCCTGCGGCGCTCGGCGATCTTGGTCGGAACGGACGGCATGCCGAGAGAAATCGCAGTCATCTGCTGTGCAACCCCAAGTCGTGGATCATGGCCCAGGTCCCGTCTTCAGGCGGGTTCCAGGCTTCGAGATTACGGCACCGGCCGGGGCGGGAGCACTTCCGTACCCGGGAACCACCCGGGCGGGGCACCCGCCGGCCGTCAAACCCGCCGGGACGCCGGACGGCCCGGCACGAGGAGCGTGCCGGGCCGTGCGGGACCGCGGGCCGCCGGCAAGGGGGCGGACCAGCGGCTAAGAGATTTTGACCGGGTTGACGACGTCGGCGATCAGGACGAGCACGGTGAAACAGATGAAGACGCCCGCCACCACGTAAGCGACCGGCATCAGCTTCGCCACGTCGAACGGGCCCGGGTCGGGGCGGCGCAGGACCTTGGCCGTGGTGCGGCGCAGCGACTCCCACAGGGCGCCCGCGATGTGCCCGCCGTCCAGGGGCAGCAGCGGGAGCATGTTGAACAGGAACAGGGAGAGGTTGAAGCCCGCCACGAGCATCACAGCCAGGGCGAGCTGCTGCGAGGCCGGGATGTCCAGGGTGAAGATCTCGCCGCCGACGCGGGCCGCGCCGACCACGCCCATGGGGGAGTCGGGCTCGCGGGGTGCGCCGTCGAAGGCCGCGTTCCACAGGGCCGGGATCTTGCCGGGCAGGGCGGCGAGGGAGTCGACGGCCTCGCCCACCCGGTCGGTCATCCAGGAGACGGAGTCGCCGAAGTCCTGCTTGACGACGCCGTTGGCCGCGCTGAAGCCGAGGAAGCCGGCCTTGACGAACTGGCCCTGGACGTAGGCCCCGCTGGAGTCCTTCTTGGCGACCATGTTGGTGGCGATCTTCGCGTGCAGGGTGAGTTCGCTGCCCTTGCGCTCGACGACGATGGCGACGTCCTTGCCGGCGCTGACGCGGATCAGGTCGGAGAGGGTGTCCCAGTCGTCCGTGCGGTGTCCGGCGAAGGAGACGATCCGGTCGCCCGGCTTCATGCCGGCGGCGGCGGCCGGGGAGGCCGGGTCGGAGGGCTTGCAGGCGTCGCGGTTCTGGCTCTGCGCGATGACGCAGGGGGAGACCGAGCTGACGCTGGTGGTCTGCTGGGAGATGCCGAAGCCCATCAGCACGGTGAGGAACAGCACGACCGCGAGGATCAGGTTCATGAACGGTCCGGCGAACATGACGATGACGCGTTTCCACGGCTTGCGTGTGTAGAACATGCGCGTCTCGTCGCCGGGCTGCAGTTCCTCGTAGGCCGCCGAGCGGGCGTCCTCGATCATGCCGCGCCAGGGCGAGGTGGAGCGGGCCGTGATCCGGCCGTCGTCGCCCGGCGGGAACATGCCGATCATGCGGATGTAGCCGCCCAGCGGAATCGCCTTGACGCCGTACTCGGTGTCGCCCTTCTTCCGCGAGAAGACGGTCGGGCCGAAGCCGACCATGTACTGCGGGACCCGGATGCCGAAGAGCTTGGCCGTGGACAGGTGTCCCAGCTCGTGCCAGGCGATCGAGAACAGCAGCCCCGCCGCGAAGACGACTATGCCGAGGATCATCATCAGGGCTGTCATGCACGCGCCTCCGCGGTAGCCGTCAGTTCTTGGGCCCGGGCCCGTGCCCAGGTCTCCGCTTCGAGGACGTCCGACACGGTCAGTGAAGTTCCCGTCACCGGCGTGCCGTGCTCGTGCACGACCCGGGTGACGGTCTCCATGATGCCGTTGAAGGGCAGCGCGCCCCTGCGGAACGCCTCGACGCACTCCTCGTTCGCCGCATTGAACACCGCCGGGGCCGTGCCCGCGAGCTCGCCCACGTGCCGGGCGAGGCCGACCGAGGGGAAGGCCTCGTCGTCGAGCGGGAAGAACTCCCAGGTCGACGCGGTGCTCCAGTCGAAGGCGGGCGCGGCGTCCGGGACCCGCCCGGGCCAGCCCAGGCCGACGGCGATGGGCCCGCGCATGTCGGGGGGCGTCGCCTGCGCCAGTGTCGATCCGTCCGTGAACTCAACCATCGAGTGGACATACGACTGCGGGTGGACGACCACCTCAATGCGCGAGAAGGGAATGTCGTAGAGCAGGTGCGCCTCGATGACCTCCAGGCCCTTGTTGACGAGGGTCGCGGAGTTGATCGTGATGACCGGGCCCATGGACCAGGTGGGGTGGGCGAGGGCGTCCTCGACCGTCACGTTCGCCAGTTCCGCCTTCGTCCGGCCGCGGAAGGGGCCGCCGGAGGCGGTCACGACCAGCTTGCGGACGTCGGCGCGGGTGCCGGCCGCGAGGCACTGGAAGAGGGCCGCGTGCTCGGAGTCCACCGGGATGATCTGGCCGGGCTTCGCGAGCGCCTTGACCAGCGGGCCCCCGACGATGAGCGACTCCTTGTTGGCGAGCGCGAGGGTGCGGCCCGCCTCCAGGGCGGCGAGGGTGGGCGCGAGGCCGATGGAGCCGGTGATGCCGTTCAGCACGGTGTGGCAGTCGGAGGCGGCCACCTCGGCGGCGGCGCCGGGACCGGCGAGGATCTCGGGCAGCGCCTCGGCGGCGCCGTACCGGGCGGCCAGCGCCTCCCGCAGGGCGGGCACGACGTCCTCGCGGGCGACCGCGACGGTCCGCACGCGCAGCCGGTGGGCCTGCTCGGCCAGGAGCGCGACCCGGCCGCCGTTGGCGGACAGGGCGCTCACCCGGAAGCGGTCCGGGTTGCGCAGCACGAGGTCGATGGCCTGGGTTCCGATCGAGCCGGTGGAACCGAGGATCACCACGTCCTTGGGGCCGTCGCCCACGACGGGGTCGTAGACGCGGTGCGGGTCGGCGAGGGGGGCTGGACTGTCGCTCATCCCCCCATTGTTGCCGCAACGGGAAGGCGGCCGGACAGGGCGTCCCGCCGAGGGACGCGCCGCGGCCCGGCCGCCGGGCAACCGTGTTCGACGGATCACCTGATCGGGCGGTGGACGTTCTCCCGTTCGCTGGGGCCGGGGGTCGCGTCGGCGATCCACGGCGCGTCCCCGGACAGGTCGACGACGCCCTGCTCCAGCCACTCGTAGGCGCCCGCCATGACGCCCTTGACGACCTTGCGGTCCAAGTCGTCGGTGTTGTGCCACAGGCGCGCGAAGAGTTCGTCGACGCGGATGCGGGACTGGCGGCAGAACACGTCGGCGAGCTGGTAGGCCTCGCGGCCGTTCTCGCCGCGCGAGCGCAGCAGTTCGGCGCGTACGCAGGCCGCGCTCATCGCGAACAGTTCCGCGCCGATGTCGACGATGCGGCCGAGGAAGCCTTGTTTGGTCTCCATCCGGCCCTGCCAGCGGGACATGGCGTAGAAGGTGGAGCGGGCGAGTTTGCGCGCGTGCCGCTCGACGTGCCGCAGGTGCGGCGACAGGTCGACGCCGGCGTGCTTGAACTCCGCGTACGAGGAGGGCAGTTGTCCCGGCCCGGCGACCAGTTTCGGCAGCCACTTGGCGTAGAAGACGCCGGCGTTGGCACCCGCCCTCGCCTTGTCCTGGAGGGACTTGTCGGGATCGATGAGGTCGCCGGCGACGGTGAGGTGGGCGTCGACGGCCTCGCGGGCGATCAGGAGGTGCATGATCTCCGTCGAGCCCTCGAAGATGCGGTTGATCCGCAGGTCGCGCAGGACCTGTTCGGCGGGGACGGCCTTCTCGCCGCGGGCCGCGAGGGACTCCGCCGTCTCGAAGCCGCGGCCGCCGCGGATCTGGACGAGTTCGTCGGCCATCCGCCAGCCCATCTCGGAGGCGAACAGCTTGGCCAGCGCGCCCTCGATGCGGATGTCGTTGCGGTCCTCGTCGGCCATCTGGGAGGACAGGTCGAGCACCGCCTCCAGGGCGAAGGTGGTCGCCGCGATGAAGGAGATCTTCGCGCCGACGGCCTCGTGGTGGGCGATCGGCTTGCCCCACTGCTCGCGGGCCGCCGACCACTCGCGGGCGATCTTCAGGCACCACTTGCCGGCGGCCACGCAGGACGCCGGCAGGGAGAGGCGGCCGGTGTTGAGGGTGGTCAGGGCGATCTTGAGGCCGGCACCCTCGGGGCCGACACGGTTCGCGGCCGGGACCCGGACCTGGTGGAAGCGGGTGACGCCGTTCTCGATGCCGCGCAGGCCCATGAAGGCGTTGCGGTTCTCCACGGTGATGCCGGGCGAGTCACTCTCCACGACGAAGGCGGTGATGCCGCCCTTGTGTCCCTCGCTCTTCGGGACCCGCGCCATGACCACGAGCAGGTCGGCCACGACGCCGTTGGTGGTCCAGAGTTTCACGCCGTCGAGGATGTAGTCGTCGCCGTCGGGCACCGCGCTCGTCGCCAGGCGGGCGGGGTCGGAGCCGACGTCGGGCTCGGTGAGCAGGAAGGCGCTGATGTCGGTGGTCGCGCAGCGCGGCAGGAACTTCTGCTTCTGCTCGGGGGTGCCGAACATCTTCAGGGGCTGGGGCACGCCGATCGACTGGTGCGCCGACAGCAGGACCCCGATGGCGGGGCTGGCGGAGCCGATCAGGGCCAGCGCCTTGTTGTAGTACACCTGGGTGAGACCGAGGCCGCCGTACCTGGGGTCGATCTTCATGCCGAGGGCGCCGAGCTCCTTGAGTCCGCGCACGACCTCGTCGGGGATGCGGGCCTCGCGTTCGATGCGGGCCGCGTCCACCTGGGTCTCGCAGAAGTCGCGGAGCTTGGCGAGGAACGCCTCGCCCCGCCGGACGGCCTCGTCGGAGGGGACCGGATGCGGGTGGACGAGGTCGAGCCGGAAGCGGCCCATGAATAGTTCCTTGGCGAAGCTGGGCTTGCGCCAGTCCTGTTCCCGGGCGGCCTCGGCGACCTGGCGGGCCTCACGCTCGGTGACGGTGGGTTTCTTGAGGGGTGGTGCGGACATGAGGCTCACCTCGCCGCGAATCGGGATCTCGGGCCACATCGGTTACCGATGGGTGCTACCCGATCGTTGGTACCCGATCCGGGCCGCGGTGGCCACCCCACGCGCGCGCCTTCGGGCGGGCGGGGGCCCGGCTCCGGGGCCGGGAGGGAGCGGCGCCGCGGCCTCCCGCGGGCGTCACCGGGCGTCCGCGCGCGGGCCGGGCGGGGCGCCTCGCGCGGTGGCGCGGCCTGCGCCGAACGGGTGTGGGCGACTCCCACGCCGTGTTCCCGTACTCTTCTCCACCAACTCGCCACAACTCCCCGTCGAAGCGCTTCGACAACCTATGGACACCCACTCGCGCTAGAGCTACTGTCGAACCACCCTCACCCGCCCCTGTTCGCAATGCGCACTGTCGAAGCGCTTCACAAAACTTGGAGAGCTGGATGGTCACCCTCGCCGAGGTCGCCCAGCACGCCGGAGTCTCGGCGAGCACGGTGAGCTATGTCCTCAGTGGCAAGCGGTCCATCTCCACGACCACCCGGCAGCGCGTCGAACAGAGCATCCGGGAGCTGGGCTACCACCCGAACGCGGGCGCGCGCGCCCTGGCGAGCAGCCGGTCGAACATCATCGCGCTGATGATCCCGCTGCGCACCGACATCTACGTGCCGGTGATGATGGAGATCGCCATCGCGGTGGCCACCACGGCCCGCACCCACGGGTACGACGTGCTGCTGCTCACCGGCGAGGAGGGCTCCGACGCGGTCCGCCGTGTCACCGGCAGCGGGCTCGCCGACGCGATGATCCTCATGGACGTCGAACTCGACGACGAGCGGCTGCCGTTGCTGCGCTCCACCGACCAGCCGTCCGTGCTGATCGGCCTGCCGGCCGACACCGCGGGTCTGACCTGCGTCGATCTGGACTTCGGGGCGACCGGCGCGCTGTGCGTGGAGCATCTGGCCACCCTCGGCCACCGCGACATCGCCGTCATCGGGGAGGCCCCGGCGGTCTACGAACGGCACACCGGTTTCGCCGAGCGCACGCTCGACGGGCTGCGCGGCCGGGCGAGGGACCTCGGTCTGCGGCTGCTGCACCGCCCGTGCGAGGGCGGGTACGACGCGATGGCCGTCACCCTTGCCCGGATCCTCGACGAACGTCCGGGCACCACCGGGTTCGTCGTGCAGAACGAGTCGGCGGTGGAGCCGCTGCTCGCGCTGCTGCGCCAGCAGGGCCGGGCCGTGCCGGAGGACGTCTCGGTGGTGGCGATCTGCCCCGACCAGGTCGCGGTCCAGGCATCGGTGCGGCTGACGTCCGTGGCCATCCCCGCGCAGGAGATGGGCCGGCACGCGGTGGAACGCCTGGTCGCCAAGCTGGAGGGGCGCGGCGGCGACGAGGTCGTGCTGATCGCGCCCGAGCTGACCGTCCGGGCGAGCACGGGACCGGCGCCCTCCGGAACCTGACCGCCCCCGCGTACCGCCGTCCGCCCCCGCGCACCTCGACCCGCCGCCCCTCCCCCGTTCATCCCCCCTCGTCACACCTCCCCGCCGCCGCGCCGCCACGTCCTCGTCCCGCGCCCGTCCGGGCGCCTTCGTGCCCGCGTCCTGCCGCCTCACTCCTGTCTGCACTCCTTCAAGGAGCACCCCTCGTGAACCAGCCTGCCGAAAACCAGCCACAGGTCAGCCTCGCGCAGTCGTCGCCCACGGTCGGCACCTTCCGGGAGCGCGACGGCGCGCTGGAGTGGAGCGGCCGTCAGGAGACCCTGCGGGTCGAGCCGTGGGGTCCGGACGCCGTCCGGGTGCGCGCCCGGCTCGGCGGCCCGATCCTCGAGGGGCTGCCCGGCGCCCTGCTCGACGAGCCGCCCGCCGCCGAGAGCAGCGTCAAGACGAGCGAGGCGGAGGGCCTGCTGACGGTCGGCGCGCTCACCGTCGAGGTGAGCGCCGAGGGCCTGGTCCGCTTTCTGCGCACCGACGACCGCACCGAGATCCTGGCCGAGGACCGCGCCCACTTCTGGTGGCCGGGCTCGCGCCTCTACACGGCCGTCGGCAACGGCCACCACCGCCTGGAGCAGCGGTTCGCCGCCTACGACGACGAGCGGCTGTACGGACTCGGGCAGCACCAGCACGGCCGGCTCGACCAGAAGGGCCTGGTCCTGGACCTGGTCCAGCGCAACGCCGAGGTCGGCATCCCGGTGCTCACCTCCAATCGCGGCTACACCCTGCTGTGGAACAACCCGGCGATCGGCCGTGTCGAGCTGGCCGGGAACGGCACCCGCTGGGTCGCGGACTCGGCACGCCAGATCGACTACTGGATCACCGCCGGCGCCCCGGCCGACGGCCAGCGCCGCTACAGCGCGGTCACCGGCCGCACCCCGATGCTGCCGGAGTGGGCGGCGGGCTTCTGGCAGTGCAAGCTGCGCTACCGCACCCAGGACGAACTCCTCGACGTGGCAAGGGAGTACAAGCGCCGGGGGCTGCCGCTCGGCGCCATCGTCTGCGACTTCTTCCACTGGACGCACCTGGGCGACTGGCAGTTCGACCCGGCCGAGTGGCCCGACCCGGCCGCGATGGTCCGCGAGCTGGAGGAGATGGGCGTCAAGCTGGTGGTGAGCGTGTGGCCGTCGGTGTCGCCGCTGAGCGAGAACCACCAGCTGATGGAGCAGCGCGGCTACTTCATCGGCACCCAGTACGGCCCGATGGCGCACGCCGACTGGCCGGACAAGGGGGTCGCCTCGACGGTCCAGGTGGCGTTCTACGACGCGACCAACCCCGAGGCCCGGGACTTTCTGTGGTCGAGGATCCGGGACAACTACCTGACCCCGTACGGCATCACGGCCTTCTGGCTGGACGCCTGCGAGCCGGAGCTGAAGCCCGGCTTCCCCGAGAACCTGCGCTACTGGGCCGGTCCGGGTCTGGAGGTGGGCAACATGTACCCGGCCGAGAACGCGCGCACGTTCCACGAGGGGCTGCGCGCGGCGGGCGAGGAGGAGATCGTCAGCCTCAACCGCTCGGCGTGGGCGGGCAGTCAGCGTTACGGGGCCGCCCTGTGGTCCGGTGACATCGGTACCGACTTCCCGACGCTGCGCCGGCAGATCGCGGCCGGTCTCAACACCGCGCTGTCGGGCATCCCGTGGTGGAACACCGACATCGGCGGCTTCCACGGCGGGGACCCGGACGACCCGGCGTACCGGGAGGTGATGGTGCGCTGGTTCCAGTTCGGCGCGGTGTCGCCGCTGATGCGCCTGCACGGCTTCCGCCACCCGGGCATGCCGCTCGGCCCGGACATGACCGGCGGCCCGAACGAGGTGTGGTCGTACGGCGAGGAGGCGGGCGTGATCCTGGAGGCGTACCTGCGGCTGCGGGAGCGGCTGAAGCCGTACGTCATGGAGGTCATGCGGGAGGCGCACGAGGAGGGCCTGCCGCCCATGCGGCCGCTGTTCCTGGAGTTCCCGGACGACCCGGCGGCCTGGTCGGTGGACGACGCCTACCTCTTCGGCCGGGACCTGCTGGTCGCCCCGGTGCTGACGGCGGGCGCGACGACCCGTACGGTCCACCTCCCGGCGGGCGCGGTGTGGACGGACGCGTGGACGGGCGAGACGTACGAGGGGGGTGCGCGGGCCACGGTGGACGCCCCGCTGGAGCGCCTCCCGCTGTTCCTGCGGGACGGGGCGCGGCTGCCGGTGGCCGAGTAACGCCGGTCCGCCGCGGCCGGGTGAACTCCCTTGTGGAAAAAGGGTGTCGGCGGGGTAGGGAGCCGGCGTCCGGGCGTTCCCCCCTGCCCCGCCCGCCCCCGCCGTTTCCCCGCCGCCCCGCGAAAGGGTGTCCCCCCATGGCGTCGTCCCCGCTCGCCCTCACCGTGGCCGACCAGGTGCTGCGGCCCGGTTTCCGCTCCCGCCGCACGCCCGACCGCGTCTTCGACCGGCTCTCGGCGCGGGCGGGTATGGCGCCCGGGGACGAGGAGTTCACCGAGGAGTTCCGGTTCCTGCTGCGCCACTGGGCCCGGGACGAAAACCTCACGCCGGTCGGCTGGTGGTCGGCGCAGGGCCATGTCCGGCGGCATCTGGCCAACCGCGCCCGGGTCCGGCGGCTGATCGCCGAGCACCCCGGCATCGCGCGGGAGCCGGTCGAGCGGCCGGTGTTCGTGGCGGGGCTGCCGCGCACCGCGACGACCCTCACCCACGGTGTGCTCTCGCTGTCCGAGCAGCACCGATGTCCCCTGCTGTGGGAACTGCTCACCCCGGACCTGGCGGGGACGCCCGAACAGCGCCGCAGGGCTGTCGCCGGGGCCCGTCTCATGGTGGGCGCGATCGATCTGTTCGCGCCGCGCTACCGCGACATCCACACCCTGGTCGCCGAGGGCCCCGAAGAGTGCACCTTCGCGCTCCCGCACACCGTCATGCCGCTGTCCCAGGCGCGCATCCCGGCCTACCGGGCGGCGCTGGAGGAGCGGGACTTCGTCCCCGACTACGCCTACCTCAAGCAGGTCTACCAGGTGCTCCAGCACGGCCGTCCCCGCCGCCGCTGGGTGCTGAAGTCCCCCCTGCACACCGGCCATCTCGACGCGCTGCTCGCCGTCTTCCCGGACGCCACGCTGGTGTGGACGCACCGGGAGCCGGCCGCCGTCGTGGCGTCGTTCTGCAGTCTGATCGAGCACGGCATGGCGATCACCCGGCGCCCGCTGGACCTGCACGAGCTGGGCGCGACCTGGCTGGCCCTGCTGAGCCGTTCCGTGGAGCGCGGGCTCGCGGCCCGGGCCGCCGTCCCGCGCGAGGCGCTGGTGGACGTCCCCTACTCCTGGCTGGGCTCCGACCCGGCCGCCGGGGCCCCGAAGCTCTACGACGCCGTGGGCGCCCGCTGGACCGAGGCCGACGCGGCGCGGCTCCCCCGGATCGCCGCCCGCCCCAAGGGCAGCCGGCCGCACCGCTACGACCTGGCCCGCTACGGCCTGACCCGGGCCGACGTCGACGCCGCGTTCGCCGGGTACGACGCCCTGCGCGCCGAGGTCGACCGGGCCTGACGCCCGGCCCGGCGCGCCGCGGGCGTCCGGTGGACGGTCACCACGTCCCCAGGGTGAGGACGTGCTCCTGTCCGGCGACCAGGTCGACTGTGCGGGGCTCGCCCGAGGGGGTCCGCACGTCGACGCGGTGCGAGCGCCGCGGTGTGAGGACCGCCCGGCCGCCGTCGGGGCCCCAGGTCAGGTCGAGTCGGGCGCCGAACCGGGTGCGCACGCCGCGCAGTTCGCCCGCAGGGAGCGCCGGCGGCACGGCCGGCAGCAGCACCAGCCGGTCAGGGGTGGACTGGACGAGCGCCTCGATCAGCACGGCGGGCAGGGTGTGCGCGGCGTCGGCGTTGTAGACGTCGCGGCGGGGGTAGTGGGCGCTCATCAGGGAGTCGTGGAAGAAGTCGCCGTCGAGGACCGCTCCCAGGGCGTTCGCGACCCGGCGGCCGTCCCGCAGCCGGGCGGCGATCAGCGCGTGGTGCAGGTGGCCGTGCGCGGAGTCGTTCTCCGCGCCGCGCAGTTCCAGGGCGCGGTGGGCGGCCGCGGCCTGCCTCGGGGTGTCGTAGGGGTTGATCTCGTCGAGAGGCCAGACGCCGTAGAGGTGGCTGAGGTGGCGGTGGTCGTAGGAGTCGTCGAGGCCGGGCCAGGCCCACTCGGCGAGGGCTCCGTCGGCGTTGGTGCGGTGGGGCGGGAGGCGGTCTGCGAGGGCCCGCCAGCGGGCCGCCTCCGGCGCGCCGGGGTGGTAGTCGGCCGCGGTGAGCAGGGCGTGCCGGGCGGCGGAGAGGTCCATGGCCGCGTTCAGCGCGCCCCAGCCGCCGTTCGCGGGCCGGTTCTCGGGCGAGTACGAGGGGACGACGACGAGCCGGCCGTCCGCGTCGGTGCGGGTGAGGAAGTCCTCGTAGAAGCGGGCGGTCTCGGCGAGGGCGGCGGCGGTGCGCGGGTCGCGGGCGCCGCGGGTGTCGTCGTGGTCGACGAGGGGCTTGAGCAGCCAGTCGGCGCCGGCGGTCCACAGGTGGAGCGGGTACTCGCGGCTGAAGTGGTAGGACAGCCCGGACTCCCCGTCGGAGTGCGCGGGCGCGACCGCTCCGCGGGCGCCGAACACGGCGCGGGCGTTGGCCCGCCAGTCGCCGAGCTGACGGTGAATCAGCGACGCGAGGGCCTCGGTGACTTCGGGAAGGTCGGCGGCCGCGGCCGAGGCGGTCTGGAGGTTGACGTTGGCGTCGTTGGTGAACGCGCCGGACCAGGCGGTGTCCCAGTCGCCGGTCCACAGGCCCGGCAGGCGGGGCGGGTTCAGGCCGGAGGAGGACAGGAGGTGGTAGCGGCCCGCTGCGAAGAGCCGTTCCAGGAGGGCGGGGCTGCGCGGGCGCGCCAGCAGTTCGGAGCCGGTCAGGGCGCGTTCGGCCGGGTCGGCGCGCAGGTCGAGGGTGACGCGGCGGTAGGCGGTGCGGTGCCGGGCGAGGTGGCGTTCGAGCAGTTCGTCGTAGGAGTGCGGCAGCCGGTCCAGGGCGTGCCGCTCGGCGAGGACGTCGAGTTCGCCGGTGTGCCGGCGCACCCGGGTCAGCAGGAGCACCGACGTGGCGCCGGTGACCCGCACGCCGGGCAGGGTGAGGTCGGCGCGGCCGCCGGTGGCGACGACGAGGGTGACGCCGGTGTAGGAGCGGTCGCTGTCCGGGTAGCGGGCGCGCAGGGTGAGCAGGGCCCCGGACGGCGTGCGGACGGCGCTGTGACCGACGGCGAGGCCGGTGGGGGCGCCGGGGAGCCGGTGGTCGAGCGCGATGTCCACGTCGAGCCCGGTGACCTGGTGGACGATCACGTCGTCGGCACGGGAGACGAACACCCGGCCGGTGGCGTCCGCACGGCTCGCGACGGTCTCGCCGGTGGTGAAGTCGACGGACCGCAGGAGTGCGCCGTCGCGGCGCGACCCGTGCGAGGGCGTGCGGCGCACGCTCGTCCGGAAGGCCGGGTGGAAGGGCTGGACCCACCGCAGCGGGCGGTGGTCGGTGAAGCTCTCGGCGGCCGTCCTGTCCCCGGCGAGCAACGCGTCCTGCAACGCGGGGAGTTCGTCGGCCAGCTCGGGCGGACGGGCGTGTTCGGAGCCGTTGGGGCGGACCAGGGCGTGGTGGGTGACGACGACCCGTTCGTCGTGGGGGTCGCCGAACACGAGGGCGCCGTGCCGGCCGTTGCCGCTGAGGAAGGCGTCCTCCCAGCGGGCGGCGGGCCGGTGTTCCCAGGTTCCGTGCACGGGGCCTTCGGCGCCGCCGAAGCCGGGAGGGGCGGGCTCGGCCGGACGGGAGGGAGGGGTGGGCGGTGTGGTCATGGGCGCAGCACCGCCACGCCGTGGCGGCCCAGTCGGACCTCGTCCGTGACCGTCGTGCCGGTCAGCAGCTCGTGGTGGGTCCCCGCGAGGGGGACGGCCACGGGCTCGCGGCCGTGGTGGAGCAGGAAGAGCAGGTCGCCGCGGCGGACGGCCTCGACGCCGGGCGGGAGGCCTTCGAGGACGGGCCGCACGCCCGCCTCGGCGGCGATCCGGGCGAGGAGGCTGCGGAAGGCGCCCGGTTCGGGGAGGGTGGACAGGTACCAGGCGCGGTCCCGGCGCAGGACGGCCGGCATGCCCTCCAGCTCGCCGCTCCGGTAGACGGCCTCGACGCGGGCGTCGGCGGCCGGCTCCAGTTCCTCGGACCACAGGACGCCGTCGAAGCCGTCGGTCTCCACGCTCTCCCCCGCGTCCAGCGGCCACCACTCGTGCAGGACGCGGATGCCGAACAGCTCGCGCAGCCGGGCGTCCATGCCCCCCTCGCGCACCCGGTCGTCCTCGTCGGCGACGCCGGTGAGGAACCCGCAGACGAGGACGCCGCCGCCGCGGACGTAGCCGAGGAGGTTGTCGATCGCCGCGTCGGTGAGGGCGTACAGCTGCGGGACGAGGACCATGCGGTAGCCGGACAGGTCGTGCCCGGGGTGGGCGAAGTCGGCGGTGAGGTTGTTCTCCCACAGGGCGCGGTGCCAGGCGGTGAGGACGGCCGGCAGGTCGACCTCGGCGGACGGGCGGGCGTCCTGGGCGCCGGCCCACCAGGCGTGCCAGTCGTGGAGCACGGCGACCTCGGCGGTGATGTGCCGGCCGGCCGTGTGCGGGCCGAGTCTCGCGAGGTCGGCGCCGAGCTGCTTGACCTCCTGGAAGGTGCGGCCCTCCTCGCCGGCGTGGCTGACCATCCCGGAGTGGAACTTCTCCGCGCCCTGCCGGGACTGCCGCCACTGGAAGTAGCAGACGGCGTCCGCGCCGCGGGCGACCGCCTGGAGGGACCACAGGCGGTTCATGCCGCGCGGCTTGGGGTGGTTGACGCCGCGCCAGTTGACCGGTCCGGCGGCCTGTTCCATCAGCATCCAGGGTCCGCGCGCCTGGGAGCGGGTCAGGTCCTGGACCATGGCGGCGTGCTGGGCGCCGTAGGGGTCGCGGGGGTCGGGGTAGAGGTCGACGGAGACGACGTCCTCCTCCTCGGCCCAGCGCCAGGCGTCCTGGCCGATCCACAGCGGCATGAAGTTGGTGGTGACCGGCAGGTGCGGGGTGTGCCGGGCGACGATGTCGCGTTCGGCGCGGTAGCACTCCAGGAGCATGTCGGAGGTGAAGCGCCGGAAGTCGAGCACCTGCGTCGGGTTCTTCAGGTAGTGCGGGGTGCGCGGGGGCAGGACGCCGTCCCAGGTGTCGTAGTCCTGGGACCAGAACGCGGTGCCCCAGGCGGTGTTGAGGGCGTCGAGGGTGCGGTACCTCTCGTGCAGCCAGCGGCGGAACGCGGCGGCGGCCTCGTCCCCGTGGTCGAAGGTGCAGTACTCGTTGTTGATGTGCCACATGGTGAGGGCGGGATGGCCGCCGTAGCGGGCGGCCAGATCCTCGGTGATGGCGGCGGCGTACCGGCGGTAGACGGCGCTGGAGTGCGAGAAGTGCTGGCGGCCGCCCCACCACTCGGTGCGGCCGTCCTCGGTGCGGGGCAGGGTCTCGGGGTGCAGCCGGCCCATCCAGGGCGGCGGCGAGGCGGTGGGGGTGGCCAGGACGACGCCGACGCCGTTGTCGTGCAGCAGGTCCATCAGGGTGTCCAGCCAGCCGAACTCCCGTGCTCCGGGCCGGGGTTCGAGCCGGGACCAGGAGAAGACGCCGAGCGTGACGGAGTTGACGCCGGCGTCCCGCATCAGCCGGACGTCCTCGTGCCAGGTCTTCTCGGGCCACTGCTCGGGGTTGTAGTCGCCGCCGAAGAGGATCCGGCCGCGGGTGGCGTCGCCCAGGTTCGGCATCAGACGGGCTCCCCGTACTGAATGCCCCGGCCGTTGGTGGCGATGTAGACGCGGCCGTACAGCCGCGGGTCGGCGGCGATCGTCGCGCCGGTCCAGCCCCACTGGTGCCTGTCGTCGTTGATCCGCGTCCAGGTCTGAGCGCCGTCGTCGGAGCGGTACACGGCGGTGATCGTATCCGTCGAGCCGACCATGTAGATCGCCGGGTACGCGGCGCCGTGGGCCGCCTTGCCGAAGGCGAGGGTGTGGGAGGCCCAGCAGCTGGTCAGCCGGGTGAAGGTCGCCCCGCCGTCGGTGGACCGGTGGAGCCCGTTCCCCTTGGCGCTCAGCCACAGGTCGCCGGACCGGCCCGGGGCGGCGGCGAGCTGGAACTGGCTGTCCCCGGACGGCAGTCCGCCCGCGCGCCCGGTGAACGTGAGGCCGTGGTCGGTGCTGGCGAACAGGGTGCCGGTGTCGGTGTCGTAGGCGTAGAAGCGCGCCGGGTCGGCCGGGTCGGCGAGCGGGGTGGCGCCCTTGGGGAAGGAGGCGACCTCGGACCAGGTCGCGCCGTTGTCGGTGGAGCGCTGGGCGGGGTACTTGGTGCCGTCCCAGTGCACGAAGGACCACAGCAGCACGCTGCCGTCGCTGTTGGCCGCGATCGGGCCGGGGGCGTCCTTGGCGATCGCGGGCTGGGCGGCGAAGGGCGCCCAGGTCTTCCCGCCGTCATGGGAGGAAGCGCCGTTTCCGTGGTCGCCGAAGCCGGTGCGTACGACGTACGACGGTCGGGCGGCGGCCTGGGCGAGGCCGGTCGCCGTTCCGAACACGGGGTTTGCCGCCATGCCGCGCGAGGGTGAGGCGGTGAGCCGCTCGTGATACATGACGCCGACGTCCCCGAGGCCGCTGAGCAGGTGCGCCTCGCCGGTCGGGGGCGAGATCAGCAGGCGCACGGAGGTCTCCTCCAGGCCGCGGATCTGCGGGGCCCAGTGCTTCAGGTCCCGGGTGCCGTAGAGGGTGGCGCCGGTGCCGTACACGACGTGCTTCGAGTCGTGGGGGTCGACGGCGAGGGCCTGGATCCACCAGCCGAACTTGGGCTCGTCGGCGCCGAAGGTGAGGAACGGGGTCTCGGACACGTCGAGGACCGCGGAGTCCTTGAGGGACGTCCAGGTGCGGCCGCCGTCCGTGGTCCGGAACAGGGTGTCGACGGCCGACCAGCGGTTGTTCGTGGAGACGACGACGGTGCCGGGCCGCCGCGCGTCGACGGCCGCCCCGCCGTAGCCGAACGAGTCCCGCCCTCCGTCGCTCGTCGTGCCGCCGGGCGCGGCGGGGGTGACGTCGGTCCATCTGCCGGTGGCCGTGGCCAGCTTGTGGACGCTGCCGTCCGACTGCCCGTTGGGTCCGGGCGCGTCGGCGTACGTCACGTACAGCTCGCGGGTGTGGCGGTCGTAGGCGGCCCGGATCGGCACCTTGGCGTTCGCGCCGGCGGGCTGACCGGGCACGGCCCGCCAGGTGCCGCCGTCGGTGGTGCGGTACAGGTTGGCCGTCGTGCCGTCGGAGTCGCCCCAGCCCGCGTAGAGGACGCGGCCGGCGGCGACGAGGAGCGTGACGCCCTGCCCGGCGGCGGACGGCGTCGCGGGGAATCCGGCCGCGGCCGCCCAGGTCGCGCCCCGGTCGGTCGACCTCAGCAGGCCGTCGTGGCGGGTGCCGAGCCACAGGGTGTCGCTGTCGCGCGGGTCGACCAGCAGCCGCTCGCCCGTGCCCCGGCCGTCCTCGTTGCCGCCGAGCTTCACGGTCAGGTCGGTGCGGGCCCAGGTGGCGCCGCGGTCCTCGGAGCGCAGGACCGCGCCGTTGCCCGCCCAGGACTGGGCGTAGGTGCCGAGGGCGAGGTAGAGGCGGTTCGGATGCGCGGGGTCGACGGCCATCGCCTCCACGCCGAGCAGGTTCCAGTCGTCCCAGCCGAGGTGGTCGGTGAGGGGGGTCCAGCGGGCGGTCCGGTCGTCCCAGCGGTAGGCGCCGCCGATGTCCGTGCGGGCGTAGGCGAGACCGCGCACGGCGGGGTGGAAGAGGACGCCGGTGACGAATCCGGTGCCGCCGATGACGGCGTTGCGCCACCGGTAGGTGGGCGCGGCGGTGCCACCGGCGGTCGCGGTGGCGGCTTCGGCCGCGTCGGCGCGCCCCTGCACCGCCGGGAGCGCGGTGAGCGCGGCGGCGGCAGCGGTGCCGGCGAGGACGCTGCGGCGGCTGAGCGGGGAGACGGACATGGGGTACCTCGCAGGTGGGGTCGCGGGTCGGGGGGCTTCCGGGGTGCTCGGTCCGGGGCTGCCGGGGCTCGGTCCGGGGCTGCCGGGGCTCGGTCCGGGGCTGCCGGGGCTCGGTCCGGGGCTGCCGGGGCTCGGTTCGGGGACTGGACGGGGGTGCCGGCTGGCGGGACGTGCGTCGGCACATCACCGTGGCGCCGCTGTGATGTGCGGCTCCGGGCTCGCGTGTGGGGGGCTGCCGGGAGCGCGTGCCGCGCAGGTGTGCGGCTCCGCACCCACGGGACGCGTGGACCGGCGGTGCGGGAGTGCCCCCCGGGCGGGAACCGCGGCGGTGTGCGGCTCCGCCGTGTGGGCGCCGTCGGCGCCGTGACCGGTGGGGTGCACCGGCTCGCGACGCCCGGCACGCCCTAGCCCTTCACCGCGCCGGTGAGCATGCCCTTCTTGAAGTGCTTCTGGACGAACGGGGAGAGCACGGCCACCGGCAGCAGCGCCATCACCATGACGGCCATCTGCACGGCGAGGCCCGACAGCTGCCCGGTCTTGATGGCCTGGCCCAGGCCGACCGGGGCCTCCTGCTTCTGCACCAGCTGGATCATGACGTTCTGCAACGGCATCATGTCCTGGTCGTTCAGGTACAGCGACGCGTTGAACCAGGCGCTCCAGTAGCCGACGGCGTAGAAGAGCGTGATGACCGCCAGCACCGCCCGCGACAGGGGCATGACGATCTGCCACAGGATGCGGAAGTCCCCGGCCCCGTCGATGCGGGCGCTGTCGATGAGTTCCTGCGAGATGCCCGTGAAGAAGCCGCGCAGGACCAGGATGTTGAACACGCTGATCGCGCTCGGCAGGATCAGCGCGAGGTAGGTGTCCGTCAGGCCGAGGGACTGCACCAGCAGGTAGGTCGGGATCAGGCCGGCGCTGAAGAACATCGTCGCCAGCAGGACCATCAGGATCCAGCGGTGCCCCAGCGAGCCCGAGCGGGACAGCCCGTAGGCGCACAGCACGGAGACGCTCATCGAGAAGAGGGTGCCGACGACGGTGATCAGGACGCTGATCACCGCGGCGCGGGTGACCTGGCCGCCGCTGAGCAGCTCCTGGTAGGCGACGAAGGTGATGCCCTTGGGGATCATCACCAGGCCGCCGGCCTCGTCGATCGTCCTGCGCGAGGAGAGGCTGGTGACGACGACGATCCAGATGGGGAAGACGATGCCGAAGCAGGCGAGCGCGAGGACGAGTCCCTTGCCCGCGAGACCCGCCCTGCCGGGCTCCTCCTCCCAGGCCGGACGGGGCGGGGCCGCCCACCGGCCGGGCCGGTCCGCCGTCGCCCTGCCGAGGACCGCCGCCGTCTTGTCGAGGACCGTGCTCACTTCTTGTACACCCCCTGCTCGCCCATGAGATGGGCCACCTTGTTCGCGGCGAGGACCAGTCCGAGACTGACGACGCCCTTGATCAGACCCGCGGCGGCCGCGTATCCGAAGTCCTGGTTGCGCACGCCGTTCCACCAGACGAAGGTGTCCAGCACCTCCGAGGCTCCTGGTCCGACCGCGTCACGTTGCAGCAGGATCTGTTCGAAGCCGACCGTCAGCGCGTCCCCCACCCTCAGCACCAGGAGCAGCGCGATCACGGGCCTCAGTGCGGGCAGCGTCACGTGCCACATGCGGCGCCAGCGCCCGGCGCCGTCCATCGCGGCGGCCTCGTACAAATCCGTCGGGACGGAGGAGAGCGCGGCGAGGAAGACGATGATCCCCCAGCCCGCGTCCTTCCACACGCTCTCCGCCGTGACGAGGAACTTGAAGGTGTCCGGGTCGGTCATGATGTCGAGGCCGTCGTAGCCGTGCTGGCGCAGGAGCTGCGACAGGATGCCCGCGCCGCCGAACAGCTGCTGGAACACGGCGATGACCAGCACCCAGGAGAAGAAGTGCGGCAGGTAGAGGATCGCCTGCGAGAGCGCCCGCACCCTCGGCCTGACCACGCTGTTGATCACGAGGGCGAGGGCGATGGGGATCGGGAAGTACAGCACGAGTTGGAGGAAGAAGAGGACCAGGGTGTTCTGCACCGCGTTCCAGAACGCCGAGTCCTCGAAGATGCGCTGGAAGTTCTCCAGGCCCACCCAGGGACTGTGCAGCATCGAGACGATGCCGTTGTCGCTGATGTACGGGTCGTAGTCCTGGAAGGCGACGATGTTGCCCAGGATCGGCAGGTAGTTGAAGACCAGGAGCAGCACGAGGGCCGGCAGGGTCATGAGGATGAGGGTCCGGTCCCGCCGCAGCCGCAGCCGCAGACTCAGCTTCTCGGCGGGTCTCTTCTTCTGTCCGCCGGTGTCGCCGCCCGAGGGCGCAGGGATCTTCGCCGGTCCGGCTGTCGTCGTCTTGGCCCCGCTTCGAGGCACCGTGCTGTGGGACACGGCCGTTCTCCTCGCCTCGCTGCCGGTCAGCCCGCCGCCGGACCGTTGTCGTCGAGCAGCTTCTGGTACCAGTCGCGCAGCTTGTCGCCGCCCTTGCTCTTCCAGTCGGAGACGGCCTGCTGCATGTCGCTGATCTTCCTGCGACCGCGGGTGACGTCGTCCTCCAACTGCTCGAAGTCGTTGGAGAGGTTGGTGTAACGGGCCGGCTCGGTGATCTGCATGCCGTAGAAGGCGGACTTCTTGGTGAAGCCGCCCGCCCGCTGCTGCCACTCGACCTGCGCCTTGGCGACCTCGGGGAAGTCGGGGTGCGCGATGGTGGCGGCGGGGCTCGCGACCATGACGTACGCGTTGGACACCTCGTTGTTGCCCTGGTCGGTCTTGACCGGGACGCCGTCCTTGACGGTGTAGTGGGTTCCCTCCACGCCGTAGTTGGTCATCATGTACTCCTTGGTGCCGTACGGCGCGGCGGTGACGTTGGCCACGGCCAGCACGTCACGGACGACCGACTCGGACGCCTTCTTGTTGACGAAGGCGAAGATGCCGGCCGGCTGTTCGGCCCAGAGGTGGGGGTCGCCGCCGTCGTGTGCGAAGACGGGCATCCCCCAGATCTTGAACTGGGGGTTCTGAGTGGCCTGTTCGGCGGTGCGGCCCCACCACTGGCTGATGTTGTTGGCGTAGATAAGGAACTCGCCCGCGGCGAACTTCGGGCCGGGGTCGGGGGCCGTCTTGCCCAGCTCGCCGTCGGGGTGCACCACCTTGGCGGCGAACAGCTTGCGGGTCCACTCCAGTGCCTCGAGGTACTCGTCGGTCTCGATGCGGTTGACGAGCTTGCCGTCGACGAGGTTCCAGCCGAGCGGCTTCTCGCTGCCGGAGAGCACGCCGAACATCTGCCAGGCGGTCCACTTCATGTCCAGGCACGCCCACCGCTTGGCCTTGGCGTTGGTGATCTCCTTGGCCAGGGCCATGAACTCGTCCGCCGAGCGCGGGACGTCGTAGCCCTCCTTGTCGAAGATGTCCTTGCGGTAGAGGGGCACGATGCTCGTGACGTACGGCGCGGGCATCGGCAGGCCGCGCAGCTTGCCGCCGAAGATGGAGCGCTGCCAGGCGTCCGTGGGGATCGCCGCGAGGTTCGGGTACTCCTTGACCTTGTCGCCGGACAGGTAGGGGCCCAGGTCGGCGAACTTGCTGAGGATGGCGCTGGGTATCTTGCCGCCCATGTTCCAGCCGGGGACGACCACCACGTCCGGCACGTCGCTGGAGGCGAGGACCGCGCCGAGCTTCTGGTCGTAGGTGTTGCCGTCCTGGTTCTGCCAGACGACGTCGACGCCGATGAGGTCGTTCATCCCCTTGTAGTAGGCGTTGGTGCCCTTGGGCGGGGAGCCCCAGAACGGCGACATGATCGTGACCTTGCCGCCCTTGCCGAGCTTCTTCGGCACCGATTCCTTCAGCGTCGCCAGGTCCAGCTTGCCGGTGAACCCCATCGCCGAGCCGTTCTTGGCCGGGATGTCCGGCGTCACCACGTTGCTCGCCACGTAGGCGGGCAGGATCTTCTTCGCGTCCTTGCCCGACGTGGTCCCCTCGCGCGACCCGCCGTCCGACCCGCCGCACGCGGCCAGCAGCGGCATCCCGCCGGCGACTGCTGCGGTGGCGACCGCCGTGGAGGCGAGGAAGCTTCTCCGGCTCGGTCCGGAGGAGGCGGAAGCGGCGTTCGGCGTCATTGCGTCAACCCTTCATGGCGCACCAGGACACCCGGCGGTGGCCGTCGGCTGCGGTGTCTCGAGTGGAACTGGCTGAGCCGAAGCGGTTCCTGCGGCCCCGTGTGCTGGGGCTTTCCAGTCGAAGCGCTTCGATGTTGCTGCGAGGTTAAGTGAACACCCCGGGGTGCACAAGGGTCGTTCCCAAGATTCCTCCGCCGTATCGCGGGTGACCTGTTCGTATGCACGCCTTGAAATATGCGTGAGGTCCCTTGACACCCAGCGGTGTGCCGACTGAGCATCGAAGCGCTTCGAAAGAGCCAGCCCGCTCCACCGCAAAGGGAACCCCACGTGACCGCACACCCGCCGCCCGCGCCGCCCTTCCGTGATGCGCGGCTGCCGTTCGCGAAGCGCATCGACGACCTGCTGTCCCGGCTGACCCCGGACGAGAAGGTCTCCTTTCTGCACCAGTTCGCCCCGGCCGTCGAGCGGCTCGGGGTGGCCGCGTTCCGCACCGGCCAGGAGGCGCTGCACGGCGTCGCGTGGATGGGCCCGGCGACGGTGTTCCCGCAGGCCGTGGGGCTGGGCGCGACCTGGGACACCGACCTGGTGCGCCGGGTCGGCGAGGCGGTGTCCAGGGAGGTCCGGGCGATGCGCGCCCTCGACGAGCGCGTCGGTCTGAACGTGTGGGCGCCCACCGTCAACCTGCTGCGCCACCCGCTGTGGGGCCGCAACGAGGAGGGCTACTCGGAGGACCCGAAGCTGACCTCCGCCATCGCCACGGCGTACACCCACGGCCTGCGCGGGGACCACCCGACGTACTGGCGCACGGCCCCCGTCCTCAAGCACTGGCTGGCGCACAACAACGAGACCGACCGGGCCGTCACCTCGTCCTCGGTGCGCCCCCGGGTGCTGCACGAGTACGATCTGCGCGCCTTCCGCGACACCGTCGAGGCGGGCGCGGTGGCGGGTGTGATGCCCGCGTACAACCTGGTCAACGGCCGCCCGAACCATGTCTCGCCGTATCTGCGCGAGCAGCTGCGGGCCTGGACCGACGAGGACCTGCTGGTCTGCTCGGACGCGGGCGCGCCGTCCAACCTGGTCGACAGCGAGCACTACTTCGACACCCACGAGGAGGCGACGGCGGCCTCGCTGCTGGCCGGCGTGGACAGCTTCACCGACCACGGCACCGACGGCTCGACGATCGCCGCCCGGGTCCGGGGCGCGCTGGAGCGGGGGCTGCTGACCGAGGCCGACGTCGACGCGGCGGTCCGCCGCCAGCTCTCGGTCCGCTTCCGGCTCGGCGAGTTCGACCCGCGGGACGACCCGCACGCGGGGACCGGTGCGTTCGACACGCCCGAGCACCGCGCGCTGGCCGGTGAGGCCGCCGGGAAGGCGGTCGTGCTGCTGCGCAACGACGGGGTGCTGCCGCTGGCCGCGGACGCCCGGATCGCGGTGGTCGGACTGCTCGCCGACGAGTGCAAGACCGACTGGTACAGCGGCACGCTGATCCACCGCTCGACCCCCCTGGAGGGGCTGTACGAGCGGTTCGGCGCCGAGCGGGTCGCGTTCGCCGAAGGGGTGGACCGGGTCCTGCTGAAGACCTCGGCGGGGACGTTCCTGACGGTCCCCGCCGCGCCCGAGGCGGCCGGCGGGGCGCGCGGCGCGCAGGGCGCGCTCGACCCGGCGCTGCTGGCCGGCCGCACCGACCTGCCGCCGCTGACCGCCGACGCCGAGGGCACGGAGCTGGCGCTGGTGGACTGGGGCGAGGGCGTGCTGACGCTGCGCGCCCCCGACGGCCGCTACCTCTCGGTCGCCGAGGACGGCCTGCTGCGGGCCTCCGCCGACCAGCCCGGCGGCTGGGTCGTACAGGAGACGTTCCGGCTCGAACCCCACGGGAACGGTCACCTCCTGCTGCACCTGGGCACGGGTCGTCATGTGTGTGTCGCCGCCGACGGCCTGCGGGTTGCCGGGCCGCGGGAGGAGAACGGGGCGGATCCCGAGGTCTTCGAGGTCGTCGTCGTCGAATCCGGCGAGAGCGCGGTGACGCGGGTCGCCGCCGGGGCCGACGTGGTCGTGGTGGTGGCCGGCAACGACCCGCACATCAACGGCCGGGAGACCGAGGACCGCACCACGCTGCGGCTCCCGGCCCACCAGGAGCGGCTGCTGGCGGCGGCCCGGGCGGCGAACGCGCGCACGGTGCTGGTGCTGGTGTCGGCGTACCCGTACGCGTTCGACCCGGGAACGACGGCCGCGGCGCTGTGGACGGCCCATGGCGGGCAGGCCGCGGGCGCCGCCCTGGCGCGCGTCCTGGCGGGCGACGTCTCCCCGGCCGGCCGCCTGCCGCAGACCTGGTACGCCGACGACGCGGACCTGCCCGGCCTGCTGGACTACGACGTGATCGGCACCCGGCAGACCTACCTGTACTTCGAGGGCGTCCCGCTGTTCCCGTTCGGGCACGGCCTGTCCTACGCGACGTTCTCGTACGCCGGTCTCACGGCGCGGGTGGCGGACGGCCGGGCGCACGTGGTCTGCACGGTGACCAACACCGGCGACCGGACGGCCGACGAGGTCGTCCAGCTCTACAGCCGCGCCGTCGACCCGTCGGTCGTCCGCCCGCGCCGTGAGCTGCTGGGCTTCCGCCGGATCACCCTGGCCCCCGGCGCGAGCGCGGACGTCGCCTTCGACGTGCCGCTGTCCGCCTTCGCCTTCTGGGACGTGGCGCGGGGCGCGCTGCGGGTGGAGCCTGGCCCGTACGAGCTGCAGGCCGGCGCGTCCAGCGAGGACGTCCGTCTGCGCACGGCCGTCGTCCTCGACGGCGAGCCGTCGGCGCCGCGCGCGGTGCGCGAGAACGGGCTCTCGGCGGCCGACTTCGACGAGCAGAGCGGGACCGAGATCGTCGACCGCACGAAGGAGTCGGGCGACGCGGTGACCCCGGCCGGCCGCGGGGCGGGCGAACTGCTCTACCGCGCCTGCGACTTCGGCACGGGCGCGGAGGCGGGCACGCCGGGGGTGACGGCCGTGACGGTGACGGCGTCCGGCGAGGGCGCGGTGGAACTCTCCCTCGCCGGCGGCCCGGTGCTCGCCACCGTGGCCCTCGGCACGCCGACGCCGGGCCCGTACTCCTACGTGACCGTGGACGCGCCGTTCGTCGCCGGCGGCGTCCACGACCTGCGCCTCGGACTGCGCGGCCCGCTGCGGCTCGCGCACGTCGGCTTCTCCGGTTGAGGGTCCGGACGAGGCCGACGACAGGAAGGGGCCCGGCGCCGGCAGGCAGCGGCGCCGGGCCCCTTCGGGCGCGCGGAGCGCGCACCGTTCCCGTCAGCCGGTCAGCGGAGCGGGATCCGGCCTCCCGAGGGCGAGCGGCTCAGAGCGCGAGGCCCGTGAGGACCAGCACCCGCTCGTAGGTGTAGTCGTCCATCGCGAACCTGACGCCCTCGCGGCCCACCCCGGACTGCTTGGCGCCGCCGTACGGCATCTGGTCGGCGCGGTAGGAGGGCACGTCGCCGATCACGACGCCGCCCACCTCCAGCGCGCGGTGGGCCCGGAAGGCGGCCTGGAGGTCGTGGGTGAACACGCCCGCCTGAAGGCCGTACTTGGAGGAGTTGACGGCCGCGAAGGCCTCGGCCTCGCCGTCCACCCGCTGCACGGTGAGCACCGGTCCGAAGACCTCCTCGCACGCGATCGTGGTGTCCGCGGGCACGTCGGTGAGGACGGTCGGCGCGTAGGAGGCGCCGTCGCGCTTGCCGCCCGCGAGGAGCTTCGCGCCCGCGGTGACGGCCTCGTCCACCCAGGACTCGACGCGCTGGGCCGCGGCCTCGCTGACCAGCGGGCCGACGTCGGTGGCGTCGTCGGAGGGGTCGCCGGTGACCTGGGCCTCGACGGCGGCGACGATGCGCGGCAGCAGCCGGTCGTACACGGAGGCGTCCGCGATGACCCGCTGCACCGAGATGCAGGACTGGCCGCCCTGGTAGTTGGAGAAGGTCGCGATGCGGGCGGCGGCCCGGTCGAGGTCGGCGTCGGAGGCGTAGTCCGCGAGGACCACCGCCGCTCCGTTGCCGCCCAGCTCCAGGGTGCAGTGCTTGCGCGGCACCGAGTCCATGATCGCGTAGCCGACCTGCTCGGAGCCGGTGAAGGAGATCACCGGCAGGCGCTCGTCCTGGACGAGGGCGGGCATACGGTCGTTGGCCACGGGCAGGATCGACCAGGAACCGGCCGGCAGGTCGGTCTCGGCGAGCAGGTCGCCGAGGATGAGGCCGGACAGCGGGGTCGCCGGGGCGGGCTTGAGGATGATCGGCGTGCCGGCCGCGATCGCCGGGGCGACCTTGTGGGCGCACAGGTTCAGCGGGAAGTTGAACGGCGCGATGCCGAGCACGACGCCCTTCGGGAAGCGCCGGGTGAGGGCGAGCCGCCCCTGGCCGCCGAGGTCGGTGTCCAGGCGCTGGGCCTCGCCGCCGTTGAAGCGCCGGGCCTCCTCTGCGGCGAACCGGAAGACCGACACGGCCCGGCCGACCTCGCCCCGCGCCCACTTGACGGGCTTGCCGTTCTCGGCGGAGATGAGCTGTGCGATCTCCTCGGTGCGCTCGGCGAGCCGCTTGCTGACGTGGTCGAGGGCGGCGGCGCGCACATGGGCGGGGGTGGCGGCGAACTCGTCCCGTACGGCGTACGCGGCGGCCACGGCCTCCTCGACCTGGGCGTCCGTCGGCACGCCGACCCGGGCGACGAGACGGCCGTCCCAGGGGGAGGTCACGTCGAAGCTGTCCTCGCCGGTGACCTGGCGGCCGGCGAGCCAGAAGGCGTGGAGGGAAGTCATATGCGGGTCCCGGCCCTTCCGCTTAGGGGGTGTCAAGAGGTGTGCGTGCTCCACGGTAGGGGCGGAACGCCGGGCGGGCGCTTGTCCGAGTCGTACGGGTGCCCGGCGGTTGTGCGCCGCTTTGGCGCGGTCGCCCTGCTCCCCCCGCTCCCGTGCCCGGCTCCCCCCGCTCCCGAGCCGGCCACCCCCGGTCCGGGTCCCGCTCCCGGTCCCGGTGCGGTTCCGGTTGCCGCTCCTCCACGTCCACGTCCCGCTCCCCGCCCGGCCCCGGCCGCCCCGGTCCACCGTCCCCGTGTCGCTCCCCCGCCCGTTCCTGTCGGTCCTCGCGCCGCCGTTCCCGTCGCAGGAAGAGCCGCAGCGCGCCGAGCAGCACCGCGCCGAGGCACCAGCTCGCCACGACGTCCAGCGGCCAGTGGTAGCCCCGCCGGACCAGCCCGAAGGAGACGGCCAGGACCAGGAGCACTCCCGCGGCGACGGCCGCCCGGCGGGCGCGCGGTGTGCGCAGCCAGGGAAGCAGCACCAGCACGGCCGAGCCGTAGGCGACGGCCGCCGTCGCCGTGTGCCCGGAGGGGTAGTAGCCGGTGGCCGGCGGCACGGCGGGCGTGCCGGGCCGGTCGATCCACTCCTTCAGGGGGACGACGATCAGCGGCACCAGCGCCATCAGACAGAGCGCGGCGGCGGACGGCGCCCACCACCGCGCGCGCCCCGCGTCTCTGCCCCGCCACGCCGTCCAGCCCGCCACCAGCACCAGCACCGGCACCGCGATCTGCACGTTTCCCAGGTCGGCCAGCAGCTCGCCGGTCCGGCCGGGATGGACCAGGGCGCGGCTGAGGCGCTCGTCGCGGGCCATGAGCGGCCCGTCGGCGGCCACCTGCCAGGTGATCAGCGCGAAGAGGACGGCGGGCGGCAGGAGGCCGAGGAGGGCGCGGCTCGGTCGGGACGGCATGGCCCCCAGCTTGTCAGGAGCGCCCGGCCGGCCGCCGCCGAAGGGGACCGCGCGGAAGGGCCGGAGGCCAAGGGAAGCAGGCGAGCGCGCCGGCCGGAGGGGAACGAGAAAGGGCCCCGGAACGTGTCCGGAGCCCTTTTCGTGGTCTCGCCTGCGGTCCGTGTCAGTGGTCCGCGTCGGTTTTCGTGCCGGAGAAGGAGGTCGGCCACCCCGGAACAGGGGGGGGTGGTTCAGGGGTGGCCGTCCGGACCGGGTCGTCGGCCGCCCCGGGGGGTTTGGGGCGGACGACCGTCCGATCGGTGTGGAGATTTCCGAAGCCGGAAGCTCCGGTTGTGTGCGCGAGGGCACGACCGGGTCGAAGCTGGGGAGGCCGCGGCCCGGTGTCCGTCCACAGTCCCCTGTGGGCGGGGTGTATCTCTCATCTGGGGAGAACCTACGGCAGGGACGGGCGCCGCGACAGGCCGAATCCCGTCCCGCCATCCTCCTCGCACACCTTCTTCACACGCTCTGCGGGCGCGGGAGACAGGTGTGCGAGGGGTCCGCTCAGATGCGCGCGAAAGCCTGCTCGATGATGTCCAGGCCCTCGTCGAGCAGGTCGTCGCCGATGACCAGCGGGGGGAGGAAACGCAGCACGTTGCCGTAGGTGCCGCAGGTCAGGACCAGCAGGCCCTCCTGGTGGCAGGCCTTGGCGAGGGCGGCGGTGGCCTCGGGGTGCGGCTCCTTGGTCGCGCGGTCCTTGACCAGCTCGACCGCGATCATCGCGCCGCGCCCGCGGACGTCGCCGATGACGTCGAACTTCTCGGCCATGGCCGCCAGGCGGCCCTTCATGACGCTCTCGATGTGCTTGGCCCGGCCGTTGAGGTCCAGTTCCTTCATCGTCTCGATCGCGCCGAGCGCGCCCGCGCAGGCGACCGGGTTGCCGCCGTAGGTGCCGCCCAGGCCGCCCGCGTGGGCGGCGTCCATGATCTCGGCGCGGCCGGTGACGGCGGCGAGCGGCAGACCGCCCGCGATGCCCTTGGCCGTCGTGATCAGGTCCGGGACGATGCCCTCGTCCTCGCAGGCGAACCACTGGCCGGTGCGGCAGAAGCCGGACTGGATCTCGTCGGCGACGAAGACGATGCCGTTGGCGGAGGCGAACTCGCTGATGGCCGGCAGGAAGCCCTTGGCGGGCTCGATGAAGCCGCCCTCGCCGAGGACCGGCTCGATGATGATCGCGGCCACGTTGTCCGCGCCGACCTGCTTGGTGATCTCGTCGATGGCCTGCGCGGCGGCCTCGGGGCCCGCGTTCTCGGCGCCGGTGGGCCAGCGGTAGCCGTAGGCGACCGGGACGCGGTAGACCTCGGGGGCGAACGGCCCGAAGCCGTGCTTGTACGGCATGTTCTTCGCCGTCAGGGCCATGGTGAGGTTGGTCCGGCCGTGGTAACCGTGGTCGAAGACGACGACGGCCTGGCGCTTGGTGTACGCACGCGCGATCTTGACGGCGTTCTCGACGGCCTCGGCGCCCGAGTTGAACAGCGCGGACTTCTTCGCGTGGTCGCCCGGGGTCAGCTCGGCGAGCGCCTCGGCGACCGCCACGTAGCCCTCGTAGGGGGTGACCATGAAACAGGTGTGGGTGAAGTCGGCGAGCTGGGCGGTGGCCCGGCGCACGACGGCCTCCGCCGAGGCGCCGACGGAGGTCACCGCGATGCCGGAGCCGAAGTCGATCAGACGGTTGCCGTCGACGTCCTCGATGATGCCGCCGCCCGCGCGCGTGGTGAAGACGGGGAGCACCGAGCCCACGCCGGCCGCCACCGCGGCGGTACGGCGGGCCTGCAGCTCCTGCGACTTCGGGCCGGGGATGGCGGTGACGACGCGGCGCTCCTGCGGAAGGGCGGTCATGACGGGCTCCTGTGGTTCTGCGAACGGATCTGTGCGAACGGGTCTCTGCGGACGCTTTCCCTCTTTTCTCGCAGGCTAGGACGGCGGACGGGGGGTGGGCATGCTCCATGTGGGCGGTGTCGGGGAGACGGGTTGTCCGAGATGGACAGTGCCGAAGGGAGCCGACGCGGCCGGGCCGGGCCGCGCAATCGGTGAACTCCCGTTGCGGGGGCGTTAGATTGACTCGCTGATGTCGGATGGAACGGCTGGTCAGGGGGCAAGGGCGATGGACAGCGACGGGACCCAGGACGCGCGGGGCACGCATGCCGATCCTGTGCCGCGCCCGGCGGGGCCCGCGCACCCGCCGGCGCCGCCGCGGCCGGCCCGCGCGCCGGGCGTGCCGCCGGCCGCCGAGCACGCGCCGCGGGCCGCGTCCGCCGTCGCCGCCTGGCTGGACGAGGCGCGCCCGGCCGCCCGGCCGGGGATCTGGCGCTTCGGTCACCGGCCGCCGGCGCCCCCGCGGGCTGCGGAGCGGCTCGCGCCGGTGACCGTCGTCGGCGTGCTGGTCCCGCTGGTGATCGCGCTCGTCCTGTGGTCCCTGTGGCGGCGGGGCGCGCTGCCCTACCAGTTCACCCTGCTGAGGCTGTTCACCCCCGGCGACTGGTGGTGGGGCGGCACGATCGCCTCCCCCAAGACCATGGACGGCGCCGAGGCGCGGGTGGTCTACGACGGCGTCTTCTTCGCCGTCCTGCTGTATGCCATGGGCCGGCTGGGCAGCTGGCCGCACGTCGTGCGGCACTTCGTCGGCCGCCGTCCGCAGCCGTCGCGGGCCCTGATCGCGCTGCTGGGCGCGCTGGCCGCGCTGAGCTTCGTCTTCCCCGGCGCCTTCGGCGTCGGCTGGGACGCGCTGCCGGTCGTCGACCCGCTGTTCTCGCTGATCGTGCTGATCTCCGGCGGCTACGAGCTGTTCGCCTCCCCGCTGTTCACGAACGCCCTGTACGCCGTCGTCACGGCGCTGGTGGTGTGGCCGTTCGCGCGGGTCGGGGGCTGGCTGCCCTACGCGCGGGAGCGGCTCGCCGCCCGGCAGGCGGACCCCGCGCACCCGGTGCCGGCGGCCGAGCGGCCGCGCTCGCAGTGGCCCGAGCTGCGCGACGCCGGTGAGTACGAGGCGGCCGACCTGCTCGCCGGGGAGGTCGCCGCGGGCCGGATGAACGACGTGGACTGCGCGCGGGTGCGCCGGGCGTGGAGCGCGGGGCTCGGGGACTTCCGGGAGACCGTGCTGCGCCAGGGCGGCGCGGCCTGGACGCATCCCTCCGGCGACCGCGACCTGCCCCGTCGCACGGCCCGGCACGACCTGCTCGCCGGGCAGGTCCGCATCGGCCGCTGGGTGGCCGCCGAGCGCACCCCGCCCGCCTATCACGACACGGGCGCCGCGCTCGGCCCGGAGCTGCTGGGCACCTCCCTGCTGGCGGTCGGGCCGTCCGGCTCGGGCAAGACGCGCACGCTGACCGGGCCGCTGACCGAGGCGCTGGCCCTCCAGGCGCTGACCGGGTCGTGCGCCGTCGTCGCGGTGTCCGCGCCCGGCGGCGGCCCGCTCGGCTCCGACTCCGCGTTCGACGTGGTCGTGCGGATCGGCGACCCCTCGTCGGTGCACGACCTCGACCCGTACGCGGGCTGCGACGACGCCGACGAGGCGGCCGCCGTCCTCGCCGAGGCGCTGGTCGGCGACCTGGACTCGGTGAGCGCCCAGGGCGCGGCCACGGCGCTGGCGCAGCTGCTCGGCCCGTACCGCGCCGCGTACGGGCGCTTTCCCGCCCTCGCCGGGCTGCGCGAGCTGCTGGAGGGCGAGCCCGCGGCGCTGGCCGCGCTGGGCGAGGCGGTGGCCGGGGACGAGGTGATGCGGCGCGAACTTCAGGCGCGGGTCCGCCAGACGGGCACGCCGGGCGACCCGGGCCGCGCCCTCGCCGACCGGCTGGCGCTGCTGAGCCGGCCGGTGTTCGCGGGGTTCTTCGGCGCGGACGACGACGCGCACCGCACGTTCTCGCTGCGCGCCGTCGCCCACCACCCGCTCCGGGTGCGGATCGACCTGCCCGAGCGCGGCCACGAGGAGGCCGCCCGGCTGATCACCCGGCTGGTCCTCGCGCAGTTCCTCACCGTCGTGCGGGAGCGGCACGACCACTTCGCCTGTCTGGTCCTGGACGACGCCGCCGGCGCCGTCACCGACGGGTCGGTGCGCCGGCTTCAGCGGCTGCGCTCGCAGAACGCGGGCGTGGTGCTCGCCCTGCGCAGCGTCGGCGACGTCCCCGAGGCCCTGCACGGGCCGCTCTACGGGGCCGTCGGCTGCCGGATGGCGTTCTCCGGGATCACCACCTGGGACGGCGGCCGGTTCGCGCGGACCTGGGGCACGGAGTGGGTGGAGACGACGGAGGTCGCCAAGCACACCGTGTTCGCCGACCAGCCGATGACCCGCGCCATCCACGCGCTGCGCAAGCTGGTCACCGGCAACGCGGTGACCACGGACGCGGTGACCGTGCGCCAGGTCGAGCGGGAGCGGTGGTCGGCGTCGCAGCTGGCGCACGAGGTCCCGCCCGGACACGCGGTGCTGTCCCTGACGAGCGTGGGGGGCGAGCACACCCCGCCGCTGCTGGTGGATCTGCGGGACTGAAGCGCGGCCCGCGAGCCCTTACGGTGAGGCAGAATCGGCAGTGGCCCTTCATACGAAGCGGCCAAAAGATCGCGTCGCCGACGCCCCCGCCGATCGCTCGTCCCCTCGACCTGAAGGCCCCATGCCTCTCACGCTCGCCTCGCTCGCCCACCACTCCGCGCTGAAGCTGACCGTGCGGGCGGGCGGGGACCGCCTGGACGTCCCGGTGCGCTGGGCGCACGCCAGCGAACTCGCGGACCCGGTGCCCTACATGGAGGGCGGGGAGCTGCTGCTGATCACGGCGCTCAAGCTGGACGCCGAGGACCCGGAGGCCATGCGGCGCTACGTGCGGCGGCTGGTCAAGGCCGGGGTGGTCGGGCTGGGCTTCGCCGTGGGCGTCCACTACGAGGAGATCCCCGGGGCGCTGCTGGACGCGGCCGGGGAGGAGGGCCTGCCGCTGCTGGAGGTGCCGCGCCGCACGCCGTTCCTCGCCATCAGCAAGGCGGTGTCGGCGGCGATCGCGGCGGACCAGTACCGGGCGGTGACGGCAGGGTTCGCGGCCCAGCGGGAGCTGACCCGGCAGGCGCTGACCGAGGGCCCCGAAGGGCTGCTGGGCGCGCTCGCCGCGCAGGTGGACGGGTGGGCGGCCCTGTACGACGCCTCGGGCGCCGTGGTCGCGGCCGCGCCCGAGTGGGCGGGCCGGCGGGCGGCGCGGCTGACGGCGGAGGTGGAGCGGCTGCGGGAGCGGCCGGCGCCCGCGTCGGCGGTGGTCGGGAGCGGCACGGCGGACCGTCCCGGGCACGACGGCCGCGACGGCGACCGGATCGAACTGCACTCCCTGGGCACAGGGCGGCGCCCGCGCGCGGCGCTCGCCGTCGGCACCGCGTCGGCCCTGGGCACGGCCGAGCGGTACGCCGTCCACTCGGCGGTCGCGCTGCTGACGCTGACCACCGAGCGCTCGCGCCCGCTGCACGCGGCCCAGCAGCGGATCGGCGCGGCGGTGCTGCGCATGCTGCTGGCGGGCGAGCCCGACCACGCGCGGGCCGTCGCCGGGGACCTGTACGGGCATCTGCTCGACGCCCCCTTCCGGGTGATCGTGGCCGAGGCGCCCGCTGCCTCGCGGGCGCACCCGCAACCGCCGGCGCGCGGATCCGCGGGCCCGGTGGAGGGACCGCCCGCGCGCGGGACGCTCGCGGTCCAGCCGGCCGGCGACCCGTTCGGCGCTCTGGTGGAGGCGATCGAGTCGGCCGCCGCCCGCGCCGGTGAGGCGGTGCTGGCGGTCCCCGAGGGCGACCGGCTGACGGCGCTGGTCAGGGACGGGGGCGCGGCCGCTGCGGCGTGCGCGCGGTACGCGACGGCGCGGGAGGGCGCGGGGGCGGACGACGGCGTCGCGGCCGGGCCGGGCGACGAGCCCGAGCTGGTGGTGGGGCTGTCGGCGCCGGCGGGGCCGATCGCGGCCGCGGCGGCCTACAAGCAGGCGGAACAGGCGCTGTCCGTGGCGCGGCGCCGGGGGCGGTTCTTCGTGGAGCACGAGCAGCTGGCGGCGGGCTCGGTGCTGCCGTTGCTCGCGGACGACGCGGTGAAGGCGTTCGCGGACGGTCTGCTGCGGGCGCTGTACGAACACGACGCGACCGGCCGCGGCGACCTGGTGGCCTCCCTGCGGGCGTGGCTGTCCCGGCACGGCCAGTGGGACGCGGCGGCGGCCGACCTGGGCGTCCACCGCCACACCCTGCGCTACCGGATGCGCCGGGTGGAGGAGATCCTCGGCCGCTCCCTCGACGACCCGGACGTGCGCATGGAACTGTGGCTGGCCCTGAAGACGACGTCACCGGACTGACGCCCGGACCGACGCCTGGACGGACGCCCGGACCGACGCCCGGCAGGTGCAGCGGCCCGGCCCGCGTCCCCCGGGCCCGGCCCCGCGCACCCCGCTCCGCGCACCCCGCTCCGGCGCTCGCGGGTCAGTCCGCTCCTGCGTCCGCCAGGGCCGCCGCCGCCTCGTGCATCGCCAGTTCCAGGAGCGCGGGGTCGGTCAGGGTGCCGGTGCCGTCCGGAGGGACCAGCCAGCGCACGGTGCCGGTCGAGCGGCCCGGGTACGGCACGACGATCCAGGTGCCGGGCCCGGCCGTGCGGATGCCGGTGCCGAGCCAGCGGGCGGCCGTCCCGGGCGCCACGAAGAAGCCCATGCGGTCGTCCCCGAAGTCGACGAGCACCGGGCCCGGCCGGTCGAGGATCCGGGTGAGCACGTCGAGGGTGGGATAGCCGAGCCCGCCCGGCAGGATGAGCACGTCCCAGGCCCGGCCGGCGGGCAGCAGCGCCACCCCCAGAGGGCTGCGCTCCCATTCCCAGCGGCACGCCTCGGGATCCGGTGCGACCGATGCCAGCCATTCGACGGCCGTCTTCGCCCCAGCCATGAGAAGACCTCCCCTTCACTCGTGGACGCGGTCGCGTCACAGGGGAGAGGAGGGTTCCCGCCCGGCATTACGCGGGTTCGGGCGACCCGTCGGAGTGAACCGGGCCGCCCGTCACCGGTCCCGGTCAGCTGTCGAAGCCCAGGCCCAGCCGGTCCATGGTCCTCAGCCACAGGTTGCGCCGGCCGTCGTGGGCGTCGGCCCTGGCCAGCGACCACTTGGTGAGGGCGATGCCCGTCCAGGCGAACGGCTCGGGCGGGAAGGGCAGCGGCTTCCTGCGGACCATCTCCAGCGCCGTCCGCTCGGTGCCCTCCCCCGACAGCAGGTCCAGCATCACCTCGGCCCCGAACCGGGTGGCCCCGACGCCCAGACCGGTGTACCCGGCCGCGTAGGCCACGTTGCCCCGGTGGGCCGTGCCGAAGAACGCCGAGAAGCGCGAGCAGGTGTCGATGGCGCCGCCCCACGCGTGGGAGAAGCGGACGTCCTCCAGCTGGGGGAAGCAGCCGAAGAAGTGCTCGGCGAGCTTGGCGTACGTCTGCGGACGGTCGTCGTACTCGGCGCGGACCCGGCCCCCGTAGGGGTAGACGGCGTCGTAGCCGCCCCACAGGACCCGGTTGTCGGCGGACAGCCGGAAGTAGTGGAACTGGTTGGCCGAATCCCCGAGCCCCTGCCGGTTCTTCCAGCCGATCGAGTCGAGCTGTCCGGGGGTCAGGGGTTCGGTCATCAGGGCGTAGTCGTAGACCGGCACGGTGTACGACCGCACCCGCCGCACCAGGCTCGGGAAGATGTTCGTGCCCAGGGCGACCTGCCGGGCGCGGATGCGCCCGTACGGGGTGCGGACGGCCATCGCCGCGCCGTGCGGCTTCAGGTCGAGCGCGGGCGTGTGCTCGTACACGCGCACCCCGAGCCGCAGACAGGCGGCCTTGAGGCCCCAGGCCAGCTTGGCGGGGTGGAGCATGGCGACGCCCCGGCGGTCGTACAGGCCGGCTTCGAAGGTGGGCGAGGCGACCTGCTCGCGCACCGCGTCGGCGTCGAGGAACTCGATGCCCTCGCCGAGGCCGCGCCGGTCCACCTCCTCGTACCAGTGGCGCAGTTCGCGCGCCTGGTACTCCTCGGTGGCGACGTCGATCTCGCCGGTGCGCTCGAAGTCGCAGTCGATGCCGTAGCGGGCGATCGCCGCCTCGATCTCGTCGAGGTTGCGCATGCCCAGCTCCTGGAGCCGGTGGATCTCGTCCGGCCAGCGGGTGAGCCCGTTGGCCAGCCCGTGGGTGAGGGAGGCCGCGCAGAACCCGCCGTTGCGGCCGGAGGCGGCCCAGCCCGCCTCGCGACCCTCCACCAGCACCACGTCGCGCCGCGGGTCGCGCTCCTTGGCGACGAGCGCGGTCCACAGACCGCTGTAGCCGCCGCCGACGACCAGCAGGTCGCAGGTCTCGGGGCCGGTGAGCGCGGCCTCGGGACGGGGACGGCCCGGGTCTTCCAGCCAGTACGGGACGGGCTGGGCGTCGGACAGAGAAGCGGTCCACCGGTTCATGGCGCTCGGGGCCATGATGTCAACTCCCTACGGAATGCTGCGCAGGCTCACGCCTTCTGCTTGTTGCGGCGGTTGCCGATGACCATCGACGTCAGGACGAGGGCCACCGCGACGAGGAACATGGCCGTGCCGATGACGTTGATCTGGACGGGCGTCCCGCGCTGTGCCGAACCCCAGACGAACATGGGGAAGGTGACGGTGGAGCCCGCGTTGAAGTTGGTGATGATGAAGTCGTCGAAGGAGAGGGCGAAGGCGAGCAGCGCGCCGGCGGCGATGCCGGGAGCCGCGATCGGCAGGGTGACCCGCAGGAACGTCTGCGCGGGACCGGCGTAGAGGTCCTGGGCGGCCTGTTCGAGACGCGGGTCCATCGACATCACGCGTGCCTTCACCGCCGTCACTACGAAGCTCAGGCAGAACATGATGTGGGCGATGAGGATGGTCCAGAAGCCCAGCTGAGCGCCCAGGTTGAGGAACAGGGTGAGCAGCGAGGCCGCCATGACGACCTCGGGCATGGCCATCGGCAGGAAGATCAGCGAGTTGACGGCGCCCCGCGCGCGGAAGCGGTAGCGCACCAGCGCGAAGGCGATCATCGTGCCGAGGAGGGTGGCTCCCAAGGTCGCCCAGACGGCGATCTGGAGGCTGAGCGAGAGCGAGCCGCACATGCCGGCGACTCCGCACGGGTCCTTCCAGGCGTCCGTGGAGAACTGCTGCCACTCGTAGTTGAAGCGGCCCTTCGGCTTGTTGAAGGAGAACACGGTGACGACGACGTTGGGCAGGAGGAGGTACGCGAGCGTGAGCAGTCCCGCGATGACCACGAAATGGCGCTTGAGCCAGTTGACGAAGGGCATTTAGACCAGATCCTCCGTCCCGGACCTGCGGATGTAGAAGGTGACCATCAAGAGGATCGCGGCCATGAGGATGAAGGACAGGGCCGCGGCCGTCGGGTAGTCCAGCACGCGCAGGAACTGCGTCTGGATGACGTTGCCGATCATGCGGGTGTCGGTCGAGCCGAGGAGTTCGGCGTTGACGTAGTCGCCGGACGCGGGGATGAAGGTCAGCAGCGTCCCGGAGACCACGCCCGGCATCGACAGCGGGAAGGTGACCTTGCGGAAGACGGTGGACGGCCGGGCGTAGAGGTCGCCCGCCGCCTCGTGCAGCCGTCCGTCGATGCGCTCCAGCGAGGAGTACAGCGGAAGGATCATGAACGGCAGGAAGTTGTACGTCAGACCGCAGACGACCGCGAGCGGGGTGGCGAGGACGCGGTCCCCGGCCGTCCAGCCGAGCCAGCTGGTGACGTCGAGGACGTGCAGGGTGTTCAGGGCGCCGACGACGGGGCCGCCGTCCGCGAGGATCGTCTTCCAGGCGAGGGTGCGGATCAGGAAGCTGGTGAAGAACGGCGCGATCACCAGGATCATGATCAGGTTGCGCCAGCGCCCGGCGCGGAAGGCGATCAGGTAGGCCAGCGGGTAGCCGAGCACCAGGCACAGGACCGTGGCGGCGCCCGCGTAGAGCACCGACCGCAGGAACTGCGGCCAGTACGCGCTGAGGGCGTCCCAGTAGGTCGCGAGGTGCCAGGTGACCTTGTAGCCCTGCTCCAGGGAACCCGTCTGCACGGACGTGGAGGCCTGGTAGATCATCGGCAGCGCGAAGAACACGACCAGCCAGAGCAGGCCGGGCAGCAGCAGCCAGTACGGCGTCAGACGGCCGCGCTTGCGCGGGGGCTTCTTCGCCGGCGCCGTCGGGGACAGAGGCGGGGGCGCCTCGGTGAGCGTCGCCATCTCAGACCGCCGCCTCTTCCTGGACGCCGGCGTCGATGTCCTGCGCCGCGTCCAGGCCGAAGGTGTGCGCCGGGTTCCAGTGCAGGACCACGTCGGCGCCGGGCACGAGGCGGGCGTCCCGGTCGATGTTCTGCGCGTACACCTCGAACTCGGGGCAGACCGCGCTGTCGATGACGTACTGGGTGGAGACGCCGATGAACGAGGAGTCGGCGATCTTCCCGGTGATGCGGTTGCGGCCCTCGGGGATCTCGCCCGCGTCGTCGGCGTGGCTGAGGGAGATCTTCTCCGGGCGCACGCCGACCAGCACCCTGCCGCCGGTCGTCGTGGGCGCGGAGCAGCGCGCCCGGGGCAGCACCAGTTTGCCGCCGCCCGCCTTCAGGACGATGTCCTCGCCGCTGCGGGAGTCGACCTCGGCCTCGATGAGGTTGGAGGTGCCCAGGAAGTTGGCGACGAACGTGGTGTGCGGGTTCTCGTAGAGGTCGGCCGGGGAGCCCAGCTGTTCCACGCGGCCCGCGTTCATCACCGCGACGGTGTCGGCCATGGTCATGGCCTCCTCCTGGTCGTGGGTGACGTGCACGAAGGTGATGCCGACCTCGGTCTGGATGCGCTTGAGTTCCAGCTGCATCTGGCGGCGCAGCTTGAGGTCGAGGGCGCCGAGGGGCTCGTCGAGCAGGAGCACCTTGGGGTGGTTGATGAGGGCGCGGGCCACGGCGACGCGCTGCTGCTGGCCGCCGGAGAGCTGGTGCGGCTTCTTGCGGGCCTGCTCGCCGAGCTGGACGAGTTCCAGCATGTCCTCGACCTGCTTCTTCACGCTCTTGATGCCGCGCCGGCGCAGACCGAAGGCGACGTTCTCGAAGATGTCGAGGTGCGGGAAGAGGGCGTAGGACTGGAAGACGGTGTTCACCGGGCGCTTGTAGGGCGGCAGGGCCGTCACGTCGAGGTCGCCGAGGTGGACGGTCCCGGAGGACGGTTCCTCCAGGCCGGCGATCATGCGCAGGGTGGTGGTCTTGCCGCAGCCGGACGCGCCGAGCAGGGCGAAGAAGGAGCCCTGCGGGACGGTCAGGTCGAGCGGGTGGACGGCGGTGAAGGAGCCGTAGGTCTTGCTGATGCCGGTCAGCCGGACGTCGCCGCTGCCGCTGTCGTTGGTCTTCATCTCGTCACGCCCCGGTCAGCTTCGCGAACTTCGCTTGGTAGGCGGTCTCTTCCTTCGCACTCAGGGAGCGGAAGGCGTGGGACTTGGCCTGCATGGCCTTGTCGGGGAGGATCAGCGGATTGTCCGCCGCCGACTTGTCGATCTTGGCGAGGTAGGGCTTCACGTCCGCGACCGGACTCACGTAGTTGATGTACGCGGCGAGTTCGGCGGCCGGTTCGGGCTGGTAGTAGAAGTCGATCAGCCGCTCGGCGTTCGTCTTGTGACGCGCCTTGTTGGGGATCAGCATGTTGTCGGTCGAGGTCATGTAGCCGCTGTCCGGGATGACGTAGTCGATGTCGGGGTTGTCGGCCTGGAGCTGCACGATGTCGCCGGCCCAGGCGACGCAGGCGGCCAGGTCGCCCTTGCTCAGGTCGGACGTGTAGTCGTTGCCGGTGAAGCGGCGGATCTGCCCCTTGTCGACGGCCTTCTGGATGCGGGCGAGGACGGCGTCGTAGTCGTCGTCGGTGAACTTCGCCGGGTCCTTGCCCATGTCGAGCATCGTCATGCCGACGGTGTCGCGCATCTCGGTGAGCAGGCCGACCCGGCCCTTGAGCGCCGGGGTGTCCAGCAGGTCGGAGACCGACTTCACCTCGACGCCGTTCAGCGCCTTCTTGTTGTAGGCGATGACCGTCGAGATGCCCTGCCAGGGGTAGGAGTAGGCGCGGCCCGGGTCCCAGTCGGGGCTGCGGAACTGGTCCGACAGGTTGGCGAAGGCGTTGGGCAGGTGGGAGGCGTCCAGCTTCTGCACGTAGCCGAGCCGGATCATGCGGGCGGCCAGCCAGTCGGTGAGGACGATGAGGTCGCGGCCGGTGTCCTGGCCGGCGGCGAGCTGCGGCTGGATCTTGCCGAAGAACTCGTCGTTGTCGTTGATGTCCTCGGTGTAGGTGACCGCGATGCCGGTCCGCTTGCGGAACGTGTCCAGCGTGGGGTGGCGTTTGCCGCTGTCGTCGACGTCGATGTACTCCGGCCAGTTGGAGAACTTGACGACCTTCTCCTTCGCCGAGTGGTCGTCGGCGGAGACGCCGCCCTGGGACTTGCCGGCGGCGGGGATGCCGCAGCCGCTCAGCGCGCCGAGGCCGCCCAGGGTGAGCGCGCCGCCGGCGGAGGCGCGCAGCACGGACCGGCGGGTCATGGCCGCCCTGCCGTTGCGCAGGCTGCGCCGTATGGCGGCCAGGTGGGCCGGGCTGAGGCGGTCTGGCTCGTACTGCTCCATGCGCGTGGTGCCCTTTCGGGAGGTACGGCCGTGGTCGGCGGCCGGTCGTCGTCGCTTTATGAGTCCCCGAAGACAGTGCGGTGCCAGGGCTTGCGGGCAACCGCCGTGTTATCGAACATAACGTGCTTTACCTGGGTGTACTCCTCGAACGAATACGCTGACATGTCCTTGCCGAACCCGGAGGCCTTGTAGCCCCCGTGCGGCATCTCGCTGATGATCGGGATGTGGTCGTTGATCCACACGCATCCGGCCTTGATCTCGCGCGTCGCCCGGTTCGCCCGGAACACGTCCCGGGTCCACGCGGAGGCGGCCAGCCCGTAGGGGGTGTCGTTGGCGAGCGCGATGCCCTCGTCGTCGCCGTCGAAGGGCAGGACCACCAGGACCGGCCCGAAGATCTCGGACTGGACGACCTCGCTGTCCTGGGCCGCGTCCGCAATCAGCGTGGGGAGATAGTAGGCGCCGCTCTTCAGCTCCCCCAGGGGCGCCTCGCCGCCGGTCACCACGCGCGCGTAGCCGCGCGCCCGGTCGACGAAGGCCGCGACCCGGTCGCGCTGCGGGTGCGAGACCAGCGGGCCGAGGTCGGTGCCGGGGGCGAAGGGGTCGCCGACCCGGACCGTCTCCATGAGCGCGGCCGTCCGCTCGACGAACGCCTCGTAGAGCGGCCGCTGCACGTACGCGCGCGTGGCGGCCGTGCAGTCCTGCCCGGTGTTGATGAGCGCGCCCGCGACCGCGCCGTTGGCGGCGGCCTCCAGGTCGGCGTCGTCGAAGACCAGCAGGGGCGCCTTGCCGCCCAGCTCCAGGTGCAGCCGCTTGACGGTCGCGGTGGCGACCTCGGCGACCCGCTTGCCGACGGCGGTGGAGCCGGTGAACGACGTCATCGCCACGTCGGGGTGGCCGACCAGGTGTTCACCCGCCACCCGCCCGGTCCCGGTGACGATGTTGACGACGCCGTCGGGGATGCCGGCCTCGGTGGCCGCCCGGGCGAACAGGAGCGAGGTCAGCGGGGTGAGTTCGGCGGGCTTGAGCACGATGGTGTTGCCCGCGGCGATCGCCGGGAGGATCTTCCAGGCGGCCATCTGGAGGGGGTAGTTCCAGGGGGCGATGGAGCCGACGACGCCGATGGCCTCACGGCGGACGTAGGAGGTGTGGTCGCCGGAGTACTCGCCGGCCGACTGCCCCGCGAGGTGGCGGGCGGCGCCGGCGAAGAAGGAGGTGTTGTCGATCGTCCCGGGGACGTCGAACTCGCGGGTCAGCTTCAGCGGCTTGCCGCACTGGAGGGACTCGGCGCGCGCCAGGTCCTCAGCGTGGCCGGCGAGCACCGAGGCGAACCGGTGCAGCGCGTCGGAACGCTCGCCCGGGGTGGCCGCCGACCAGCCGGGGAAGGCCGCGCGGGCGGCGGCGACGGCGGCGTCGACGTCATCCGCTCCCGCCAGCTCGTAGGTGAGGACCCCCTCGCCGGTGGCGGGGTCGATCACGGTGTGGGTGGCGCCGGACGTGCCCTTCGTCAGGCGGCCGGCGATGTACTGCGCGCCGTCCGAGAAACGTTCCTGTGCGGGAAACCGGTCCTGCATGTCGCTCTCCTCCGCCTTCGCCCCGAAGTGTTTCGCAGCGGGTGGCGTAGCTCCAGCTCGATTTGATTGCCGATCCTGACAGAGCAGGGGCACTCCAACAAGTGATTCCGTTGTTGCCTTTTGGTTACGCGACGGAATCTGTCGGCAGGGGTCGACCAGGTGTCGAGTCGGAGCGTAAAAGGGGGGACGCTCTGTCAGTGGCGCGTGCCATCCTCGGCTGCATGAACAGGATCGAGGACCGGGAGGCGCTGGTCAGCGCCGTCCGGGCGGGGGCCGGGATCAAGTACCTGCACTTCTGGGGCCACCGGCCCCGGCCGGACGGGCGGATCGGCGCGAGCTGCCTCAGCCAGTGGTGGCCGTCACCGTTCGTGGTCGACGGGGTGGGCTACGCGACGGCCGAGCACTGGATGATGGCCGCGAAGGCCCGGCTCTTCGGCGACGCGGAGGCGGAGCGGCGCGCCCTGGCCGCCGCCTCCCCCGCGCAGGCGAAGAAGGAGGGGCGCCTGGTGCGCGGCTTCGACGAGGAGACCTGGCGGCGGGAGCGGTTCGGGATCGTCGTCGAGGGCAGCGTCCACAAGTTCGCCTCGGACGACGGGCTGCGCGCGTTCCTGCTGGGCACCGGCACACGCGTGCTGGTCGAGGCGAGCCCCATGGACCGCGTCTGGGGCATCGGTCTCGCGGCGGACGACGAGGCGGCGATGGATCCGCAGCGGTGGCGGGGGCCGAACCTGCTGGGCTTCGCGCTGATGGAGGCGAGAGAGCGGCTGCGGACCGGCGCCTGAGCGCCCGGAGCGCCGCCCGAGGACTCAGGCTTCATGACTCCGGCCCAGGGCGCCGTGAACGTCAGGGCGCCACGAAGGTCAGGACGCCCAGCGTGACGGCCAGCGCGACTCCCACAGCCCCGCAGATGATGCCCGCGAGCGCCTGCCCGGGGTTGGAGGCCTCGCCCCGGCCGGCCTTCCGCCGCCCGATCGCGCCGAAGACGACACCGAGGACGCCGAGGACGACGGCGAGGGGCCACAGACAGAAGAGGACCGCGCCGAGGATGCCGAGCACGAGCCCGGCGACGCCCATGCCGTTGCTGTCCCCGGTCCCGTTCCATCCGTACAGTCCCGGGCCGCCTCCGTAGGGCGGCGGGTACCCGTAGCCGTAGCCCCCGGGGTAGCCGTAGGGGACCTGTCCCGGGCCGCCGGGGGCGATGGGCGGCGGGGGAACGGCCTGGGCGGGGGGCGCGAAGGGGTTGGGGGGCGGACCGCCGACGACGGTCGCGGGGTCCGGTGGAGGGAAGGACGCGTACGGCTGCCCGGCCTGCGGGGCGCCGAAGGGATGCGCCCAGGGTCCGGCGGCGCCGCCCGCGGCGGGCAGCGAGGTGACCGTCCGCTGGTCGTGCACGGACGGGGGCTCGTGGCCGTGACCCACCGGGGCCTGGCCACCGGGCCGGCCGGGCCCGCCCGGCCCGTCGCCGTCACCGGGAACGGCCCAGGGGCCGGCCCCCGCCACCGCCTCACCCGACGGCACCGCGTCGGAGGGGGGCGCGCCCTCCGGGCCCTTGCCCAACGACACACCGCCGACCGCGTCGCGCGGCCCGTCCGTCTCACCGGCGGCGGGGGCCGGAGCAGGCCACGCGGAGCCGGAGGCATCCGCGACGCCCCCGCCCGCCGCGTCGCGGGGAGCGCCCGCCCCCTCGGTTGCGGGGGCGGGCCGTGGGGAGGTGGGGGCGTCGTCGGTCGGGGTCGGCGCCTCGTCGGACATGCGTGGATCCCCCTGCCGCCCGCTTCCGGGCCTGTGTCCTGCGTTCCGTCATCCGTACGCCGTTCCGCCCCGCGCACGTTCCGTCATGCTACGGCCCGAGGCCGGCGGAGCGCGGCCGGGGCGAGGCCCTCCGCGGCCCCCGGGCCCTTCCGCCTACGATGATCCCGACCCACCGATCAGCCGATCACCCGCGTCCCGTCCGGCCCGCCGGGCCCGGGGCGCCGTCCCGGGGAGGACCCCATGACCGACCGCCTCGACGCATCCTCAGCAGCCGCCGCGTCCGGCTCCCCCGTGTCCGGCGCGCCCGCCGGTCCCACCGCCGGGGCCGCGGCCGGCGGCCGCGACCTGCACGCGTTCATCGCCGGGCTGCCGAAGGCCGAACTGCACGTCCACCACGTGGGCTCCGCCTCCCCCCGCATCGTCTCCGAGCTGGCCGCCCGGCACCCCGACTCCCGGGTGCCCACCGACCCCGAGGCCCTCGCCGACTACTTCACCTTCACGGACTTCGCCCACTTCATCGAGGTGTACCTGTCCGTCGTCGACCTCATCCGCACCCCGGAGGACGTCCGGCTGCTGACCTACGAGGTCGCCCGGGACCTGGCCCGCCAGCAGGTGCGCTACGCCGAGCTGACGATCACCCCGTTCTCCTCGACCCGGCGCGGCATCGACGAACTCGCCTTCATGGACGCCGTCGAGGACGCCCGCAAAGCGGCGGAGGCGGAGTTCGGGACCGTGCTGCGCTGGTGCTTCGACATCCCCGGCGAGGCCGGGCTGGAGGCCGCCGAGGAGACGACCCGGCTCGCCACCGACGACCGGATCCGCCCCGAGGGGCTGGTCTCCTTCGGCCTCGGCGGCCCCGAGATCGGAGTGCCGCGCCCGCAGTTCAAGCCGTACTTCGACCGGGCGATCGCGGCCGGGCTGCGGTCCGTGCCGCACGCCGGCGAGACCACCGGACCCGAGACGGTGTGGGACGCGCTGACGCATCTGCGCGCCGAGCGCATCGGCCACGGCACCAGCTCCGCGCAGGACGCGAAGCTGCTCGCCCACCTCGCCGACGCCCGGATCGCGCTGGAGGTGTGCCCCACGTCGAACATCGCCACGCGCGCGGTCCGCACCCTCGACGAGCACCCCCTCGCGACGTTCGTGGAGGCCGGCGTCCTGGTGACGGTCAACTCCGACGACCCGCCCATGTTCGGCACGGACCTCAACAGCGAGTACGCGGTGGCCGCCCGGCTCCTCGGCCTCGACGAGCGCGGCCTCGCGGGCCTCGCGAAGAACGCGGTCGAGGCCTCCTTCCTGGAGGAGAGCGGCAAGCGGCGCGTCCGGGACGAGATCGACGCCTACACCGCCGGGTGGCTCGCCCCCTGACGGCGTCCCGCCGCGATCCGCCGCCGCCCGCCACAATGGGCGCATGCAGAACGTGACCGCCGTGGCCCATCGCGGCGACCCCTACCGCGTCCGTGAGAACACGATCGACTCGCTGCGGTCCGCGCTCGACCGGGGCGCGGACGCCGTCGAGTGCGACGTGCGGCTCACCGGGGACGGCGTGCCCGTCCTGCTCCACGACGAGACGCTGAAGCGGCTCTGGGGGCTGGACCGGCCGCTGCGATCGCTGTCCGCCGCGGAGGTGCGCGGGCTCACGGCCGGCGGGGTGCCCACCCTGGCGGAGGCGCTCGCGGCGACGGACGGCAGCCGGCTGATGCTCGACCTGCCGGGCACCCGGGACGAGCGCACGGCGCGGCGGATCGTCGACGCCGTGCGCGAGGCCGGCGCCGCCGACCGGGTCCACTACTGCGCCGACGCCGTGGCGATGCTCGCCGTGCGCGCCGCGGACCCGTCCGCCGAGATCGCCCTGACCTGCACGAGCCTGGCGCCCCCGCGGCCCGCCCTGCTCGCGGCGGTGAAGCCGCGCTGGCTCAACTACCGCTTCTCCCTGGTGGACCGCGACCTCGCCGCGCGCGTCCACCACGACGGCTTCCTTCTCTCCGTCTGGACCCCGGACACCCGCCGCGCGCTGCGCCGGCTCATCGACCTGGGCGTCGACTCCATCACCACCAACCGCATCGACGTCCTGACCGCGCTGCGCGAGCGGGGCTGAACCACGCCCTCGACGCGGCCGGACCCCCACCGCGGCCGGACCCCCACCGCGGCGGGGCCTCACCGCAGTGGCTCCTCCGGCGGCACGTCGCGCACGCCGGGAAGGTGGCCGTCCAGCTCGCCCGGCTCGAACCGGCACATGCCCACCGCGTGCCAGAACTCGCCGGTGACGTCCCCCTCGTACTTGTAGCCGCCGGACGGCGCGAGCGCGGCCCAGCCGCCCGGCAGGCCGATCAGAACGGCGCACAGGGCCACCGGCCCGTCGGCGGGGACCTCCCACAACCGGACGGTGCCGTCCTCGCCGCCGCTCGCCAGCAGCGAGCCGTCCGGGCTGAAGGACAGCGTCAGCACCCGGCCGCTGTGTCCGGTCAGGACGGCGGCCTCGCGGCCGGTGCGGGCGTCCCACAGGCGGACCGTGCGGTCGTCGCCGGCGGTCGCCAGCAGGGGGCGGCGCGGGTGGGCGACGGCCGTCCACAGTTTGCCGGCGTGCCCGGTCAGCCGGTGCGCGGCAGCGCCGTCGCGCCAGATCACCGCCAGGCCGTCCCAGGAGGCGCTGGCCAGCCAGGAGCCGTCCGCCGCGAACGTCACCGCGTACACGCGGTCGGCGTGTCCGTCGAGCACGGCGGTGACCCGGCGTTCGGCGACGTCCCAGACGCGGACCTTGCGGTCGTCGCACCCGGTCGCCAGGAACGCGCCGTCGGGCCGGAACCCGATGGAGCGCACGCGTCCGAAGTGCTCGCCGATGGTGACGACGTGCGCGCCGGTCGCCCGGTACCACAGGCGGACCGTGTCGTCGTCGTTGGCGGTGGCGAGCAGTTCGCCGTCCGGACTGAACGCCTCCGCCCAGACGTGGTCCGTCTCCACGTCCATCTCGCGTTGGTATTCGCCCGTCTCCGCGTTCCACAGGTGCAGGTCGCCGTCGCTGCTCGCGGTGGCCAGCAGCGGTCCGCCGGGGCTGAACACCGCCGACACCAGCCGGTCGCTGTGTCCGGCCAGTTCCCGCAGCCGCCGTCCGGTGGAGGTGTGCCACAGCCGGACGACGCCGTCATTGCCGCCGGCCGCCAGCATCGAGCCGTCGGCGCTGAACGACAGGGTGGCGATGCGCCGTCCGTGACCGCGCAGGATCCGCCGCCCCTGGCCGGTGGCCGGGTCCCAGAGCCGGACGACGCCGTCGTTGCCGCCGGTGACCAGCAGCGAGCCCGCGTCCGGGGCGGGGCCGGTCCCGGCGGGGCCCGCACCGCCCTCCGCGGCGGGGCGGAACGTGCACACCCAGACCGAGCCCCGGTGTTCCGGGGGCCGGCGGGTCAGCGGCACGGCGATCGGGTCGCCCAGCAGGTCGACGCGCCACAGCCGCACCCCGCCCTGGCTGTCCCCGGCGGCGAGCAGGGTTCCCTCGGGGTCGAACAGCGCCTGGTAGACGGCCCCGCGGCAGCCGCCGAGCACCCCGGCGCCGGCCCCGGCCGCCAGGTCCCACAGCCGCACCTCGCCCTCGGTGTCCGCGCTGACCAGCAGCCGGCCCCCGGGGTGGAAGTCGAGCGTGTACACGCGGCCCGCGTGCCCCTCGAAGGTGTGCACCACCCGCCGTGCCGCCACGTCCCACACCCGCACGGTCCCGGCCCGCCCGTCGCCCATGTCGCCGGTGGCGAGCAGGGCGCCGTCCGGGCTGAACCGGGCCCGGAAGACCGCGCCCCGGTGCCCGGGCAGCGCACCCAGCAGCCGGCCCGCGGCGAGGTCCCACAACCGGACGGCGGCGGAGGCGTCCCCGGTGACGAGGGTGCGGCCGTCCGCCGCGAAGGCGATCGTGTAGACGGGCGCGGAGTGGCCCGGCAGCCGGTGCAGGGGCCGGCCCGTGGCCGTGTCCCACAGGGTGACCACGCCGTCGGCGTCGCCGGTGGCCAGCAGGGCGCCCCCGGCGTCGAGGACGACCGGCCACACCCCGCCCTCGTGCACGCGCAGGACGTGCCGGCAGGCGCCGGACACCGGGTCCCACAGCCGCACCGTGCCGTCCGCGCCGCCCGTGGCCAGCACCTGCGCGCGGAACTTGACGGCGTAGACGCGGTCGGTGTGGCCCTGAAGCGTGCGCAGCGCGGTGCCGGTGACGGCGTCGCAGACCAGGACCCCGCCGTCCTCGCTGCCGACGGCGAGGAGTTCGCCGTCCGGACTGAACGAGAGGGGTTCGGGCAGCCGGCTGGTGCGCATGTCGAAGCCGTAGGGCACGCCCACCGCGGAGGGCCGGAAACCGGAGTCGACGCTCATGCCGGGGGCGAACGCGGCGGCGGCCAGTTCCGGGGCGTCGGGCAGCCCGTCCCCGGTGGTCGCCGCGATGAGCGCGGCGCGCCGCCAGTCGCCGCCCTCGACGCGGGCGCCGGTGAGGTCGGTGCGGATCAGCCGCGCCCGGCGCAGGTCGGCGCCGCGCAGGTCGGCGCCGCTGAGGTCGGCCCCGTCGAGCCGTGCCCCGGTCAGCCGGGCGTCGCGCAGGATCGCCCCGGAGAGGTTCGCGCCGACCAGCCGGGCGTCGGTGAGGTCGGCGCGGGTGAGGTCGACGCCGGAGAAGTCGCGGTAGGAGAGGTCCTCCCCGCCGAGGGCGGCGCCGCGCAGGTCGGTGTGGGCGGGCACCCGGAGCCGGGAGAGGATCTTCACGGCGTTGGCGCGGGAGACCTCGGCGCCGCCGGGGTCCTCCTCGTTCAGCACCGCTTCCGCCCACTCCTGGCAGGCCCGGTGGTCGGCCAGGTCGCACAGGAACTCCACGGCGAGCCGGCTGAGCGGGCGCAGCCCCAGCAGCGCGCTGTCGCCCGCGGCCAGCCGCAGCGCGCACTCGCGGGCGATGAGCCACTCCACCACCGAGCCGTGGATGAAGCGGAACACGCCGTCCTCGGTGCGCACCAGCAGGCTGCCCGAGCCGACCGCGTGCGCGGCCTGCGGCACGGACAGGCGGCTGTCGGCGAGTCCGGTCAGGGTCTCGGCGACGTCGGTCAGCTCGTCGAGGCGCAGGGAGTCCTGGCCGCTCTGCCACAGCCGCAGGGCGAGTGCGGTGACCGCCCGCCACAGCTGTTCCAGGCTGAGTCCGGGGGTCCTCCCCGCGCCGCCGCCGGCCCGCCGCTGCTCGAAGCGCAGCCAGGCGGTGAGCACCTCCTGGTAGAGGCCGGCGGGGCTGAGGGCGCGGCCGGCGCCGGCGACGGCGCGCAGCTGGTCGTCGTCGAGGTCGGCGACGAAGCCCAGGAGGCGGGGGTTGCGGCACAGGGCGAGCAGGTCGGGGACGGCGTCGAGGAGGTGGACGCGGCGGTCGGCGGCCCGGTCGTCGCCGTCGTAGCGGTTGACCAGGTAGGCGCGGATCTGCTGCGGGGTGAACTCCTGGACGGCCAGCACCCGGCGGTGCGGGAGCAGGCCGACGCGTTCGCCGAGCGCGGTCAGTACCTGTCCCTGGGAGCGGAAGTGCTGGGTGCGGCTGCTGACGACGATCTTGGCGCTGTCGACGGCGGAGTCGAGGAGCACCTGGAGGCGTTCGGCGGCGCGGTCGTAGGTGACGCGGGTGACGAGTTCGTCGAAGCCGTCGAAGAGGAGCACGATCCGGCCCTGCCGGAGCATGTACCGGAAGGCGCGCAGGTCGATGTTGTCGACGCCGTGGGCGGCGAGGTGGGCGGCGACCAGGCCCTCGAAGGAGTAGGCCCGGTCCAGCGCGTTCAGTTCCACCAGCAGCGGTACCAGGTGCGGGAGTTCGGCGGGGATCCGGCGGGCCAGCTCGCGCAGGGCGAACGTCTTGCCGTGGCCGAAGTCGCCCAGCAGGAGCAGGAAGCGGCCCTGGTCGGAGTCGAGCAGGCGGAGCATGTCGTCGACCAGGCCGTCGCGGTCCTCGGCGTCGAGGCGCTCGATCTCGCGGTACCGCTGGGGCAGGTACATGCCCGGCGGGTAGCGGGGGTCGGTGCGCAGCCGCTCGTTCTGGGCGCCGACGTAGGCCCGCAGGTCCAGCAGGCCCTGGAACTCGGTGAAGCTGCGCACCCGGACGCCCCGGCGGCGGGCCTGGTCGCGCAGCTCCCGGGCGGGCGGCGGGCCGTCGTGGACGAGTTCGGCCTCGGTCTCGGAGTCCGCCGCGTGGACGAGGGCGACGACGCGTTCGACGTCCTGGTCGGTGGGCGTGCCGGTGTGCACCGCGACGCGCTGCTGCCGGACGAATCCCGACTGGGTCCAGGTGACGAGGAGTTGGGGCACCGGGCCGGCCACCGGGCGGATCTGCGCGCCCTCGTGGCGGGTGCGGCAGACCTCGGCGACGCGGGCCAGCAGGATGTCGGCCGGGGACTGCACGGCGCGCGGCTCGGGGTCCGCGCCGGCGCCCGTGTCCGGTGCGCCGCCGGGAGGGCCGTCAGGCGGGCCGGCCGCCTCGTCGGGGGCGAAGACGCGGTGAGCGCGTCGCCAGTCGGCCCGCGTGCGCCGCGGCTCGCCGGGGCCGGGCCAGACGGCCAGTCCGTCGCGGCCTATGCGCAGCAGCTGGTGCCGGGCGGGGCCGGCGGCGGCCAGCAGCGGCAGCTCGCCGGCCGCGGTGGGCAAGGCGGTGTGCGCGCCGGGCCCGGTCGGGCCGTGCAGCAGCAGGTGCAGGCGGGGCGCGGTGAGCCGGGCCAGCACGTCGGTGTCGCGCAGCGGGCCCGAGCCGTCCGGGGCGGCGGTACCGCGCAGCACGCCGGCGCGGGCGGTGCCGGGGGCGTGCCTCAGCGCGCCGATCCGCAGCCAGCCCTCCTCCTCGTAGGGCCGCAGCGCCTGCGCGAACCAGGCGGCCTGCTCGGGCCCGACGAAGCCGTACTGGTCGTCGAGGCGGTGGCTGTAGGCCATCGAGGAGTTGAGTCCGGCGACGACGGTGTGCAGTTCGGGCACGGGGAAGAGGGTCCACGGCTGGTCGCTGTCGAAGACGGCGTCGAGCCCCTGGTACAGCTCCTGGAAGAGCCGGGCGTAGTGCCGCCACTTGGGCCAGTACGGCGGCCGGGGCGGCATCTCGTCCGCCTCGCAGGTGCTGAAGTAGGCCCGGCACGCGGCCTGGTTGACGTCGTGGCCGCCGGGGACGAGCGCCACCCGGTGCGGTTCGAGGCCCAGCAGGGCTCGCAGTCCGGTGAGGAAGGAGAGCGCCTGGTCGCATTCGCGGGGGCTGCCGGACGCGGTGAGGTCGCCGGTGACGACCAGCAGATCGGGGCCGGGCGCGCCCGCGTCGGCGAGTTCGACGAGGTCGCCCCAGATCGCCGCCTGGAGTTCGGCCGGGTCCTGGCCGCGTCCGAAGGCGGGCCCGGCCAGGTGCAGCACGGTGACCGCGTCCCGGGCGGCGGGCGCCCCGGTGACGCGCGGGTAGCCGGGGGACGCGGCGGGCCTGCGGCGTCCGGCCCAGCCGGTCCGCCCGAGCGGCCGGCCGGTGCGCGGGGCGGGCGGCGCGGCCGCGGCGGGCGGGCCGGGGTGTCCGTCGCCCGGGTAGCCGGGCCGCAGGCCGGGGCGGGCCCGGCCGTCGAGGGCCTGGCGCACGCGGGTGAGGAGCAGGTCGCGGGCGGCGGCCGGGTCCGTCACCGGCACCAGGTCCACATAGGTGAGGGTGGCGAGGAGGCCCTCCACGGGGATGTCCTCGACGCGGACGGTGATCAGCCGGCGCTCCGGCAGGTCCGGGTCGGCGCGCAGGGCGGCCTGCCACTCCATGCGGCCGTACCGGGAGCGCTCGTAGTTGCGCGAGAGGACGGCGATGACGGCCGCCGACTCGCTCACCCCGCGGTCCATGAAGTCGACGAAGTTGGTCCCCGGCACGAAGTCCCAGGCCTGCAGGACGGTCCGGTATCCGGCCTCCTCCAGCGTCCAGGCGATCCAGGACGCCCAGCGCTCGTCCGCGGGCGAATAGCTGACGAAAAAGTCCAAAGGCCCGGTGTCACCGCTCATCTGACGACCCCCCATGGCTTCATGATGCAGTGAACGAGCATCGGTATGAACCGTTTTCACCGCCCCGGTACCCCCGGGAGGCCCCCGGCGGCGAATCTGTCCCGAAGCAGCCCCTGGTCACAGGGGCGCACGATTGTGCGACCCTTCCCCTCGTGCGTGTCCTACGGCGTCTGCATGTACTGGACCGGGTGGCGGCCGCCCTCCTGGCGGCCGGACTGGCGTGCGTGGCCACGGGGTTGCTGCCCGGCGGCGCCGCGTCCGGCGCGATGAGCCGGATCGCCCCGCTGCTGGCGTTCCTCGGCACGGTGATCGTGCTCGCCGAACTCACCAGCAGGGCCGAGGTGTTCGACGTGGTGGCGGCGCGGATCGCGTGGGCGGGCCGGGGCAGCCGCCCGCTGCTGTTCCTGCTGTGCGTGGCCTTCGCGTCGGTCACGACGATCTCCCTGAACCTGGACACCACGGCGGTGCTCCTGACGCCGGTGATGCTGGCCCTGGCCTCCCGGGTCGGGATCGCGGCGGTCCCGCTGGCGATGACGACGGTCTGGCTCGCCAACACGGCGAGCCTGCTGCTCCCCGTCTCGAATCTGACCAACCTGCTGGCCGCGGACCGGGTGGCGCTGTCCCCCCTGGGGCTGGCGGGCCGGATGTGGGCTCCGCAGCTGGCGGCGGTCGCCGTGACGACGGCCTGTCTGTGGCTGTTCTTCTGGCGCCCCGTCTCCCGCACGGCCGGGGACGGGCGGGACCTGGAGTCGGGCGGACCGGGAGCGGTCCGCGTCGAACCGGCGCAACGGCCGCCGCGCGAGGGGCGGTACGCGCTGCCCGAGGTGCACCGTCCGGCCGACCGGGTGCTGTTCCGGGCCTGCGCTCTGGCCTGCGGCGGCTTTCTGCTGGCCATCCTGGTGGCCGACGTGCCGCTGTGGATCGCGTCCGCGACGGCGGCGGCGGTGGCCGTCACGGCGTTCGCGCTGCGGGAGCGGCGGGCGCTGCGGTGGTCCCTGGTGCCGTGGCGGCTGCTGGTGATGGTGCCGGGGATGTTCCTGGTCGTCGAGACCGTCACCGCGCACGGCCTGCACGACCTGCTGGCCGCGGCGGTCGGCGACGACGGCGGCGTCCTGGGACGGTTCCGCGCGGCGGCGGTCGGCGCGGGCCTGTCGAACGTCCTGAACAACCTGCCCGTCTACCTGGCCGGCGAGGGCGCGGTCCCGGTCGGCAACCACGACCAGCTCCTCGCCCTGCTGATCGGCACCAACGCCGGCCCGGTGATCACCCCGTGGGCCTCCCTGGCGACCCTCCTGTGGTACGAGCGGTGCCTGGCGCACGGCGTGCGCGTACCGCTGGCCCGGCTGATCGGCACGGGCGCGGTACTGGCCCTCACCGCGGTGACGGCGTCGGTGGCGGCCCTCTCCCTCACCGGATGACCCCGCCGTCCCGTGTCCCGGCCGGCGGCGGCGACACCGCCCAGGCGGCCGGGCCGCAGAGGTCCGGTGACAGTGGCCGTTGCGACGACGGCACCCGGCCGGCCCACGACGGCATCATCCCGGGCGGCCGTCGCGGCCGTCTTCGGCGGCGGCGCACGCCGGAGCCGGTGGCGCGGCCCCGGGGGCCCTCGGCGCAGGCGCCTCGGCGGCCGGGGCTCGGCTCGGTCCCGTGAGGGCCGGGGGCCGGTGGGGTCAGCTCGTGGTCCGGGGGGTGGTGCGGCTGTGGGGCGGCCCGGCGGGCCGGGGGGTCGCCGCGGACACCAGGTCCAGCAGGGCGGGCAGGATCTCGGGGCGGCCGGCGACGAAGGAGCGGTCGGTGTCGGGGCCGGTGAAGCCGGCGGTGAACTCGGCGCCGTCCAGCCCGCGCAGCACCACTCCCGCCTCGCGGGCCAGCAGGGCTCCGGCGGGCAGGTCGATGGCCTCGGCGCGGTAGCCGACGAAGCCGTCGATGTCGCCCCGGGCCAGCATGGCCCAGGCCACCAGGGGCGCCCACAGCTGGAGCAGCCGTCGGGAGCGCAGCTCCAGAGCGTGCCGCAGAACACGCACCGCGGGATCGTCGCGCCGGACCGCGTGCCCCTGGGTCCAGGCCAGGAGCGGCCCCGCGGGCGAGGGCGGCCGGGGGGCCGGGGCGAGCGGGCCGGCCGGACCGCGCGCCCCCGCCCCGCGCCGGGCCGACCAGGTCCGCCCCGTGACCGGGTCGTGCACCACCCCCACCACCGGCGCGCCCTCCACGCACAGGGCGATGCCCACGACGTATACGGGCAGCCCGATCACCACGTTGTTGCTGCCGTCGAGCGGGTCCACCAGCCAGGTGCGGCCGCGGCCGGGGCCGCCCTCGCCGCCGGAGTCGCCGGACTCCTCGGCGAGGACGCGGTCGTGCGGGTAGTCGGCGCGGATCCGGTCCACGACCATGGTCTCGGCGAGCAGGTCGAGGTCGGTGACCACGTCGCCCAGGGCGCCCTTGGGGCGGGCCGCGAACCCGTCGGGGAACCGCGCCCGCAGCAGCGCCCCGGCCGCCTCGGCGGCCGCCACCGCCGTCCTGCACTCGGCGGCGAAGTCAGACGGACGGGGGGTGGGCCTCATGGATCCTCCTGAGCGCGGCCTGGGCGATCCGGACGGTCTGGGCGGCGTCGCACATCCTGCGGACCACCCGGTGGCCAGGGGCCCGTAACGGGCCCAGGGAGAGGTCCGCCCGGCCGGGCACGGTCCGCCCCAGCACCAGGGTGGCGGTCGGCCGGCCGTCCGGCACCACCGTGGCGTGGAACTCACCCGCAGGCAGGGCGTACGTCTGGCCCCTGGTGCTCGGCCGGCCGGGGCCCGCGGTGCAGCGCACCAGCCGTCTGGTGGGCCGCAGTTCGTCCACCCCAAAGGGCGCGCTGTGCACCTCGAACACCCGGTGGGTGGGCCGCGCGGCCTCGTCGGTCACGTCGGTCACGTCCATCCGCCGGTTGTCCAGCTCGCCGTACAGCACGGTGCTCGTCAACTCCCAGCTGTGCGCGTGCACCTGACGGTCCGCCAGGACGGGGTCCGAGGGTCCGAAGACGTGCACGCACACCCCGCGCGGCCCGTCGCGCAGGACGGGCAGGCAGACGAACCCCAGCGGATGACGCACCGCGCGCAGCGCCCGGCCGCCGGAGGCGACCGCGTCGAGCTGCGACACGGCGTGCCGCACCAGCTCGGCGGTCGCGCCCCGCAGTGCGGCCCGTTCCAGGGCCGGGTAGTCCATCGCTCCCCCAGGAACCTCTCGTCGGGATCCGGCCGAGGCCGCGCTCACCTGCGGTAGGGGTCCTCCGCGCGCAGCGCCTTGTCGATGACGTCGCCGACGTCGCGGTCGGTGAAACTGGCCGGCAGCGCCAGGCCGAGCCGGTCGAGCAGGCGGCGGACCTCGTCGACGGTGGGCTCGTCGCCCAGCGGGACCGCATCCCGCAGATCGAGCTTGACCGCCTGCTCGCGGCTCTGGTGCAACTCCGTGACGTAGTAGTCGTACAGCGGCCGCCCCCGCTCCACGTACAGGCTGACGCGGCGCGGGTCGTCCTGGGTGATGATCAGGCAGGTGTCGGACAGGTCGAAGCGCAACGCCGGGGCGACGGAGTTGAGATGGACGTCGATCTCCAGGGTGTCCAGCCGCTGCCGGTGCCAGCAGGCGGCCACCACGGTGGCGTAGGACTCCTTGCGGGTGCGTTCCGGCGTCCAGCCGTCGCCGTCGTCGTGCCCGAAGGTGCGCCGGAAGCGGGCGTAGGCCTCGCAGACCTTGTCGTCGGCCGGGTTGACGATGTCGATCTTCATGCTGAGGGAGCGGCGCTGCCGCTGCGCCTCCAGCACGCACTCGGGCAGCGTGACCGCCCGCAGATAGGTGCCGGTGCCGCCCTTGAACACCCAGCGGCTGGTGCTGCGCCGGGCCCGTTCGTGCGCGGGAGCGACCTCCGGGCCGGTCAGCGTGCGGACCATGGCCAGGTCCTCGATCGCCCGGCCGGTCGCGGCGGTGGCCGCCCGGATGTCGGCCATGCGGCGCCGCCGCTCGGTCAGTGACCCGTACACCATCGCGGCCAGCACGAGCAGGATGGAGCCGGTGACGACGTCGTCGTCGAAGCCCTTGTCCGTGATGTCCAGCAGGCCCACGGTCAGGGCCACGGCGATGGCCACGAGGCCGTCCGCGTTGCGGACCGCCCAGCCGATCGAGTCCTCCAGCCTGCGTCCCGACGGCTGCGGTGCACTGCGCGACACGGTCACCCTCCCCCGACGGCGGACTCCATGGTAGGAGCAGTCGGCCCGGACGGCTACGGTGCGTGAATCGGCCTCAGCGGCGCGTCTTCGACGCGGACGGCGCGGTGGACGGCGCACTCGACCGCGTGCTCGGCTGCGCCGCACGCCGGCGTGACGTCGTGTCCTGCGCGACGGGCGTCGGGCTGGAGCGGCCGGTGGGGTCCGCGCCCGGGGCAACGGTGCGACCGGTGTCGGCGGGGGTGTCGGGGGCATGGGGCGCGTCCGCCCCCCTGGTAGGGCGTTCGGCGCTCTGCGGCGGGAGCGAGGGCGCGGGCCGGGGTCCGGTCGACGGACCGCCGGTGACCGGGGGCGGGGCGAGCGGCGTCGTGGGGCGCGCGGGCGCGTCGGAGGACGTCGCACGCAGCGGCAGCAGGACGGCGAGCACGGTGACCGCGCACGCCGCTCCGACCCCCGCGGCGCGCAGTGTCCGGCGGCGGGCGGCGCCGCGGCGGATCTGCTCGTAGCGGCCGGGCGGTGGGCCGAGATGTCCGGCGGGGGGGCGCAGGATGACGGTCAGGGGGTCGTCGGGGTCGAGGTCCGGGCCGTCGTCGAAGTCGTCAGCCGGTGTGATCAAGGCTTCTCCTCAGGTGGACGCGGAGCAGTTCGCGGGCCGCGTGCAGGTCGGCCTTGACGGTTCCTTCCTTGCGTCCGGTCAGCACGGACACCTCCCGGATCGGCATGTCAGCGTAGTAGTGCAGCAGGATCGGCACGCGCAGCCGGTCGGGCAGGGACTGCACGAGCATCCGTACCGACGGGTCGGCCTGTTCGGCCGGCGGGGCCACGGCGACCTCGACGGTGACCCGGCGCACGGCCCGGCGTTCGCGCTCCAGCTTGCGCCAGTGGTCGCGGACCAGGTTGGCGGCGGTGACGAAGAGGAAGCCCTGGGGCTCGGACACGGTCGTCCAGCGCGCCCAGAGCCGGGTGAACGCCTCCGAGGCGATCTCGTGCGCCGTCTCGTCGTCGTCGACGAGGCGGCGGCACCAGCCGGCGAGGCGGGGATAGAGGGCGGCGAACAGTTCGGACGCCGCCCTCTCGCGCGAGCGTGGGCGTTTCAACGTTCTCCCGCGGTGCTCGACGCGTCGCCCGCCGCCCCGGGCCCCGACGATGCTCCGGAGGAAGCCCCGGAGGCGGCCCCCGGGACCAGGGCGGCGAAGACGATCACGTTGTCGCGGTACCCGTCGCCGGTGCGCGGGCCGCCGCACGTGATGAGACGCAGTTCGGGCCGGCCGACGTTCCCGTAGACCTCCGCGGTGGGGAAGCCCGCCTTGTCGACGGTCCGCACGCGGGTCACGGCGAACGCGGCCGTCGTGCCGTTCTCCAGGCGCACCGCGATCCGGTCGCCCCGGTGCAGCCGGTCCAGGCGCCGGAACACCCCGTCGCCGTACCGGCCGACCGTGACATGGCCGAGGATCACCGACGGCCCGGTCCGTCCGGGGGTCGGCGAGTGCTCGTACCAGCCGGCCCGGTCGTGCCGCTCGACCGGAGGCACCTGCACACTGCGGTCGGCGGCCAGTCCCAGCCGCATGACCGGGGTGTCGACCCCGATGGCCGGGATCCGCAGTCCGACCGGCGCCGAGCGCGCGAGGGGCCGCGCGGTCCGGGCGGCCGGAGCCGGGGAGCCGGCCGCGCCCGCGGCGGCGTGCGTGCCGTTCGTGGCGGTGGCGGCGGACGGCGCGGCGGGTCCGTCGCCCTGGGCGGTGCAGCCGCCGAGCAGCAGCACCGCCAGGACCGCGAGCGCCGGGGCGCGCCTGGAGAGCGGGCTCATGCGCCGGTCGCCCTCCGGCGCCGCACGACGTAGAAGACGGAGCCGGCGGCGGCGACCGCCGCGGCCGCGCCGCCGCCGATCAGCGTGCCGTGGCCGTCGGACGACGGCTCGGCGACGCCGGTGTCGGCCGCTCCGCGCGGGACGACGCCGACCTGGGCCGGCGCGGCGGACCGGGCGTCGGACGGCGCGTCGGTCGCCGCGGGCGCCTTGGTGGGCTCGGTCGCCCTGGACGGGCCGGTCTTGGCGCCGCCCGGGACCGGGCTGGCGCTGCCGGTCCCGGGCACGGGGGTCGGGGTGCTCGCGTCGGCGAGTGCGGGGGCCGCGCCGGCCAGCAGGGCCGTGGTCGCAACTGCCAGGGCGGCGAGGCCCGTTCGGGGCGTGAGTCGCATGGGTCGCTCTCTTTCGTCGGTCCGTTGACGGATCGAGCGAAGAGACGAGGCAGCCACGGACCGGGTTGTAAAGAGATGGCAAAGCCGTCGCGGGCTCCGCCGGCGGCCGGTCACCCGTCGCCCCGGACACGCGCGGACGGGCACGGCGCAGGACCGCCGTGCCCGTCCGGGGCGTGCCCCGCGGGGCGTTACGCGTCGAGGGACGTCATGACGTGCTTGATGCGGGTGTAGTCGTCGAAGCCGTAGCCCGAGAGGTCCTTGCCGTAGCCGGACTTCTTGAAGCCGCCGTGCGGCATCTCGGCGACCAGCGGGATGTGGGTGTTGATCCACACGCAGCCGAAGTCGAGCTTCTTGGACATGCGCATCGCGCGGCCGTGGTCCTTGGTCCACACCGAGGAGGCGAGGGCGTAGTCGACGCCGTTGGCCCACTCGACGGCCTGGTCCTCGTCCGTGAAGGACTGGACCGTGATGACCGGCCCGAAGACCTCGTTCTGGATGATCTCGTCGTCCTGCTTCAGCCCGGAGACGACCGTCGCCGCGTAGAAGTAGCCCTTGTCGCCGACGCGTTCGCCGCCCGCCTCGACCTTGGCGTGGGCGGGCAGCCGCTCGATGAAGCCGGCCACCTGCTTGAGCTGGTTCGGGTTGTTCAGCGGCCCGTAGAGCACGTCCTCGTCGTCCGGCTGCCCGGTCTTCGCCTCGGACGCGGCCTTGGCGAGCGCGGCCACGAACTCGTCGTGGATGGACTCCTGGACGAGGACGCGGGTGGCGGCCGTGCAGTCCTGGCCGGCGTTGAAGTAGCCCGCCACCGAGATGTCCTCGACGGCCTTGGCGATGTCGGTGTCCTCGAAGACCACGACCGGCGCCTTGCCGCCCAGCTCCAGGTGGACGCGCTTGAGGTCACGGGAGGCCGACTCGGCGACGGACATGCCGGCGCGCACGGATCCGGTGATGGACGCCATCGCCGGGACCGGGTGCTCGACCATCAGCCGGCCGGTGTCCCGGTCGCCGGTGACGACGTTGAAGACGCCCTTGGGCAGGATCGAACCGATGATGTCGGCGATCAGGACCGTCGAGGCCGGGGTGGTGTCGGACGGCTTGAGGACGACCGTGTTGCCGGCCGCGATCGCCGGGGCGAACTTCCACACCGCCATCATCATCGGGTAGTTCCACGGCGCGACCTGCGCGCAGACGCCGACCGGCTCACGGCGGACGATCGAGGTCATCCCGTCCATGTACTCGCCGGCCGAGCGGCCCTCCAGCATCCGGGCCGCGCCCGCGAAGAAGCGGATCTGGTCCACCATCGGGGGGATCTCCTCGGAGCGGGTCAGCCCGATCGGCTTGCCCGTGTTCTCCACCTCCGCGGCGATGAGGTCCTCGGCGCGCTCCTCGAACGCGTCCGCGATCTTGAGCAGGGCCTTCTGGCGCTCCGCCGGGGTGGTGTCGCGCCAGCCGGGGAAGGCCCTGGCGGCGGCGGCCATGGCCGCGTCGACGTCCGCCGGGCCGGACAGCGGCGCGGTCGCGTACGCCTCGCCGGTCGCGGGGTTGACCACCTCGGTGGTCCGTCCGTCGGCGGCGTCCCGGAACTCACCGTCGATGTAGTTGCGCAGACGACGCAGCTCGGTGCTCACTGCCGGCCCTCCAGATGTGGGTGTCCATTGACTGAGACACCCACACTAATCAATGCGCTGACGTTTTCAACACCCCCGATCCCGCCACGGCTGCGGAATCCGCAGATCCCGCACACGTAAACGACGAATTTCATCGCCCCGACCTTGCGGAACTGTCGAGACGTCGTGCACAGTGTGGCCGTGGCCAGTCGAAGCGCAGAGCACAGGGACTCCCGCGAGTCCAGGAACGGCAGCACCCCTCACCTGGATGCCGTGAGCCTCGCCATCATCGAGCAGCTCCAGGAGGACGGCCGCCGGCCGTACGCCGCGATCGGCAAGGCCGTGGGCCTGTCCGAGGCGGCCGTGCGCCAGCGCGTCCAGAAGCTGCTCGACCAGGGCGTGATGCAGATCGTCGCCGTCACGGACCCGCTCACCGTGGGCTTCCGCAGGCAGGCGATGGTCGGGGTCCACGTCGAGGGCGACGTCGAGTCCGTCGCCGACGCGCTGACCGCCATGCCGGAGGTCGAGTACGTGGTGATGACGGCGGGCTCGTTCGACATCCTCGCCGAGATCGTCTGCGAGGACGACGACCACCTGCTCGACGTGATCAACAAACGCATGCGCGCCCTGCCCGGCGTGCGCTCCACCGAGAGCTTCGTCTACCTGAAGCTGAAGAAGCAGACCTACATGTGGGGAACCCGATAACCGTGAGGACCCGATAACCGTGAGCACCAAGGACCTCAGCCGCACCGCGTACGACCACCTGTGGATGCACTTCACCCGCATGTCCTCGTACGAGAACTCGCCGGTCCCGACCATCGTCCGGGGCGAGGGCACCTACATCTACGACGACAAGGGCAAGCGCTACCTCGACGGTCTCGCGGGCCTGTTCGTGGTCCAGGCGGGCCACGGACGCGTGGAGCTCGCCGAGGCCGCCTTCAAGCAGGCGCAGGAGCTCGCGTTCTTCCCGGTGTGGTCCTACGCCCACCCCAAGGCCGTGGAGCTGGCGGAGCGCCTCGCCCACCACGCGCCCGGCGACCTCAACAAGGTCTTCTTCACCACCGGCGGCGGCGAGGCCGTCGAGACGGCCTGGAAGCTCGCCAAGCAGTACTTCAAGCTTCAGGGCAAGCCGACCAAGTACAAGGTCATCTCCCGCGCGGTCGCCTACCACGGCACTCCGCAGGGCGCTCTGTCCATCACCGGTCTGCCGGCGCTCAAGGCCCCCTTCGAGCCGCTCGTCCCGGGCGCGCACAAGGTGCCGAACACCAACATCTACCGTGCCCCGCTCTTCGGCGACGACCCCGAGGCCTTCGGCCGCTGGGCCGCCGACCAGATCGAGCAGCAGATCCTCTTCGAGGGCCCGGACACGGTCGCGGCCGTCTTCCTGGAGCCCGTGCAGAACGCCGGCGGCTGCTTCCCGCCGCCGCCCGGCTACTTCCAGCGGGTGCGCGAGATCTGCGACCAGTACGACGTGCTGCTCGTCTCGGACGAGGTCATCTGCGCCTTCGGCCGCCTCGGCACGATGTTCGCCTGCGACAAGTTCGGCTACGTCCCGGACATGATCACCTGCGCCAAGGGCATGACCTCGGGCTACTCCCCGATCGGCGCCTGCATCATCAGCGACAAGCTGGCCGAGCCGTTCTACAAGGGCGACAACACCTTCCTGCACGGCTACACCTTCGGCGGCCACCCGGTGTCCGCTGCCGTGGGCCTCGCCAACCTCGACCTGTTCGAGCGCGAGGGCCTCAACCAGCACGTGCTCGACAACGAGGCCGCCTTCCGCTCCACCCTGGAGAAGCTGCACGACCTGCCGATCGTCGGCGACGTCCGCGGCAACGGCTTCTTCTACGGCATCGAGCTGGTGAAGGACAAGGCGACGAAGGAGTCCTTCAACGACGAGGAGACCGAGCGCGTCCTGTACGGCTTCCTCTCCAAGGCGCTCTACGACAACGGCCTGTACTGCCGTGCCGACGACCGGGGCGACCCGGTCGTCCAGCTCGCCCCGCCGCTGATCTCCGACCAGGAGACCTTCGACGAGATCGAGCAGATCCTGCGCGCCACGCTCACGGAGGCGTGGACGAAGCTGTGACGTCAGCCTGATCAGCTGATCAACACCGGCCCCGGCGTCGACCGTTCGAGTGAGAAACGGCGGCCCGGGGCCGCGTGCTGTCCGGATGCCCCCGCTCGCCTCCTTAGCGTGCCAGTGACCGATCGGCCCTGCCTTCGTTCCCCCGGTCGGGGGATCGGCACGGGAACCACAGATCTGAACCGAGGTGTACGCCCATGGAGGCCCCGCCGGACAACGACGTGCTCTGGGCACGCTCCCTGCACTTCTCGCACCCCGACGGCTCCCCCGGGCTGGCCGGAGTCTCGCTGGGTGTGCGGGAGGGCGAGATCCTCGCCGTCAGCGGCCCGCGCGGCAGCGGCAAGACGACCCTGCTGCGCTGTCTGTCGGGTCTGACGACCGCCCGGCGCGGCGAGGTCTGGTTCAACAGCGTGCCCGTGCACACGATGGGTCCGACGGCCCGCGAACGGCTGCGCCGCGACCGCTTCGGCTGGATCGACCCGGTGCCGCTCCTCGTCCCCGAACTGAACGTCTGGGAGAACGCGGCGCTGCTCCTGATGCTGCGCGGCACCGGTCGCCGCCGGGCCAAGGCCGCCGCGCTGGAGTGGCTGGAACGCCTGGACATCGGCGACCGGTCCCGCTGCCGTCCGCACGAGCTGACCCAGGCCGAGCGCCAGCGGGTCTGCATCACCCGTGCCCTGGCCCCGGCCCCCTCGGTCCTGTTCGCGGACGAGCCGACGGCCCCCCTGCACCGGGCGGACCGGGCGCACGTCCTGCGCACCCTGACCACCGCCGCCCGCTCGCACGGCATCACGGTCGTCCTCGCCACCCACGACGCGGAGACGGCGGCCCTCGCCGACCGCACGGTGCCGCTGCTGGACGGGCGCCGGGTCAAGACGGTCCACCTGCCCCCGGTCGCCGAGTCGGAAGGCCGGGGGGCGGCGTGCTCGCTCTCCGTCTGACCCGCGCCGCCCGTCCCGCCGTCCAACTGCGGCGGCTGCTGGTCGCGGCGGCGTCGGCGGGCACCGGGTTCCTCCTGCTGAGCACTCTCGGCCACGCCCTGACCCACCCCGAGAACCCGGCGGCCTCCGCGCTGCGGCTGGCCTGGTGCCTGGTCCCGCTGGCCGCGACCGTCCACCTGGCGTTGGCGGTCGCCCGCACCGACCCCGGCACCCGGCCCCGCCCCGGACTCGCCGCGATCGGCCTGGGCCCGGCCCGGCTGATGGCCGTCTCCGCGACGACGACGGCCCTGTCGACGCTGCTCGGCTCGATGCTGGCGCTGCTGTTCTTCCTCCATCTGCGCGGCGACCTCACGGGCATGCCCTTCGACGGGGCGGCCCGGGACTTCCTGGCGGCCGGACGGCCCCTGCCGTGGCCCGCCGCCCTGACCCTGCTGGCCCTCGCACCCCTGTCCTCGTCGATCGCGGTCGTGCTCATGCTGCGCCCGCGCGACACCCGGGTCGCGGCCCGGACCGCGCCGCGGATGTTCGGCCGGTTCGGTGCGTACGCGACGACGGGACCGGGCGAGACGTTCGGCGCGTACGGCAGGTTCGGCAGCCGGGCCGTCCGGCCCCTCGCCGGCCGCGCCGCCGCAACGGCTCCCGCCCCCGCCTCCGCCGCGCACGACGTGCCGTCCGCGCCGGACGGCACGCTCCCCGCCCCGGCGGACGGCGGCCCCGGCGAGACGGTCCCGGCCGCCGTGAACGGCTCCGCGCGGCAGGACGTCCCCCCGGCCCGCGACGTCCCGGCCCCCGACCCCACCGCCCTGCCCTGGGGCACGGCCCTGCTGGCGGTCGGTCTGGCCGTGGAGGCGTACGCCGGCCGCGGCCCCGACGTCGGCGGGCTCCCCCTGCCCGGCGGCCTGCCCACCGGGCCCGCCGCCGTCCTGCTCGGCTGGACGCTCACCGCGGTGGGGCTCGCGCTGGCCGGCCCCGGCCTCACCCACCTGTGCGGCCGGCTGCTCCAGGCGGCCCGCCCCGGCGCCCTGCGTCTGCTCGCGGGCCGCGGGCTGATGCAGGAGGCCTCCCGCATCGGCCGCCCGCTGGGCGTGGTCTGCGCGGTGGGCTCCGGCGCGTACACGATGGCCCGGCTGTACGACCCGGCCGACCCGTCCTTCGGTCCCCTCACCACCCTCGGCGCCGTGGTCGTGGCCGGCTGCACGCTCGCCACGCTGCTGACCGCGGCCGTGGAGGCCAGGCAGTGCCGTGCCGACACCACGGCCGCCCTCCTGCGGCTCGGCGCCCCCGCCAAGACGCTCCGCAGCGCCGCCGCCCTGCGCACCGCGGCCCTGCTGGCGCTCTTCGTCCCGCTCACCCTGCTCGTGGCCGAGCTGGCCGCCCTCCCGCTGATGCGCTGAACCCTCCCCGTTCCGCGCCTCCCCGGAAAAAATCTCTCCGGCTCCGATGAGTTCCGCGCGGCCACCCGGTCCACCCCTCGACACCGCACACGGCGACAGCGATCCCCCGGGAGAGACCAGATGAGCACCTCCGCCCACCAGCAGATGATCTTCGTGAACCTTCCCGTGAACGACCTCGACGCCTCGAAGAAGTTCTTCACGGAGCTGGGCTACTCGATCAACCCGCAGTTCAGCGACGACAACGCGGCCTCCGTGGTGATCAGCGACACGATCGTCGCGATGCTGCTCACCAGGCCGTTCTACTCGACCTTCACCAAGAAGGAGATCGCGGACGCCACGACCACCAGCGAGGTGCTGATCGCGCTGAGCGCGCCGAGCCGCGAGAAGGTCGACGAACTGGTCGAGCGGGCGCTCGCGCTGGGCGGTTCGCCGAGCGGCGAGACCCAGGACCACGGCTTCATGTACGGCCGCTCCTTCGACGACCTCGACGGCCACACCTGGGAGATCGTCTGGATGGACCCGTCGGCCGTCGAAGCCTGACCGGCGCCACACCGTCCGGACCGGACCAGAACGGCGAACGGCCCGGGGCGCCGGTCCGACGGTGCCTAGCATGGGCGGGTGCATCCGACGACACCCGCCCAGCCGTTCGACGGTTCCCCCGACCGCGAGATCGAGTCCCTCGCCGAGTTCGACGAGGTGGTGGCCGCCCACGGCTCTCTCGCCCACTTCCGCGTCCAGTCCGTCGACCTGACGGACCGTACGGACGCTCTGCTCTCCCTCGACGCCTCGGGCGCCGTCTTCCTCGGCTGCCCGATGGACCCGGCGGCCGCCGCCCGCGTCCGGGCCTGCGGCGCCCTGGTCTTCCCGCCCGTGCCGGGCCTGCCCTTCGACCCCTACCGCGGCCATGTCTACTCCCCGGACGAGCTGTTCGCCTCCCTCGACGAGGGGTACGAGGCGACCCCGGACGCGCTGACGTACGCCTGGTTCCAGCGCACGAAGGGGGACGGCGACATCTTCGGCTCCATGCTGCGCTCGATCCACGACGACGCCGTCTCGGACGCGCTCGACGAACTGCTCGCCGGGCAACGGGTGGTGGGCGTCATGGGCGGTCACGCGATGGCGCGCGGCACCGAGGAGTACACGGGCGCGGCCCGGCTCGGCCGTGAACTCGCCCGCGCCGGACTGACGGTGGCCACCGGCGGCGGGCCGGGCGCCATGGAGGCGGCCAACCTCGGCGCGTACGCGGCGCCCTTCAGCGCGGGAATGCTCACCGAGGCCCTGCGGATCCTCGCCAAGGCCCCGAGGTTCACGCCCTCGGTGACCGACTGGGCGCGGACCGCCTTCGAGGTCCGCGCGAACTGGCCCGGCGGCGGCCCCTCGGTCGCCGTGCCCACCTGGTTCTACGGTCACGAGCCGCCGAACCCGTTCGCCGCGCACATCGCCAAGTACTTCTCCAACGCCACTCGTGAGGACGGGCTGTTGGCCCGCTGCACCGCGGGCGTGGTGTTCCTGCCGGGCGCCGCGGGGACCGTCCAGGAGATCTTCGACAACGCGACGCCCAACTACTACGAGTCGCGGGGCGAGCCGACGCCGATGGTCCTCGTGGACCGGGCGCACTGGACGCGGCGGCTGCCCGCCTGGCCGCTCCTTCAGTCCCTGGCCCGGGAGCGGTCGATGGAGTCCCGCATCACCCTCGTCGACCGGATCGAGGAGGCTCCGGAGGCCCTGAAACGTCTCAGTGGTTAATAAGCAGGCAAAGCCAACCGCTCGCGGGGGTCGCGACATTGACAGTGCTTATGAAACGCTTATAGACCTGTGAGTCTGCTGGGGATGGTGACGCACTCGGCTCACCCGGGGGCGCCATCTCCCCCTCCACCCCCCGCAGTTGCGCTTCCCGTAAAGGACAAACGTGTCCCTTTCCCGCCGTACCGCCGCTCGTTCGGTGCGCATGCTCGGTGTCACCGCCGCCTCCGCGGCCCTTGCGCTCAGCGCCGCCGGCACCGCGCTGGCCTGCGACATATCCGAGTTCTCCGCCGCCGCCGCCTGTGACGGCGCCAAGGGCGTCATCACCGTCACCGACAAGGACCCCACGGGCGTCCCGGCCGTCGTCACGGTCTTCCTCGAGAACAACGGCGCCGACCTCCGCCAGGTCGGCAAGGAGCAGACCGTCACCGGCTCGAAGAAGGGCGTCACCGTCTCCTTCGCCGAGGACTGGGAGCCGAACGCCGAGTACCGGGTCCACGTCGTGGCCGTCAAGGGCAAGAAGACGCTCGTCGACGCCGACATCGCCCCGAACGTGACCACCCCGTCCAAGGCCTGCCAGGCCGACGACACGACGACCCCGACGACGAGCCCGTCCTCGTCTCCGTCGTCGACGCCCTCCACGCCGTCGTCGCAGACCGCGTCGCCGCCGGCCGGGACGGCCACCTCCTCGCCGGCCCCCTCCGACTCGGCGGGCGACAGCGCCGCGCCCCCGGCCCCGGCGAGCAACGCCCCCTCGCCCGCTGCGCAGGAGTCCAACCTCGCCGAGACCGGCGCCAACTCCAACACCGGCCTGATCGTCGGCATCGCCGCCGCTCTGGTCGTCGTCGGCGGCGGAGCGGTCTTCTTCGGGATGCGCCGCCGCGGGGCCAGCCACCGCTGACCCGAACGGCCGCGCGCCGCGCACGGCACACAGGGAGGGCCCGCCCCGCATCGGGGGGCGGGCCCCACCCGCGTCCGCGTCAGCCGAAAGTCGCCTTCTCCACCCACAGTTCCAGCAGGCCGCGCTCGCCCAGGACCTCCAGCTCCGGGCTGTCCAGCGGCAGCCGGCCGTAGAAGGCGAGCAGCACGGAGGTGAGCGGGCCGCGCAGGGTGACCGTCGCCCTCTCGTGGCCGGGGCGCCATTCGACGCCCCGCCCGGTGAGTTCGACCACTCTTCCCCACGCCCCGGCCGCGCCTTCGCCGGTCGCGCCTCGCACCGCCCCCGGCTCGGCTGGCGCGTCCGTGGCGTGCAGGTGGAGGGTGCCGTCCGCGAGGAGCAGTTCCCGGGCCGTCGCGTGCGGCTCGTTGCACTGCGTCCACCGCACGAGTTGCAGCCACTCGTCCACGGCGTCGGCGGCCACGTCCGGCGCGACCTCGTAGGGCAGTCCGGCGGCGAGCGCGGCGTCGGCGCGGTGCACGGTGATCTCGTGGGTCATCCGGCGCGCCCAGAACCCGCTGTCGGGCACTCCGGCCCAGCTCCACACCTTCGTGTCCGGCCCGGCCTCGCGCAGCGCGCCGACGACCAGTTCCCCGCTCCGCGCGAGCCAGGCGTCGAGCGCCGCCGGATCGCCCTCGCGGTCAGGTCCGCCGAGCAGCGGGATCCGCTCGTCCGGGACGTTCTCCCGCGCCCGCGTCCGCACCAGCGCGTCCACCCAGCGCAGGGCGCCGCCCATGTGCCGCACGAGCTGCTCCAGCGACCAGTCGGGGCAGGTCGGCACGGTCGCCGTTAGATCCGCCCCGGAGGTCACCACCGCCCGCAACTCATCCACCTGAAGGGCGATTTCGTCACAATACCGGTCATGCGCGAGAACAGTCACAGCGAGCACCCTAGGCGCCGTCGGTTGAGCACGGCATCCGGGTTTCGGCCCGGCGGCTCAGTCCGGCACCACGGTCTCGGCCGGGGCGCCTCAGTCCAGCACCACGGTCTCGGCCGGGTCGAAGGACACCCCCACCGTGCTGCCGACCTCGGGGGCGTCGCGCAGCGCGCACGCCGCCTCCAGTCTCGGCGCGCCCTCCGGCTGGAGGTGCAGGGCGACGTGCGTGCCCCGGAAGGTGCGGGCGGCGACCGTGCAGCGCAGCCCGTCGTCCGCGTCGCCCAGGAGCACGCCCGCCGGCCGCACCAGCAGGGTGCGCGCCCCCTGGGCGGACCCTGCCGCCACCTGCGTCTTGCCCCACGGCGTGACCGCGACCTCGCCGGTCACGGTGGCCTCCACGACGTTGTCGAAGCCGAGGAACCGGGCCACGAACGCGTCCGCCGGCCGCTGCCAGACGTCGAGCGGCGTCCCGGACTGGGCGATCCGGCCGTCCCGCATCACCACGACCCGGTCGGCCAGCGCGAACGCCTCGCCCTGGTCGTGGGTGACGGCCAGCACGGTGGTGCCCAACCGGTCGAACAGCTCACGCAGTTCGACGACAAGCCGCTCGCGCAGCGACCGGTCGAGCTGGCCGAGCGGCTCGTCGAGCATCAGCAGCCGGGGGCGCGGCGCGAGGGCCCGGGCCAGCGCCACCCGCTGCTGCTCGCCGCCGGAGAGCGAGGCCACGGCCCGCCTCGCCGCGCCCGGCAGCCCGACGAGTTCGAGCAGCTCCGCCACCCGCTCGCCCTGCCGGGCCCGGGGCATGCCCTGCATCCGCAGGCCGAAGGCCACGTTGCCGCCGACGTCGCGCTGCGGGAACAGCTGGTGGTCCTGGAACATCAGCCCGAGCTCGCGCCGGTGCGCGGGCACCCCGGCCTGGTCGCGCCCGTCGAGCGAGACCCGCCCGGCGTCCAGGGGCTGAAGACCGGCCACGGCCCGCAGCAGCGTCGACTTGCCGCTGCCGCTGGGCCCGAGCACGCACACCACCTCGTGCTCGGCGACGGCCAGATCGACGGCGTCCAGCACGGCCCGGCCGCCGAACCGCACGGTGGCCCGCTCCAGTTCGAGCGCTCGCATCAGAACTCCCCCGCCCGGTCGGTCCGCAGCCGCTCCAGCACCAGCAGGGCCACCGCGCACACCACCATCAGAATCGTCGAAAGGGCCATCGCCTGGCCGTAGTTGAGTTCCCCGGCCCGGCCGAGCAGCCGTGCGACGGCCACCGGCAGCGTCGGGTTGTCGGGCCGGGCGATGAACACCGTCGCCCCGAACTCCCCCAGCGACACCGCGAACGCGAACCCGGCCGCGACCAGCAGGGCCCGCCGCACCATCGGCAGGTCGACCTCGCGCCACACCCGCCAGGGCGACGCCCCGAGCACGGCCGCCGCCTCCCGCAGCCGCTGGTCCACCGCCCGCAGCACCGGCAGCATGGTCCGCACGACGAAGGGGACGCCGACCAGCGCCTGCGCCAGCGGCACCAGGATCCATGTGGTGCGCAGGTCCAGCGGCGGCTCGTCGAGCGCGATGAGGAACCCGAAGCCGACGGTCACCGCGGACACGCCGAGCGGCAGCATCAGCAGCGCGTCGAAGCCCCGGACGAGCCGTCCGGCGTCCCTGCGGGTGAGCGCGGCCGCGGCGAGGCCGCCCACGGTCACGGCGATCGCGGTCGCGGCGAGCGCGTACCGCAGCGAGTTGCCGACGGCGTCGATCGACGGGACGAGGAAGACGTTCCCATCGTCGCGGGTCAGCGCCCGGTAGTAGGCGAAGCCGGGCGCGTCCAGCGAACGCTGCACCAGCACCGCGAGGGGCAGGACCAGCAGGACGGCGATGCTCGCGAGCACCCCGGCGAGCAGCGCCCACTGCCCGGCCCCGCGCGGCCTGCGCGCCGTCCCGGCCGCGTCCACCAGCCGCAGCGAGGTCTCCCGCCGGCGCACCGTCCAGGCGTGCACGGCGAGGATCGCGCCGACGGCCGCGAACTGCACGATCGTCAGGACGGCGGCCGTGGACAGGTCGAAGATCTCGGAGGTCTGCCGGTAGATCTCCACCTCAAGGGTGGAGAAGGTGGGCCCGCCCAGGATCTGCACCACCCCGAAGGAGGTGAAGGTGAACAGGAAGACCATCAGCGCGGCCGCGGCGACGGCCGGCCCGAGCGCCGGCAGGGTCACCGTGCGCCAGGCCCGCAGCCGGGACGCGCCCAGCATCCGCGCCGCCTCCTCCTGCCGCGGGTCCAGCTGCGCCCACAGCCCGCCCACCGTGCGGACGACGACCGCGTAGTTGAAGAAGACGTGCGCGAGCAGGATCGCCCACACGGTGGTGTCGAGGCGCACCCCCCACAGCTCGTCGAGCAGCCCGCCGCGCCCGACGAGCGCGAGGAAGGCCGTGCCCACGACGACCGTCGGCAGCACGAACGGGACGGTGACGACGGCGCGCACCACCTGCCTGCCCGGGAAGTCCAGACGCGCGAGGACGTAGGCGCCCGGCAGCGCCACCAGCAGGGTGAGCGCGGTGGAGGCGAGCGCCTGCCAGGTGGTGAACCACAGCACGTGCCGGACGTCGGACTGCCCGAGCACGTCCCACAGCCGCCCGAAGCGCCACGCCCCGTCGACGTGGAGTCCCCGCGCGACGATCGCGGCGACCGGCCAGGCGAAGAAGACCGCGAAGAACGCGACGGGCACGGTCAGCAGGCCGAGCCGGGCCGCCGCGCCCCGCCGGCCGGCTCCCTTGCGCGGGCCTACTTCAGTACGAGCGAGGTCCACGACTTGACCCACTGGTCGCGACGGTCGGCGATCTTCGCCGGGTCCATGGTCTCGGGAGCCTTGGCGGCGGGCCCGAACCGGGTGAACTCGGCGGGCACGGCCGCGTCCTTCGCCACCGGGTAGACGAACATGTTGAGCGGCATGTCCTGCTGGAACTCCTTGCCGATCAGGAAGTCGATCAGCGCCTTGCCGCCCTCGCTGTTGCCGGCGTTGCTCAGCAGGCCCGCGAACTCGATCTGCCGGAAGCAGGTGCCGGTCGCGACGCCGGTCGGCGCGGTGGCCGGCTTCGGGTCGCCGTAGATCACCTCGGCGGGCGGCGAGGAGGCGTACGAGACGACGAGCGGCCGGTCCGCCTTCGCCTTCTTGCCCCCGGCGGAGCCGGAGAACTCCTCGTTGTAGGCCTGCTCCCAGCCGTCGACCACCTTGACGCCGTTGGCCTTGAGCTTCTTCCAGTAGCCCTCCCAGCCTCCGTCGCCGTACTTCGCGGCCGTGCCGAGCAGGAAGCCGAGGCCGGGCGAGGAGGTGGAGGCGTTCTCGGTGACGAGGAGGTCCTTGTAGGCGGGCTTGACCAGGTCGTCGAAGGAGGCGGGCGGCGCCAGCTCGTGCGCGGCGAAGTACGCCTTGTCGTAGTTGACGCAGATGTCGCCGAAGTCGACCGGCGTGACCCGGTGCTTCTTCGCGTCCAGCTGGTACCGGCCGTCGACCCGCGCCAGCCCCTTGGCCTCGTACGACTGGAACAGCCCGTTGTCGAGGGCGCGCGACAGCAGGGTGTTGTCGACGCCGAAGAAGACGTCGCCCTGCGGGTGGTCCTTGGTGAGGATCGCCTTGTTGACGGCCTGCCCGGCGTCGCCGTCCTTGAGGACCCGCACCTTGTACCCGGACCGCTTCTCGAAGTCGGCGAGGACGCTCTTGGAGACGGCCCACGAGTCGTGGCTGACGAGGGTGACCGTCTTCGAGGACGCCGAGGCCGTCGAGCCGGTCGTGCCCGAGGCGCCCTTGCCGTCCGTGGACCCGCACGCGGACAGCACGGGCGACACGACCAGGCCGAGCCCGACGGCCACGGCCACGAAGGTCTTGTTCTGCACTGGATTTTCCTCCTGGGGTTGACCAGGAAGAGACGCGGCCCCGCCCGGGTCCGCACGGACTCCGGGCAGGGCGCAACAGCTCGAGTGATGACCGAACTTCCTACCCAGAATGACCTGGGCGAGGTTCAGAGGGTCTGCGGGCCTGGGTGCCGCACTCTCAGCGCTGTGGCGCTCCCCTGTCGGAATATGAAGATGTCGGAATATGAAGTTGCGTACGGTCCTCAGACTACCGCTCGGTGGCCGCGAGCTGACCGCACGCCCCGTCGATCTCCTGACCACGGGTGTCCCGGACGGTCACGGGCACCCCGTGCGCGGCGATCGCCTCGACGAAGGCCTTCTCGTCCTCGGGCCGCGAGGCCGTCCACTTCGAGCCCGGAGTCGGGTTCAGCGGGATCAGGTTGACGTGCACGGGCTTGCCGCGCAGCAGCCGGCCCAGCCGGTCACCACGCCACGCCTGGTCGTTGATGTCCCGGATCAGCGCGTACTCGATGGACAGCCGGCGGCCCGACCGCGCGGTGTACTCGAACCCGGCGTCCAGCACCTCGCGCACCTTCCACCGCGTGTTCACGGGGACGAGGGTGTCGCGCAGTTCGTCGTCCGGCGCGTGCAGGGAGATCGCCAGGCGGCACTTGAAGCCCTCGTCGGAGAACCGCTGGATGGCCGGCACCAGCCCGACCGTCGACACGGTGATCCCGCGCTGCGACAGCCCGAGCCCGTCCGGCGCCGGGTCGGTCAGCGCGCGGATGGCGCCGACGACCCGCTTGTAGTTGGCGAGCGGCTCGCCCATCCCCATGAAGACGATGTTGGAGAGCCGGGCCGGCCCGCCGGGCACGTCCCCGTCGCGCAGCGCCCGCATCCCGTCGACGATCTGGTGCACGATCTCGGCGGTGGACAGGTTCCGGTCGAGCCCCGCCTGCCCGGTGGCGCAGAACGGGCAGTTCATCCCGCACCCCGCCTGCGAGCTGATGCACATGGTCACCCGGTCCGGGTAGCGCATCAGCACCGACTCCACGAGCGTGCCGTCGAACAGCCGCCACAGCGTCTTGCGGGTGGTCCCCTGGTCCGTCGACTGGTGCCGCACGACCGACATCAGATCCGGCAGCAGCGCCTCGCGCAGCTTCTCGCGCGCGCCGGCCGGGATGTCCGTCCACTCCGCCGGGTCGTGCGCGTACCGGGCGAAGTAGTGCTGCGCCAGCTGCTTGGCACGGAACGGCTTCTCCCCGATCTCCGCCACGACCTCCTTACGCTCGGCGGGCGAGAGGTCGGCGAGATGCCGCGGCGGCTTCTTGGCTCCGCGGGGGGCGACGAAAGTGAGTTCTCCGGGTGCAGGCATAACACGTCCAGTGTGGCAGATCATCGCCGGGGGCCCGGGCCGGGTGCGGGGTGGGGGTGGTCACCCGCCCCGCTCCGGAGCTCGATCGGGGACGCAGAGGGTCATGGGTGGGCCGGTACGACGCTGGGTGGGCCGGTACGACGCGGAGGCCGGACCGTCCGCGCTCGCACACGGCGTGGACCCCGGTTCGCATCCGGGTTTGGCCACCCTGGGTTCCCGGGGCGCGCGCCGGCATCCCTCGATGTCGGGGGCGTCCCCGGGGCGGGTGTGTCGGGCCCGCCCCGGGGCGGGCCGGGGCTCATGCCGGCAGCGGGCCCGTCGGTTCGTCGAGCGCTGCGGGCTACGCCGTGCGGTGCTCCAGTCGGTCCTTCAGGAGCCGTTCGTTCACCGGGAACTCCTTGCGGACCTGACGGCGGACGACGAGGGGGACGAGGAGCTTGCCCATCCCCTTGCCCTCGAAGTCGAGGTCCATGATCACGCGGGAGCGGCGGCCCTCGTCGACGGGGAGGATCTCGCCGTGGAAGTGGCCGCGTACGGGGCCGTCGACGCCCTGCATGGACCAGGCGCGCGGCGGATCGTACTCGGTGTACTCCATGGTCATCGGCATCTCCCGGCTACCGATGTGCCGGGTGACCCGCACGCGGGAGCCGACAGCGGTCGGCCCGGGGTCGAGACGCTCCGCCGATACCGCGCTCGCCTGCCATTCGGGCAGGTGGGAGGGGTCGATGACGTAAGCCCACACGTCGTCGGGAGTGGCGTCGACCTCGATCGACTCATGGAAGTCGGACATACAGCCCGCCCCCTTTCAGGGCGATCCCCCCTTTTTGCTGACTCTGCCGGGCGCCCCCGTGTGCCGCCCTCTCCAGGATCGTCCCACCGGGCCGTCTCCGCGACCACGACGTCCTCGCGACCACGACGGCGGGCCCCCTGCCCGGACGGTCGGGAAGGGGGCCCGCAAAGGCCGGTGCGGTCGTACGGTCAGCCCGACCCCACGAACAGCACGAGCAGGAGCCAGACGACGGGCGCCGTCGGCAGCAGGGAGTCCAGTCGGTCCATGATGCCGCCGTGGCCCGGGAGCAGCGTGCCCATGTCCTTGATGCCCAGGTCCCGCTTGATCATGGATTCGCCGAGGTCGCCGAGGGTGGCGCTGGCGGCGACGGCGAACCCGAGCACCAGGCCCTGCCACCAGGTGCCGTCGTCGATGAGGAACTGCATGCACAGCGCGCCGGCCGCCATCGCGAACGAGACCGCGCCGAGCAGGCCCTCGCGGGTCTTGCCCGGGCTGATGCGCGGGGCCAGCTTGGTCCTGCCGAAGCGCCAGCCGACGGCGTACGCGCCCGTGTCGCTGACGACCGTCAGGAGCAGGAAGGTCATGACGCGGAACGCGCCGTCCTCGGCGGTGAGCATGAGGGCGACGAACGTGGCCAGGAACGGGACGTAGAAGGCCGCGAAGACGCCGGCGGTGACGTCCTTGAGGTAGCCCTCGGGCGGTTCGGTCATCCGCCAGACCAGCACCGCGAGCGCGGTGAGGGCCATGGCCACCCAGGCGCCCTCCGGCCCGCGGACGTATCCGGCGACCACCATCCCAGCCCCGCCGACCGCGAGCGGCACGAGCGGAGCCTTGATGCCCTTGCGCTCTTGGAGCCTGCTGGTCAGCTCCCACAGGCCGACGACGACGGCGACGGCGATCACGCCGATGAAGACGGCCTTGACGACGAACAGCGACGCGACGATGACCACGCCGAGGCCGACCCCGACCCCTATGGCCGCGCCCAGGTCGCGGCCGGCGCTCTTCTTCGGCGGCGGCGCGGTCGCCGGGTGAGGGGCGTCGGGCATGGGCTCCGGATTCTGCGGCGCCGCCGCATGGGGCTGTGCCGTCGAGGTGTCGTCGCCGTGGGCGGCGAGGCCGTGGGGCCGGCCGCCGTAGGGCGCGTTGCCGTGGTTCTCGTGGAACAAGGGGCCGCCCACGCGGGCGGCCCCCCGGTCGTCATCCTGGTTTCCGCCGTGTGCGGGGACGTCGGGGACGATGGGCATGGGGCGAGTCTGCTGCGCCTCAGGCGCATCGTACGCGGGACCCGCCGGGGCGGCTCCCTGGACGGGCCCCTGGTCGGCGGGCCCCCAGTATCCGGCCCGCGACCCGGCGTGCGGCGGTGAGCCCCAGGAAGAGTCGTTCATCAGACCTCGAGCAGCTCCGCTTCCTTGTGCTTCAGGAGCTCGTCCACCTGCGCGACGTACTTCGCGGTGGTGTCGTCGAGTTCCTTCTCGGCACGGCGGCCCTCGTCCTCGCCGACCTCGCCGTCCTTGATCAGCTTGTCGATCGCGTCCTTGGCCTTGCGGCGGACGGCGCGGATGGACACCTTGGCGTCCTCGCCCTTGCCCTTGGCGACCTTGATGTAGTCGCGGCGGCGCTCCTCGGTCAGCTCGGGGAACACCACTCGGATGATGTTGCCGTCGTTGCTCGGGTTGACGCCCAGGTCGGAGTCGCGGATCGCCTGCTCGATGTTGCGCAGCGCGGTCTTGTCGAACGGCGTCACGACCGCCATGCGCGGCTCCGGCACGGAGAACGAAGCCAGCTGGTTGATCGGCGTCGGCGCGCCGTAGTAGTCGGCAACGATCTTGTTGAACATCGCCGGGTGCGCACGGCCGGTGCGGATCGCGGCGAAGTCCTCCTTGGCGACCACGACGGCCTTCTCCATCTTCTCCTCGGCCTCGAGGAGGGTCTCTTCGATCACCACTTGCTCCTGCGTGTCTTGAGTAGGCCCGGCTGCGGATCCTTGCGAGAGGGCGGCGGCCGGCTGCGTCGCGTCTTCTTCCTGCACGGTTCCCGACCGGCAGGACATTGTCCATCCTCCGCCCAGGGTCCGTCCCCCGGTCGGACGTTGCCGGGGAGAGCCCGGACGGCGCCGGTCAGGACCGGCTGCCCTGCTCCCCCACGAGCGTGCCGATCTTCTCACCCTTGACCGCGCGGGCGATATTGCCCTCGGCCAGAAGCTCGAAGACGAGGATCGGCAGCTTGTTGTCGCGGCACAGCGTGATCGCGGTCATGTCGGCGACCTTGAGGTCGCGGGTGATGACCTCGCCGTAGCCGAGGGCGTCGAACTTGACGGCCCCCGGGTTGGTCTTCGGGTCGGAGTCGTAGACGCCGTCCACGCCGTTCTTGCCCATGAGCAGCGCCTCGGCGTCGATCTCCAGCGCACGCTGGGCGGCGGTGGTGTCGGTGGAGAAGTACGGCATGCCCATTCCGGCGCCGAAGATGACCACGCGGCCCTTCTCCAGGTGCCGCACGGCCCGCAGCGGGATGTACGGCTCGGCGACCTGGCCCATGGTGATGGCGGTCTGCACGCGGCTGTCGATGCCCTCCTTCTCCAGGAAGTCCTGGAGGGCGAGGCAGTTCATGACCGTGCCGAGCATGCCCATGTAGTCCGAGCGGGCCCGGTCCATGCCGCGCACCTGGAGCTCGGCGCCGCGGAAGAAGTTGCCGCCGCCGATGACGACCGCGATCTCGGCGCCGTCACGGACCACGGCCGCGATCTCCCGGGCGATCTTGTGCACCACGTCGGGGTCCACGCCCAGGCCTCCGCCGCCGGAGAATGCCTCACCGGACAGCTTCAGCAGAAACCGGCCGCGTAGTTTGCCGTCGTCGTTCTTCTGGGCCTTGGTGGTCATGGGAGATCCCGCCTCTTTCACGTGGTGCACATACGAAGAAGGCCACTGCCGGTGGGGGGTCGTGGGCAACCCGTGCGCGGCAATGGCCTCCTCGTCAGATCTGCTGTCGTCCGTCACGCGTGCGCGTGACGGCGTACCGGACGACTGCTTCCGACCCTATCGGGCCGACGCGTCGCTCGCGGTACGGACTCAGATGCCGACCTTGATGCGCGTGAAGCGCTTCAGGGTGACACCGGCCTCGTCCAGGACCTTCTGGACGGACTTCTTGTTGTCCAGGGCGTACGGCTGACCGAGCAGCGTGGCGTCCTTGAAGAAGCCGTTGAGGCGCCCCTCGACGATCTTCGGCAGGGCGGCCTCGGGCTTGCCCTCGGCGCGGGTGGTCTCCTCGGCGACGCGGCGCTCGGACTCGACGACCTCGGCCGGCACGTCCTCCTTGGAGAGGTACTTCGGCGCGAAGGCGGCGATGTGCTGGGCGACGCCCTTGGCGATCTCGGCGTTGGGCTTGTCGAGCTCGACCAGGACACCGATCTGCGGGGGCAGGTCGGGCATCGTGCGGTGCATGTAGGCGGTGACGTAGCCGTCGGCGAACTGCGCGAAGCGGTCCAGCACGATCTTCTCGCCGAGGTTGGCGTTGGCCTCGTCCACGAACGCCTGGACGGTCTTGCCGGGCTCGATCTCGGACGCGAGCAGCGCCTCGATGTCGGCCGGGGCGGTCTTGGCGACGTGCTCGGCGATCGCGGTGGCGACGGCCTGGAACTTGTCGCCCTTGGCGACGAAGTCCGTCTCGCACTTCAGCTCGACGAGGACGCCGGAGGAGTTGTCGTCGGCGATGATCGAGACCACGGCGCCGTTCTCGGCGGAGCGGCCCTCGCGCTTGGCGACGCCCTTCTGGCCCTTGATGCGGAGCGCCTCGACGGCCTTGTCGACGTTGCCCTCGGCCTCGTCCAGCGCCTTCTTGCAGTCCATCATGCCGGCGCCGGTGAGCTCACGGAGCTTCTTGACGTCAGCGGCGGTGTAGTTCGCCATGATCTGTGAATCTCTCTCGGAGTTCGAAGTCTCGAAGATCTACGAAGATCTGGGGGCTGTGGGTGAACGGCGGGCGGCGCACTCGGCGCCCCCCGCCGTCACTTCGTCCCTGGGCCGTGCGGGCGCGACGGCGACCGCACGGCTCACGGCCTGGATCAGGCCTGCTCGCCCTCGGCGGCCGGAGCGGCCTCGGCGGCGGGAGCCTCGGCCGGGGCCTCGGTCTCGGCGGCCGGAGCCTCGGCGGCGGGGGCCTCGGCAGCGGCCTCGGCGGGCTTCTCGGCGGCGTCCGCGTTGTCGGCGTCGGCCTTCTTCTCGCCCTCGAGGAGGTCGCGCTCCCACTCGGCCAGCGGCTCACTCGCGGCCTTCTCGCCCTTGTCGCCGGTGGCGACGCCGGAACGGGAGATGAGGCCCTCGGCGACGGCGTCGGCGATCACGCGGGTGAGCAGGGTGACGGAGCGGATCGCGTCGTCGTTGCCCGGGATCTTGTAGTCGACCTCGTCGGGGTCGCAGTTGGTGTCGAGGATGGCGACGACCGGGATGTTGAGCTTCCGGGCCTCGCCGACCGCGATGTGCTCCTTCTTGGTGTCCACGATCCAGACGGCGCTGGGCACCTTGGACATCTCGCGGATACCACCGAGGGTCTTCTCGAGCTTGGCCTTCTCACGCGAGAGGACCAGGAGCTCCTTCTTCGTCAGACCCGAGGCGGCGACGTCCTCGAAGTCGATGAGCTCGAGCTCCTTGAGGCGCTGGAGGCGCTTGTAGACGGTCGAGAAGTTGGTGAGCATGCCGCCCAGCCAGCGCTGGTTGACGTAGGGCATGCCGACGCGGGTGGCCTGCTCGGCGATGGCCTCCTGCGCCTGCTTCTTCGTGCCGACGAACATGACCGTGCCGCCGTGGGCGACGGTCTCCTTGACGAACTCGTAGGCGCGGTCGATGTACGACAGCGACTGGAGCAGGTCGATGATGTAGATGCCGTTGCGCTCGGTGAAGATGAAGCGCTTCATCTTCGGGTTCCAGCGACGGGTCTGGTGACCGAAGTGGACGCCGCTTTCCAGCAGCTCCCGCATCGTGACGACGGCCATGGCCGTTCTCCTCGTTTTTCTCGGTTGTGCCGCGAGTGCCGGACGGCTCCCGCGCCTGACGCCCGCGATGCGCCGAGCCACTGAGGACCGAGGGGCGCGAGTACCGGAAGACCGGCCGGAGCCGGCCCCCGTTACCGGGGCGTGCGAAGTCGACCCGGTGACCCGGATCGCCAGAAGAAGTGTACGGGACCCGGGGGGCACCGGGTGACGCCGCTGTCCACAACCGGGCAGCGGTCCACAGGTCCGGGCGGCGCCGGGCGGGATGCGCGACGGTTCCCGCATGCACGTGAAGCGACTTCTGCGCGGCCTGGCGCCGCTGCTGATCCTGTCGGTGCCGGCGGCTCCGGGCCGGGCGACCCCGCCGCCACCGCCCCACGCCTCCGCACCCCCGCCCGCCTCCCCCTTCCCCATCCACCCCCCAACCCCTTCGCCCGTCCCGCCCGCCTCACCGGCCCCACGACCCCCGTCGACCCCGGCCACACCCCTTCCATCGGCCACACCCACTCCACCGGCCACGCCGGCCACACCGGTCCCTCAGGCCCCGACCGCTCCGGCCACCCCAGCAGGACCAGCGGCCTCTTCAGCCCCGGATGCCCCGGGCAGCCCGGACGCCCCGGGCCCGGACGTCGTGACCGTCCCGGCGGTGGCCCGGCTCTGGCCGGTGGGCTCGCGCCCGCGGGTGGTGCGCGGCTGGGAGCCGCCGACGACGCCGTACGCCCGCGGTCACCGCGGGGTCGACCTGGCGGCGCCGCCGGGGACCCCTGTGCGGGCGGTGGCCGCCGGCCGGGTGTCCTTCGCGGGACGGGTGGCGGGCAGGGGTGTCGTCGCGGTGGAGCTCGCGGACACGGGCGCGCCGCCGCTGCGGACGACGTACGAGCCGGTGGCCGCGTCGGTGCACGCGGGAGACCGGGTGGCCGCGGGCCAGGTCGTCGGCGCGGTCGAACCGGCGGGCTCGCACTGCTCCGACGGCTGCCTGCACTGGGGCCTGCTGAGAGGCGAGACCTACCTGGACCCGCTGTCCCTCCTGCCGCCCTGGCTGAGGCGCGGCCTCCCGGCCCGCCTCCTCCCGGTCCTCGGCGTCCCCCTGCCCTGAGCCCGGCACCGCCGCCCTCGGCGTCCCCTTCCAAGAGCACCGCCGCCCGGCCTGCGGCACCTGCCGCGCGGACCGGGAGCCCGCCCCTGCCGCCTCTGGCCGCGGGCACCTGCCGCTTGGGGGCGAGCCCTCGCCCCCCCGCCTGCGCCTGCGGACCTGGCGGGACGGCGCGCCTTCCTCCTGCTGCCCCTGACGCGAGCCGCTGCCGGCAGCGGAGCACCAGGTCCGGCGTCGCCGCCACCCCACGGCCCCTTGCCATGGGCGGCGCACCGACCACCTCCTCCAGCCTGCGGGCGGCGGGCGGAGGGCGGCGGGGCGTGCGAGCCCGGCCTCGCCGTCTCCGGCCACGGGCATCTGTCGCTTGGGACGCGAGCCCGACTCTGCGGCGTGCCCGGCGGCCTGCTCCGACCACTGGGGCCGGGACGCCTGCCATGGACCGCCTGCCGGAGACTCAGGGGCCACGGGCAGGGGGCCAGGCTCGGTCGGACGGGGTTTCAGCCGCTGACTCCGTGCAGGGCCATCGCCACCGCCGCGTCGGTGATCGCCTCGGGTTCTTCGGCGGCCCCGAGTTCGATGCGCCGAACCGCCGCGTCGACGACGCCCTGGAGGAGCATGGCCGTCAGCCGGGGCTGGGTGTGGCCCAGGTCGGCCAGCGCCTCCCCGATCATCGCCACGAGGGCGCCGTGCGCCGCGCGGATCTTCTCCCGGGCGCCCGCGTCCAGTTCGCTCGCCGAGATGGCCACGACGGCCCGGTGCCGCCGGTCCCCGACCAGCGCGAGCTGACCGCGGACGTAGGCCTCGACCTTGGCCTGCGCGCCGTCGGCCGCGGCCATCGCCGCCTCGACCTCCGCCGTCCACACGGGGAAGTCGACCGCGCACAGCTCCTCGACCACGGCGGCCCGCGACCGGAAGTACTCGTACACCGACGAGCGCGCGAGGCCCGTCCGCTCGGCGAGGGCCGGGAAGGTCAGCGCCTCCGTCCCGCCCTCGGACAACAGGGTGCGCGCCGCGTCCAGGAGGGCTGCACGCTGCATCGACCGGTGCTCGGCCACGGAGGCCGCTCGAATCCTTGGCACGGCGTCCACTTTACGGACGCGTCGCCCCCGACAGGAGTGACGCCGACGAGGTCCGTGTCGTCCGCGCAGGTCAGCGACCGAAGCTCGCCAGTTTCGCGCGCAACTGGAGCACGGACTTGGTGTGGATCTGGCTGACTCTGCTCTCGGTCACGCCCAGCACGTTGCCGATCTCGGCGAGCGTCAGGCCCTCGTAGTAGTACAGCGTGACGACCGTCTTCTCCCGGTCGGGCAGCGTGTTGATCGCCCGGGCCAGGAACCTCCGCAGCTCGCGGTCCTCGGCCACCTCCACCGGGTTGTCGGCGGCGGTGTCCTCCAGCGTGTCCATGAAGCTGAGGCCGTCGCCGTCGTCGCCTCCGACGTGCAGCAGCTCCTCCAGCGCCACCACGTTGGCCAGCGACAACTGGCTGAAGACGGCGTGCAGTTCCTCGACGGCGATGCCCAGCTCCGCGGCCACCTCGTACTCGGTGGGCGTCCGCCGCAGCCGGGCCTCCAGCGTCGCGTAGGCCCGCTCCACGTTGCGGGCCTTCTGCCGCACCGACCTCGGGATCCAGTCCAGCGCCCGCAGTTCGTCGATCATCGCGCCCCGGATCCGGGTGATCGCGTACGTCTCGAACTTGATCTCCCGGTCGACGTCGAACTTCTCGATCGCGTCGATCAGACCGAAGACGCCCGAGGAGACGAAGTCGGCCTGTTCCACGTTGGGCGGCAGACCGACGCTCACCCGTCCCGCCACGTACTTCACCAGCGGCGAGTAGTGCAGGATCAGCTGTTCGCGCAGCCGCTCGTCGCCTGTCGCCTTGTACGACCGCCACAGCTCGTCGAGCGTCGAGGGAGCGGGCGGCCGCACGCTGCCACCGTCACGGGCGGCTGGGGGGATCGCCGCCCGGTCGGACCCGGAGGTGTGCTGGGGCATTCGTCGCCTTGTGCCGTTCTGCCGTGAAGTGCGTGAGGTCGGTACCGCGTGGTGCAGTGGTCCGGTCTGTGCCGGAATCCACGTGAGCGTAGCGTGACTGAGGTGTCGCGGTGAGCGAAGGGCATGCCCGGACCGGTACGCAGATACGTTCCGCTGAACGCTCTCCGGAGTCACGGCGGTCGCTGCGGGTGACGGTGGTGCGGGTCAACTGCCTGAATTCTCAAGGCTTTCGACGTTCCCCCGGACGGCCGAACCCCCCGGGTCAACATCGTGGCCGGCCTCCTCGAACGGAGACCATCGCCTGGCGTGTCAACTTCCAGCAGTCGCCGTGTCGTTCGACGTAGCCGAGCGCGCGGAGCTCGTACAGCCGGGCGATCGCGTCGTCAGGTGTGGTGCCCGCCTCCCGGGCGACCTCGTGCGGGGCGGCGGGCCGCCGGGCGGGGAGGGCGGCCAGGACCTGGCGGGCACCCGGCTCCAGCAGGTCGCGCGGCAGCTGCGGCCCGCGCCGCTCCGGGGCCAGCTCCCCCATGTCCCCGACGAGTTCGACGACCTCCGCCGCGTCGGTGACCAGCACTGCCTCGCCCCGCAGCAGTTCGTGCACCCCGGCGGACAGCCCGCTGGTGGCGGGCCCGGGCACGCCCATGGTGTGCCGGCCCAGCCGTTGCGCCGCCCTCGCGGTGACCAGTGAGCCGCTGCGGTAGGCGGCCTCGACGACGACCGTGCCCCGGGTGAGCGCGGCGATCACCCGGTTGCGCTGGATGAATCTGGTGGGCGTGGGGTGGTCGCCCGGCGGCAACTCGCCCACCACCAGACCCTGTTGCGCGATCCTGCCGATCAACTCCGTGTGGCCGCTCGGGTAGGGCCGGTCGACCCCGCAGGCCAGGACGGCGACCGTCGCGCCGCCCGCGCCGAGGGCGCCCCGGTGGGCGGCGCCGTCGACCCCGTAGGCCCCGCCGGACACGACCACCCACCCTCGTTCGGCGAGGCCGCAGGCCAGCGTGGCGGCCATGTGGGCGCCGTATCCGGTGCAGGCGCGGGCCCCGACCACGGCGACCGACCGCAGCGCCCACATGCGCAGGCTGGGCCGCCCGCGCACCCACAGCCCGAGCGGCCTGGAGTCCCCGAGTTCGTCCAGCGTGCCCGGCCACTCGGCGTCGCCGGGGCAGACGTAGCGCACCCCCGCTTCCCGGGCGACGGCGAGATCGCGCCGGGGGTCGGCCTGCTCGGCCCGCGCGAGCAGCCCGGCCCAGCGTCGGGCGGTCACCCCGGGCAGCGGCTCCCCGTCCCCGCGCAGCCGGCGCACCACTTCCCGCACGCCCCGTTCGCGCACCCACTGACCGCTCACCTCGTCCCCGGGCTCGACGACCCTCCCGAGGAAGACCCGGGCGAGCCGCTCCTCGTCCGGAGGTCCGACGTCCGGACGATCACCGTCCCGCGGACGGTGGGCCGGAGATCCGTGGTCCGGAGAACCGTGGGCCGCAGAGGTCCGGGCCGGAGAACCGTGGGCCGGAGGGTCGTAGGTCGAGGGGTGGTCGGGCCGGGGGCTGTCGTCCTGGGGGCCGCCGGGCGTCATGTCGGTGCTCCCAGGGCCATGGGGACTCCGCGGGGCACCCCTGTGCGCAGTTGCAGGGCGAGGGCCACGTCCATCGCGTCCGGCCGGTCGTGGCCGACGAGGTCGGCGACGGTCCAGGCGACACGCAGCACCCGGTCGAGGCCGCGCGCCGTCAGCACCCCGCGCTCCAGGTTGCGTTCCGCCTCGTCCATGGCTCCCGCCGCGGCGTGCCAGCGGTTGCGCAGTTCACGGCCCGGCACTTCGCTGTTGGTCCGCCACGGCGTCCCCGCGAGCCGGGCCGACGCCCGCTCGCGGGCGGCCCTAACCCGGTCGGCGACGGTCCGGGTGGACTCGCCGCCCGGCCCCCGGTGGGCCAGCTCGGCACGGCCGACCGGGTCGACCTCGACGCGCAGGTCGACCCGGTCGAGCAGCGGGCCGGACAGGCGGGCCTGGTAGCGGCGGATCGCGGAGGGCGAGCACTCGCACAGGGTGTCGCGCTGCGAGAAGCGGCCGCACGGGCACGGGTTGGCGGCGAGGACCATCAGGAACCGTGCCGGGAAGCGCACCACGCCCGCGCTGCGCGCGATCACGACGTGGCCCGCCTCCAGCGGCTGACGCAGGGCGTCGAGGGCGTGGCTGCCGAATTCCGGTGTCTCGTCGAGGAAGAGCACCCCTCGGTGGGCCAGCGACACGGCGCCGGGCCGGGCGACTCCGGGGCCGCCCCCGACCAGCGACTGCATCGTGGCCGAGTGGTGCGGCGCGCAGTAAGGGGGCACGTCGATGAGGGGCTTGCCCGGTGGCAGCAGCCCGGCCACCGAGTGCACGGCCGTGACCTCCAGGGACTCCTGCCTGCCGAGCCGGGGCAGCACCGCCGGCAGGCGTTCCGCGAGCATCGTCTTGCCGGCTCCCGGGGGCCCTTCCAGGAAGAGGTGGTGGCCGCCGGCCGCGGCGACCTCGACGGCGGTGCGCGCCGAGCGCTGCCCGACCACGTCCGCGAGGTCGTGCCCCTGGTCCTGCTGGGCGGCGCCCATGCTGTGCATGCCGGTGGCCGCGCCGGTGCCGGGCATCCGCAGTCCGGCCAGGAGCGGGTCGGGGCGGCCCGCCTCGTCGGGCTCCTCCTCGGGCACCGGCTCGTCGGCGAGGACGGCGATCAGCTGGCGCAGGCTGCGCACGCCGAGCACGGAGACGCCCGGCACCAGGGAGGCCTCGGCGGCGGCGCATTCGGGCACGACCACCTGTTCGTATCCGGCGTCGGCAGCGGCGAGCACCGCGGGGAGGATGCCGCGGACCGGGCGCACCCGGCCGTCCAGGCCCAGTTCCCCGATCATCACGATGTCGGCGAGCACCCTGGGGTCGATGCGTTCGGCCGCGCCGAGCACGGCGCAGGCGACGGCGAGGTCGAACCCCGACCCTCCTTTGGGGACGGAGGCCGGGCTGAGCCCGACCGTGAGCTTCTTCTGCGGCCACTCGGCGCCGGAGTTCACGACCGCCGCCCGTACCCGGTCCCGGCTCTCGCTCAGGCTCTTGTCGGGCAGCCCCACCAGGGTGAACGCCGCCACTCCGGGCTCCAGGTCGGCCTGGACCTCGACGACGACTCCCTCGACGCCGACCAGCGCCACCGAGCACGTACGCGCGAATCCCATCTCAGGCCACCCCCCGCGCGTGCTCGACGACGGGCGCTCCGCGGCGGGGCAGGACCACGCCGACGAGGTCGATGCGGACGCCGCCCGGCGGGGCTCCCCCGTGCGCCTGGATCCATCGCGCGGCGAGTGCGAGGAGCCGTTGTGCCTTCTGCGGCGTCACCGCGGCCATCGGGTGCTGGAACGCGCCGCCCCTGCGGGTCTTCACCTCGCAGACGACCAGGACGTCGCCGTCGCGGGCGACGATGTCGATCTCGCCGGTCCTGCCGCAGCGCCAGTTGCGCTCCAGGACCGTCATGCCGGCCTCGGCGAGCCGCCGTGCGGCCAGGTCCTCGCCGTACCTGCCGAGTGCTCCGCGGGCCAGATCCGTGTTCGTGCTCATGTGGGCACCACCTCCGGCACCCACGCTCACGCATCCGCCGCCCCGGAAAGGATCTTGGTGGACAACCCGGAGGCTGTGGAAAACCCCGTCACCCGCACGGGCGGCGCTCCGGGGCGGTGCGCGGGACTCAGCTGCTCGGAAGCTCCAGGTCGCTCTTGTTCAGCTCCTCGATGTTCACGTCCTTGAACGTGAGCACCCGTACCTGCTTCACGAACCGGGCCGGCCGGTACATGTCCCACACCCAGGCGTCGGCCATCGACACCTCGAAGAACACCTCGCCCTGGACCGAGTGCACCTGCATCTCGTAGTCGTTGGTGAGGTAGAAGCGCCGCTCGGTCTCGATCACGTATTTGAACAGACCGACGACATCGCGGTACTCCCGGTAGAGCTTCAGCTCCATCTCGGTCTCGTACTTCTCGAGGTCCTCGGCGCTCATGGCATGTTCCCCTTCAGCCGTGCGATCTCCCCATTGTGCGCCAGTCCCGCGCGCCCCTAGACGATTTCCGTGTCCAGGGTCACGGGCCCGGCGGGGAGACCGTCGTCGAGCAGCGTGCGCAGCAGCTCGGCGAGTCTGGTCGGATACACCGTCTCATGTGCCCGGGCCAGTTCCCGACACGTCCACCAACGCGATCCGGCGACGCTGCGGCGCTCCAGCTCGGTCAGGGCCGTCGCCCCGGTCGCCGTGCCCGTCGTCCGGGCCAGGAAGTACCACTCGTCCTGGTCCCAGCGACGGCCGGCGAAGGGGAACGAGCACATGCGCCGCCACAGCACCGGGCCCAGCTCGACCTCGGTGATGCCGGTCTCCTCGGCGAGTTCGCGCAGGGCGGCCTCCGCGCGGGTCTCGTCGCCCTCGACACCGCCGCCGGGCGTGAACCACCAGTCGTCGGAGGGGTCGTCCGGCTCGTGGCCGTGCAGCAGCAGGATGCGGTCCTGCGGGTCGAGGAGCACGACCCGGGCGACCTTGCGCAGCCCGTCCCCGGCGGGGGCGGCGTCGGCCGGCCCGTCCGCCGTCTCAGCGGGCACCGGCGGCCTCCGGCCCGGCGCGGCGGCCCGAGGTCCGCTTGGCGATCGGGCCGTACGCGCCGCCGCCGAGCACCAGGACCGCCCCAGCGACGATCAGCCAGCCGATCGTGCCCAGCGGGCCGGGCTGGGAGAGCGCGCCGAGGGTCTCGAAGCCGGTGGGGCGCTTCAGCATGCCGTTCATCGGCCAGACGACGGCGTCGACGCGGGCCTTGACGGCGGTGCGCGCGACGGTTCCCTGGGCCGCGTCGGTGAGGTGGGCGGTGGAGTCCAGGGAGCCCTCGCGCTCGTCGCCGAGCAGGAACAGCCGGCCGTCCGGGACCTTCACGGTCGGGATGTTCTTGTTCTCGGCCAGGCTGCCGGCGGGAAGATACGGTTCTTCGATCTGCTTGCCGTTGACGGTCAGCTTGCCGTCGGTGCAGCAGGAGACCGTGTCGCCGCCGACGGCGACCACCCGCTTGACCACGGGCGCGTCGCTGACCCAGGTCTTGTCGGTGAAGACCACCACGTCCCCGCGGCGCACCTCGCCGCCGTCGACCCGCTCGGCCAGCACCCGGTCGCCGGCGGCGATCGTCGGGCTCATGGAGCTGGTGGGCACGGTGTACGGCCGGTAGACCAGGGCGCCCCAGCCGAATCCGCCGAGGAACAGCACGAGGCCCAGCGCGACGGCCAGACCGGACAGACGCTGTCCGGTCCGGCTGCCCACCGGGCCACTGCTGGTGCCGCCGCTGTGCGGGGCCGTACGTGTAGTGCTCTCGCCACCCATGGATCCGCACCCTACCCGGCGGTACCGAGCCGGGTCAGCCCTTCACCAGGGTCTTCCCCGGCCTCGTCCACAAGCTTGGGAAAGGGTTTGCACGGCGGAGAGGGGGAGGTCAGCGGTTCCCGGCGGTCCGGTCGCGCCGACGACGCCACAGGACGACCGGTACGGCGCCGACCAGGGCGAGGCCGCCGGGGGCGGCCGTCAGCGCCGCGGAAGCCGCTGACTGGTCGTTCAGACCGGTCTGGTCGAAGGTGTCCGGCACCGGCAGCGTGCCCCAGTGGCTGATCGGCCAGGCCTTGACGATGGCGCGTCCGACGACCTGGTCGACGGGGACCATGCCGTGGTTCTTGTCCGACTGGTTGTAGCGCGAGTCGCGCGAGTTCTGCCGGTGGTCGCCCATCACCCAGACGTAGCCCTTGGGGACCTTCACCGAGAACTGGCCGCCCTGGTCGTCCTGGCTGCACGGGGTGTTGCCGGGGTAGACGTACGGCTCGTTCAGCGCCTTGCCGTTGACCGTGAGCGGGCCCGTGCCCTTGCAGGAGACCGTGTCGCCGCCGACGCCGATGACCCGCTTGATCAGGTCCTTCTCCTCCGCGGACGGCATCAGGCCGATCCAGCTGAGGACGGTCTGGAAGGCGTTCGGCTCAGCCGTGTTCTCGCCCGCCAGCCAGTCGTCGGGGTCGTGGAAGACGACGACCTCGCCGCGCTCCGGCTCGGAGCCGAACCACGGGGTCAGTTTGTCCACGAGGACCCGGTCGCCGATCTTCAGGGTGTTCTCCATCGACGCCGACGGGATGGAGAACGCCTGCACCAGGAACGTCTTGATCAGCAGCGCCAGGACGAGCGCGATGCCGATCAGGATCGGCAGCTCCTTCCAGAAGGAGCGGGGCTTCTTCGCCTTCGGCGCCGGGCCGCCCGATCCCTCGCCGCCCGTCCGGGGCGGCTCGCTCGACGGCGGGCCGTCGCCGCCCGCCGCAGGGTCACTCCCGGAGGTCACGCCGTCGTCCGGCGCCGGGTCGGCGGCTTCCACGGGGTGTCCGCGATGATCCTCGCCGTCGTGCCCGGACCGTGCGCCAACCGCCACATCCCCCACGCCAACTCCTCACTCTGTGCCGCTGCCCGCGCCACGTACGACGCAGGCCCACCACTCCCATAACGAGCGGGAGTTCCGCAGGGCTCGGGAGTTGCCGGACCGATCCGTTCGGATTCGGATCGCCGGTAGCAACACTATGCGACAGCCGGGGTGACGCGGTCGCCCCGGCGGCCGAGCCGGTCACGGCGGAGAAAGTTTGCGGTTCCTTGAGACGCACCCAGTGGCCCAGCGGCCAGGCGATGACCATGGCCCGGCCCACCACCTCGTCCTCCGAGACGGTGCCGCCGTAGTCGGTGTTCTGGTGGAACCGGGAGTCGGCCGAGTTGGCCCGGTGGTCGCCCATCACCCACAGCCGGCCGGGCGGGACGGTGATGTCGAACGGGGTGCTGGAGGGCGCGTTGCCGGGGTACAGATACGACCCCTCCTCCAGGGGAGCACCGTTGACGGTCACCCGGCCCTGGGCGTCGCAGCACACGACGCGGTCGCCGCCCACTCCGACGACCCGCTTGATGAGGTCCTTCTCGTTGTCGGAGGGCAGCAGACCGATGAAGGTCAGCCCTTCCTTGATCTGCTTGACGACGACCGGGTCCTTCTTCTTGACGGTGGTCTGCTCGTCGTTCAGCCAGCCGCCCGGGTCCTTGAACACGACGACGTCCCCGCGCTCGGGCTTCGAGCCGAACCACGGGGTGAACTTGTCGACCAGGACGCGGTCGCCGATCTGGATCGTCTGTTCCATGGAGCCCGAGGGGATCACGAAGGCCTGGACGAGGAACGTCTTCAGGACGAGGGCGATCAGCACGGCGACGCCGACCAGCAGCGGGATCTCCCGGACGGCCGACCGCCTGCGCTTGCGCTTGACCTTGCGCTGCAATTTGCGCCGCTCCGCGCGCGAGCGTCCGCCGCCGGGGCTCGCGGCGCGCCGTGAGCCGGTGGGCAGCAGGTTGTCCGCCGGGGACGGGGACACGCCGCGCGGTCTGCCGCGGTTACCCATGGGCGCCCTCCGCGCCGGGCACGCGCGCGTAGGCGCTCGGGCGGGACAGCCGGGTCAGGTGCGCGTAGGGCCAGACGATCCAGTCGGCGCGGCCGACGACGTCGCCCACGGGGATCATGCCGCCGCCCGGTGAGCCGAGGTGGTCGCGCGAGTCGCTGGAGCGGGCGCGGTGGTCGCCGAGGACGAAGAGCCTGCCGTCGGGCACGACGACGTCGAAGCCGACCGTGGACGGGCTGTCACCGGGATACAGGAACGTCGACTCGTCGACCGACCGGCCGTTCACCTGGATCCTCCCCTCCTTGTCGCAGCAGACCACGTGGTCTCCCCCTACCCCCACGACGCGCTTGACGTAGTCGGAGTTCCCGAAATAGCCGGTGCCGTCGAAGACGACGACGTCGCCGCGCCGGGGTGCGGCACCGAAACGGTACGCCAACTTATTTACGAGAACCCGGTCCCCGATCCTCAATCCGTTCTCCATGGATCCGCTGGGGATCTGGAACGGTTGCGCCACGAAGGCGTTGACGGCGAGCAGGCACACCAGGCAGACCAGCAGCGTCGCAGTGACCCGGCCGCCCGGGAGCCGGCGGGCCAGACGCCCCGCGAACGCGAAACGCGACCGGCCCTCCGGTCCCTCCGGGCCCCGGGTCTCCGGGGAGACGTCGGGTGCGGAAGGTCGGGAGGAGCGGTCGCGCTGCGTCGGCTGAGCTTCGGTGTCCATCGGGGCCAGATGTTATCCGGCCCCTCTGTGAACCCCGGAAGGCGCTCAGTTGTCGCGCTTCTCCTTGATCTTCGCGGCCTTGCCGCGCAGCTCACGGAGGTAGTAGAGCTTGGCGCGACGCACGTCGCCGCGGGTCACGAGCTCGATCTTCTCGACGATCGGGGTGTGCACCGGGAAGGTGCGCTCCACGCCCACGGAGAAGGAGACCTTGCGGACCGTGAAGGTCTCGCGGACACCGGCGCCCTGACGGCGGATGACGACGCCCTTGAACTGCTGCACACGGGAGCGGTTGCCCTCGATGACGCGGACGTGGACGTTGACGGTGTCGCCCGGGCGGAAGGCCGGGACGTCGCTGCGCAGCGACGCGGCGTCGACGGTGTCGAGCAGGTGAGACATTTCGTCTGCTTTCTTCGCTGATGCCACAGGTCATCAACGGAACTAGAAGTTCGGGGATTGATTGCCGTGTGCCCGTCGAGGCGGGCGTCGTGTCCCCCTGTGGCAGGGGCGCACACCGGACGGCGCACAACAGCGACCTATTGTTCCACGCCGTCGGTCCTGCGCCAAAATCGACCGTGGGACTCGCCCTCGGGATCGGGCGCCCACCCCAGGATGGAGAGCATCTCGCGGTCCTTCTTGTCGAAGGCCTTGGGCGGGCAGCGCTCTATCAGGTCGGGCCGGTTGGCGGTGGTGCGGCGCAGCGCCTCGTCGCGCCGCCAGCGGGCGATCCTGCCGTGGTGCCCGCTGAGCAGCACCTCCGGGATCTCCCGGCCGCGCCAGGCGGGCGGCTTGGTGTAGACGGGGCCTTCCAGGAGGTTGGCCATGGCGCCGGGGGCGAAGGAGTCGTCGCGGTGGGACTCGGCGTTGCCGAGCACGCCGGGCAGCAGCCGGGCCACCGCCTCGGTGACGACCAGCACGGCGGCCTCCCCGCCGGCCAGCACGTAGTCGCCGATGGAGACCTCGTAGACGGGGAGCCGGGTGGCGTACTCGTCGACGACGCGCCGGTCGATGCCCTCGTAGCGGGCCGGCGTGAAGATGAGCCAGGGGCGCTCGGAGAGCTCGACGGCCAGTTCCTGGGTGAAGGGACGTCCGCTCGGCGTCGGGACGACGATCGCGGGGGCGTGCGCGCCCCGCTCGTAGCCGTCGGCCAGGACGGAATCGAGGGCGTCGCCCCAGGGGTCGGTCTTCATGACCATGCCGGGGCCGCCGCCGTAAGGGGTGTCGTCGACCGTGTTGTGCCGGTCGTACGTCCACTCCCGCAGGTCGTGCACCCGCACGTCGAGCTGCCCGCGCGCGCGTGCCTTGCCGACGAGGGAGACGTTCAGCGGTTCCAGGTACTCGGGGAAGATCGTGACGACGTCGAGGCGCATCAGGACCCGTCCTCGGTCGCGCCCTCGGCCTCGTCGCGGGAGGAGGCGATCTCGGCGCGGTCGTCGATCAGGCCGGGCGGCGGGTCGATGACCGCCCGCTGCTCCTCCAGGTCGATCTCGGTGACGATCGACTCGACGAACGGGATCATCACCTCGCTGCCGTCGGGCCGCTCGACGATGAAGAGGTCCTGGGAGGGGAGGTGGGAGATCTCGGTGATCCGGCCGACCTCCTCGCCGTCCTTGGTGACGACGTCCAGGTCCATCAGCTGGTGGTCGTAGTACTCGTCCTCCTCCTCGGGCAGCTCCTCGGGGTCGACCTCGGCGATGAGGAGCGTGTTGCGCAGGGCTTCGGCGGCGTTGCGGTCGCGGACGCCCTCGAAGCGCAGGAGGAGACGGCCGCTGTGCACCCGGCCGGTCTCGATGGTCAGCGGGCCGGTCGAGGCCGGGTCCGTGGACAGGACGGCGCCGGGCGCGAGCCGCAGTTCCGGCTCGTCGGTGCGTACCTCGACGGTGACCTCGCCCTTGATGCCGTGGGCGCGGCCGATCCGTGCGACTACGAGCTGCACTTCTCAAGATCTCCTGTCGTGCCTGTCGTGCCTGTCGGTGCCGGCGATGCGCGGGGGCACGAGTACGTCGTACCTGCGGGGGTGCGGGTGCCGGAACGACTGCGGGCCGGGGAAGGCCCAGTGGCCCTCCCCGGCCCGAGCCGGTGCTGCGAAACGCGTCAGCGGACGTGGTCCACGTCGACGAGGTCGACGCGGACGCCCCGGCCGCCGATGGCGCCCACGACGGTGCGCAGAGCGCGCGCGGTGCGGCCGTTGCGGCCGATCACCTTGCCGAGGTCGTCCGGGTGGACCCGGACCTCGAGCACGCGCCCGCGGCGCAGGTCGCGCGAGGCGACCTGCACATCGTCGGGGTTGTCGACGATGCCCTTCACGAGGTGCTCAAGCGCCTCTTCGAGCATGGTGCTCAGGCCTCGGTCGACTCGGAGGACTCGGCGGCAGCCTCGTCCTTCTTCTCGGCCTTCTTCTTCTGGGTGATCGCCTCACCCTTGCCCGAGTCGTCGCCACCGAGGGCCTCGAACGACGGGCGGGCCTTCTTCGGCTCGGCGACGAGCAGCGGCGCCGGGGCGGGCTCGCCCTTGAACTTCTGCCAGTCGCCGGTCTTCTTCAGGATGGCGAGGACGGGCTCGGTCGGCTGCGCGCCGACACCCAGCCAGTACGCCACACGGTCGGCGTCCACCTCGATGATCGACGGGTGGTACGTCGGCTGGTACTTGCCGATCTCCTCGATCGCACGACCGTCACGACGGGTACGGGAGTCGGCGACGACGATGCGGTAGTGAGGCGAACGGATCTTGCCCAGACGCTTCAGCTTGATCTTGACTGCCACTGGAGTGGGTTCTCCTGGTTTTGACGTGATTGGGCACGGCGAAGTTGCCGCGTGGGGTTGCGGTACCCGAGTGCCCGATGGACGCGTCAGCCGGAGGAGAGAGGGGTCCTGTGCGACTGTCGAGTACAGCTTGCCATTGTGCCACACCCCGCGGGGCGCCTCGGGCCGAGGTCCCGTCGGCGGCCGCCCGGCCCCGGCCGGGCACACCGCAGGGGCGTCCGGCGCCGCGGACGCCTGCCGGGTGCGCGGCCGGGGCCATGAGGCCCCGGGCCGCGCCCGTCCGTGCCGACCGGCCGTCGACCGGCAGCCACGAGATGCCGGTGCCGGGCCGCCCGGGTTACGCCGCGCCGGCGATCTCCGGGATCCGGAACGGCTTGCCGCAGCCCCCGCACACGATCGGCGCCTGGGCCAGGACCGAGGGCACGACCCGAACGTTGCGCCCGCAGTCGCAGACGGCCTTGACCCGGACGCCTCCGCCCGAGGAGCCGTGCCGGGCCGCCGGACCGCGGAAGGTGCGGGCGGTGTCCGCGGAGGTGGCCGCCGTGTGGGCCTTCAGGGCCCGCTGGAGGCGCTCGATCGTCGGCCGGTAGCGGCGCTTGGCCTCCGGGTTGAGCGTCACCAGGGAGAACCCGCTGCTGGGGTGCGGCTCCTCGGGGTGGTCCAGCCCCAGCTCCTCGGCGATCGCGAGGAACCGGCGGTTGTGGTAGCGGCCCGCGCGGGAGGTGTCGCGGACGCCGCGGGCGGCGGCGATGCCATGGACTGCCTCATGGAGCAGTCGCTCGAAGGAGAGCTCGTGACCGCAGGCGGACGACGACTCCCCGATCAGGGACTCTGGCGCGGCGAGATCCGGCAGCTCGGGGTGGTACCGCTGAATGTCGGCCCACGCCTCTGCCAGCTCTGCGGCGAGAACTGGTGGTGTCTGTGTCGTGCTCACGTAATGACAACGAGCGGGGGTGCCCCTGTGTTCCTATTCCGGGGCATCCCAAATAATTTGCACGTACCCGTCAGTCGGTACTGATGCGTCCGGACGAGGGCGGGTGCGCTGATCTGCGGAGAAGCCTCACAGCTCATACCAAGCTGGTGCGTAGGCCGCGCTACGACCCGGCGCGTAGGCTCGCCCCGCGCGCCGGGGCGCGGTTGTTCCGAGGGGCGCAAGGGGCCTTTCGGACGCTCTCGCCGGCGAAGGGCGCTGCCTGGGTAAGCGCGTGCGACGACCGTGACGTTACCGCGAGCGTCCTCGCCGTCCGGCACCGGCCCGCCCCCGGACGCCCGGTGGGGGCGAGAGCCTCGGCCACGGCCGCGATGGTACGGCCCCGCGTTGCCGGAATGTGAATTCTCGCCACAGGCACATGCCGTCCCCAACCCGGACGCCGCAACCCCTGGACGCGGCCGCAGACGGGGAGTTACCTGGCATACGGGAGCGGTGCGAGGGCACTGCACGGGGGCCCACCTGAGCGAGTCGAGCGGCAGACTCACGGCGGATTGGGGCGCTTTTCCATGACACCTGTGCTCGTGCGACGGAACCTGGCTCACGCGGGGCCGGCGCCCCGCGCTGATCTGGGCGCCCGCGCGCGTGACTGGTCCGAGATCCAGGAACGGATGCTGGTCCCGCTCTACGAGGCGGTCCACGAACGACTGGACGTGGGGCCGGGCACCCGGCTCCTGTCCCTCGGCTGCGGCTCCGGGCTCGCCCTGGTGATGGCGGCCTCCGCGGGAGCGGCCTTCACGGGCGTCGAGCCGGCCTCCCCCGCCCGGCTGGCCCTCGCCCGCGAGCGGCTGCTCGGCGAGAACACGGGGACACGCGCGCGTGCGGACGTCCGGCTCACCGACCGCCTGCCCGCGGCGGCCGCGGACCGGCCGGGCGGACAGCCGTCCGCGTACACGGCGATCACGGCCTTCGAGCCGATCGGGCGCGTGGCGGGCGACGCGGAGGAGCTGGCCGGGACGCTGGCGGCCGCGACGCCGCTCGCCCGGCGCGGCGCGCCCGTGGTGCTGGTGAGCTGGGGCCCGCCCGAGCGCTGCGCCACCACGGCGGTGCTGCGGGTCGCGGCCAGGGCGGCCGACCAGGACCGCGGCACGGTCCGGCTGCGTCCGGCGGTCCGCGACGACCTGGAGAACGTCGCCCGTCGGGCCGGGCTGCGGCCCGACGGCTCGGGACGCGTGGCCTGCCCGTTCGGGTACGCCGACCTGGACAGCGCCCTCAAGGGGCTGCTCTCCACGGGCCTGTTCGACGCGGCGGTGGCGGCGACGGACCAGGCGCAGGTCGACAAGGAGGTCACGGAGGCGCTGCACCCGTACCTGCGGCCGGACGGGACGGTGTGGATGCCGAACGTGTTCCGGTACCTGATCGCCCGTACCCCCTGACGCACGCGCGTCCGGGGCCGCGGGCCGGGTCGCGGCCGTCAGAGCTGCGTGTCGGTCTTGGTCAGCCGGGAGACGCCGGCGATCCGGTACGCGTCCGCCTCCTCCAGCGTCTCGTGTTCCAGCAGCGCGTGGGCGAGGGCGTCCAACTGGCCGCGGTGGTCGCGGAGTTTGCGGCAGGCCTCCTCGTAGCACTCGTCGACGAGGCGGCGCATCTCGCTGTCGATGACGTCGAGGGTGGCCGGTGCGGCGGCGAGGCCGTAGGCCTGCTGGGCGTCGCCGGGCAGGGCGGAGAGGCGGCCGACCCGTTCGCTCATGCCCCAGCGCGCCACCATCCCGCGCGCGATGTGGGTGACCTGTTCCAGGTCGTTCTCGGCGCCCGTGGTCACGACGCCGTACACGACCTGCTCGGCCGCCATGCCGCCGAGGGCGCCGATGATCCGGCCGCGCAGGTACTCCTCTGAGTGCGCGTAGCGCTCGACCTCGGGGGTCGACATGGTGACCCCGAGGGCCCGGCCGCGCGGCACGATGGTGACCTTGCGGACCGGGTCGGCGCCGGGTTGCAGCATGCCGAGGAGGGCGTGGCCGCTCTCGTGGAAGGCGGTGCGCCGGCGGTCCTCCTCGGGCATGACCAGCGTGCGCTCCGCGCCGAGCTGCACCTTCTCCAGCGCCTCGGACAGGTCGGACTGCGTCACCTGCTCCTGTTTGCGCTTGACGGCGAGCAGGGCGGCCTCGTTGGCGAGATTGGCCAGATCCGCTCCCGTCATGCCGGGGGTGGTCCGGGCCACCCGGGTCAGGTCCACGTCCGGCGCGAGCGGGATGTCGCGGGTGTGGATGGCGAGGATGGCCTCGCGTCCGGCGCGGTCCGGCGGGGAGACGCTGACCACCCGGTCGAAGCGGCCGGGCCGGGTCAGCGCCGGGTCGAGGATGTCGGCGCGGTTGGTGGCCGCGATGACGACGACGCCCTCGGAGCCGGTGAAGCCGTCCATCTCGGTGAGGATCTGGTTCAGGGTCTGCTCGCGCTCGTCGTGGCCGCTCACCGAGGCGCCGCCGCTGCGGGCCCGTCCGATGGTGTCGATCTCGTCGATGAAGATGATCGACGGCGCCACCTTGCGGGCCTCGGCGAACAGTTCGCGGACCCGGGAGGCGCCGACGCCGACGATCATCTCGATGAACTCGGACGCCGAGGCGGAGAAGAACGGCACGCCGGCCTCGCCCGCCACCGCGCGTGCCAGCAGGGTCTTGCCGGTGCCGGGCGAGCCGGCGAGCAGCACGCCGCGGGGCATCTTCGCGCCCATCCGGCGGTACCGCTCGGGGTGTTCGAGGAAGTCGACGACGTCGTCCAGCTCGCCCTTGACCTCGTCGATCCCGGCGACGTCGGCGAAGGTGGTGCGCCGGCCGTCGGGCCGCAGTTCCACGGGCCGGGGCGGGGTCTTGCGCCCGAGCATGCCGCCCGCGCCGCCGAGGCCGCCGCCGAGACGCCGGGCGAAGAAGATCCACAGGGCGGCCAGCAGCACGATCGGCGCCAGCGAGAGCAGCACGTTGGACAGCAGGCTGCGCTGCTGCACGACCGGGCGGGCGGTCACGGTGACGTCGTGGCGGTCCAGGCTCCGCCAGAGGTCGTCGTCGGCGAAGGCCGGGCGCTGGGTCTTGAAGGTGGTGTACTGGCCGCCGCCGTCGGGGTCGTCGCGGGCCTTCTTCAGCCGGCCCTGGATGGCGTCGCCCTTGGAGTAGATCTTCTCGACGTTGCCCGAGTCGACCTGTCTGCTGAACTCCGTGTAGGAGATCGTCGGTTCGTCTCCCCCGCCGAGGTAGTTCAGCCCGATGTAGGCGAGAAGGAAGACGATCACCGCGGTGACGGCCAGCCCCCACCAGCGGCCCCGCGGTCTCCTGCCGTCCGGGGATCGCTGCCGGTCGTCCGGGGTGCCCTCGGTTCGCCACGGCTTGTCGGGGTCCTTGCGCGCCGGAGCGGCATTGCTCATATCTGGACGTTACGGCAGAGCGCGCGGTACGGCATGCGCTGAGGGCGCCCTCCGGTGCGGAGAGCGCCCTCGTGGCCTTGCGGGGCCTCAGCCCATGAACTTCTTGAACTCGTCCGGCAGCTCGAAGTCCTGCGCGCCCTGCTGGGGCAGGCCGAGCGCGTTTCCGCCCTGGGCCTGGGCCTCGCGCCGCCGGGCGGCCTCCAGCTCCTGCTGCTTGCGCTTCATGGGGTTGCCGGAGCGCTGCTTGCCCTTGGCCTGCTTGGGCTGCTTCTTGGTCCGGCCGGCGCCGCCGCCCATGCCCGGCATCCCCGGCATTCCGGGCATGCCGCCGCCCTGGGCCATGCGGGACATCATCTTGCGGGCCTCGAAGAACCTCTCGACCAGGCCCTTCACGGCACTGACCTCGACGCCGGAGCCCTTGGCGATACGGGCGCGGCGCGAGCCGTTGATGATCGTCGGGTCCTGGCGCTCGCCCGGGGTCATCGACTTGATGATCGCGGCCGTGCGGTCGACGTCGCGCTCGTCGAGGTTGGCGATCTGGTCCTTGATCTGGCCCATGCCGGGCAGCATGCCGAGCAGCTTGGAGATGCTGCCCATCTTCCTGACCTGTTCCATCTGGGCCAGGAAGTCGTCCAGGGTGAAGTCCTGGCCCTTCTTGGACGCCAGCTTGGAGGCCATTTTCTCGGCCTCTTCCTGACTGAACGTCTTCTCCGCCTGCTCGATCAGGGTGAGCAGGTCGCCCATGTCGAGGATGCGGGAGGCCATCCGGTCGGGGTGGAACGCGTCGAACTCGTCGAGCTTCTCGCCGTTGGAGGCGAACATGATCGGCTTGCCGGTCACCGAGGCGATCGACAGGGCCGCACCGCCGCGGGCGTCGCCGTCGAGCTTCGACAGGACGACGCCGTCGAAACCGACGCCGTCGCGGAAGGCCTCGGCGGTGTTGACCGCGTCCTGGCCGATCATCGCGTCGACGACGAAGAGGATCTCGTCCGGCGAGACGGCGTCGCGGATGTCGGCGGCCTGGCGCATCAGCTCGGCGTCGATGCCGAGGCGGCCGGCGGTGTCCACGATCACGATGTCGTGGACCTTGGACTTCGCGAACTCGATGGAGTCCTTCGCGACCTGGACCGGGTCGCCCACGCCGTTGCCCGGCTGCGGGGCGTAGACCGCGACGCCGGCGCGCTCGGCGACGACGCTGAGCTGGTTGACGGCGTTGGGGCGCTGGAGGTCGCAGGCGACGAGCAGCGGCGAGTGGCCCTGCTCCTTCAGCCAGCGGCCGAGCTTGCCCGCGAGGGTGGTCTTGCCGGCGCCCTGGAGGCCGGCCAGCATGATCACGGTGGGCGGCTGCTTGGCGAAGCGCAGCCGGCGCGTCTCGCCGCCGAGGATCGTGACGAGTTCGTCGTTGACGATCTTCAGGACCTGCTGGGCGGGGTTCAGCGCCCTGGAGACCTCGGCGCCGAGGGCCCGCTCCTTGACGTTCTTGATGAAGGTGCGGACGACCGGCAGGGCGACGTCGGCCTCGAGGAGCGCGATGCGGATCTCGCGCGCCGTGGCGTCGATGTCCGCTTCGCTCAGGCGCCCCTTGCCGCGCAAGTTCTTGAAGGTCGCTGAGAGGCGATCGGAGAGAGTATCGAACACGGCGGCGTCGGTCCTCGGAGTCGGGGGCAGTCTGAGCGTCTTCCAGGGTATCCGGCCGCGCAAGACATTCGCCCCCGCCTGCCGCATTCAGCGACGGGGACGACGCACGCGGCCCGTGCTCACGCCCGCAGCGCCTCCTCCAGCTTGCGGGTGACGGAGGCGGCCTCGTCGGCGGGCAGGGGCGCGCCGTCGGCGCCGGTGACGTAGAAGGCGTCGACGGCGTTCGCGCCGAGGGTGGAGACGTGCATGCTGCGCACGTGCAGGCCCTCGTCCTCCAGGGCCTGCCCGATGCGGAACAGCAGGCCCGGCGCGTCCTGGGCGCGCACTTCGATGACGGTGGCGTGCCGGGAGGCCGCGGGGGCGACGGTCACGCGCGAGGGCGGCGGCACCACGCCGCGGCGACGGGGGTAGGCGGCGTCGCGTTCGGCGAGCCGGCCGGCGATGTCCAGCGAGCCGTCGAGAGCACGGACCAGGTCGGCGCGCAGCCGGGTGGCCTGGGGAAGCGAGCCGTACTCGGCGGCGACGCGCCAGTTCAGCAGCAGGACGGAGCCGTCGACCCCGGCGGGCAGGTCGAGGGCGCGCAGTTCGGCGGTGCGCACGGTGAGCCGGTGCACGGCGAGCACGCCGGCCACCGCGGGCAGCACGCCGGCCTGGTCGGGCACCGCGATGAGCAGTTCCACGCCGAGCGGTTCGGGGTCGCCGGCCGGCCCGTCCTCGGCGGGCGGCTCGGTCTGGGCGTGCAGGGACAGCACCGGGCTGCCGGTGGCGATCGCCTCGATGGCGAGCCGTTCCTGCTCGGCGGTGGGCGCGGCGGCGGCGGGCTCGTCGGGCTCGTCCCCGGCGAGGACCGCCGCGACCCGCTTGACCAGGTCCGTCACGAGCGAACCGCGCCAGGAGGACCAGGCGGCGGGCCCGGTGGCGAGCGCGTCGGCCTCGGTGAGCGCGTGCAGCAGTTCCAGGGTGCTCTGCGAGCCGACGGCGTCGGCGACCGAGCGGACCGTGGCCGGGTCCTCCAGGTCGCGCCGGGTGGCCGTCTCGACGAGCAGCAGGTGGTGCCGGACGAGGCAGGACAGCACGGCCGCGTCCGTGCGGTCGAAGCCGATGCGGGCGGCGACGTCCTTGGCGATGATCTCGCCCGCCACGGAGTGGTCGCCGGGCCAGCCCTTGCCGATGTCGTGCAGCAGCGCGGCGACGAGGAGGAGGTCGGGGCGGCCGACGCGGCGGGTGAACTCGGAGGCGCGCACGGCCGTCTCGATGAGGTGCCGGTCGACGGTCCAGATGTGCACGGCGTTGCGCTGGGGGCGGCAGCGCACCCGCTCCCAGTCGGGCAGCAGCCGGGTGATCAGGCCCTCGGCCTCCAGCGCCTCCCAGACGTCGACGGTGGGCGGGCCGGAGCCGAGCAGGGTGACGAGCTGCTCGCGGGCCTCGGCGGGCCAGGGCGTGGGCAGCGGGCGCACGGTCGCGGCGAGGCGGCGTACGGCGTGCAGGGAGAGCGGGAGGCCGGCCTGGGCGGCGGCGGCCGCGGCGCGCAGCGGGAGCACGGGGTCGCGCTCGGGGCGTGCGGCGCGGGCGAGCACCACTTCGCCGTCCTGTTCGACGACGCCCTCGGCCAGCGGCGACCGCTCGGGCGCGGGCTTGCCGCCGCCCACCAGTCTGCGCAGCCGCGGCCGTACGGCGCGCGAGCGCAGGACGCGTCCCACCTCGCGCCAGGTGACGTCACTGGCGTACGAGATGACGCGTGCCGCCTCGTACACCTGCCGCAGCAGGGTGTCGGCGTCCAGCAGGCCCAGCTCGGCGGCGACCTGGTCCTGTTCCTGGAGGGCGAGCCGGTCGGTGGCGCGGCCGGTGGCCAGGTGGAGGGCGTCGCGTACGTCGAGGAGGCGGCGGCGGGCGTCGTCGAGGCCCTCGCGGGGCGCGTCCGCCAGCCAGGAGGCGGCGACGGCGCGCAGCGCGGTGGCGTCCCGCAGCCCGCCGCGCGCCTCCTTGAGGTCGGGTTCCAGCAGGTACTGGAGTTCGCCCTGGCGTTCGGCGCGCTCGGCGCACAGTTCCTGGAGTTCGGGCAGCCGCCTGGGCGCCTGGTTGCGCCAGTCGGCGAGGACCGAGGTGCGCAGCCCGGCGGTGAGGCCGAGGTCGCCGGCGAGGTGGCGGGCGTCCAGCAGGCCGAGCTGGACCTTGAGGTCCTCCCCGGCGGTCCTGCGGGCCTCGGCCGGGGTGCGGACCGAGTGGTCGAGGGCGAGGCCCAGGTCCCAGACGGGGTACCAGAGCCGGTCGGCGAGGGCCGCGACCGCCTTGGTGTCGCCGCCGTCGTGCAGCAGGAGGAGGTCGAGGTCGCTGCGCGGGGACAGCTCGCCGCGCCCGTAGCCGCCGACGGCGACCAGCGACACGCCCTTCAGGTCCTCGGAGCCGGCGGCGAACAGGCCGGCCAGCCATTCGTCGGTCAGTTCGGCGAGGGCCGCACGGCGCGGCGGCCCGGACCGCGCCCCCTCGGTGAGGAGGCGCAGCCGGGCCGCCGCGTAGCCGCTGGGTCCCGAGTCCTCTGCATCCTTGCGCACGTTCGTACTCGTCACCCAGCGACTCCTGTTCTGTTCTGCCGTCAGAGCGCGTCCGGGCCGCGTTCGCCGGTGCGGACCCGTACGGCCGTCTCGACCGGGAGGGACCAGACCTTGCCGTCACCGATCTTGCCGGTGCGGGCCGCCTTGACGACGACGTCGATCAGCTGTTCGGCGTCCTCGTCCTCGGCCAGCACCTCGATGCGGATCTTGGGCACCAGGTCGACGGTGTACTCCGCGCCACGGTAGACCTCGGTGTGTCCCCGCTGACGACCGTAGCCGCTGGCCTCGGTGACCGTCAGGCCGTGCACGCCGAACGCCTGGAGGGCTTCCTTGATCTCGTCGAGCCGGTGGGGCTTGACGACGGCCGTGATGAGCTTCATGCGTCCACCTTCTTGTTCGCGCCGGCGACCGCGGTCGGCAGGGCGGTCGTGCGGGCGGCGCCACCGCCGGCCCCGCTGAAGTCGTATGCGGTCTCGGCGTGCTCCGCCTGGTCGATGCCGGCGATCTCGTCGTCCTCGGAGACCCGCATGCCGATGGTCTTGTCGAGGAGGAAGGCGAGGATCGCGGAGGCCACCAGCGAGTAGGCGAGAACCGCGAAGACTCCGGCGCACTGCTTCCAGAACTGGTCGAGGCCGCCGCCGTAGAAGAGGCCTTCGGCGTCGGACTGGCCCTTGCCGGTGGCGAAGAAGCCGATCAGCAGGGAGCCGACGATTCCGCCGACCATGTGGACGCCGACGACGTCGAGCGAGTCGTCGTATCCGAACTTGTACTTCAGGCCGACGGCCATGGCGCACAACAGGCCGGCGATGGCGCCGACCGCGATCGCGCCGAGCGGGGAGACGGCACCGCCCGACGGGGTGATGGCGACGAGACCGGCGACCGCGCCGGAGGCGGCGCCCAGCGTGGTGAACGCGCCGTGGCGGATCTTCTCATAGACGAGCCAGGCCAGCATGGCGGCGGCGGTGGCGACCTGCGTGTTGACGAACATCAGCGCGCCGACGCCGTCGTCGTTGCCGAGCCACGAGCCGGCGTTGAAGCCGAACCAGCCGAACCACAGCAGACCGGCGCCGAGCATGACCAGCGGCAGGCTGTGCGGGCGCATCGGGTCCTTCTTGAACCCGACGCGCTTGCCGATGACGAGGATCACGCCGAGGGCCGCGGCGCCGGCGTTGATGTGGACCGCCGTACCGCCCGCGAAGTCGATGACGCCCAGTTCGAAGGCCCAGCCGCCGGCGCCCCAGACCCAGTGCGCGACCGGGAAGTAGACGACGGTGGCCCACAGCGCGACGAACAGCGCCCAGGCGGAGAACTTCACGCGGTCGGCGAGCGCGCCGCTGATCAGGGCGGGCGTGATGATGGCGAACATCATCTGGAAGACCATGAAGACGAAGACCGGGATGGTGTAGCCGTCCCACAGGTCCGTCAGGCCGATGTTGCTGAGGCCGACCCAGTCGGAGTTCCAGCCGATGAGGCCGCCGGAGTCGGTCCCGAAGGCGAGCGAGAAGCCGTACAGCACCCACAGGATGGTGATGATCCCCATGCTGATGAAGCTCATCATCAGCATGTTGAGCGTGCTCTTGACGCGGACCATGCCGCCGTAGAAGAAGGCGAGGCCCGGGGTCATGATCAGCACCAGGGCGGAACAGATGAGCATGAAGCCTGTGTTCGCGGAGGACAGCTTGGGTGCCTCCGCGGCAAGCGTGATGGCTGCTGCCATCGGCGTCTCCTCGTCGTAGGTACGGCCCCGTGCGGGCGAAGCCGGAGCGGGTTCGTGAGGGGCGGGCCGGTTATGCGCCACGAGATTCGCGCAGTGCCGTTTCGGTGGAAGCCCCTCGTTGTTTCGCCGCCGTGACGAAGACGCCTCCCGCGTTACGCCTCGATGAACTGCCCTGTGTCCGGCGAGTGGATCGTTGTCGTGGCGCGACCTGCACGGCGGGAAGCGGACCGGCCGCGGTCGGCCTTCCGATGACCTGGCACGGGGGAGCCGAGTCGGGCTGTTCGGGAGGGCCGGCCGCGGCCGGGGTACCGGGGGTGCTGCCGGGCGGTCAGACCGCCTCGGCCGTCTCCGGGAGTTCGATGGTGAGCCGTTCGGTGAGGTCCACGACCTCGGAGAGCTCCCCGAAATCGCGTACAGCGCTGTCGACGGTTTTGCGGATGCGCGTGTTGACCCGTTCGGAGCGCACCTTCTTCGCCTCCTTCATGGCCTGGGTGGCGAGGGCGGCGCTCTGTTCGGGCTCACGCTGCAGCAGATGGACGGTGGCCATGCCGATCAGGTTGAGCACGTACGACCGCTGGTGGTCGCGGTCGCCCGCGAACAGCTCGACGGCCCTGCGCATCAAGGGCTCGGCGAGCGAGGCGTACGCGGGGCTGCGACCGGCGACGTAGGCGAGGTCGCGGAAGGAGTGGCTGTTCTCGCCGTACAGCTCGGCCTCGGAGAAGAAGCGGATCCAGTCCGGGTCCGGCTCGTCCCACTCGCCGGCCTCGGCGAAGGTGTCCTCGGCCATCCGCACGGCCCGCTTGCAGCGGCCGGGCTGCCCCATGTTGGCGTAGGCGCGGGCCTCCATCGCATACAGCATGGACTGGGTGCGCGGGCCGGCGCAGTCCCGGCTGCCGTACTGGGCGAGGTGGATGAGTTCCAGCGCGTCCTCGGGGCGGCCGAGGTGGATCATCTGACGGCTCATGCTGGACAGCACGTAACTGCCCAGCGGCCGGTCGCCCGCCTCCTTGGCGGCGTGCAGGGCGAGGACGAAGTACTTCTGCGCGGTCGGGTGCAGGCCCACGTCGTACGACATCCACCCGGCCAGCTCCGCCAGTTCGGCGGCGACCTTGAAGAGCTTCTTCGCGGTGGCCTCGGGCTGCGGTTCCTGGAGCAGGTCGGTCACCTCGTGGAGCTGTCCGACGACCGCCTTGCGGCGCAGCCCGCCTCCGCACTGGGCGTCCCACTGCCGGAACATCACGGTGGTGGACTCCAGCAGCTCCAGCTCGGGCCGGGAGAGCCGGCCGCGGGCCCGGCTGGTCGGCATCGAGTCCGGTTCGGGGAGCGGGGCGGGCGGCGAGGGGACCAGCCAGCGCTGCATCGGCTCGATGAGGGACGGTCCCGCGCACAGCGCGAGCGAGGTGCCGAGGAAACCGCGCCGGGCCAGCATCAGGTCGCTGCGCGAGAACTCGCTGAGCTGGGCGACGGTCTGCGGGGCCGTCCAGGGCAGGTCGACGCCGGTCGCGGAGGGCGCCTGGCGCGCGGCGCGCAGACCGAGGTCCTCGACGGAGACGACGCAGCCGAACCGCTCGGAGAACAGCTCGGAGAGGATCCTGGGGATGGGTTCGCGGGGGTTCTCGCCGTCCAGCCAGCGGCGCACCCGGGAGGTGTCCGTGGAGATGTGGTTGGCGCCCAACTGGCGGGCTCGGCGGTTGACTTGGCGGGCCAGTTCGCCCTTCGACCAGCCGCTGCGCACGAACCACGAAGTGAGCAGCTCGTTCGGGCGCTTGTCCGCGCCCGCAGCGTTGGTTCCGCTTCCGCCGTTGCCGCTCACTGGAACGCCCCCATTCCTGAGACCACTTGTCACCGAGTGCGCCAAGCCCTATCAGAATGCCGGTAAATACGGCCCGCCGTACGGCACTTGTCACCCTTCGAACGGAAAGGCGACTTGCCTCCGGCATACCCACAAGCGCATGTGCCTCCATGACCCGCATACTCAAAGTAGTCCTACGATCACGCTCCCAGCCACGGCGATCCCGGAATCGCCACCATTCGCCACCCCTTCGAATGAACTCTCGGCAGCCCGCACGCGATTCACTTGACATAGGACGGGCGGGAGTGAGCGGAGGGGTGCACTCAGGGGCGCGCGGAGCCGGGCACGCCACCGAGGACGCTTCCGGGCGCTGCCTGGAACGCGCAGCCCGCGGGAAAGCGACAACACAGAGCGTCACGGAATGGGATCGCTGCGTAACCATCGGTGCGGCGGGCCCGTTGGAGGGGGCAGTCGGACCCGTTGGAGGGGGCATGGGCTTCACGATCGGCGGCATTCGCGAGATCCGATCCGGGGCGCGCAGGCGGGGCCGCGCGTCCGAGTGCACCGCCGTCGCCGAGTTCACCGGGCTGTGGGGCTGGGACGCGGTGCCGGGCGCGCGGGCCTCGGCGGGCGTCTGCTCGTGCGGCCGCCCCGACTGCCGCGCACCGGGCGCGCACCCTCTGGAGTTCGCCCCGCGGGTTCCCGCCGGGGCCACCCTCGACGACGTGACCAGGACCTGGTCGGAGTTCCCGGGCGCCGCGATCATGCTGCCCGTGGGGCGCGCGTTCGACGTGATCGACGTCGCCGAGGCGGCCGGGCGGCGCGCCCTGGTCCGCCTGGAACGCATGGGGCTGCCGCTCGGCCCGGTCGTCGCCGCCCCGCAGGGCCGCACCCAGTTCTTCGTCGCGCCGGGCGCCGCCGCCGAACTGCCCGGCCTGCTCTACCGCATGGGCTGGGACGATCCCACCGCCCTCGACCTGCGCGGTCTCGGCCCCGGCACGCACATCACGGCCCCGCCCTCCGACCGCGGCGGCCTCGGCCCGGCACGCTGGCTGCGCCCGCCCGCGCTGGACTCGGCCACCCGCCCGCCGGAGGCGCGGCTGCTGCTGGGCACCCTGGCCTACCTGGCCCACCGCGCCCGCGCCTGAGCCGGGGCGGCCGGCCGCACGCGCCGGCACACAGCGAAGCGCCCGCTCCCACTGCACCTGGGGGCGGGCGCTTCTCGCCGCCGGCGGCCGGGGCCCCGAAGCCATGAGGCTCCCGGGGCGGGGCCGCTCCTCGGGTGGGTCGCTCAGTCGCCGATGAGCGCGTCGACGAACGCCTCCGGCTCGAACGGCGCCAGGTCGTCCGCGCCCTCACCGAGCCCCACCAGCTTGACCGGGACGCCCAGCTCGCGCTGGACCGCGACCACGATGCCGCCCTTGGCCGTGCCGTCCAGCTTGGTCAGCACGATGCCGGTGATGTCCACGACCTCGGCGAAGACCCGGGCCTGGACGAGTCCGTTCTGCCCCGTGGTGGCGTCGAGGACGAGCAGCACCTCGTCCAGCGGGGCGTGCTTCTCGACGACCCGCTTGACCTTGCCGAGCTCGTCCATGAGGCCGGTCTTGGTGTGCAGCCGGCCGGCGGTGTCGATGAGGACGACGTCGACCCCCATCTCCTTGCCCTCCTTCACCGCGTCGAACGCGACGGAGGCGGGGTCGCCGGCCTCGGGCCCGCGCACGGTGTGGGCCCCGACGCGCTCGCCCCAGGTCTGGAGCTGGTCGGCGGCGGCGGCGCGGAAGGTGTCGGCCGCGCCCAGCACGACGGTGCGCCCGTCGGCGACGAGCACGCGCGCGAGCTTGCCGGTGGTGGTGGTCTTGCCGGTGCCGTTGACCCCGACGACCATCACGATCCCCGGCTTGCGGTCCGCGGGCTCGGTCTTCACCGTGCGGTCGAAGTCCGTGCCGACCAGCTTGAGGAGTTCGTCGCGCAGCAGGGCGCGCAGTTCCTCCGGGGTGCGGGTGCCGAGCACCCGCACGCGCTCGCGCAGCCGCTCGACCAGTTCCTGGGTGGGCTGCACGCCGACGTCGGCGGTGAGCAGGGTGTCCTCGATCTCCTCCCAGGTGTCCTCGTCGAGGTGCTCGCGCGACAGCAGCGTGAGCAGCCCCTTGCCGAGGGCGTTCTGCGAACGGGAGAGCCGGGCGCGCAGGCGGACCAGACGGCCCTCCGTCGGCTCCGGGATCTCGAGCTCGGGGACCTCGGGAGCGGGCGGCTCCTCGACGGCGGTGCCGGTCGCGCCGCCACCGGGGAGGTCCACCTCCTCGATCGTGCGGCGCGGTTCGTCGCGCGGCGTCTCGGCCTCGTCGCCGACGTGCGGCTCGGTCGGCGGGGCGGTGATGTCGGGCGTGGTGGGGGGCGGCGGGGGCAGCGACTTCTGCCGTCGACTGCCGACGACGAGCCCGCCGAGCACCGCTAGCACGACCACGGCGATGACTACAGCAAGGATGACGGTTTCCATAACGCACCCAGTATGCGTGACCCCTCCACACCAGCACGGTCGGCTCCACGCCGGAACACCGACACACCGAACGGTGCCGCGGACCCGGGGCAGGGGGCGGGGCGCGGCCCGGCGGCGAGGGCGGGGGCGGCACGGGATGGGCGGGGGCGAGAACGCGAGGCTCGGGCACAGGCAGGACGGGGCGCGAGGCCGGGCGGGGGTGCGGCGGCGCGGCGGGGCCTCGCGCGACGGCAGCGCGGGGCCGACGTGATCCGCGCGCAGGACGGGAGCGCTGCGCCGGGCAGCTGCGGCACACGCGCGCGGGACGAGATCGAGTCGCGGCACACGGGCCCGACGTGATGCGCGCACAGGGCGGCGCCCAGGCACGTCAGTCGGGCGGACGCCATGGCCTGCCCCGCGACCGCAGCACGCGGGCCGACGTGATCCGCGCGCAAGGCGGGAGCGCGGCGCGAGGCGGCAGGGCCGCCAGGGCCCGCGCGCGCAAGGCGACACCGAGCCACGCCGGCCCGGCGGCCGCCGAACCCCGCCCCGCGACCGCAGCACGCGGGCCGGCGTGGCCCGCGCGCAGGGTGGGAGGACCGCGCGAGCGGAATCGTCCACGCGCGGGGCGACACCGCGGCGCGAGGCCACGATGGGACAGCCCGTCAGCCCGGGGGTGGCCGCCGTGGTGCGCCCCGTGTCCGCTGCCGTGGGTCGGCGGTCGCTGAGGTGGTCGTGGGCGGTGCTGGTGTCACGGTCAGCGCGGGGGTTCGCGGGGATGGCTATCTGACGTTGCGTCAGTTACCTTCCCTCGCATCCGCCTAAGGGGGTCGCCATGCCCGTCACCGTGGTCCGGTTCAACCTCGTCGCGCCCGGCGCGACCCCCGCCGAGCTGGGCGCCCGTTACCGGGCCGCGCTGGAGATGGCCGCGTACGCGGACGGGCACGGGGTCACTACCGTGCAGACCGAGGAGCACCACGGCGTCGAGAACAACTGGCTGCCGTCCCCGTTCACGTTCGCGGGCGCGGTGCTGGGGGCGACCCGGCGGCTGGCCGTGACCGTCTCCGCCGTCATCGGCCCGCTGCACGACCCGCTGCGGCTCGCCGAGGACATCGCGGTGCTCGACCTGCTGAGCGGGGGCCGGCTGGTGACCGTGGCCGGGATCGGCTACCGGCCCGAGGAGTACGCGCGCGCGGGCGTCGAGTGGAAGCGCCGGGGCCGGCTCCAGGACGAGCTGCTGGAGACCGTGTTGCGCGCGTGGACCGGCGAGGAGTTCGAGTACCGCGGCCGCACCGTACGGGTCACCCCGCGTCCGGGGACCGCGCCGCACCCGCTGCTGCTGGTCGGCGGCTCCTCGCGGGCCGCCGCCCGCCGCGCCGCCCGGCTGGGCCTGCCCTTCTTCCCCAGCGCGCATCTGCCGGAGCTGGAGGCGTACTACAAGGAGCGGCTGGTGGAGTACGGGACGGAGGGCTGGACGATGATGCCCGCCGCCGAGACGCCGCTGCTGCACGTGGCCGAGGACCCGGACCGGGCCTGGGCGCACTACGGCGGGCACTTCCTGCACGAGGCCCGGACGTACGCCTCGTGGCAGTCCGGGGACATCCGCTCGGCGGTGCGCTCGGGCGCGCTCACGGTCGAGGAGCTGCGCGACGAGGGCGTGTACCGGATCCTCACGCCGGACGCGTGCGTGGCACAGGGGCTCGACAACCTCGTCCTGCATCCGCTGGCGGGCGGGATGCCGGTGGAGGAGGCCTGGCGGAGCCTGCGGCTGTTCTGCGAACGCGTGCTGCCCCGGCTCGGGGGGTGAGCCGGGGCGGCACGCGTCACGGGTGTCGAGGAGCGGGCAGCGGGGACTTGGCCCGGCTCCTCGAGCTCGGGGGATCGCGGGCCTCGTCACGAGGCCCGGTCGGGATCCGTGGTTCAGCCCATCTCCTCCAGCGCCTTGCCCTTCGTCTCCTTGACGAACTTGAGGACGAACGGGATGGAGAGCGCGGCGAAGACGGTGTAGATCACGTAGGTGCCGGACAGGTTCCAGTCGGCCAGCGACGGGAAGCTCGCGGTGATGGCCCAGTTGGCGATCCACTGCGCGGAGGCGGCGACGCCGAGGGCGGCGGCGCGGATCCGGTTGGGGAACATCTCGCCGAGGAAGACCCAGACGACCACACCCCACGACAGGGCGAAGAAGAGGACGAACACGTGGGCGGCGATCAGGGCGATCCAGCCCTGGGTGGCCGGGAGCTTGCCGTCGACGAGGTCGAAGGAGAACGCCCAGGCCTCCAGCGCGAGGCCGACGACCATGCCGACCGAGCCGATGAGGGCGAGCGGCCTGCGGCCGACCCGGTCCACGAAGATCATGGCGATGACGGTGCCGATGATGTTGATGATCGACGTCGTGAAGGAGTAGAAGAACGACTCCGTCGGGTCGACGCCGACCGACTGCCACAGCGTCGAGGAGTAGTAGAAGGCGACGTTGATGCCGACGAACTGCTGGAAGACCGACAGGCCGATGCCGATCCAGACGATCGGCTTGAAGAAGAAGGAGCCGCCGAGCAGGTCCTTGAAGGTGGACTTGTGCTCGCTCTTCATCGCGTGCTCGATCTCGGCGACGCGGGCGTCCAGGTCGATCTTGTCGCCCTCGACCTCTTCCAGGATGTCGCGGGCCCGCTCACGCCTGCCGACGGAGATCAGGAAGCGCGGGGACTCGGGGATGGCGAAGGAGAGCAGCCCGTACAGGACGGCCGGGACGACCATCACGCCGAGCATGACCTGCCAGGCCTCCAGGCCCATGAGCTTGCCGCGCTGGTCGCCGCCGGCGGCGTTGAGCAGACCCCAGTTGACCAGCTGCGAGATCGCGATGCCGATGACGATGGCGGCCTGCTGGAAGGAGCCGAGCCGGCCGCGGTAGGCGGGCGGGGCGACCTCGGCGATGTAGGCGGGGCCGATCACGGAGGCCATGCCGATGGCGAAGCCGCCGACGACCCGCCACAGGGCGAAGTCCCACAGCGCGAAGGGCAGGGCCGAGCCGACGGCGCTGACCGTGAACAGGACGGCGGCGATCTGCATGACCCGGATGCGGCCGATGCGGTCGGCCATGCGGCCGGCGGTCGCGGCGCCGACGGCGCAGCCGATCAGGGCGATGGCGATGACCTGTGCGAGGGCGGCGGAGCCCACGTCGTAGCGGTCGCGGATGGCCTCGACGGCGCCGTTGATCACGGAACTGTCGTAGCCGAACAGGAAGCCGCCCATCGCGGCCGCCGCGGCGATGAAGATGACATGCCCGAGATGATCGGGGTGAGCCGTCCCGGCTCCTGACTTGGGTGCCTGCGCTGTGCTGGTCACGTGAACTCCTCGGGCCACCGGCAACGCCGCCGGCGTGGTCAGCCCTCCAGGTAGGTGGCACCTGAAGGTAAATCCAACGTTCCTGACCTTATGCCTTCAAGTTTCAAATTCAAACGTGGCAGGTTGTGAGAACCCAGACAAGATCGAGGGCAGACGTGTTCACTTATTGAAGGCAACGCGCATCGCGGCCTGCGCCCCGGAACCGGGCGGCCCGGTCGTCAGCGCAGCCGCTGACTGATCACCTTGGACACGCCGTCGCCCTGCATGGACACGCCGTAGAGCGCGTCGGCGACCTCCATCGTGCGCTTCTGGTGGGTGATGACGATCAGCTGCGAGGCCTCCTGAAGCTCCTGCATGATCCGGATCAGCCGCTGAAGGTTGGTGTCGTCGAGAGCCGCCTCGACCTCGTCCATGACGTAGAACGGGCTCGGGCGGGCCTTGAAGATCGACACCAGCATCGCGACGGCGGTCAGCGAACGCTCGCCGCCCGAGAGCAGGCTCAGCCGCTTGACCTTCTTGCCGGGAGGCCGCGCCTCGACGTCGACGCCCGTGGTGAGCATGTTGTCGGGGTCGGTCAGGACCAGCCGTCCCTCACCGCCCGGGAACAGCCGGCCGAACACGCCCTCGAACTCGCGGGCGGTGTCGCGGAACGCCTCGGTGAAGACCTGCTCCACCCGCTCGTCGACCTCCCTGACCACCTGAAGCAGGTCGGTGCGGGTCTTCTTGAGGTCCTCCAGCTGCTCGCTGAGGAACTGGTGGCGCTCCTCCAGCGCGGAGAACTCCTCCAGGGCCAGCGGGTTGACCTTGCCGAGCTGCTGATAGGCGCGCTCGGCGGCCCTGAGCCGCTTCTCCTGCTCCGCGCGGTCGAACGCCCTCGGCCGGTTGCGCGGGTGTTCCGGGTCCTCCGGCAGCTCCTCGCCCTCGGCGGGGGGCGAGGGCGGCACCGGCAGCTGCGGACCGTACTCCGACACGAGTCCCGCCGGTTCGACACCGAACTCCTCCAAAGCCTTGGTCTCCAGCTGCTCGATCCGCAGCCGCTTCTCCGCTCCGAGTACCTCGCCCCGGTGAACCGAATCCGTCAACTTGTCGAGTTCCGCCTTGAGATCACGCCCAGCGGTGCGGGCGGCGGCCAGCTCCTGCTCCCGGCGCGCCTTCGCCGCGTCGGCCGCTACGCGCTCCTCCTGCGCCCGCCCGAGGGACACCTCGACATGGGCGAGCAGCTGCCGGGCGCCGGAGGCCACGGCCTGCGCGACGGCCGCCTCGTGCCGCAGCCGCGCCCGCCGCTGCTCGGCACGCGCGCGTGCCTCGCGTTCGGTGCGCGCGGCCCGGTCCAGCGAATCGGCCCGCCCGGCCAGCCCCTTGACCCGCTCCTCGTGGGTGCGCACCTGAAGCCGCGCCTCCATCTCGGTCTGCCGGGCGTTCGCCCCGTCCGCGGCGAGCCGGTCGCGCACGGAGGTGTCGGGCTCCTCCTCGACCGGCATCTCCTCGGCCACGGCCAGCCGTTCGGCCAGCTCCTCGGCCTCCTCGACGGCCCGGTCCAGCGCGTCCTGGGCCCGCGCCGCCGCCGCCGCGGACCGCTCGGCCTCGCCCGCCGCGCCCCGCGCCTGGCCCGCGAGCCGCCCGAGCTGCTGCGCCACGGCCGACTTCTCCCGGTCGGCGGCCCGCCGCCGCTCCCCCAGCTCCTCGACGAGGGCGGCACACTGCGCGCGCCGCTCCCCGGCCGCGCTCTGCGCCCGCGCCAGGTGCTCGCACCGCACCGCCAGTTCCTCCAGCTCGACGTCGGCCTCGTCGACCGACGCCTGCACCTCCAGCAGACTGGGCGCCCCGGCCGACCCGCCGTGCGCGAAGTGCGCCCCCAGCAGATCGCCCTCGGCGGTGACGGCGACGAGGTCGGGGCGGCCGTAGACGAGGTCCTCGGCGTCCTCCAGGGTGCCGACGACGACGATCCCGCGCAGCAGCCGGCGCACGGCGGGCATCAGCTCGGCGGGGCCCCGCACGAGATCGGAGGCAAAGGGCGGACCGTCGCCGCGCCGTTCCCCGGGCGGCTCGTCGGCGGCGCCGCTCAGCAGCAGCGCGGCCCGGCCGGCGTCCTGCTTGCGCAGCAGGCGGATCGCGTCGGCCGCCGACGCCGGCGTCGCCACGGCCACCGCGTCCGCGGCCGCCCCGAAAGCGGCCGCGAGGGCGACCTCGTGTCCCGGGGTCACCGTGAGGAGTTCGGCGGCGGGACCGAGCAGGCCGCTCAGCCGGTCGCGCGCGTCCAGCAGCACGCCGGTGCCGTCCTTGCGGCGCAGCCCGAGCGCGAGGGCGTCGCGGCGGGCCCGGGTCGCGGCGCGGCTGCGCTCGGCGGCCGTGGTCGCCTCGCGGGCCTCGGCGAGGGCGGCCTCCGCCTCGGCGAGCCGCAGCCTGGCCGTCTCGTGCCGCTCCCCCAGTTCGTGGTCGTCGGCGTCGAGGCCGTCGACCTCGGCCTTCAGCGTCTCGTACTCCTCCTGCGCGGCGGCGGCGCGCTCCTGTGCCTCGTCGCGGGCGGCGGCCAGCCGGTCGATCTCGGCCTGGGCGGACGCGGCGCGCGAGCGGGCGGCGTTGACCTGCCCGTTCAGACGGGCCAGCCCTTCCCGCCGGTCGGCGATCGCGCGGGCCACGTCCTTCAGCCGGCGTTCCTCCCCGGCGAGTTCCCGCTCCAGGTCGGCGCGGTGGGCGACGGTGTCGTCCAGGGCGTGCCGGGCGGCTTCGAGAGCCGCCTCCAGCTCGGCCTCCTGCTCGCGGACGCGGGCGGCCTCGCGTTCCATGTCCTCGGGGTCGCGGCCGCGCCGCTCCTCGGGGGGCGCCGAGGTGGCGCTCTTGATCCGCGCGTCGGCGAGCGAGACCGTGCCGCGGACGCGCTCGGCGAGCTGGGACAGCTCGTACCAGGTCTGCTGGGCGCGCTGGAGCCGGGGCGTGAGGCGGCGGACCTCGTCCTCCAGGAGGGACTCGCGCTGAAGCGCCTTGCGCAGCTCCTGTTCGGCGGCGTCCTTGCGCTCCTTGAGGGCGGCCTCGTCGGCGATCTCGCCGCGCAGGGCCTCGCGCAGCGTGACGAGGTCGTCGGCGAGGAGGCGCAGCCGGGCGTCGCGCAGGTCGGCCTGGATGACGGCGGCCCGGCGGGCGACGGCCGCCTGGCGGCCGAGGGGCTTGAGCTGGCGCCGCAGTTCGTCGGTGAGGTCCTGCACGCGCGCGAGGTTGGCCTGCATCGCGTCCAGCTTGCGCAGCGCCTTCTCCTTGCGCTTGCGGTGCTTGAGGACGCCCGCGGCCTCCTCGATGAAGGCGCGGCGGCCCATCGGATCGGCGTGCAGGACGGAGTCGAGCTGGCCCTGGCCGACGATGACGTGCATCTCGCGGCCGATGCCGGAGTCGGACAGCAGGTCCTGGATGTCGAGCAGGCGGCAGGTGTCGCCGTTGATCTGGTACTCGCTGCCGCCGTTGCGGAACATGATCCGCGTGATGGTGACCTCGGCGTACTCGATGGGCAGCGCCCCGTCGGAGTTGTCGATGGTCAGCGACACCTCGGCGCGGCCCAGCGGGGGGCGGCCGGTGGTGCCGGCGAAGATGACGTCCTCCATCTTGCCGCCGCGCAGGGACTTGGCGCCCTGTTCCCCCATGACCCAGCTGAGCGCGTCGACCACATTGGACTTGCCCGAGCCGTTCGGACCCACGACGCAGGTGATGCCCGGTTCGAACCGGAGTGTGGTCGCCGAGGCGAACGACTTGAATCCCCGGAGGGTCAGGGCCTTGAGGTGCACGGCGCTGGACTCTACCTTCCGGCCCTGTCTCACTCCATGAACGCGCGGTTTCACCGGTGAACACGCAGGGCACACCAGACGTCAAGAGAGTGAAAGGGTGCGTGGGGGAAGCGTCGGCGGGGGCCACGGGGACGGCGGGAAAGAAAGAAGGGACGCCGAGGAGGCGTCCCTTGCAAACTCTGACAACTTAGCGGTCCGACGCGGTTGGTGTGTGCCGCCCGACCACTGCGATGCCGTTGTGCAGCGGTGCAGCGATCAGGTGAGCGCAGGCTCCGCCTGGCGTGCGTCGATGCTCTCCAGAAGCGATTCGTGAGAAGCGGCAGCCGTCAGCGCGTCGTTCTCGGCCTGGATCCGTCCGAGCTCGGATTCCAGATCCTGTACACGCTGCTGGAGCCGTCGCATCTCGGCGAGGAGTCGCGGGTCGGAGCCGCCGACGTAACCGAGAAGCGCCTTTGCCATGATGGATGGTCCTCCACAATGAGTGACCGACCGAAGCGGTGTGGGTCGTGAGGGATTCGCACCCGCGATGCCTGGCGGGATCTTGTTCTTGCTGCCGTTGATCCATGCCGGACAGCGGAGGTGCGCGGGGTGCTTTCAGCGTCTCACCAAAAAGTTTGACGGTCAACACGATCACGCCCCGTATTGGCGGGCGACCCGGTGGCATGCGGCCGTCACGGCGGCGCTGCGGCTCCTGCGGGGCCCTGGAGGCGTGGCGATCATCCTTGCGTGCGGAGCCTGCCACTGCAAGCGATTCTTGGCAACCACCTGCCACTTTCCTCTTCGGGCAGCTGCCGGTGGCACATCCGCCCGTTTCCGGAGCGCCGGACCGCTTCCCCCGATCAGCGGATGGCGAAGCCGTCGTAGCCCCCGCGCGGTGTGTCCCATATCTCGGTGACGCCGTCCACGCGCCCGGGCGTGTCGTCACCGAGGAGCCAGTCGAGCAGTCCCTCGCAGCCCTTCCGTCCGCCCTCTGCCACGACCTGGACCCGGCCGTCGGCCAAATTGAGAGCAAAACCACTCAGGCCGCCGATCTCCAGGGCCTTGGCCCGCGTGAACCAGCGGAATCCCACGCCCTGGACGTTTCCGCGCACCCAGGCGACCAGCCGTACATCCTCGCTCATGGGTGCAACCTAACCGGGCAAAGTCACTCGGGACACTTCCTCCCCGGGCGCCATGCGGTACCGTCCCCACCCAATGATTCTCATATGAAACTCACTCCATCGGGTGAGTCCGGTCGACCAGGGGAAGCAGGAGGCGCGCGACGCCCCGACCCCCGGCCGACCCTGGGGAAACACCGCTTGGACGAGGAAGGCAAGGACATGGGACGCCACCGACGCTCCGCCGCCGGCCGCGCCGCCACGAGCCGCGCCACGGGGGTCGCACAGACGCACGGCTCGCTCACGGACGGTCACACCCCGCAGGGCCGGTACGGCGCCGACCGCCCCACCATGGGCATCGCCCCGTACCTGAACCCCGAGGCCTACGCCGACTCCGTGGCCCGCAGCCAGGAGTACCTGTTCGCGATGGACGACGAGCACGGACGCGCCGACACCGCCGTCTTCGCGTCCGGCGGGTTCGCTCCCGGCGGCAGGCCCCCGGGCCGGGAGGGTTCGGGCCGCCGCCGCAAGAAGCGCGTCGTCACCCCGGTGAAGACGGGGCTGCTCGGCGTGTCCGCGGCGGTCGCCCTGGGCACCGTCGCGGTGGCCACGGGCGTGGTGCCGGGCCTGGACAGCTACCGGCTCGGCGGCGGCAGCGGCCCCGCCGACAAGGTGCAGGCGGCGGGCTCGCCGACCAACTCGGCCGCCGAGCAGGGCGGCACGTCGGGCTCCGCCGAGTCCGGCCGCGGCCCCGCGTCGACCAGCCGTGACGCCGGCCGGGCCGCCTCGCCCTCCGCCTCCTCGGCCGCCCCGTCCGCGTCCGCCTCCGCGCCCTCGGCTTCGGCCTCGCCCTCGCCGAGCAAGACGGCGGCCGAGAAGCCGCAGGTCACGCCGTCGAAGCCGACCCGGAAGCCGCAGAGCACGCCGTCCAGCTCGAAGCCGTCGGCCAAGGCGCCGCAGCGGGCCGAGACGCCGATCACCGTCTCCGCCGAGGCCCAGGCCGCGGCCGAGGTGCTGAGCCTGGTCAACGAGGAGCGGGCCAAGGTCGGCTGCGTCCCTCTCTCAGCGAACAGCGCCCTGTCGGACCTCGCCGAGAACTTCAGCGACGACATGGCCGCGCGCGGCTTCTTCGACCACACCGACCCGGACGGGGCGAGCCCCTGGGACCGGGCGGCCAAGGCCGGCATATCCGACCTCGGCGGCGAGAACATAGCCCGCGGCCAGTCCGACGCCGCCGCGGTCATGGCGGCCTGGATGAACAGCCCCGGCCACAAGGCGAACATCCTGAACTGCGACTTCAAGACCCTCGGCGTCGGCGTCCACTTCGGCTCGGGCGGTCCCTGGTGGACGCAGGACTTCGGCTACTGAGGGCCGTCGCCCGGCCCTGAGCGCAGAAACGATCAAGCAGCCCGGTTGCCGCCGGCCAGGAAGACCGCGGCCGTCTCGGCGACCCTGCGCCCCAGGTGCTCCGCCGTCGCGAGGTCGGCCTTGTGCACGCCGTCCGGGCCCTCGTCGACGTTGGTCTGGGCGGCCGCGCCGAGGAACACGCCCAGGCGGTTGAGGTCGTTCTCGGAGCCGGTGGAGCTGTTCCAGCCGGGCAGCAGGCCGAGGCTGACCCAGTGCATGCCGAGCTGCGCGGCCAGGATCTGGAAGAACTGCAGCGTGTGCAGCTTGTCGCCGCTCTTGGAGCCCGAGTTGGTGAACCCGGCGGCCAGCTTGTCCTTCCAGGCCTGGGTGGCCCAGCGCGCGGAGGTCGCCTCACCGAAGGCGTGGAAGGCGCCGGACGCGGTGCCCATGTAGGTGGGCGAGCCGAAGACGATCGCGTCCGAGCCGTCGAGCAGGGACCACTGCTCCTCGGTGATCTCGTCGACCTTGATCAGGTGCACCTCGGCGCCGGCGTCCAGGGCGCCGGCGCGCACGGCCTCGGCGAGGACGGCGGTGTGGCCGTAGCCGGAGTGGTAGGCGATGGAGACGACGGGCGAGGCGGGGACGACGGGGGCGGTGCCGACGGCCGTGGTGACAGGGGCGGACATGCTCACTCCTCATGAACAGAGCCGTTGGGCAGCTCAGGGACAGTGAGTGAAGGAAAGCACTAACTTTTCGTTAGTGCAACCTGCCGGTTAGCGCTGCCTTGGAGTACGCTCGTGTCATGACCACCACCCGGACGAACGAGGAGGACCAGGCCCTCCCGTTCAACGTGTTCGCCAGGGCCTGCCCCTCGCGCGGCACGCTGGAGCACATCACCGGCCGCTGGGGCGGGCTCACGCTCGGCGCGCTGTACGAGGGCTCACTGCGGTTCAACGAGCTGCGCCGCCGGGTCGACGGCGTGAGCGAGAAGATGCTGTCGCAGACACTGCACGCCCTGGAGCGCGACGGGCTGGTGCACCGCGAGGCGCAGCCCACCAACCCGCCCCGCGTGGACTACGAACTGACCCCGCTCGGGCGTGAGGTGGCCGAACGCCTGCTCAGCCTGATCCATCACCTCGAAGGGCGGATGGACGACGTCCTCGCGGCCCGCGAGCGTTACGACGGTATGCGCGGCGGCGTCTGACACTTCGGGCAGAAGTAGCTGGACCGGTTCATCCACGGGCGCCGGCGCATGGGCGTGCCGCAGCGCTTGCAGGGCAGGCCCTCGCGCCCGTAGGCGTCCAGCGACCGGTCGAAGTAGCCGGATTCGCCGTTGACGTTGACGTAGAGGCTGTCGAAGCTGGTGCCACCGACGGCGAGCGCCGCGTTCATCACGTCCCGGACGTGGCCCAGGAGTTCACGCGTGCGCGGGCGGGCGAGGTTCCCGGTCGGGCGGTCGTAGTGCAGACGGGACCGCCACAGCGCCTCGTCCGCGTAGATGTTGCCGACTCCGCTGATCAGCGACTGGTCGAGCAGGGCCCGCTTGATCGTGGTGCGCTTGCGCCGCAGGGCCTGGTGGAAGGCCTCGTCGTCGAACAGCGGGTCGAGGGGGTCGCGGGCGATGTGCGCGATGACGTCCGGCAGTCCGTCGGGGGTGACGTCGTGCAGGGACAGCCCGCCGAAGGTGCGCTGGTCCACGAAGCGCAGTTCGGTGTCCACGTCGTCGGCGAAGCGGACCCGGACGCGCAGGTGTTTCTCGTCAGGGGCCGCGTGCGGCTGCACCAGGAGCTGGCCGCTCATCCCGAGGTGGGCCAGGACCGCGAGGCGGGTGTCCTCCAGCGGCAGCCACAGGTACTTGCCGCGGCGGCTGGGCGTGCCGACGCGATGCCCCTCGACGCGGTGCGCGAAGTCGTCGGCGCCGGCGAGGTGCCGGCGCACGGCGCGCGGATGCAGCACCTCGGCGCCGGCGACCGTGCGATGGGCGACCCACCGCTCCAGACCGCGCCGGACGACTTCGACCTCGGGCAACTCGGGCATGGGATCCCCCGTACGGAACGCCCGCCTCCCTGCAGGGGGCGGGCGTTCGTCTCGTACTGCTGGTGCTGCTGATGTTGCTGGGTACTGCTGGTGCCGGCACCGCGGTGCTGCTGTGTCGCTGCCGCGGTGCTCGTCAGGCGGAGGCGGACTCGGGGTCCGGCGTGCTGCCGTCGGCGACCGGGACGGCCTGGGCCGTCTGCTCCGCCTTGGCGCGCTCGTCCGCCGCGGCCCGGATGGACCGCCATGCGGACTCGGCGGCCTGCTGCTCCGCCTCCTTCTTGCTGCGGCCGGTGCCGGTGCCGTACGAGACGCCTCCGACGCGGGCGGCAGCAGTGAAGGTCTTCTCGTGGTCGGGGCCGGTCTCCGTGACCAGGTACTCGGGGACGCCGAGCCCTTCGGTCGCGGTGAGCTCCTGGAGGCTGGTCTTCCAGTCCAGGCCGGCGCCGAGGTTCGAGGACTTCTCGATCAGCGGATCGAACAGGCGGTGCACCAGTTCGGAGGCCGCTTCGAGGCCCTGGTCGAGATAGACCGCGCCGATCACCGCTTCCAGGGTGTCGGCGAGGATGGACGCCTTGTCCCGGCCGCCCGTGCCCTCTTCGCCCCGGCCGAGCCGGATGAAGGAGCCCAGGTCGAGGCCACGGCCGACCTCCGCCAGCGCGCGCGAGTTGACCACCGCGGCCCGAAGCTTGGCCAGTTGGCCTTCGGGCAGGTCGGGGTGGGTGCGGTACAGCGTGTCCGTGACGACGAGGCCGAGCACGGAGTCCCCGAGGAACTCCAGCCGCTCGTTCGTCGGCAGACCGCCGTTCTCGTACGCGTAGGAACGGTGGGTCAGCGCACGCACCAGAAGGGCGGACTCGAGCTGATAGCCGAGCCGCCCTTCCAGAAGCGTGTGGGACGAGGCTGTGGTGTCCGCCTTTTTCTTGGCGGTCGTGTCCGCCTTGGCGTCAGACATGAAGCCTCTCACCAGCCGCTCAGACCTCGAGGACCTGGCGCTTGTTGTAGGTGCCGCAAGACGGGCACGCGATGTGCTGCAGCTTGGGCTCGTGGCAGCGCTCGCACGCAACCAGGGTGGGGACCGCAGCCTTCCACTGCGACCGGCGGTGGCGCGTGTTGCTGCGCGACATCTTCCGCTTCGGAACAGCCACGGCTACTTCTCCTGCTTCTCGTCGGCGGGCGCTGATCGAGGCACGCCGCCGCTCATCTCGTCCTTCTCGCCGTCTTCGAGTGAACCGGCGAGTCCCTGCAGTGCCGCCCAACGGATGTCGGTGGCGTCATGGTGGTGTCCCGGGTCGTCCGCCAGCCGGGCTCCGCACTGGGAGCACAGGCCGGGGCAGTCGTCCTGGCACACCGGCTGCATCGGCAGTGCGAGCACCACCGCATCACGCAGCACGGGTTCGAGGTCGAACAGGCCGTCCTCGAGAAAGAGCCTGTCCTCGTCTTCCTCGGCGTCGTCGGCCGGCTCCGCTTTCACACGGCCCCGGTCGTCGGCGTCAGGGTACGAGAACATCTCCTGGAACTCCGCTTCGAGATCGAGCTCGAGCGGCTCCAGACACCTTACGCACTCCCCCTCGGCCTGTGCACGGGCGGTGCCTGTGACGAGCACCCCTTCCATGACCGACTCGAGTCGGAGCGCGAGCTCCACCGGGGCGCCTTCCGGCACCCCGATCACTCCCTGGATCCCGAGATCCCTGGGAGCGTCGATCTCACGGGTCAGGCGCTGCAGCGCGCCAGGACGCCGCCCCAGCTCGTGTGTGTCGAACACAAGAGGGTTGCGGTGGTCGAGGCGGGCGTTCAGAGCCATTCCTGCTTTCGATCTTCGAACTCGGGACGCCGCCCCCGGTGTAAACGGGCGGCATCGATCGCGGGCGCATGCGAAATCGGCCAGGCGCACACGCGACCGAAGAGCCAGGATACTGGAGCTTTCGCCCACAGCCCAATCGGGTGGTGCCGGGCCGCCGCGGGCGCTCCTACAGGCCGCGCTCCTGCTCGTACGCGCGCAGCTGCTCGGCACTGATCATGCTGGTGTCGAAGAGGCTCGTCTCGTCCAGGGCGTACCCCGGCCGGTCCTGCTGCTGTTGCTGCGCCTGCTGGGCCTGCTGGGCCTGCTGGACGGCCTGGTGGGGGTCGTAGGCCGCCTGCCCGCTGTCGTAGCCGTACGCGTAGGGGTCCGCCTGCTGGTAGCCGTAGGCGTCCTGCCCGCCGTAGGTCTGCTGCTCCTGCTGCTGGTAGCCGCCATAGGGGTCCGCCTGCTGCGGGTAGCCGTCCCCCGGCTGCTGGTAGCCGTACGCCGGCTGCGGCTCCTGCTGTGCGTACGGCTGCTGGACGGGCTGTCCGGCGTTCGCGTCCTGCTCCGCGAGAGCGGCCAGGTCGGCGAGGTAGTCGGCGTCCGAGGAGTGCTGGAACGTCGTCGGGTCGCCGGCGAGGGCGCCGAGATCGTCCGTGGCGATGCGGCCGTGCAGCTTCTGACGGCCCCGGCCGACCGCCTCCAGGGTCTTGGCGAGGACCGCCTCGAAGGCGCCCAGCTTGGTGTCGACGTAGGCGTCGGCGTCCCGGCGCAGGGTCTCGGGGTCGTGGCTGCGCTCGGGGGCGTCCTCGTCCTCGTAACCGTTCTCGTCGACGCCCGGGCCGGTGCCGAGGAGCTTCTCGCGGCCCCGGCCGACGGAGCCGAGCGTCTTGGTGAGGACGACCTCGAAGTTCGCGAGCTTGGAGTCGACGTAGTCGTCGGCCTCGGCGCGGACCTCCTCGGCCTCCTTGCGGGCCTCGGCGAGGATCCGGTCGGCCTCCGCCTGCGAGCGGCGGGCGATCTCGGTGTCGGAGAGCAGGGAGCCGCGTTCGGCGTGCGCGGTGGAGATGATCCGCTCGGCCTCGACGCGGGCCTGCTCCACCATCTGCTCGCGGCCGCCGATCAGCTCCTCGGCCTGGGCCAGGGAGTCGGGCAGGGCCGCGCGCACCTCTTCGAGCAGGGCGAGCAGGTCCGCGCGGTTGACCACGCACGAGGCCGACATCGGCATCGACCGGGCACTGGAGACCGCCGTGACGATCTCGTCGAGCTTCTTCTGCACGTCCACCGGTTGCTCGCCACTCTCTACAGCTGGGTTGGAGACGGACGGGACGACTGTAAGGCCACGGGGTGTCCGCCGGACAGCGGATGACGGGCCGTCAGGAGCCCCGGCCGGCGTCAGTCCTGCCGCAGGCGCTCGCCGAGCGCCGCGAGGACCTGCGCGGGCACCAGGTGGGAGACATCGCCACCCCAGGTGGCGACCTCCTTGACCAGGGAGGACGACAGGAAGCTGTAGGTGGGGTTGGTCGGCACGAACAGCGTCTCGACGCCCGAGAGGCCGTTGTTCATCTGGGCCATCTGAAGCTCGTAGTCGAAGTCGCTGACCGCGCGCAGGCCCTTGACGATGGCCGGGATCTCGCGTTCCTTGCAGAAGTCGACGAGGAGGCCGTGGAACGCCTCGACGCGGACGTTGCCGTACTCGGCGGTGACCTCGCGGATCAGGTCGATCCGCTCGTCGATCTCGAACAGGCCCTTCTTCGACTTGTTGATCATCACCGCGACGTAGACCTCGTCGTACAGACGGGAGGCGCGGGAAATGATGTCGAGGTGTCCGTTGGTGATCGGGTCGAACGACCCGGGACAGACGGCACGGCGCACTTGTGGTCCCTCGCTCTCCGGTCCGGTCATCGTGCGTCTTCGCACGTAGAGGCGGCGCGACCGTACCAAAACGTTCCCTCGCCGTAGCGACGGGCCCGGAGCGCCGCGAAGCCGTCCGGCCAGTGGAACTCCCCGCCTCTGGTGCTGCGCTCCACGGTGACGAGGGCATCGGCCGCTAGCCAGCCCCCCGAGCGGAGTGTGAGCAGGATCTCGCGAAGATCGTCGTCGGAGACGGCGTACGGGGGGTCGAGGAACGCGAGGTCGTAGGGGGCGGCGGGAGTCTCCTGGACGACCTGGCGGGCCTTGCCCGCGCGGACCTCGGCACCGGGCAGGCCGAGCGCCCTCACGTTCTCCCGGATCGTGCGGGCCGCGCGGGCGTCCGCCTCGACCAGGAGGGTGTGGCCCGCGCCGCGGGAGAGGGCCTCCAGGCCGACGGCGCCGGAGCCGGCGTACAGGTCGAGGACGCGTTCGCCGTCCAGGGGCCCGCCGAGGAGCGACTGCCAGGTGGAGAAGAGGCCTTCGCGGGCGCGGTCGGAGGTGGGACGGGTGCCGTTCCCCGGCGGGACGGCCAGGCGACGTCCGCCTGCTGCGCCAGCGATCACGCGGGTCATCTCGGGTCCTTGTTCGGCAGGGGTCACGGGGCCGCCCGTTGCGGACGGGCCCGGCGGTCACGGGTCCAGTCTCTCAGGCGGGGACGGGACGCCCTCGTGGCCCGCGGCGGCCGCCGCGGCTCAGCCCTTCTCCAGGTACTGCTCCCGCTCCTCGTCCAGCAGGGCGTCCAGGGCCGTGCGCAGGCCCGGGTAGGCGCCGAGTTCCGGGTCGGCCGTGACCACCGCCACCGCCTCCTCACGGGCCTCGGCGATGACCTCCTCGTCCTCGATCACCGCCAGGACGCGCAGGGAGGTGCGGGCGCCGGACTGGGCCTGGCCCAGGACGTCCCCCTCACGGCGCTGTTCGAGGTCGATGCGGGAGAGCTCGAAGCCGTCGAGGGTGGTGGCGACGGCGGCGAGGCGCTGCCGGGCCGGGCTCGCCTCCGGCATCTCGCTGACCAGGAGGCACAGGCCGGGGGCCGAGCCCCGGCCGACCCGGCCGCGCAGCTGGTGGAGCTGGGAGACGCCGAAGCGGTCGGCGTCCATGATCACCATCGCGGTGGCGTTGGGGACGTTGACGCCGACCTCGATGACGGTCGTCGCGACGAGGACGTCGATGTCGCCGGCGGCGAAGCGGCGCATCACGGCGTCCTTGTCGTCGGGGTGCATCCGGCCGTGCAGCACCTCGACGCTCAAGCCGCTCAGCGGGCCCTTCGCCAGTTGCTCGGCCACCTCCAGGACCGCGAGGGGCGGGCGCTTCTCCGCCTCGTCCTCGGCGGACTTCTTCCGGCCGCCCTTCCCGGACCCCCCCGGTTCGTCGGCGTCGTCGCCGATGCGCGGGCAGACGACGTAGGCCTGGTGGCCGCCCTCCACCTCCTCGCGCACGCGCTCCCACGCGCGCGCCAGGAAGTGGGGTTTGTCGGCGGCCGGGACGACATGGCTGGCGATGGGCGAGCGGCCGGCCGGGAGCTGGTCGAGGACGGAGGTCTCCAGGTCGCCGAAGACGGTCATGGCGACGGTGCGCGGGATCGGCGTGGCCGTCATGACCAGCAGGTGCGGGGGCTGCTTGCCCTTGCCGCGCAGGGCGTCGCGCTGCTCGACGCCGAAGCGGTGCTGCTCGTCGACCACGACCAGGCCGAGGTCGTGGAACTGGACCTTGTCCTCGATCAGCGCGTGCGTGCCGATCACGATGCCGGCCTCGCCGGTGACCAGGTCGAGGAGGGCGTGGCGGCGGGCGGCCGTGCCCATCGAGCCGGTCAGCAGCACGACCTTGGTGCCGTGGTCGGATCCGCCGAGCATGCCCCCCTCGGCGAGGTCGCCCATCATCTCGACGACCGATCGGTGGTGCTGCTGGGCGAGGACCTCGGTGGGCGCGAGCAGCGCGGCCTGCCCGCCGGCGTCGACCACGGCGAGCATGGCGCGCAGGGCGACCAGGGTCTTGCCCGAACCCACCTCGCCCTGGAGCAGCCGGTGCATCGGGTGGTCCGTGGCCAGGTCGTCGAAGATCTCTCTGGAGACCTTCCGCTGGCCCTCGGTGAGGGTGAACGGCAGGCGGGCGTCGAAGGCGGTGAGGAGGCCGTCGGGGGCGGGCCTGCGGGGGACGGCCGGGAGTTGGGCGTCGGCGTGCCGGCGGCGGGCCAGGGCGACCTGGAGGACGAACGCCTCGTCCCACTTCAGGCGGGCGCGGGCGTCGGCGATGTCGGCCTTGGTGTGCGGGCGGTGGATCTTCAGCAGGGCCTCGGGGAGGGAGACCAGGCCGCGGCCCTCGCGCAGGGAGTCGGGGAGCGGGTCGACGGCGTCGCGGGCGTCGGGCAGGACGGTCTGGACCGCCTTGGCGATCTTCCACGACTCCAGTTTGGCGGTGGCCGGGTAGAGCGGGATCAGGGCGCCGGCCCAGCTCTCGACGGACTCCTCGGAGTCGGCGCGCAGCAGCTCGTAGGCCGGGTGGGCGAGTTGGAGGCGGCGGTTGAAGACCGAGACCTTGCCGGAGAACATCGCGCGTGTGCCGGGCAGGAGGTCCTTGTGGGGCTTGTGCACGCCGCTGCCGAAGAAGACCAGTTGCAGCCGGCCGCTGCCGTCGGTGATCGTCACCTCCAGGCGCTGGCCCTTGCCGCGGGGGGCCTTGGCGGAGGCGAAGCTGTGCAGCCGGGCTTCGGCGACCTGGGCGACCACGGTGACGTGCTCGTCCATGGGGAGGTCGGCGAGGTGGGTGAGCTGGCCGCGCTCCTCGTATCTGCGGGGGTAGTGGTGCAGAAGGTCGCCGACGGTGTGCAGGCCGAGGTGCTCGGCCATCACCTTCGCGGTGGCGGGGCCGAGCACTGACTTCAGCGGTCGTTGCAGTGGTTCTTTCAGCGCGGGCACGGGATCCATTGCACACCACGGCACTGACATCGCCGCACAGGTGTCCCGAAACCCCTGGTCAGACGGCTCGTTCGGGCCCTACGATGGCGCTTTGGCCATCATCCGCGGTCACCGCCCCACCGGGACCGCCCGACCCCGCGCCGTGCTCCTCCCCCAGCCCGCGGCGCTGCAGCGATGGACTCCCAGACCTCACAGTCATCCCAGGCGCCCCGGCCGCCTCACACGTTCCAGGTCGACCTGCGCGGCCTGGTGGACCTGCTGTCCCATCACCTGTACTCCAGTCCGCGGGTCTATCTGCGCGAGCTGCTTCAGAACGCGGTGGACGCCGTCACCGCCCGGCTGGCCGAGGAGCCCGGCGCCCCGGCGCGGGTGCGGCTGGTCGCGGCGGACGGGCGGCTGAGGGTGGAGGACTCGGGCATCGGGCTCACCGAGGCCGACGTGCACAGCCTGCTGGCCACCATCGGGCGCAGTTCCAAGCGCGCCGAGGGCCTCCAGGAAGCGCGTTCGCACTTCCTCGGGCAGTTCGGCATCGGACTGCTGGCCGCTTTCGTGGTGGCCGAGCGGATCCGGGTGGTCAGCCGCAGCGCGCGGACGCCGGACGCGCCGCCCGTGGAGTGGACGGCCCGCGACGACGGCTCGTACACCGTGCGGACGCTGCCCCACGAGGAGCGCCCCGAGCCGGGCACCACCGTGCACCTGGAGGCGCGGGCGGGCGCCGCGGAGTGGCTGACGCCGTCGCGGGTGCGGGAGCTGGCGCGGGATTTCGGGTCGCTGCTGCCGTACGACGTCCGGGTCGGCGACGAGGCGGTCACCGACCTGCCCGCGCCCTGGGACCGCCCGTATCCCTCCCCCGCCGCCCGGCGGGTCGCGCTGGCCCGGCACTGCCACGAGCTGTTCGGCTTCACACCGCTGGACGCGGTCGAACTGGACGTGCCGCTGGCGGGCGTCCGCGGGGTGGCGTACGTGCTGCCGTCGGCGGTCAGCCCCGCGCAGCGCGGCGGTCACCGGGTGCACCTCAAGGGCATGCTGCTGACCGAGCGCGGCGAACAGCTGCTGCCCGACTGGGCGTTCTTCGTGCGCTGCGTCCTGGACACCGACAGCCTGCGCCCCACGGCGTCGCGGGAGTCGCTGTACGAGGACGAGACGCTGGCGGCGGTGCGCGAGGCGCTGGGCGGGCGCATCCGGTCCTGGCTGACGGGGCTGGCCGCCGGCGATCCGGAGCGGCTCACGGCCTTCCTGGCGGTGCACCACCTGGGCGTGAAGTCCCTGGCGCGCCACGACCGGGAGATGCTGCGGACGATGCTGCCGTGGCTGCCCTTCGAGACGACCGACGGACGGCTGTCGCTGGAGGAGTTCGCCCGGCGCCACCCGGTGGTGCACTTCACCCGGACCGTGGAGGAGTACCGGCAGGTCGCGCCGATCGCCTCCGCGCAGGGCGTCGGGGTGGTCAACGGCGGTTACACGTACGACGGCGAGCTGGTGGAGGCGCTGCCCTCGGTGCGGCCGGGGACCGTGGTCGCCGAGCTGGACGCGGACACCGTGACGGCCCACCTGGACGGCGTCGACGCGGCCGACGAGCTGGCGCTGGCGGGCTTCCTGGCGGCCGCGCGCGCCAGGCTGGACCCGCTGGGCTGCGACGTCGTCCTGCGGGCCTTCCATCCGCTGTCGGTGCCGGCGCTCCATCTGGACGACCGGGCGGCGAGGCACGAGCAGGCGCGCGCACAGGCCGAGGAGGAGGCCGACGACCTGTGGGCGGGGATCCTGGGCTCACTGCGCGGGAGCGCCCCACGCGCGCGTCTGGTGCTCAACCATCTCAACCCGCTGATCCGGCGGATCGGTTCGCTGCGCGATCCCGAGCTGATCGGCACGGCCACGGAGTCCCTGTACGGGCAGGCCCTGCTGATGGCGCAGCGACCCCTGCGCCCGGCGGACTCGGCGCTGCTGAACCGGGCGTTCGTCGGCCTTCTGGAGTGGGCCACACACGGGGAGCCGGCCCATCGGGAGCCGGCGGAGGGACAGGCGGCCGACGATGAGTGAGATCACGGACTTCGACTCGCTGCGCCGGGCGATGGCGGAGAACGGCGAGCAGCCGGAGGGGCCGGCCCGCAACGCGCGCGCGGAGCAGTTGCTGGCGGAGGCCGAGAGGCTGGGGATCGCGCTGGCCGTGATCGAGGCGCTCGGGCACCAGCTGAAGGTCTACAACTACAGCTCCGAGAAGGCGAAGATGTTCGTCCCGTTCGCGCGGCTGCTGCGCATGTGGGACGAGCGGCCCGAGGACTTCGACGCGTACGAGACGCACGCGCTGCACTGGGTCTTCAAGTGGATGTCGGCCGGCATGCTCGACCAGCCGCACGTGCCGCTGGCGTCGGTGGAGAAGTGGCTGGGCGAGATGGAGCACCGCTACCGCCTCGCCGGGCACTCCGAGCGGGCGGTGCGCAGCGCCGAGTTCAGCGTCGCCGCGCACGTGGGCGACGTGGAGCGGGCCGAGCGGGCGTTCGCCGCCTGGCTGGCCGCGGACCGGGACGCCATGGCCGACTGCCATGCGTGCGAACTGCACGGGCAGGGCTGGTGGCAGGCGGAGCGCGGCCGGGACGCCGAGGCCCTGGAGGTGTGGGCGCCGGTCCTGGAGGGCGAGTACACGTGCGCGCACGAGCCGCACACCGTGCTCGCCTCCTCCCTGCTGCCGCTGCTGCGGCTGGGCCGCGCGGAGGAGGCCCGCGCCCACCATCTGCGCGGGTTCCGGCTGGTGCGGCCCATGGAGTCGATGCGGGGGGCCTACGCCGCCCACGTCGAGTTCTGCGCGCTGAGCGGCAACGAGGCGCGCGGTCTGGAGCTGCTCGCGGAGCGGCCCGCGTACTTCACCGACGAGGGACACCCGCGCAGCAGGCTGGAGTTCCTGAGCGTGGCGGCGCTGCTGATGGACCGGCTGACGGAGCTGGGGCTCGGCGGTCAGCAGGTGCCCGGTCCGGCCGGCCGGGAGTGGACCGCCGCCGCGCTCGCCGATCACGCGCGCGTGGAGGCGCTCGCGCTGGCCGCGCGTTTCGACGAGCGCAACGGCACCCGGCACGTCAGCGAGCGGGCCCGCGCGCGGATGGCGCGGCGGCCCCTGGTGGAGCGGCTGCCCCTGGGGGTGCGGACCGCGCGCCCGGTGTCCGCCGGGGCCGTCCCGAAGCCCTCGGCGCAGGCTCCGGCCGCGGCCGGGGAGCCCGGCGGGCCGCAGCCGGCGGCTCTGCTCGCCGAGGCCCGACGGCTGTCGGAGACCCTTCAGCCGCACGCCGTCGAGGCCTGGGCGCGGGTCGCCGAGGCGGCCGCCGGCCCGGAGGGCCTGGAGCTGGGGGCGCGTGACCGCGCGGAGATCGCCGACCACGAGGCGATCGGCCTGGGCCCGGAGGGCGCCGAGAAGTTCGAGGAGGCGGCCGGGCTGTACGAGCGGGCGGGCGACCCGGGCGAGGCGCTGGCCGCACGCGCGCGTGCCGCCTACGTCCGCGCGCTCGCCGGCGAGGTGGACGAGGCGCTCGCGGCGGTGGCCGGCCCCTACGACCGCGTCCTCTCGCTGTACGCCGACGGCGGTACCCAGGTGCCGCAGGCGGCGGGTGTGCTGATGGCGCGGGCCCGGATCCTGATGCGGCACGTCCACGGGGCCGAGGGTCCGGTGCCGGACGGCGTGCTGACGGCGGCGGAGGCGGCCGTGCGGGAGCTGCTGGCGCTGGTGGAGGGCCGGGCGGGCGACGACGTGCGGCTCGCCGCACGGGTCGCCGAGGGCCACGCGATGCTCGCCGAGCTGGCGGTGCGGTCCGGGGACCCGCACGGGGGCGTGGAGCTGTTCGCCCGGGCGGCCGGCGAGTTCGTGGCGGCCGGACTGCCGTGGTTCGCCGTGGAGTACGAGGCACGGCTGGCCGGTCTCGCCCACCAGCTCGACGACATGGCGGAGGCGGAGCGGGCGCTGCGGGCGGCGCTGGAGCACGGCGGGCCGTACCTGGAGGCGGTGGGGCGTGCCCAGCTGCATCTTCAGCTCGCCGAGGTGGTCGGGGGCCGGGGGGAGGACGCCGAGGCCGCAGAGCACGCCCTGGAGGCGTCGCACTGGGCCGACGAGGCGGGCGTGGGCCCGACGTTCGGCGCATGGGCGCGGCACCAGCTCGGCGGGTACCTGGTGCGGCAGGGCCGCTGGGCCGAGGCCGCGGAGGTGCTGGAGTCGGCGCTCGCGGACCTGAGCGCGGACACGCACGGCGACGGCGCGGTCGTCCAGACGCAGTGGTGGCTGGGCGACTGCCTCAGCGAGCTGGGGGAGCACCGGGACGCAGCCGAGCGGCGGTTGCAGGCCGCCGAGACCGCCCGCCACTGGCCCGAACAGCACGACCACGCGACCCTGGCCCACCTGGCAGCCGAGTCGCTCGGCCAGGCCGGTCTGCATGCCGACGCGGACCGGGCCTACGCGCGCGCGGGCGCGCTGTGGCGCGAGCTGGGCAACGTCCACGGGCTGGTCCGCTCACTGCGGGCCCGCGCGTGGCTGGCGTTGCGCGCCGAGGACGGCGCCGAGGCGGCGCGCGACCTGATGGCGAGCGCCCTGGAGGAGTGCGCGGACGCGTTCGACGCGGCCCGCGACGACGAGGTGCGCCGCCGGATCGTCGCCGAACTGGGCGACACCCACCGCCAGTTCGGGGATCTGCTGGCCCGCTCGGCCGCCGAGGACGCCGACGACGACTCGATCCGGGCCGCTCTGGACGAGGCGCTCTCCCAGATGTCCGAGGCCGTCGCGGTGTTCGTCGCCCTGGGCGACAGCGCCCTGCACGCCCGGACCGGCGCGGAGCTGGCCGCGGGCTGGCTGGAGAGCGACCTGGGGCGTCCGGCCGAGGCGGCGGCACGCGCGCGTGCGGTGCTGGGCGCCTACGCGGACGCGCAGTCGCGTGCCGGCTCGGGCGCCGAAGCGGAGGCCGGACACGGCCGCCTCGACGAGCCCGGCGAACACGGTGAAGGCGGCGAGCACGGTGCGTACGGCGGCGGCCGGGGCGGTCGCGGCCCCCAGGGCGACGACGCAACGGCGCGGGCGCGGCGGGCCGAGGCGGAGCAGTTGCTCCAGGTGGCGGAGGAACAGAAGGACCGCTGAACGCCCCGGCGGCCCCAGGGGCCCGCGACCGCAGGCCCGCGAACCGCAGGGCCCGCGAGTGGTGCGGCCGTGGGCCGCCCGCCGTCGGGCCCGCCGCACCCGTGCCCGCGAGGTCCGGTCCGGGTCCGGGGCCGGGTTACTCCACGCCGATGAGGAGCAGGGCGCCCTGCCGGCCGCCCCGGTACACCACCGTGTCGACGGCGAGGTACGCCTCCCGCACCCGTGCCTCCAGATGCTCGGCGACCCCCTCGGGGGCCTCGTCGCCCAGCACGAGGGTGACGAGTTCGCCGCCGGCCGACAGCATGCGGTTCAGGAGGGTCTCGGCGGTGGCGGTCACGTCGGAGCCGATGACGGCCACGTCGCCGTCGACGAGTCCGAGGACATCGCCCGCCTGGCAGATGCCGGCCATGGTCCACGACTGGCACTCGGCCAGGACGATCTCGGCGTGCCGGGTCGCGCCGGCCGCCGAGGTCATCGAGACGACGTCCTCGTCGAAGCGGCGTTCCGGCTCGTGGACGGCGAGGGCGGCGATCCCCTGCACGGCCGAGCGGGTCGGGATCAGGGCCACCCGGATGCCTTCCGTGCGGGCCTGCTCGGCGGCCGCGGCGGCGGTGTGGCGCAGGTCGGCGTCGTTGGGCAGCAGCACGACCTCGCGCGCGTGGGCCCGTCGTACCGCGTCGACCAGTTCGCCGCTCGCGGGCGGCTCCCCGGGGCGGGCGAGCACGGTGGTCGCTCCCGCCTCGGCGTAGAGCCCGGCCAGCCCCTCCCCGGGGACGACGGCGACGACGGCGCGCTGGACGCGCTCGCGGGGCGGACGCTCGCTCCCGCGCGTGTGCGCGTCACCGGCGCCGAAGTGGGTGATGCGGATCCGGTAGGGCCGGCCCGCGTCGACGCCGGCCTCCACGGCGGCGCCCGCGTCGTCGACGTGCACGTGGACGTTCCACAGTCCGTCGCCGCCGACCACGACGAGCGAGTCGCCCAGGGCGTCGAGCCGTCGGCGCAGCCGCCCCACGGCGGCGTCCTCGGCCTCCAGCAGGTAGATCACCTCGAAGGCGGGGCCGCTGCCGTGCTGCGGCCCGTCGCCGCAGTCCTGCGCGGGGCCCTCGCCGCCGTCGGCCAGGTCCGTCCCGCCCTCGTCCCCGCCCGCCCCGCGCTCTCGCACCGGGCCCCCGGACGCGACCGGGGAGAACCCGGGCGCCTCCCCGGTGAACGTCTCCACCAGGGCCGCGAGCACCGCGACCAGCCCCCGGCCGCCCGCGTCCACGACCCCCGCGCGCTCCAGTACGGCCAGCTGCCCCGGGGTCGCGGCGAGCGCCGCGCAGGCTCCCTGGTAGGCGGCGCGGGCGACGATCCCGCAGTCGTCCTCCGCCCCCTCGGCCCCCACGGCCGTCCCGGCGGCGTCGGCGGCGGCCGAGGCGACCGACAGGACGGTGCCCTCGACGGGGTGGGCGACGGCCTGGCGGGCCGAGTCGGCCGCCCGCCGGAGGGCCAGCCGCAGTCCGCGTCCGTCGGTGTGAGAGGCCTCACCCTCGGCGGCGAGCACCTGGGCCATGCCGCGCAGCAGCTGCGCGAGGATCGTCCCCGAGTTGCCGCGCGCCCCGATCAGCGCGCCGTGCGCCATCGCGCGGGCGGCGTCGGCCAGGGCGGGCTTCCCGGCGGGCGCGGAACCGGCGCCCGCACCCGAACCGGCCTCGTACCCGGCGAACACCGCCTCGACGGCGGTCGCCGCCGACTCGACGGTCAGATACAGGTTGGTGCCGGTGTCCCCGTCCGCGACCGGGTAGACGTTGATGGCGTCGATCTCCTCGCGCGCCCGCCCCAGCGCCGTGAGGGCTAGGCCGCACCAGGTGCGCACCGCGAGAGCATCGAAGAATGTCTGCGGCACCTGCGCCACCTGCGCCTCCCTGGCTGCTGGACTGGACGCAGCGTAGACCCCGGACGGGTGAACGGCGGAAAGCGGCCGGGCCGGGCCGGAGCGGGCGGGACGGCTCCGGGCGGGGGCCGGGCCCCTGAGCAGCCATGGTAGTTTCGTTGTACCGGCGCGGCCGTTGTATGCTGCTCCGGTTGCCCGATCCGCATCGGGCCATCCCCCTGGCACCGCCACTCAGATCCTAGATCCGATCCCGGCATGCCGGGATCATCCGTAAGTGCATCTGAAGTCTTTGGAGTGACCCGTGGCTGCCAACTGCGACGTCTGTGGCAAGGGGCCGAGCTTCGGCAACAACATCTCGCACTCGCACCGCCGTACGTCCCGTCGCTGGAACCCGAACATCCAGCGCGTCCGTACCGTGGTGGGCGGGACGCCGAAGCGCGTGAACGCTTGCACCTCGTGCATCAAGGCCGGCAAGGTCTCGCGCTGACGCACGTTCCCCCGCGCTCGACTCCGTTCGAGCCGGCGGGATCCCCATCGCGCGCGGCCACTGCTGGTTCGCTGCATCGAGCCGGTCCACCCAGTGTGGACCGGCTTTTTGCTGTCCAAGGCCGTCAGGACGCCTGGGCTTCCCGGTCGAGGGCCCAGCCGTGGTCCACGGGGCCGATGCCCGCCCCGAGCGCGAAGCCGGCGGCGATCGCCCCGGTCACGTAGCTCTTCGCCGCCGTCACCGCCTCGGGCACGGACCGGCCCTTCGCGAGGTGCGAGGCGATCGCCGACGCGAGGGTGCAGCCGGTGCCGTGCGTGTGCCGGTTGTCGTGCCGTCGGGCGCGCAGCCAGTGCTCCTCGACGCCGTCCGTCAGCAGGTCCACCGCGTCGCCGGGCAGATGGCCGCCCTTGATCAGCGCCCAGCGCGGCCCGAACGCCAGCACCGCGGCCGCCGCCTCCCTGAGCTGCTCCTCGGACTCGACCCGCACGCCGGTCAGCCGGGCCACCTCGTCGAGGTTGGGGGTGGCGACCGTGGCCCGCGGCAGCAGCTTCGTGCGCACGGACTCCAGCGCGGAGACCGCCAGCAGCGGATCGCCGTGCTTGGAGACGCCGACCGGGTCGACGACGACGGGCGCGTCCGTCCCGGCCAGCAACTCGGCGACCGTCTCGACGAGTTCGGCGGAGGCGAGCATGCCCGTCTTGACGGCCTGGACGCCGACGTCGTCGACGACGCTGCGGTACTGGGCCCGGACCGCCTCCACCGGCAGCTCCCAAGCCCCCTGCACGCCGAGGGAGTTCTGCGCCGTGACGGCCGTGACGACGCTCATGCCGTGCACCCCGAGGGCGAGCATCGTCTTCAGGTCGGCCTGGACGCCGGCCCCGCCGGCGGAGTCGGAGCCGGCCACGGTCAGCACCCGGGGCGGGGCCGGTCGGGCGGTCACGACTCCATGTCCCCGAAGTGGTCCCAGCCGCCCTTGCTGGTCCACGGCGCCCCGTCGACCGTCACCTGGGGCAGCGCGGACGGGTTGAGCACCTCGCCGATCACCTTCCAGCGGGCGGGCAGTTTCACGTCCGGCGGGAAGGTCGCCACGATCGCGTGGTCCTCTCCCCCGGTGAGCACCCACTGGATGGGGTCGACGCCGACAGCCTGTCCGATGTCGTTCATCTGGGTGGGGATGTCTATGGCGCCGGAGCGGATGTCGATGCGGACCTTGCTGGCCTCGGCGATGTGCCCGAGGTCGGCGATCAGCCCGTCGCTGACGTCGCACATCGCCGTCGCGCCGAGCCCGGCGGCCGCCGGACCGGCGTGGTAGGGCGGCTCGGGACGGCGGTGGGCCTCCACGAAGGCGCGGGGCGAGCGGAAGCCGCGGGAGAGGACGGCGTACCCGGCGGCGGACCAGCCGAGCCACCCGGTCACCGCGACGAGGTCGCCGGGCTGGGCTCCGCCGCGGGTGACGGGCTCCTGGTTGCGCAGATCGCCGAGCGCGGTGATCGACACCATGATCGTGTCGCCCCGCACGACGTCGCCGCCGACCACGGAGGCGCCCGCCACCTGGCACTCGTCGCGCAGTCCGTCCATCATCTCCGACGGCCAGGTCACGGGCAGTTCGGCGGGCACCACGAGGCCGAGCAGCAGGGCCGTCGGCACCGCGCCCATGGCGGCGATGTCGGCGAGGTTCTGCGCGGCGGCCTTGCGGCCGACGTCGTAGGCCGTCGACCAGTCGCGGCGGAAGTGCCGGCCCTCCAGCAGGATGTCGGTGCTGGCCACGACCCTGCGGTCGGGCGCGGCGACCACCGCGGCGTCGTCGCCGGGGCCGACCCGCACCGCGGGGGTCGTGGTGAGACGGGAGGTGAGCTCCCTGATGAGCCCGAACTCGCCGAGTTCACCGACAGTGCCCTTCATTTGCCCTTCGGCCCCTTCTGTACCCGTCCGTGCCCGGTCGCGCATACCCAGTGTCCTCGATACGGTCGAGGCGACCGCCGACTTCTTCCGTGCCCCCGTACCCCGGCGCGCGAGCCGTGGTCCTCGTAGGTCTCCCCGCGGCGCGCGGCGACGCGATACCGTGGCGTTCCTTTTCCCCACATGATCCTCGTGGCCGCCCTGGAGGTTCCGTGGTACAGGCGTACATCCTCATCCAGACGGACGTCGGCAAAGCGTCGACCGTCGCCGAGGAGATCGGCAGAATCCCTGGCGTGGTCCAGGCCGAGGACGTGACGGGACCCTATGACGTGATCGTGCGAGCCCAGGCAGACACCGTGGACGACCTCGGCCGCATGGTGGTCGCCAAGGTCCAGCAGGTGGACGGGATCACCCGCACCCTGACCTGCCCGGTGGTCCATCTGTAGCCCCCGTCTAACCTTGGCCGGTGAACCTTTTCCGTCCCCGGCCCGTCATCCTGCCCTCGCTCGCTCTCCTGCTCGCTGCGGGGGGCTGCTCCTCAGCAGACGGCTCCACGTCGACGGCGGTTCCCAGTCCCCCGGCAGCGGTCACCGAGCTGTGCCGAAACCTGGACGAGGCGCTGCCGTCCGCCGTGGACGACCTCGGCCGCCGGGATCCCTCGCCCGCGTCCGCGCTGACCGCGGGCTGGGGGAACCCGGCGATCATACTGCGCTGCGGTGTCGAACGACCCGCGAAGCTGAACGACCCCGAGGCCGAGGGCGTCGAAGTGGACGGGGTGGGCTGGCTGCTGGAGAAGCGGGACGGCGGGGCGTTCCGGTTCACCACCACCCTGCGCAAGGCGTACGTGGAGGTGACGATCCCCGAGAAGCGCACGGGGGACGGCATGGCGCCGCTCGTCGACGTCGCCCCGGCCGTGAAGAAGGCGATCCCCGAGGGGATCGCCGACTAGGTTCCGCACGTCCTGCACGTCCCGCACGTCCTGCTCGTCCGGATCCGGCCGGTTCCGCCGGGGTCACGGCCCCGGACCGAGCCGCCGGACGGCCCCGGGCCGCAGGTCAGCGCAGGCCCGTGGACCTGCGCAGCGCCGCCTGCACCAGGCGGTCCACCAGCTCGGGGTAGCCGATCCCGGTCTCCTGCCACATCTTGGGGTACATCGAGATCGGCGTGAAGCCGGGCATCGTGTTGATCTCGTTGATGACGAACTCGCCGTCCTCGGTGAGGAAGAAGTCCGCGCGGACCAGGCCCTCGCAGGACGCCGCGTCGAAGGCCTCCACCGCCAGCCTGCGGACCTGCGCCGTCTCCTCGTCCGTCAGCGGCGCCGGGACGATCCCCGGGGTCGAGTCGATGTACTTGGCGTCGAAGTCGTAGTAGGCGTGCGCGTCCGGCGGCGGGATCTCGGCCGGGAGGGAAGCGCGCGGCCCGTCCTCGAACTCCAGGACTCCGCACTCGATCTCGCGGCCCCGCAGCGCCGCCTCGACGAGGATCTTCGGGTCGTGGCGCTGGGCCTCGGCGATCGCATCGTCCAGGCCGGACAGGTCGTCGACCTTGGTGATGCCGATGGACGAGCCCGCGCGCGCGGGCTTCACGAAGAGGGGCCAGCCGTGCTCGCCCGCGAAGTCGACGATCTTCCTGCGGGCGGCGGACTCGTCCTGCGCCCACTCGCGCGGGCGGATCACCACGTACGGGCCGACCTTGAGCCCGAAGGAGGTGAACACCCGCTTCATGTACTCCTTGTCCTGGCCCACGGCCGAGGCGAGCACGCCCGCGCCCACATAGGGGACGCCGGACAGCTCCAGCAGGCCCTGGAGCGTGCCGTCCTCGCCGTAGGGGCCGTGCAGCACCGGGAAGACGACGTCGACCTCGCCGAGCGCCTTCGGCACCGACCCCGGCTCGTAGTAGACGACTTCGCGGTTGGCGGGGTCGACGGGGAGCACCACTCCGCCGTCCCGCGACTCGGCCAGCTCCTCGACGTCGGGCGTGCGGCGGTCGGCGATCGCCATGCGCTCGGGCGCGTCGGCGGTGAGGAACCAGCGGCCCTCGCGCGTGATGCCGATCGGCAGGACCTCGTACTTGGTCCGGTCGATGGCCCTGAGGACCGCGCCGGCGGTCACCACGGAGATCCCGTGCTCGGAGCTGCGGCCGCCGAAGACGACGGCCACCCGCGGCTTGCGGACGGGCTGCTGAGGGCTCTGGGGGAGGTTCTCGGTGCTCATATCGGTGTGAGAGTACCCGGTGGTAGGGCCGGGAGTCAGCGTCCGCCCGCCGGGGTCGCTCAGCGTCGTTCGGGCTTCGCGCTGCGCGACATCAGCTCCTTGACGGCGACGACCGGAGGCTTGCCCTCGTGCACGATGGCGACGACCGTCTCGGTGATCGGCATGTCGACGCCGTGCCGGCGGGCCAGATCCAGCACCGACTCGCAGGACTTGACGCCCTCGGCGGTCTGCCGGGTGACCGCGATGGTCTCCTGGAGGGTCATGCCCTTGCCGAGGTTGGTGCCGAAGGTGTGGTTGCGGGACAGCGGCGAGGAGCAGGTGGCCACCAGGTCGCCCAGGCCGGCGAGTCCGGCGAAGGTGAGCGGGTCCGCGCCCATGGCCAGGCCCAGCCGGGTGGTCTCGGCGAGCCCGCGGGTGATCAGCGAGCCCTTGGCGTTGTCCCCCAGGCCCATGCCGTCGGCGATGCCGACCGCGAGCCCGATGACGTTCTTCACCGCGCCGCCCAGCTCGCAGCCCACCACGTCGGTGTTGGTGTAGGGCCGGAAGTAGGGCGTGTGGCAGGCGGCCTGGAGCCGCTGGGCGACGGTCTCGTCGGTGCAGGCGACCACGGCGGCGGCCGGCCTGCGGGAGGCGATCTCCTTGGCGAGGTTGGGGCCGGTCACCACCGCTACGCGGCCGGGGCCCACCTTGGCGACGTCCTCGATGACCTCGCTCATCCGCATGGTCGTGCCGAGTTCGACGCCCTTCATCAGCGACACCAGGACGGTGTCCGGGGCGAGCAGCGGCGTCCAGTCGGCGAGGTTGGCGCGCAGCGTCTGCGAGGGCACCGACAGCACGGTGTAGTCGGCGCCGGCGGCGGCCTCGGCCGGGTCCGTCGTGGCCCGCAGACCGTCCGGGAGCTCGACGCCGGGGAAGTAGTCGGGGTTGGTGCGGGTGGTGTTGATCGCCTCGGCCACCTCGGGGCGGCGCGCCCACAGGGTGACGTCGCACCCGGCGTCGGCGAGCACCATGCCGAACGCCGTCCCCCACGAACCGGCGCTGAACACCGCCGCCTTCACGGACTTGCTCACTTGCTGTTCTCCCCCTCGTGACGGTCCTGCGCGCGGTCGGTCTGCGACTGCGTGCGGCGGCGCTGCTCGATCCGCTCCCGGCGCGGGTCGTAGGGCCTCTCGGGCGCCTTCTCGCCGCGGATCTCCTCCAGCTGGGCGGTGACGGCCGCCATGATGACCTCCGTCGCCTCCTTCAGCAGCTCGGGGGTCATCTCGTGGCCGTAGAACCGCGAGAGGTCCACGGGCGGGCCCGCGAGCACATGGTGGGTCTTGCGCGGGAAGACGTGGGGCTTCTTGGCGTAGGGCGGCAGCAGTTCGTTGGCGCCCCACTGGGCGACGGGGATCACCGGGCACTTGGTCTGAAGGGCCACGCGGGCCGCGCCGGTCTTGGCGGTCATGGGCCAGCCGTCGGGGTCGCGGGTGAGGGTGCCCTCGGGGTAGAACGCGACGCACTCGCCGCGTTCCACGGCGTCGATCGCGGCCCGGAAGGCGCTCAGCGCGTCCGTGCTCTCGCGGTACACGGGGATCTGCCCGGTGCCGCGCATCGCGGCTCCGACGAATCCCGACTTGAAAAGCCCGCTCTTGGCGAGGAATCGCGGCACCCGCCCGGTGTTGTACTGGAAATGGGCGTACGCGAAGGGGTCGACGTGCGAATTGTGGTTCACCGCGGTGATAAATCCACCCTCGGCCGGAATGTGCTCCATTCCGCGCCAGTCCCGCTTGATCAGAACCACCAGCCAGGGTTTGCACAGGACCGCTGCGAAGCGGTACCAGAAGCCGATTCTGCGGCGGGGCACGCGGACACCTTCCTCTAGGACTTCCCGAGGCCTGCTCCTGGACCCGGGGCCGCACAAGTGTCGCCCCGGGCCGCTGGTCTGTCGAGAACACCGTACGCCCGCCTCCGCGGCGTGCCGACGGGCCGGGTGACAATGGCCGCGACGAGAGAGGGACGGTACACCGGTGCAGTGGAGCTTGGTCATACCCCTGAAGCCCTTGGCGCTGGCCAAGAGCAGGCTCGCGGACACCGCCGCCGACGGGCTGCGCCCCGGTCTCGCCCTGGCCTTCGCCGAGGACACCGTGGCGGCTGCACTGGCCTCGCCCGGCGTGCGGGATGTGGCCGTAGTCACGGACGACGCGCTGGCCGCGCGGTCCCTGGCGGCGCTGGGCGCCCGGATCGTGCCGGACGAGCCGCGCGCGGGCCTCAACGCCGCGCTGGCGCACGGCGCGGCCGCCGTACGGGCCTTTCGCCCGGATTCCGCGCTCGCGGCCCTCAACGCCGACCTGCCCGCGCTGCGCCCACCGGAATTGGCGCGCGTGCTGGAGGCGGCCGCCGAATTCCCCCGCGCTTTTCTCGCCGACGCGGCCGCGATCGGCACGACTCTTCTCACCGCCGCTCCCACAAGCGCGTTGCGGCCCGCGTTCGGCGTGGATTCCCGTGCCCGCCACCGGGCCCGCGGAGCCGAGGAACTGCGTCTCGACGCGGTGGATTCCGTGCGCCAGGACGTGGACACCGGCGAGGACCTGCGTGCGGCGCTGGCCCTGGGGGTGGGCCCCCGGACGGCCGCGGCGACCGCGCGGCTGCTGATCCCCGGGCAGTAGGCTGCCGCCATGCAGGCGACCGCGTACACGTACGACCCCGCCACGCGCAGCGGACAGGTGCTGCTGGACGACGGCACACCCGTCCCCTTCGACGCGTCGGCGTTCGACGCGGGCGGGCTGCGGCTGCTGCGGCCCGGGCAGCGGGTGCGCGTGGAGACGGAGGACGGCGGCGACGGCGCCGGCCCGCGGATCACCCTGGTGACGCTGCAGACCTTCTGAGCGGGCCGCGCACACGCCGCGGGCCGGGCTCCGTACGGGAGTCCGGCCCGGCGTGTGAGTGCCCCAGCTGCCCTACGCCTTGCGAGCGGTGGCCTTCTTGGCGGTGGTCTTGCGCGCGGTCGACTTCTTGGCGGGGGCCTTGGTGGCCGTCGTCTTCTTCGCGGCCGGGGCCTTCTTCGCCGTCGTCTTCTTGGCGGTGGCCGACTTGGCGGCCGTGGTCTTCTTCGCGGCCGCCGGAGTCGCCTTCTTGGCGGTGGTCTTCTTTGCCGTCGTCTTCTTGGCGGCGCCCGTGGTCTTCTTCGCCGTCGTCTTCTTCGCCGTGGCCGTGGTCTTCTTCGCGGCGCCGGCCCTCGTCGAGGGGGAGGCCTTCTTCGCGGCGGCCTTCTTGACCGTGGCGGAAGAACCGCCGGTCAGGCTGCCCTTGGGGGCCTTCTTGACGGCGACCTCGCCACCGCGGGGAAGCTTCTTCGACCCGCTCACCAGGTCCTTGAAGCCCTGGCCGGCGCGGAAGCGCGGGACAGACGTCTTCTTGACCCGCACCCGCTCGCCCGTCTGGGGGTTGCGGGCGTAGCGGGCCGGCCGGTCGACCTTCTCGAACGAACCGAATCCGGTGACCGAGACCCGGTCGCCGGCGACCGTCGCGCGGACGATGGCGTCCAGGACCGCGTCGACCGCGTCGGCGGCCTGCTGGCGGCCGCCCACCTTGTCGGCAATCGCTTCTACGAGCTGCGCCTTGTTCACGTCTTCCCCTTCGGAGACATTAGCCGGAACGATACGTTCAAGCTTTTTCGCACGTTAGGCAGATATATACCGCAAATCAAACACGAAACGGGCTAATCACCCTTGTGCCGCAACGAAATCGGCGGCTCCGGAGGCGATCAACGCCCCTCTTCGGGCGTTCGCCCTTCGTCGAGGTCCGCCATGAACCGCTCCAGACGCCTTGTCGCATCGGCGAGATCGTGCTTGGCCGCGGCCGTAATGACCAGCAGCTTCCGGGTCAGCGCCATCCGTACGCCCTCCGGGACTTGCAGTGCGCGCACTCTCGCGTGCGCTTCCTTGAGTTGGTTCGCGACCGCCGTATAGAGCTCGAGTTGGCCGTCGTGTTCCATGCACAGATTGTGCCATCTGGGGCGAGTTGTCGCCCGCTCAGGGGGCAACTGCCGCCTCGGACGGCCGTCCCGGCACCTGCGGCGGTCGCGTCGTCATCAGCCGCGTACCCCGGCAACACCCCGCTTAACGTGGGAAGTTGGCAGCGGCGGACCGGACCCGCAGGGCCGAACGGGTGCAGACACAGCCGTACCCCCGATCGGCGGGATCGGGGGTACGGCGGGGGTGTCGCGGTGGCCGAAACTCGACCTGCCCGGGGCTTGCCGGGCTCCGTGATCAGACCGGGAGCGTCCTCGGCTTGTACGACGGGCGCTTGGCCTCGTAGGCGGCGATGTCGTCCTCGTTGCGGAGGGTGATGGAGATGTCGTCCAGGCCGTTCAGCAGCCGCCAACGGGCGTTCTCGTCGAGCTCGAACGCCGCGGTGACACCCTCGGCGCGCACCTCGCGGGCCTCCAGGTCGACGGTGATCTCGGCCGTCGGGTCCTTCTCGCTCAGCTCCTGGAGCGCCTCCACGGTCTTCTGGTCCAGGACGACCGTGAGCAGGCCGTTCTTGAGCGAGTTGCCCCGGAAGATGTCGGCGAAGCGGGAGGAGATCACGGCCTTGAAGCCGTAGTTCTGCAACGCCCAGACGGCGTGCTCACGGGAGGAGCCGGTACCGAAGTCGGGGCCGGCGACCAGCACGCTCGCGCCCTGCCGCTCGGGGCGGTTGAGGATGAACTCCGGGTCCTTGCGCCAGGCCTCGAACAGTCCGTCCTCGAAGCCGTCCCGCGTGACCTTCTTGAGCCAGTGAGCAGGGATGATCTGGTCGGTGTCGACGTTGGAGCGGCGCAGCGGGACGGCCCGGCCGGTGTGCGTGGTGAATGCTTCCATGACTGATCAGACTCCAGCGGGCGTACGGTTCTCGGCGTCGGACAGGTCGGCCGGGGAGGCCAGGTGGCCCAGGACGGCCGTGGCGGCAGCGACCTGCGGCGACACCAGGTGCGTGCGCCCGCCCTTGCCCTGCCGGCCCTCGAAGTTGCGGTTGGAGGTGGACGCGGAGCGCTCACCCGGCGCGAGCTGGTCGGGGTTCATGCCGAGGCACATCGAGCAGCCCGCGTGCCGCCATTCGGCGCCGGCTTCCTTGAAGACGACGTCCAGGCCCTCGGAGACGGCCTGGAGGCCGACCCGCGCGGAGCCGGGGACGACCAGCATCCGTACGCCGTCGGCGACTTTGCGGCCCTCGACGATCGCGGCGGCGGCGCGCAGGTCCTCGATGCGGCCGTTGGTGCAGGAACCTACGAAGACGGTGTCCACGCTGATGGAGCGCAGCGGCTGTCCGGCCTCCAACCCCATGTACTCCAGGGCCTTTTCTGCGGCGTGGCGCTCCGATGCGTCTTCGTACGAAGCCGGGTCGGGGACGTGGGCCGAAAGCGGCGCGCCCTGGCCCGGGTTGGTGCCCCAGGTGACGAACGGCGACAGCGCGGCGGCGTCGATGACGACCTCGGCGTCGAACTCGGCGTCGTCGTCCGTCCGCAGCGTCTTCCAGTACGCGACGGCGGCGTCCCAGTCCTCGCCCTCGGGCGCGTGGGCGCGGCCCTTCAGGTAGGCGAAGGTGGTCTCGTCGGGGGCGATCATGCCCGCGCGGGCGCCGGCCTCGATCGACATGTTGCAGATGGTCATCCGGGCCTCCATCGAGAGCTTCTCGATGGCGGAGCCGCGGTACTCCAGGATGTAGCCCTGGCCGCCGCCGGTGCCGATCTTCGCGATGATCGCCAGGATCAGGTCCTTGGCGGTGACGCCGTCGGGCAGCTCGCCGTCGACCGTGATCGCCATGGTCCTGGGGCGGGCCAGCGGCAGCGTCTGGGTGGCCAGCACGTGCTCGACCTCCGAGGTGCCGATGCCGAACGCCAGCGCGCCGAAGGCGCCGTGCGTGGAGGTGTGCGAGTCGCCGCAGACGACGGTCGTGCCGGGTTGGGTCAGGCCCAACTGCGGGCCCACGACGTGCACCACGCCCTGCTCGACGTCGCCGAGGGGATGCAGCCGCACGCCGAACTCGGCGCAGTTCTTGCGCAGCGTCTCCAGCTGGGCGCGCGAGACCGGGTCGGCGATCGGCTTGTCGATGTCGAGGGTCGGGGTGTTGTGGTCCTCGGTCGCGATGGTGAGGTCGAGACGGCGCACGGGGCGGCCGTTCTGACGGAGGCCGTCGAAGGCCTGGGGGCTGGTCACCTCGTGCAGCAGGTGCAGATCGATGAAGAGGAGGTCGGGCTCGCCCTCGGCGCGCCGGACGACGTGGTCGTCCCAGACCTTCTCCGCGAGTGTCCTACCCATCGCTTTCCCTCCGGCCGGCGCAGGAGCACCGGCCCAACTAGAGATCTGGTGGAGGCGACGCCCTCGTCCTGTTCTCGGCGTTCCCGGGCACTCGCCGCCAGGCCCGTTGGTCTGCGGGCCGTCATGTCTCCAAGGGTTGCGCGTCTCACGGAAAAATGAACTTGCGTTTCACAGAGTGAGACGGGAGTATCGTTTCATGGACAACAGTAGCGGCGTCGGCGTCCTGGACAAGGCAGCCCTTGTCCTGAGCGCCCTGGAGTCCGGTCCGGCCACCCTCGCAGGCTTGGTCGCTGCCACCGGACTCGCACGACCCACGGCCCATCGTCTGGCCGTGGCACTGGAACACCACCGTATGGTGGCGCGGGACATGCAGGGACGGTTCATCCTGGGCCCCCGGCTGGCCGAGCTGGCCGCGGCCGCGGGCGAGGACCGCCTGCTGGCCACCGCCGGCCCGGTGCTCACCCACCTGCGGGACATCACGGGCGAGAGCGCGCAGCTCTACCGCCGCCAGGGCGACATGCGCATCTGCGTGGCCGCGGCGGAACGCCTGTCCGGTCTTCGGGACACGGTCCCGGTGGGCTCCACGCTCACGATGAAGGCCGGCTCCTCCGCGCAGATCCTGATGGCCTGGGAGGAGCCCGAGCGCCTGCACCGCGGCCTTCAGGGCGCCCGGTTCACGGCGACGGCCCTGTCGGGCGTGCGGCGCCGCGGCTGGGCCCAGTCCATCGGCGAGCGCGAGCCGGGCGTGGCCTCGGTCTCGGCCCCCGTGCGCGGTCCCTCGAACCGCGTGGTGGCCGCCGTCTCCGTCTCGGGCCCGATCGAGCGCCTGACCCGGCATCCGGGCCGTATGCACGCCCAGGCCGTGATCGACGCGGCGGCCCGTCTGTCGGAGGCTCTGCGCAGGACGGGCTGACCCGCCGGGGGGACGAGGGCAGCCTCAACGCCGCGGCGGCCCTCTCCCCTACGGCGCCGACCGGTGCGCGAACCGGTCCTTGGCGTACCGTCCCCGCCGCTCCAGCGGGATCTGCCCGTGCGCGGCCGCGAGGCCGAACGCGGGCATGTCCCCGTAGACCGCCTCGTAGGAGCCCTCCGGCACGACGTACGTCTCGTGCCAGATCCCGACGTGACCGCGGATCCGCCCGCGCCGCTCCAGGCGGTTGATCTTCGCCCACGCCTCGTGGTGGAACGCGTCGGGAGCGGTCGCGTAGGCGTAGAGCTTCTCCTTGGACTCCCAGTACTGGACGACGTAGTACGTGCGGGGCGAGGCCGTCAGCAGCACCCGGGAGAGCAGTCCGCGCTCCGGGTCCTTCTTCAGCTCCGCGAGCATGCGGAACATGGCCAGCATGACCGGCACCCACTGGTGCACGGCCCAGAAGTGGTTGACGCGCATGCCGATCAGGAGGACGACCACGTCTCCCCGGGCATCCGCGGTGGTGCGGGTGGCTTCGACGGACATGCTTGGACAGTGGCGCTTCCCAAGGAGAGACGCAAGACATGCGACTGGCCGAACTGAGCGAACGCAGCGGTGTGTCCACCGCGACGATCAAGTACTACCTGCGCGAGGGCCTGTTGCCGCCCGGCCGTCAGGTCAACCGGACCACCGCGGAGTACGACGAGGAGCATCTGCGCCGGCTGCGACTGGTGCGCGCGATGATCCAGGTGGGCCGGCTGCCGGTGGCCACGGTCCGCGAGGTGCTCGGCCATGTCGACGACGACTCCCTGGGCCGCACGATGCGCCTCGGCGCGGCCCTGTGGGCGCTGCCCCAGGCGCCCGAGCCGGACGCGGACGACGACCACGTGCGCGCGGCGCGTCAGGAGGCGGACGAGCTGCTCGCGGGCCTGGGCTGGGAGAACGCCCGGCTGCTGACGTCCCTGTCCCCCGCCTACCGTTCACTGGTGGTGTCGGTGGCCGCACTGCGTCGGCTCGGCTACGAGTGGGACGCCGAACTCCTCGCGTCCTACGCCCGGTTGATGCACCGGGCGGCCTCGCTGGATCTCGACTTCGTGGAGACGCAGGAGTCGGAGGCCGAGCGGGTCGAGGCGGCGGTGCTCGGCGCGATCCTCGTCGAGCCGATGCTCCAGGCGCTGCACCGGCTGGCGCAGGAGGAGGAGTCGGCCCGGCGGTACGGCTTCGAATGAGCGCGACCACAGGAGGGCCGGGACGCCCGCGGACGCACGACGAAGGCCCCCCACCGCAGTGGAGGGCCTTGCCTGAGGTGTACCCCCGACCGGATTCGAACCGGCGCTACCGCCTTGAGAGGGCGGCGTGCTAGGCCGCTACACAACGGGGGCGAGGATCGTGCGAGCGTGTGAACTGCACCGCCGCAGATCCGAGCTGGTCTACCAGGACTCGAACCTAGACTAACTGAACCAGAATCAGTCGTGCTGCCAATTACACCATAGACCAATGTGGTTTAGACCAGTTTGTACCCCCGACCGGATTCGAACCGGCGCTACCGCCTTGAGAGGGCGGCGTGCTAGGCCGCTACACAACGGGGGCCCTAGCGATCCTGCATCGAGGCGAGCGGGAGCTACCCGAACTCCCCCCGCGGGAAGGATCTGTACCCCCGACCGGATTCGAACCGGCGCTACCGCCTTGAGAGGGCGGCGTGCTAGGCCGCTACACAACGGGGGCGTTTGCGGAGATGATCTCCACGTGCGCAGATGAGCTCTGCGAGCTGGCCTACCTGGACTCGAACCAAGACTAACTGAACCAGAATCAGTCGTGCTGCCAATTACACCATAGGCCACTGGAACGCAAGCCCCGAAGGGGATCTCGTTCTAGTTTCGCTCCTCCGGTTCCGGCCTTTCGGCCCGCTCTCCGGCGGCGCAGGAAGAACATTACCCGAAGGTGGACTGCGCTCCAAAACGGGTATCCGCGCCGAGCAGCGCGGGAAGTTCGGCGAGGCTGACGATGCGGTGCCGGCCGGACGGCAGCTCGACGGTGGCGCCGCCTCCGGGGCGGTCGATCCACACGGACAGCAGTCCGGCGTCGGCGGCGCCCTGTCCGTCGATCTCCGGATGGTCGCCGACGTAGGCCACCTCGTGCGGGGGCAGGGACAGGGCTTCGCAGGCCGCGAGGAAGGCGGCCGCCTGCGGCTTGGAGACGCCCAGCTCCGCGGCGCACAGGACGGCCTCGAAACGGTCGTGGACGCCGAGGACGCGCAGCTTGTGGTCCTGCACGTGGATGCTGGAGTTCGACAGCACGGCGTGACGGTGGCTGGCGGCGAGGGCGTCGAGCACGGGCAGGACGTCGGGGAAGAGCGACCAGGCCGCCTCGTAGTGCGTGATGTAGCGGCGGAACCAGGCGTCGGCCTCGTCGTCGGTCAGCTCCGGCCGCTCCAGGAACGCCCGTACCCGGTCGCGGCGCTGGTCCTCGAAGGTCATCCCGCCCGCGGAGAACCGCGCCCACTGCTGGTCGGTCACCTCCCGCCAGCGCGCGAGGGCCTCCTCCGCGGTGCCGAAGCGGTCGAGCAGCCGCTCGGTGGTGAGGTACGACCGCATGCCCTCGCGGTCGGCGGTCGTGTAGTCGAAGAGGGTGTCGTCCACGTCCCACACCACGGCACGAATGCTCATGCCCCGACCGTATCGCGGGCCGGCACACCAAGGACATGAGCGAGTGCCGGGTCCAGTTCACCGTCGAGGCCCGGGCGGCCTACGACGGTCTGCCGAGCGAGCGACGGGCGCACCTGGACAGAGCCGTGCGGATACTGGCGCGCGACCCCTTCCGCAAGGCATCCACCGCGCAGCTCGGTCCTGACGAGCATCTGCGCAAGGCGTATGTCGCCCCGGGCGTCGTGGTCGAGTACATGGTCGCGGCGGCCGTGCTGGTCGTCGTCGAACTGGAGATCTTCGACGAGTTCGCCTGCCTGATCGACGAGAACGACGCCGTCTGAGGTGAACGCGTGAGGGGCGGCTCCCGGTGTCCCAGAGCCGCCCCTCACGTGCGTTCCGCCGCTACGCGGCGAGCTTCGCCAGGGCCGCGTCGATGCGGGCCAGGGTCTTCTCCTTGCCCAGGATCTCCAGGGACTCGAAGAGGGGCAGGCCGACGGTGCGGCCGGTGACGGCGACGCGGACGGGGGCCTGGGCCTTGCCGAGCTTGAGGCCGTGGGCCTCGCCGGCGGCCAGGACCGCCTCCTTCAGCGACTCGGCCGAGGACCAGTCCGCCGCGTCGAGCTTCTCGCGCGCCGTGGTGAGCAGCGCGTCGCTGCCCTCCTTCATCGCCTTCGTCCAGGACGCCTCGTCGAAGGCGGGCTCCGGCAGGAAGAGGAAGTCGACGTTGTCGGTGATCTCGGAGAGGACCTTCAGACGGGTCTGGGCGTGCGGGGCGATCGCCTGCCACTTCGCCTCGTCGAAGTCCTCCGGCGCCCAGGGAGCGGCGGGGGCCTTCAGCCAGGGGGCGCAGCGCTCGGTGAAGTCCTTCACGTCCAGCAGGCGGATGTGGTCGGCGTTGATCGCCTCGGCCTTCTTGAGGTCGAAGCGGGCCGGGTTGGGGTTGACGTCCGTGACGTCGAAGGCGGCGACCATCTCGTCCATCGTGAAGATGTCCTGGTCTGCCGAGAGCGACCAGCCCAGCAGCGAGAGGTAGTTGAGCAGGCCCTCGGGGAGGAAGCCGCGCTCGCGGTAGAGGTTGAGGGACGACTCCGGGTCGCGCTTGGAGAGCTTCTTGTTGCCCTCGCCCATGACGTACGGCAGGTGGCCGAAGGCGGGCACGGACTTCGCGATGCCCAGCTCGGTCAGCGCCTTGTAGAGGGCGACCTGGCGGGGCGTGGAGGAGAGCAGGTCCTCGCCGCGCAGGACGTGGGTGATCTCCATCAGGGCGTCGTCGACCGGGTTGACCAGCGTGTACAGCGGGGCGCCGTTCGCGCGGACGATGCCGTAGTCGGGGACGTTCTCCGGGGTGAACGTCAGCTCGCCGCGGACCAGGTCGGTGAAGGTGATCGTCTCGTCGGGCATCCGGAAGCGGACGATGGGCGTGCGGCCCTGGGCCGTGTACTCCTCGACCTGCCCGGCGCTCAGGTCGCGGCAGTGGCCGTCGTAGCCGGACGGCCTGCCTGCGGCGCGAGCGGCCTCGCGGCGGGTGTCCAGTTCCTCCTGGGAGCAGTAGCAGCGGTACGCGTGCCCGGCTTCCAGGAGCTTGTCGGCGACGTCCTTGTAGAGGTCCATGCGCTGCGACTGGCGGTACGGCGCGTGCGGGCCGCCGACCTCGGGGCCCTCGTCCCAGTCGAAGCCCAGCCAGCGCATCGAGTCCAGCAGCTGGGCGTAGGACTCCTCGGAGTCGCGGGCCGCGTCGGTGTCCTCGATGCGGAAGACCAGCGTGCCCTGGTGGTGCTTGGCGAACGCCCAGTTGAACAGGGCGGTGCGGACCAGGCCCACATGGGGGTTGCCGGTGGGCGAGGGGCAGAAACGGACGCGTACCCCCTCGCCGAGCGGGGTCGGGGACGCGGGGGACGGTGAGGCGGGTGCGCTAGCCACGCTTGACAACCTTGTTGGTGAGAGTGCCGATGCCTTCGATGGTGACGGCGACCTCGTCGCCGACAGCCAGGGGGCCGACCCCTGCCGGGGTGCCCGTGAGGATCACGTCGCCGGGGAGCAGCGTCATGGCCTCGGTGATGTTGACGATCAGATCCTCGATGGAGTGGATCATCTCGCTGGTGCGGCCGAGCTGCCGCTGGGCGCCGTTGACCGTGAGCTGGACGGTGAGGTCGCCCGCGGTCTTCAGGTCCAGTCCGGTCTCCACCCAGGGGCCGAGGGGGCAGGAGGTGTCGAAGCCCTTGGCGCGGGCCCACTGCTTCTCGCGCTTCTGCACGTCGCGGGCGGTGACGTCGTTGGCGCAGGTGTAGCCGAAGATCACGTCCTTGACGCGTTCGCGGGGCACCTCACGGCACAGCCGGCCGATGACGACGGCCAGCTCGGCCTCGTGGTGGACCTCCGCGGAGAAGGACGGGTACTGGATGGCGTCGCCGTCGCCGATCACGGAGGTGGACGGCTTGAAGAAGGCGAACGGCGCGTCCGGGACCTCGTTGCCCAGCTCGCGCGCGTGTTCGGCGTAGTTGCGGCCGAAGGCGACGACCTTGTTGGGCAGCACGGGCGGGAGCAGCCGGACCTTGCTCAGCGGCACCTTGGTGCCGGAGAGCTCGAAGTCCGTGAACGGGATGCCCTTGATGATGTCGAGGACGAGCTCGTCCGGCTTGTCGCCCTCGACCGCGCCGAAGGCGACGTTCCCGTCGATGGAGAACCTGGCGATGCGCACGGGTTGGTTGGCCCCTTGACTGAGCTGGCTGGAGTGTGACGCTCCAGGCTAACGCGGAAGGGCGTCCCCGGCCGGGGGACGCCCTTGACATCGGGGACGGCCGCCTTGAGCATTCGGCGGCCGCCGCCCGTACTCCTCCACGAAGATCGGCGAACGACGACGAGCGTGTGGAGCGACGGGTGGGTCTACTGCGCGACGGAGGCCGCGACCGGGATCTCCATGAGGACGGTGCGGCGGGGGTTGGCGGTCTGGGCCGGCAGGTCGACGGCGTGCTCCGGCTGCTCGGGGAGCTGCAGCTCGTCGGCGCCCGCGAGGTGGGCCAGCGTGGTGCGCCGCGGGTTGGCGATCTTGTGGAACATCGTCGTCGTCTTCACTGTTCTACTGGACCTTGTCGTTTCCGGGCGCCGGAGAGGCCTTCAAGGGCCTTCGCGCAGGCGCGTCTTGTCGGATTTGCCATCCCTGTAAAACGTCAGGCTAAACACGCGAATGCCGGTGAACCCGTGAAGGTCACATGATCGGCGTGTGAGTTTCCTCACGAATCCAGGGGCAAACCGGTCAATTCAGACTCGCAAGGGAACACAACGAAACGGACATTGGGCACCTGAAGCCCTCATTCCGCTCCTGATCATCGCGACTGGGACACCGCCCGCACCCTGCGGCTTCGCCCACTTATGTCCGCCTTATGCGGGATCGGTTTCTACATGCCGTGACGCCACCCTCACTTCGTGTCACGGATGTCACAGCCTGGCCAACGGGCCTTGTTGGAGATCCTGCACTGTGCTGGAATTCCTCGGACCGCCGCGGGATCGAGCCGGCGCACAGAGGGCGCGTCAGAGCGCCCGGTGGCGGCGAGGTTAGGGGGAGCCGGCGCCGGTACTCACGACCATTCGGGGGGCGTAATTCAGGACGCCCCTCCACACGCCGACACCGTCCTTCCGTTCACGCGGAAGGGCGCCTGGTCCAGAGGTTGCGACGCTAGTGCAGGGACGTTTCAAGAGGGATGGCAGCGCTTCGGCCGAGCCGGAGCCGCACGGCGGGACTGGCCCGATGGCAGTCGGCTCCTCGCCCCAGCACGCCCAGAACCCGGGCCATGCTCCGTCCGGCGACGGAGGTGAGCGCTCCGGGCGCCCCGGCGCGTCCGCGTCGCCGAGTTCTCCCCCGCCCACTCCGACGGTGAAGCCGCCGGCCGGTCCCCCCGGTCCCGGCTCGCGCGTGGCGCTGCGCAACTGGCGCATCTCCACCCGCCTGGTGGCGCTGCTGACCCTGCCGGTGGTCGCGGCCACCTCGCTGGGCGCGCTGCGCATCAACCAGTCCATGGACGACATCCAGCAGCTCGACAACATGAAGCTGCTGACGGACATGACCAAGCAGGCCACCACGCTGGCCGACCGTCTCCAGGACGAGCGCGACAACTCGGCCGGCCCGCTGTCGCACGGCGGCAAGGCGAACGACTTCGGCGTCACGGGCTACCGGCAGAAGACCGACAAGGCCCTCACCGCGTTCCAGGACGCCTCCGAGGAGATCGACGCCGCCACCACGGACGGCAACATGGAGGGTGTCCGCGACAGCCTCGTCGGCCTCCTGAGCGACCTCGGCAACCTCGGCAAGATCCGCAACACGGCCTATGCCGAGCGGGGCAACTCGACCCAGACCATCGAGGCCTACCACCGGCTGATCACCAGCCTCCTCGACCTGTCGCAGGACATGGCGCAGGCCACGAGCAACCCGGAGATGATCCAGCGCACGCGTGCCCTGGCCGCCTTCTCCGCCTCCCAGGAATACGCCTCGGTCCAGCGCGCCGTGCTCGCCGCGGCCCTGCCGGTGGGCAACGCCGTCACAGGCAAGATGTCCGAGAACGACCGGCAGTACGGCGAGGCCGCGGTCGACAACGAGGACTCCGAGGAGACGAGCTTCCGCAGCATCTACGGCAACGAGGCCGCCGACGAGCTGCTCCAGCCGATCGACAAGGGCAACCCTGTCATCGAGGAGGCCAACACCTACGCCCGCCGCGCGCTCGGCTCCAGCACGGGTCTTCAGTCCCTGGACAAGCGCTCGTACCGGGACTGGATCGACGACAGCTCGACCAAGATCAAGCAGATGAACAACATCGAGCACACGCTGCTCGAGGACATGGAGCAGAAGGCGCGCGAGCTGCGCTCCGAGTCCGAGCGCGAGGCGATCATCTCCGGTGCGCTCATCCTGCTCGTGCTGGGCGTGTCGCTGGTCGGCGCGTTCGTCGTCGCCCGGTCCATGATCCGCTCGCTGCGCCGCCTCCAGGAGACCGCCACCAAGGTCGCCCAGGACCGGCTGCCCGAGCTGGTCAAGCAGCTGTCCGAGTCCGACCCGCAGGACGTCGACACGTCCGTGGAGTCGGTCGGTGTGCACTCCCGGGACGAGATCGGCCAGGTGGCCGCGGCCTTCGACGACGTGCACCGCGAGGCGGTCCGCCTCGCCGCCGAGCAGGCCCTGCTGCGGGGCAACGTCAACGCGATGTTCACCAACCTCTCGCGCCGCTCCCAGGGCCTCATCCAGCGTCAGCTCTCGCTCATCTCCGAACTGGAGTCCCGCGAGGCCGACCCGGACCAGCTGTCCTCGCTCTTCAAGCTCGACCACCTCGCGACCCGCATGCGCCGTAACGGTGAGAACCTCCTCGTCCTCGCGGGCGAGGAGCCCGGCCGCCGCTGGACCCGGCCGGTCCCGCTGGTCGACGTCCTGCGCGCCGCGGCCTCCGAGGTGGAGCAGTACGAGCGCATCGAGCTCTCCTCCGTGCCGACCACCGAAGTGGCCGGCCGGGTCGTCAACGACCTCGTGCACCTGCTCGCCGAGCTGCTCGAGAACGCCACGTCGTTCTCCTCCCCGCAGACCAAGGTCAAGGTCACCGGTCACGCGCTGCCCGACGGCCGCGTGCTGATCGAGATCCACGACACCGGCATCGGCCTGTCCCCCGAGGACCTCGCCGCGATCAACGAGCGGCTCGCCTCGCCGCCGACCGTGGACGTGTCGGTCTCCCGGCGCATGGGTCTGTTCGTGGTCGGCCGGCTGTCGCAGCGTCACGGCATCCGCATCCAGCTGCGCCCGTCCGACTCCGGTGGCACGACCGCGCTGGTCATGCTGCCGGTGGACGTCGCCCAGGGCGGCAAGAAGCCCCAGCCCAAGCCCGGCCAGGGCGGCTCGGCCGGCGGTCCCGCCGCCGCGCAGGCCGCCGCCGGCGTCGCCGCCGCGCGTCGCCAGAACGGCTCGCAGGGCGGTGCGCTCGGCGCGGGCGCCCCGAACGGCGGCGGCGCCCTCGGCGCCGGTTCCGCCGGGGGCGGCCGGCTCGCCGGCGGCCAGGGTCCCCGGGCCGCGCTGCCCGGCCGTGACGGCGGCGGCCGTCCCGGCGGCCAGCCGCCGCGCGGGCCGCAGCAGCCTCCGCTCTCCCCCCAGCAGGGCCGTCCGGCTCCGGCCGGTGCCGGCTTCGGCGGCCAGGCGCCGGGCGCGCCGCAGGGCATGCAGCCCGCCGGCACCGGCACGCAGGGCACGGACATGTTCGGAGGCGGACGTCCGCCGCAGCAGCGGGGCGCCAAGAACGAGCAGGGCGGCCGCGGCCGTCAGCCGCAGCTGCCGCCGCGCGGGGGTCCGCGCGCCGAGCTGCCCGGCGGCAACCCGCAGCCGCGCGTGACCAGCTGGGGCGACGACAACGCCCAGCCGCCGGTGCCGCGCACCCCGCTGGACGCTCCGCGCGGCCACGAGGAGCCGGACGTCGCCCAGACGTCGCGCATGCCGCGCATCGACGACCGGCAGGGTCCCGGCGCCACCGCCGAGATACCCGCCGTCCCGCGGATGGACGAGCGCCAGGGCCCTGCGGGCCCCGCCGACTTCGGCCGTCCGGTCGCGAACGGGCTGCAGAGCACGGGCCAGTTCCCGGCCGTGAGCGCCCCGCAGGGCGGCTACGACGGACGCCAGGACACGGGCCAGTTCCAGCGCCCGGGCCTGAACGGCGTCAACGGCAACAGCGGTGCGAACGGGCAGCAGGACGGCGGCGGCTTCACCCGCTCCGACGTCTTCGGCGCCCCCGGCGGGCAGAACGCCCCGGCGAACCCCGGCCAGTTCGCCCCGCAGGCCTACGACAACGGCTCCACCGGCCAGTACGCCGCCCCCGGCTACGACGGTTCCGGCACCGGGCAGCACGCGCTGCCCGACCGCCAGGACCCCTCGGCCGCGGGCCGGTTCGCCGCTCCGCAGCCGAACGGCTACGGCGCTCCGGAGCGGCCGGAGGCCCTGCCGCCGGCCGGTCCGGGCGACGGCCGCACCCCGCTGTACGACACGCTGGAGACCAACTGGTTCCACGGTCAGCAGGCGGGCGGCACGGCTCCGGAGCCCCAGCAGCCGCAGCCGCAACAGCCGGCTCCGGCCGCACCCCAGCGTCCCGCCGCCACTGCCTCCTGGCGCACCTCGCCGAACGACGAACTCGTCCGGCAGGCAGAGCGTGTCAGGCAGCCGGCCGCGGGCGGCGTCACCACCTCCGGTCTGCCGCGCCGGGTGCCCCGGGCGAATCTCGTCCCGGGCACCGCTCAGCAGCAACAGCACCAAAGCGGTCCGCAGGTCTCGCGTGCGCCTGACGACGTACGCGGCCGGCTGACCAATCTCCGTCGGGGCATCGCACAGGGTCGACAGGCCGGCAACGGCCCCCAGACCGGCAGCTTCCCCAGCCCCACTCACCAGCAGGAGCGTTAGTTGAGCCAGATGAGCCAGGCAGCACAGAACCTGAACTGGTTGATCACCAACTTCGTGGACAACACCCCAGGGGTGTCCCACACCGTCGTGGTCTCCGCCGACGGGCTCCTGCTCGCGATGTCCGAGGGCTTCCCGCGCGACCGTGCCGACCAGCTGGCGGCCGTCGCGTCGGGACTGACCTCGCTGACCGCCGGCGCGTCCCGGATCTTCGAGGGCGGCAGCGTGGCGCAGACCGTCGTCGAGATGGAACGAGGGTTCCTCTTCCTCATGTCCGTCTCGGACGGCTCGTCGCTCGCCGTGCTCGCGCACCCGGAGTGCGACATCGGCCTCGTCGGCTACGAGATGGCGCTCCTCGTCGATCGTGCGGGAGCGGTGCTCACGCCGGATCTGCGCGCCGAGCTCCAGGGCAGTCTGCTCCACTGACCCGCCCTCGTACCACCCACCTCACGAAATCACCGTCCGGCCGACACAATCCCCCCACCGGCCCAGACGGACGGCACGACAATCCGAGAATGCTGTCCCGCCCGGAGGATCCATGACCCCGCCCACCGCCCATCATGACCCGTACGCGGAGCCGTACGGGGATGAGGGCGACCAGCCGCTGGTGCGTCCGTACGCGATGACCGGTGGCCGGACCCGGCCGCGTTATCAGCTCGCCATCGAGGCGCTGATCAGCACCACGGCCGACCCGGCAGCGCTCATGGGGCTGCTTCCCGAGCACCAGCGCATCTGCCACCTGTGCCGTGAGGTGAAGTCGGTCGCCGAGGTGTCGGCGCTGCTGGCCATGCCGCTGGGCGTGGCTCGGATCCTCGTCGCGGACCTCGCCGAGGCCGGTCTGGTGGCCATCCACCAGCCGGGCGGCGACGAGAACAACGGCGGCGCACCTGACGTGACGCTGCTCGAAAGGGTGCTCAGTGGACTTCGCAAGCTCTGACGGAGGGCGGGCCACCACCTCCGCGAAGATCGTGGTGGCGGGCGGCTTCGGCGTGGGCAAGACCACGTTCGTGGGCGCCGTCTCCGAGATCAACCCGCTGCGCACGGAGGCCGTCATGACGTCCGCGAGCGCGGGCATCGACGACCTCACCCACACCGGGGACAAGACCACCACCACGGTGGCCATGGACTTCGGCCGCATCACGCTCGACCAGGACCTGATCCTCTACCTGTTCGGGACGCCGGGTCAGGACCGCTTCTGGTTCATGTGGGACGACCTGGTGCGCGGCGCGATCGGCGCCGTGGTGCTGGTGGACACGCGGCGGCTGGCCGACTGCTTCCCGGCGGTCGACTACTTCGAGAACAGCGGCCTGCCGTTCGTCGTCGCCCTCAACGGCTTCGACGGCCAGCAGCCCTACCAGCCCGAAGAGGTGCGCGAGGCGCTCCAGATCGGTCCGGACACCCCGATCATCACGACGGACGCGCGGCACCGCTCGGACGCCAAGAGCGCGCTGATCACGCTGGTCGAGCACGCGCTGATGGCACGACTGCGGTAACTTTCAACAACGCCGTGCACATACGGCGGTTGTCGTAGACGCTTCGGAGCCGGCTGTGGCCTTTGACACGGCCGGCTCCGGTGTTCATAACGTTTCGGCAGAGGAATCGGCGGACGCGGCCACGCGTCGCGGTCACTCGGTCTCGCTGTGCGCACGAAGGCCCCGTCTTTTGGCGGGGCTCGCTCTTTTTGACCGTTTTATCTGGGGTTTACATCACGTCGAACCCTCTCTTACCCATGTTTGGAAGAGGACTGGTCGTCGTGCTGGAATGCCTGAACTGCCCAATAGTCAATGACGTACTCATGGTCGATGGCTGACCGGGCTCTGAGACACTGCGGCACGACGAAGGTGCCGACCGCCGAGAGGTTGTTGGTCGAGTGAGGCGAAGCAAGAAAAGTCCCGAGCCGGCGGCGCGGGGCAACTTCACCCCGCCGCCGCGCGGAGCGGCGACCGCCCCCGGGGCCGGCTCGGAGCCGGCGGCCGCGCCCGCGAAGAGCGGCGGCCGTCTCTCCCCGCGCAACTGGCGGGTGCCGACCAAGCTGAACGCGATCCTGCTCATACCCGTGGTGGTCGGCCTGGTCATGGGCGGCTTCCAGGTGAAGAGCTCGATCGACACCTGGCAGGAGGCCGAGGACGCGGAGAACACCGCGCGTCTGGTGCGGGCCGCCCTGAGCTACGGCGACGCCCTCTACAAGGAACGCGACGTCTCCGCCGCGCCCCTGCTGGCCGGCAAGAAGGACGACGCCACGGTCACGGCGTCCCGCAAGGCCACCGACGACGCCGCCGACGCCTTCGACGCCGCCGCACAGGACATGCCGTCCAAGCCCGGCCTGGAGCGCAGGCTCAAGCTGTTCCGCGTCACCGAGACCAAGCTTCCCGCGCTGCGCGCGGCCTCCTACACCTCCAAGCTCAGCGGCGTGCAGACCGAAGAGGGCTACACCCAGGTCGCGCACCCGCTGATGGAGTTCTCCAACGAGCTGGGTCTGGGCACCGGAAACATCACCTCGTACGGCCGTACCGTCTACGCCATCTCGCTGACCAAGGCCGCGCTCTCCCTGGAGCGCTCGATCGGCATGCACCTGCTGATCAAGCCGGGCCCGCAGGACACGGACTTCGCCAAGCAGAAGGTCTCCCTCTCCTCCTACGCCTACCTCGAGGGCATCGCCGTCGAGGAGTACATCGGCGGCGGCACCGAGGCGGACGCGAAGCGGCTGGAGGATGCCACCGCGAAGATCAAGAGCGATGGCGCCGCGCTGGCGGCCGAGCAGAAGCAGAAGGACCCGGACTACGTTCCGCCGCCGTCCGACCCGGTCACGATGGTCGGCGCGATCTCCACGATGGAGACCACCTCGGGCGCCGAGCGCGCCGGTCTCGCCCAGAAGGGCATCAGCAAGGAGAACTGGTGGGCGGTCACCACGCTGAAGTACGACGCCTACCGGCAGATCGAGTCGGACATGGCCGACAAGGCCGTGACCGAGGCCTCGGACATCGCCGCTGACGCCAAGACGTCCGCGATCATCACCGGCGCCGCCGTCGTCGTCGCCCTGCTCCTGGCGTTCATCCTCGCCGGCGCCGTGGCCCGCCAGATGAGCCGCGCCATGCGCCAGCTGCGCAACGCGGCCTTCGGCATCGCCGAACAGCGGCTGCCGATGCTGGTCGACCAGCTCTCGCGCACCGACCCCGGACGCGTGGACACCCGTGTCCAGGCCATCCCGATCACCACCACGGACGAGATCGGCGAGGTCGCCCGCGCCTTCGACCAGGTCCACCGCGAGGCGGTCCGGCTCGCCGCCGAGCAGGCCCTGCTGCGGGGCAACATCAACGCGATCTTCACCAACCTCTCGCGCCGCAACCAGTCGCTGATCGAGGGCCAGCTGACCCTGATCACCGACCTGGAGAACAACGAGGCCGACCCGGACCAGCTGGAGAACCTCTTCCGCCTGGACCACCTCGCGACCCGTATGCGCCGCAACGGCGAGAACCTCCTGGTCCTCGCCGGCGAGGAGCCGGGCCGCCGCTGGGACCAGCCGGTCCCGCTGGTCGACGTGCTGCGCGCCGCCTCCTCCGAGGTGGAGCAGTACGAGCGCATCGAGCTGTCGGGCGTCCCCGAGGCCGAGATCCACGGCCGCGCCGTGACCGACCTCGTGCACCTGCTCGCCGAGCTGCTGGAGAACGCCACCACGTTCTCCTCCCCGCAGACCAAGGTCCGGGTGACCGCCACCCGTCTCCCCGACGGCCGGGTCATGATCGAGATCCACGACAAGGGCATCGGCCTCACGGCCGAGGACTTCGCGGACATCAACCACAAGCTGGCCAACCCGCCGACCGTCGACGCCGCGATCTCGCAGCGCATGGGCCTGTTCGTGGTCGGCCGGCTGTCCGACCGGCACGGCATCCGCGTCCAGCTGCGCCCCTCGGGCGAGCAGGCCGGCACCACCTCGCTGGTCATGCTGCCGGACGCCATCACCCACGGTGGCGGCGGCGAGCAGCAGCAGTCGCGCGACGACTTCACGGTCTCGCAGATCATCCCCGAGCAGCAGCAGAGCTTCGGCGGCGAGGACTTCAACACCGGTCTGCCGATGCGCACGGCCGCCGAGCTGGGCTTCGACGACAGCCGCTACGAGGTCCCGGACGACATCCGCGAGCTGGACCCGGTGGGCCGCTCCCTGCTGCGCGAGGAACGACGCGCCGCGCTGGAGACCCCCGGCGACCAGCAGGACCAGCCGGGACAGCAGGGGAACCAGGTACAGCAGGGCGGGCAGAACCAGCAGGCCGGTCAGTTCGGGCAGCAGCCGGCCGAGGCCGCCTCCTACGCCGAGGGCTTCGACGCCCCCCACCGGCAGGAGTACGGCGCGGGGCAGAACGGCTACGACCCCGCGCAGAACGGCGCCCAGAACGGCTACGACCCCAACGCCACCGGCTACGCCGACCGGCCCGGGACGTTCGACCGGCAGACGGCGTACGAGGAGCAGCAGCGCCCGGCGTACGACGACCAGTACTTCGGTCAGAACGGCGGCCTGCCGCAGAACGACGCCTTCACCACCGACGGCGGCCTGCCGCAGAACGACGGCTTCACCTCGAACGGCGGCTATCCGGACCCCGCGTACGCGGAGCCCGTCCAGCCCGCCCAGGAGGAGCGGACGCCGGCCCGGGCCGACGGCTCCGAGGGCTTCCGGCCCTACGAGGAGCAGCAGTCCTACCAGGACGACTGGCCTCAGCAGAACGGCCACACGAACGGTTACCAGAACGGTTACCCGGACCAGTACGCTCCGGAAGCGGAATCCGTGCCGGCCGCTGACGCGGGCGAACAGAACCGCGTAGGCTTCGACCGTCCGGGACCGGGCCCCTCCGCCCCCCACGCGCTGACCGAAGCCGGTCTGCCTCGCCGCGGATCCACCGCAAGCGGTGCGAACGGCACGCGGCCCGCGAGGCAGGAAGCGCCGGCCACCTCCTCCGAGAGCGGCGGCAGCGACGTCTGGCGTTCGGCGAACGACGAGCGCTGGCAGCAGGCCTCCGCTCTGAAGAAGCCCAAGGCGGGCGGGGTCACCTCCTCCGGCCTGCCGCGGCGGGTGCCCAAGGCCAATCTGGTCGAGGGCGCTGCCGAGAACACACCTCAGGGCGGCCCACAGGTCTCCCGCGCCCCGGAGGACGTCCGAGGCAGGCTGAGCAACCTGCGTCGGGGCGTCCAGCGCGGACGCAACGCAGGCAGCAGTGAAACGAACGGTCAGGGCTTCGGTTCTGACAGCACCTACGACCAGGAGCGTTAGTGTGAGCCCGATGAGCCAGGCGGCACAGAACCTGAACTGGTTGATCACCAACTTCGTGGACAACACCCCCGGGGTGTCCCACACGGTGGTGGTCTCCGCCGACGGACTCCTTCTGGCGATGTCCGAAGGCTTTCCCCGTGACCGTGCCGACCAGCTCGCGGCCGTCGCCTCCGGGCTGACGTCCCTGACGGCGGGCGCCTCCCGGATCTTCGAGGGCGGCAGCGTGAACCAGACGGTTGTGGAGATGGAGCGGGGATTCCTCTTCATCATGTCCGTATCCGACGGTTCCTCGCTCGCGGTGCTCGCACACCCGGAGGCGGACATCGGCCTCATTGGGTACGAGATGGCCCTTCTGGTGGACCGGGCCGGCTCGGTCCTGACGCCCGACCTTCGAGCGGAGCTCCAGGGGAGCCTTCTCAACTAACAGCGGGACGGTGCGGTTTGGCGTCCCGAGGCCGTAGGGTTTCGGGACGCGGCTTCCATGCGATGGGCGCCAGGCACAGTCGGAGGAGGAGAGAGAGTGGCAACACCACCAGGCGGTTCCAATTCGGGTAACTGGTCGTACGGCCCTGCCCAGGGCCAAGGCGACGGTTCCCAGAACCCGAACCGTTACAACTTCCCCTCCGCGCCCAGCCAGCAGCGGCCGTACGCACCCCAGGCCCCCCAGGGCCCCGGGCCTTCCCCGTACGACCAGCCGCAGGCGCCGCGCATCCAGCCCGTGCAGCCCCATCGCCGCACTCCCGAGGCGGCTCCCGCCGGGGCGGCGAACAACCCGCTGGTGCGTCCGTACGCCATGACCGGCGGCCGGACCCGCCCGCGTTACCAGCTCGCCATCGAGGCGCTGGTGCACACCACCGCGCAGCCGCACCAGATGCAGGGCCAGCTGCCCGAGCATCAGCGGATCTGCAACCTCTGCCGAGAGATCAAGTCGGTCGCCGAGATCTCGGCGCTGCTGACCATCCCCCTCGGCGTGGCCAGGATCCTCGTCGCCGACTTGGCGGAGGCGGGACTGGTCGCCATCCATCAGCCCGGCGGCGACGAGAGCGCCGGCGGCCAGCCAGACGTGACACTGCTCGAAAGGGTGCTCAGTGGACTTCGCAAGCTCTAGCGGGGGTCCCTCCCGCTCCACCACTTCCGCGAAGATCGTGGTGGCGGGCGGCTTCGGCGTGGGCAAGACCACGTTCGTCGGGGCTGTTTCGGAGATCAATCCGCTGCGCACCGAGGCCGTCATGACGTCAGCGTCGGCGGGCATCGACGACCTCACCCACACCGGGGACAAGACGACCACCACGGTCGCGATGGACTTCGGCCGCATCACCCTGGATCAGGACCTGATCCTCTACCTCTTCGGCACGCCCGGCCAGGATCGTTTCTGGTTCATGTGGGACGACCTGGTGCGCGGCGCCATCGGTGCGATCGTGCTCGTCGACACCCGCCGTCTCGCCGACTGCTTCCCCGCGGTCGACTACTTCGAGAACAGCGGCCTCCCCTTCGTCATCGCGCTCAACGGCTTCGACGGCAACCAGCCGTACAACCCGGACGAGGTGCGCGAGGCGCTTCAGATCGGCCCGGACACCCCGATCATCACGACCGACGCGCGCCACCGCGCGGACGCGAAGTCGGCTCTGATCACGCTCGTGGAGCACGCGCTGATGGCGCGCCTGCGGTAGTCGGGCACGCGGCCACCGGGCCGCCCGGGACGTGCGCAGGCCGTCCCGGGCGGCCCGTGTCCGTTGCGCGGCCGGCCGTGCGCGCTGCACCACCGCCCGCCGTCCCGTTCTCGACGCCGTCGCCCGCTTGGGCACACCGCCTCGGCACACCTGCGCATACGACGACGAAGGGCCCCTCTCCGGGAGAGGGGCCCTTCGTCGTCGCGCGGTGCGGATCAGCGCCAGCTGTGCGGGGCGCGGAAGCCGCCCTCGCGCTCCAGGCGGCGCCAGCCGGCCTTGGGCCGGATGCGGTGCCCGGTGGGCTCGGAGGGACGGGCGGCCGCGCGGGCCAGGAGGATCGCCGTGATGGCGGCGACTTCCTCGGGCTCGGCATGGCCCTTCTCGACGCGGATGTCGGGAGCGTTCATGGGTGTCAGTCTCCGTTGATGAGGTTTCCGCAGGGGGTCCGCCGGGTTGCCGGCGGGCTACTGCGGGGGGTTGCCGTGCTTGCGCGAGGGCAGGTCCGCGTGCTTGGACTGCAGCATGACCAGGGACCTGATGAGGACCTCGCGGGTCTCGGCGGGGTCGATGACGTCGTCGACCAGGCCGCGCTCGGCCGCGTAGTAGGGGTGCATCAGCTCGGACTTGTACTCCTTGACCATGCGGGCCCGCATGGCCTCGGGGTCCTCGGCCTCGGCGATCTGACGGCGGAAGATGACGTTGGCGGCGCCCTCGGCGCCCATGACGGCGATCTCGTTCGTCGGCCACGCGTAGGTGAGGTCGGCCCCGATGGACTGGCTGTCCATGACGATGTAGGCGCCTCCGTACGCCTTGCGCAGGATCAGTGAGATCCGGGGCACGGTCGCGTTGCAGTAGGCGTACAGCAGCTTCGCGCCGTGGCGGATGATTCCACCGTGCTCCTGGTCGACGCCCGGGAGGAAGCCGGGTACGTCCAGAAGGGTGACGATCGGGATGTTGAAGGCGTCGCACATCTGCACGAAACGCGCGGCCTTCTCACTGGCCTCGATGTCCAGGACGCCCGCGAGGGACTGCGGCTGGTTGGCGACGATGCCGACGACCTGACCGCCGAGGCGGGCGAGGGCGCAGATGATGTTGCGCGCCCAGCGCTCGTGGACCTCCAGGTACTCGCCGTCGTCGACGATCTCCTCGATGACCTTCGTCATGTCGTAGGGCCGGTTGCCGTCGGCCGGGACCAGGTCCAGCAGGACGTCACCGCGCCGCTCGGCCGGGTCGGAGGAGTCGACGCGCGGCGGGTTCTCGCGGTTGTTCTGCGGCAGCAGCGACAGGAGGTAGCGCACCTCCGCGATGCAGGTCTCCTCGTCGTCGTAGGCGAAGTGGCAGACGCCGGAGGTCTCGGCGTGGACGTCCGCGCCGCCCAGGCCGTTCTGGGTGATCTCCTCACCGGTGACGGCCTTGACCACGTCGGGGCCGGTGATGAACATCTGAGAGGTCTCGCGGACCATGAAGACGAAGTCGGTCAGGGCCGGGCTGTAGGCCGCGCCGCCCGCGCACGGGCCCAGCATCACCGAGATCTGCGGGATGACCCCGGACGCCCGGGTGTTGCGCTGGAAGATGCCCCCGTACCCGGCGAGCGCGGACACGCCCTCCTGGATCCGGGCGCCCGCACCGTCGTTGAGGGAGACCAGCGGCGCCCCCGCCGCGATGGCCATGTCCATGATCTTGTGGATCTTCGTGGCGTGCGCCTCGCCCAGCGCGCCGCCGAAGATGCGGAAGTCGTGGGCGTACACGAACACCGTGCGGCCCTCGACCGTCCCCCACCCCGTGACGACCCCGTCGGTGTACGGCTTCCTGGCCTCCAGCCCGAACCCGCTCGCCCGGTGCCGGCGCAGCTGCTCGACCTCCTGGAAAGACCCCGGGTCCACCAGCAGCTCGATCCGCTCCCGCGCGGTCAGCTTGCCCTTGGCGTGCTGCGCCCGGGTCGCCTTCTCGCTCGGGCCGGCCAGCGCCTGCGCACGGATCCCGTGCAGCTCGGCCACGCGACCACGCGCGTCCGTGGGCTCCGTGGTCGGCTCACCGGTCGTCTCTTCCAAAACGGTCATGTAGTGACCTTACGAAGCCCGCCAAGGAAAGAGTGACGTCGACTCCGTACAGTCCTCGGAGCGTTTTCCTGGTACGACCGAACAGAACCGGGTCGGCATGCAGCCGTTCCGACTGCTCAGAGGGCCCGGGGGTTGTAGGTGTCGCACAAACCCCGCGGCGGAGACCCCGCTCACATTTCGCCCCGCGTCTGCCCTCCCCGGGGTGAACCGGCAGCGCCGGACGGCGGCCGCCGGGGCCGTCCGGGCGGGACGCGGAGCCCCTGCGGGACTGCCCCGGAATTCCCCGCCAGATTAAGTTGAAAGTTGAACTGAATGGGTCTACAGTCGTCCATGTCAGCTCGTTGAAGGTTAAACATCTTCGACCTCCTCCTCCGTCCCCAAGGAGCACGTCATGGGCATCTTCAGCCGCAAGAACACCGACGAGACCACCGCCGCCACCGTCGACACCGCCACCGTGAACCCCGGCCTCGCCGCCCTGACCGGCGAGTACGCGATCGACCCGGCGCACTCGACGATCGGCTTCACCGCCCGCCACGCCATGGTCACCAACGTCAAGGGCAAGTTCGGCGACTTCAGCGGCTCGCTGCTGCTGGACGGCGTCGACCCGTCCCGCTCGACCGCCTCCATCGACGTCAAGATGGACAGCATCGACACCGGGTCCGCCGACCGCGACGGCCACCTGAAGAGCGCGGACTTCTTCCGCACCGACGAGTTCCCGCTGATGACGTTCCGCTCCACCTCCGCCGAGGCCCTGGGCGGCGACGACTACCGCGTCTCCGGCGAGCTGAGCATCCTCGGCGTGACCAAGCCCCTCACCATCGACCTGGAGTTCAACGGCTCCGCCAAGGACCCGTTCGGCAACGAGCGTGTGGGCTTCGAGGGCAAGGCCGAGATCCTGCGCTCCGACTGGGGCCTGACCTGGAACGCGGCGCTGGAGACGGGCGGCGTCCTGATCTCCGACAAGATCAAGCTGAACTTCGACATCTCGGCGATCAAGAACGCCTAAGCCTGTGGCCGAATACGGCGAATACCGGCAGAAAGGGGCCGGAAGCGAAGAGCTTCCGGCCCTTTGATGTGTCCTGTGTCACAGTCGCGAACCATGAGCATCAAGACCGGACCCCAGCACTACCCCGGCGCCGACCGCGAGCACTGGTACCAGGACGACTTCGGCGGTGACCGCATGGAGGTCAACGTCGTCGTCCTGCACACCACGGAGGGCCGCTCACTGCCCGACTACCAGGGCGGGGCGGTCGCGCCCAACCTGACGGCCGTGCCCGACCTGGCCGCCAAGCGGCTCAAGTGGTACCAGCACTTCGAGATCGACGTCTCCTCGCGCGCGCTGGCCAACCGGCGCGGGGGCGTCGAGACGAACACGCTCAACGTCTGCCAGGTGGAGCTCGTCGGCACCTGCGACCCCAAGGTGCACACCAAGTGGAACACCCACGGCCAGGCCCACGTCTACTGGCCCAAGGCCCCGGAGTGGGCGCTGCGCGCCGTCGCCCAGTACCTGGCCTGGATGCACATCCACCACGACGTGCCGCTGCGCGGGCCGACGCTGTGGCCCGCGTACCCGAAGTCCGCGGGCACCGGGGGCGGACAGCGCATGAGCTACGAGCGCTGGAACGGCTTCAAGGGCGTGTGCGGCCATATGCACGTGCCCGAGAACGACCACGGCGACCCGGGGGCGATCGACTTCGAGACGCTGATCGGCTTCGCCAAGTCCGCCGCCCAGGACTGACCGCCCGTTCGGCGGGGCCGCGGGCGGCGCGCGGCGGTGCCCGGCCGGGCGCGCCGCGTCAGCTTCGCAGGCGGGCGTTGAGCCGGGCGGCCCGGCGCGTCAGATGGTCGCGCTCGGCGAGGTCGGGCGCCTGGTGGGCCGCCTCGGCATACAGGCGCGCGGCCCTCTCCAGGTCGCCGTCGCGCTCGTGGAGATACGCCGCGACGGCGGTGTGCCGGGGCAGCGACGCGTCCAGCGCGGCGAGCGCCGCGAGACCGGCGCGCGGCCCGTCGGCCTCGCCGACGGCGACCGCGCGGTTCAGCCGGGCGACCGGGTTGCCGGTCAGGGCCACGAGTTCGTCGTACCACTCGACGATCTGCACCCAGTCGGTCTCCTCGGTGGTGGGCGCGTCGGCGTGCAGGGCGGCGACGGCGGCCTGGGCCTGGAACTCGCCCAGCCGGTCGCGGGCGAGCGCCCCCTGGAGGACGGCCACCCCCTCCGCGATCGCCACGGTGTCCCACCGGCCGCGGTCCTGCTCGGCGAGCGGCACCAGGCTGCCGTCGGGCGCGGTCCGGGCGGCGCGCCGGGCATGGTGGAGCAGCATGAGGGCGAGCAGGCCCGCCGCCTCGGGGTGGTCGACGGCGGCCGCGAGCTGCCGGGTGAGCCGGATGGCCTCGGCGGCGAGGTCGACGTCGCCGGAGTAGCCCTCGTTGAACACCAGGTACAGCACGCGCAGCACGGTGGCGACGTCGCCGGGCCGGTCGAACCGGACGTCGGAGACGGTGCGCTTGGCCCGGCTGATCCGCTGCGCCATGGTCGCCTCGGGCACCAGGTAGGCCCGGGCGATCTGACGGGTGGTGAGCCCGCCGACGGCGCGCAGGGTGAGCGCGACGGCGGACGACGGCGTCAACGACGGATGGGCGCACAGGAAGTACAGCCGGAGCGTGTCGTCGGCCGTGGGCGGGGGGCCGGGGGCCGGCTCCTCGTCGACGCGGTCCTCCCGCCGGCGGCGGGCGGCGTCCGCCCGTCTCGCGTCGAGGAACCGGCGCCAGGCCACGGTGATCAGCCAGCCCTTGGGGTCGCGCGGAGGGTCGTCCGGCCAGACGCGCAGCGCCTCCAGGAGCGCGTCCTGGACGGCGTCCTCGGCGGCCGCGAAGTCGGCTCCGCGGCTGACGAGGACGGTGAGCACGCTCGGCATGAGGCCGCGCAGCAGTGCCTCGTCCATCGTGGCGGTCACTCCGTGACGGTGCAGTGCTCGCCCATGAGCGGGCGGACCTCGAGCCATTCGTGGATCGGCCTGCCGCCGGCCCCGGGGGCGGCCGACAGTTCACCGGCGACCTCCAGGGCCCGTTCGTAGCTGTCGACGTCGATGACCGTCCACCCGGCGATGAGGTCCTTGGTCTCGGCGAAGGGGCCGTCGGTGACCGGCGGGCGGCCCTCGCCGTCGTAGCGCACGAACGTGCCCTCGGGGGCGAGCGCCTGGCCGTCGACGAATTCGCCGGTGTCGCGCAGGCGGTCGGCGAAGTCGTTCATGTACCGCACGTGGGCGGAGATCTCCTGCGGGGTCCAGTGCTCCATGGGCACGTCGTTCACCGGGGCCGGGGCGCCTCGGTAGTGCTTGAGCAGCAGGTACTTGGCCATGGCGGTTCTCCTCCGTGCGGTGTGCGGCCCATTGTGGCCGCGTTCGCGCCGGGGACGTGGCCGGACGCGGGTTCTCGACATCGCCGTCCGGTGGCCGAATCGCCTCTTGTGCGCGGGGCGGCACGGTTCGCATAATCCAGCCATGGTTTTGACCTGACCATGTCAGGAGGATGAGCGATTCTTTGCGTGCGCCGCATGGATTGACATGCGCACGCCAGTGCAGGGCGACCCCCCACGGAGGGCAGCACCATGAAGAAGCTCCTCACCGCACTCAGAAGATGCGCCGTCGTCGGCGCGGCCGCGCTGGCGATCGCCGGCCTCCAGCCCGTGTCGGGCGCGCAGGCGGCCCCCGCGCCCGTAGTCGGCGGGACCCGCGCCGCACAGGGCGAGTTCCCGTTCATGGTCCGGCTCTCCATGGGCTGCGGCGGGGCGCTCTACACCCAGCAGATCGTGCTCACCGCCGCCCACTGCGTCGGCCGGACCGGCGCCGACACGGGCATCACCGCGACCGCCGGCGTCGTGGACCTTCAGTCCACCGCCGGCCGGGTCCAGGTCAGGTCCGCCTACGTCTACCGCGCCCCTGGCTACAACGGCAACGGCAAGGACTGGGCGCTCATCAAACTCGCCTCGCCGATCACGAACCAGGCCACTCTGAAGACCGCCACCACCACGCAGTACAACACCGGCGCCTTCACCATCGCCGGGTGGGGCTCCGCGTCCGAGGGAGGCGCCCAGCAGCGCTATCTCCTCAAGGCCTCCGTGCCCTTCGTGAGCGACGCGACCTGCCGTTCCTACCGGGGATACGGCGGGCTCGTGGCGAGCGACGAGATCTGCGCCGGGTACGCGGCCGGCGGCACCGACACCTGCCAGGGCGACTCGGGCGGCCCGATGTTCCGCCGCGACGACGCCGGCGCCTGGATCCAGGTCGGCATCGTGAGCTGGGGCATCGGCTGCGCGCGGGCCAACGCCCCCGGCGTCTACACCGAGGTGTCCACCTTCGCCTCCGCGATCGCCTCGGCGGCCGCCACGCTCTGACCCGCACCCCGGCGCCGGGCCGCGACGTCCCACCGGCACACGTCCGGCAGACCCCCCACGGGATCCACGGGCCCGGCGCCGCCGCACCCCGCGGCGCCGGGCCCGTACCCGTGCCGCGGGTGGGGATGGGGGGGTGGGGCCCCGGTCAGAACCCCCCGCCGAAGTCCCCGCCGCCCCCGCCGCCGAAGTCCCCGCCTCCTCCGTCGCCGAAGCCGCCCCCGAAGTCGCCGGGGTCGAAGTCCGCGCCGGAGACGTCGCCGCCGTCGTAGCCGCCGCCGAAGTCCCCGTAACCGGCGCCGTATCCGGCCGCGTACGAGGGGGTGGCCATCATCGAGCCGAGCATCGTGCCGACGAGGAGGCCGGGCAGGATGCCGCCGCCGAAGTAGCCGCCCGCCCAGGGACCGTAGGCGGGACCCGCCTCCCAGTACGGGCGGCGGCCGTAGTCGCTGTCGACCTCGCGGATCACGGGGTCGCGGCCGTCGGCCAGCCGGGTCGCGTCCGCCGCGCAGACCGGGACCTCGCGGGTGGCCCCGCCCGGCGGCGTCCAGGTGGCGTCGGCGGCCGAGGGGCCGTGGCGGGGATCGAAGAAGCAGGGCGGACGGCGCTCGGGCAGCGGCCTGCCCTCCCGGCGGGCCGCCAGCGACGCCAGACAGAACCGGCCGTCCTCCAGCGCCTCGGTGACGGCCCGGACGTCCTGCGGTCTGCCCGCCGCCGCCATGGCCGCCTTCGCCCGCTCGTAGGCGTCCAGGGCGCGTTCGTAGTCGGCCCGCATCGCGTCGTCGGCGCCCGCCTCGGCCGGATGGAAGTCGAGGCGGTCGAGTTCCTCGCCGAAGGCGGTGATGTCCTCGTCCACGACGACCCGCAGCCGGTCGAGCGCCGCCCGCTGCTCCTCGGCCCGGCGCCGGCGGCCCCGCCGCACCAGCGTGTACGCGCCCGCCCCGCCGGCCGCCAGGACCGCGCCCGCGACGATCAGCCCGGAGGACGAGATGCCCCCGCCGCCCGGGGAGCCCCAGCTCGCGGGGGCGGAACCGCCCATGCGGGTGAGGGCGCGGTCGGTGAAGTCGGTCAGCTGGGTCGCGGCGTCCCCCTCGCCGTCGACGCTGCCCACCAGGTTGCGCACGGCCGTCCGCGGCAGGACCGAGGAGTCGGCGCGGGCGTCGAAGCGGTCGCCCAGACGGATCGCGTACAGACCGGTCACGCCGGTCGCGGTGCGCAGGTCGCTGAAGAGTCCGGCCGTCGGGTAGCCGGCCGGGAGGACGGCGATGAACAGCGGTTTGTCGGCGTCCTCGATCCGCCGCTCCAGGGCGCGCTCCTGCGCCGGGGACAGCTGCCCGGCCGCCTCGGGGTCGACGTAGACCGGATCGCGGCGCAGGGAGTCGGCGATCGTCGAGACGCCCGTGGCGGCGGCGGCCCTCGGGGCGCCCGCCCCCCACACGGTCCACACCGTGAGGGCGGCGAGCACCAGCGCGAACAGCGCGCCGGTGAGGGCTCGGGCCCGACGGGCCGAGAACACGGCCTTCATCCTTCGACGCTACCGCGAACCCTCACCGGGCGGGCGCCGGCCGCCTTCCGACGTCACTGCGCCGGGTCCACGCCCGCCCGCAGCAGTCCGTACGTGTACGCGTCCTCCAGGGCCTGCCACGAGGCGGCGATGACGTTCTCCGCCACGCCCACCGTGGCCCACTCCCCCGTGCCGTCGGTCGTGGAGATCAGCACGCGGGTGGTGGACTGGGTGCCGTGGACGCCCTCCAGGATGCGGACCTTGTAGTCCACCAGGTCGAGCTTGGCCAGCTGGGGGTAGATCTTCTCCAGGGCCACCCGCAGGGCGCGGTCGAGGGCGTTGACCGGTCCGTTGCCCTCGGCCGTCGCGACGATGCGCTCGGCCTTGGCCCAGAGCTTCACGGTGGCCTCGTTGGCGTGGGTGCCGTCGGGGCGGTCCTCGACGATGGCGCGCCAGGACTCGACGTCGAAGTACTTCAGCGGCCGGCCCTCGACCTCGGCGCGCAGCAGGAGTTCGAAGGAGGCGTCGGCCGCCTCGTAGGTGTAGCCGCGCAGCTCGCGCTCCTTGACCCGCTCCACGACCCGGCCGACCAGCTCGCGGTCGCCGCCGAGGTCGACGCCGAGTTCCTTGCCCTTCAGCTCGATGGAGGCCCGGCCCGCCATGTCGGAGACCAGCATGCGCATGGTGTTGCCGACCTGCTCGGGGTCGATGTGCTGGTAGAGGTCGGGGTCGACCTTGATCGCCGAGGCGTGCAGCCCGGCCTTGTGGGCGAACGCCGAGACGCCCACGTAGGGCTGGTGGGTGGATGGGGTGAGGTTGACGACCTCGGCGATGGCGTGCGAGATGCGGGTCATCTCCCGCAGGCGGCCCTCGGGCAGCACCTTCTTGCCGTACTTCAGCTCCAGGGCGGCGACCACCGGGAACAGGTTGGCGTTGCCGACGCGTTCGCCGTAGCCGTTCGCCGTGCACTGGACGTGGGTCGCGCCCGCGTCCACCGCGGCGAGGGTGTTGGCCACCGCGCAGCCGGTGTCGTCCTGGGCGTGGATGCCGAGCCGGGCGCCCGTGTCGGCGAGCACGGTCGAGACCACGGCCTGGATCTGCGCCGGGAGCATCCCTCCGTTGGTGTCGCACAGGATGACGACGTCCGCGCCGGCCTCGGCGGCGGCCCGGACGACCGCCTTCGCGTACTCGGGGTTGGCGCGGTACCCGTCGAAGAAGTGCTCGCAGTCGACGAAGACCCTGCGGCCCTCGCCCTTGAGGAAGGAGACCGTGTCGCTCACCATGGCCAGGTTCTCGTCCAGGGTGGTGCGCAGCGCCAGTTCGACGTGCCGGTCGTGGGACTTCGCCACCAGGGTGATCACTCCGGCGCCCGACTCCAGCAGCGCTCTGACCTGCGGGTCCTCCGCGGCCTTCGCACCGGCCCGGCGGGTCGCGCCGAAGGCGACCAGCTGGGCGTGCCGGAAGGCGATCTCCTCCTGCGCGCGGGCGAAGAACTCGGTGTCGCGGGGGTTGGCGCCGGGCCAGCCGCCCTCGATGAAGCCCACGCCGAAGTCGTCCAGGTGCCGGGCGATGGCCAGCTTGTCGGCGACCGTGAGGTTGATGCCCTCCCGCTGCGCGCCGTCGCGCAGGGTGGTGTCGAAGACGTGGAAGGAATCGTCGAGTTCGCTCGGTGCGGTCATGGTCTGAAGGCTCCTGTGTCGGATCTCGGTCGTTACCGGAATGACCGGCTCCACCGTCCCCCCATGGTCCCGCGCGCGCTCGCTCCCGGCTGTGGGTGGGCCAGAAAAGCGAAAAACCCCTCGCGGGTGCGAGAGGTCTGCGCGCGGGTCGAGGACGACGGTGGCCGCTCGTACCTGGTCGTACGGAGCGGTCACTGCGGACCGGCGCGCCTGCTGCCAATAATCATGGCGAACGAGAGCACGGGGGCAGTTTTGCACAGACCGTCCTCGTGCTCACGGGGTGTCTCAGGATGCGAACAGCGCGTTCTCAGACGTCGGTGAGCAGGCTCCCGGCGAGGAACTCCCCGACGTGTGCGAGGACCTGTGCGCGGTCCGTGCCGCGCAGGCCGACGGCGACGTGGATGGAGAACCCGTCGAGCAGGGCCCGCAGCCGGGCCGCGAACCGGTCGGGGTCCACCCGCCGGAACTCTCCGCGGGAGGTCCCCTCCGCGAGCAGGGCGACCAGGTCGCGGTGCCAGGCGCCCTCGATGGCCGCCTGGCGGTCGCGCGCGTCCGTGTCGTCCGCGGCGTTCTGCGAGCGGTTCCAGACCTCCAGCCAGAGCGTCCAGTGCGGGTCGCGGGGGCCGTCGGGGACGTACAGACCGACGTAGGCGTCGAGGCGCTCGCGGGCGGGCGCGGCGCGGGCCAGCAGCCGGGCGCGCTCGGCGCCGAGCCGGCCCTCGCTCCACTCCAGGGTGCGCAGCAGGAGTTCGTCCTTGGAGTGGAAGTAGTAGAGGAGATGGCCGCTGCTCATGCCGACCCGGCGGCCGAGCGCCGCCATGGTGAGCTTCTCCAGACCGCGTTCGGCGATCATCCCCATGGCGGCGGCGAGGACCTCCTCGCGGGGCGGGGCGTTCCTGCGTGCCCGTGCCGCTGCGGCCATGTCCCCGCTCCCCTGCTCTCGCTGCTCGCGTGCTCTCGTGCTCGCCCGTCGTCGGCCGGGGGTCAGACCCTCGGCTGCTGCTGGGTGACGCAGTGGATGCCACCGCCGCCGGAGAAGATCGTACGGGCGTCGACCAGTGTCACCGTCCGCCGCGGGAACAGCCGCCGGAAGACGTCCGCGGCGAGTTCGTCGCGCGGGTCGTCGAATCCGCAGAGCACCACGCCGCCGTTGCAGAGGTAGTGGTTGATGTACGACCAGTCGGCCCAGTGGCCGTCGGCCTCCAGCACGGTCGGGGCGGCGACCTCGACGACCTCCAGCCGGCGACCGCGCGCGTCGGTCTGCGCCCGCAGCAGTGCGACGGCCTCGCGGGTCACCTCGTGGTCGGGGTGCGCCGGGTCCGGCTGGCTGTGGGCGACGACGACTCCGGGGCGGGCGAAGGCGGCGACGATGTCCACATGGCCGAGGGTGCCGTAGCCGTGCGGGGGGTAGTCGGCGGTGAGGCCGCGCGGGAGCCAGATCGCCTTGCGGGTGCCGAGCATGGCGTGTATCTCCGCCTCGGCCTCCTCCCGCGTCCATCCCGGATTGCGTTCGGGGCCGAGCTGCACGGTCTCCGTCAGCAGGACCGTGCCCTCGCCGTCGACGTGGATCGCGCCGCCCTCGTTGACCAGCGGCGAGGCGTACGTCCGGGCTCCCGCGAGGTCCGCCACGTGCGCGGCGATCTTCGCGTCGTGCTCCCAGCGGGCCCAGGGCTGAGCGCCCCAGCCGTTGAACGTCCAGTCGACGGCGGCCAGTTCACGGCCGTTCGTGAGGAACGTGGGGCCGATGTCGCGCATCCAGGCGTCGTCGAGGTCGCGTTCGACCGTCTCCACGCCCGGGCCGAGGAGGGCGCGGGCCCCCGCCGACTGTCCGGGGCCGCACACCACGGTGACCGGCTCGAAGCGGCGGATCGCGCGGGCGACCCGGGCCCAGGCGGCGCGGGCGGCGGCCAGGCCGTCGGGGTCGTCGAAGGTGGGGTTGGGGCCCGGCCACGCCATCCAGGTGCGTTCGTGCGGGGCCCACTCGGCGGGCATGCGGAAGCCGTCGGCGGCTGCCTTGCTCATGGGACGGTCCTTGGTCGGTGGGGCGTCAGAGGAAGTAGAGGCGGTTGAGGGACACGGACTCGGCCGGTTCGGAGCGCAGCGGCTCGCCGTCGAGGGTGACCAGGCCGGTGCGCCCGTCGACGTCGACGGTTCCGGTGCGCGAGTTCAGGCGCAGGTCGGCGGGGCCGATGCCGCGGGTGCCGTGCACGGCGACCCGGCGGCGGCGGGTGGGCATCGAGTCGTTCCCCTGATCGAGGGCGGCCCGGGCGACGAAGGCGACGGAGAGGTCGGCGGGGGTGGCGCCGTACGCCCCGAACTGCGGCCCGAGGACGAGGGGTTCGCAGGTGTCGGTGGCCGCGTTCGGGTCGCCGGTCACCCCGTAGGCGGGGAAGCCGGACTTCAGCACGAGTTGCGGCTTGGCGCCGAAGAACTCGGGGCGCCACAGCACGATGTCGGCGAGCTTGCCGACCTCCAGGGAGCCGACCTCGTGCGACAGCCCGTGGGCGATGGCGGGGTTGACGGTCAGCTTGGCGATGTAGCGCAGGACGCGCTCGTTGTCGTGGTCGTCGTGCGGGGCGCCGAACTCGGCCTTCATCTTGCCGGCCATCGCGAAGGTGCGGCGCACGGTCTCGCCCGCGCGGCCCATGCCCTGCGCGTCGGACGAGGTGATGCCGATCGCGCCCAGGTCGTGCAGCACGTCCTCGGCGCCCATCGTCCCGGCGCGGATGCGGTCGCGGGCCATGGCGGCGTCGCCCGGCAGGTCGGTCTTGAGGTCGTGGACGGCGACGATCATCCCGTAGTGCTCGGCGACGGCGTCCCGGCCGAAGGGCAGGGTCGGGTTGGTGGAGGAGCCGATGACGTTCGGCACGCCCGCCATCTTCAGCACGTTGGGCACATGGCCGCCGCCGCAGCCCTCGATGTGGAAGGCGTGGATCGTGCGGCCCTCCAGGACGCTCAGGGTGTCCTCGACCGAGAGGCACTCGTTCAGCCCGTCGCTGTGCAGGGCGACCTGGACGTCGTGCTCCTCGGCGACGCGCAGCGCCGTGTCCAGCGCCCGGGTGTGGGCGCCCATGTCCTCGTGCACCTTGAAGCCCGAGGCGCCGCCCTCGGCCAGCGCCTCGGTCAGCGGGGCGTCGTGCGAGGACGAACCGCGGGCGAGGAAGCCGATGTTGACCGGCCAGGCGTCGAAGGCGCCGAACGCGTGCCGCAGCGCCCAGGGCGAGTTGACCCCGACGCCCCACACGGGCCCGAACTCCTGCCCGATGACCGTCGTCACGCCGGAGGCCAGCGAGGCTTCCATGACGCGCGGCGACAGCAGGTGGACGTGGGTGTCGACGGCGCCCGCGGTGGCGATGAGGCCCTCGCCCGAGACGATCGAGGTGCCGGTGCCGACGACGACGTCCACCCCGTCCAGGGTGTCGGGGTTGCCGGCGCGTCCGATCGCGTGGATGCGGCCCCGGCGGATCCCGATGGAGACCTTGCGGATCCCCAGCACCGCGTCGATCACGACGACGTTGCTGATCACGACGTCGCAGGTGTCGCGGACGGCGGCGGCCTTGAGGTGCAGGCCGTCGCGGGCGGTCTTGCCGAAGCCGGCGAGGAACTCGTCGCCGGGCTTCTGGGAGTCGGACTCGACGCGGACGACGAGGCCCGAGTCGCCGAGCCGGACGCGGTCGCCGGCGCGGGGGCCGTGGGTGGCGGCGTACTCGTGCGGGCTGAGGCGGCGGGCCTCGGCGGGGTGGCCTCCGGGGCGGCTCATCGCTCGTCCTCCCGGCCGCCCGGGGCCGCGGCGCCGAGGTAGCCGCAGGCGGCGGCGCGGGCCAGGGCCTCCTCGCGGGCGCCGGGGGCGTCCAGCGGGCCGTCGACCAGCCCGGCGAAACCGATGGCGACGCGGGCCCCGCCGATCGGTACGAGGCCGACCTCGAGCGACTCCCCCGGGCCGAACCGCACCGACGACCCCGCGGGTACCGCGAGCCGCATGCCGTAGGCCTCGGCACGCGCGAAGTCGAGGCGCGGGTTCGCCTCGAAGAAGTGGAAGTGGGAGGTGACGGAGACGGGCACGGCCGCGGTGTTGGTGACGGTGAGCCGCAGGGCCGCCCCGGGCTCGGGGTGCGCGGGCCCCGGCAGCAGCGCGCCCGGCCCGAGGCCGTCCGGTCGCCCGGTCCCCGCGCCGTCCGCCCCGACCGGGTCGCGGACGACGGCGAGCCGTGAGCCGTCGTCGAAGACGGCCTCGACGTGCACCTCGGTGACGACGTCCGCGACGCCCGGCAGGACGTCGCCGGGGCCGAGGACGGACCGGGCCCGCTCGATCGCCTCGGCGAGCCGGAGGCCGTCGCGGGCGGCCTCGCAGACGGTGTCGGCGACCAGCGCGGTCGCCTCCGGCACGTTGAGCCGCAGCCCGCGGGCCCTTCTCGCCCGGGCCAGCTCGGCGGCCCCGAAGAGCAGCAGCCGGTCCCGCTCGGTGGGGGTGAGTCGCACATGGCCTCCCTGAACGTTCTTAGAACGGCACTCTAAACGTTTCCCTCAATGATCAGAAGGCCTGACGGAAACTTTTAGAGCGCTGCTCAATAAGGAGGGCACGGCGGCGCGCGGGGGTGCGCAAACGCCGCAGGGCCGCCCGGTCCGGGGGCGGCCCTGCGGCGGCGTCGGAGGCGCCGGGGATCAGCCCAGGCGGTGCATCCAGCCGTGCTTGTCCTCGGCGGTGCCGCGCTGGATGTCCAGCAGGGCCTGCCGCAGCCGCAGGGTGACCTCGCCGGGCTCGCCGCCCGACTGCTGCCACTCGCCGCCGGTGCGCTTGACCGTGCCGACCGGGGTGATCACGGCCGCTGTGCCGCAGGCGAAGACCTCCCGCAGCGCGCCGCTCTCGGAGTCGCGCTGCCACTGGTCGACGGAGACGCGGCCCTCCTCGGCCTCGTAGCCCAGGTCGCGGGCGACGGTGAGGAGGCTGTCGCGGGTGACGCCCTCCAGGATGGAGCCGGTCAGCGAGGGCGTGACGATCTTGTTCCCGTAGACGAAGTACAGGTTCATGCCGCCGAGTTCCTCGACCCACTTGCGCTCGACCGCGTCGAGGTAGCAGACCTGGGCGCAGCCCTGTGCGGCGGCCTCGGCCTGGGCGAGCAGGGAGGCGGCGTAGTTGCCGCCGGTCTTGGCGTCGCCCATACCGCCGGGGACGGCGCGGACGTGGTCCTCGGAGACCCAGATGGAGACCGGCTTGACGCCGCCCGGGAAGTAGGCGCCGGCCGGCGAGGCGATCACGATGAAGAGGTACTCGTTGGCCGGCTTCACGCCCAGGCCCACCTCGGTCGCGATCATGAAGGGGCGCAGGTAGAGGGACTCCTCGCCGCCGTGCGCGGGCACCCAGTCCTTGTCCTGCGCGACGAGCGCGTCACAGGCCTCGATGAACGTCTCGACCGGCAGTTCCGGCATGGCCAGGCGGCGGGCGGACCGCTGGAACCGCTTGGCGTTCTGGTCCGGGCGGAAGGTGGCGACGGAGCCGTCGGGGCGGCGGTAGGCCTTCAGCCCCTCGAAGATCTCCTGCGCGTAGTGCAGGACGTTGGTGGCGGGGTCGAGGGGGATCGGCGCGTACGGAACGAGCTGACCGTCGTGCCAGCCGCGGCCCTCGGTCCACCGGATGGTCACCATGTGGTCGGTGAAGTGGCGGCCGAAGCCGGGGTTCGCCAGGATCGCCTCGCGCTCGGCGGCGGAGAGGGGGCTGGCGGAGGGCTTGAGCTCGATCGTGGGCGTCGTCATGAGTGGTTGTCCTTCACCGGTTGTGTGTGACGGGCCGCGCTCACGTCCGTACGGCCAGGGGCGTGTGCTAGGACGTCCGAGCATTGCCTGATACCGCGGCTCCGCGTTCGATTATCGCAAGCGGGGTGCACGGAGGAAAACGGCGTGCGTGCGACCCGGGGTCGATGGTGACACCCGGCAGGACATACGAGAAGCCGCCGGGTGCGAGGTGACCCGGCGGCTTCGTGGGGTGCCCCCGCTGCGGGAGCGGGAGTCGTGCGGTGCGCCGGGTCAGCCGGCTACTCGTGCGGAGAGCGCGTCGCCGATCTCGGAGGTGCTGCGGGCGGGCAGCGCGCCGCGCTCGGCCAGGTCGGCGGAGACGGCGTCCTCGATGCGGACCGCCTCGGCGTCGTGGCCGAGGTGGCGCAGCAGCAGGGCGACGGACAGCACCGTGGCGGTGGGGTCGGCCTTGCCCTGGCCCGCGATGTCCGGGGCCGAGCCGTGCACGGGCTCGAACATGGACGGGAACTCGCCGGAGGGGTTGATGTTCCCGCTCGCGGCGACGCCGATGCCGCCGGAGACGGCCGCGGCGAGGTCGGTGATGATGTCGCCGAAGAGGTTGTCGGTGACGATGACGTCGAACCGGCCGGGGTCGGTGACCAGGTAGATCGTCGCGGCGTCCACGTGGATGTAGTCCGTGGTGACGTCGGGGAACTCCTGGGCGACCCGGTTGAAGACGTTCGTCCACAGGTGGCCGGCGAAGGCCAGCACGTTGTTCTTGTGGACCAGCGTGAGCTTCTTGCGGGGGCGGGCCTGGGCGCGGGCGAAGGCGTCGCGGACCACGCGCTCGACACCGAAGGCCGTGTTCACGGAGACCTCGGTGGCGACCTCGTGCGGGGTGCCCTTGCGGATCGTGCCGCCGTTGCCGGTGTACGGCCCCTCGGTGCCCTCGCGGACCACGACGAAGTCGATCTCGGGCTGGCCGGCCAGCGGGGTGGCCACGCCGGGCAGCAGCTTCGAGGGCCGCAGGTTGACGTGGTGGTCGAAGAGGAAGCGCAGCTTGAGCAGGAAGCCCCGCTCCAGGACGCCGGAGGGCACGCTCGGGTCGCCGATCGCGCCGAGCAGGATGGCGTCGTGCCGCCTGAGCGCCTCGGCGTCGGCGTCGGTGAGGGTCTCACCGGTGGCGTGGTAGCGCCGGGCGCCGAAGTCGTACTCCTTGGTCTCCAGCTTCACGTCCTGCGGGAGGACGGCGGAGAGGACCTTGAGACCTTCGGCCACGACCTCCTGGCCGATGCCGTCACCGGGGATCACTGCGAGATTGAGGCTGCGAGACATACGGGAACCCTACTCCTCGTCCCATGGGATGACACGGACCGTCCGTCATGCGGACAGCATGTCGTGGGCGGGCGCGGGGTGCGCGGGGCGGCGCGGGGCCCGGCGTCCCGTGCGGTCGCCCGCGCCCACCCCTGTCCGACGGCCTGGGCTCAGTGGCCGGTCTCGCCGCCGTTGTCGCGGCGGTCGAGCGCGCGCTGGAGGGCGGCGGCTGCGTTCTTGCGGTCGGACTCGGTGCTGCGGGAGACGTGGCGGACTCGGCGGCGGACGGTCGTCTCGGCCATGGGAAATCGACTCCTTCTAGTTCCAGGGAGTGCGGAAGGGTTGCGAGACACCGGAAGGGGCGGGGAGCGGACCGCAGGGGTTGCCTGCACGGGGCCCGGCTCACGACCGCCGTTCGCTTGATCGAGCGAGACGTTCGGCTCCTACAAAACTAAGGGAGGAGCGCGCGCCTGTCTCCACAGTTACTCGGACTTCCTACTATCTGAGACGGAGACGGGTCATCTAACCGCTAAAAGTGCGTTGACTGGTTAGATGTGCTCGTGGTGCACTCGTGCCATGACCTTCCCAGCGCACCGTCAGGTCCGTCACCGCACCACCACCGTCCGCGGCCACGAGGTGTACTACCGGGAGGCGGGGCCCGCCGACGCGCCGGTCCTGCTGCTTCTGCACGGCTTCCCGAGCAGCTCGCACATGTTCCGCGACCTGATCCCGCTGCTGGCCGACCGCTACCGCGTCGTCGCCCCCGACCACCTCGGCTTCGGCCGCTCGGCGACGCCGGCCGCCTCGGAGTTCCGCTACCGCTTCGCCGAGCTGGCCGAGATCACCGACGCGTTCACCCGGCGGCTGGGCCTCGACCGGTACGCCCTCTACATCCAGGACTACGGCGCCCCCATCGGCCTGCGCCTGGCCCTCTCGCACCCGGAGCGGGTGACGGCGATCGTCACGCAGAACGGCAACGCCTACGAGGAGGGGCTGGGCGAGGAGGCCTGGGCGCCGGTACGGGCGCTGATCGAGCGGCGCACCCCGGAAACCGAGGCGGCCGTCCGGGAGATCAGCAGCCCGGAGGGCGTCAGGTGGCAGTACCTGCACGGCGTCCCCGAGGACCTGCGGGACCTCGTCGGCCCGGACGCCTACGAGCACGACGCGGCCCTCATGGCGCGGCCGGGTCAGGCGGAGATCCAGCTCGACCTGATCGCCGACTACGGCTCCAACTTCGCGCTGTACCCGGCCTTCCAGGAGTACTTCCGCACCAGCGGGGTCCCGCTGCTGGCGGTCTGGGGCGCGGGCGACGAGATCTTCGTCCCGGCGGGCGCGCTCGCGTACCGGCGCGACCTGCCGAAGGCCGAGGTGCATCTGCTGCCCACCGGCCACTTCGCCCTGGAGACGCACGCGGGGCAGATCGCCGCCCTCATGCGGGACTTCCTCGGCCGCGTCCTCTGAACGCGAACGCGAAGGGCCGGGCGGATCCCGCCCGGCCCTTCGCGTCACCCGGCCGCACCGGCCGGGCCGCTGGCGTCAGCCCATGTGCGGGTAGGTGTAGTCGGTCGGCGCGACCAGGGTCTCCTTGATGGCGCGGGTCAGGGTCCAGCGCATCAGGTTCTGCGGGGCGCCCGCCTTGTCGTTGGTGCCGGAGGCGCGGCCGCCGCCGAAGGGCTGCTGGCCGACGACGGCGCCGGTGGACTTGTCGTTGATGTAGAAGTTGCCGGCCGCGTAGCGCAGCTTCTCCATCGTGTACGCGGCCGCGGCACGGTCGCCCGAGATGACCGAGCCGGTCAGCGCGTAGTCCGACACCGACTCCATCTGCGTCAGCATGGCGTCGTACTGGTCGTCCTCGTAGACGTGCACGGCGAGGAACGGGCCGAAGTACTCGGTCGTGAAGACCTCGTTGGCCGGGTCCGTGCACTCGACGACGGTCGGGCGCACGAAGTAGCCGACGGAGTCGTCGTACGTGCCGCCCGCGACGACCGTGCAGGACGGGTCCGCCTTGGCGCGGTCGATGGCCGCCTTGTTCTTGGCGAAGGACCGCTCGTCGATGACCGCGCCGATGAAGTTCGACAGGTCGGCGACGTCGCCCATGGTCAGCTGGTCGACCTCGGCCGCGAACTCCTCCTTGAAGCCGGAGTTCCAGATCGACGCCGGGATGTAGGCCCGGGAGGTCGCGCTGCACTTCTGGCCCTGGTACTCGAAGGCGCCGCGGGTGAGGGCGGTCTTGAGCACCGCGCGGTCGGCGCTCGGGTGCGCGACGACGAAGTCCTTGCCGCCGGTCTCGCCGACCAGCCGCGGGTAGGAGCGGTACTTCTCGATGTTGGCGCCGACCGTCTTCCACAGGTACTGGAACGTCCTGGTGGAGCCGGTGAAGTGGATGCCGGCGAGGTCGCGGTGGTTCAGGGCGACCTCGGACACCTCAAGGCCGTCGCCGGTGACCAGGTTGATGACGCCCTTGGGCAGCCCGGCCTCCTCCAGCAGCCGCATCAGGAGCACGGCGGCGTGCGTCTGCGTCGGCGACGGCTTCCACACGACGACGTTGCCCATCAGCGCGGGCGCCGTCGGCAGGTTGCCCGCGATCGCCGTGAAGTTGAACGGCGTGATCGCGTAGACGAAGCCCTCCAGCGGGCGGTGGTCGAGACGGTTCCAGACGCCCGGGGAGTTGGCCGGGGGCTGCTCGGCGAGGATCTGGCGGGCGTAGGCGACGTTGAAGCGCCAGAAGTCGACCAGTTCGCAGGGACAGTCGATCTCCGCCTGCTGCGCGGTCTTCGACTGGCCGAGCATGGTCGACGCGGCGAGCGTCTCGCGCCAGGGGCCGGAGAGCAGTTCGGCGGCGCGCAGGATGATCGCCGCGCGGTCGTCGAAGGACATCGCGCGCCAGGCGGGCGCGGCGGCGAGGGCCGCGTCGATCGCGTCCTGGGCGTCCTGGCGGGTGGCGTTGGCGTAGGTGCCGAGGCGGGCCTTGTGGTTGTGCGGCTGCACGACGTCGAACCGCTCTCCGCCGCCCATCCGCCGCTCGCCGCCGATGGTGCAGGGCAGGTCGACCGGGTTGTCGGCCAGCTCCTTGAGCTTGGCCTCCAGCCGGGCGCGCTCCGGGGAGCCGGGGGCGTAGCCGTGCACCGGCTCGTTGACGGGGGTGGGGACCTGGGTCACAGCGTCCATGAGTTCCGTAACTCCTTACTGAGCGGTGTTGCGAGCGGGATGGCGAGCGGGGGCGGGGCTCAGCCCTTGCTGACCATCGAGCGGAGGAAGAACCGCAGGTTGGCGGGCTTCTCGGCCAGACGGCGCATGAAGTAGCCGTACCAGTCGGTGCCGTAGGCGGTGTAGACGCGCATGCGGTGGCCCTCGGCGGCCAGGCGCAGGTGCTCGTCGCCCCTGATGCCGTACAGCATCTGGAACTCGTACTCGTCGGGCTTGCGGCCGGCCCGGCGGGCCAGTTCCTGCGCGATGGAGATCAGGCGCGGGTCGTGGGACCCGATCATGGGGTATCCCTCGCCCTCCATCAGGATGCGCAGGACCCGGACGTACGCCTTGTCGATCTCGTGCTTCTGCTGGTACGCGACCTCCGCGGGCTCCTTGTACGCGCCCTTCACGAGCCGGACCCGGCTGCCGCTCGCGGCGAGGCGGCGGGCGTCGGCCTCGGTACGGAAGAGATAGGCCTGGATGACGCAGCCGGTCTGCGGGAAGTCCTTCCGCAGCTCCTCGTGGATGGCGAACATCGAGTCGAGGGTGGTGTGGTCCTCCGCGTCCAGGGTGACGGTGGTGCCGATGGCGGCGGCGGCCTCCACCACCGGGCGGACGTTGGCGAGGGCCAGCTCGTGCCCGCCCTCCAGCGCCTGCCCGAACATCGACAGCTTGACGGACATCTCGACGCGGTCGCCGAGCGTGAGCTCCGCCAGACGGTCGATCAGCGCCAGGTAGGCGTCGCGGGCGGCGCGGGCCTCGTCGGGGGTGGTGATGTCCTCGCCGACGACGTCCATCGTCAGCTCCAGCCCCTGGGCGGTGCGCTCCTCGATGATCGGCACGATGTCGTCGACGGTCTCACCGGGGATGAAGCGGTCCACGACCTGTTTCGTCACCGGGGCCGCCGAGATCAGGCGTCGCATCCGGTCGCTGCGCGACGCGGCGAGAATCACGGGACCCAGCACGGGGCACCTCCACAAACCAGCAGATAGAACCACCGTGAAACCTAAGGATCCCTCCGATCCTGAGCCATCGACAGCTGTCACGCATCCGTGCCGCAGATCTCAGACAGATGTATGAAGCGCCCGCGGGAATGAGGGAGAATGCCCCTGTGACGGCCGATGCTGCATCCTCCTCCCACGCGGGTGACTACCAGGAGCTCGTCGACGAGATCTCGGAGCTGCTCGGCGCCCCCGCGACCCTGGAGAACCGCGACTTCGAGCTGATCGCGTTCGGGGCCTACGACAGCGACGACGAGCTGGACGCGTCCGCGCTGGACCCGGTGCGCACCCGCTCGATCCTGACCCGGCGCTCGACGGCGGCCGTGCGCACGTGGTTCGAGGGCTTCGGCATCACCCGCGCCACCGGTCCGGTCCGCATCCCGCCCACCCCGGCGGCGGGGGTCCACCGCGGGCGCGTCTGCCTGCCCGTACGGCACCGGGGGGTGGCCCTCGGCTACGTCTGGCTGCTGGACGACGACCCCGGGCCCTCGGACGCCCAGCTCGCGGCCGCGATGGAGGTGACCGCGCGGATCGGCGCCCTGCTCGCGGACGAGGCACAGCACGGCGCGGATCTCACCCGGGAGCTGCGGGCGGTGCTCACCGCCGGCCGGGGCTGGCCCCGGGACATGGCGGTGGCGGAGCTGCGCACCGCGCTCGGCGCCCGCGCGGACGCGCCGCACACGGTGGTGTGCGTGGCCCCGTGGCCGACCGCCGACCCGGACGAGGCGCCCTCGCTGCGCACCCTGCCGGGGGCGACGGCGCTGTGCACGGTGCCGTGGGCGACGACCGGTCAGTGCCTGGCGGTGCTGGTGCGGCTGCGTTCCGCGGACACCCTCACCCCGGCGACCTCCGCGGCGGCACGGCTGCTGGAGCGGGCGGCGGGGGCGGCGGCGGGGGTGGCCGCCGGGCGCTTGGGGCTGGCCGGGCTCGGGGCGGCCTGGGAGGAGGCGTCGGCATCGGCGCGGGCCGCGCTGGCCGAGCCGCGCCTCGGCCCGGTCGCGCGGTGGGCGTCCGTCGGCCCCTACCGGCTGCTGACCTCGCTGCCGCCCGAGGTCGCCCGGGATCCCGGCGTGCTGCCCCTGCTGGCGCCCGCCCAGCGGGAACTGGCCCGCACCGCCGAGGTGTACCTCGACTGCGCGGGCCAGGCCGGCCGCACGGCCGCGGAGCTGGGCATCCACCGGCAGACGCTCTACTACCGGCTGTCGCGGGTCGAGCAGTTGACGGGCCTCGACCTGGACGACGGCGAGGACCGGCTGCTGCTGCACATGACGCTGAAGGCGGCCAAACTGCCCTGACCGACCGCCCTGCCCGGCGCGCGGGGGCGGTCAGTCGCGCGGGTCGCTCGGGTCGCTCGGGTCGCCCGCCGCGCCCGCGATCACCCGCCGCAGCCCCTCGGTGAGCTGCTCCGCGTCGGTCGCCGACGGGGGGTCGAAGAGCCACTGGACCATGAGCCCGTTGAGCAGGGTCTGGTAGAAGCGGCCCTCCGAGTCGACGGTCTCCTTGTCGAGTTCGCTCTCGGCGACGCCGGTGAACATGGGGACGATGCCGGCGCGGCCCTGCTCCTGCGCCACGGCGAGCAGCGAGCGCACCTCCTGCAACCGGTCGGCGTAGAGGATGACTTCGAGGCTCAGCATCCACACCCCCCGGGCCTCGGGCATCGACCGGATGATGTTCGCCCAGACCTCCTGGAAGCGCTCCAGCGACCTCGGGGCCGACGAACTGTCGCCGCCCGTACCCCAGCCGGGGTCGAAGGTGTCGCCGAGGCCCTCGATCAGCGAGACGTAGGCCTGCACGAGCAGGGCGTCCTTCGATCCGTAGTGGTAGCCGATCGACGCGAGGTTGGTCCCCGACTCCTTGACGATGTCGCGCGCCGTCGTGCGCACGAATCCCTTGTCCAGCAGGCAGCGCCGGGCGCCTTCGAGCAGATCCTCACGGTGTCCCATGCCCGCCACCCTACTCCGGATCCATACAGCCGTCCTAGACGCATGATTTATACAATCGTTCTAGACAACCGTTTAAGACGTCCGTACAGTCATCGGCATGACGAACCCGACGAGCACCGCCACACCCCCGGCCGCCCGCGCCGGACGACGCGAATGGACCGCCCTCGGCGTGCTGATGCTGCCGCTGCTGCTGGTCTCCATGGACGTCTCCGTCCTCTACTTCGCGATCCCCGCGATCAACGCCGACCTGCACCCCAGCGGCACCCAGCAGCTGTGGATCTTCGACGTCTACGCGTTCGTCCTGGCCGGGCTGCTGATGACGATGGGCTCGCTCGGCGACCGCATCGGCCGGCGCAGGCTGCTGCTGGTCGGCGCGGCCGCCTTCGGCGCCGCCTCGCTGACCGCCGCCTACGCCGACAGCGCCGGAACGCTGATCGCCGCCCGCGCGGTGCTCGGCATCGGCGGCGCGACCCTGATGCCCTCCACGATGGCCCTGATCCGCACGATGTTCGCCGACCCCGGCCAGCGCGCGAAGGCGATCGGCCTGTGGTCCGGCGTCATGACGGGCGGCATCGCGCTCGGCTCGGTGATGAGCGGCGTCCTGGTCCAGTACTTCTGGTGGGGCTCGGTCTTCCTGGTCAACCTGCCCGCGATGGCCCTGCTGCTGGTGCTCGGCCCGGTCCTGCTGCCCGAGTCGCGCGACCCCGCCCCGGGCCGCTTCGACTGGCCGAGCGTGCTGCTGTCGATGGCCGCCGTGCTCCCCGTGATCTACGGCCTCAAGGAGATCGCCGCGCAGGGCTGGCACACCGACTACGTCGTCTCGATCACCCTGGGCCTGCTCTTCGCCGCCCTCTTCGTCCACCGCCAGCGCACGACGGCCGACCCGATGATCTCCCCCGCCCTGTTCCGCGGCATGGGCTTCGGCCCCGCCGTCGTCCTGAACCTCGTGTCGTCGTTCGGGATGCTGGGCTCGGCGTTCTTCACCACGCAGTACCTGCAGTCGGTCCTCGGCAGGAGCGCGCTGGAGGCGGCGCTGTGGGCGCTGCTGCCCTCGGTCCCGATCGGCGCGGCGGCGCCCCTGGCCGCCTTTCTGGTCCAGAAGGGCGTCGACCGGGCCCACGTCGTCACCGCGGGCTTCGTGACCGGCGCGGCCGGCTACGGCCTGCTCACCCTCGCCGGCACCGACTCGATGTGGCTCGTCCTCACCGCCTGCGGGGTTCTCGCCTCCGGGATCGTCATGGTCCTGTCCCAGATGACGGACCTGGCGCTGGGCACGGCCCCCGTAGAGCGCGCCGGCTCCGCGTCCTCACTCCTGGAGACGGGCACCGAGTTCGGCGGCGCGCTGGGCATGGCGGTCCTGGGCTCCATCGGCACCGCGATCTACCGCCACGAGATGCCGGCCTCGGCCCCGGCGGAGGCCCGCGAGACCCTCGGCGGCGCCCTGGCCACCGCCGCCCACCTGCCCGGGCGCACGGGAGACGCCCTGGCCACCGCCGCCCGCGAGGCCTTCACCCAGGGGATGCAGGGGGCGGCGATCGCGGGAGCGGTGATCCTCGCCGCGGCGGGAATCGCGGCGACGGCCACCCTGCGACGAAGCCGCGTAGCCGGCGAATAACCGCACAGCACAAAAAAACGCCGGGCGGACCGGATCACTCCGGCCCGCCCGGCGTACACATTCGCCGAGCCCGGGCAGCGTCCACCTTCAAGCCCAGGTCGGATTTCCCAGCCCGTCCGGCGTTTGAGGACAAGGCCCGTTCAGGGCCGGAGCGGGGGCCGGGGGCGGCAGCCCCCGGACCGTGCGGCGAACCTCAGACCAGGTTCACGGCACGAGCAGACGTCGCGCCGATCTCCTCCGCCACCTCCGCCAGCACAGCCGCCGGCACCGTGTCGTCGACGGTCAGCACGGCCAGCGCCTCACCGCCGGCCACCGCACGGGCGACCTGCATGCCGGCGATGTTGATCCCGGCCTCGCCGAAGACCCGGCCGACCGTGCCGACGACGCCCGGCCGGTCCTCGTACCGCAGGACGACCATGTGGTCGGCGAGCGCGAGGTCGACGTCGTACTCGCCGACCGCGACGATCTTCTGGAGGTGCTTGGGGCCGGCCAGCGTGCCGGACACCGACACCTCCTCGCCGTCCGAGAGGGTGCCGCGCACGGTGACGACGTTGCGGTGGTCGGCCGACTCCGAGCTGGTCGTCAGCCGCACCTCGACACCGCGTTCCTGCGCGAACAGCGGGGCGTTGACGTAGGACACCGTCTCGTCGACGACGTCCTCGAAGACACCCTTGAGGGCCGACAGCTCCAGCACCTTCACGTCGTGCTGGGTGATCTCGCCGTACACCTCGACGTCGAGGCGGACGGCCACCTCGCCGGCCAGCGCGGTGAAGATCCGGCCGAGGCGCTCGGCGAGCGGCAGACCGGGCTTGACGTCCTCGGCGATGACGCCGCCCTGGACGTTCACCGCGTCGGGGACCAGCTCACCGGCGAGCGCGAGGCGTACCGAGCGGGCGACGGCGATGCCGGCCTTCTCCTGTGCCTCGTCGGTGGACGCGCCGAGGTGGGGGGTGGCCACGACCTGGTCGAACTCGAACAGCGGGGAGTCCGTGCAGGGCTCCTTCGCGTACACGTCGAGTCCGGCGCCGGCGACCCGGCCCTCCTTCAGCGCCGAGTACAGCGCCTCCTCGTCGACGATCCCGCCGCGCGCGGCGTTGACGATCCGCACGCTCGGCTTGACCTTGCGCAGCGCCTCGTCGCCGATCAGGCCGACCGTCTCGGGCGTCCTGGGCAGGTGGACGGTGATGAAGTCGGAGACCTCCAGCAGCTCGTCCAGCGACAGCACCTTGACGCCCATCTGCGCGGCGCGCGCGGGCTGCACGTAGGGGTCGTAGGCGACGACCTTCATGCCGAAGCCGGACATGCGCTGCGCGACGAGCGCGCCGATACGGCCCAGGCCGACCACGCCGAGCGTCTTCTCGGCCAGCTCCACACCCGTGTACTTGCTGCGCTTCCACTCGCCGTTCTTCAGCGCCGCGTTGGCCTGCGGGATGTGGCGGGCGGTGGCCAGCAGCAGACCGCAGGCCAGCTCGGCGGCGGTCACGATGTTCGAGGTGGGGGCGTTGACGACCATCACGCCGGCCTTGGTGGAGGCCGAGACGTCGACGTTGTCCAGGCCGACGCCGGCCCGCGCGACCACCTTCAGCCTGCTCGCGGCGGCGATCGCCTCGGCGTCCACCTTGGTGGCCGAGCGGATCAGGATCGCGTCCACGTCGGCGATGGCCGGGAGCAGTTCGGCCCGGTCCGCTCCGTTGCAGTGCCGGATCTCGAAGTCCGGGCCGAGCGCGTCCACGGTGGCGGGCGACAGCTCTTCAGCGATGAGTACGACAGGTTTCGAGCTCACGTGAGTCCTCACAAGTCCAGAGCGTGCGGACGGCCGTCCCGACGGCCGCAGGCGGAGGGAGGGGCTAGCCGCGTGGAAGACGCACGACGCTGTGGGCCTGAACGCGAATGTAGGCAGCAGTGTAGTGCTGCGACGGAGGTCGCCTCATGCCTCCGTGGAAGGATCACCCGTCCGTGGCCGGACGGAATGGCCAACGGGGCCGGAGCAGTAGGCTCCGGCCCCTCGTCCCGAGGCTACGCCTCTTCGTTCACCCAGCTCATCAGCTTGCGGAGCTGCTTGCCGGTGGTCTCCAGCAGGTGCTCGGAGTCGGCGTTTTTGTACTCGTTGTACTTCTTCAGACCGCCGTGGTACTCGTCCATCCAGTTCCGGGCGAAGGTGCCGTCCTGGATCTCGGCGAGGACCTGCTTCATCTCGGCCTTGGTGGCGTCGGTGATGATGCGCGGGCCGGTGACGTAGTCGCCCCACTCGGCGGTCTCGGAGACGCTCCAGCGCATCTTCTCCAGGCCGCCCTCGTACATGAGGTCCACGATCAGCTTCAGCTCGTGCAGGCACTCGAAGTAGGCGATCTCCGGCTGGTAGCCGGCCTCGACCAGGGTCTCGAAGCCCGCCTTGACCAGCGCCGAGGTGCCACCGCACAGGACGGCCTGCTCACCGAACAGGTCGGTCTCGGTCTCCTCGGTGAAGGTCGTCTTGATGACGCCCGCGCGGGTGCCGCCGATGCCCTTGGCGTACGACAGCGCCAGCGCGAAGGCGTTGCCCGTGGCGTCCTGCTCCACCGCGGCGATGGCGGGGACGCCGCGGCCCTCCTCGTACTGGCGGCGGACCAGGTGGCCCGGGCCCTTCGGGGCGACCAGGGCGACGTCGACGCCGGCCGGGGCCTTGATGAAGCCGAAGCGCACGTTGAAGCCGTGGGCGAAGAACAGCGCGTCGCCGTCCTTCAGGTTCGGGGCGATGGACTCCTCGTAGACCTGGGCCTGGATCGGGTCCGGGATGAGGATCATGATGACGTCGGCCTCGGCGGCGGCCTCTGCCGGGGTCACCACGCGCAGGCCCTGCTCCTCGGCCTTGGCCTTGGACTTGGAGCCCTCGTGCAGACCGACCCGGACGTCGACACCGGAGTCACGCAGCGACAGGGCGTGGGCGTGGCCCTGGCTGCCGTACCCGATGACCGCGACCTTGCGGCCCTGGATGATGGACAGGTCGGCGTCGGCGTCGTAGAACAGCTCGGCCACTTTGGGTTCTCTCCTTGGGGTGCAGGTGTTGCGTCCCACCGTATGACGGCGGGCGGAAGGGAAGTCTCGGGGTCTCGGCATACGGGCGGCCGGATGACGCCGGCCGCCCGTTCCGTGTCTTAAGCCGACCGGTCGAGGGAGCGCAGGGACCGGTCCGTGATCGAACGGGCGCCACGGCCGATCGCGATCGTTCCCGACTGGACCAGTTCCTTGATGCCGTACGGCTCCAGCATCTTGAGCATGGCGGACAGCTTGTCGCTGCTGCCGGTGGCCTCGATGGTCACGGCCTCCGGGGAGACGTCGACCGTCTTGGCGCGGAAGAGCTGGACGATCTCCACGATCTGGGAGCGCGTCTCGTTGTCGGAGCGCACCTTCACCAGAACGAGTTCGCGCTGGACGGCCTGTCCCGGTTCCAGCTCGACGATCTTCAGCACCTCGACGAGCTTGTTGAGCTGCTTGGTGACCTGCTCCAGCGGGAGGGCCTCCACGCTCACCACGATCGTGATGCGGGAGATGTCGGCGTGCTCGGTGACGCCGACGGCGAGCGAGTCGATGTTGAAGCCGCGGCGCGAGAACAGGGCGGCGATCCGGGCCAGGATGCCCGGCTTGTTCTCCACCAGGACGGAGAGCGTGTGCTTGGACATGTCTTCTTTACGTCTCTCTCGCTCAGTCGTCTTCGTTGTCGCCGAAGTCGGGGCGGACGTCACGGGCGGCCATGATCTCGTCGTTGGAGGTGCCGGCGGCGACCATCGGCCACACCATCGCGTCCTCGTGGACGATGAAGTCGACGACGACCGGGCGGTCGTTGATCGAGTTCGCCTCCTCGATGACCTTGTCGAGGTCGTCCGGGGACTCGCAGCGGATCGCGTGGCAGCCCATGGCCTCGGACAGCTTCACGAAGTCCGGGACGCGCGTGCCCCGGGCGTCCGGGTTCACGTCGTTCGGACCGGAGTGCAGCACCGTGTTGGAGTAGCGCTGGTTGTAGAACAGCGTCTGCCACTGGCGGACCATCCCGAGGGCGCCGTTGTTGATGATGGCGACCTTGATCGGGATGTTGTTCAGGGCGCAGGTGGTGAGCTCCTGGTTGGTCATCTGGAAGCAGCCGTCGCCGTCGATCGCCCAGACCGCCTGGTCCGGCGCGCCGGCCTTGGCTCCCATCGCGGCCGGGACCGCGTAGCCCATCGTGCCCGCTCCGCCGGAGTTCAGCCAGGTGGCGGGCTTCTCGTACTGGATGAAGTGGGCGGCCCACATCTGGTGCTGGCCGACGCCCGCGGCGAAGATCGTCCCCTCGGGGGCGAGCCGGCCGATCCGCTCGATGACCTGCTGCGGGGAGAGCGAGCCGTCGGAGGGCTGGTCGTAGCCGAGCGGGTAGGTCTCGCGCCAGCGGCTGAGGTCCTTCCACCAGGCGGTGTAGTCGCCCCGGTGGCCCTCGCTGTGCTCCTTCTGGACGGCCTGGACCAGGTCGGCGATGACCTCGCGCGCGTCGCCCACGATCGGGACGTCGGCGGTGCGGTTCTTGCCGATCTCCGCCGGGTCGATGTCCGCGTGGACGATCTTGGCGAAGGGCGCGAAGCTGTCCAGCTTGCCGGTGACGCGGTCGTCGAAGCGTGCGCCCAGCGCGACGATCAGGTCGGCCTTCTGAAGGCCGGTGACGGCGGCCACCGAGCCGTGCATGCCGGGCATGCCCAGGTGCTGCGGGTGGCTGTCGGGGAACGCGCCGAGCGCCATCAGCGTGGTGGTGACGGGTGCGCCGGTCAGCTCGGCGAGGACCTTCAGCTCGGCGGTGGCGCCGGCCTTGAGCACGCCGCCGCCGACGTACAGGATCGGCCGCTTGGCGGCGGTGATCAGCTTGGCGGCCTCACGGATCTGCTTGGCGTGCGGCTTGGTCACCGGCCGGTAGCCGGGCAGGTCCATGGCGGGCGGCCAGGAGAACGTGGTCTTCGCCTGGAGGGCGTCCTTGGCGATGTCGACCAGGACCGGTCCCGGACGGCCGGTGGAGGCGATGTGGAACGCCTGCGCGATGACCTGCGGGATGTCCTCGGCCCGGGTGACCAGGAAGTTGTGCTTGGTGATCGGCATGGTGATGCCGACGATGTCCGCCTCCTGGAAGGCGTCCGTGCCGATCGCCTTGGAGGCCACCTGGCCGGTGATCGCCACGAGCGGCACCGAGTCCATGTGGGCGTCGGCGATGGGGGTCACCAGGTTGGTGGCGCCGGGGCCCGAGGTCGCCATGCAGACGCCGACCCGGCCGGTGGCCTGCGCGTAGCCGGTGGCCGCGTGACCGGCGCCCTGCTCGTGCCGGACCAGGACGTGGCGGACCCGGGTGGAGTCCATCAGCGGGTCGTAGGCGGGAAGGATCGCACCGCCGGGAATGCCGAATACCGTGTCGGCGCCGACCTCCTCGAGAGAACGGATGAGGGACTGCGCACCCGTCACGTGCTCGACGGACGCGGAGTGCTGTCCTCCGGATCGGGGCCGCGGCTGCGGATGGGCCCCGGTGGCCTGCTCGGTCATCGGCATTCTCTTCTCGATGCTGAGGGTTTTACTGAGGGTCGTGCGGGTGGTGCGGGTCCTGCGGTGGTGCGGCCTGCGGGGTTTTGTGCAACAAAAAACCCCTCGTGCCAAAAGGCAAGCGAGGGGAGCGCGCCGGGTGTGGGTCGCGGTGTGTTCCGGTCCGACCGGACGTCACCAGCTTCAGCCGACGCGCTTTCCAAGTACGAGAATTCGGGTGCGCATGGCATTGACCCTCCCCTGGCGCGCACCGACTGTCAAGTGGGTGGGACGGGAGTCTCATTATGTGAGCGAAGGGCATTGCCGCTCCCGAGTACGGCCGTGACGCCGCCGGCGACGACGCCGCCTGCGTGGACACCACTGGTGTACACCCCCGCGCCCCCGCCCGCGAACGCGGGTTCCACGGGCTCGTGGGGCACCGGGAAGCGGCCCGTCGCCAGGGCCCGCCGCAGCCGGTACTCGTCCAGCGGCCCGGTGAAGGCCATGCCCTGGCCGTGGGTGCAGCCCATCGCGCGCAGGGCGACGACCTGCTCGGGAAGGTCCACCCCGTCGGCGACCGACTGAAGGCCCAGATCGCCGGCGATCCGCAGCAGCCCGCTGGTGATCTTGTGCAGTCGCGCGGACTCGACGACCCCCTCGACCAGCGAGCGGTCCAGCTTGAGGATGTCCACGGGAAGTCGGCGCAGCGCCGTGAGGGCCGCGTAGCCGCTGCCGAAGCCGTCCAGGGCGATGCGCACCCCGAGGCGCTTCAGAGCCCCCAGGCGGCGCTCCAGCTCGTCCAGCGGCACTCTGGGGTCGGTGTCGGAGAGTTCGATCACGAGGGAACCGGACGGCAGGCCGTGCCGGGTCAGCAGTGCCTCCACCGAGCCGAGGGGCAGCGAACGGTCCGTCAGCCGCCGGGCGCCCATGCGTACGACCACCGGCAGGACCAGTCCGCTCGCGGTGCGGTCGGCGGCCTGTTCGACGGCCTCCTCCAGCACCCAGCGGCCCAGCTCGGCCGTTCTGTCGCCGTCCTCCGCGACCCGCAGGAACTCGGCCGGCGTGAAGAGGACTCCCTGGGAGGAACGCCAGCGGGCCTGCGCGGCCACCGACGTGATCCGGCCGTCGTCCAGGCGCACCACGGGCTGGTGCAGCAGTGCGAACTCGCCGTCGTGCAGGGCGGCCCGCAGCCGTGTGGCCAGCTCCGCCTTGCGGACGACGTCCTGCTGCATCTGCGGCTTGTACAGCTCGACGCGGCCCTTGCCGCCGGCCTTGGCGCGGTACATGGCGAGGTCGGCGTTGCGCAGCAGTTCGCCCGCGCCGAGGCCGGGGTCGGCGAAGGCGACGCCGATGGACGCGGCGACCCGTACCTCGCCGCCGTCGATGAGGTAGGGCTGGGAGAGCGTGAGCCGCAGGCGGTCGGCGAGTTCCAGTATCTGCCGTTCCCGGGCGGCCCGGTCGCGGGCTCCGTCGCCGACGATCAGGGCCGCGAACTCGTCGCCGCCCAGCCGGGAGGCGGTGTCCGACTTGCGGACCGCTTCCTGGAGCCGGCGGGCGGCCTGGACCAGGAGCTGGTCGCCGGCCGCGTGGCCGATGGTGTCGTTGACGGCCTTGAACCCGTCGAGGTCGATGAACAGGACGGCCGTGCCCCGCAGGGCCTGGCCCCGGTCGGAGCTGCGCCGGCCGGACAGGGCCTGCTGGACGCGCCGGGTGAACAGGGCGCGGTTGGGCAGGTCGGTGAGCGGGTCGTGCTCGGCGTTGTGCTGGAGCTGGGCCTGGAGCCGCACGCGTTCGGTGACGTCCCGGCTGTTGAAGATCAGGCCGCCGTGGTGGCGGTTGACGGTGGACTCGACATTGAGCCAGCCGCCGTCGCCGGAGCGGAACCGGCACTCGATGCGGGTGGTGGGCTCGTCCTGGGGGCTGGCGGCGAGGAAGCGGCGCACCTCGTGCACCACGCAGCCGAGGTCCCCGGGGTGGATCAGGTCGGCCAGTTCGGTGCCCACCAGGTCCTCGGCGGGCCGGCCGTAGACGCCCGCGGCGGCCGGGGAGACGTAGCGCAGCACCCCGCTGGGCGCGGCGATCATGATGACGTCGCTGGAACCCTGCACCAGGGAGCGGAAGTGGTTCTCCTTCTGCGCCAGTTCCTGGGTGAGGGTGATGTTGTCGAGCAGCATGATCCCCTGGCGCACCACGAGGGCGAGCACGACCGTGCCGCCGGTCAGCAGCACCACGCGGTCGACGCTGCGGCCGTTGAGGACGTTGTAGAGGATCCCCAGGGTGCAGACGGCGGCGGCGAGATAGGGCGTCAGCGCGGCCAGGGAGCCGGTGATGGGCCGGGTGGACGGGAAGCGGCCGTGCTCGCCCTGCTGGGCGGGCGTCTGCGCATGGGGGTGCGCGGCGGTGTGCGCGGTCGGCCGGCCGGGCTGCGGCGCGCGGCCCTGGACGCGCGGCGGCGTCTGCGGGCGGCCGCCGGCGCGCTTGCCGGGGAGGTGTTCGAGGACCACGCGCGTGTGCCCCTCCTCCGCGGCCTGTCGGCGGGAGGCGGCCCAGGGGGCGTAGGCCAGGAGCAGCGAGCCGGCGAACCAGCCGGCGTCGAGGAGCTGGCCCGAGCGGTAGTTGTTGTGCAGCAGCGGCGAGGTGAACAGGGCGTCGCACATCACGGTCAGCGCGAGCGCGCCGACGGCCGTGTTGACCGCCGTGCGGTTCACCGAGGTGCGCCGGAAGTGCAGCACCAGCACCATGCTCACCAGCGCGATGTCCAGCAGCGGGTACGCCAGCGAGAGGGCGGCATGCGCCACGCTCGGCCCGTCGAACTTGGCGGCCTGGGCGAGCGCGAGACTCCAGGAGAGGGTGAGCAGCGAACCGGCGATCAGCCAGGCGTCGAGCGCCAGGCAGACCCAGCCGGCCTTCGTCATGGGGCGGGCGGCGAGCACCAGCAGCCCGACGATGGCGGGGGGCGCGAAGCACAGGAAGAACAGGTCGGCGAAGCTGGGGCTGGGCACGGGACGGCCGAGGACCACCTCGTACCAGCCCCAGACGAGGTTGCCGAGGGCCGCCATCGCCGAGGAGAGCGAGAACAGCAGCCAGGCGGATCGAAAGCGGACGCGGCGGTTGCGCGCGTAGAGGAGGCACGAGACGGCGGCCGTGCCGGCCGCGGCGGTGAGCCCGAAGTCGCCCATGATCAGTGCGAGTCGGTCGGAGCCCCAGCCCAGCGCGGAGCCGACGGCGTACACCGCGCAGACCAGGGCGAGCAGAAGTTGGTGGACCAGGTTCGATCCGGGGCCGTGGGCGGACGGCGGTCCGAGGCGCGGCCTCCCGGCGGGGGCCGCCTGGGTCCGCGGCGCTCCGTCGAGGAGGGGCGTGGAGGTCGACGGCGAACTCACCGCGGCCTCCCGGTCCGTGTGGCTCCCGGGCCCCTCGGGGTGCGGGGCGGTGGCTGCGTCCGCCTCCCGCGGCCGCCGCATCCCGAAGGAGGGGGGCCGTGGGGAGGACCGTGGTGGGTGCGGTGACCGTGACCGCCCGCGGCCGGATGCCAGGGTCGCCGCCGGCGGCTCCGCCGCGTCGGATCGTTCGTCCATAGGCCGTGCATCGCCCGTCGCCCCCCTCACAAGTCTGAAATGTCCGTCCCTGACGCCGATACTGCGCGGCGCAGCCCCTGTCGGGACGATACACCAGTCTCGTCACTCAGGGACATAGTTCCTCTACGCTGCGTGACGATCATCGGCATATGCATCCGGATGAGGTACAGAACGCGTCCGCAGGACTGCGGAGCGTGCCCGTACCTGGGCGGCGGAGTCCCGCGCCGTCGTCAGGATCCGTCGCCGGCGCCCGTCGTCACGATCACGTTCCGCAGTGGTTCACGGTTCACGAAGCGGGTCAACTGGTCCGCCAGCAGCCGCTCGGCGCGGGGACGGAAGGCGGAGGTGGGTCCGCCGACGTGGGGGCTGATGAGGACGCCCGGCGCGGTCCACAACGGGTGGCCCGGGGGCAGGGGTTCGGGGTCGGTGACGTCCAGGGCGGCGGTGAGGCGGCCCCGTCGCAGTTCGGCGAGCAGCGCCTCCGTGTCGACGACCGCTCCGCGGGCCACGTTGACCAGCAGCGCGCCGTCCTTCATCCGGGCCAGGAAGCCGGCGTCGACCAGGCCGCGCGTGCTGTCGTTCAGCGGCGTCGCGAGGATCACCACGTCCGCCTCGGGGAGCAGGGCGGGCAGTTCGGCGATCGGGTGCACGGGGCCGCGCGCCGTCGTGCGCCAGGAGCGCGCGACGCGCGCCACCCGCGCCACCTCGAACGGCACGAGCCGGTCCTCGATGGCGGCGCCGATGGAGCCGTACCCGACGACGAGGACGTTCTTGTCGGCGAGCGCGGGATGGAACGCGCCCTGCCAGCGCCCCTCGTCCTGCGCGCGCACGAATCCGGGGATGCCGCGCAGGGCGGCCAGGGTCAGGGTGAGCGCCAGTTCCGCGGTGCTGGCCTCGTGCACCCCGCGCGCGTTGCACAGCCGCACCCCGGGCACGAGGTCCGCCAGCCGCGCGGTGATGTCGTCGACGCCGGCGGTGAGGGTCTGCACGACCTGGAGGCGGCTCATCTCCCGCAGCGGCCGTACCTTCACGGGCTGCCGCTTCATGTACGGCACCACGTAGACGACGCAGCGCGCGGGGTCACCGGGGTAGGGCTGGTCGCCGCTCTCCCCGCCGTCCCAGAAGAGGTAGTCGAGCCCCTCGGGAAGCCCGTCGATCTCGTCGGGCGGGATGGGCAGCCATACGTCGCGTGCCAGGTCAGCGGTCATGCCAGGAGGCTATGTCAGGGGCGTGTCGGCCCAGCGGTTAGGTTGGGGGGTCCGGCGAGGGAGGGTCACGAGCAGGTGGAGCGCAGGACGATCGGCGCGGGGGCGCTCGAGGTGGGGGCCGTGGGCCTCGGGTGCATGCCGATGAGCTGGGCGTACAGCGGGTCGCGGCAGCGCGGTGCCGACTCGCTGCGGGCGGTGCACCGGGCGCTGGACGCGGGTTCGTCCCTGCTGGACACCGCGGACATGTACGGGCCGTTCACCAACGAGCTGTTGCTGGGGCGGGCGTTGAGGGAGCGACGGGCGGACGCGTTCGTGTCGACGAAGGTGGGGCTGCTCGTCGGTGAGCAGCACATCGTCGCCAACGGCCGCCCGGGATACGTGAGACGGGCCTGCGACGCGTCCCTGCGCCGCCTTCAGACGGACGTCATCGACCTCTACCAGTTGCACCGTGCCGATCCGGAGATCCCGGTCGAGGAGACCTGGGGCGCGATGGCGGAGCTGGTACGGGCGGGCAAGGTGCGGGCGCTGGGGTGGTGCGCGGTGGGCGCGCGCGGCGGCCGCCGGTCGGGCGGCCTGTACGACGGAACGATCCGGCAGCTGGGGCGCGTCCAGCAGGTATTCCCGGTGGCCGCGGTGGAGGCGGAGCTGTCGGTGTGGTCGCCCGAGGCGCTGGAGGCGCTGCTGCCGTGGTGCGAGGCGCGCGGCGTCGGCTTCCTGGCGGCGATGCCGCTCGGCAACGGTTTCCTCACCGGCACGCTGAAGCCCGGCCGGGGCTTCGAACCGGACGACCTGCGGGCCCGGCATCCGCGGTTCACCGCCGAGATGATGGCCGCGAACCAGCCGATCGTGGCCGGTCTGCGCCGGATCGCCGCCCGGCACGGCGAAGGGGTGACGGCGGCGCAGGTGGCGCTGGCGTGGGTGCTGTCGCGCGGCCGGCACGTGGTCCCGGTGCCGGGCGCCAAGCAGGAACGCTGGGTGGCGGAGAACGCGGCGGCGGCCGGGCTGCGCCTGACGCCGCAGGATCTGGCGGAGGTGGCGAAGCTGCCGGCGGCGCTGGGATCGTGGGAGTGAGTGCCCCTGGGGGGTGGTGCCGGCGCGGATCGGGAACCCTGGAGACGTGCGCTGCGTAGGACTGGGCGTAGGACGAATGGACCCGCCGAAGGAACCGCCGTGCCGAAGGGACCGTGATCGTGGAACGTCGAGCTGTGTCCGCCGTGTTGGCCGTGCTGGCCGGGGGCGCCCTGCTGGCGACGGCCGGCTGCTCACCGGGCGCCGGACCGGCGCCGCACGCCTCCGCCAGCCCCTCACCGGGCGGCGCGACCGCGCCGTCGACCTCCCCGTCGGCGGTGCGGACCCCGCCCGCCAAGGGCACGGTCTCGGTGGTGCGCACGGTCGCCGAGGGTCTGAACAGCCCCTGGGGCCTGGCCCCCCTTCCGGAAGGCGGTCTGCTGGTCGCCTCGCGCGACGAGGGGACGATCACCCGGGTCGACGGGAAGACGGGCGCGAAGACGCGGCTCGGCGAGGTGCCCGGCGTCTCCGCGGCCGGCGAGGGCGGCCTGCTGGGCCTCGCGCTGTCCCCCCGCTACGCCTCGGACCGCATGGTCTACGCGTACGTCACGACGGCCTCGGACAACCGTGTCGTCCGTATGCTCTACGACGCGAAGCGGCCGGCCGGGGACCAGCTGGGGGCGCCCGACACGATCTTCAAGGGCATACCCAAGGGCATGATCCACAATGGTGGCCGGATCGCCTTCGGCCCCGACGGGATGCTGTACGTCGGCACCGGCGAGAACGGCGACCGCGGGCTGGCCCAGGACCGCAAGTCCCTGGGCGGCAAGATCCTGCGGCTGACCCCGGAGGGCGAACCGGCTCCCGGCGACCCCTTCCCCGGCTCGCCGGTGTACTCCTACGGCCACCGCAATGTGCAGGGCCTGGCCTGGGACGCCGAGCAGCGGCTGTTCGCCTCCGAGTTCGGCCAGGACACGTGGGACGAGCTGAACGCGATCGCGCCGGGCGCCGACTACGGCTGGCCGCTCGCGGAGGGCAGGAGCGCCGGGGGCGGCGGCGCGGACGCGAAGTTCCGCGACCCGATAGCCCAGTGGCACACCGACGAAGCCTCCCCCAGCGGCATCGCCTACGCACAGGGGTCGATCTGGATGGCCGGTCTCAAGGGACAGCGCCTGTGGCGCGTCCCCCTCCGCGGGACGGCCGCCTCGGCGGCGCCGCAGGCCTTCCTGGAGGGCCAGTACGGCCGGCTGCGCACGGTGGTGTCGGCGGGCGGGGACCGGCTGTGGGTCACGACCAGCAACACGGACGGCCGCGGCAATCCGAAGCCGGGGGACGACCGGATCCTGGAGCTGCGGGTGAGCTGAGCGCCGTCAGCCGTCCCGGGCAGCGCCGTCAGCCGTCGCCGGCCGCAGGGGCCTCCCGGTCCGGTCCCCCGCGGACCGGCCCGTCCTCCGCGGGCTCATCGCCCCGCCCCTCCCCCGGCTCCGCATCGATCGGGCCGGCGTCGGCGGCCCGGACCACGACCTTTCCGGAGGCGAGGTCTATCGGTCCGTGCCCGGGATCGGCGTCGCCGACGTCCTCGCGGGTCAGCTCCAGCCGGTTCTGCTCGTCGCGGGTGTGCTTGCGGCCGGGCGCGAAGAGTTCCTCGAAGGGGTTGAACATCGTCCTCCTCCGGCGTGCCTGGTCAGCGGCCCGAGCCCATTATCGCGCGGCCACCCGGTCTTCGGCGTTCGGCGGGAACAGCCCCTGCCGGTGGGCCAGCGCGGCCGCCTCGCCCCGGCCCGAGACGTCGAGCTTGGACAGGATGTTCGAGACGTGGACGCTCGCCGTCTTCGGCGAGATGAACAGCTCCTCGGCGATCTGGCGGTTGGTGCGGCCTTCGGACACCAGCCGCAGGACGTCCCGTTCCCGGCTGGTCAGGCCGAGGGCGGTCAGCGGATCGACGGGAGCGGCCGGGGCGGCAGGGCGGTCCGCGAGGGGCGCCGGGCCCAGGCGGGCGCGCCGGCCGAGCAGGGCGGCGGCGTCGGCGAGGGGGCGGGCGCCGAGATGGGCGGCGACCGCGTCCACGAGGCGCAGCAGTTCGGCGGCCCGGTCGCGTTCGGCGGCGGCGCCGGTGGAGAGCAGGGCCTCGGCCAGCCGGAGCCGGGTGCGGGCGAGGTCGTAGGGGCGTTCCAGGCGTTCGAAGGCGGTGACGACCTCGCACCAGTCGTCGGGGCCGGCGCCGCCCTCGGCGCGCCGGATCTCGGCGCGCACCCAGTGCTCGTGGGCCTGCCAGACCGGCGCGATCGTGACGAGCTTCTTGGCGGCGTCGCGGATCCGGGCCAGGAGGCCGGCGCGGCCGGCGTCGGCGGCGGGCAGCGCGCGGGCGTCGCCCTCGGCGGCCGCCGCGGCGAGCAGCAGGGGCCAGGCGTCGCGCTGGGTGCCGGGCGGGAAGCCGTGGTCGAGGACGGGCACGACGTGGGCGCGGGCGTCCAGCGGGCGGCCCCGGGCCGCGGCCAGCTGGACGGCCAGGCGGGTGAGGGGCAGGTGGTGCTGCGGGGCGCGCTCCTGGGAGCCGAAGTAGTCGCGCCCCGCGTCGAGCCGGCGCGCGGCCTCGGCGAGGTCGCCGCGCGCGAGGGCGAGTTCGGCGCGCAGGATGGCGTGCACCCCGCGGACCGCCACGCCCTGGCCGACCCGGCCGGCGGCGGCGCACGCGCGGTCCGCCTCGTCCCAGCGACCCAGGGAGAAGAGGGATTCGGCGAGGTTCCCCCACACCCAGGCCTCGGTGTCGGGCGGTCCGTGCCGCCGAGCGAAGTCGAGGCCCTTCTCCAGCATCGGGACGGCCTCCCGGGAGCGGCCGACCGCCTCCAGTTCGGAGGGCAGGTTGACGTAGGCGTTGAGGGCGACGGCGGGGGCGTCCTCGGCGAGGGCCCGCTCCCTGACCTCGTGCAGCTCCGCGAGTCCGGCCTCGATGTGGCCGGCGTGGACCATGAGGACGCCCAGGATCTGGCGGGCGTCCAGCTCGGTCTCGCGGGAGCCGATCATGCGGGCGTACTCCACGGCGCGTTCGGCCGCCCGGTAGGCCTCGGGGCCGGGGGCGTGGATCGTGGACCAGTGGGCCAGGTGGGCGAGCACCTCGGCGTGCACCGCGCTGGGCGGCAGCCCGCGCAACAGCTCCTGCGCGGTGGCCAGTTCCTCGCGGCCGCTGCTGCGGCCGAGGGCGCGCGCGAGCCGTGAGCGCTGCATCCAGAACCAGGCGGCGCGCAGGGGGTCGTCCTCGTCCTCCAGCAGCCGCAGCGCCCGCTTGGCGATCTTCAGGGCGCGTTCGCGCTCCCCGCAGTAGCGGCCCGCGACGGCGGCCTCGGCCATGAGGTCGAGATAGCGCAGCGGGGTGGCGGCGGGGTCGCGGCCGCCGGGGGTCCCTCCGCACCTCTCGGGCAGGGGACGGGGGTAGGCCTCGGTGTGGTCGACGGCGCGCAGCGCGGCCCGCACCTCCTGCGGGGCGGACTCCCACAGTTCCATCGCCCGTTCCAGGAGCCGCAGTTGCTCGCTGTAGGCGCGCCGGGAGCGGGCCTCGACGGAGGCGTCGAGGACGGCGGGCAGGGCCTTGGCCGGGTCGTGGGCGTGGTACCAGTAGCTGGCCAGCCGCATGACGCGCTCGTCGGCGGGGACGAGTGCCGGGTCGGCCTGGAGGGCTTCGGCGTAGCGGCGGTTGAGGCGGGCGCGCTCGCCGGGCAGGAGGTCGTCGCTGACGGCCTCGCGGACCAGGGAGTGGCGGAAGCGGTAGCCGTCGCCGTCGGGGGTGGCGAGCAGGAGGTTGGCGTTGACGGCGGCGCGCAGCGCCTCGATGAGGTCGTCCTCGGCGAGCCGGGCCACGGCGTCGAGGAGCCGGTACTCGACGGTGGAGCCGCCCTCGGCCACGATCCGGGCGACGTGCTGGGCGCTCTCGGGCAGCGCCTCGACGCGGACGAGGAGCAGGTCGCGCAGCGAGTCGGTGAGGCCGGTGCAGCAGCCCTCGTGGGCGGCGACGGCGAGTTCCTCGACGAAGAAGGCGTTGCCGTCGGAGCGTTCGAAGATGTCGTCGACCTGGGCGGGGTCGGGTTCGTGGGCGAGGATGCCGGCGATCTGGCGGCAGACCTCGTCGCGGGTGAGGCGGGCCAGTTCCAGGCGGCGCACGGTGCGCAGCCGGTCGAGTTCGGCGAGCAGGGGGCGCAGCGGGTGGCGGCGGTGGATGTCGTCGGCGCGGTAGGTGGCGAGGACGACGAGGCGGCCGGTGCGCAGGGTGCGCAGCAGGTAGGACAGGAGGTGGCGGGTGGAGGCGTCGGCCCAGTGCAGGTCCTCCAGGACGAGGACGACGGTGTGTTCGGCTGCGACGCGTTCCAGGACGCGGGCGGTGAGTTCGAAGAGGCGGGCCATGCCCTCCTCGTCGTGGCGTCCGGTCCGGTTCGGCCCCAACTCCGGCAGGAGCCGGGCGAGTTCCTCCTCCTGGCCGGCGGCGCAGGCGGCCAGTTCGTCCGGCAGGGTGCGGCGCAGGGCGCGCAGGGCGGTGGAGAACGGGGCGAAGGGCAGTCCGTCGGCGCCGATCTCGACACAGCCGCCGAGGGCGACGACGGCTCCCCGGCGGCCGGCGGCCGCGGCGAACTCCTCGACCAGCCGGGTCTTTCCGACGCCGGCCTCACCGCCGATGAGCAGCGCCTGCGGTTCTCCCGTCGCGGCGCGGGAGAGCGCCTCGTTCAGGGTGTCCAGCTCGTCGGTGCGGCCGACGAACACGGGGCTGACTGACCTGGTCTCCACGAGGGCGAGCATGGCACGCGGAGACGACGAGGGCCCAGCGGATATCGCCGGGCCCTCGTCCGCGGGACGGCCGACCCCCGTGCGGCCGCCCCGCCCGGTGGCGGTGCTCACGCCGGCCGGGGGGAGCCGAACCGGCGCGGGCGGCGGGTATGCGGTTCGCTCTCGGTTTCGCCCTCGGAGCGTTCGGCGGCGCGGGCCGCGGCTTCGCGGCGGGCGGCGCGGGCGCCGCGGACGGCCTCGTGGGCCAGTCGCTCCTCGGCGGCCCGGCGGCGCAGTTCGGTGGAGCGGGCCTGGTGGAGTTCGAGCTCGTACATGGTGTGTCCCCTGAGAGGTCGGTGTGGGCTTCGCTTGCTGCGATGCCTCCACTGTCGTCTGCCAGGGGGGTGTGGCACATCGGGAGAGTTCCGCATCTTCGGCGGCGGGCGGGGGCCTTAGACGCGCCGGAGGGGCCTCAGACCGGCCGTAAGGTGCTTACGGCGGGTCTGAGGCCCCTCGTGACGTGCGCGGACTCAGCCGCCGGAGGGCAGGCCGAGCAGGGCGTCGGTGTACTTCAGGACGGCCAGCAGCAGGCCGACGACGCCGAGGACGACGCCGGCCCAGGAGACCGACTTGATCCAGGCCGCCTGCGGACGGGCCGGGCTGCCGAAGGCGGGGCGCGCCAGCACGACGACGCCGGTGACCAGCGCGGCCAGGGCGAACAGGCCGGCCCACAGGGCGGTGGCCTGCCAGGCGTCGCCGTAGATCGCCTCCAGCTGCTTGGCGACGGTCGTGCCGGAGGAGGCGGACGTCTGGAGCTGGCCGACGAGGGTCTGGCGGGCCCCGGCGAGGGTGCCGATCCAGCTGCCGGTGAGCGAGACGAAGCCGAGCACGGCGGAGACCACGGCGCCCGCGCCCTGGCCGACGCCGGCGGAGCCGTCCGTGACGGCGGCCTCGTTCCCCGCGGCGAGTTCGTCCGCGGCGGCGGGTCCGCCCGCGCCCTCCCCGGAGTGCGGGGCCTCCTCGGTCACCTCGCCCGTGGCGCCTACGACGGCGGCCTTCTCGTCGTCGGTCGTGGTCCCGGCGGTCTCGGCGCCGGTCTCGTCAGCAGTCTTGGTTCCCATACCCCGCACCGTACGGACGCTCTCTGAGAGGTCTCTTAATGATCGTCGTGAGCGGTACGCGCGCGTGCGTCGCGCCACTCCTGGGCCAGCACGGACCACACCTCCAGGTCGTGCCGCACCCCACGATAGGGGTAGGCCTGCCGGCGCACGCCGTCCCGGGTCATGCCGAGCCGCCGGGCGACGTCCAGGCTGGGCGTGTTCCCGGCGGAGGCGACCCATTCCACGCGCTGGATGCCGCGCTGCTCCACCGCGAAGTCGATCAGCACCCGGACGGCCCGGGTGACCAGTCCGCGGCCGGTGCCGGCGGGCTCCAGCCAGCAGCCGACCTCGCAGTTCCCGGCCTCGGCGTCGAAGTTGAGGAAGAGCACGCCGCCCACGAGCCGGCCGTCCAGCCACAGGCCGTGCAGCGAGCCGGTGTCGGCGGCCCGCATGTCGGCGTAGCGCTGGAGCACCTCGCGCGCCCCGGCCGCGTCGGTGGCCTTCGAGCCGAAGGGGACGTAGCGGTTGATGAAGTCGCGGCCGCGTTCGAGGTGGGCGAGGAACTCCTCGGCGTGCCAGGGCTCCAGGGGGCGCAGTTCGGCTCCGTCGTCACCCAGCGATGTCGCGTACATCCGGTCGCGGCTCCTTCTCCCGTAGGTGGGCTGCGTCCACAGCCCGGTCGAGCCTCTCATGGGCGGCGCGGCACTCGGGCGCCTCGATGCTGATCCTCGGCAGCCGCCGGTCGAGCCCGCGCGGCAGCCACCAGTTGGCGCCGCCGAGCAGGTGCATCAGCGCGGGCACCAGCAGCGTGCGCAGCACGAAGGCGTCGAGGGCGACGGCGGCGGCGAGGCCGATGCCGAACATGGCGATCACCCGGTCGCCGCTGAGGACGAAGGCCAGGAAGACCGAGATCATGATGACGGCGGCGGAGTTGATGACCCGGCTGGTCTCGGCGAGGCCGACGCGGACGGCGCGCCGGTTGTCGCCGGTCTCCAGCCACTCCTCGTACATCCGGCTGACCAGGAAGACCTGGTAGTCCATGGAGAGGCCGAACAGCACCGACACCATGATCACGGGGAGGAAGGGCTCGATCGGGCCGGCCCGGCCGAGGCCGAGCAGTTCGCTCCCCCAGCCCCACTGGAAGATCGCGACGACGACTCCGAACGCGGCGGCGACGGCGGCCACGTTCATCACGGCGGCCTTGAGCGGTATGCCGACGGAGCGGAACGCGAGCAGGAGCAGCAGCGCGCCCAGAGCGACGACGACGCCCACGAACAGGGGCAGTTTGCCGACGATGACGGCCGCGAAGTCGTCGTAGCCGGCCGTCAGCCCGCCGACGTGCACGTCGAGTGAGGTGCCGGCCTGCGCGCGGGGCAGCACCTCGGTGCGCAGCCGGTGGACGAGGTCGCTGGTGCGCGGCGACTGCGGCGAGGACCGCGGCACGACGGTGAGGTGGGCGGCGCGGCCGGCGGAGTCGAAGGTCACCGGCGTCACGGACGCCACGCCGCCGACGTCGCGCAGGGCCGTGCCGAGGTTGTCCAGGGCGAGCCGGTCCTCGGCGCCCCGGACCCGGGTCACGAGGGTCAGCGGGCCGTTCACGCCGGGTCCGAAGCCGTCGGCGAGGAGGTCGTAGGCCTGGCGGGTGGTGGCCGAGCGCGGTCCGTTGCCCTGGTCGGAGCTGCCCAGGCGCAGCGAGAGGGTGGGCAGGGCGAGGACCGTGACGACGACGAGGGCCAGCGCGCCGAGCAGCCGGGGGTGGCGCTCCACGAACGCCGACCAGCGGGCCGCGAGTCCGGTCGGCAGTTCGGGCCGGGGTCCGTGGTCGGCGAGGCGGCACCGTTCGCGGCGGCTGAGCGCGCGCATGCCGAGGAACGACAGCAGGGCGGGCAGCAGCGTCACGGAGGCGGCGACGGTGAGGACGACGGTCAGCGAGGCGGCGACCGCCACGCCGTTGAGGAAGCTCAGGCGCAGGGTGAGCATGCCGAGCAGGGCCAGGCACACGGTGGCGCCCGCGAAGACCACGGCGCGTCCGGTGGTGGCGACGGCGTTCGTGGCGGCCTCGGCGACGGGCAGTCCGCGTTTCAGCCCGCGCCGGTGCCGGGTGACGATGAACAGGGCGTAGTCGATGCCGACGCCGAGCCCGACGAGCAGGCCGAGCATGGGCGCGAAGTCGGCGACCGTCATGGCGTGTCCGAGCAGGGAGATCCCGGCGTACGCGGTGCCCACGCCGACCAGGGCGGTGGCGATGGGCAGCGCGGACGCGGCGAGCGAGCCGAAGGCGAGGAACAGCACGACGGCGGCGACGGCCACGCCGACTATCTCGGCGAGATGGCCGCCGGAGGACTCGGTGCGGGCGATCGCGGCCCCGCCCAGTTCGACCTGGAGGCCGTCGCCGCGGGCGGCCTGCGCGGTGTCGACGACGGCCCGCGCCTCGTCCCGGCCGACGTCCTCGGCGCGGTCCGCGAAGACGACGGTGGCGTAGGCCGTGCGTCCGTCCTCGCTGATCTGTCCGGCGCCCTGCTCGTCGTAGGGGCCGGCCACGGAGGCGACGCCGGGCAGCTCGGCGATCTCGTCCAGGGTCCGGGTCATGGTCTGTTCGACGTCGGCGGCGCGGACGGCGCCCGTCGTGGTGTGCCAGACGACGGTGTCGCTGTCGCCCCCGAGGTGCGGGAAGAGGTGCGGGAAGGCCTCGGTGAGCAGGAGGGCGGCGCGGCCGGACTCGGTGCCGGGGACCTCGTAGTCGTCGGAGTACGCGGAGCCGGCGACGACGGCGGCGGTGGCCGTGCCGCCGAGGGCGAGCAGCCAGAGCAGCACCACGAGCAGGCGGTTGCGGACACACCAACGTGCGAGGGCTGCCACTGACGTGCTCCCGGAGGTGAATTGTGGATCTTTGACCGGGAAACAGCCCGCAAAGAACGTATGAGCGATACGGGGTCACTCTCGCAGGCGCGCGAGATCGTTTGTCGCGTTCGTGTGGCTTTTCACAGGAGTGGGAGGCAGCTCACAGGACAACGACGCCCCCGCTGTCGGGGGAGGTCAGTCGGCCTGGTCGCCGAACGCCATCACGGTGACGCCCGCCACGAGCAGCCACAGGGCGCGCCGGGTGCGGCCCCGGGAGCCGAGGAACGCGGCGACGGCGCAGACGGCGGCGCCGAGGGCGTAGGCCGCCGGGACGAGGGCCGGGGCGGAGCGGGTGAGGCGCATGAGGGAGGCGGCGAGTCCGGCGAGGGTGAGCAGGGCGCCGGTGGCGGTCGCCGTCCAGCGGGCTTTGCGGGCGTCCTCGGCGCCGTACTCCTCGTCCGGGTCCCGTACCTCGTCCGGGTCCTCTATGCCGCTGTGGGGTTCGGAGTCGGTTCGTGCGCTCATGGCGGGCGAGCGTAGCGCGTCGCGCCGCGGACGGCGGAGAGGGGTGCGCCGGTCCCGGCACACCCCTCTCTTCTTGACCGCCGCGGGTCTCAGCCCTCGGTGACGCCCAGCTTCTCCAGGATCAGCTCCTTGACGCGGGCGGCGTCGGCCTGGCCCCGGGTGGCCTTCATCACCGCGCCGACCAGCGCTCCGGCGGCGGCGACCTTGCCGCCGCGGATCTTGTCGGCGATGCCCGGGTTGCCGGCGATGGCCTCGTCGACGGCCGTGCCGAGCGCCGAGTCGTCGGAGACGACCTTCAGGCCGCGCTTGTCGACGACCTCGTCCGGGCCGCCCTCGCCCGCGAGGACGCCCTCGATGACCTGACGGGCCAGCTTGTCGTTCAGGTCGCCCGTGAGCACCAGCTCGGCGACCCGGGCGACCTGCTGCGGCGTGATGGCCAGCTCGTCGAGCGCGACGCCCGACTCGTTGGCGCTGCGGGCCAGTTCGCCCATCCACCACTTGCGGGCCGAGGCCGCGTCGGCCCCGGCGTCGATGGTGGCGACGATCAGGTCAAGCGCGCCGGCGTTCAGGATCGACTGCATGTCGGTGGCCGAGATGCCCCACTCCGCGACCAGACGGTTGCGGCGGGCCAGCGGCAGCTCCGGCAGCCCGGCGCGGATCTCCTCGACCCACTCGCGGGACGGGACGACCGGCACGAGGTCGGGCTCCGGGAAGTACCGGTAGTCCTCGGCCTCCTCCTTCACGCGGCCCGAGGTCGTCGACCCGGTGTCCTCGTGGAAGTGGCGGGTCTCCTGGACGATCGTGCCGCCGCCGTTCAGGACGGCCGCGTGCCGCATGATCTCGAACCGGGCCGCGCGCTCCACGGACCGCAGCGAGTTCACGTTCTTCGTCTCGGAGCGCGTGCCGAACTTCTCCCGGCCGTGCGGACGCAGCGACAGGTTGACGTCGCAGCGCATCTGGCCCATCTCCATGCGGGCCTCCGAGACGCCGAGCGCCTTGATGACCTCGCGCAGCTCGCGCACGTAGGCGCGGGCGACCTCGGGGGCGCGCTCGCCGGCGCCCTCGATCGGCTTGGTGACGATCTCGATGAGCGGGATGCCGGCCCGGTTGTAGTCCAGCAGCGAGTGGGACGCGCCGTGGATGCGGCCGGTGGCGCCGCCGACGTGCGTCGACTTGCCGGTGTCCTCCTCCATGTGGGCGCGCTCGATCTGCACCCGGAAGGTCTCGCCGTCCTCCAGCTGCACGTCGAGGTAACCGTCGAAGGCGATCGGCTCGTCGTACTGGGAGGTCTGGAAGTTCTTCGGCATGTCCGGATAGAAGTAGTTCTTCCGGGCGAAGCGGCACCACTCGGCGATCTCGCAGTTCAGCGCGAGACCGATCTTGATCGCCGACTCGATGCCGATCGCGTTGACGACCGGGAGCGCGCCGGGCATGCCGAGGCAGGTGGGGCAGGTCTGCGAGTTGGGCTCGGCGCCCAGCTCGGTCGAACAGCCGCAGAACATCTTCGTCTTGGTGCCGAGTTCGACATGGACCTCGAGGCCCATGACGGGGTCGTACGACGCGAGTGCGTCCTCGTACGACACCAGGTCGGTCGTGGTGGTCACGGTGAAACTTCCCTCTCAGCCCAGCAGGACGTCGTCGTCGCCCAGCCGCTTCAGCTCGCGGTACAGGATGGCGAGGCCGGTGACGATGGCGACGGCGGACACGGTGGCGTCGATCAGGACGAGCGTGTCCTTCTCGGCACGGGCCTTCTTGAGCCGCTTGGCGACGCCGAACGCGCCGAACGCGGTCCCGGCGATGGACAGGTACGTACCGGACTTGGACTTCTTGAAGCCCTTGGCCTTGTTCAGTGCGCTCACAGCGACGGAGCCTCCTCGAGAAGCGGGTGCCCCCACCTTTCCACGAAGGCGGCCTCGATGGCGGCGCCGACCTTGTACAGCCGGTCGTCCTTCAGCGCCGGGGCGATGATCTGCAGACCGACCGGGAGGCCGTCCTCCGGGGCGAGGCCGCAGGGCAGCGACATGGCCGAGTTGCCCGCGAGGTTGGTCGGGATGGTGCACAGGTCGGCCAGGTACATCGCCATCGGGTCGTCGGCGCGCTCGCCGATCGCGAAGGCGGTGGTCGGGGTCGTCGGCGAGACGATCACGTCGACCTGCCCGAAGGCCTTCTCGAAGTCGCGCGTGATGAGCGTGCGGACCTTCTGGGCGGAGCCGTAGTAGGCGTCGTAGTAGCCGCTCGACAGGGCGTACGTGCCGAGCATGATGCGGCGCTTGACCTCGGCGCCGAAGCCCGCCTCCCGGGTGAGGGAGGTGACGTCCTCGGCCGAGCGGGTGCCGTCGTCGCCGACCCGCAGGCCGTAGCGCAGACCGTCGAAGCGGGCCAGGTTGGACGAGCACTCGGACGGCGCGATCAGGTAGTACGCCGACAGGGCGAGGTCGAAGGACGGGCAGTCCAGCTCGACGATCTCGGCGCCCAGCTCCTTCAGCAGTGCGACGGACTCGTCGAAGCGCTGGATGACGCCGGCCTGGTAGCCCTCGCCGCGGAACTGCTTGACGACGCCGACGCGCATGCCGTCGACGCTGCCGTTGCGGGCGGCCTCGACGACCGGCGGGACGGGCGCGTCGATCGACGTGGAGTCCAGCGGGTCGTGGCCGGCGATGACCTCGTGCAGCAGCGCCGCGTCCAGGACCGTGCGGGCGCAGGGGCCGCCCTGGTCGAGCGAGGACGAGAAGGCGACCATGCCGTAACGGGAGACCGCGCCGTACGTCGGCTTGACGCCGACCGTGCCGGTGACGGCGGCCGGCTGGCGGATCGAGCCGCCGGTGTCGGTGCCGATGGCCAGCGGCGCCATGTGCGCGGCCAGCGCGGCGGACGAACCGCCGCCGGAGCCGCCGGGGATCTTGGTCAGGTCCCAGGGGTTGCCGGTCGGGCCGTAGGCGCTGTTCTCGGTGGAGGACCCCATGGCGAACTCGTCCATGTTGGTCTTGCCGAGGATGACCACGTCGGCGGCCTTCAGCCGCTTGGTGAGCGTGGCGTCGTACGGCGGGATCCAGCCTTCGAGGATCTTCGAGCCGACGGTCGTCGGGATGCCCTCGGTGGTGAAGATGTCCTTGAGCGCGAGCGGGACGCCGGCGAGGGGGCCGAGCTTCTCGCCGCGTTCCCGCTTCTCGTCGACGGCGCGGGCCTGCGCGAGGGCGCCCTCGCGGTCGACGTGCAGGAAGGCGTGCACCTTCTCGTCGACGGCCTCGATGCGCGCCAGGTGCGCCTCGGTGACCTGGACGGCCGTGAGCGCGCCGGAGGCGATCCGCGCGGCGGTCTCGGCGGCGGTGAGCTTGATGATGGCGACGTTGTCCGTCATGGCGGTTAGTCCTCCCCCAGGATCTGCGGCACCTTGAAACGCTGCTGCTCCTGGGCCGGGGCGCCGGAGAGCGCCTGCTCGGGGGTGAGCGACGGACGGACCTCGTCCGCCCGCATGACGTTGGTCAGCGGGAGCGGGTGCGAGGTCGGCGGTACGTCTTGGTCGGCGACCTCGCTGACGCGGGCGACCGCGCCGATGATGTCGTCCAGCTGTCCCGCGAAGTGTTCGAGCTCTTCGGGCTTCAGCTCCAGACGCGCCAGCCGGGCGAGGTGGGCGACCTCCTCGCGCGTGATGCCAGGCATGCAGCGTTCCTCTGGGGTGGGGTGGGTGAGTGTGGTTTTGGGGCCAATCCTATGGGGCGGGCGGCGGTGGCCGTGACGCGGTTTCGCCCGGGGGCGGCGGGACCCGGGTGGGGGCGCCGGCACGGGGCCGCGCCGGCGGGCGGGCGGCCCGGCGGGTCACTCGTCGGAGGCCGCCGCGGGCAGCGCCGCCGCCGGGCGCTGCCAGCCGCGTGAACCGCGGGCGCGCAGCCAGGCCGTCGTCTCCTCCGGGGGCATCGCGGCGGCCACCAGCCAGCCCTGCACCGCGTCGCAGCCCAGGTCGCGCAGGCGCTCCCAGGTCTCGTCGTCCTCGACGCCCTCGGCGACCACCAGCAGCCCGAGGGAGTGCGCCAGGTCGAGGGTGCAGCGCACGATCTCGGCGTCCTCGGCGTCCACGGCCAGCCGGGCCACGAAGGAGCGGTCGATCTTCAGCTCGCTCACCGGCAGCCGGCGCAGGTGGACCAGGGAGGAGTAGCCGGTCCCGAAATCGTCCAGGGACATCTTCACGCCGTGGCCGGTCAGCGCGTTGAGGGTGTCGGCGGCTCGCTGCGGGTCCTCCAGCAGGACGTGCTCGGTGATCTCCAGCTGGAGCGCGCCCGCGGGCACACCGTGCCGGGCCAGGCGCGCGGCCACGGACCCGGCGAACCCGGGCGTGTGGACGTCGCGGGGCGAGACGTTCACCGCGACCGGCACGAACAGTCCCTGGGCCCGCCACCGGGCGACCTGGGCGAGCGCGGTGTCCAGCACGTACTCCGTCAGGTGGGGCATCAGCCCGGACGACTCGGCGATCGCTATGAACTCGTCCGGCGGCACCTTGCCGCGCTCCGGGTGCACCCAGCGGACCAGGGCCTCCAGGCCCGCCACCTGCCCGTCGAAGCGGACCTTGGGCTGGTAGTGCAGCTCGACCTCGTGCGCGTCCAGGGCGCGCCGCAGGTCGCCCAGCAGACCGAGCCGGTCGGGGGTGTTGGAGTCGCGCTTGGACTCGTACACCTCGACCCCGGTCCGGTCCCGTTTGGCCTGGTACATCGCCACGTCGGCCCGGCGCAGCAGGCCCTCGGCGTCGAGCGCGTGGTCGGGGAAGACGGCGACCCCGGCGCTGGCCTCCAGCACGAGGGTGAGGCCGTCGAGGTCGAGCGGCGAGCCGAGGTCGGCGACCAGGGCGCGGGCGATCCGGCTCGCGGAGGTGGTGGAGTCCGCGACGGGCAGTAAGACGGCGAACTCGTCCCCGCCGAGCCGCGCGACCTCGGCCCCGCGCGGGAGGGCGACGCGCAGCCGGTCGGCGATCTGGAGCAGCAGCCGGTCCCCGGCGAGATGGCCGAGAGTGTCGTTGACGGAGCGGAAGCGGTCGAGGTCGATCAGCATCAGGGCGGCCCGGGCGCCGATGCGCTCGGCGTCGTCCAGGGCGGTCCAGATGCGCTCCAGCAGCCACTGACGGTTCGGCAGTCCGGTCAGCGGGTCGCGCAGTTGCTCCTCGGCGCGGGCGCGCGCTATCCACAGGGTGGAGTCGAGGGCGATGAGCGGGATCGCGAACAGCGGCAGCAGGACGGGCTTGGCCAGGGCCACCACGCAGATCAGGGGGGCGATGCCCAGCAGGGCGACCGCCAGCAGACCCTGTCGGACCAGGGCGGTGCGGGCGACGGTCGGCAGTCCGCCGACGCGCGGCGCGTGCAGGTACCAGAGCAGGACGCGGGTGACGGCGAGGTAGGCGACGGCCACCAGGACGACCTGCGGGGCGGTGTAGAGCGTCCAGGTGTCCGGGGCCCAGGGGTGCTCCACGGACGGTATCCGCCCGCAGGCGGCCAGCAGGAGCGCGCCCGCCCCGATGCCGAGGACGTCCACCGCGCCGTGCAGGACGCCCTGCCGCCAGCGGTGGCGCCGGGCTATGCCGACCAGCACGACGACGGTGAGGCTGACCATCCCGGCGGGCACCCAGCCGTACAGCAGCAGCACGGCGAGGGTGAGGGCGGCGCCGGAGCCGGTGCCGCCCCACCAGCGGGCGCGGCCGAGCAGGACCAGATGTCCGACGATGACGCCGGCGAGGACGGCCAGCGCCCAGCCGGCCGTGCCGCACGGGAAGAGGGCGTGGCCGTCGGTGAAGGCGCGGTAGAAGCCCGCGCCGAGGGCGAAGGCGGCCGCGCCGACGACGGCCGCGGGCAGTGCGGGCCAGGACAGGTGCCGGTCGGACGCGGCGCCGCCGGGCAGACCGGGAGGCGGCTGGACGAGGGCGCGCGCGTCCAGCGTGGAGTGCGGCTCGGTGTGCGGTACGAACGCCTCCGCGCCGGGTCGCCCTCCGGAGCGCTCCGCCCACCAGCTCCCCCACCAGACGCCGGCGACCCCGCGTCGGCGCACCGTCGCGTCCGGGGCGGCGCTCTCGGTCGGTTCCATTCCCGTCCCTCTCACAGCCGGCGGTGCCCACGCCACGCGGCCCGTTGCCCGGCGATCCCGGGCGGCGCCGCGTTGGAAAACCCTTCCTTCTGCCCGCCTGGAGCAGAGGGATGCCCCGGCCGCAGCTGGGCACGGCAGGGCGCACGCCTCAACAGTAGGCCGCAGAAGGCTTCCACGGGCAGCGGTCGTCGGCGGTTGCCCGAATGCGCCCCGGCCACCCGTATGCATCTGGTATGCGCCGATCGGGTGGCCTTCAACCGCCGCCGGGCGCTACTCCTCGACGGGCAGGGCCGCTTCGGAGGCCGCCTCGGGGCCGCGTTCCAGCAGGACGGTGAAGCCGTCCTCGTCGAGGACCGGAACCTTCAGCTGCACCGCCTTGTCGTACTTCGATCCGGGGCTGTCACCCACGACGACGAACGACGTCTTCTTCGAGACCGAACCGGTGACCTTGGCCCCGCGGCTCTGGAGGGCGTCCTTGGCGCCGTCCCGGGTGAAGTGTTCGAGGGTGCCGGTGACGACGACGGTGAGCCCTTCGAGGGGGCGCGGCCCGTCGTCGCCGGCGGAGCCCTCCTCCTCCATGCGGACGCCGGCCGCCTTCCACTTGCGCAGGATCTCCTGGTGCCACTCCTCGGCGAACCACTCCTTCAGGGAGGCGGCGATGATCGCGCCGACGCCGTCGGTCGCCGCGAGCTCCTCCTCGGTGGCCCGCTCGATGCGCTCGATCGAGCGGAACTCACGGGCCAGCGCCTCCGCCGCGACCGGTCCGACATGGCGGATCGACAGGCCGGTGAGGATGCGCGCCAGCGGGCGTTCCTTGGCGGCGGCGATGTTGTCGAGCATGGCAAGCGCGTTCTTGCGGGGCTCGCCCGACTGGTTGGCGAAGACGGTGGCGATCTTCTCCTCGCCGGTCTTCGGATCCCGCTTGGGCAGTCCGCTGTCCTGGTCGAGGACGTACGCCCGGATGGGCAGCAGGCGGTCGACGGTGAGGTCGAACAGGTCGCCCTCGTCCGCCAGCGGCGGCTGCGCGGGCTCCAGCGGCTTGGTGAGGGCGGCCGCGGCCACGTACCCGAAGTGCTCGATGTCCAGGGCCTTGCGGCCCGCCAGATAGAACAACCGCTCGCGCAACTGGGCCGGACAGCCGCGGGCGTTGGGGCAGCGCAGGTCGACGTCGCCCTCCTTCATCGGCCGCAGCGCCGTACCGCACTCGGGGCACTCGGACGGCATCACGAACTCGCGCTCGTCGCCGTCGCGCAGGTCGACGACGGGGCCGAGGATCTCCGGGATCACGTCACCCGCCTTGCGCAGCACCACGGTGTCGCCGATCAGGACGCCCTTGGCCTTGACGACGTCCTGGTTGTGCAGGGTGGCGAACTCGACCTCGGAGCCGGCCACCGTCACCGGCTCCACCTGGGCGTAGGGGGTGACGCGGCCGGTGCGGCCGACGCCCACCTTGATGTCGACGAGCTTGGTGTTGACCTCCTCCGGCGCGTACTTGTAGGCGATCGCCCACCGGGGCGCCCGGGCCGTGGAGCCGAGCCGGCCCTGGAGCCGGATCTCGTCGAGCTTGACGACCACGCCGTCGATCTCGTGCTCCACCGAGTGCCGGTTCTCGCCGAAGTAGGCGATGAACTCCCGTACGCCGTCGAGGTCGTCGACGACCTTGTTGTGCCGGGAGGTGGGCAGGCCCCACGTCTTGAGCAGGTCGTAGGCCTCGGAGAGCCGGCCGAGGCCCTCGTAGCCCTCCAGGGCTCCGATGCCGTGCACGACCATGTGCAGCGGACGGGACGCGGTGACGCGCGGGTCCTTCTGGCGCAGCGAACCGGCCGCCGCGTTGCGCGGGTTGGCGAAGGGCTTGTCGCCGGCCTCGACCAGACGGGCGTTGAGCTCCTCGAACTTCTCCATCGGGAAGTAGACCTCGCCGCGGATCTCCACCAGGGACGGCACCCCGTCACCCGTGAGACGGTCGGGGATGTCCGCGATGGTGCGCACGTTGGGCGTGATGTCCTCGCCCGTGCGGCCGTCGCCGCGGGTCGCCGCGCGCGTGAGACGGCCCTTCTCGTAGGTGAGGTTGACGGCAAGGCCGTCGACCTTCAGCTCGCACAGGAAGTGGTGGGTGAGCGAGCCGACGTCCTTGTGGACGCGCTCGGCCCAGGCGGCCAGCTCCAGGTCGTCGAAGGCGTTGTCCAGCGAGAGCATCCGCTCCCGGTGCTGGACGGCCGTGAACTCCGTCTCGTACGCGCCCGCGACCTTCTGGGTCGGCGAGTCGGGCGTGCGCAGCCCGTGGTACCGCTCCTCCAGCGCCTCCAGCGCGCGCAGGAGCCGGTCGAACTCCGCGTCGCTGATGACGGGAGCGTCCTTCACGTAGTACCGGAAGCGGTGCTCCTCGATCTGCTCAGCGAGCTGCGCGTGCTGCTCCCGTGCCTCCGAGGGCACCGTCGTCTCCGCTTGCCTGTCGCCGGCCACCGTGTCGTCCTCCCGTTACTCAGGGTTGTCCGCGAGGGATCTCGCCGCCCGGACGCAGTGGGCGAGGGCCTGGCGGGCGTACGCGGGAGAGGCCCCCGCGAGTCCGCACGACGGCGTGAGCGTGACCGCCTCCGCGAGCAGCCCCGGTCGCAGTCCCAGCCTGCGCCACAGCGTCCTGACACCCCTGACGCTACCGGCAGGGTCCGACAACGGGGTGTCCACGCCCGGCACGACACCGGCGAAGAGCCGGGTGCCCGCCTCGACGGCCTCCCCGATCGCGTCGTCGTCACGCTCGGTGAGGAGCGAGAAGTCGAAGGAGACGGCCGCCGCTCCGGCCCGGCGCAGCAGGGCGAACGGGACGTCCGGCGCGCACGAGTGGACGACGACGGGCCCCTCGCCGTTCACTGCGGCGACGTCGCGCAGCGCGCCCTCCACGATCTGCCGGTCCACCGCGCGGTGGGTGCGGTAGCCGCTGGCGCTGCGGACGTGGCCGCGCAGGACGGCGGTGAGGGAGGGTTCGTCGAGCTGGAGGACGACGTCGGCGCCGGGGACGCGCCGCCGCACCTCGTCGAGGTGCAGGCGCAGGCCTTCGGCGAGGGAGCCGGCGAGGTCGCGGCAGGCGCCGGGGTCGGAGAGGGCGGCCTCGCCGTTCCTCAGCTCCAGCGCGGCGGCGAGCGTCCAGGGCCCGACCGCCTGCACCTTGACCTGCCCCTCGTAGCCCTGGGTGAACTCCTCCAGCGCGTCGAGGTCCTCCCCCAGCCAGGACCGCGCCCGTCTGGTGTCCCGGCCGGGCCGGTCCCCGATGCGCCAGCCGCTGGGCTCCACGCGCGCGTACAGCTCGACGAGCATCCCGGCGGTGCGGCCGATCATGTCCGCTCCGGGGCCGCGGGCGGGCAGTTCGGGCAGGTGCGGGAAGTCCTCGAAGGACCCGGTGACGGTCCGGGCGGCCTCGCGGGCGTCCCCGCCCGGCAGGGAGCCGACGCCGGTGGCGGGGCCGAAACTGAAGTGTGCGTTCACGGGTGAAGCCTACGTAGCCGCGCCGGCCCGTCCGCCCACCGGGAACCGGCCTCCCGCGCGCGGAGCCGGCCTCAGCTTCCCGGGCGCACCGTGAGGTCGTTGACCTCCGCGTCCCTGGGCAGGTCGAGCGCCATGAGGATCGTCGTCGCCACCGACTCGGGGTCGATCCACTCCGCCGGGTCGTACTCCTTGCCCTCCTGCTGGTGGACCTTGGCCTGCATGGGGCTGGCGGTGCGGCCGGGGTAGACGGAGGTGACGCGGACGCCGTTGCCGTGCTCCTCCTGGCGCAGGGAGTCCGCGAGGGCCTTCAGGCCGTGCTTGGAGGCGGCGTAGGCGGACCATTCGGCGCTCGCCCGCAGGCCCGCCCCGGAGTTCACGAAGAGGACGTGGCCGCGGGCGGCGCGCAGCTGGGGCAGGAAGTGCCGGGTCAGCTCGGCGGGGGCGATCAGGTTGACGTTGAGCTGGTGGCGCCAGGACTTCGGGGTCAGGTCGCCGACGGGTCCGAGGTCGACGACTCCGGCGACGTGCAGCAGGGAGTCGACCCGGCCGGGAAGCGTCTGGTGGGAGAAGGCCCAGCTCAGCTTGTCGGGGTCGGCCAGGTCGCCGACGAGCGTGCGCGCCCCGGGGAAGAGCGCCGCCAGCTCCTTCGCGCGGCCCGCGTCGCGCGCGTGCAGCACGAGGTCGTCCCCGCGCGCGTGCAGACGGCGGGCGACGGCCGCGCCGATGCCGGAGCCCGCTCCGGTGATCACATGAGTAGCCATGTCCGCCATGCTCGCATCACCGCCGGGTCACTCGATGCCCTGGCTCTCCTCCAGGCAGGCGAGCGCGCCCACCGGCTCCTCGGCGAAGAACACCAGGTCGGTGAGGGGCACGGGCAGGAAGCCCTCGTCCTCCATGCGGCGGAACTGCTCCTTGAGGCCGTCGTAGAAGCCGGCGGTGTTGAGCAGCACGACCGGCTTGTCGGTGTGTCCGTGCTTCTTCAGCTCCAGGATCTCGGTCGCCTCGTCGAGGGTCCCGGTGCCGCCCACCATGATCACCACGGCGTCGGACTTCTCCAGCAGCAGTCGCTTCCGCTCGGCGAGGTCGGCCGCGATGACCATCTCGTCGGCCCCGGCCCGCGCGGTGGCCGCGAGGAAGCCCACGGACACCCCGCACAGCCTCCCGCCGGCCTCCTGCACGCCGTCGGCGACGACCTTCATCAGGCCGACGTCCGAGCCGCCCCACACCAGGGTGTGGCCGCCCTTGCCGAGGAGTGCGGCGAACTCGCGCGCGGGCCCGGTGTAGCGGTCGTCGAGGTCGGCGGCGGAGAGGAAGACGCAGATACGCATGCGGCCACGGTACGCGGGAAGAACCGGGGGCCCGCGTGTGCTGTTCCGGTATGGCCAACGGACACACGATCACGATCGAGCGGGACGGCCGGCGCGTCAGGGCCGTCCACGGAGACCGGGTGCTCGCCGAGACCCGCCGGGCGCTCGCCCTGCGCGAGACCGGCTGTCCCGTGCGGTACTACATCCCCGCCGAGGACGTGCGGCTCGACCTCCTGACCCCTTCCGACACCCACACGTACTGCCCGTTCAAGGGCACGGCGTCCTACTGGTCGCTCCCGGACGCGGCCGACCTGGTGTGGTCCTACCCCGATCCGAAGCCGGACGTCGCCGAGATCAAGGACCATCTGTGCTTCTACGAAGTGGAAGTCGCGCCGGCGGAGGTGTCGTAGGCCGATGAGTGCCGTGCCGTGCGGCAGTCTGCATGAGCATGGACAAGAAGACTGTTTCCCGCGACGGCACCGAACTCGCGTACGAGAGCACCGGCCGGGGCCCCGCGGTCATCCTGGTGAGCGGGGCGATGTCCACGGGCGGCACCATGGCGCCCCTGGCCGCCCTGCTCGCGGACGGCTTCACGGCCGTGCGCTACGACCGCCGGGGCCGCGGCGAGAGCGGTGACACGGCTCCGTACGCGGTGGAGCGCGAGGTCGAGGACCTGGCGGCGCTGATCGAGGCGGTGGGCGGCGAGGCCGCCCTGTACGGCGTCTCGTCGGGCGGCGCGCTGGTGCTGGAGGCGGCGGCCGCCGGGCTGCCGGTGAGCCGGGCGGCCGTGTACGAGACGCCGTTCGCCCTGGACGAGGAGGCCGCGCGGGCACGCGCGCAGTACACCGCGAACCTCACCGAGGCGCTCGCGCAAGGCCGGCGCGGGGACGCCGTCGAGCTGTTCCTGCGGCTGACGGGACTGGCCGAGGAGATGATCCAGGGGGCCCGCCGCTCGCCCATGTGGGCGGGCATGGAGGCCGTCGCGCCGACCCTGGCCTACGACGACGCGGTCATGGGCGACGGGCGGCCGCCGAGGGAGCGGCTGGCGTCGGTCGGCGTACCGGTGCTGGCCCTGGCGGGCGGGGCCAGTCCGCCGTGGCTGCGGGAGGCCGTGCGCACGGTCGCGGAAGCGGTCCCGGACGGCGTGTACCGGACGCTGGAGGGCCAGACCCACATGGTCGACCCGGCCCTCCTCGCGCCGGTGCTGGCGGAGTTCCTCGGAGGCCGCGGGGACTGACGGGGTCAGGCGACCGGGGCCGCCGCCCGCACGGTGGAGGCGATGGTCGCCGAGCCCACCACGCGCGTGCCGTCGTACAGCACGATCGCCTGGCCGGGGGCGACGCCGCGGACGGGCTCGGTGAACGTCACCTTCAGGGCGCCGTCGACGAGTTCGGCGGCCACCTCGGTCTCGCCGCCGTGGGCGCGCAGCTGGGCCGTGTAGACGCCGGGGCCGGCGGGGGCGGCGCCGCACCAGCGGGGCTTGATCGCGGTGAGGGCCGTGACGTCGAGGGCGGCGGCGGGACCGACCGTCACCGTGTTGTCCACCGGGGAGATGTCCAGGACGTAGCGCGGCTTGCCGTCGGCGGCCGGGGTGCCGATGCGCAGGCCCTTGCGCTGGCCGATGGTGAAGCCGTACGCGCCGTCATGGGTGCCGACCTTCGCGCCGGACTCGTCGACGATGTCGCCCTCGGAGCGGCCCAGCCGGGTGGCGAGGAACCCCTGGGTGTCGCCGTCGGCGATGAAGCAGATGTCGTGGGAGTCGGGCTTCTTGGCCACCGCCAGTCCGCGGCGCTCGGCCTCCGCGCGGATCTCGTCCTTCGTCGTCACGGTGTCGCCGAGCGGGAAGAGGGCGTGGGCGAGCTGGCGGTCGTCCAGGACGCCGAGGACGTAGGACTGGTCCTTGGCCATGTCGGAGGCGCGGTGCAGTTCGCGCGCGCCGTCCGCGCCGACGACGACCTTCGCGTAGTGGCCGGTGCACACCGCGTCGAAGCCCAGCGCGAGGGCCTTGTCGAGCAGCGCGGCGAACTTGATCTTCTCGTTGCAGCGCAGGCACGGGTTGGGCGTGCGGCCGGCCTCGTACTCGGCGACGAAGTCCTCGACGACGTCCTCGCGGAAGCGGTCGGCGAGGTCCCACACGTAGAACGGGATGCCGATGACGTCGGCGGCGCGGCGGGCGTCGCGGGAGTCCTCGATGGTGCAACAGCCCCGGGCGCCGGTGCGGAACGACTGCGGGTTCGCGGACAGCGCGAGGTGGACGCCGGTGACGTCGTGGCCGGCTTCGGCGGCGCGGGCGGCGGCGACGGCGGAGTCCACTCCGCCGGACATGGCGGCGAGTACGCGAAGGGGGCGGGGGCGCGGCGAGGTCTCAGTCATAACCCTTCCAGGGTACGGGTCGCCGGGAACCGCGGCCCGCGAGTATCCGTTGACGATCTCGAGGGGCGAGGAAGGGCGCGGACATGGGGGAAGGCAAGAGCGACTCCGACCGGAGGATCGGGCGGCGGGCCCTGCTGATCGGCGGGGCGGCGGCCGCCGCCGGCACGGCGCTGCTCGCGCGTGAGGAGCTGGAGCGGCTGTACTGGCGCCTGCCGGGCGTGCACAAGGCGCGTGTGGAGGGCGCGGTGGACTTCCGGGGCGCGCGCTGGGTGGCGGCGTCGGAGGCGAACTTCCGCTGGGCGGACCGGCCGGACGACTACGACGTCGACATGGTCGTCGTCCATGTCACGCAGGGCGACCTCGGCAGCGCGGTGAAGGCGTTCGAGGACCCGGGACACAAGGCGGCCGCGCACTACATCGTGGGCCGGGACGGCCGCGTCACGCAGATGGTCCGCGAGCTGGACGTCGCGTACCACGCGGGCAACCGCTCCTACAACGAACGCAGCGTCGGCATCGAGCACGAGGGCTTCGTGGACCGGCCCCGGGACTTCACCGACGCGATGTACGCGGCCTCGGCCCGGCTGGCCGCCGCGGTCTGCCGGCGCTACGGCATACCCGTGGACCGCGAGCACATCATCGGGCACGTGGAGGTGCCGGGCACCGATCACACCGACCCCGGGGAGCACTGGGACTGGGATCGTTACCTGCGGCTCGTCGCCCGCGCGCACACGGCGGCGACCGCCTGAGGGTCACGCTGCCGGGGGCCGGGGCCGTCGGCCGGGGGCGGTGCGGGCGGGCCCCGTTCAGGCGCCGGGGGCCGGGGCGGCGCTCCCGTCGCCGCCGAAGATCCGGTCCAGGTGGTGGGCCGGCACCGCGGCGGCCGACTCCGGGCCGCGCCGGCCGACGAGCACGGCGGTGCCGAGCCCCGCGGACATGGCGAGCAGCCCCACGGCCTCGTACCGCGTGTCCACGCCGGGCGGCACCTGTCCCGCCTCCTGCGCCCGGCGCAGGAGTCCGGCGAGGGTGTCCTCGGCGGTCTCGGGGTTCCTGAGGAACGGCTGGGCGGCCCGCACCCCGTTGTACCCGGTGCTCGGCAGGCGCAGCCTCCTCGTGCACCCGGGGCGTCAGGTGGAACGCGTGCCGCGCCTGGTGCCGGGGGCGCGGGCCGAGATCGTCGCGGACACCGGTCACGGGCCGCAGATCGACCACGCCGACGAGATCAACCGGCGGATGCCGGCCTTCACGGACTCCGTCGGCTGACCGGCGGCCCGCCCGTCAGGTCAGGCCCGCGGCCCGGGCCCGTTCCACCGCGGGGCCGATGGCCTTGGCGACGGCCTCGACGTCGGCCTCCGTGGAGGTGTGGCCGAGCGAGAAGCGCAGGGTGCCGCGGGCCAGGTCCGGGTCGACGCCGGTGGCGAGCAGGACGTGGCTGGGCTGGGCGACGCCCGCGGTGCAGGCCGAGCCGGTGGAGCACTCGATGCCCTGGGCGTCGAGCAGCAGCAGCAGCGAGTCGCCCTCGCAGCCCGGGAACGTGAAGTGCGCGTTGGCGGGCAGCCGGTCGACGGGGTCGCCGCCGAGGATCGCGTCCGGGACGGCGGTGCGGACCGCGTCGATCAGGCCGTCGCGCAGGGCGCCGATCTCGCGGGCGAACCACTCGCGCTGTTCGGCGGCGAGGCGGCCGGCGACGGCGAAGGAGGCGATCGCGGGAACGTCCAGGGTGCCGGAGCGCACATGGCGTTCCTGGCCGCCGCCGTGCAGGACGGGCACGGGCGTGTGCTCGCGGCCCAGGAGCAGGGCGCCGATGCCGTAGGGGCCGCCGATCTTGTGGCCGGAGACGGTCATCGCGGCGAGGCCGGAGGCGGCGAAGTCCACGGGCACCTGACCGAAGGCCTGGACCGCGTCGGCGTGCAGCGGCACGCCGAACTCGGCGGCCACGTCGGCCAGTTCGCGGACCGGCAGGACCGTGCCGATTTCGTTGTTGGCCCACATGACGGTGGCCAGCGCCACGTCGTGCGGGTTGCGGGCGAGGGCCTCGCGCAGGGCGTCGGGGTGGACGCGCCCGTAGCGGTCGACCGGCAGGTACTCGACCGTGGCGCCCTCGTGCTCGCCCAGCCAGTGCACGGCGTCGAGGACCGCGTGGTGCTCGACGGGGCTGGCCAGGACACGGGTGCGGGTCGGGTCCGCGTCGCGCCGGGACCAGTACAGGCCCTTGACCGCGAGGTTGTCGGCCTCGGTGCCGCCGGAGGTGAGCACGACCTCGCTGGGGCGGGCGCCGAGCGCTTCGGCGAGCGTCTCGCGGGCTTCCTCGACCGTTCGGCGGGCCCGTCGGCCGGCCGCGTGCAGGGAGGAGGCGTTGCCGGTGACGCCCAGGTGCGCGGTGAGTGCCTCGACCGCCTCGGGGAGCATCGGCGTGGTCGCGGCGTGGTCGAGGTATGCCATGGTGGCCCCGATTCTACGGGGGTCCGGCGGCGCGCCTCGATGCCAGGTGGGCGCGACGGTCAGAAGCTCCAGGAGACGGTCGAGTCCGCCTGCATGAACGCCACCAGGACCAGCAGGTCGGCGACGCCCAGCGCGAGACCGAGGTAGGCGCGGCCGCGGCGGGCCGTGCCGCGCCACAGGGCCACCGCGGCCAGGACGATGGCGACCGGGCCGAGGAAGATGTTGAGCACGAGCAGGCCGAGCAGGCCGAGGATGAAGGACGCGACGGCCATGCCGTCGGCGTCGCGGACTCCGGTGCGGCGGGTGGCCGGTGCGGTGAGCTGCATGGTCGGTCGACTCCTGTCGGTGTGCGGGGCGGTCAGCGGGTCGGGGTGTGCCGGCGGCCGTGGCGCTCGCGCAGCGCGAAGATGCCGAGCCAGGCGGCGATCACGGCGGCGGCGACGGCGGTGAAGGCGAACGGCGCGTGGGCGACGGTGCCCATGACGACGCCCAGCAGAAGCAGTGCGGCGACGAGGAACAGCATGGGATCGGATCCCCCTCCGTGAAGTTTGGGTGAACACTTGTGGTTACACTTGTTCACTGACTTTGAGTCTAGCGCGTCCCACGGCTTTTCAATTCCGGAGAACAGTTGTTAACTGGATGACATGAGTCACATCCTCGGCGTTCGGCAGGCCCAGAAGCAGAAGACCCGGCAGGCCCTCATGGACGCGGCGTTGACGCTGCTGGAGGAGCAGAGCCTGAGCAGTCTCGGTCTGCGCGAGGTCACCCGCGCCGTCGGGGTCGCCCCGACCGCCTTCTACCGCCACTTCCGCTCCACCGCGGATCTCGGCGTGGCCCTGGTCGAGGAGGCGCTGGGCAGCCTGCACCCGATGATCCGGACCACGGTCACGTCCGCCGACTCCAGCGGCGAACGCATCAAGCGCGCTGTGGAGTTGATAGCCGGTCACGTGGACGCGTACCCCGCACACGTCCGTTTCATCGCCCGGGAACGACATGGCGGGGTCCAGATCGTGCGCGAGGCGATCCGCGACCAACTGGGCCGCTTCGCCGACGAGGTGAAGACCGAGCTGGCCAAGGACGCCCAGGCGCAGGGGTGGAGCGACGACGACCTGCTGATGCTCGCGCACCTCTACGTCGACCAGATGCTCATCACGGCCTCGCTGTTCCTGGAGGCGCTGGAGGCCTCGCCGCAGGAGCGCGAGCGGGTCGGCCTGCGCGCGACCCGTCAGATGCGGCTCATCAGCATCGGCCGCGACCACTGGCTGGACTGAACGGGTGCCGGAGCGGGAGCGGACGGCAGGAGCCCGCCCGCGCGCGGGCGCGGCGGACGGCCTTCGGCGCACGCTTCTGGCGAGAGGGCTGCGGGGTGGAGCACCGCGCGCCGGGAGTCACCTCACCGGAGCGGGAGTTCGCCCGGGCGCCCCGGCCGCCCGGGGTGCCCTGGGTGCGGGCCGGTACGGCCCCTGGGACGGGAGGGGCGGGAACCCGTCAGCCGAGCCTGACCCGGGCCAGCTGGCGCGACTGGGCGACCAGCCGGTCCGCGCTGTCCCAGACCTCGGCGTCCTCCTCCAGGAAGCCGCCGGCGAGATTGCGGGTGGTGATGGACACGCGCAGCGGGCCCGGGGCCGGACGGCAGCGGACGTGCACCGTCAGCTCGACGGTGGGGACCCAGCCGCGCAGACCGATCTCGAAGGCGGTGGGCGGCAGCGCGTCCACGGCGAGCAGAAGGGACAGCGGGTCGTGGTCGCGGCCGTCCTTGAGGCCGAACCAGGCCCGCATCTCGCCCTTGCCGGAGGGCTGCCCGAGCGCCCAGCCGAGGGTGGACGGGTCGAGCTTGAGCATCAGGCGCTCGGTGATGGCGGAGCTGCCGTCGACCGGCGCCGGCCCGTCCTCGGGGCCGAAGCACTGGTCGAGGGGCGGGATCGCGGGCGGCTCCGCGGTGGTGCGGACGTCGTCCGGCAGGGCGTCCAGGTCCCCGTAGGAGGCGAGGACGCGGATCCGCTCGACCTCTTCGCCGTGTTCGTCGTACTGGAGGAGCGAGGCCTGGCCGGTGGACAGGGTGCGGCCGGTGCGGACCACGTCCGTGCGGACCACGGCCGGGCCCGGCTGGGAGGCGGTCAGATAGTGCGCCGTGATCGTGAACGGGTCGCGGTGCGGCAGGGCGTCCGCGAGCGCGCGACCGAGGACGGCGAGGAGGTAGCCGCCGTTGACCGCGCTGATGATCGTCCAGCCGGCCGACAGGTCGATGTCGTAGACGCCGGGCCCGCGGCGGGTGAGCGCGGTGTCCCGGTCGAACTCGCTGTCCCCGACGGTGGCCCGCCGCGCCGTCGCCATAGCTGCTTCTGCCATGGCTGCACGGTACAACATGGCATTACTAAGCGGTAGCTTTTCATACGGCCGTACAGACGTACCTTCAGCCCGCCTCTGCAATTTCTTGGTAAGTGTCCGAACTCGTCCGTAACCTCGACGCCCCGTTTTCCCTCTGCTAAGGCATGAGCCTCACCGGGACTCCGTTCCTCTACACCCTGATCGCGCTGTCCGCCGTCGCCGTCGTGCTGCCGCTGCTGCTGTGGTCGCGACTGCGCGGGCCGCGCATCCTGCGCGCCGCGGCCCGGGTCATGATGCTGCTGTTCGCCCAGACCACGGCCGTGGGCCTGGTCTTCGTGCTGGTCAACAACTCCAACGGCCTGTACGACACCTGGGCCGACCTGCTGGGCACCGGTTCCCATGTCCAGCAGGCCGCCGACCTGGGCGCCGACGGCACCGGCGGCATCGCGCTGGACCGGCTGCCGCGGGTGCGGCAGAAGTTCACCCAGGCCGAGGGCCCCGGGATGCACGCGGCAGGCGGGGTGCGCGTCACCCAGGTGCAGGGCCGCGTCTCCGGCGTCAACGCCGAGGTCTACGTCTGGCTGCCCCCGCAGTACGACGAGCCGGCCTACAAGCACCGCGCCTTCCCCGTCGTGGAGCTTCTGCCGGGTTACCCCGGCTCCGCCAAGACCTGGTACGGCACGCTGCACGTGCACGAGCAGCTGGCCCCGCTGATGCGCGAGGGCAAGGTCGCGCCCTTCATCCTGGTCGCCCCCCGCACCACCCTGCTGCCCGGCGTGGACACCGGCTGCGCCAACGTCGCGGGCACCGTCAACGCCGACACCTGGCTCAGCGTCGACGTGCCGAAGATGGTCAAGGACAACTTCCGGGCCCTGCCCGCGCCCAAGGGCTGGGCCGTGGCAGGGTACTCGGCGGGCGGGCACTGCGCGACCAAGCTCGCCGTCGCCCACCCTGACCGCTACCGGGCGGCGGTGAGCCTGTCCGGCTACAACGACCCGGTGGTCGAGCGCGACTCGCTCGCCGCGCAGGACGCCCGGCTGCGCCGGGAGAACAACCCCTACCTGCTGCTGCGCAAGGCGGTCGCCCCGCCGCCGGTGGCGCTCTACCTGTCGGGCCAGCCGCACGACGGCTACGAGGCGGCCATGGCCCTGCGCCAGGAGGCGAAGGCCCCGACCACCGTGCACGTCGTGTTCATCCCGCGCAACGCGGGCGGGCACACCATGGGACTGTGGCGGCCGCAGGTGGCGCCGGCGTTCCGCTGGCTGACGACCCAGATGGGCCAGCGCGCGGTCGTCGACGGAAAGGGCTCTACTCCTCACGCACCGTCGAGCGGCGGTTCCAAGCGCGCGGAGCTCGCCAGTGGAAGCGCATCGCGAGCAACCGCAGGACGAAAGCGGTGACCGCGGCCACCCCGCCGGCCAGCGGCGTGAGCGCGTCGTAGCGGATGCACAGCGCCACCATGACGGCGCCGGCCATCGCGGGGACCGCGTAGAGGTCGCGGTCCCAGCGCAGCAGCGAGGGCACCTCGTTGGCGAGCACGTCACGCAGCACGCCGCCGCCGACGGCGGTCGCGATCCCGAGGGCCGCCGACGCGGTCAGGTTGAGCCCGTAGGCGTGCGCCTTCGTCGTCCCCGTGACGCTGAACAGGCCGAGGCCCGCCGCGTCGAAGACGTTGACCCCCAGCTGGATGCGTTCCACCTGGGGGTGCAGGAAGACGACCAGCAGGGCGGCGATCAGCGGCGTGAGGAAGTACCCCAGGTCGGTGAAGGCGGCCGGGGGCACGGCCCCGATCACCAGGTCCCGGAACACGCCGCCGCCCAGCGCGGTGACCTCGGCGAGCATGGCGATGCCGAACACGTCGAAGTTCTTGCGCACGGCCAGCAGCGCGCCCGAGATGGCGAAGACGAAGATGCCGACCACGTCGAGGGTGTGCTGGACGGAGGGGCTGAAGATTTGCTCGTACACCCCTACATTCTCACCCGGCGCGCGACCTTCGCCTTACATTACAAGGCCGGTCGGCCTCACAGGGACGGTTTTCCCGGGGTGAACAGCCAGGTCCGGAAGAGGTCGTCGAGCTGTCGTCCGGAGACCTTCTCGGCGAGGCGGACGAAATCGTCGGTGTCCGCGTTGCCGTAGCGGTGCAGGCGGGTCCAGGCGGGCAGCAGCCGGAAGAAGGCCCGGTCGCCGATCCGCTCGCGCAGGACCTGGAGGGCCATCGCCCCGCGCTGGTAGACGGCGGAGGCGAACATGGTGTCGCGCTGGGGGTCGCCGACGACCGTCTGCCAGAAGGCGTTGGCGGCGGGGCGGGCGTCGTAGCCGGCCAGGAAGGAGTCGTGCGCCGAGCGGACGCCCTGGTGCTCGGCCCACAGCCACTGGGCGTAGGTGGCGAACCCCTCGTTGAGCCAGATGTCCTTCCAGTGGGCCACCGACACGGAGTCGCCGAACCACTGGTGAGCCAGCTCGTGCACGATGGTGGACTCGTTGCGGACGGCCGAGTAGGCCGGCTTGGACTGCACCTCCAGGGAGAAGCCCGCCTGCGGCATGTCGTCGACGATCGCGCCGGTCTCCTCGAAGGGGTACGGGCCGAAGACCCGCGACCAGTAGTCGGTGGCCGCGGCGGTGACGGCGTACACGTCGACGGTGTTGCCGTCCGCGAGCACCGGGTCGATCGCGACGTAGATCGGGACACCGCCGGGCGTCCTCCCGGTCCGCACGTCGAACTTCCCGATCGTGGCGGTCGCGAGATAGCTGGCCATGGGCTTCGTCTCGCGCCAGTGCGTGTACGTCGAGGCGCCCTTGTCGTACGTCGAGACGAGCCGGCCGTTGGAGACCGCGGTCAGGCCGCGGGGCGCCTTGACACGGATGTCGTAGGAGGCCTTGTCCGAAGGGTGGTCGCTGGACGGGAACCAGGTCGAGGCGGCGTTCGGCTCGCAGGCCACGAAGACGCCGTCGGTCGTCTTCATCCACCCGTAGGAGGAGCCGAAGACGATGGGACCGCCGAGGGGTTCGGGGACGCCGCCGTAGGTCACGGCCACCTCGAAGGTCCGCCCCTTGCGGATCGTCTCGCGCGAGACGATGCGGATCTCGTCGCCGACGCGGGTGAACCGCGCCTTTCTGCCGTCCACTTCGACCCGGGAGACCTCCAGCTTCTGCAGGTCCAGATCGAAGGACGACAGGCTCTGGGTGGCGCGGGCGGTGATCGTCGTACGGCCGTCGAGACGGTCGGTGTCGGGGTCGTAGGCGAGGGAGAGGTCGTAGTGACGGGCGTCGAAGCCGCCGTTGCCGAGCTGCGGGAAGTAGGCGTCGCCGATTCCGTCGGAGCCCGGGGTGGGGGCGGAGGAGGCGGCGATGACGAGGAAGGAGGCCGCCGCTGTCGCGAGGGCCCCCCAACGTGCCGAACGGGAGAGTGCCATGAGTCGTCCCTTCGAGCGCGTGCCGTGGTACCGGACGCGGACGACTCTGCACTCTCCCGTTAAGGCATGTACATGACTTTACTAACTCGTCATGCCCTACTTGTCGGTTGACTCCTGGCGCCCCTCGGACTCCTCGGACCCTTCGCCCCCGGTGACCTCGGTCGCCGCTGCCGGCTCGGCCTTCGTGAGCTTGCCGGGCTCGGCGACGGCGGCCGGCTCGGTCGGCTCGGGAGCCTCCTCGCCGACCTCGGCGGCCTTGGTGACCTCGACGGCCTTCGGAGCTTCCGCGGCCTTCGCAGCCTCGGCGGCCTTCGGAGCCTCCGCGGCCTTCGCAGCCTCGGCGGCCTTCGGAGCCTCCGCGGCCTCGGCCGCCAGCGCCGCCGACGTCTCCGCCGACTCCGCCAGCACCTCGTCGGCCACCAGCTCCGCCGCCTCCTTCGCGGCGGTCAGCAGAACGGTGTCCTGCGGAGCCTGGTCCTCGAAGTTCTCCGGGTGGTGGCAGGCGACCTGCTGACCGGTCCGCAGCTCGACGAGCTTCGGCTCGGTGGTCTTGCAGATCTCCGTCGCCTTCCAGCACCGGGTGTGGAACCGGCAGCCGCTCGGCGGGGAGATCGGCGAGGGCACGTCGCCCTTGAGCAGGATCCGCTCGCTCTTGGCGTTCTTGCGCCGCGGGTCCGGGATCGGCACCGCGGACATCAGCGCCTTGGTGTACGGGTGCATCGGCGACTTGTAGAGCAGGTCGCGGTCGGCCAGCTCCACGATCTTGCCGAGGTACATCACCGCGATGCGGTCCGAGACGTGCCGGACGACCGAGAGGTCGTGCGCGATGATCACGTACGTGAGGCCCAGCTCCTGCTGGAGGTCGTCGAGCAGGTTGACGACCTGGGCCTGGATCGACACGTCCAGGGCCGAGACCGGCTCGTCGGCCACGACCAGCTTCGGGTTCAGCGCGAGCGCGCGGGCGATGCCGATGCGCTGGCGCTGACCGCCGGAGAATTCGTGCGGGTAGCGGTTGTAGTGCTCGGGGTTGAGCCCCACGACCGACAGCAGCCGCTGCACTTCCTTCTTGATGCCGCCCTCGGGCTCGACGCCCTGGAGCTTGAAGGGAGCGCCGACGATCGTGCCGATGGTGTGCCGGGGGTTCAGCGACGAGTACGGGTCCTGGAAGATCATCTGCACGTCGCGGCGCAGCGGACGCATGCCGCTGACGCCGAGGTGCGTGATGTCCTTGCCCTCGAACTCGACCTTGCCGCCGGTCGGTTCGAGCAGCCGGGTGATCAGCCGGCCCATGGTGGACTTGCCGCAGCCGGACTCGCCCACGACGCCGAGCGTCTCACCGGAGCGGACCTCGAAGTCGATGCCGTCGACCGCGTGCACCGCCCCGACCTGCCGCTGGAGCAGGCCCTTCTTGATGGGGAAGTGCTTTTGCAGCCCGGTCACCTTGAGCAGGACCTCGCCGGGGGCGGCGTCCTTGGTGAGGGTGGCTCCCGGTTCGGTCCGGCCGTCGGCCTGCGCGGGAATCGTCACCGCTTTCTCTTCGTCGCTCACAGCTTCGGCGCAATCTCTTCGGTCCAGATACGCTCCCGCTGCTCCTCGCCCAGGTGGCAGGCGGCCCAGTGCCGGCTCCCGACCTCGGACAGCTCGGGCCGGACGGTGCGGGTGACGTTGTCCTTGGGCAGATCCGCGTACGGGCAGCGCGGGTTGAAGGCGCAGCCGGACGGGATGTTGATCAGCGAGGGCGGCGAGCCCTTGACCGGGATCAGCCGCTCCTGCTGGTCGCGGTCCAGACGCGGCATCGAGCCGAGCAGACCCCAGGTGTAGGGGTGCCGGGGCTCGTAGAACACCTTGTCGGCCGGGCCCCGCTCGACGCAGCGGCCGCCGTACATCACCAGGATGTCGTCGGCGAGTTCGGCGACGACGCCCAGATCGTGGGTGATGACGATGACCGCGGAGCCGAACTCCTTCTGCAGGTCGCGGATGAGGTCGAGGATCTGCGCCTGGACCGTCACGTCCAGGGCGGTCGTCGGCTCGTCCGCGATGAGCAGCTCGGGGTTGTTGACCAGCGACATCGCGATCATCGCGCGCTGGCGCATACCGCCGGAGAACTCGTGCGGGTAGCTCTCCACCCGCTTGTCCGGCTGCGGGATGCCCACCCGGTCGAGCATCTCGACCGCACGGCGCTTGGCGGTCTTCTTGTCGACGTCGTGGTGGATGCGGTACGCCTCCACGATCTGCTGGCCGATCGTGTAGTACGGGTGCAGCGCGGACAGCGGATCCTGGAAGATCATCGCCATCTCGCGGCCCCGCAGCTTGCGCACGTGGTCGGGGTCGGCGGACAGCAGCTCGGTGCCGTCCAGCCAGATCTCACCGGAGATCTGCGCCTTGCGCTTGCCGTACTGGCCGGCGGTGTGCAGGCCCATGATGCCCAGCGAGGTCACCGACTTGCCGGAGCCGGACTCGCCCACGATGCCGAGGGTCTTGCCCTTCTCCAGCTGGAAGCTGAGTCCGTCGACGGACTTGACCAGGCCGTCGTCGGTGGGGAAGTGCACCTTGAGGTCGCGCACTTCGAGGAAGGCGGTCGGCGCGGGCGAAGGGGGGGTGGGCTCGCCCACGGCCGCTCCGCTCTTGCTGAGTTCGGTCATGCCAGCCTCACTCGGGGGTCGATCACGGCGTACATAATGTCCACCACGAGGTTGGCGACGAGCACCGCCAGAGAAGTGATCAGGGTGACGCCCAGGATGATGGGCAGGTCCTGGTTCTTGATGGCGTTGAGCACCGCCTGGCCGAGGCCGGGCAGGTTGAACGCCGTCTCGGTCAGGATCGCACCGCCGATGAGGGCGCCGAGGTCCATGCCGAGCATGGTCAGCAGCGGGGTCATCGTGGAGCGCATGGCGTGCTTGCCGATGACGGTCCGCTCCTTGAGGCCCTTGGCGCGGGCCGTGCGGATGTAGTCCTCACCGAGGATCTCGAGCATGGTGGCCCGGGTGATGCGGGCGTACATCGCCGCGTACAGGAACGCGAGGGTGACCCACGGCAGGATCATGCCGCCGAACCAGCCGCTGAAACTCTCGTCCAGCGGGACGAACTGCCCGTCGAACAGGTCGAGTCCGTACACGAAGATCGACAGGGCGACCATGCCGGTGAAGTAGATCGGCAGGGAGACGCCCGAGAGCGCGATGACCATCGCGCCGCGGTCCCACATGCTGCCCCGCTTGAGCGCGGAGAGCACGCCCGCCGAGACGCCGAAGATCAGCCACAGCACGGCGGCGCCGAGCGCGAGCGCCAGCGTCACCGGGAAGCGGTCGGTCAGCACCGGCCAGACGGCCTGCTCGCTGCGGAAGGAGTAGCCGAAGCACGGGGCGGCGCAGTGGATGGAGTCGCCACCGCCCGTGTAGGTGCGACCGGCGAAGATGCCCTTGAAGAACTCCCAGACCTGGGCGTAGATCGGGTCGCCCAGGCCCAGCTTCTCGCGCACACCCTCGACGGCGGCAGGGTCGGCCTGCTTGCCCACGAAGCTCAAGGCGATGTCTACGCCAGCCCACTTGGGGATGAGGAAGAAGATGCCGAAGACCACCATGACGATGACCACGAGCATCACTACGGCGGCGAACAGCCGCCTGATGAGGTAAGCGAGCACAGCTCTCGGCCCGCCGCGGACCGCGGGCCACCGGATTGTGTCCAGTGACCCGCGGGTCCGCCGCGCCGGCCTTCACCTGCCTTTCGTGCCGTTCGGCGGGTGTGCCGGGACTACTTCTTCGGGTTCTTCAGACCGAGGTTCACGAAGTCGTACTGACCGCTGTAACCGTCGGTGGTGTAGACGTTCGCCAGGTTGTCCGAGCGCCAGTTGATGAACCGCTCGAAGACGAAGGGCAGGTAGTACGCGCCCTCCATCACCTTGTGGTTGATCTCCGTGGCGATCTTGGTCTTGCCGGCGTCGTCCAGCGTGGTGACGTACGACGAGAACAGGCCGTCGATCGTCTTGTCGTTGATCAGCGCGTAGTTGTTGTTACCGCTCTGCGCGATGTACTTGCTGTTCCACAGCGGGAGACCGAAGCCCTGGACGGACGGGAAGTCCGGACCCCAGCCCATGATGATGATGCCGTAGCCCTTCTTCTTCACGTTCGAAGGGCTGCCGATGATGCCGGCGGTCTGCGAGCCGTCGTACTGGTCGATCTCGGCGGTGATGCCGACCTTCTTCAGCGACGCCTGGAGCGACTGGGCGGTGGCCACCTCGACCGGCTTGTTGTTGCGCACCGCGATGGTGGTCTTGAAGCCGTTCGGCTGACCGCAGGCCTTCAGGGCCGCCTTGGCCTCGGCCACGTTGCCGTTCTTGTTGTCGCCCGCGAGCTTGTACGGGTCGTACTTCTGGCCCTCGGCGCCCGGGACGGACGGCGGGAGCATGTTGGTGCCGATGTCGCCGCCGGCGACCGGGCCGCCACGGGCGGTCTGGAGCGACACGTGGTCGGCGCCGAGGATGACGGCCTTGCGGCACTCGATGTTGTTGAACGGCGCGACGCTCTGCGGGAAGACCGCGTAGCGGACGTAGCCGGAGACCGGGTTGTCCAGGTTGGCCTTGTGCTGCTTCAGGGCGGTGGTGCGGCCCTGCGGCGACATGCCGGTCTGGTTCAGGTCGAGGTCCAGGTCACCGCTGAGCAGACGCTGGTCGAGCTGGTTGGCGTCCGAGAAGAACTTGATGGTGATCTCGTCCGGGTAGGCCTTGCGGACCGGGTCCGAGGCCTGCTTCCAGCTGGTGTTGCGGACCAGCTTGAGGTCCTTGCCGGGGGCGTACGAGGCGAACTTGTACGGGCCCGAGGAGAACGGCTTGAGGCCGTACTTGGACTTGGTGTCCATGTCCTGGCGGACCGGCGACGCCGACACCAGGGCCAGCATCTCCTCGAAGTCCGAGTTGGCCTCGGGCAGGTGGAAGACGATGGTCTTGTCGTCGGGCGTGTCGATCGCCTTCAGACCCAGCTTGTCGGCCGACGTGTCCTTGTAGGGGCCCTTGTACGCGCCCTTGGGGTCGAGGACGTCCTTCAGGTACGTCGGACCGCCGGACAGCACGTCCTGCGCCCACACGCGCTCGATGCCGTACTTCACGTCCTTGGACGTGATCGGCTTGCCGTCCTCCCAGGTGACGCCGTCACGCAGGGTGTACGTGTAGGTCTTGCCGTCGTCCGTGACCTTCGCGGTCGCGGTGGCGAGGTCCGGAGTGATCTCGGCGCCCGCGGCGCCCGGCTCGGTCTTGTTGGTGACGAGCTGGCGGCTGTAGTAGCGCGCGAAGTTCCACATCATGCCGTAGTAGCCACGCGTGGTGTCCCACGAGTCGGCGTCCTGCGCGGCACCGAACTTCAGCGTGCCGCCCTTCTTGGCGGCGGAGGCCTGGGCGACCTTGTTGTTCGCGGCGTCGAAGCCGGCGGCGCCGGTCTTCGAGCCCTTGTCGTCGTCTCCGCCACCGCCGCACGCTGCCGTGGTCAGCAGCGCGGCGACCGCGGCAGTAGCGGCGAGCGCCTGCTTCCGCCGCCCTGAGGTGCGTTGGGTAGTCACGATCTCGGATCCTCCGGATAGATGAGAGATATCCCGTGTAAAGACCACGGAACGGTTGGGGCGCCGTGTTCCCGGCGGTTCTGCGGCTCGCTGTGGTCGCGGATCCCCTGCGGGGCGGATCAGCGCGAGGCCTTGGGGTCGAGCGCGTCCCGGATGCCGTCACCGAAGAGGTTGAACGCCAGCACGGTGATGAAGATCGCCAGACCGGGGACCACCATGTACATGGGGTCCGACTCGTAGTAGTCGATCGCGCTCGAGAGCATCTGTCCCCACGAGGCGGTGGGCGGCTTGACGCCGACGCCCAGGAAGCTCAGCGCCGCCTCGGTGAGGATGTTGGTGGGGATCATCATCGTGGTGTAGACGACGATCGGGGCGACCAGGTTGGGCAGCAGCTCCTTGAACAGGATGTACATCCGTCCGGCGCCGAGCGAGCGGGCGGCCTCGACGTACTCGCGCTCACGCAGCGAGAGCGTCTGGCCGCGCACCACGCGTCCGATGTAGGGCCATCCGAAGAAGCCGATGACCAGGATCATCACGAAGACGCGCACGCTCGAACCGGTGAGGCCCAGCATGTGGTTCGGCATGACGGAGACCAGCGCGATGATGAACAGCAGCTGCGGGAAGGCGAGCAGACCGTCCATCACCCGGCTGATCAGGGAGTCGACCCAGCCGCCGAAGAAGCCGGCGAGGATGCCCAGCACCGTTCCGAGGATCACGGCCACCACGGCGGACAGGAAGCCGACCAGGAGGGAGATCCGGGCCCCGTAGAGGATGCGGGCGAAGATGTCGCGGCCGTTGACCGGCTCGACGCCGAGCAGGTGGTCGCCGCTCAGACCGCCCAACGACCCCGTGGGGGTGCCGAAGAGCGGGTCGATGAGGCTCTCGTGGTACTCGTTCGGGTCCTGCCCGAGGAGGCTCGTGATGACGGGCGCGAGCAGCGCGACCACCACGAGGAGGAGCACCACGATTCCGCCCGTGAGGGCGAGCTTGTCCCGCTTGAGGCGCTCCCAGGCGATCCGGCCCAGGGAACGGCCCTGAACGGCCTTGGCGTCGCTGCTGGCGACCGCCGCTTCCTCGGCCGCACTCGGGGCCGCTTCCGCGGTCGGCTCGTGCAATGGTGCCGTCATCTGGCAGGGACCCCTCTCAACCGGCGGTAGCCGGCCCGCACTTGCCGCTGTAGCGGCGTGATCAGTCCGTAATACGCAGGGGATAAGTCCCCTGGAGCGGGAGTCTTCAACGCTTTGGCGATCTGTTGCCAGACTTGGCAGTGAATGGATGCGTAAACGTGATGCGGGTAGAGGGGTTCCGTTATCCGGACGGCGGGTAACGCCCCCCGGACAGTGACAAATTCGGGCACATTGGGCGCGTCCACCTCATATCGCCGTTATCTACGCGCGAAGAAGTCCGACTCCTGCCACGGGGTCGGGAGCGGCGAAGGGGTCAGTAACGTCCGGCGGGCGGAAAGCCGTAGCCGCCCGCGGGAGCCTGGGCGGGAGCGGCGGCGTGCGCCTCGCGGTCGTAGAACGGCCGCGCGTTGGCGCGCATCCACATGACGACGGGGTCGTACTCGTCGGTCATGGAGACCGTCGAGACCGGCAGCCCGTCCGGCACCGCTGCGATGGACTGCTGCATCATCGCCCGGACGGCGTCCACGGCCGGCGGGGAGGACTCGTAGACGTCGAGACCGAGGGCCAGGTAGGGCGCGCCCAGCGCGGGCTGCACCCAGGCCCGGCGCAACGCGCGGACCACGGGGGTGCGGTGGGCGTTCTGCGCGAGCAGGGCGTAGAACTGCGGGATCTCGATGCCGGGCTCGGACAGCCGCAGCGGGCCGGCGGGCTGGCGCTCCAGACCGGTGGCGATGCGGCGCAGGTCCAGCCAGGGGATGCCGATGCCGCCGCCGGGGGCGTGCGGGTTCAGCCAGAGGCCGTAGTGGTCGGGGTAGAGCGTGCGGGCCGCGTCCAGCCCGTCGATCACCTCGTACGACCTGTTCCAGCCGCTGGCGCTCAGCTCCTGCGCGGAGGTCACGCAGGGCGCGTAGCCGTGGCCCTCGACCTCCATGTTCCCGTACTGCGCGTCCGGGGAGCCGGCCTGGCCGTGCCACAGCAGCATCCAGACCTGGCCGGAGGAAGGGGTCGCGAGCGCGCGCAGGAGCGCCTCGTAGGCGTCGTAGCGCCCGGGCGTGACCTGGCGCAGCATGTGCTCGACCTGACCGGTCGCGATGCCGCTGGCGCTCACCTGTACCGCCCCTTCTTCCGTGTCGTCCCGCGTCGGAGTCCAGCTTAAGCGCCCAAGGGGTCAGGAGGACCGGCACGTTGGCGGGTGCGGTCCGTTTGTGACCCGGCGCCTTCGCGCGGGAGCCGCCGCGGGCCGCGGCCTAGGGCCGCGTGTAGAAGGGGCGGACCCGTTCCCGCAGCCACTCCCCCACCGGGTCCTGGGCGACGTCCAGCAGCACCAGGTTGACGGCCCAGGGCGACGCCGTCGCGCCCAGCGCCCTGCCGAGGGCCTCCAGCGGCAGGGCGCGCAGGTCGCCCTCCCACTGGGAGAGTTCCACGCCGACGAACATCACCGGGTCCGCCGTCTCGATGGCGGCCAGGCAGCGGCGGGCGGTGCGGACCACGCCGATGGCCTCGAACTCCGCGGAGGCCGCGGCCAGGAAGTCGACGGGGTCGTCCTGCCAGTCGGGCTCGTAGAGGCGGACCCGGCCGCCGCTCGCCGGGCCGTCCAGCGGGGTGCGGCCCGCCCGGCACAGTTCGGCCACGGCCGGCGGCGGCAGCGGGACGCCGACCACGCCGTCGGGGTTGACCAGGATGCCGGCCTGCGGGGGCAGCCCGCGGGCGAACTCCACGGCCGGGGCGACCGTGAACGACATGTGCGCGCCGGCGACCCGGCGCAGCTGCTCCTCGGAGCTGAAGACCGGCACGTACACCTGGCCGTCCAGCTCCAGCGTGGGCAGGTCGAGGGGGCCGCTGTGCGGGCCGCCGCCGCTGGGCAGCGGCACCCATACGAAGCTGCGGCCGAGCACCTCCACGATCCGGGCGCCGGCCTCGGGCACGCCGAGGGAGGCGGAGAGCACCTCCTCCAGCTCGTTGCCGGGCCATCCGCCGTGCGAATGGGGGTGTGCCTGCGCCGGGAAATCCGTCGGGAAGTCCGCCGGTGGGAAGTCCATCTGCCTACCGCCTGCCGAGAACCGCTCTCACTGCTGTGACCGAAAGGCTAACGGGTGCCGGGATGCCCGGTTCAGCCCGTGAAGCCGATGCGCCGCAGGACGTCGGCCGCGGGCCGGTCGAGCAGGACCGCCGCCCCGCAGCCCGCGGGCAGCCGTCCCTTCTCCGCCGCGCGCAGCAGCCGGGCGGCCGCGCGGCGGTGCCGCAGGAAGGCGTAGCGCGAGACGCCCCGGCCGCGCTCGCGCTGGCCCGCCAGCGCCGTGTCCGCGCCGACGTCGAGGACGATCAGGTGGAGCGTGCCGCCGCGGCGGCGGGCCGCGCGGCCCAGCCAGCCGCGGACCCAGGCCTGTGCGCCGCAGTCGTGCACGACGACGCCCCCGCCGCCGCGCAGGGCCCGGCGCAGCCCGGCGTAGTGGGAGAGACGGACGAGGGGGCGGTAGAGGGCGTAGGGCAGGAAGCCGGGCATGCGCGCGTCCCAGCGGTCGCGGGTGTCCTGGGAGTCGACCCGGACGCCGCCCGCGGTCCGCCGCATCAGCGTGGACTTTCCGCTGCCGGGCAGGCCGGTCACCACGACCAGGTCCCGGGGTCCGAAGAGCAGGCCGTGCGGGCTGCGGCCGGCCCGGTCGCGCAGGTCGCGGACCACGGGCGCGGGCCGCGCGGCGCGCGCCTCCCGGGCCGCCGGGCCCGGCCGGGCGGGCAGCGCGATCCCCGCGCCGGTGGCGAACGCCGTGGTCCTCGCCGTGCGCGTCGTCCTGTTCACCGTGATCGTCCTCCCCTGGGGTCAGGTTGGCCTCATCCCCGTCAAGCGTAAAGAGAAGGTAATGGGCGGCGTCTCGCGTTTTCGTGCGCGTACCGACACAGGCCGGTTACAGATCCGGCCTGCCGTGATCGGGGCGGGCCGTGCGATGATGGCCGCGCCAACTGCATACCGGCCGTTTGAATCCGCGCGGGAGAGTCCTCAGCAGCAGCTTCGCTGGGGCGCCGAAGGAGCAAGTCCCTCCCTTGAATCTCTCAGGCACCGTTACCGCGCGGGCGAGGCACATCTGAAAAGCGGGTCGCCCACGGGCGGCTCCACCCAAGGTGCAAGTCACGATCTTCGCGATCATGGCGAACCTCTCAGGTTCCGATGACAGATGGGGAGGAACGACCTCGCCATCCCCCACGCCCGGATCCGCTCGCGCGGGGGACCCCATTGCCCCTGGGAGACGACCGATGAGCAGTACCGAATCCACGGCCGTGCGCCGCACCGCGCTCGACGCCCTGCATCGCTCGCTGGGCGCGACGATGACCGACTTCGCCGGCTGGGACATGCCCCTGCGCTACGGCTCCGAGCGCGACGAGCACACCGCCGTGCGCACCCGGGCCGGGCTCTTCGACCTCTCGCACATGGGCGAGATCACCGTGAGCGGCCCGCAGGCGGCCGCACTCCTGAACTTCGCCCTGGTGGGCGACCTCGCGGCCGTGGGCACGGGCCGCGCCCGCTACACCATGATCTGCCGGGCCGACGGCGGCATTCTGGACGACCTGATCGTGTACCGGCTCGCCGAGAGCGAGTACATGGTCGTCGCGAACGCCTCCAACGCCCAGGTCGTGCTGGACGCCCTCGTGGAGCGCTCGGCGGGCTTCGACGCCGAGGTCCGCGACGACCGGGACGCCTACGCGCTGATCGCCGTCCAGGGCCCGCGGTCCCCCGGCATCCTGAAGTCGCTGACCGACGCCGACCTCGACGGCCTGAAGTACTACGCCGGTCTGCCCGGCACGGTCGCCGGCGTCCCCGCGCTCATCGCGCGCACCGGCTACACCGGTGAGGACGGCTTCGAGCTGTTCGTGAAGCCGGAGCACGCCATCGAACTGTGGCAGGCGCTCACCGAGGCCGGCGAGGGCGCCGGCCTGGTCCCCTGCGGTCTGTCCTGCCGGGACACGCTGCGCCTGGAGGCGGGCATGCCGCTGTACGGGCACGAGCTGAGCACCTCCCTCACCCCGTTCGACGCCGGTCTCGGCCGGGTGGTGAAGTTCCAGAAGGAGGGCGACTTCGTGGGGCGCGAGGCGCTCGCCGCGGCCGCCGCCCGGGCCGAGGAGAAGCCGCCGCGCGTGCTGGTCGGCCTGGTCGCCGAGGGGCGCCGCGTCCCGCGCGCCGGGTACGCGGTCGTCGCCGGCGGCGAGGTGATCGGCGAGGTCACCTCCGGCGCCCCCTCCCCCACCCTCGGCAAGCCGATCGCGATGGCGTACGTCGACGCGGCCCACGCGGCGCCGGGCGCCCCGGGCGTCGGCGTCGACATCCGCGGCGCGCACGAGCCGTACGAGGTCGTGGCGCTGCCGTTCTACCGGCGCCAGAAGTAGACACTGGGCGCGTCCCCGCGCCCACGTGTGCGACCGGACCGCGTGAGACTGCGCACATTTTCGCTGCTCACGCGCGCCCGCAGCCGTCCCCCTTCATCAGCACTCCCCCGCGTACAGGAGAATTCAGGCCATGAGCAACCCCCAGCAGCTGCGCTACAGCAAGGAGCACGAGTGGCTGTCGGTCGTCGAGGACGGCGTCTCGACGGTCGGCATCACGGAGCACGCGGCCAACGCGCTCGGCGACGTGGTCTTCGTCCAGCTCCCGGAGGTCGGCGACGCGGTGACCGCGGGCGAGTCCTGCGGCGAACTGGAGTCGACGAAGTCGGTCAGCGAGCTGTACGCCCCCGTCTCCGGTGAGATCGCCGAGGTCAACCAGGACGTCGTCGACGACCCGTCGCTGGTGAACTCCGCCCCCTTCGAGGGCGGGTGGCTGTTCAAGGTACGCGTCACGGACGAGCCGGGCGACCTGCTCTCCGCCGACGAGTACACCGCCTACACCGCCGGCTGAGGAGTCGCAGACGCATGTCCGTCCTGAACACGCCCCTGCACGAGCTCGACCCGGAGATCGCCGCCGCGGTCGACGCCGAGCTGAACCGCCAGCAGTCCACGCTCGAGATGATCGCCTCGGAGAACTTCGCTCCGCTCGCGGTCATGGAGGCGCAGGGCTCGGTGCTGACCAACAAGTACGCCGAGGGCTACCCGGGCCGCCGCTACTACGGCGGCTGCGAGCACGTGGACGTCGCCGAGCAGATCGCGATCGACCGGATCAAGGAGCTGTTCGGCGCCGAGTACGCCAACGTGCAGCCCCACTCCGGCGCGTCCGCCAACCAGGCCGCCCTGTTCGCGCTGGCCCAGCCCGGCGACACCATCCTCGGGCTCGACCTGGCGCACGGCGGCCACCTGACCCACGGGATGCGGCTGAACTTCTCCGGCAAGCAGTTCGACGTGGTCGCCTACCACGTGGACGAGGCGACCGGCCTGGTCGACATGGCCGAGGTGGAGAAGCTCGCCAAGGAGCACCGCCCCAAGGTGATCATCGCGGGCTGGTCGGCGTACCCGAGGCAGCTGGACTTCGCCGAGTTCCGCCGGATCGCCGACGAGGTCGAGGCGTACCTGTGGGTGGACATGGCGCACTTCGCCGGTCTGGTCGCGGCGGGCCTGCACCCGAACCCGGTCCCGTACGCCGACGTCGTCACCTCCACCACCCACAAGACGCTGGGCGGGCCCCGGGGCGGTGTCATCCTCGCGAAGAAGGCGTTCGCGAAGAAGCTGAACTCGTCCGTCTTCCCGGGCTTCCAGGGCGGCCCCCTGGAGCACGTGATCGCCGCCAAGGCGGTCTCCTTCAAGGTCGCGGCCTCGGAGGACTTCAAGGAGCGCCAGCGCCGTACAGTGGACGGTGCGCGCATCCTCGCCGAGCGTCTGACGGCCGAGGACACGCGCAAGGCGGGTGTGAACGTCCTGTCCGGCGGTACGGACGTCCATCTGATCCTGGTCGACCTGCGCGAGTCGGAGCTCGACGGGCAGCAGGCCGAGGACCGTCTCCACGAGGTCGGCATCACGGTCAACCGCAACGCGGTCCCGAACGACCCCCGGCCGCCGATGGTCACCTCGGGCCTGCGGATCGGCACGCCGGCCCTCGCGACCCGCGGCTTCACCGCCGAGGACTTCGCGGAGGTCGCCGACGTGATCGCGCGGACGCTGACGGCGCCCTCGCCCTTCGCGGAGGCCGACCGGGCGGAGCTGAAGGCCCGGGTCACCGCCCTGGCCGACAAGCACCCGCTGTACCCCGGCCTGAACAAGTAGTTCCACGGCGGGGGCGCCCGACGACGTGCGCCCCCGCCCTTTTTGAAGGAGTACCCGTGGCCATCTCGGTCTTCGACCTGTTCTCGATCGGCATCGGCCCGTCCAGCTCCCACACTGTCGGCCCGATGCGCGCGGCGCGCATGTTCGCGCGGCGGCTGCGCAACGAGGGCCTGCTGGAGTCCACCGCGTCGGTCCGCTGCGAGCTGTACGGCTCGCTGGGCGCGACCGGCCACGGCCACGGCACCCCCAAGGCGGTGCTGCTCGGACTGGAGGGCGCCTCGCCGCGCACCGTCGACGTCGCGGGCGCGGACGACCGGGTGGCGCGGATCAAAGAGTCCTCACGGCTGCGGCTGCTCGGCAGCCACGAGATCGCGTTCTCCTTCGACGACGACCTGGTGCTGCACCGCCGCAAGGCCCTGCCCTACCACGCCAACGGCATGACGGTGTGGGCCCACGACGCCTCGGGCGCGGAACTGCTGTCCAAGACGTATTACTCGGTCGGCGGCGGCTTCGTCGTCGACGAGGACGCGGTCGGCGAGGACCGCATCAAGCTCGACGACACGGTGCTGAAGTACCCCTTCCGCACGGGTGACGAGCTGCTGCGCCTGACCCGTGAGACCGGCCTGTCGATCTCCTCCCTGATGCTGGAGAACGAGCGGGCCTGGCGCACGGAGGACGAGATCCGGGCCGGGCTGCTGGAGATCTGGCGCGTGATGCAGGCCTGTGTGTCCCGGGGCATGTCCCAGGAGGGCATCCTGCCGGGCGGTCTGCGGGTGCGCCGCCGCGCCGCCATGACGGCCCGTCAACTGCGGGCGGAGGGCGACGCGTTGGCCCACTCCATGGAGTGGATCACGCTGTACGCGATGGCGGTCAACGAGGAGAACGCGGCCGGCGGCCGGGTGGTGACGGCCCCGACCAACGGCGCGGCCGGCATCATCCCCGCGGTCCTGCACTACTACATGAACTTCGTTCCCGGCGCGGACGAGGACGGTGTGGTCCGCTTCCTCCTCGCGGCCGGCGCGATCGGCATGCTGTTCAAGGAGAACGCCTCCATCTCCGGCGCCGAGGTCGGCTGCCAGGGCGAGGTCGGCTCCGCCTGCTCGATGGCGGCGGGCGCCCTGGCCGAGGTGATGGGCGGCTCCCCCGAGCAGGTCGAGAACGCGGCCGAGATCGGCATGGAGCACAACCTCGGCCTCACCTGCGACCCCGTCGGCGGTCTGGTGCAGATCCCCTGCATCGAGCGCAACGGCATGGCCGCGGTGAAGGCGGTCACGGCGGCCCGCATGGCGATGCGCGGCGACGGCTCGCACAAGGTGTCCCTGGACAAGGTCATCAAGACCATGAAGGACACCGGCGCCGACATGAGCGTCAAGTACAAGGAGACGGCCCGCGGCGGGCTGGCCGTGAACATCATCGAGTGCTAGAGCAGCGCCTCGACGTTCTCAGGCGTGTCGGCCGACTCGCCGTCTGCCGAAGGCCACCCGGGCACCTCGCCGGGTGGCCTTCGGCATTTCTCCGTGCCGCACGGCGACCGAAACAACCGATCGCCCGCACGACGCCCGATTCCGCCGGGAATTGTTCTCCGATTTCCCTCGCGCCCCTCCCTCGCATTGACCGATGCCATATATTCGACGGGCCGTACGAACGCACGCCCGAACAACGGGCCGGCTCCACGGGGGATTGACGGTGCGTTGTCTGCCTCCGCACGAGGGAGGATTACTGTGACGGAACAGGGATCCGGAGCATCCGAGGACATTTCCGGGGAAAGTCCGGGGCTTTCCCGGCGTTCTCTGCTGCACCGTTCGGGCGCCGTCGGGCTGGGGGCGCTCTGGCTCGGCGCGGGCGGCGTCGCGTACGCCGACGACGCGGCCGGCGGGGCGGCCGGAAACGGCCTCGTCCGCGTCGACACCCATGAGAGCGCCAATCTGTGCGTCGCGCTGTCGCCGGACGGCACGACGCTCGCGATGGACGCGCTCAACGCGATCTGGCTGTTACCGCTCAAGGGCGGCACGGCCCGCCGGCTCACCGACGACGTGCTGGACGCGACGCAGCCGCACTGGGCGCCCGACGGACGCAGCCTGGTGTTCCAGTCGTTCCGCGACGGGACGTACGACCTGTGGCGCATCGGCGTCGACGGGTCCGGGGCGCGCCGGCTGACCAGCGGCGACGGGTACGACCAGGAGCCCAAGGTCTCGCCGGACGGCCGTTCGGTCGCGTTCGCCTCGGACCGGGACAACGCCGGGCGGATCGAGGTCCTCGACCTCTCGACGGGCGTGCGCCGCGCGATCACCCGGCAGGACCGCGACCTCGCCATGCCGACGTGGTCCCCGGACGGGCGGGAGGTGGCCTACGTCGCCGAGTACGGCTCGATCGAGGCCGTCGACCTCGCGACGGGAGCGGCGCGGACCCTGCTCACCGGCCCCGCGGACGCCGCGCTGTACGCGCCGTCGTTCGCCCCCGACGGCCGCCGGGTGGCGTACGTCCGGGTCACCGGCGCGCGCGCCGAACTCATGGTGGACGACCGGGTCGTCTCCGAGGACGAGGACGTCTTCCCGCTGGCGCCGGTCTGGCTGTCGGCCGACGAGCTGCTCTACACGGCCGACGGCCGGATATGCAGGCGCCGGCTCGACGGTGGCGGCGGGCGCGCCATGGTCCCGTTCACCGCCTCGGTCGAGGTGCGGCGGGTGGACCACGACAAGCGCAGGGGACCGGACCTGACCGGCGACGGTCCCCAGGACGTCCTGGGCATCGCCGACCCCGCGCTCTCCCCCGACGGCCGCAAGGTCGCCTTCCGGGCGCTGAACGCGCTGTGGCTGCGCACCGGCGCCGAGCGGCCCGTCAGGATCGTCTCGGACGGCTACTTCAACTCCTCCCCCGACTGGTCGCCCGACGGCCGCTCCCTCGTCTACGTCAGCGACCGGGCCGGCACCGCGAACCTGTGGCGCCACGACGTCGCCTCGGGCGTCGCCGAGCGGCTCACCGACCTGCCGAACGCCCAGCTCTCGCCCCGCTGGTCCCCGGACGGCTCCCGGATCGCCTATCAGGACGAGAGCGGCGCCACCTGGGTGCTGACCCTGGCCGACGGCTCGGTCACGAAGGTCGTCCCCGCCCTGTACCAGCCGGGTCCGCCCGCCTGGTCGCCGAACGGCAGGATCCTCGCCCTGGCCGCGGCCGCCCCCTACTCGCGGCGCAGCGTCAACGGCGTGAACCAGATCCTCACCGTCGACCTGACCACGCACGAACTGCGCTACCAGAGCGTGGCGCCCGGGCGTTCGGTCTCCACCCGCAGCGGCGACGGCCCGCTGTGGACGCCCGACGGCACGCATCTCGTCGTCGGCATCGAGAGCCAGGCGTGGAAGGTCCCGGTCGACGCGGCGGGGACGATCACCGGCGAGCCGGTGCGGATCGCCGACGACGTCGCCGACTCGCTCTCCGTGGGGGCGCGCTGCGGCGCGCTGCTCTATCTCTCGCTGGGGCGGCTGCGCACGGTCGGCCTCGACGGCGGCTCGCCGCGCACCCTGCCGACCCGGCTGACCTGGACCCGCCGCCCCGCCCCCGCCGGACGGACCGTGGTGCGCGCGGGAGCGGTGTGGGACGGCACGGCCGGCTCGCTGCGCCACGACGTGGACGTCGTGCTGCGCGGCGACCGTGTCGAGGAGGTCGTGCGCCGGGGAGGCGCGCGCGGCGAACGGGTCGTCGACGCCTCCGGCCTCACCGTCATGCCGGGGCTGATCGACACCCACAACCACTGGCACTGGCGCGGCCCGCAGTGGGGGGACCGGCAGGGCCGGGCCTGGCTCGCGTACGGCGTCACCACCAGCCGCAGCCCCGGCGATCCCGCCTACCAGATGGTCGAGACGCGCGAGGCGCTGGCGGCCGGGACCAAGGTCGGGCCGCGCTACTTCGGGTCCGGCGAGGGCCTGGAGGGGACCCGCGGGCGGCACCGCGTGATGCGGCCGGTCTTCTCCCGCGACCAGCTGGACCGGGACCTGCGGCGCGCCCTCGCCCTGCGCTACGACCTGCTGAAGTCGTACATCCGCCTGCCGGTGGAGTACCAGCGGGAGGTGGTGGCGCGCGGGCACGCGGCCGGCATCCCGGTGACCTCGCACTACCTCTACCCGGCGGCCCGCGAGGGCCTGGACGGCATGGAGCACACCGGCGGCGGCAACCGCCTCGGCTACTCGCGGACGCTGAGCTTCGCCGCCGGGCGGACCTTCCAGGACTCGGTGGACCTGCTGGCGGCGAGCGGCATGTGGATCTCCACGACGACGCTGTTCGCGAGCGAGCTGTTCGTGGAGGACCGCTCCCTGGTCGAGGACGAGCGGACCCGGGTGCTGTACCCCGACTGGGAGTACGCCCGGCTGGTGCAGAAGGCGGACGGCGCGGCGTCGGACAGCGCGGACACCCGGCTCAACCACGCCTGGACCGTCGGCGACTGCGACATGCTGCTGCGGGTGCACCGGGCCGGCGGGCTGGTCGTCGCCGGCACGGACTCGGCCCTGGACGACATCGGCATCAGCCTCCACCAGAACCTGCGGATCCTGGTGAAGTACGGGTTCACCCCGCGTGAGGCGCTCCAGACGGCCACCGGGAACGCCGCCCGGGCGCTCGGCCTGGGCGACCGGCTGGGCAGGGTGGCGCCGGGCCGGCTGGCCGACCTGGTGGGCGTCGAGGGCGACCCGCTCACCGACATCCGCGCGGCGGCGGCGGTGCGCACGGTCATGGTGGGCGGCCACCCGTACGAGGTGCCCGAGCTGCTCGCGCCGTTCCGGCCGGCCGCGGCCGCCGCCCGTGGCGCCGCACCGGGCGGCGCCGTGCGCAACCGGGTCCGGGCCGCGGCGCCCAGCGCCCGCGACGACGCCGCGTACTACTGGCACGAGGCGGAGTGGCGGCACCTCGGCTGCTGCCGCTCCCGCTGACGCCCGCGGACTCCCGCGCGCAGCAGGGTCCGGGACCGGCTTCGGCCGGTCCCGGACCCTTGTCCGCGGAGTTCCGCGGGAAGTGCCCGTGATTCCCGCGGATCGCCTCGGGGACGCCCACGGACGCGTCGCGAACGACCGAGGAACGCCCGGACGGCACCCTGGGAATGCCCGGAGGATACATGCGGGAACGCATGCGGAATTCCCTGCGGGGGTTTTCCGCAGCAATTCTTCGGCGTTCCTTCTCCGCTTCCCTTGCTTCTTGGGCTTCCGCCCCCGAGCCGTCAGTTCACCTGGCGCTCGCGGTCGGCCCAGAATTCCTTGCGGAGTTCCCTTCTGAGGATCTTTCCACTGGGATTGCGGGGCACGCGCTCGATGAACTCGTAGCCGCTCGGGGACTTGAAGTCGGCGAGCCGCCCCTGGAGGTGGAGCTTCAGCTCCCGCGGGCTCGCCGACATCCCCGGTCTCAGCACGACGAAGGCGCGCACGACCTCGCCCCAGCGGTCGTCGGGCACCCCGATGACGGCGGCCTCGGCCACCGCCGGGTGGGTGGCCAGCGCGTTCTCCACCTCGGCCGGGTAGACGTTCTCGCCGGCGACGATGACGGTGTCCTTGAGGCGGTCGCAGACGTAGACGTAGCCGTCCTCGTCGAGGTAGCCGGCGTCCCCGGTGTGCAGCCAGCCGTCGGCGAGGGTCTCCTGGGTCGCCTCCTTCATGCCCCAGTACTCCACCATCACCGCGGGCGTGCGCAGACAGATCTCCCCGATGGCGCCGGACGGGAGGGAGTCGCCCTCGTCGCTGACCACCTTCACCTCGACACCGGGGTACGGGCGGCCCGCGGCGCGCAGCCGGGGGCTGCCGGGGCGGTGCTCCGAGGGCGGCAGGCACAGCGCGGTGTTGCCGCTCTCGGTGAGCCCGTACAGCTGGCCGAGGTCGCAGCCCAGGATCTCCATGCACCGGAGCATCAGCGTCTCGGAGATCGGGGAGCCGCCGTAGGTGACCTTGCGCAGCGAGGCGAAGTGGGCGGGCCCGACGCCGGGTTCGGACACCATCATCTGAAGCATCGCCGGCACGGCGCAGGTGGTGGTGACGCCGTGTTCGCGGATCAGCCGCACGGCGTCGTGCGCGGCGAACATGCGCATGGCCACGTTGGTCACGCCGGCGTTGAAGGCCTGCATGGCCCACCAGATGCCGGCCACGTGGAAGCCGGGGATGCAGATGAGGCTGACGTCCTGCGGGTACCAGTCGATCCAGTCGAGGCCGTGGTCGGCGAGCAGGTCGCGGACCGCGAAGAAGCTGCGGTGGGCGAGGACGACGCCCTTGGGCAGGCCGGTGGTGCCGCTGGTGTAGATCTGGGTGACCGGGTCGTCGGGCTGGGCCCGCGCCGCGAGGTCGTCGTCGCTCCGGTCCGCCTTCCACTCCCGCAGGCCCTCGCCCCGGTCGTCGCCGCCGTCGATCACGACGAGCGCGGGGCGGGCCGGCAGCTCCTCGCGGATGCGGGCGGCGGTGCCGGCGTACTCGTCCTCCACGAAGAGGACTTCGGCGCCGGAGTCGCGGAGGATGTGCTCCACCTCGGCGGGGGTGAGCCGCCAGTTGATCGGGACGAGCACCGCTCCCGTCTTGGCGCAGGCGAAGAAGATCTCGTAGTAGTGCTCGGACTCCTTGCCCAGGAAGGCGACCCGGGTGCCCCGCCCGGCGCCGGCCGCCAGCAGGGCCCGGGCCGTGCGGTTGCTCTCCCGGTGCAGCTGCTCGTAGGTGACGCTGCGGCCCTCGCAGCTCAGGGCGGTGCGCCGCGGGTGGTGCATGGCGTGAAACGCCACCGTGTCGACGGCGGTCCTGAGGTTCGGGTAGTGCATGAAGGGGTGTCCTGTCCGTAGAGGGCTGGGGCTCAGATCCAGTTGTGGTGGTCGGGCCAGTGGCGCCGCCCGACCGGCGCGGGGCCGGGGAGGTGGAGCAGTTCGGGGCGCAGGCGGCCGGCCGGCCACCACTCGTCGGTGGCGGGGGCCTCCCCGGCGAGGTGGCGCCGGGCGTGCCGGGCCGCCTCGGCGTGCGCGGTCGCTCCGGGGGCGTCGGAGTCCGTGCCGCCGCCGGCCGTCGCGGCCCGTTCCAGGGCGGCGAGGAGGCCGTCGCGGTCGTGGACGACGGTCGCGTACCGGACGGCGGGGTGGTCGCGGCCTTCGGCGAGGGTCCGGCAGACGGCGGCGGGGGTCCAGCCCGCCCGGCGCCGCAGATGCCGGTGCAGCCGGGCGGCCGTGCCGGCCAGCGCCTCGGCGCTGTGCGCCGACAGCAGCAGCGGCCACGGGCCCCCGTCCCCGTCGGCCCCGTCGGCCCCGGCGGTCCCGGGGGGTGTGGCGTCGGTGGCGGGCGGGCGCTCGGGGACGCTCTCCAGGACGACGTGGGCCAGGGTGCCGCAGAACCCGAAGCCGCTGACGGCCGCCCGCCTCCTGCCCCGCGTGGGCCAGGGCTGCGGCTTCGCGGCGAGCCGCAGCGCGGTCCGGCCCCACGGGATGTCCGGGTCCGCCTCGTCCTCGCCGGGCTGCGGCGGGATCTCGGCGTGGGCGAGCGCCAGCACCGTCTTCATCAGCCCCGGTGCGCCGGAGGCGGTTTCGAGGTAGCCGAGGTTCGCCTTGCAGGAGCCGATGTACAGCGGCGGCGCGTCCGGCGAGCGCCGCGCGTACGCGTCGGCCAGGGTCTCGGCCTCGATCTGGCCGCCGATCCGCGAGCCGTTGGCCTGCGCCTCGACGTACTGCACGTCCTCGGGGGCGACGTCCGCGTCCTGGAGGGCGCGCTGGATCACGGTCTTCTGACCGCGGGCCGGGGCGACCGAGATGCCGGGCCGGTCGCCCTGGGCGTGGACGGCGCTGCCCCGCACGAGCGCGTACGGCCGGTCCCCGTCGGCGGCCGCGTCCGCGTACCGCTTCAGGACGACGACCCCGCAGCCCTCGCCGCGGACGTGTCCGTCGGCGTGCCGGGTGAAGGGCCTGCTGCGGCCGGTCGGCGACAGCATCCCGGCCCGGTCGAGGATGCCGGTGCTGAACGGGGAGAGCAGCAGGTTGCAGGTGCCGACGAGGGCGATGTCGCACTCGCGGGCGCGCAGCGCCCGCACCGCCAGGTGCACGGCCGTCAGCATGGACGAGGACGCGGTGTCGACGGTGACGGCCGGGCCGTCGAGTCCCAGCGACAGCGCGATGCGGCCGCTGAAGGCGCTGGGCGAGGAGCCCGTGCTCATGTGCCCGGTCAGCGCGTCGGCGGGGATCCCGCCGCGCAGCCAGGCGTACGGGTACTCGACCGGCCCGGCCACCGCGTACACGCCGACGGTCCGGCCCCGCAGCCGCCCCCGGGACAGGTTGGCGTCGGCGAGGGCCTGGGCGGCGACCTCCAGCAGCAGGCGCTGCTGCGGGTCCATGTGGCGGGCCTCCTCGTGTCCGATGCCGAACCGGTCGGCGTCGAAGAGGTCCACGTCCGTCAGGTAGGCGCCCTGGCGCAGCCGGGGGGCCAGCGGCGCGAGGTCGGGCGCGGCGAGGTTCCAGCGCGGGCGGCCGAGGCTGTCGACGGGCACGCCGGCCGTGTCGGTGGGCAGGACCCGCCCCTCGCGGAGCGCGGCCCAGAACTCCTCGGGGTCGTCGAGCCCGCCGGGGAGCCGGCAGCCCATGCCGATGACGGCGACCGGCTGGGTCCGCTCGTGGTGCTGCCTGGCCAGCATCACCATGAGCTGTTTCCTCGACAGGGTCTCCAGGTGGTCGATGTAGCTCGTCACGTTCGGGCCGCCCGTCACCGGAACATCTCGCGCAGCGCGTCGAGTTCGTCGTCGGCCTCGGCGTCGGTCAGTTCGCGCACGTCCTCGCCGGGGTTCTCCCGCGGCGGTGCGGCCGGTGCTTCCCCGGCCCCGTCGGGCACGAGCTGCTCGTCGAGGAAGACGGCCAGCGAGCGCACCTCGGGGTGGTCGAAGAGGGCGGAGGCGGGCAGTGGGACGCCGAGCACGGTCTCCAGGGCGTTCTTCAGTTCCACCGAGCCGAGCGAGTCGAGGCCTAGGTCGACGAAGCGGGCGTCGAGGTCGATCTCGTCGGGCGAGTCGTAGCGCAGCACGTCCGCGATGCGGGCGCGCAGCAGGGAGCGCAGCGCGGCCTCGCGGTCGGGCTTGGGCCGGGCGAGCAGTTCGTCGACGTCCAGTTCGGCCCGGTCCGGCGCGCCGTCGCGGCCCGAGCCCAGCTCGGCGAGGAGGGCGTCCGGGGCGGGCAGGGCGCTCGTGTAGGCGTCCCAGTCGAACTCGCCGACGACGGTCTGCGCGTACGGCCGGGCGAGCGCGGCGAACAGCGCGTTCAGCGCGGCGTCGGGTTTGACGAACTTCAGGCCGCGGGCCTCGATGCCGGCGATCTGGCGGTCGGTGAGGGAGGCGGCCATGCCGATCTGTGCCCACGGGCCCCAGTTGACGCTGAGTCCGGGCAGTCCGGCGGCGGCCCGGACCTGCATGAGGGCGTCCAGATAGGCGTTGCCTGCGGCGTAGTTGGCCTGGCCGGCGGAGCCGAGCACCGAGGCGATCGACGAGTAGCCGACGAAGAAGCGGACGGTGGGCACCTCCGCCAGCGCGCGGTGCAGCAGCCAGGAGCCGTACAGCTTGGCGCGCAGGACGGCGGTCATGCTTTCCGGGGTCTGGGCCGTGAGCGGGGCGTCGGCGAGGACGCCCGCGGCGTGCAGGACGCCGCCGAGCGGGGCCTCGCCGCCGGCGAGATCGTCGACGATCCGCCGGACGTCGGCCGCATCGGCGATGTCGCCCTGGAGGATGCGCACCTCGACGCCCTCGCCGAGTCCGGCGGCGATCTCGGCCCGCCGGTCCTCGTCGACGGCCCGGCGGCTGACGAGCGCGATGCGGCGGGCGCCCTGGCGCACCAGCTTGCGCGCGGAGGCCAGGCCGAGCGCGCCGAGGCCTCCGGTGACGAGGTAGGTCTCCCCCGCGTCGATCCGCACGGGCTGTGCGGGCAGGTCGCGTTCGTCGCGGAACTCCAGCACGACCTTGCCGACGTTGGCGCCCCGGCTGAGGACGCCGAACGCCTCTTCGACCTCGTCGAGGGAGTAACCGACGACGGGCAGGGCGGTGAGCCGGCCGGCCTCGACGTGGTCGGCGACCGTGCGCAGGATGTCGTGGTTGAGGCGGTCCAGCTCGTCGGCGGACAGCTCGCTGAGGTCGAAGTTGTGGTAGGCGACGTCGGGCCGGCGGGCGCTCATCTCCTCGGGCGTCCACACGCCGATCTTGCCGAGTTCGACGAACCGGCCGCCGTCGGCGAGGCAGCGCAGGCCTGCCGGGATGTAGTCCTTGTTGAGGCTGTTGAGGACGACGTCGACGCCCCGGCCGCCGGTGGCCGCGAGGACCTCGTCGGCGAAGTCGAGGGTGCGGGAGTTCATGACGTGCTGCACGCCCTGGGAGCGCAGCAGGGGCCACTTGCGGGGGCTGGCGGTGGCGTACACCTCGGCGCCGGCGAGCCGGGCGAGCCGCACGGCCGCCTGGCCGACGCCGCCGGCCGCCGCGTGGATCAGGACGCGGTCGCCCGCCTTGAGCCCGGCGAGGCCGTGCAGCGCGTGGTGGGCCGTGACGTAGGCGGCGGGCAGTCCGGCGGCCTCGGTGAAGCTGAGGCCGGCGGGCTTGCGCACGACGACGGTGGAGGGGACGGTGACCCGCCGTCGCATGCAGCCGATGCGGCTGAGCACGACGTCGTCGCCGGGCCGGAACGCGGCGTCGGGTCCCGCCTCGACGACGGTGCCGGACGCCTCGAAGCCGAGCGGGAGGGGCTCGTGCGGGAGGCCGTGGTCCAGCGCGTACTGGCGGAGCATGCCGAGCGCGTTGAGGACGTCCTTGAAGTTGAGGCCGGCCGCGTGGACCTGGACGGTGACCTCGTCGCCGGTGGGCGGGCGGTCCTCGACGGGCACCGGCCGGACGGCGGAGAACTGGCCGTACTCGGTGATCGTGAGTTCCGTGTTGACGTCGTCGCGGACGGCGGCGGGCGGCGGGGAGAGCCGCTTCACGTGGCGCACGCCGGACCGGTAGGCGATCCGGTGCTCGCCGCCGGAGGCGTCCGCGGCGAGCAGTTCGTCGGCGAGGGGCCGCAGGTCGGTCCCGTCGAGGTCGAGCAGCACGGGCCGCAGCGCCGGGTGCTCGTGGGCGAGGACCGCTCCGAAGCCCCACAGGGAGGCGGCGGCGAGGGCGTCGCCGTCGCGGGCCGCGCCGTCCGCGACGTCGCCGGGCAGCCACTGGGCGCGTTCGGTCACGAGCAGGACCCGCGGGCCCTGGCCGGCCGTCGGGCCGTCGGCCAGGGCCGCCACCAGGGCGAGCAGGTCGCGGTAGTTGCGCTCGGTCTCGGCGCGCAGCCGTTCCTCGCCCCGCAGGGCGGGCTCCGGCGTCCAGAACCAGCACAGGTCCGTGACGGCGGGGTCCGCGGCGAGCAGCGCGGCGGCGGCCGCCGCGTCGGGGGCGTGCACGGTGCCCACGCCCGTGCCGGCGAGGAGGTCGTCCAGGTCGCCGGGGAGGCCGTCGCCGGGGTGGACGACCAGGACGCGGCGGTCCTGTCCGCCGGTCCGGGCGGCGGGCAGGGAGCGCTTGAGCCAGCGGGGGCGCAGCAGCAGGCGCTCGGCCGGGTCGGCCGGGGCGTCGGCGACGCGCTTGAGGCGGACGCCCTTGACGGCGAACACCGTCCGGGCGCCCTCCAGGGCGACGATGTCGGCGGTGAGTTCGCCGGGGCCGAGGTCGACCTGGACGAGGACGCGCAGGCCGGCCTTGGGGCGCTTGAGGAGTTCGACGGCGTCGAAGCCGACGGGCAGATAGGTGCCGTCCAGGTCGACGGCGGCGCCGAGGGTCTGCATCGCGCAGTCGAGGACCGAGGCCCGCAGATGCTCCCCGACGGGGGTGTCGAGGGCGCGCAGCTCGCCGGTCGCGAAGCCGTCGGCGTGCCGGTCGACGTGCAGGACGCGCCGGAACTCGGGGCCGTAGGGCAGCCCCAGTTCGGCGTACCGCTCGTACAGGTCCTCACCGGACCGGTGGTCCCGCGGCTCGTCCAGGGCCGCGGCCGTCTTGCGCAGGCGGTCCACGACGTCGCCGAGGGCGGCCGGGCCGGTGGGCGCGCCGTCGAGGACGGCGGTGGCGTGGACGCGTTCGATCACGCCGTCCCGGCCGTCGACGCGGCTGACGATCTCGACGTCGGCGGGCCCGTCGGCGTCCGCGTGCGGGCGCAGCCGGGTGCGGATCTCGGTGGGTTCGCCGTCGCGGAGGAAGAGGGGTTCGTGGATGCGCAGGTCGCGCACCGGCCGGCCGGTCTCGCCGTGCACCGCGTCCTGGAGGGCCAGCACGATCTCGACGTATCCGGCGCCGGGGAAGACGGCCTGCCCCATGACGACGTGGTCGGCGAGGTAGCCCGGGGAGTCGGGGGACAGCGGTGCGCCGAACTCGCGCTCGCCCGCCGCGCGGCGGTCCTCGGCGGTGACGTCGACGCCGAGCAGCGGGTGGCGGGCCGGTCCGCCGTTGCGGCCGGCGGGGGCGGCGCCGGCGCGGGCGGAGGGCAGCGGGTGGCGTTTCTTCGCGAAGACGTAGCCGGGCAGCGGCACGTTCCGTCCGTCGCGCTCGGCGTGGTAACCCGTCCAGGAGACGGGGAGTCCGGCCCGGTAGCAGCGGGCGACGGCGGCGGCGACGGTGGCGGCGCCGTCGTCGGACCTGGCCATGCTGGACACCCACACGTGGGCGTCGGGGTCGCCGTTCTGCCGGCCCAGAGCGGTGAGCGCGCCGGACGGGCCGACCTCGACGAGGACGTGCGGGCCGCGGGCCTGGACCCGGCGCATGCCGGCGGCGAAGTCGACGGGCTCCAGGATGTGGCGGACCCAGTAGTCGGGCGTGCCGACGTCGGCGAGCGCGGCGACCTCTCCGGTGAGGTTGGAGACGAAGCTCAGCCGCGGTTCGTGGAAGGCGATGCCGGCGATCGCCTCCCGGAAGGCGTCGGCCACCTCGGCCATCAGCGGCGAGTGGAAGGCGTGCGACACCGGCAGGTCCCGGACGTCGACGCCCCGGTCGCGCAGGACGCCGACGAGTTCGGCGAGGGAGTCGCGTCCGCCGGAGACGACGCACTGACGCGGGGAGTTGACGGCGCCGAAGCCGAGGTCGGGGTAGCGCTCCAGGTGCGGGGCGATGTCCTCGGCGGGGGCGAGGACGGCGGCCATGCCTCCGGGCGCGGTGACGGACTGCATGAGGCGGGCGCGGACGGCGACCAGCCGGACGGCGTCCTCCAGCGAGAACAGGCCCGCGATCGCGGCCGCGGCGATCTCGCCGACGCTGTGGCCGAGCAGGACGCCCGGCCGGACGCCCCAGGACATCCACAGGCGGGCGGTCGCGTACTCCAGGCTGAACAGGGCGGGCTGGGTGTACAGGGTCCGGTCGAGGTCGCGGTCGCTGTCCGGGGCCTCGCCGAACATGACGTCCTTGACGGAGCGGCCGAGGTGGGCGGCGAAGAGCCGGTCGCAGGCGTCGAGGTGGCGGCGGAAGACGGGGTGGCGCTCGTACAGGCCGCGGCCCATGCCGACGTACTGGGCGCCCTGTCCGGAGAACAGGAACGCGGCCTCGGTGAACCGGGGTCCGTCGCCTTCGTGGCCGTCGGCGAGCTGCCCCTCGAGCAGGCGCACCAGGTCCGCGCGCGAGGAGACGGGTCCGGCGAGCCGTGCGGGCAGGTGGGCGCGGCCGAGGTTGGAGCTGCGGCAGAGGTCGGGGACGGCGAGGCCGGGGTGCGCGTCGAGGAAGCTCAGGTGGGCGGCGGCCTGGGCGCGCAGTCCGGCGTGGTCCTTCGCCGAGAGGGTGAACACGGCGGTGCCGTCGTCCGGCGCCGGTGCGGGCGCGGGGGCGGGCGGCGCCTCCTCCAGGACGACGGAGGCGATGGTGCCGGCGAAGCCGAAGGAGTTGACCAGGGCGCGCCGGGGTCCGTCGGCCCGCCACTCGCGCAGTGCGGTGGGGACGGTCACCCGGTAGCGGTCCCAGGGGATGTGCCGGGACGGCGTCTCCAGGTTGATGTGCGGGTAGATCACGCCTTCCTGGAGCTGGAGGAGGACCTTGGCGACGCCGCCGATGCCGGCGGCGGCCTCCATGTGGCCGATGTTGGTCTTCACCGAGGCGACGGGCAGCGGTTCGCCGTGCGCGCGCGACTCGGCGAAGACGGTGTTGACGGACCCCATCTCGATGGGGTCGCCGAGGGAGGTGCCGGTGCCGTGCGCCTCCACGTACTGGATGTCGGCGGGCTCCAGGTTGGCCGAGGCGAGCGCGTCGCGCATCAGGGCGACCTGGGCGGTGCCGTTGGGGACGGTGAGGCCGCCGCTCTCGCCGTCCTGGCGGACGGAGGAGCCGCGCAGCAGCGCGAGCACGGTGTCGCCGTCGCGCCGGGCGTCGGAGAGCCGCTTGAGGACGACCATGCCGGATCCCTCGCTGCGGCCGTAGCCGTCGGCGGAGTCGTCGAAGGTCTTGCAGCGGCCGTCGGGCGAGAGCATGCCGGCGCGGGAGTAGACGATGTGGTTGCGCGGGTGGTGGGTGGCGTTCACGCCGCCCGCGAGGGCGATGTCGCACTCGCGCCGGCGCAGTCCCTGGGCGGCGAGGTGCAGGGCGACGAGCGAGGCGGAGCAGGCGGTGTCGACGCTGATGCAGGGGCCGCGCCAGCCGAGGAAGTAGGACAGGCGTCCGGCGGCGGCGCTGTGCGCGGTGCCCGCGGCGACGTGCGCGTCGAGGTCGATCGGGTCCAGGGCCTCGACGTCGATGGCGAAGTCCATCTGTCCGACGCCGAGATAGACGCCGCCGTTCCTGCCGCGCAGTGCGGCCGGGTCGAGATGGGCGGATTCCATCGCGCGCCACGCCGATTCCAGGGCCCAGCGGTGCTGGGGGTCCATGAAGTCGGCTTCCTTGGGCGATATGTTGAAGAACTTCGAGTCGAATTCGTCCGCGCCGGAGACGAATCCGCCGCCGGCCGCGAGAGGGCTTCGGCCCGCCTCTTTCTCGGCGGCCTGCAGGGCGTCCATGTCCCAGCGGTCCGCGGGTACCGGTCCGGTTCCCGCCCGGCCTTCCCTGAGGAATGCGGAGAATTCCTCGGGAGTGTCGTTGTCCCCCGGGAAGCGGATGCCCAGCCCGATGACGGCGATCGGCTCGTACTTCTCCAGAAGCAGGTCCTTCAGCAGGGCGTCGGTGCGGGACGAGGCCGTGTCGGTCACTGGTAGAGCTCCTTGAGGATGTCGTTGACCAGGTGCTTCGTGGACGTGGACACTCCTGCGTCCTGGGACGGCTCGGGGGCGGGCGGGCCGGCGGGGAAGAGTTCGGGCAGCACGTCGGCGGTCAGGAAGTCGACGAGGTCCCCGACCGTGGGGTGGTTGAACAGGAAGGCCGCGTCGAGCGTGCGGCCGAGTTCCCTTTCCAGCCGCCGCCGGGTGTCGACGGCGCCGAGGGAGGTGAGCCCGAGTTCGAAGTAACTCACCCCGAGCGGCATCACGTCCGATTCGTCCATCATCAGTTCGCGTTTGAACTCCGCGACGACCAGCGATTCGAGGAGCGCCCGGCGTTCGGACGGCGGAGTGTCTGACAATTCCTGAATCCAGGGTGTACGCGAAGTCATGCCGCTCCTTGGCTGGATGGTTTTCGGGTCTGTTGACCGGGGTCGCTCACGGATGGAAGGATCGGCGCGCCAAGTCCGGAGAAAACAAAAGGAATTGAGGGCGTTCGATGACGGGGACCGGCGAGGAGAGCGACCTGGAGTTCGCGGCCCGGCGGCGCGCCGAGGAGCTGTACGCGAAGGACCGCACCTGCGAACTGCTCGGCATCGCCCTGCTGGACGCCGGTCCGGGGCGGGCGACCGTCGGCATGCGGGTCACGGAGGCCATGGTGAACGGCCACGGCATCGGGCACGGCGGCTTCCTCTTCCTGCTGGCGGACGCCGCGTTCGCGTTCGCCTGCAACACGTACGGGCCGACGACCCTGGCGCAGGGCGCCCAGATCACCTTCCTGCGCCCGGCCGAGGTGGACGACGAGCTGGTCGCGGAGGCGGTGGAGCGGACCCGGTTCGGGCGCGGCGGCCTGTACGACGTCACCGTGCGCCGGGCGGACGGCGCCGCGGTCGCCGAGTTCCGGGGGCAGAGCCACACGCTCGGGAGCCGCCCGGCTCCCGAGGCGCGGCAGCAGGACCCGTCACGCCGGTGACCACCGCGGGTCCCGGCCCAGCGAGGCGAGCAGCCGGTCCTCGGCGCTCGCCGCGCCGGCCGGGTCGACGGGCGGCCCGAACGCCGCGCCGGGACGCTCCCGTGACGGCCCGGTCGGCACCTCCTTGACGGCCACCTCGGCGGCGGCCGCGACGAGGTCGTCGTCGTAGGCCGCCGGGACGCCCACGGAGACCGCGACGTCCCAGCCGTGCACCACGTAGTCCACGAGGTGGAAGCCGATCGCGCGGGCCGCGGCGAACCGCATCGTCGGATGGATCCACGGCAGGACGAACTCCCGCTCGAGCACGCCGTCGGCGGCGAACGCGTCGAGGACGCGGTCGACGGAGTCGGCGTACGCGCGCCGGGGATCCGCGAGCGGCGTCTCCCGCCAGACCGACTCGTCGACCGGTCCGCCGCCCGCGGCCGCGGCGAAGCCGAGGTGCTGGGCGGTCATATGGGCGAGGAGGCGGCGCAGGGACCAGCTCCCGCAAGGGGTGGGGACGTCCCACTGGTCGTCGCGAATGCCCGCGACGATCTCCGCGCTGCGCAGCACGGCCCTGCGGTCGAGTTCCTGGACCGCGCTCCCGGACGGGTCGGCGGCGGGGTGCCGGTCGGTCATGATCAGCCCTTCTCCTGTGCGTTCTCCCGCCACCAGCGCCGGCCCGCCTCGGGCAGCGTGGTGATGGGGTCGTAGAACGGGTGACGGCGTGCGAGCGCCTCGGGGTCGTCCAGCTCGATGCCGGTGCGGTAGTTCTTCGTCCACTGCGAGACGCCGCGTTCGCGGTCGTAGTCGACGAGTTGGTGGACCCAGCGCTTGCCGACGTACGGGACGTCGCACACGATCCGCGGTGTCGCGTAGCCGGGCAGGTAGCCCATGACGGCGTGCTGGAGCTCCTGCGCCTCCCACACCGCGATGCGCCAGTGCTCGGCGTTCGGGATCATGTCGCACATGTAGAAGTAGTAGGGCAGGATGTTCGCCTCGCCCTGGAGGACCATGCACAGGTCGAGCAGCGCCTTGGGGGTGTCGTTGACGCCGCGCATCACGACGCCCTGGTTGCGGATGTCGCGCACGCCGGCGTCCAGGGCGGCCCGGGCGGCCTCCGCCACCAGCGGGGTGACGGACTGGGCGTGGTTGACGTGGGTGTGCACCGCCAGGTTCACCGAGCGGCGGGCGGCGGTGCGCGCCACGCGTTCCAGTCCTTCGAGGACCGCCGGCTGGAGCCAGTGCTGGGGCAGTCCGGCGAGGGCCTTGGTGGCCAGCCGGATGTCGCGGACGCTCTCCAGGTCGAGCAGCCGCATCAGGAACGACTCCAGCCGCGGCCACGGCACGTTGGCCACGTCGCCGCCGGAGACGACGACGTCGCGCACGCCGGGGTTGCGCTTGAGGTAGTCGATCATCTGGTCCTGGCGGTCGGCCGGTTTGAGCGTCAGCTTCAGCTTCTCCACCTGCGGGGTGGAGCCCCCCACCAGGTCCATCCGGGTGCAGTGGCCGCAGTACTGGGGGCAGGTGGAGACCAGTTCGGCCAGGACCTTGGTCGGGTAGCGGTGGGTGAGTCCCTCGACGACCCACATCTCCGCCTCGTGGAGCGAGTCCCGCTCGGCGTAGGGGTGGCTCGGCCACTCCGGGTCCCGGTCGGAGGCGACCGGCAGCATGTAACGGCGGACCGGGTCGGCCAGGAAGGCGTCCGTGAAGTCCGCCGGCCGTAACGGCGCGCCGGGCGCCATGGTGTTGAGCATCTGCGGGGTCAGCAGCATCGACATGGTGGCGAAGCGCTTGTGGTCGGCCTCCAGGTCGTCGTAGAAGCGGTCCTGGAGCAGCGGGCCCGTCACCGCCTTCAGCTGCCGGGCGGTCTTCACGCAGTGCGCGCGCTGCCACTGGGCGTCCCGCCACTGTTCGGCGGTGACGTCGCTCCAGCCCGGCAGGCGACGCCAGTCGGGTTCCACCGGGACGACGCGCTCGTACTCGTAGGGCTGCGGTGCGGGCAGGGCGTGCGGTCCCTGTGTCGTCATGATTCCCATCGGATTCCTAACTGACCGGCAGCGCGGGCGCGGCGCCGGTGAAGAGGGTGGCCCAGCGGGTGCGCAGCTCCCGCTTGAGGACCTTGCCGGTGACGCCGGTCGGGAAGTCGGCCGCGTCGCGGGCGACGATCACGGCCGCGAGCGGCGCGAGCCCGGCGGTGGCCAGTTCCTTGTTGGCCCGCGCGCACAGTTCCGTCGCGGACGGTTCGACCACGCCGGGCTGGAGCCGTACGACGGCGATCGGGACCTGAGCCCCGCCGTGCTCGGCCGGCACGCCGACGACGGCGCAGTCCTGCACCACGTCCCCGCAGTCGGCGAGCAGCACCTCCTCCGCGGGCAGGCTGTAGACCGGGCCGTCCTCGGTGTCGATGACGTCCACGGTGCGGTCGAGGTGGTAGAAGTTCCCCTCGTCGTCACGGCGGGCCACGTCGCCCGTCAGCCAGTAGCCGTCGACCTCGAAGCTGCGGGTCAGCTCGGGGGCGTTCCAGTAGCCGGGGGTGCGCGAGGGGGTCTTCACGGCCAGCAGGCCGACCGTGCCGTCGGGTACCTCGCGGCCGTCGGGGTCGAGGACGACGGCGGCCGTGACGACCTCGGTGGGCTTGCCGACGCAGCGGTCGTCGCGCTCCGACTCGGGGGTGGTGACCTGCCCGAACAGGGCCATGCCCATCTCGGAGGAGCCCAGTCCGTCGATGAACTGGGAGCCGGGGACGGCCTCGTCGCCCGCGTGGCCGCGCGGCAGCAGCCACGGCTTGATGAGCCCGGCGGGCCGTTCGCCGAGCCGCACCAGACGGCGGACGTGTCCGTAGTGGGCGCTGTCGCCGGTGTTGAACCAGCTGTGCACCCGGGCGGCCGCCCGGGTGGGCGGCTCCCCCGTGGCGAGTTCGACGAAGGTGCGCGGGAAGGAGGCGACCATGGTCGGCCGGAACGCCTCCATGACGGGCTCCACGACGGCGCGCCGCCAGTCGCCCATGACGACGGTGGGCAGTCCGAGCAGGGTGGCGGTGAGGAAGTAGCTGAGCCCACCGGCGTGGGTGTGCGGCATCAGGGACATCAGCCGGTCGTCGGGCGAGGCGGGGAACCGCTCCATGCGGGGTTCCTTGCCGGCCCAGAACTGGCGGTGCGCGAGCATCGTCGACTTGGGGGTGCCGGTGGTGCCGGAGGAGTGGATGAGCGCCACGACCTCGTCGTCGGCGTGGCTGTACGGGTAGCCCTCGGGCAGCGGGCCGTTCGGTTCGTACGCCTTGATCTCGGCGGCCGGGACGACGAAGCGGGGCCGGCGGCGGTTGGCGTCGGCGCGGTAGGCCGCGACCAGCCGGGTCGGGTCGTCGGCGACCAGGCCCACCGCGCCGACGTGGTCGATGTAGCGCAGGGCCGTGGTCTGCGCCATGGCGTCGTTGATGAGGGCGGGCACCGCGCCGAGGGCGGTGAGCGCCAGGAAGTGCAGCAGGGGTTCGAGGCCCTCGGCGACGACGACGGCGACCGGCTCGCCCCGGCGGACCCCGTTGGCCAGGTACCAGTGGGCGTACCGGTCGCGCAGCGCGGCCAGGTCGCGCAGGCTGTGGCCGCGCAGCACGACCTCGCCCCGGTGGTCGGTGCTGTGGGTGAAGGCGTACGGGACGGTGTTGTTCGGGTTCGCCTCCAGCGCCTTCTGAAGGAAGTTGCCGGCTCCCAGGGCGGGGTCGGTCATGAACTGACGCCGGACGGCGAGCGGGGCGATCGGGCTGGTGGTCACGGTGCTCTCCAGAGAATGTCGGGGTGGTCTCGTGACGTGACTCGGGCCGGGGCGGAAGCGGCCCGTCGGCGGCCCGCTAGCGGGGGGCGGTCAGTTCCGCGGCGGCCCGGTGGCCGGATCGGACGGCGCCCTCCATCAGCCCGAAGAACTCGGTGCTGGTCTCGGTGCCGGCCCAGTGGACGCGGCCGTGCGGGCGGGTCAGGTGGGGGCCGAGCGCCGACCAGTCGCCGGGGCCGAACAGGGCGGCGTAACAGCCGCGGCTGTAGGGGTCGTTGACCCAGTCGGTCACATGGAAGCCGATCGGTTCGGGCAGGTCGGGGAAGAGCCGGCGGGCCTGCGCGACGGCGGCGGCCCGCTGTTCGGCGAGGGGCAGCGCGGCGAAGCGGCGGGCCTCGTCGCCGGTGACGAAGCCGGTCAGGATGCCCGCGCCGCCGTCGGGCGAGTCGTCGACCGTGGACAGCAGCGGACCCTCTGCGCTCACCGACCAGCCGGACAGGCCCTGTTCGCGCCACAGCGGGGACGGGTGGATCAGATGGACCTTGACCGCGCAGCCGGGGCCGGTGCGCTCCCCCGAGCGCGGTGCGGGCAGTGCGGGCGAGTAGTCGATCCGGTCGGCGAGGACCGGGGGCAGCGCGACGATCACCGCGTCGGCGCGGGTGACGCCGCTCGCGGAGCGCACCGTCACGCCGTCGTCGTCCTGCTCCACCGCGGTGACCGGCTCGGACAGGCGCACCCGGTCGCCCAGCCCGGCCGCGAGGGCCTCGCCGAGCCGGTGCGCGCCGCCGTCGATCCGCCACTCCTGGGCGCCCCCGGCGAAGGCGTTGAGGTAGCGCAGCCCGCCGCCGGAGCGCAGGTAGAAGGCCATGTGCAGGACGGACACGTCGGCGGGGGCGGCGGCCATCATCTCGCCGAGGAACAGCGGGAAGAACAGCCTGCTGTCCGGGTGCCGCAGCCGGCTGTCCGCCCACTCCGCGGCCGTCATGGCGTCGAGGCGTGCGGCGTTGGGGGTGAGCCAGGGGGCGTCCACGCGCACGGACCGGGTGACCTCGTCCAGCAGGTCGAACAGCTCACCCAGCGCCACGCCGCTCAGCGGCGGGAAGCGTCCGGGGACGCTGTCGGCGCGGTCCGCGCCGGAGACGTCGAAGCGGCTGTCCCCCTCCATGACGGTGGGCGCGGTCTTGAGGCCGCAGACGCCCATCAGGGCGAGCAGTTCGGTGTGCCGCTCGCCCAGGTAGGCGGCGCCTGCGTCGGCCCAGTCGCCGGGGGCGACCTCGATGCCGTGGGTGCGGCCGCCGACCCGGTCGCGGGCTTCGAGGACCTGGACGTCGACGCCGCGCCGGGCGAGGTCGGCGGCGGCGGTGAGGCCCGCGAGCCCCGCCCCCACGACGACGACCCGCGCCGGGGCGCCGGCCGGGGCGTTCGTGGCCGGGCTCATCGGGCCACGCTCGCGACGCGGTCGGCGAGCAGCGCGGGCGTCGGGGCCCCGAGGAGGTCGTCGAAGGTCAGCTCCACTCCCTGGGCGCGGGCGACGGCGCTCAGCACGCGGGTGCCCATGAGGGAGTCGCCGCCGGACTCGAAGAAGTCGGTGTCCGCCGTGACGCCGTCGGTCTCCAGAACCCTGCGGAAGATGGCGACCATGTCGTCGGGACTCATCGGTTGTCCTGTTCTGTGAGGCCGCCGGGGCGTTCCGCCGGGGCGGACGGTGCGGCGGCGGGTGAGTGACGTCGGTGGGTGCCGAGCCGGTCGATCTTTCCGCCGGCGGTGTGGACGAGTCCGGGGACGACGGTGACCCGGTGGGGCACGAGATGGCCGGGCACGCTCGCGCGCAGGTCGCGCAGGACCTGGCGGGCGAGGGCGGCGTCGTCGGCGCCGGCCCGCTGGGGCACCACGTACGCGGTCACGGTCGTGCGGTCCTCGACCCGGGTGCCGACGACGACGGCGACGCCGACCTCCGGATGGGCGGTCAGGTGGGCCTCGATCTCGCCGGGGTCGACCCGGATGCCCCGTACCTTGAACTCGGCGTCCAGGCGGCCCTCGTGGACCAGGTGTCCGTCCGGCCGGCGGGTGACCCGGTCGCCGGTGCGGAACCAGCGCACGGGTCCCTCGGGGCCTTCGCGGGTGACGAAGCGCTCGGCGGTGATCTCGGGCAGATCCCGGTAGCCGAGCGCCAGCGCCGGTCCGCCGACCAGGAGTTCGCCGTCCGGGCCGATGGCGTCGGCGACGTGCGGCAGCGCCTTGCCGACCGGGACGCCGCCGTGCTCGCCCCACCAGGAGCCCGGTCCGGGCGCCTCGGGGCCGTGCAGGTCGGCGGCGTGCGTGATCAGCGTCGTCTCGGTGCACCCGTAGGTGTTGACGAGCCGGACGCGCGCGGTGTCGCGGGCCCGCCACTCGGCGAGCCGGGCGGGGCTCACGGCCTCGCCGCCGATGACCACCGTGCGTACGCAGCCCGGCAGTTGCTCGTCGCTGTCGGTGAGGTGGCGGACGAGTTCGTGCCAGAACGCGGTCGGCAGGTCGAGCAGGGTGACGCCGCTCGCGGCGACCGCCCTGAGCAGCCGGGGGATCGAGCCGGTGTACGCCTCCCGGTGGAAGACGAGGGTCGCGCCCGTCGTCAGCGCGGGGAGGATCTCCTCCAGACAGGTGTCCCAGTTGAGCGAGGCGAACTGAAGGACCCGGTCCGCGGGGGTGAGGGCGAAGAGGTCGCGCAGCGAGGCCACCGAGGCGGCGATGGCGCGCCGCGGGGTGAGGACGGGCTTGGGCTTCCCGGTCGATCCGGAGGTGAAGAGCGTGTACGCGGGCGCTTCCGGGTCCTCCGCCTCCGGGTCCTCCGCCTCCGGGCCCGCCCCGGACGGGTCGGACGGGTCGAGGACGCGGGTGCAGCCGGCCGCCTCCAGGAGCGCCTGCCGGCGGGCGGCGGGGAAGGCCGGGTCGACGGGGACGTAGACGCCGCCCGCGGCCATGATGCCCAGGAGGGCGACGACGGTGGCTTCGGAGCGGTCCGTCAGGACCCCGACCGGTCCGGGGCCGGGCCCCAGCTCGCGGGCGGTCGCACGGACCCGGCGGGCCAGTTCCGCATAGGTCACTTCACGTCCGTCACATTCGACGGCGCACTTTTCAGGAAAGGTGCGAGCCATTTCCAGAAAGGCGGGCACTATACCCACCATCAACATATCCCTTCATTTTCCAGCATGGCCATGACGCTACCACTCCAAAATCTCGACGAGTCAAGCGAGTTTCGCACGTGATCCACATCACATGGATTTCCGTGCACCGAGGCGGCCTTGCCCGCCCCAACTGCATGCGGTAGGAATTCATCCATCCACAGGAGGAGGTCGACTGCACATGACGAAACCGTTCCAGTTGCGGCTCACCGTACGGGGCTACGAACTCGACACACAGGGACATCTGAATCAGGCCGTCTATCTGCAGTACTGCGAGCATCTGCGCTGGGAGAGCCTGCGCGCGGCCGGGATCTCGCAGGACAAGCTGATCGCGACGCAGATCGGCCCGGCCGTGCTGGAGAACACGATGCGTTTCCGCCACGAGCTGCGCGGCGGCGACGAGGTCGACGTGACCTGTCAATGGATCTGGGGCGAGGGAAAGACCTTCCGCGTCGAACAGGAAATCCGGCGCACCGACGGCGTCCTCGCCTGCGAATTGTCCAGCGTCGCCGGACTCATCGACCTGACGCAGCGCAAATTGATTTCCCGGCCGGCCGAGCATTTCGCGAAACTGGCCGACCATCCGGAGATCATGGGTCTCTGAGCCGCTTCGGCCCTCACCGAACGAGGGCGCACGGAAGCACCCGAGGACGATTCTCCCGGCACTCGACGGCAGAATCCTCCGAGGGTGCTTCCGGCATTACGCACCCCGTCCGCCGCTTCGGGACCTCACTCCTTCTGCGGCGCCCCCCGTCCTGCCGACGCATGGGCCGGCGGGAGCCGCGACAGCATGAGCAGCGCCCGCCCGATGTCGGCCCCCTGGCGGCCGAGCGCGTCGGCGTACCGTCCCAGCACGGCGTTCTCCCAGGCCAGCTCCGAGGCCGGCAGACCCGACAGGCGCCGCGCCGACTGGTCGTAGCGGGCCAGCTCCGCCCGGCGCAGCACCAGCGTGATGATCTGGCCGTCGAGGTCGGCGAGCAGCGCGCGCACCTCCGCCTCCCCGGCGTCCGCGGGGACCGCCCGCGGCGTCCGGGTCAGCGAGGCCGGCAGGTCCAGGGCGGCGCTCACGCGTCCACCGCCTCGCCCGGCGACGGCACGGCGCGGGCCGTGCCTGCCGCGATGGCCGCGGTCATGGTCCGCGACTTCACCAGCGTCTCCTCGTATTCCTCGGCCGGCTCGGACAGCGCGATCACCGCGCCGCCGACGCCGAAGGAGGCGCCCTCGTCGGTGGCGACGATCGTGCGGATCACGATGCTGAGGTCGGCGGCGCCGGCCAGCGAGAACCAGCCGAGCGCGCCGGAGTAGACCCCGCGGGCCCCGCCCTCCAGCCGGTCGATGATCTCCATGGTCCGCAGCTTGGGCGCGCCGGTCATCGACCCGCCCGGGAACGACGCCCGCACGCAGTCCACCGCCGACACCCCCTCGCGCAGCGTGCCCCGCACGGTGCTCACGAGCTGGTGGACGGGCGCGTACGTCTCCACGTCGAACAGCTTGGGGACGTGCACCGATCCGACCTCGCACACCGTGTTGAGGTCGTTGCGGAGCAGGTCCACGATCATCAGGTTCTCGGCGCGGTCCTTCTCGCTGGCCAGCAGACCGTCCCGCAGCTCGCGGTCCTGCTCGGGGGTGGTCCCCCGCGGACGGGTGCCCTTGATGGGCTTCGACTCCGCGATCCGGTCCGTGCCGATGCTCAGGAACCGTTCCGGGGACGCGCTGAGCACGGCCGCCTCGGGGAAGTCCAGGAGCGCGCCGTAGGGGACGGGGCTGATGTCCCGCATCAGCCGGTAGGTGGCCAGCGGGTCGATGACGGTGGGCGTGGAGACCATGTTCGTCAGGCAGATCTCGTACGACTCGCCGTCGCGGATCTTGTCCAGGCACTGTCCGACGCGGTCCAGGTACTCCTGCTCGTCGTGGCGCTGCGCGAGCGCGGCGACGGCGAGCGGGGGCGCCTCGGTGAGCGGGGTGCGCTCGCGGTCGGTCTGGTCGGGCAGCACGGCGAGTCGTCCCGCCGTGGCGTCGAGCCACTTGACGGCGTCCGTGTCGTCCGGGCCGGTGCCGAGGCAGAGCAGGTAGGTGCAGCGCGCGCTGTGGTCGACGACGACGGCGCGGTCGGCGAAGAGCAGCGCCGCGTCCGGGGTGGGCGCGGTGTGCGCGGCGCTCGCTCCGGCCTCGGCCTTGAGTTCGTAGCCGAGGTAGCCGACGTAGCCGAGGTTGAAGGAGAACGGCAGCCGTGGGTCGGCCGGCAGCGCGCGCCGCTGTAACTCGGCGTCCAGGTGGTCGAAGAAGCCGCTGGTCACGTACTCGTCGGGGCGGCCGGTCCGCTCGATGCGCACGGTGCCGGTGGCGACCCGGTAGGTGAGGTACTCGGCGAGCGGACCGCTGCCGTCGCCGAGGACGGAGAAGCGTGAGTCGCCGTCGGCGTGGGAGCCGCTGTCGAGCCAGAAGCTGTGCGGCCGGCCGGCGAACAGCTCGGCGTACACCGCGTCCGTGTCGGGCGCGTGGTCCAGCCGCCGGGTGTGCAATCGGTACGGCGACTCGGCCGGCGTCCCGTCCGACGCGCGCCGGAGGGACAGGTCGCGGAAGTTGGCGAGCAGTTCGCGGCCGAACTCGCTGGATATGGACTCGGGATGGAACTGGACGCCCCACACCGGGCGGGTGCGGTGCCTGAGCCCCATGAGGACGCCGTCCTCGGTCCAGGCGACGCCCTCCAGTTCGTCGGAGAGCGCGGAGACCGCGAGGGAGTGGTAGCGGACCGCGGAGAACGGCGAGGGCAGCCCGGCGAAGAGGTCCTCGCCGTTGTGCAGGATCCGCGACAGCCGGCCGTGCATCGGCTCGGGGGCGTGCTGGACCGTGCCGCCGAACAGGGCGGCGATGCCCTGGTGTCCGAGGCAGACGCCGAGCACGGGCAGTCCGGAGTCGCGGATCGCGCGGCTCCCGACGCCGAAGTCACGGTCCCGGTCGGGGCGCCCGGGGCCCGGCGAGACGACGATGTTGTCGTAGTCGCCGAGGTGCAGGGCGGACCAGTCGACGTCGTTGCGGACGACGACGGGCGGCTGGCCGTTCACCTCGCCGAGGAGTTGGTAGAGGTTGTAGGTGAACGAGTCGTAGTTGTCGACGAGGAGGGTGCGGACGGGGCGGCTCATGAGGCGACGTCCCGGGCGTGCACCCTGCCGCCGGTGTCCGGCGCGTCGGTCACGAACTCCTCCACTGGACGTGCCTCTTGGACGGTCAGGTCGTGCGTCCGCCTCGTGGACGGGCCGTCGGCGCCGTGCTTGCGTGCGTGCCGCGCACCCCGGACGCGGATGTCGGTCCGGGTCCTCGGGGTGTGGAGCGACGTCGCGTCTTCGCAGTGGGGTTCGGCGTGCGGACCCGCCAGCCCGGCTTCAGGGCTCGAGGTCGTCGTCATGCCTGTGCCTTTCTGAACGTCGTGGTGCAACGGGCTGGTTCCGTCGGGTGTGGGGTCCTCCCGGTGTCGGGGAGGCACGGCCCAGTACGGCCGCGCGTCTGTTCAGGACTTCGGTCGGCGGGACCGCTCGGCGCCGTTGCCCAGCGTCCCGCCAAGGTGGCCCTGTGAGCCAAACACACGGCGCGAAGGCCTCCCAAAGCTTTTAGCTGAGGCTAAAAGCTCCGCACGAAGCCGCTCACGCACGCGGCCGCCGGCCGGTCCGGGAGCGCGAGGCGGCCGGTGCGCAGGGGCCGCCGCCGACGCTCCGGAACGCCGGAACGCCCAGCTCACAGGGGGTGCGAGGACCGGATCGCAGCGGGAGCCGACGACCGGATCGCGGGAGTGCGGCGACCGGTTCACAGCGGGCGAGCCGGCCGGGTCACAGGAGGAGCGCCGGCCGGATCACAGGGGGCGCGACGGCCGGTTCACAGAGGGCGAGCCGGCCGGATCGCAGGCGCCCACGTCCGCCCGCGCGCAGGCGCCGACGACCGTCCTCGGGCAGGCGCCGACGACCGCCCGCGGGCAGGCCGCGGTGGGCGGACCGGCCGGGCGGCCGCCGGGCGGCCGGACTTCGCTGTCCGGCGTCGCGACAGCGGCCCGGCTTCGCGGTGTCCCGCCTCGCGGAGTCCGGCCGCCCGGCGGCCCGGAGCCCGGCGTCACGGAGTCCGGCCGTCCGGCATCGCAGAGCCCGGCATCGCCGGGTCCGGCCGTGCGGCGGCCCGGTGTCCCGCATCCCGGCGTCCGGCCGCCCCGCGTCGCGGGGGCCGGCCGGTCGTCAGACGGTGCGGCCGGCGGAGTGTTCGGCCCCGCGGACGAGCGCTTCACCCGTTTCCGTGAGGGCGTGCACCACCCGTTGCCCCGACCGCTGGCTGGTGACCAGGTCGCAGCCTCTGAGCACGGAGACGTGCTGGCTGATGGCGCCCGGGGTGACGTCGACCATGGCGGCCAGCTCACCCGTCGAGGAGGGCGTGACCAGGGCTTCGAGGACGGCGGCGCGGACACCGCCGAGCAGCGCCCTGAGCGGGCTGGGGCGGTCCTCGCCGTGGTGACGCCAGATGTCGGCGACCCCCGGCCGCGGGTACACGATCATCGCCTGGAGCGGCGGCAGCATGGTCAGCACCTCCGGGCCGCAGAAGACGCTCGGCACCAGGACGATGCCCTGGCCGTTGAGCGACTCCTCGAACACGTAGCTGCTGCGCACGACGAGGCGGTCGTCCTGCCAGCCGATGCGCTCGTTGAGCGTGGAGAAGACGGAGGCCGCCCCCGAGTTCTCCATCACCCGCATCCGTGAGCGGACGTCGGACACGAGCCCGGCGTGCAGTTTGTGCCAGGACGGTTCGAGGGCCACCCGCCAGTAGGCGCGCAGCCGTTGGGTGATCTGCTGGAGGGCCTTCCCGGGCTCGTCCAGCATCTGCCGGTGCAGCGGCGCCGTCTCCCGGCGCCAGGCGAGCGGAGTCCCGGTGTCGCCCACCATCCAGGCCAGCTCGTCCACGAAGTGGGACAGGCGGGTGGCGCGCACCGCCTCCAGTTCGTTCTCGAAGCTGGAGGGCGTGCCGGTGGGCGGTGGGGTGAGGAAGTCCGGCACGTATCCGGTGGGCGGGATCACGGCCCGCAGGGGCCGCAGGTCGAGGCCCTTCAGCCGGTGCAGGACGTCGTCCACCCACGGCTGGTGCTGCCTTCTGCGCTCGGGGGACGCCAGCATGCGAAAGCTGTAAACGGTTTCCCCGAGCGGAGACATTGAAAATCGAACTTTCGCGACGTCATCGGCGGTCGCACTGTAGCTGATCAACGTTCCCCCGTTTCTCTGCTGCACCTGCTCCCTTCACGGTAGGCCGGTGAAGGAGCCGTTGCGCAACGCAATCCGGCCGCGGAACACCGCGGAGAGGTGAACGCCACCGCGCCGGAAGAAGGACCACCGGGAACGAAAACGGCCGCGCACCCCGCCGATCACGGCGGAGATGCACGGCCTTGACGAGGTTCGACACGACTTCGCCCCGGGGGAATCCGAACAAGTCAAGCAACATTCCGGTCAGGTGGCGGCCGAAGCCGCACGCCGGGAATTCGGCCATGAATATGTCCGGAAACAGCGCCTGTCGTCCGGGCCCGGCCCGTGGGCCGGCGACGCGGGTCCTAGTCGGTGCCGGCGGGGGCGACCTCCCGGGCGAGGACCGCGTACACGTACTCGCTGCCCCAGCCCCGGTCGTCGCGGTCGTTCTCGATCAGATGGGCCTCCCGGCGCATCGACAGCCGCTCGCAGATCCGCTCGGAGGCCGAGTTGTCGGCGTCGATGCGGGCGAACAACCGGTGCACGTCCAGCTGTTGAAAGGCCAGGTCACGCAGGGCGAGCGCGGCTTCCGTGGCATAGCCGCGGCCCCCGTGGTCCGGATGGAAGACCCACCCGATCTCGGCCTGCCGGGCGTACGCGCTCGACAGCGTCACCTGCACCTCGCCGATCACCCCCGGGGTGTCGCGGCGGCACACCGCCAGGGTGAGGTTGTCGCCGTCCTCCTTCCAGTGCGTGCCCTGCCCGATGCGCTCGATGACCTCGGCGCAGCGCGCCCGGTCACGCGGCGGCCGGTAGAGGAACCGGGCGACTTCGGGCAGCCCTTGATAGGCGTGCATGTCGTCGACGTCGTCCGCCGTGAACAGACGCAGGACCAGCCGGTCCGTCGTCACCGGCTGGGAAATCGCGAAATTCATGGGAACCGCTTCCCTATTCATAGGATTGACACCCCATCATGCGCAACTTAGACTCCACGGCGCTACCTGGCCAGTGGCAACTGCAACGGGGGAACATGAGGCAATGCGGCGAAGTGCACAGTCCCGGGCCCTTGTCGGGGGATCTTCGGACTGGACCTCCACCCCATTTCCCATCCCGTTTCGGAAGCGGCCCCCTCAGGCTGCCGAAAGCGGACGTCTAGGCGGCGTGGCAGTACCCACGCCCCGGCGGGACCGCGAGGCCGCCCGCCCTTCACACCGCGCACCACGCCCCTGTGGCAGGCGTGCGCGCGGTGGCGGACACGTGGCTCAGGACAACGCGGTCCGAGCGACCGTCTGACGCCCGTCCGGGCACGACGACATCCCCACCCTTTCTCACGGCCGGAGCACGCGCCGAGCGGCGCCTCCGTGCCCGTAGACACGAGGAGAACCATGTACGCAGGGCCACAGCAGACTGCCGTCGTCGTCGGCAACGGAGCGGTGGGCGCCTCCATCGCCTACGAGTTGAGCAGCCGCGGATTCCAGGTCACGCGCGTCGGCCGGGAGAACCGGCCCTACGCCGCCTCGCTCGCCGCCGGCGCGATGCTCGGCTGCTTCGGCGAGGTCACCACGTCGCTGCTGGCCAGCGACCACGGCCGGGCCAAGCTCGACATGGACCACCGGGCCCGCCGCTACTGGACCGAGTGGGACGAGCGCCTCAGCCAGGACTCCGGCGACTCGCGCACGCTCTTCAGCGCCGACGGCACCTTCGTCCTCCTCAACACGATGGGCTCGGCCGCCGTCGACTCCGGCAACTTCCGCGCCATCGAGGCGACGCTGCGGGAGTACCAGGAGCCCTACGAGACCGCCGACCCCGAGGACCTGGACTGGCTGGCCCCGAACGACCTCTCGCGCTCCCTGCGCGGCATGTACATCCCGGGCGAACACGCCGTGGACTCCCACCGGTTGCTGGTCAAGCTGGACCAGGCGCTGGTGAAGTCGGGCGGCCGGGTGGTCGACGCCGAGGCGCTGCGGGTCCGGGTCAGCGGCGGCCGCGCGACCGGCGTCGAGCTGGCGAACGGGGAGGTCCTGCCCGCCGACCACGTCGTGGTGGCCGCAGGCGCCAGGTCCCTGACGCTGCTGGACGAGGTGGCCGAGGCCCGCGCCCAGATGCCGCCCATGGTCAGCGGGTACGGCGTCTCGGTGCTGGTGGAGACCGAGGACCGCGCGCTGCCCTCGTCCGTGGTGCGCACCCCCAACCGGGCCTTCGCCTGCGGCCTGCACGCCGTGCCCCGCGCCGACGGGGTGCTCTACCTCGGCGCCACCAACATCATCTCCGAGCAGCCGCGCCGCTTCGCCGCCGTCGGCGACCTGCAGTTCCTGCTCGGCTGCGCGGTGGACCAGCTGCACACCGACCTGTCCGAGGCCTCGCTGCTGTCCGTGCAGGTCGGCAACCGGCCCGTGCCCGCCGACGGCTTCCCGCTGATCGGCAACGCCGGCGCGGAGGGGCTGTGGCTGGCCACCGGCACCTACCGCGACGGACTGCACCAGTCCCCGCTGCTGGCCCGGCACATCGCCACCCTCGTCGAGGGCGGCACGAGCGAGTACGACTTCCTGTCGTCGTTCTCGCCGGTGCGCGCCCCGCTGGCCGGCGGGACCCGCGAGCAGGTCGTCACCACGGCGGTCGAGCACATGATGGCCACCGGCTACGAGTACAAGTGGAACGTCACGCCGGAGTGGCCGCCGCGCATCGAGCGTCATCTGCGCCGGTTCTACGGCTCGCTGGTGGAGGAGCTGCACCCGTCGTTCACGCCCCCGGCCGAGCTGGTCGCCGCGATGACCGACGGCATCCGCGCCTCCCTCACCCGGTACTACGCGGCGTGGTCGTGATGACGACGGCGCAGGACATCCGGTCCGTGCGGGACGCGGCCCGCGCCCGGCTGGCCGAGGCGGGCGTGTGGGACGTCGACGGCGACCTCGCCGCCCTCGAGGAGCGCTTCCTCACCGGCGGCGGCGCGGCGTCCGTGGCCCGCTTCGAGACCGCCGTCGCCGAACGCTGCCGGCGCATCCCGCTCGGGCACATCACCGGCTCGGTCGAGTTCGACGGCCTCGAACTCGTCGTCGGCAGCGGGGTGTTCGTGCCCCGGCACGAGAGCACCGCGCTGGTGGCGTGGGCGGCCGACGGCAGGGCGCTGCCGCACGAGGGCGTCGCCCTCGACCTGTGCTCGGGCGTCGGAGCGCTCGGCCTCGCCCTGTCGCGGCGGCGCCCCGACGCGCGGGTGACGTGCGTGGAGCGGGACGACACCTGCCTCCAGTACCTGCGGCGCAACGTGGCACGCCACGAGGACGTCCTGGGCACGGTCGGCGTGCTCGCCGCCGACCTCACGGAGCCGGGCTGCCTCGACGCCTTCACCGGCCGCACCGACCTGGTGGTCGCGAACCCGCCCTACGTCTCCCCCGACGTGCGGCTGCTGCCCGAGTGGTCCGAGCACCAGCCGCGGGCCGCCGTGTACAGCGGCGCCGACGGGCTCGACCTGATCCGCCGTATCGCCCGCCTCGCAGCCGCCGCGCTGCGTCCCGGCGGGCGGCTGGCGCTCGAACACGACCGGGCGCAGCCCGAGCAGGTGCGCGCGCTCCTGCTCGGCGGCGCCTTCGACGACGTCACCACGTTCGCCGACACCGCAGGAGAACCGAGGATCACGGTCGCCCGCCGTGCCGACCAGGAGGGAACCCCGTGAGCGCGTCCCCGACCACGCAGAACTGGCTGACCACCCGCAGGGACCGCACGTCCTCGGCCCTGGACCTGTGCTTCGCCGAGGGGCTGACCGGGCACACCGTGGTCTCCCGCGACGGCAAGCGGGTCACCCTCCAGGACGGCTCCACGGCCACGGAGTTCGTCTCCTGCTCCTACCTGGGGCTGGAGTCGCACCCCGCGCTGGCGCAGGCCGTGGTGGAGGCCGTCGGCCGCTTCGGCGTGCACCTGTCGTCCTCGCGCAACCGGATGCGGCCGTCCTACCTGCCCGAGCTGGAGGAGCTGCTCGGCCGGGTCTATCCGGGCGCCACCCCCTGCGTGTTCACCTCCACCAGCAACGTCCACCTCGGCGTGCTGCCGCTCCTGGCGTCGGGGTCGCTGCCCAGCTACCCCGTGCAGGGCGGCCCGCACCTGTTCGTCGACCGGACCGCGCACGCCTCCATGCAGGTGCTGCGGGGGATCTTCGAGCAGTTCGGCCCGGTCGACCGGTTCCGCTCCGACGACCCCGCCTCGGTGGACGAGGCGCTGCGGCGGGCGACCGGGGAGGGACGCACCCCGGTCCTGCTGGTGGACGGGGTCGGTTCGATGAACGGCCTGGTCCCCGTCCACGACCTGGCGCAGCGCACCGCGTCGGCCGGCGGGTACCTGTACGTCGACGACGCCCACGGCATCTCCATCGACGGCGCCGGCGGCTGCGGTTACGCCTTCGACGCGCTCGGGGGCAAGCTCCCCCACAACGTCGTCCTGGCCGGCTCGCTGTCGAAAGGCTTCGGCGGTTCGGGCGGCTTCCTGCTGGTGGCGTCGGGCGACGACGTCGCCGTCGTCAGGAAACTCGCCAACCCGCTGGTCTTCGGCCACTCGGTGATGGTGCCGATGATGGCCGCCAACGTGGCGGCGGCCCGCATCCACCTCTCCCCCGAGATCACCGCGCTCCAGGGGCGGCTGTGGGCGAACGCGGCCCGGCTCGACGAACTGACCGGCGGCAGGCTGTCCAACGCCGGTCTGCGCACGCCCGTGCGCGGCGCGGAGTTCGGCACCGAGGAAGAGGGGCTGCGCGCCGTGCGGCGGCTCAAGGAGCGCGGGGTGATCATGCTTCCCGCGTTCTACCCCACGGTGGCGCAGGGCCGGTCCCTGCTGCGGTTCGCGCTGTCCGCCCTGCACAGCGAGGAGGATCTGACCCTTCTCGCGCAGACGCTGGAGGAGAGCGGGCCGTACGGAGACGGTCAGGAGCCCGGCGCCCGTGACTGAGCAATCCACCTCGCCGGCCGCGGCGCAGGACCCGGCGCCGCCCGGCCCGGCGCTGGGGCCGGTGGTGCGTCCGCTCGCCGTGTCGCACTTCGTCACCTACTTCGGCGACGGCCTGTTCTACGTCTGCGCGGCGCTGTACTTCACCCGGGTGGTCGGACTGGCGCCGGTCACCTACGGGGCCGCGCTCACCGCGTCCTGGCTGCTGGCCATGGTGCTCAGCGTGCCGGTCGGCCATCTCTCGGACCGGTTCGAGGCCCGCACCGTCGCCGTCACCCTGCTCTCGGTGGCCGGCCTGTCGCTGTGCCTGTACCTGGCGACCTCCAACGTGCCGCTGTTCTTCGTGGGGGCCTGTCTGCTGGCGGTCTCCACGCAGGGCACCATGTCCGCCCGCTCCGCGCTGATCGCCCGCTCGTTCCCCGCCGCACAGGTCACCCGGGTACGGGCGGTGCTGATCGCGACCGCCAACGCCGGTCTGGCGGTGGGGGCGGCGCTGGGCGCGCTGGTCATCGCCGTGGACACCGACACCTCCTACCGGCTGGCGTTCGCCGCGGACGGGCTGTCGTTCTTCCTCGCCGCGGCGCTGCTGCTCAAGGTGCCGCGGACCTCGCGCGGCGCCGCCGCCGCGCCGGACGGCGACGCGGCCCCCGGCGTCGGCGGCTCGCCGCTGGGGGTGTTCCGAGACCGCGGCTACGCCGCCGTCAGCCTCGTCAACCTCGTCCTGATGCTGCACGTCCCGTTGATCGACGTGGCGCTGCCGCTGTGGATCGCCCGCGAGACGCACGCGCCGGAGTGGAGCATCGCCGCCGTCTTCGTCGTCAACACCGGCCTGGTGGTGGCGTTGCAGTACCGCACCTCGAAGGCGGTGACCAGCGTCGACGCGGGGGTGCGCAGCCTGCGCGTCGGCGGGCTGCTGCTGTTCACCGGCATGGCGCTGTACTCGCTGTCCGGGCTGCCCTCCTCGCCCTGGGCGGCGGGCGGGGTGCTGCTGCTGGCGGTGACGGTCCTCACCTTCGGCGAGATCCGGCAGATCTCCAGCATGAACGAGATCAGCTTCCGACTGGTGGCGGACGGCCGGTACGGCGAGTACCAGGGGTTCTTCGGCATGGGCTCCACCATCGCCGAGGCGGTCGGCCCGCTCGCCCTCACCTGGCTCCTGCTGTCGCACGGCTCCTGGGGCTGGCTGGTCCTCGGCGCCCTGTTCCTCGTCGCGTCCTTCGCCATGAAGTACTGCGTCGCCCTGGCCCGCCGCTCTCCGCTCGTGAGGGAGAACGCCCTGTGACATCCCCCGCCCCCCGCCGTCCCGTGCTCCTGCTGCTCAGCGGCAGCCGCCGGGTCGTCGACAAGGCCCTGGCCCTCGGCCTGGACGTGGTGCACCTCCAGGCGCCCACCATGACCGACCCCTCGCTGGACCCGCTGTGCCTGCGCTCGGTGCGCGCCGACCTGCTCGACGTGCCCGGCGTCGTGGCCACGGCCCGCGCCCTGCACGAGGAGTTCGGCTTCGCCGGGGTGTGCAGCAACCACGAGCCCGCGTGCGCCGCCGCCGAGGCGGCCGCCCTGGACCTGGGACTGACCGCGCCCGGCACCGGCGTCGCCGCGCTGCTGCGCGACAAGGCCAGGACCCACGAGGTGCTCGACAAGAGCCCCGTGCTGCGCTCTCCCTGGGCCCGGCTGACCGGTCCCGAGGACGCGCTCCGGGTCGCCGGGGAGGCCGGCTGGCCGCTCATCCTCAAGCCCGTCGACGGCTCCGCGAGCCTGGGCGTGCTCAAGGTCGACGGCCCCGAAGGCCTCGACGACGCCTGGCGGCGGGTGCGTGAGACGCTGCGCAACGGCCACCGGTACCACGAGGTGCTGCCCGTGACCGGCTATCTCGTCGAACCCTTCGCCCACGGCGAGGAGTTCAGCGTCGAGACGTTCAGCCGCGGCGGCGTCCACGAGGTGCGGGCGGTGGTGCGCAAGCTCGTCGGCGGCGCGTTCGTCGAGACGGGCCATCTCGTGCCGGCCGATCTCGACGCCGGGCGGCGGCGGGCGGTCGTCGACCGGGTCGTCGCCTTCCTCGACCATGTCGGGCTGGCCGAGGGCCCCGCGCACACCGAGGTCATCGTCGGCGCCACGGACGTCCACCTCGTCGAGTCGCACGCCCGTACCGGCGGCGACGAGATCCCGGCCCTGCTCACGCTGGTCACCGGGCGCGACATGGAGGCCGACATGCTCGCCCACGCCTGCGGCCTGCCGCTGCCGCCCGCGGCGACGCCGCTCGGCGCAGCCGCCGTGAAGCGGTACCTGCTGGCGGACCGCGCCGGCCGGGTCGCCGCCGTCGACGGCACGGCCGAGGCCGCCGCGCTGCCGGGCGTGCACAGCGTGCGCCTCTGGACGGGCCCCGGCGACACCGTGCGCCCGGCCACCGCGAGCTGGGACCGGCTCGGCGAGGTCGTCGCCGTCGGCCCCGACACCGCGACTGCCGCGGCCGCCGCCGAGCGGGCCTGCCGGGCCATCACCCTACGGATGGAGGAACGGTGAGACTCCTCGCCGATCTCACGCTGCCGCGCCCGGAGTTGCTGGCGGTCCAGGCCGGCAACCTGGCGCTCATGCGCGACGCCGTGCGCCGGTCGCCGACCTGCACGGCGCTGCGCCCCCACGCTGACTCGCTGACCCCCGAAGGGCTGGAGCGGGTCCCGCTCACGTCCCGCGACCGGCTCGCCGAGTGGAGCGCGGCGCCCGGCGCGCCGAACCGCATCACCGAGGGCGACATCCGCCTGGTGCTGCGCTCGAGCGGCTCCTCGGGCCGGGTGCGGACCCTGCTGCACGACCGCCCCTTCAACGAGCGGGTCGAGGCCCTCGGCGCGCGCGGGCTGTGCGTCGACGGGCTGGGCGACAACCCGTTCGTGCTCAACTCGCTCGCCCCGGGCGACCTGTTCGGCGGGTTCGGCTTCGCGGACGCGGTGCTCTCCCGCCGGGGCGCGGCCGTGCTCCCGGCCGGCACCTCCATGCCCGCGCCGCACCTCGCGGAACTGATCGACGACCTCCCGGTCACCGCGATGGTCGGCCTGCCGGGCTACGTCGAGCGCCTGATCGCCGAGATCCCCGCGCAGATGCGGCGGCTGCGCACGCTGTTCTACCTCGGCGAGCGCATGGCCGGACCGGCCGCGGACCTGCTGGCCGAGGCCGGCTGCGCCGTGCGGTCCTTCGCGTACAGCACCACCGAGACCGGACCCATCGGGTTCCAGTGCGCCCATCTGACCGGCACCGACCACCATGTGCACGAGGACCTGGTGATCGCCGAGGTCGTCGACGACGACGGCCGGCGGCTGCCGGACGGCGTCGCGGGCGCGCTCGCGGTCACCGTGCTGGCCGACACCGGGACCGCGCTGGTGCGCTATCTCGTCGGCGACCGCGCGAGCCTGCGGACCGCCGGCTGCCCCTGCGGCTCGACCGCCCGGGTACTGCGGATCGGGGCCCGCGACGACGTGTCGGCCAACCTGGACGGCACCCTCGTCACCCGCTCCATGTTCGACACCGCGCTCGGCCTGCCGCCGGACGCCCGCTACCAGGTCGGCTTCGGCTCACGCCGGGGCCTGCTGCGGCTGACCCTGCGCGGCGCCGCCCTGGGCGCGCTGACGGGCGAGGCGGCGCGCACGGCCCTCGGCCGGCACCAGACCCTGCGCAAGGTCGTCGGATCGGCGCGCTTCGCCGGGCTCACGGTCGACGCCGGGAGCGCCCCGCGCATCACCACCCGGGCCAAGGCCCCGTTCTTCTGGGATGAAAGTGAAGAGGACTGAGATGATCACGTCTGGTGCGGCGGCCGGCGAGGCCGAGGCCGCCACGGTGCTGGGCCCGCTGCGCGAGCGGCTCGACGAGCTGGACCGCCGGCTGCTCGCCCTCGTCGTCGAGCGGATGGACCTCTGCCTGGACATCGCCAGACTCAAGGCCGAGCACGGGATCCCCATGATGCAGCCCTCGCGCGTCGGGCTCGTCGTCGGCCGGGCCCGCGCCCACGCGGCCGCCCACGGGCTGCCCGAGGAGTACCTCGGCGACCTGTACGAGCGGATCGTGGCCGAGACGTGCGCCCAGGAGGACGTGCTGATCGCCGAGCTGGACGGGGCCGGGGAGCGATGAAGGTCCTCGTCGTCGACAACTTCGACTCCTTCACCCTCAACATCGCGCAGTACCTGTACGAAGTGACCGGCGTGCAGCCGGTCGTGGTGCCCAACACGACCCGCTACGACGCCCTGCCCCTCGACGAGTGCGGCGCCGTCGTCCTGTCACCGGGCCCCGGACGGCCGTCGCGGGAGGCCGACTTCGGCGTCTGCCGCGAGATCCTCGCGCGCTGCGCGCTGCCGCTGCTCGGCGTCTGCCTGGGGCACCAGGGGATAGCCGAGTTCTTCGGCGCGCGCACGGTGCACGCGCCGGTCCCCGCGCACGGCGTCGTCGACACGGTCGCCCACGTGGGCACCGGACTGTTCGCGGGGCTGCCGCAGGACCTGCCGGTGGTGCGCTACCACTCGCTGGTCAGCACCGATCTGCCGGACACCCTGGAGCGCACCGCGTGGACACGCGACGGGCTGGTCATGGCCCTCGCACACCGCTCCCGGCCGGTATGGGGCGTGCAGTTCCACCCGGAGTCCGTCGAGTCGGCGGGCGGCCACGGCCTGCTCGCCAACTTCGTCGCGCTGGCCGCCCGGCACCACGCCGGGGAGGACGCGCAGCCGCCCGCCTCCCCCGCCGCCGGGCGGGCGGCCGCCGAGCCGCCGTCGGTGACGGCGTTCCGCGGGGCGGGCGGTTCGCTGCGGATGCGGCTGGAGGCCGAGGCCTTCACCACGACAGACACGCCCGAGGAGTTCTTCCGGCGGCACTGCGCCGGCCGCCCCTACGCGTTCTGGCTCGACTCCGAGGGCAGTGAGCATCCCGGCTCCCGCTACTCGCTGATGGGCGCCTGGGGCGAGCCGGGCGACGTCGCCCTCGGCTACGACCTGGCCGGACGCCGTCTCACGCTGCGCGGCCCCGGCCGCACCGAGGAGGTGACCGGCGACGTCTTCGCGCTGCTGGAGGAGATCGTCGACGCCGTGGAGGTCACGGCGCCCGCGGACTGGCCCCTGCCGTTCCGCGGCGGTCTGGTGGGCTGGTTCGGGTACGAGCTGAAGGCGCTCACCACGGGCGTCGAGCGGCACTCCTCGCCGGAGCCCGAGGCGTGGTTCCTGCACACGCGCGCGTTCACCGTCTTCGACCACCGGCGCGGCGTCGCCCTCGCCTGCCGGCTCGTCCCCGAGGACGAGGACGGGACGCCGGACCGCGCGCCCGGCGCCGGCGCGGACCGGTCCGCCCCCGCCCCGCTCGGCACCCCGCTCGCCCCACCGGCCGCTCCCGTGACGACGGCCGCGACGCCCGCGGCAAGGACGGCGAGCACGGCGGACGCGGGCGGTGCGGCCGCCTACGCGCCCGGTCCGGTGTCCGAGATGCTGCTGGACCTGCGCGACGACCGGGCCGCGTACCTGGCGAAGATCAAGGAGAGCCAGCGCCTCATCACCGACGGCGAGAGCTACGAGATCTGCCTCACCAACAGCGCCGAACTGACCGGCGTGGGCGCGGGGCTGCCCGCCTACTCGCGGATGCGCACGGTCAGCGCGGTGCCCCGCGGCGCCTATCTGCGGGCCGGGGACGTCGAGGTGCTGTGCTCCTCTCCGGAGACCTTCCTCCGGGTCGACGAGAGCCGCATCGTGGAGTCGCGGCCGATCAAGGGCACCCGCCCGCGTGGGGCGACGCCGCAGGAGGACGCGGCGCTGCGGGAGGACCTGCGCTCCTCGCGCAAGGACCGCGCCGAGAACCTGATGATCGTCGACCTGGTGCGGCACGACCTCAACTCGGTGTGCGTCCCGGGCAGCGTCCACGTCCCGCACGCGTTCACGATCGAGAGCTACTCCTCCGTCCACCAGCTGGTGTCGACGGTGCGCGGACGGCTGCGGCGCACCGAGTCGGCGCTCTCGGCGGTGCGGGCCTGCTTCCCGGGCGGTTCGATGACGGGCGCGCCGAAGAAGCGGACCATGGAGATCATCGACGAGCTGGAGGGCGCCGCGCGCGGTGTCTACTCCGGCGCCCTGGGCTGGGTGTCCTTCTCGGGCGCGCTCGATCTGAACATCGTCATCCGTACCGCGGTGGTGCGCGACGGCACGGCCCGCTTCGGCGTCGGCGGTGCGATCACCGCGCAGTCCGACCCGGACGAGGAGTACGAGGAGACCCTGGTGAAGGCGAGCGTGCCCTACTTCGGGCTGCGCGGCTGGCAGCGGCGGGGGCAGGCGTGAGCGGCCCGGACGAGGGCGGCGCGGCGGCGGGGCGGCGGGTCGTGCTGCTGGGCGCGGACGGCACGGTCGGCCGCTGGTACCGCGCGCATCTCACGGCCACCGGGGACACGGTGACCACCGCCGGCCTCGGTGCCGGCGTCGACCACAGCGGTGACGCGCGCACGCCCGGCGCGGGGTTGCGCGAGGCCGTCGCCGCCGCCGACGAGGTGGTCCTCGCGCTGCCGGAGGACGTCGCCGCCGCGTGCCTGACGTGGCTGGCCGGATGCACCGGTCCCGGGACGGTGGTGGTGTCCACCTGCTCGGTCCAGCTGCCGTTGTTCGAGGCCGCGTCGGAGCGGGGGCTCCGCGCCCCGCTGCGCGGCGTCAACCCGATGTTCTCGCCCACCCTGCCCTCCGCCGGGCAGTCCGTCGTGGTCGTCGCCCCGGACGGCGAGGCGGACGCCCATGTCCACCGGACGCGGACGCGGCTGGAGGCGGGGTCGATGACGGTCTGCGTCATGGACCCGGCCGGCCACGACGCGGCGATGTCCGTGCTCCAGGCCCTGCCGCACGCGGCGGTGCTGTCGTTCGTGGACGCGCTGCTGGCCGCGCCGGTGGACGTGCCCACGCTGATGCGGATCGCCCCGCCCCCGGCCCGCACCCTGGTGGCGCTGGCCTGCCGGATCCTGGCGGCTCCGCCCGAGATCTACTGGGACATCCAGCGGGCCAACGCGCTGGGCGGCGACCGCCGCAAGGAGTTGTCGTCCTCCCTGCTGCGGCTGGACGCGCTCGTCGAGGCAGACCGGGCCGACGACTTCCGCGCCGCGCTCGCCTCGGCGGCGCAGGGGCTGGGACCGTACGCCGCCGAGGGCGCCGAGGAGTGCCGTGAGCTGTTCGAGCTGATCCAGCGGCGGCGGACGGTCCGGCGGACCACCGGGGGCGGGGCGCCGGGCTGAGCGGGCGCGGTCAGCCGCGGAACGCCTCCGGGCGCTGCGGGCTCGCCTCCGCCAGGGCCTGGGCGACCGCCTCGACGCCGGCCCGCAGCCCGTAGACGGGGGTGTCGGGCTGCTGGCGCCAGGAGTCGTCGATGCCGCCCGCGTCGACGGTGTCGAAGCCGAGCGCGTCGATGAGGGCGCGCACCTTCGTCTTCGCCGCGGCGTCGTCGCCCGCGACGGGCAGCGCGATCCGGCCGGGGTCGCCGGCCGGCCGCGGGCGGTCCAGGATGTCCTGGGCGTACGTGCCGTTGAAGGCCTTGACCACGGGGTGGCCGAGCCGGTGTTCGACCCAGCGGCTCTCGGTGAGGCCCTCGTCCTCGATGGCCGCGATCCGGCCGTCGCGCTGCCGCGGGTAGTAGTTGTTGGTGTCGATGACGACCACGCCGTCGGCCGCGCCGTCCAGCAGGTCCGACGGCAGGTCGGGGACCGCCTTCAGCGGGACCGTGACCACCACGATCTCGGCGTCGCGCGCCGCCTCGCCGACGGTCACGGGCGTCGCCCCGGTCTCCTCGGCGAGGTCGGTGAGCGTCTGCGGGCCGCGTGAGTTCGCGACCGAGACGTCGTGGCCGAGGGCGGTGAGACGCCGGGTGAGGTTGCCGCCGATGTTGCCCGCGCCGATGATGCCGATCTTCATGACAGGCCCTGCCTTCCGATGCGATCCGGGGACGGTGAGCGATCCAGAGGACGGTGAGCGCTCCACTTGAATGCACACGCATACGTCTGGACGGCGTCAACCACGTCCCGCGGGCGCCTATTCCGCCCCCGCCCCGAGCCCTTCGAACGGGTCCGCGAGTTCCCGTTCCAGCACCCGCGCCGCGCCCTCCGCGTCCCCGTCCCGGATCGCGCGCAGCAGTGCCTCGTGGGCCTCGTCGCCGGTGTCGGGTTCGTGCTCGCGCAGACCGGTCAGGGCGAGCAGGTCGACCAGGCCGCGCCGCAGCACCGGGGTGAACTCGGCGAACAGGTCGGCCAGGACGGGGTTGCGGGCGGCGGCGACCACGGCCGCGTGGAAGGCGATGTCGGCGTCGACGAACGCCGTGTCGTCCGCGCGGGCGGCCGCCCGCCGGCCGGCCAGCGCCGCCTCGATCGCGGCGAGGTCCTCGGGCCCGCGCCGACGCGCCGCGAGCCGCGCGGCGTGCACCTCCACCGCCGTGCGGACCTCGTACACGTCGCGGACCGCGGCCCGGCGCAGCCGGGCCGGCCAGTCCTCGACGGGCTCGGTCGCGACGACGAAGACGCCGGCGCCCTGCCGGGGCCGGACCAGACCCGCGCCGGCGAGGGCGCGCAGCGCCTCGCGGACGGTGGAGCGGCCGACCCCCAGGTCCTTGGCGAGCGTGGTCTCGCCGGGCAGCTTCGCGCCCACGGGCCAGTGTCCGCCGGCGATCCTCGCGCGCAGGGCGTCGGCGGCCTGTTCGACGAGGGGGCTGGGACGGACCGGGCCGAGCGGGGGCGGCGTGGCGGACACGTGCGGCACCAACTTGTCTTCGACGTGGGCGGACAGGGAGCGAAGGGGGAGGGCAACGGTAACGGAAGGGCATGGGGGAGGCGCGCGGCGGAGGCGTTCGGGGGAAGTACGGAGAAGAAGCGGAGAAGAAGCGGGCGAATTCACTTGTCTGAGGACCTGAGGAGTGGATAGCGTACCCGGCATGACGCTCTGCGGTCTCCTTCTCCTCGGCTGCCGCGGCGGGGCCTGACGCGACCGGCACCCCGCCGCGGGTCGCCGTGCTGCCGGTCCTGCGCCCGACCGAGCCGAAGGCAGCGTCACTTGATCACCGAGACCCGCTGGAACCCGCAGCGTCCCAGCCCCATGCCGTACCACCGCTACCGCCCCTTCCACGAGCGGGTGCGGGTGCCCGTGACCGACCGGAGCTGGCCCTCGGCCCGGCTCGAACGCGCCCCGCTGTGGGCCCCCGTCGACCTGCGCGACGGCAACCAGGCGCTCGCCGAGCCGATGGACACGCCCCGCAAGCGCCGCTTCTTCGACCTGCTGACGGCGACCGGCTTCAAGGAGATCGAGGTCGGCTACCCGTCCGCCAGCCGCACGGACTTCGACTTCGTCCGCCATCTGACGGCCTCGGGGGCCGTCCCCGACGACGTCACACCGGTGGTGTTCACCCCGGCCCGGCCGGAACTGATCGACCGGACCTTCGAGGCGATCGAGGGGATGCCGCGGGCCGTCGTCCACCTGTACATCGCCACCTCGCCGGTGTGGCGTGAGACGGTGCTCGGCCGGGACCGGGCCGGCATCCGGCGGACCGTGCGCCACGCGGCCGAGCGCATGGCGCGCCGGGCGCGCGGCGACGCCGTCCGCTTCCAGTTCTCGCCGGAGACCTTCAACCTCACCGAACCCGACTTCGTCCTCGAACTGTGCGACGACCTCACGCGCCTGTGGGACGCGAGCCCCGACCGCCCGGTGACCCTCAACCTGCCCGCCACCGTCGAGATCGCCACGCCCAACGTCTACGCCGACCAGATCGAGTACGTGCACCGCAACCTCGCCCGCCGGGACGCCGTGATCCTCTCCGTGCACCCGCACAACGACCGCGGCACGGGCGTGGCCTGCGCCGAACTCGCCGTGCTGGCCGGCGCCCAGCGCGTCGAGGGCTGCCTGTTCGGCAACGGCGAGCGCACCGGCAACGTCGACCTGGTGACCCTCGCCCTCAACCTCTACGCCCAGGGCGTCGACCCCATGATCGACCTCAGCGACCTGGACGCCGTGCGGGACGCCGTCGTGGAGTGCAACCGGCTGCCGGTCCACCCCCGGCACCCCTACGCCGGGGAGCTGGTCCACACGGCGTTCTCCGGCACCCACCAGGACGCCATCGGCAAGGGGCTCGCCCGGCACGCCCGGAACGCGGCCGAGCTGGGAGTACCGGAGGCCGAGGCCCCCTGGTCGGTGCCGTACCTGCCGATCGACCCGGCGGACGTGGGCCGCTCCTACGAGGCGGTGATCCGGGTCAACTCGCAGTCCGGCAAGGGCGGGGTGGCGTATCTGCTGCGCACCCGGCACGGCCTGGACCTGCCCGCGCGCATGCGGCCGGACTTCTCCCGGGTCGTGCAGGAGGCGGCGGACGACGACGGCCGGGAGCTGACCGCGAGCGCGCTGTACGCCCTGTTCCGGGACACGTACCTGGCCGAGGAGCCCCTGAAGCCGTCGGAGTTCGAGGACGCGGGCACGGTGCCCGAGCTGCTCGCCGCACTCGCCGGGCGCGGTGTCGACGCGGAGGTGGTGGAACTGGCCGAGGACGGCACGGACGCCTTCGCCGAGTGCCGGGTGGGCGCGGCCGTCGCCTGGGGCGCGGCGGAGGGCGCCGGCGCGGCGGTCCGCGCGGTGCTGGCCGCCGTCAACCGGGCCTGCCGGTAACCGGGCCTGCCGTCCGTCGGCGGCTGACCCGCCGGACGTCGCCCGCCGGAGCGTGCGCGGCGGGCGGACGGCACGGCGAAGGGGGCGCCGCACGCGCGGCGCCCCCTCACCGGTTCGGCTCGGCGAGCCGGCTCACTTGTCGAGGTGGGCCCAGAACTCGTCGAACGACAGAACCTTGTCGCCGTCGAGGTCACGGCTCTTGATGATGACCTCGGCCACCGACTCCGTGACGTTCCAGTCGCCGCCCTGGGCCAGGGCGGTCTTGAACTCGGCCGCGGTGATGTATCCGTCACCGTCCGTGTCGATCCGCTGGAACTGCTTGCGCGCCTCTTCGATGTCGGCCACCGATCCGCCCCTCTTGACGATGCCTTGCGGTCATACGTGCTGTCTTGCCTGTCCTGCTGACGCAGGTCAGATTAACGGCCCCCGCGGGCGTGTGGCGCGCCGCCCACCCGAGAGCCGCCTCACCCGGAGGTTCCCGGGTGGACGCGAGCGGCCGGATCCGGCGGGGCGGCTACCGGAAGACGCCCGTGTGGCCGAGCGAGTAGCGGCCGGGCTGGGGGTAGACGGCCAGGCCGTGGGGTCCGCTGCCGACCTTGACGCGGGCGAGCTGGCGCCCGGTGCGGGTGTCGATCGCGTACACCTCGGAGTTGTAGCGGCCCGACAGCCACAGGACCTTGCCGTCGGCCGAGACGCCGCCCATGTCGGGGCTTCCGCCCTGCGGGAGGCGCCACTTTTCGGTGACCTCGTTCGCGGCGAAGTCGAAGACCGAGACGGTGCCCTCGCCGCGGTTCGACACGTACATCGTGCGGGAGTCGCGGCTGACGTAGAGCCCGTGGCAGCCCTTGCCGGTGGGCAGGAACGCCGGCTTGCCGAACGTGTCGCCGTCGACGATCCACATCCCGTCGGCCTTCATGTCGGCGACGTAGAAGCGCTTCCCGTCCGGGGAGACCTTGACGTCCTGCGGCATCGCGCCCTGGAAGGGCAGCTTCTGCTGGGCGACGACCTTCATCTTCTCGGTGTCGACCTTGAGCAGTTCGCCGCTGAACTCGCAGGACACGATGAAGTACCTCCCGTCGAGGGAGAAGTCGGCGTGGTTGACGCCGTAGCAGGTGACCGGTTCGGTCTTGACGCGCTTCATGGTGTGCGGGTCGCGGAAGACGAGTTCGCGGTCGAGGGAGGCCATGACGACGGCGTACTTGCCGTCGGGCGTGAAGTAGAGGTTGTACGGGTCGTGCACCTCGACCGACTTGCCGGTCTTCCCGGTCATGGGGTCGATGGGGGTGAGGGTGTTGCCGCGGTCGTTGTTCACCCAGAGCGTCTTCAGGTCCCAGGAGGGCACGACGTGCTGCGGCTGGCGTCCCACCCGGAGGGTGTCGATCACCTGGTACGTCTTCGGGTCGATGACGGACACGGTGTCGGACTCGGTGTTGGGGACGTAGACCCGGGAGGGGAAGTCGCGGACCACCGGGGAGAGCCGGTTCGGGCGGTCCGCGGCGTAGACGTCCTTCGGGTCCAGCACGGGCGGCATGCCGGGCAGCCCGTCGACGGCGGGCTTGCGCACGGTCTTCTTCGCCGGGGCGGGGGCGGCGGCCCTGGTGGCGCCGTCCGGGCCGGCCCCGGTCCCGGCGCCGCAGGCGGCGAGGAAGGCGAGCGCCGCGCCGGTGAGCAGGGTGCGTGTGACGAGGTTCGGGTGCATCAGCCGATCAGCTCCGTGGCAGTGACCGCGCGCAGGCGGCGGCGGGCGAGTTCGTCCAGCAGGACGGGGAGGGCGGCGACCGTGTCCGCGTAGCCGAAGTGCAGGCTCACGACGGATCCGTCGCGGACCCCGCCGAGGACGTTGCGGGTGACGGCGGGGGCGCCGGGCGAGGTGAAGTCGAGGGAGTCGACGTCGTAGGAGAGGACGTGCGGATATCCCGCGCGCCGGGCGAGCCGTTCGACGAGGGGCGAGGCGCGGGCGGCGCGGGAGGGGCGGAACCAGGTGCCGACGGACCCGGTGAGCCTGCGCAGCCGTTCGGCGCACCCGGTGATCTCGGCCGTCGCGTCGGCCTCGGACATGGCGTTGACGTCGAGGTGGCGCAGGGTGTGGTTGCCGAGGTCGTGGCCGCCGTCCAGGATCCGGCGGGCGATGCCGGGGTGCTCGTCGAGCCAGGTCCCGACGGCCAGCACCGTGACGCGTGCGCCGTGCCGTTCGGCCTCGTCGAGCAGAGCGCGGGCGACGGCGGGGTCGCCCTGGCCGTGGAAGGTGAGGGCGACGCGGGGACGGTCGCGGGGCCCGTGCGCGATCTGGACGGGCTGCCCGGGGAAGGCGCGCGGCGACGGCGCGGCCGGGGGGCGGGCCGCCCTGCCGGAGGCGGCCGGCGCGGACGGGGCGGCGTCGTGGGCGACGGCGGCGGCGGAGGGGGCGGCCGGGGAGGCGCCCGGGGGTGAGCAGGCGGCCGCGAGCGCGCCTCCGGCGACGAGCCCGGCGCCCGCCCGCAGCGCGGAACGGCGGTCGGATGTGGTCATCCCTCCCATTTAAGGGGTGATATGCCGCAATCCGGGCCATTGACGCAGCCCGCGGACCGACGCCTTACCCGTTCCTTGCCTGAGCGGGCGGGCGCGGGCCGTCTACCGGTCGGCGACGCGCATCTCGAACCAGGTGGTCTTGCCGCGGGGCAGCAGGTCGACGCCCCAGCGGTCGGACAGCTTGTCGACGAGGAACAGGCCCCGGCCGCTGACGTCCATCTCCTGGACCGGCATCAGACAGGGCAGGCCCCGGGAGGGGTCGCGGACCTCGACGCGGATCCAGCCGCGCCGCCGCCGCATCCGCAGCCCGAACATCCGGGCGCCGGTGTGCCGTACGGCGTTGCCGACGAGTTCGGAGACCAGCAGGACCGTGTCCTCGGTCATCTTCGGCGTCAGTTGCCACTGGCGCAGGACGACGACCTGGGCCAGCCGGCGGGCCGAGGCGGCGGACTCGGGACGGGACGGCAGCGAGACCTCGCCCTCCGTGGGATTCCCGAACAACTCCAGCGCCTTGAGCGCCCGTTCGTCCTCGACCGCAGGCGACCAGCGCGCCGCGGCAGCACGGCTGTGTCCCCGCGGCTGTCCGATGCCCTCCAGCCCCGCCATGCCCCCATCATGGCCGCCCGCCGGGCCCCCCGGGGCCGTTCCGCCGGAATACGCCCCCCGCGCGCGGGCCCTCCCCACCAGGCGTCCGACGTGCGACGGAGCCGTCAAGGGCGCCGGAGCACCCGCGCCCACCTGCGAGGACGGCCCGCCGGGGAGCGACCGGCGATCACCCCGGCGAAGCGGCCCCGAGCCCCCGCGAGGCCCCCTCGAGGGGCGCGGAAACCGCCCCTTCGGGGGACCCGTGTGAGACGTCTCGTCAAGGGCAAGCGTTTCCGGCGACCCGGAAGGAGACGATGATCACAGGAACTTGGCCTTGCCCGGGCCCTCCTCCACGAAGCTGCGCATGCCGATCTCGCGGTCGGCGGTCGCGAAGAGACCCGCGAACCAGTTGCGTTCGACCGCCAGGCCCGTCTCGATGTCCGTCTCCAGACCGGTGTCGATCGACTCCTTGGCGGCGCGCAGCGCGATCGCCGGGCCCTGCGCGAGCCGGGCGGCCCACGCGTGCGCCTCGGTGTACACGTCGGCGGCCGGGACGACCCGGTCCACCAGGCCGAGGGCGAGCGCCTCGTCGGCCTTGACCATGCGGCCCGTGAAGATGAGGTCCTTGGCCTTGGAGGGGCCGATCAGCCGGGAGAGCCGCTGGGTGCCGCCGGCGCCGGGGATCAGGCCGAGCTGGATCTCCGGCTGGCCCAGCTTCGCGTTGTCCCCGGCGATCCGGAAGTCCGCGCACAGCGCCAGTTCGCAGCCGCCGCCCAGCGCGTACCCGGTGACGGCCGCCACGACGGGCTTGGGGATGCGGGCGACGGCCGTGAAGGAGTCCTGGAGGGCGCGGGCGCGCACCACCATCGCGGCGTGGTCCATCGCCTGCATCTCCTTGATGTCCGCTCCCGCCGCGAACACCTTCTCGCCGCCGTACAGGACGACCGCGCGGACGTCGTCGCGACGGCCGGCCTCCTCGGCGAGTTCCTTGAGACGGTCCTGGGTGGCCACGTCCAGCGCGTTCATGGGCGGGCGGTCGAGGCGGATCGTGCCGACGCCGTCGGCGACTTCGAGATTCACGGTCATGCCAGCAGGTTAACCACCATTAACGACGACGGGCCCGGTGCCGTGGGTCACAGCACCGGGCCCGCCGGGGAGGGCGTGGCCCCCGGGACGTCCGCCGTCCTACTTCTTCCACTCCGCCCAGGGGATGTTCCAGCCGTTGAGGCCGTTGGCGGGGTCGACGGTCGGGTCCGTGGAGTTCTTCACGACCACCACGTCGCCGACGATCGAGTGGTTGAAGAACCACGCGGCCGCGACGGAGCTGTCGTAGCCGCCGCGCACGTCGCGCAGGCCGATGCAGCCGTGGCTGGCGTTGTAGTTGCCGAAGGCGTCGCCGCCCCAGTAGTTGCCGTGCACGAACGTGCCGGAGTTGGTCAGGCGGACCGCGTGCGGGACGTCCTTGATGTCGTACTCGCCGTCGTAGCCGACCGTGTCGCCGTTCATCCGGGTCACGGTGAACTTCTCGCTCATGACCATCTGGCCGTTCCAGGTGGCGTAGCCCGGCTTGCCGGTGGTGACCGGGATGGTCCTGACGACCTTGCCCTCCTGCGTCACCTTCATCGTGTGCTTCTTGGCGTCCACGACGGACACCTGGTTGCGGCCGATGGTGAAGGAGACCGTCCTGGACTGCTTGCCGTAGACGCCCTTGCGGCCCTCGACGCCGTCCAGGTTCATCTCGACCGTCACCTTGGTGCCGGCCTTCCAGTACTTCTCCGGGCGGAAGTCGAGGCGGTCGTTGCCGAACCAGTGGCCCTCGACCTCGACGGCCGGCACGGTCGTGACCTTGATGGCCTTCTCGACGTCGTCCGGCTTGGTGATGCCCCGCGTGAAGTTGACCGAGAACGGCATGCCGACGCCGACGGTCGAGCCGTCCTCGGGCGTGAAGTTGCCGATGAAGGTGTTCTGCGGGCTCAGCGTGGTGAAGGACGAGTCCTCGGCGGCCGTGCGGCCCGCGGAGTCCTTGGCGACCGCGTGCACCTGGTAGGCGGTGGACGCGGCCAGGTGGGTGGCGGGCGTCCAGCCGGCGCCGTCGGCCGAGATCGCGCCCTCGATCTTCCTGCCCTTGGCGTCCTTGACGGTCACCTCGGTCAGCTTGCCCTTGGCCGCGGTCACCTTCAGGGCGCCGCTGGTGTCCACGTCCTTGGCGCCGCTCTTCGGGGCGATCGTGACGACCGCCTCCGACTGCTTGCTCTCCGCGGCGGTCGTCGCGCCCTTGCCGCCGTCGCCGCCGGCCTTGGCGTCGGATCCGGAGCCGTCACCGCCGCCGCCGCACGCCGTGACGGCGAGCAGTATTCCGCCGGCGAGCAGCGCCAGCCGCCTGTTGCGGCCGCGTGAGCGCCCCCCAACCGACGCCCCCGGTATCGGTCGCACGTTCAAAGTCGTTCTCCCCACTCCCCCGGGCCCTCCCCGGGCCGCACAGCGACGCGTCCCCCGCGTTCGCCGCATATTAACCACAAGGTCAGCGGCCTGGACGCGCCGAAAATGTCACCGTTCAGTCCCAACTTGGACCATGGAACGGCGGGGAAGGTTGCCCCAGGGGGGCGGGGACTTTCCGCGGGTCAGTCCGCGGAGGCGGCCGTCCACTCCTTCCAGGACATGTTCCAGCCGCCGAGACCGTTGTCGGGGGCGACCTGCTTGTCCTTGCTGTGGACGACCTCGATGACGTCACCGACCAGGCTGCGGTCGAAGAACCAGCCCGCGGGCGTGTCCGAGGAGCCGCCCTTGACGTCGCGCAGGCCGACGCAGCCGTGACTGACGTTGGCGCGGCCGAACACGTCGTCCGCCCAGTAGTTGCCGTGCAGGAAGGTGCCGGAGCTGGTCAGGCGCATGGCGTGCGGCACGTCCGGGATGTCGTACTCGCCCTTGCCGTTCGCCTTCTTGAAGCCGACCGTGGCGCCGTTCATCCGGGTCAGCTCCAGCATCTCGCTCACCACCATCCTGCCGTTGTAGGTGGTGTTCTTCGGCGCCCCGGCCGTGATGGGCACGGTGGCCAGCAGCTCCCCGTCCCGCCGGACCTCCATGGTGTGCTTCGCCGCGTCGACCAGCGACACCTGGCTGCGGCCCACGGTGAACGAGAACGACTTCTGCTGAAGTCCGTAGACGCCGGGCGCCGCCTCGACGTCGCGCAGCCCCAGCGCCACCGTGACCCGGGTGCCGGGCTTCCAGTACTCCTCGGGCCGGAAGTCGAGCCGGGCGCTGCCGAACCAGTGCGGCCGGACCTCCACCGGCGGCTGCGCCGTGACCCGGACGGCGCGTTCGACGGCGGCCCGGTCGTCGATCTCCCGGTTGAACTCCAGCGAGACGATCATGCCGGTGCCCACCGTCGAGCGGTCCTCCGGCGTGACGTAGCCGATGAAGCGCTTGTCGGGGACGAACGTGGTGAACGTGGTGTGGCGGGCCGAGCGGTCGCCGTCGCCGTCGAGGGCGACCACGTCCACCGTGTAGCGCGCCGCGAGGCCCAGCCGGTCGTCGTCCGGCCGCCAGCTCAGCCCGTCCGCGGCGATCCTGCCCTTCACCTCCGTCTCCTCGGCGTCCTGCGACCGGACGACCTTCACCGACTCCAGCCGCCCTTCGGGCACCCGCACCCGCAGACGCTCCCCGGGACGCACGCCCTTGGCGCCGTCCAGCGGGGTGACGCCGATGACGTCCTCGGGGGCCGGCGGTTTGCCGAGCATCCGGTCGAGTCCGCTGCGGCTGTCGCCGCCGGTGCAGCCGGCGGCCCCGGCCAGTAGTCCTGCCCATGTCAGTACGGCGGCCAGTGCGACCCCCGCGCGCCGTGCGCGCCCATGTACGTGCCTCACGGCGTGCCCAACGACCGGGCACGCCTCGGGGAAACGTGAGTGCGAGGGCCGCTCTGGGCAGGAATGGAGGGAGGACGACACGACGGGGAGCCGCGGCAGGGACACCGCGCGCCCCGCACCCCCGTCGTCCCACGAGCCGCGGGAGGCTGAACGGTGTCCAGCGCAGCCGAGCAGGAGGCGGTGGCGGCCCAGCGCGCCACGCCGGCCACCGTCGTGAACGGTGCGCCGCGCAAGGTGCCGGGCCCGCCCGTGCGGCCGGGTGCGCCGACGCCCCTGGGCGCCCGGTTCAGGGTCGGCCCCGACGGGGTCGCGGGCACCAACTTCGCCCTGTGGGCGGGCGGGGCGGAGGCGGTCGAGCTGTGCCTGTTCGACGAGGCCGGGCGCGAGACCCGCGCCCGGCTCACCGAACTCACCCACGAGATCTGGCACGGCTTCCTGCCCGGCGTCATGCCGGGCCAGCGGTACGGCTACCGGGTGCACGGCCGCTGGGACCCGTGGACCGGCGGCCGCTGGAACCCGGCCAAGCTGCTCCTCGACCCGTACGCCCGCGCGGTGGACGGCGAGTTCACGCTGCCCGCGGAGGTCTACGGGCATGTGCGCGACTGGCCCCAGCAGCAGGTCGCCGACACCGTGCGCGACGAACGCGACTCCGCCCCGCACGTGCCCAAGGGCGTCGTCGTCCACGACGACGACGACTGGGCCGACGACCGCCGCCCGAAGACGCCCTGGGCGGACTCCGTGATCTACGAGCTGCATGTGCGCGGCTTCACCCGGCTCCACCCGGGGATCCCGGAGGAACTGCGCGGTACCTACGCCGGGCTGGCCCACCCGGCGGCGATCGGCCACCTGGTGCGGCTGGGCGTGACAGCGGTGGAGCTGCTGCCCGTCCACCAGTTCGCGCACGAGGACCATCTGCTGCGCCGCGGCCTGAAGAACTACTGGGGCTACAACTCGATCGGCTACTTCGCCCCGCACGCCGCCTACTCGTCCGCGGGCACGACGGGGCAGCAGGTCGGCGAGTTCAAGCGGATGGTGCGCGCGCTGCACGCGGCCGGGATCGAGGTGATCCTCGACGTCGTCTACAACCACACGGCCGAGGCCGGCGAGCTGGGTCCGACCCTGTCGCTCAAGGGGGTCGACAACCGCGGCTACTATCGGTTGCAGGCCGACGCCCGCCGCTACGCCGACTACACGGGCTGCGGGAACACCCTGCACGTGGTCCAGCCGCACGTGCTGCGGCTGATCACCGACTCGCTGCGCTACTGGGTGACGGAGATGGGCGTCGACGGCTTCCGCTTCGACCTCGCGGCGGCGCTCGCCCGCTCCATGCACGACGTCGACATGCTGTCCCCGTTCCTCGCGGTGATCGCGCAGGATCCGGTGCTGCGCCGGGTGAAGCTCATCGCCGAGCCGTGGGACGTCGGTTCGGGCGGCTACCAGGTGGGCGCGTTCCCGCCGCTGTGGACGGAGTGGAACGACCGCTACCGCGACACCGTGCGCGACTTCTGGCGGCACGCGCTGCCCGACGTGCGGGAGATGGGCTACCGGCTGTCCGGGTCCAGCGACCTGTACGCCTGGGGCGGCAGGCGCCCGTACGCCTCCGTCAACTTCGTGACCGCGCACGACGGTTTCACCCTGCGCGACCTGGTGTCCTACGAGCGCAAGCACAACGAGGCCAACGGCGAGGGCAACCGGGACGGCACGAACGACAACCGCGCCTGGAACGGCGGCGCCGAGGGCGAGACCGCCGACGACGCCGTACGGGCGCTGCGGCGGCGGCAGTTGCGCAACCTGCTCACGACCCTGCTGCTGTCGACGGGCGTGCCGATGCTGGTCGCGGGCGACGAGCTGGGGCGCACCCAGCAGGGCAACAACAACGCCTACTGCCAGGACAACGAGATCAGCTGGCTGGACTGGGGGCTGCTGGAGGACCCGGGCTGGCGGGCCCTGTTCGACCTCGCCGCACGGCTGATCGCGCTGCGCCACCGCCACCCGGTGCTGCGCCGCCGCGCCTTCTTCTCCGGCCGGGCGCACTCGGCGGACGGGCTGCGGGACCTGGCCTGGTTCACGGAGCGGGGCACGGAGATGACCGAAGGGGACTGGTACGCACCGGCCGCGACGCTGGGCATGTACTTGTCGGGGCGGGACATCCCCGGCCGGGACGAGCGGGGCGCCCCGATCACCGACGACAGCTTCCTCGCCGTCCTGCACGCCGGGGACCGGCCGGTCGACTTCGTCCTGCCGGGACCGCCGTGGGCCGAGCGCTACGAGGTCGTCGTCGACACCTCGCGCGAGGACCAGGACGAGGCGCCGGGGGTGACGCTGCCCGCGGGGGCCGCGGTCACGGTGCCGGGGCGGGCGGTGCTGCTGCTGCGGGTGACGGGCTGAGCCGGCGTTCTCGCCCGCGGGCCGTTCGCCGCTCGGGGCGCCGGCGCGCTCACCGCCCGGACCGCCCCAGGATGCCCCGCTCGTAGGCCGCCGCGACCGCCGCCGCGCGGTCGTTGACGCCCAGCTTGGCGTACAGGTGGGTGAGGTGCGTCTTCACGGTGGCCTCGCTGATGAACAGCTCGCGGGCGATCTCGCGGTTGGACGTGCCCCTCGCCACCAGGGCGAGGACCTCGCGCTCGCGCGCGGAGAGCGGCTCGGCGGCGGGCATGCGCGGGGCCCGGACCGCGGTGACCAGCCGGGTGGCCACGGCCGGGGACAGCACGGTGCGGCCCTGCGCCGCCGCGCGGACCGCCGTGAACAGTTCGTCGCGCGGAGCGTCCTTGAGGAGATAGCCCGTCGCGCCCGCCTCGATCGCGGGGATCGTGTCGGAGTCGGTGTCGTACGTGGTCAGGACGAGGATCTTCGCCCGTGAGCCACGCCGGCCCAGCTCGCGGATGGCGTCCACCCCCGCGCCGCCCGGCATCCGCAGGTCCATCAGGATCACGTCCGGGTCGGCCGTCGCGGCGGCGGACAGCGCCTCGACGCCGTTCGCCGCCTCGCCCACGACCCGGAAACCGGGGGCCGACTCGAACATGCCGCGCAGGCCGTCCCGCACGACGGGATGGTCGTCCACGATCAGCAGGGTGATCAGGGGTTCGTCACTCATGGCGGATCAACGGTACGCGAGCCGACAGGGCCGTGCCCTGGCCCGGTGCGGATTCCACGGTCAGGGCGCCCGCGACGCGTTCGGCGCGGGCCCGCATGCCGTCGAGGCCGAAGCCGCCGCTGCGGGTGCGCGGGCGCACGGCCAGCGGGTCGAAGCCGCGTCCGTCGTCGCGGATGTCGAGGATCACGTCGTCCCCGAGGAAGGAGAGGGTGACGCCGACGCGCGAGGCGCGGGCGTGCCGGGCCGCGTTCGACAGGGCCTCCTGGGCGAGGCGCAGCAAGGTGGCGGCCACCTCGTCGTGGAGTTGCTCCGCCGTCCCGGTGACGGTGAACTCCGCGCGCACGCCGCTGCGTTCGCCCCAGTCGGCGACCGTCTTCTTCAGCGCCTCGGGCAGTCCGTCGTGCTCCAGGGCCACCGGGGCCAGGTTCTGCACGGAGCGGCGGGCCTCGCCCAGGCTGTGCCGGGCGAGGTCGCTGGCGCGTTCGAGGTGGGTGCGGGCGACGCCGAGGTCGGGGGCGTTCGCGACGACCTGGAGCTGGGCGATGATGCCGGTCAGGCCCTGGGCGATGGTGTCGTGGATCTCGGCGGCGAGGCGACGGCGCTCGTCGGCGACGCCGGCCTCCCGCGCCTGGAGCAGGAGTTGGGCGTGCAGGGCGGCGTTCTCGTCGAGGGCCTGCTGCAACGCCGTGTTGGTGCGCTCGAGTTCGGCGATGGTCGCGGTGCGCTCGCGGGTGCGCTGCGCCTCCTGGCCCATGATGTGGGCGACCACCAGTTGCAGGCCGGAGTTGGCGGCCAGCAACGCGGCGAAGAGGATCCACTGGACCGTGCTGTGGAACGGCAGCCCGCCGGACTGCGCGCCGGCCACGGTGACCGCGCTCGCGACCATCCCCAGCCGCTGCCACCGGGCGGGGAGCAGTTCGTCGGCGTCCATGTAGCCGGTGGCGGCGTAGAACGCGAAGAACGGGTCGATCCAGGTGAGGGCGAAGGCCACGGCCCAGCGGACGGCGTAGTAGACCGTCCCGGCCGGCGACGGCGTCCGGCCGCGGTCGGGACACCCGGCCCGCAGGGCCTGCCAGCCCAGTTGGAGGACGATCGCCACGCCGATCAGGTTCCAGGCCGCGTACCACTGGATGGAGTGGTCGATCTCGGGGGCGGAGGCGAGGGCGAGGACGACGCCGGTGCCGAGCAGCCCGTAGGGCCCCCAGGTGTGCAGTTGCTCCCAGCGCCGTTCGATGCGCCGGTCCGCCGTGGTCATCTCCCCAGTCTGCACGGGCCCGCGCCTATTCCCAGCGGAACCAGCGCGAGGCGGCGCCCGTGAGCAGCAGGATCCACACGGCGAGGACGCCCAGGTGGCTCCAGCCGGGCCAGTGGCCGGCCGCCGCCCGGTCCAGGGCCTGCGCGGCCGCCCCGAAGGGGGTGCAGCCCACGATGCGGGCGAGGGTGTGCGGCATGGTCTGCACCGGCGCCCACACCCCGGCGCAGAACATCGAGGGGAAGAACACCACGGAGCCGATCGCCCCCGCGATCTTCGTCGTGCGGGACAGCGCCGACACCACCGATCCGAGGGCGAGGGCGACCAGGACGGCCGCCACCAGGGCGAGGGCGTACCCGGCGGGCTGCCCGGGCAGGCGCACCCCGAAGCCGAGCCGCCCGACCGCGAGGACCAGCAGCGCCGACGCCAGCGACGCCCCGCCGTACACCGACATCTGCGCGGACAGCAGGGCGGAGGGCCGTACCGGTGTGACGGCCATCCGGCGCAGGATGCCGCGCTCGCGGTAGCCGGTCAGGGTCTGGGGCATCGACTGGAGGCCGCCGACGATCAGCCCGAGCAGCACGGCCACCGGGACGTAGACGTCGACCGTGCGCAGACCGCCGAGGTCGTCGCTCGGCTGCCGGAAGGACGGGACGGAGCCGAGGATCACCAGCAGCAGGCTAGGGAACAGCAGGATCCAGAAGAGGGCGCCGGGCTCGCGCCGGAACAGGCGGGCCTCGGTCCTCAGGACGGCGGTGTTCATGACGCGTTCTCCTTCGTCAGGTCGAGGAACGCGTCGTCGAGGGTGGCGTCAACGACGCGCAGCTGGTGGGCGGTGACGCGATGGCGGGCGAGGAGGGTGAGGACGGCGTCGACGGTGGCGTCGGTGCCCGCCAGGGTCACGCGGCCCTCCCGGTGCTCGACGGAGGCGAGTCCGGGCAGCGCTTCGAGGTCGCGGTCGTCCAGCGGGGCGGAGGGCGTGAAGCTGATGACCGTGGCCCCGGCCGAGCGCCGGATCAGGCCCGCCGGGGTGTCCAGCGCGGCCACCCGGCCCCGGTCGATCACCGCGATCCGGTCGCAGAGCCGCCGGGCCTCCTCCATGAAGTGGGTGACCAGCAGGACGGTGACCCCGCCGGCCCGCACGTCCTCGATGAGCTGCCAGGTGTCCCGGCGGGCCCGCGGGTCGAGGCCGGTGGTCAGTTCGTCCAGGACGACGATCCGCGGGTCGCCGATCAGAGCGAGCGCGATGAACAGTCGCTGCTTCTGGCCGCCGGACAGCCGGGCGAACCGGGTGGTCAGCTTCTGGGCCAGGCCGAGGCGCTCGGCAAGCGGGGCCCAGTCCAGCGGCCTGGGATGGAAGGAGGCGTACAGCTCCAGCGCCTCCCGGACGGTGAGCTTCGGCTGGAGTTCGCTCTCCTGGAGCTGGGCGCCGAGCACCCGGGCGACCTTCTCGTGGTCGGCGACCGGGTCGAGGCCGGCGACGCGCACCCGGCCGGCGTCGGGCGCCCGCAGACCCTCCACGCACTCGACGGTGGTGGTCTTGCCGGCGCCGTTCGGGCCGAGAATCCCGAAGATCTCGCCCTCCTCCACCGTGAAGGAGACCCCGTCGACGACCGCCCGGCCGTCGTACGTCTTTCGCAGCTCGCACACTTCGATGACGGACATGACGCCAGCTTCGCGGCCGGGGCGCCGCCCGCACATCGCCCGGCTCGCTCGAACGCGCATCGGCCATTCGGTGGATGCGCCGGTACGACCCCTCGAACCGCAGGTCGTAGGACCTGCGACCGAGCCCGGCCGGGCCGAAACTCGGTGGGCGATGTCGGTGCCGGTCCGTAGGCTCGCAGTGATGGCCGAGACACGTGCAACCCCCGCCCCCGACCGCTCCGCCGTACGGTCCCTGCTGCGCCTGTGGCCGTACGTCCGCCCCGTGCGGGCACGGCTGTTCACGGCCGCCTTCGTCGCCGTGCTGGCCTCCTGCACGGGCCTGGTGATCCCGCTGGTCCTGAAGTGGATGGTGGACGGCCCGGTGGCGGACCGGGACACCTCCGGGGTCTGGCTGGGGGCGCTCGTCCTGCTGCTGCTCGGTCTCATGGAGGCGCTGCTGTTCGGGATACGGCGCTGGCTGGTGGCGCGTCCGCTGGCGCACGTCGAGGCGGAGATGCGCGCGGAGCTGTACGGGCGGCTGCAACGGCTGCCGGTGGCGTTCCACGACCGGTGGGCGTCGGGCCAGCTGCTCTCGCGGGCGACGGCCGATCTGGGGCTGATCCGGATGTTCCTCGCCTTCCCGCTGACGTTCCTGCTGGTCAACTCGGTGACCATCGTCTTCGGCGTCGTCGTCATGCTGGTCCAGGACTGGACGCTCGGGCTGGTCATCCTGGGACCGGCCGTGCCCGTCGTCGTGATGTGCGTGCACTTCGAGCGCCGGTACGCCCTGGTGGCGCGGCGCGCGCAGGACCAGGTCGGGGACCTGACGACGGTGGTCGAGGAGAGCGTCCTCGGCATCCGCGTCATCAAGGGCTTCGGCCGGCACCGCACGCAGGCGCGCGCCTTCCGGGAGCTGTCCTCGACGCTGCGCGGCACGGAACTGGCCAAGGCACGGCTGCTGGCCACGATCTGGGCCGTCATCGTGACGCTGCCCGAACTGGCCATCGGGGCCGCGCTGGTGCTGGGGGCGGTGCGGGTCGCGGACGGGGACCTGTCCGCGGGGACCCTGGTCGCCTTCCTGTCCACCGCGCTCGCGCTGCGCTGGCCGGTCGACTCGATCGGGTTCCTCCTCGCGATGAGCCAGGAGGCGGCGACGGCGAGCGAGCGGTACTTCGAGGTGATGGACGAGGAGCCGGAACGGGACGCGGCGGTGCGGTCGGCGCCGGTACCCGACACCGGGCTGCGCTTCGACGGCGTCGTCTTCCGCTACCCGGACGCCGACCCCGCTTCCCGGCCCGTCCTCGACGGCGTCGACCTGCACGTCCGTCCCGGCGAGTCGATGGCCCTGGTCGGGGCCACCGGCAGCGGCAAGACCACGCTCACGGCCCTCGTGCCCCGGTTGCACGAGGCGACGGCCGGACGCATCACCCTGGACGGCGAGGACGTCGCCGCGCTGCCCCTCGAGGAACTGCGCGCGCGGGTCGCCGTCGCGTTCGAGGAGCCCACCCTGTTCTCCGCGAGCGTCGGGGAGAACGTCCTGATGGGCGCCGACGACCGGGCGGGCGCCGTCGAGCTGGAGCGGGCGCTGGCCGTGGCACAGGCCGAGTTCGTGCACGCGCTGCCGCAGGGCGCCGACACCCAGGTCGGCGAGCAGGGGCTCAGCCTCTCCGGCGGGCAGCGGCAGCGGCTGGCCCTGGCCAGAGCCGTGGTCGGCCGCCCCCGGTTCCTCGTCCTCGACGACCCGCTCTCCGCGCTGGACGTGCACACCGAGGCCGCCGTGGAGGCCGCGCTGCGGCAGGTCCTCGCCGACACCACCGCGCTGATCGTCGCCCACCGCCCGTCGACCGTGCTCCTCGCCGACCGGGTGGCCCTGCTGTCCGGCGGCCGGATCGCCGCCGTCGGCACCCACCACGAACTGCTGCGCGACAACCCCGAGTACGCCCACCTCATGTCAGGAACCGGCCGCCAGGAGGACGACCGATGACCGCCTCCGCCACTTCCGCCCCCACGACCGGCGGCGGACCGGACCTGCCCGACGGACCGGGCCGCCCGGACGGTCCGGAGCCGGGCGACGCGCGGGATCCCTTCGACCGGGACGTCCTGCCCACCCCGCCCGGCGCGACCGGCGTGCTGCTGCGCTCCCTGCTGGCCCCGATGCGGGCCCGCGTCGCCCTCACCGCGCTGGTGCTGCTGCTCCAGCAGGCGGCCGTGCAGGCGGGCCCGCTGCTGGTGGCGTACGCCATCGACCGCGCCGTGCCCGCGTGGCGGGAGGCCGACCACGGGCCGCTGGTCGCGGTGGGGGTCGGCTATCTGCTGTGCGCGCTGGCCTCCGGCGGGCTTCAGTACGCGTTCCTCATCGCCTCCGCCCGGATCAGCCAGGACGTGCTGCTCGACCTGCGCGGCCGGATCTTCCGGCACGCGCAGGCGCTGAGCCTGGACTTCCACGAGCGCTACACCTCGGGCCGGCTCATCTCCCGCTCCACCAGCGATGTGGAGGCCCTGCGCGAGCTGCTCGACGAGGGGCTCCAGGAACTCGTCTCGGTGGTGCTGTCCTTCGTGTTCATCTCCGCGATGCTGCTCTGGCTGGACCTGGGCCTGGGCGCGGTCGCGGTGGCGTCGTTCGTGCCGCTGTACCAGCTGGTGCGGGTCTACCAGCGGCGCGCGGGACGGGTGTTCACGGCGCGCTCCACCGCGATCGCGGCCGTCATCGTGAAGTTCGTGGAGACCATGAACGGCATCCGGCCGGTGCGCGCCTTCCGCCGCGAGGCGGTCAACGAGGCGGGCTTCCGGGTCCTGAACCGGCGGCACGAGCGCAGGAACGGCGACGCGCTGCTGGAGATGGCCCGGTACGTGGTGGGCTCGCGGCTGGTCGCCAACACGGCGGTCGCGCTGATCGTGCTGTGGAGCGCGACGCGGGTCGCGCGGGGCGCGCTGGAACTGGGGGTGCTGGCGGCTGCCGTGCTGTACCTGCGGCGGCTGTACGACCCGATCGACCGGCTCGGCATGTTCCTGAACTCCTACCAGTCGGCCGCCGCCTCGCTGGAGAAGATCGCGGGCCTGCTCGCGCAGCGGCCGTCGGTGCCGGAGCCGTCGGCGCCGAGGGAACTGCCCGCGCCCCGCGGCGGTCTGCCCGGCCGCGAGGTCGTCTTCGACGGGGTCTCCTTCGGCTACCGCACGGGCGGCGAGGTCCTGCCCCGCTTCGACCTGGTGCTGCCCGCCGGTCAGACGGTCGCCGTGGTGGGCTCCACGGGCGCGGGCAAGTCCACGCTGGCCAAGCTGCTCGCCCGCTTCTACGACCCCTCCCGGGGCCGGGTGCTGCTGGACGGGGTCGACCTGCGCGAGCTGGCCGGGCCGGAACTGCGGCGCGGGGTGGTGATGGTGACGCAGGAGGCGTTCCTGTTCTCCGGCACGGTCGCCGAGAACATCGCGATCGGGCGGCCGGACGCGTCCCGCGAGGACGTCGAGCGGGCGGCGAAGGCGATCGGCGCGCACGAGTTCATCAGCGCCCTGCCGGACGGCTATGACACCGACGTCCGCAAGCGCGGCGGCCGCATCTCCGCGGGGCAGCGCCAACTCGTGGCGTTCGCACGGGCGTTGCTGGCCGATCCGGCGGTGCTGATCCTCGACGAGGCGACCAGTTCGCTCGACGTGCCGGGCGAGCGGGCTGTGCAGGAGGCGATGGCGACGGTGCTGAAGGGCCGCACGGCGGTGGTGATCGCGCACCGGCTGTCGACGGTGGAGATCGCCGACCGGGTGCTCGTCATGGAGCACGGCCGGATCGTCGAGGACGGCACCGCGGCCGAACTCGTCGCGGGCGACGGCCGCTTCGCGGACCTGCACCGCGCCTGGCGCGACAGCCTCGTCTGACCCGGCCCGACCCGCCCGTTCGACCCCCGGGGGACTGTGTGATCGACGCGTACGAGGATCCCGGCACGCCGGACAGCCGCGGCGGCTGGGCGTATCTCGCCTGGCTGGTGCGCTGCCAGCCGTGGCGGTCGGCGGCCGGCGCGGTGCTGGCCAGCGTCTGGATGGTGCTGATGGCGGTGACGCCCTACCTGCTGGCCCGGGCGGTCGACGACGGGCTGGAGCCCGGCGACACGGCCGCGCTGGCCGGCTGGACGGGGGCCCTGCTCGCCGTGGGCGCGTTCAACGCCTGGGTGAGCGTCATGCGGCACCGCACGATGACCCGGGTGCGCATGGACGCCTACTTCCGGACCACCAAGGTCGTCGTCGGGCACGCGGCGCGGCTCGGGGCCAGGCTCTCGCGCGGGGTGGGCAGCGGCGAGGTCGTCACCATCGGCGTCGGCGACGTGCACACCATCGCGAACTCGCTGACGGTGATCGGGCCCGGCGTGGGCTCGGTCGTGGTGTACGTGTTCGTGGCCGGGCTGCTGCTGTCGGTGTCGCCGCTGCTGGCGGCGGTCGTGCTGCTGGGGATGCCGGTGGTCGCCGGGCTGGTGGGCCCGCTGATGGCGCGGCTCCAGGGCACGGAGGCCGAGTACCGGGAGCGGCAGGGCGTGCTCACCGCGCGGATCGGCGATCTGGCGGGCGGCCTGCGCGTCCTCAACGGCCTCGGCGGCAAGGGGCTGTTCGCGGACGCCTTCCGGCGCGACTCGCAGCGGCTGCGGGAGCAGGGCTACCGGGTCGGCTCGGTCACCAGCTGGATGCAGGCGCTCGGAGTCGGCCTGCCGACGCTGTTCCTCGCGGTGGTGACCTGGCTCGCGGCCCGGCTCGCCGCCCGGGGCGAGCTGACGGTGGGCGAGCTGGTGTCGGTGTACGGCTATGTGGCCGTCCTGGTGGGGCCGGTGGCGTTCCTCGTCGACATGGGCTACCAGCTCAGCCGGGGCGTGGTGGCCGCGCGGCGGGTCGTCGGCCTGCTGCGCGTGGAACCGGAGGCGGACACCGGGACGGCCGAGCCGCCCGGGAAGCCGTCGGTCCTGCACGATCCCGCCTCGGGCGTGCGGGTGGCGCCGGGCAGGCTGACCGCGCTGGTCGGCGCACGGCACGCGGACGTGACCGCCCTGGTGGACCGGCTCGGCCGCTACGGTCCCACCGACGTCACCTGGGGCGGGGTCCGGCTGGACGCGCTGCCCCTGGACCGGGTCAGGGCCGCGATCCTGGTCGCCGACAACGAGGCCGACCTGTTCGCGGGGAGCCTGCGCGAGGTGGTGTCCGGGCGCGGTGAGCCGGGCCCGGCGGCCGTCGCACGGGCCGTGCGGGCGGCCGCCGCCGACGACATCGTGCGGGGGCTGCCGCAGGGGCTCGACTCGCCCGTGACCGCGCAGGGCCGCAGTCTCTCCGGAGGCCAGCGGCAGCGCGTGCGCCTGGTGCGGGCGCTGCTCGCCGATCCCGAGGTGCTGCTGGCCGTCGAGCCGACGTCGGCGCTCGACGCGCACACGGAGGCGGTCGTCGCCCGGCGGCTGCGGGAGGCGCGCTGCGGCCGGACCACGGTGGTGACCACCACTTCCCCGCTGCTCCTGGACCACGCCGAGTCCGTGCACTACCTGGTCGACGGCAAGGTGGCCGCGACCGGCCGCCACGCCGACCTGCTGCGCGGCGAGCCGGGCTACCGCGCGCTGGTGGCACGCGACACCGAGGAAGCCCAGGACACCGACGACACCGACGACACCGAGGACACCGAGGACGCCGCCGGCGGCGCCGGCGGCCGTGGGTCCGTGCGTGAGGAGTCCGTGCGTGCGGAGTCCGTGCGTGCCGAGCCGGACGACATCGATGCCGAGGAGGCCCTGCGATGACCGAGCCGACCGCGAGCACGGCGGCGGGCGACGGCGACGTGAGCGCCGGGCGGCTGCCGGTCGCCGGGCGGGCCGACGTGCGGCGGGCGGCGGTGCGCCTCGTGCGCGCCGACGGCCGGGCCTTCGCCGCAGCGCTGGCCCTGAACGTCCTCGCCGCCGGGGCGGGTCTGGCCGCGCCGTGGCTGCTGGGCCGGATCATCGACGAGGTGCGGGCCGGGCACGGGACCGGCGTCGTGGACCGGCTGTCGGCGGCCATCGTGGTCTGCGCGCTGGCCCAGATGCTGCTGGCGCGCTGGGCCCGGTACGCGGGACACCGCTTCGGCGAGCGCACGCTCGCACGGGTCCGGGAGCAGTTCGTCGACCGGGCGCTGGCGCTGCCCGCGTCGGCGGTGGAGCGGGCCGGCGCCGGGGACCTGACCACCCGGGGCACCGCCGACGTGGCGGCGGTCGGCACGACCCTGCGGGACGCCGGACCCGAGCTGCTGGTCTGCACGGTCCAGGCGCTGTTCACGCTCGCCGCGGTCTTCCTGATCGACCCGCTGCTCGGCGCCGTCGGGGTGCTGGCGCTGACGCCGATCTGGTGCGCGCTGCGCTGGTATCTGCGCCGGGCGCGCGCCGGCTATCTGGCCCAGGGGGCGGCCGACTCGGAGGTCGCCGAGATCGTCACGGCGACGGCGGCCGGGGCGCGCACGGTCGAGGCGTTCCGGCTGCGCGGGCGGCGGACGGCGGCGAGCAGGGACGCGCTGGAGACGGCGCGCCGCTCGCGCTTCCACACCCTCCACCTGCGCACGGTGTTCTTCCCGGCGGTGGAGGTGTCGTACTCGCTGCCGGTGGCGGGGGTGCTGCTGCTGGGCGGGGTGCTGCACGCGCGGGGAGGGACGAGTCTGGGCGCCGTGGTCGCGGCGGCGCTGTATCTGCGCCAGTTCACCGAGCCGCTGGACCAGATCCTGATGCGCGTCGAGCAACTCCAGAGCAGCGGCGCCTCGTTCGCCCGCGTGGAGGGCCTGGCGGCGGCGCCGCGCGGCGCGGCCGACGGCGGGGCGCCGGCGCCGGTGGGCGACCGGATCGACGTGCGGGGCGTGCGGTACGCGTACGAGCGCGGCGGCGAGGTGCTGCGCGGGGTCGATCTGACGGTGCGGCCCGGCGAACGGCTCGCGGTGGTCGGCCCGTCGGGGGCGGGCAAGACCACGCTGAGCAGGCTGCTCGCCGGGGTGGACGCGCCGAGCGCGGGCACGGTGACGGTGGGCGGCGCGCCGGTCGCGGAGCTGGCGCCCGAGACGCTGCGCCGCCAGGTCGTCCTGGTCACCCAGGAGCACCACGTCTTCCTCGGCACGGTCCGCGACAATCTCCTGATCGCCGAACCGGCGGCCTCCGACGACGAGTTGTGGGCGGCTCTGGAGGCGGTCGGCGCGGCCGGCTGGGTGCGGGAGCTGCCGGACGGCCTGGACGCCGCCCTGGGCGGAACCGGCCGGAGCACGGACGGTTCGCAGGCCCAGCAGCTCGCGCTGGCCCGGGTGGTGCTGGCCGATCCGCACACGCTGATCCTGGACGAGGCGACGGCCCTGCTGGACCCGACGACGGCCCGGCACACCGAGCGCGCGCTGGCCGCCGTGCTCCGGGGCCGGACCGTGATCGCGATCGCCCACCGGCTGCACACCGCGCACGACGCCGACCGGGTGGCCGTCATGGAGGACGGCATGCTCACCGAACTGGGCACGCACGAGGCGCTGGTGGCGGGCGAGGGCGCGTACGCGGCGCTGTGGCGGACCTGGCACGGGGAGCCGGCCGAGGGGCCGGCCGGGTCGGTTCCGCACCCGTCCTGAGCGTCCGCGCGGGCCGTGTCCGGGGATTTGCATATGGCCGAAAATCAACGGGTCCGTTTATCGGACATGACTTCCCGGTCAACGGACCGTTTCCGGCCAACTTTCTGACGCGCTCCTGACAGACAGCGCAATCCACTGCCACTCTTCCCACTGCCAGTTCACAGCAACCCCACAGCAACACCCCGCTCCAGGTTCCGCCTTTGTTCTGCGTACCGCCTTTGTCGTGCCCGTACGGCCCACCCGCCGTCGGGTCTCCCCTGGCCGCGTGATCCGCGGCCGCGCAGAAGGAGTCCGTGTTGAGCAGCAGTCCCTCTCGCAGACGCACCCCCCACACCACCCGTCGTGCCGCGGCCGTCGCCCTCGTCGGCGTCTCCGCGCTCATCGCCGCCGCCGTGCAGTCCGGGGCCGCCACCGCCGCCCCCGCGCAGTCGCCGCGGGCGGGCCAGTCCCACTCCGGCGCCGAGTCGCTGCGCCTCACCCCCGCCCAGCGCGCCGCGCTGATCCGCGAAGCGGACGCCGGCAAGGCCGCGACCGCGAAGGAGCTGGGCCTGGGCGCCAAGGAGGCGCTCGTCGTCCGTGACGTCGTCAAGGACGCCGACGGCACCGTGCACACCCGCTACGAGCGCACCTACGCCGGCCTGCCGGTGCTCGGCGGCGACCTCGTCGTCGAGAAGGCGAAGTCGGGCGCCACCGAGGCCGTCACCAAGGCGAACCGGGCCACCATCAAGGTCGCCTCGCTCAGCCCGGCCGTCAGCGCGGCGAAGGCGCAGAAGCAGGCCGTGGGCCTCGCGGCCGCCGGCGGCGCCGCCGGGGCCGCAGCGGACCACGCCCCGCGCAAGGTGATCTGGGCCGGCAACGGCACCCCGGTCCTCGCGTACGAGACGGTGGTGGGCGGCCTCCAGAAGGACGGCACGCCGAACGAGCTGCACGTCGTCACGGACGCCACGACGGGCGCCAAGCTGTACGAGTACCAGGGCATCGAGACCGGCACCGGCAACACGATGTACAGCGGCACGGTGACGCTCGGCACGACGCAGTCCGGGTCGACCTACAACCTGACCGACGCGGCGCGCGGCAACCACAAGACGTACAACCTCAACCACGGCTCCTCCGGCACCGGCACGCTCTTCTCCGGTCCGGACGACGTCTGGGGCAACGGCTCCGCCTCCAACGCCGAGACGGCGGGCGCCGACGCGCACTACGGCGCGGCCCTCACGTGGGACTACTACAAGAACGTGCACGGCCGCAGCGGCATCAAGGGCAACGGCGTCGGCGCGTACTCGCGGGTGCACTACGGCAACAACTACGTCAACGCGTTCTGGGACGACGGCTGCTTCTGCATGACGTACGGCGACGGCTCGGGCAACACGCACCCGCTGACGGCGATCGACGTGGCCGGCCACGAGATGACGCACGGCGTCACCTCCAACACCGCGGGCCTCAACTACAGCGGGGAGTCCGGCGGTCTCAACGAGGCCACCTCGGACATCTTCGGCACCTCCGTGGAGTTCTACGCGGCGAACCCCTCCGACGTCGGCGACTACCTCATCGGCGAGGAGATCGACATCAACGGCGACGGGACGCCGCTGCGCTACATGGACAAGCCGAGCAAGGACGGCGCGTCGAAGGACAGCTGGTACTCGGGGATCGGCGGGGTGGACGTCCACTACTCGTCCGGCCCGGCGAACCACTTCTTCTACCTGCTGAGCGAGGGCAGCGGCGCCAAGGTCATCAACGGCGTCAGCTACAACTCGCCGACGGCGGACGGCCTTCCGGTCACCGGCATCGGCCGCGACAAGGCGGAGAAGATCTGGTTCCGCGCGCTGACCACGAAGTTCACCTCGACCACCAACTACGCGGCGGCCCGCACCGGCACGCTGGCGGCGGCCGGTGAGCTGTACGGCACGACCTCCACCGAGTACAAGGCGGTCCAGGACGCGTGGGCCGGCGTCGCGGTCGGCGCCCGTTCCGGCGGCGGCGGCGGTGGCGGCACCTCCTTCGAGAACACCGCCGACGTATCGATTCCGGACAGAGGCGCGGCGGTCACCTCGTCGATCACCGTCTCGGGCCGGACCGGCAACGCGCCGTCGAACCTCCAGGTGGGGGTCGACATCGTGCACACCTACATCGGCGACCTCCAGGTGCAGCTGGTGGCCCCCGACGGCACGGCGTACACGCTGAAGGGCTACGGCACCGGCGGGAGCGCGGACAACATCAGCACCACGTACACCGTGAACGCCTCCTCCGAGGTCGCCAACGGCGTGTGGAAGCTGAGGGTCCAGGACAACGCGGCCCAGGACACCGGCTACATCAACAGCTGGAAGCTCACCTTCCCGTAGGCGGCAGGCCCGGTACGGGCCACGCACAGCCGTCCGCAGGGCGACGCACAGGACGCCGTCCCGGGGGTTCCGACCCCCGGGGTGGCGTCCCGTCGTTCCCCCGCCGCCCTTGCCGGCTCCCACCGGCCGTATACCGGCCGCCCGGCGGCCGTTGACGAGGGCCGGCGCCGTTCACATACCGGCAATGTTCACCGGACAGTCGAATTTCGGCCAACATCACTTGGGGGTCCTGACATGTACGCGCCTTGGTGTCAGTCTTCCTTCACCCGCCGCACAACTTCACACCCGTCTCGGGCGGCCGCCCCACGCCGCCTGGACCCCCCACATCCAAGGAGCTTGTGTGACCTCCCTCTACGCGCGTCACAAGCGCACCACTCTGGCCATCGCCACCGCCGTCGCGGCCGGAGCCCTGGTCACCACCGGTCTGACCGCCGGTACCGCCACCGCCCAGACCCCCACGGAGAACGGCGGCAGGGCGGTCCAGCCGGCCGCGCCGGTCCAGCTGTCGGCCGCCGCCCGCACGACGCTGATCAAGCAGCAGCAGGTCGACGCACCCGAGACCGCCCAGGCGATAGGCCTCGGCGCGAAGGAGAAGCTCGTCGTCAAGGACGTCGTCAAGGACGCCGACGGCACCGTCCACACCCGCTACGAGCGCACCTACGCGGGCCTGCCGGTCCTCGGCGGCGACCTCGTCGTGCACGAGTCGGCCACCGGCGCGTCCAAGGGCGTCACCAAGGCCAACCCGGCCACCATCAAGGTGGCCACGCTGACCGCGAAGGTCGCCCCGGCCAAGGCGGAGAAGCAGGCGCTGAGCGCCGCCAAGGCCGTGGGCTCCGAGTCCACCGCGGCCGACCAGGCCCCCCGCAAGGTGATCTGGGCGGCGAACGGCACCCCGGTCCTCGCCTTCGAGACGGTCGTCGGCGGTCTTCAGGACGACGGCACCCCGAGCGAGCTGCACGTCATCACCGACGCGGCCACCGGCAAGAAGCTCTACGAGTACCAGGGCATCGAGACCGGCACCGGCAAGAGCCTCTACTCGGGCACCGTCACCCTCGGCACCACCAAGTCGGGTTCGACGTACAGCCTGACGGACGGCTCGCGCGGCGGCCACAAGACGTACAACAAGTCGCACGGCACCTCGTCCTCCGCGGGCACCCTGTTCACCGACGCGGACGACATCTGGGGCACCGGCGCGGCCTCCAGCTCCGCCACGGACCAGACGGCCGCCGTGGACGCCGCCTACGGCGCGCAGGTCACCTGGGACTTCTACAAGTCCACGTTCGGCCGCAGCGGCATCAAGAACAACGGCGTCGCCGCCTACTCCCGCGTCCACTACGGCAACGCGTACGTCAACGCGTTCTGGGACGACAGCTGCTTCTGCATGACGTACGGCGACGGCGACGGCAACAACCACCCGCTCACCTCGCTGGACGTGGCCGGCCACGAGATGAGCCACGGCGTCACCTCGAACACGGCGGGCCTGAACTACTCCGGCGAGTCCGGCGGTCTGAACGAGGCCACCTCGGACATCTTCGGCACCGGCGTGGAGTTCTACGCCAACAACGCGTCCGACAAGGGTGACTACCTCATCGGCGAGAAGATCAACATCAACGGGGACGGCACCCCGCTGCGCTACATGGACAAGCCCAGCAAGGACGGCGGCTCGGCGGACTACTGGTCCTCCTCCGTCGGCAACAAGGACGTGCACTACTCGTCCGGCGTCGCGAACCACTTCTTCTACCTCCTGAGCGAGGGCAGCGGTTCGAAGACGATCAACGGCGTGTCCTACAACTCGCCGACGTCCAACGGCTCCACGGTCACCGGCATCGGCCGCGACAAGGCGCTCCAGATCTGGTACAAGGCGCTCACCACGTACTTCACGTCGACGACGAACTACAAGTCGGCGCGGACGGGGACGCTGAGCGCGGCCTCCGCCCTGTACGGCTCCGGCAGCGCCGAGTACAAGGCGGTCGCGGCCGCCTGGTCGGCGGTCAACGTCGCCTGACGCACGGCGGTGAGTCACGGGCGGCACCCGGGGGAAAGGCGTCCCCGGGTGCCGCCCTACTCTTGGCTCCCATGTCTTCGAAGGACTTCACGTACGACGAGGTCGGCGCGACCCGCGACCGCCCGGGCTTCTGCCCGCCGGGGTTCCACCCCCTCCACGTCCGCACCCGCCTCGGCGAGGGGCACGAGGTCTTCCGCCGCGCCGCGGAGGCCGTCATGACGTGGGAGATGCACCGCGCCCTCGGCGTGGGCGTCGACGCCTCCGCGGACCGCGCGGCCCCGGACGTGGACGTCACCGTCACCCTGGCCGGCCTGGTCCGGGCCCCCTGCCGGGTGGTGTGGACGGTGGACGAGCACCGGCGCGCCGGCTGGGCCTACGGCACCCTCCCCGGCCACCCCGAGACCGGTGAGGAGTCCTTCCTCGTCGACCGCACCGGGGACGGCACGGTCTGGCTGACGGTCTCCGCCTTCAGCCGGGGCGCCAAGTGGTACGCGAGGGCCGGCGGTCCAGCCACGCGAGGCCTGCAACAGGCGTACGCCCGCCGCTGCGGCACGGTGCTCCGGGGGCTGTGCGCGGGCGAGGACGCGTAGCCGGGCGGGGGCCAGGACGGTCCCGCCCGGCGGCGGCTCAGGTGCGGGACGTCACGCCGCAGGGCTCGTCGCCGTGTCCGGTCAGATCCCGGCTGCGGTCGTAGGGGTCCACGGTCGGTCCGCTCGGAGCCGCGCCCGTGGGCTCGGCCGTCGTCCCGGACGTCGAGAACCGCGGGTGCAGGAAGCCGTCGTGGACGTCGCAGGCGGAGTTGCCGATGTCCCGGTCGTACCTGACGACCCTGAGCCTGCCCGGCGTGGCGACGTACTTGCGCGGATCGGGGAACTCCAGGTCGAGCACGCGCCGCACGATCGTGCGGGCGACCTCGGCCGGGGCGCTCCCGTCGACGCGCGTCACCGGGTAGACGAAGGTGTAGTCGGCGTGCACGACGACGGAGGCGTGCTCGCCCGCCGTGAACGTCATGCGCCCGCGCGTCTTCACCACCTCGCCCACCAGGCGCAGTCGACGGGGGTCGAAGCGGCTGAACATGGACAGCGGGTCGTGCGCCTCGTCCGGCTTGCTCAGACCTGTGTTCAGCAGGGCCAGCAGGTCCTTCTGCCGCGGCTCGATCGCGGCGAGCGCGGCCCGTGGACGGTCGCCGCGCAGGGTCGCCGGGTCGAGGTTGGCGTCGATCAGCAGCTTCCTGCTGCTCTGGAGCGCCTTCTCCACCTGGGCCTTGGACAGCGTCCCCACCGGCGTCGCCGGGGGCACGACGATGCCGGCGGCGCCGTCGGCCCACCGCAGCGCGGGGGAACCGGCGAAGGGCCGATCCAGGGTGGGCGTCCGGGGATCGACCGCACCGGGCGCGGCGGTCGGGGCCACGGTCTCGGCCGGCAGCGGCGAGACGGCCGCCTCCGGTTCGCCCGCGCCGAAGGGATCGCCGGGCAGCAGCGAGGGCCGCATCGCGACGACGGCCAGTGCCGCCGCGACGGGCAGCCCGACGATCGCCCACAGCCGCCGCCTGCGCGTCGCCCTCTTCTGCGTCTCCCGCAGGGACGGCCCCGTGCGCCAGCCCGACGGCAGCTCGCCGCGCGCCTCCTGCTGCCGCAGCCGCTCGGTCACCATGCGAGCCCGCGCGGACGGCTCCTTCGGGGCGGAGTCGGGTATCCCCCGCGCACTGTCCTGGACGAACTTCGCCCATTCCTCGTCGGATATGGAACCGGCGGCCCCCGGAGAGGACGCGCCGCCGTCCCCCTCCCGCGCACCGGATCCGTGTTCTTCGGGCGATCTGTCGGACACGCTCCGTGGGCCTCTCTGTGCGTCACACACCGGACGGCAGAGTTTATGGCAGCCCGGTCCGGGCACGGCGGCGGGATTCCCCCCGGCCGCCCCGACCACCCCCTTGCCAACCGGCCCGCACGGACGGCCAGTTGACGTCCGATCAGCCGATCTCCACCACCCGGGCCCAGTCCGGCGGGGAGTCCGGCACGGCGTCGGGGTCGTCCTCGCGGTAGGAGGTCCGGGCCCGGGAGAACAGGCCCACCACCGTGCGGCACGGCGGGCGCGCCTGCGGCCACGGGGTCTGCCCGTCGGTCAGCGCGACGATCACGTCCGGCGCGGGACGCGAGCGCAGGGCCCGGGTGAAGCCCGCGCGCAGGTCCGTGCCCCCGCCGCCCAGCAGGGGGATCCCCTCGCCCCTGCACAGGGGGTGGGCCAGATGCGCCGCCGCGTCACAGGGCACGACGGTGACCATGTCGCGCCGGCCGCCCACGGCCCGTCCGATCGCGGCGATCTCCAGCAGGGCGCTGCCCAGTTCGGCGTCGCTGACCGACCCCGAGGTGTCGACGACGACGCTCACCCGCGGGGGGCGGCGGCGCAGACTCGGCAGCACCACGCCGGGCACCCCCGCCGAGCGGCGCGAGGGACGTCCGTAGGAGTAGTCCTCGCCCGCGCCCGGCCCCGACACCGCCGAGCGGATCGCCGCGCCCAGCAACTCCCGCCACGGCTGCGGCGGATGGAACGCCTCCTCGGCCCAGCGCCGCCACCCGGCGGGCGTGCTCCCGCGGCGGCCCGAGATGCCCTGCGCCACGCGGAAGCGGACCGCGTCCCGTTCCTGCTCGCTCAGTCCGTGGGAGCCGTCCGGACCCAGGTCCCACTCCCGGTCCCGTCCGTCGGCGCCGCTGCCGCAGTCCAGCCAGGCGAAATCCCCGGTGTGCGGGCCGAGCCGGAACCGGCTCAGGTACTCCTCCATCAACTCACCCTCCGGCAGGCCCAGTCCGGCCGGTGTCACGAGCCCTTCGGGCCGCACCAGCCCGTCCCCGTAGGCGTCGTCGTTGATCTCGCAGTCCGCTGCGATGTTCATCCGCAGCCGCTCGCCGGGGCCGGTCAGCCCGTGCCGCCGGGCGAACCGGTCGCTGCGCCCGTGGTGGTCGCGCAGCAGGTGCGACACCTCGTGCACCCAGACCCCGGCCAGTTCCTCCACGGGCGTGCGGTCCACGAACGCCGGTGAGACGTAGCACCGCCAGTGCCGGTCCACGGCCATCGTCGGCACGTGCCGCGACTCCACCGGGTGCAGGGCGAACAGAGCCGTCGCGAGGTACGGCCGGGCCCGGACCGCCTGGAGCCGGGCCGCGAAGAGCTTGCCGGCGTCCAGCGCCCCGGCCCCGTCCACCCGACGCGGACCGGACCCGCCGGACCCGCTGGAGCGGCCGGGAGCGGCCGGCTTTCCGGCGCTCACCGGCCCGCCTTCGCGGTGGGCGCGCTGCGGGCCGCCGCCCGGTCGGCCGCCCGGTCCGCCCGGCGGGACAGGGTCACCGCCCCGGCGAGCCGCTCGATCGTCGCCGGCACGTCCCAGTCGTCCCGCCGCAGCGAGGCGAGCGTCGTCGCGGGGACGACCACGAGGTCCGGGGCGCCGGTCTCCAGGGCCCGGACGAGGAGCGCCCACGCCGCGTCCCAGCGGGCCCGGTCCGGGCGGGCCCGGACCGCCGCCACCACCCCGTCGAGGACGGCCTGGCGCAGGTCGCCGCGCTCGGGCAGTTCGGCGCCCGCCGGGTCGGCGAGCAGCGTCTCCGGGTCGGGCAGGTCCATCCGGTCCAGGCTCGCCAGCAGCTCCAGCCCCGGGCCGTCGCCGACCGCGCCCCTCACCAGCAGGGACAGCACGTCGCGGGACGAGCCCGCCGCCGTCGCGAAGGCGACCAGGGTCAGGGTCGTCTCCCAGCTGCGCGGCGACGGCCAGGCCCCGCCGCGGCGCGCCTCGCTGCCCGGCAGCCGGTGCACCAGCTCGGGCCGGGCGGTGAGCAGCCCGCACACCGCGCGCCGGGCGAAGTCCACGGCCTCGGCGAGCTTCGCCGGGTCTAGTCGGGGCAGGGTCGCCCGGGGCCAGGTCCCGCCGAGGCCGCGCACGACGACCTCGTGGTCGTGGGTCCACTGCAGATGCACGAACCGGTTGGCGAGCGGCGGGCTCAGTTCCCAGCCGTCGGCCGCCGAGGAGCGCGGGTTGGCGGCGGCCACGATCCGCACGCCGGGCGGCAGGGTCAGCGCCCCGATCCGCCGCTCCAGCACCAGGCGCAGCAGCGCGGCCTGCACGGCGGGCGGCGCGGTGGACAGCTCGTCCAGGAACAGCAGGCCCCGGCCGGCCCGCACCAGCCGCACCGCCCAGTCCGGCGGGGCCATCGGTACGCCCTGCTCCGCGGGATCGTCCCCGACGACGGGCAGGCCCGAGAAGTCGGACGGCTCGTGCACGCTGGCGATGACGGTCGTCAGCGGAAGGCCGAGGGAGTCGGCGAGCTGGGTCAGCGCCGCGGTCTTGCCGATCCCCGGCTCGCCCCACAGCAGCACGGGCAGGTCGGCGGCCACGGCCAGGGTGAGGGCCTCCAGCCGGTGGTCGGGACGGGGCTCGGTGGTGACGTCCCGCAGCAGGGACAGCAGCCGGCCCGCGACGTCGAGCCGGGAGGGCACGGGCTCCACGCGGGGGGCGGCGACGGGGGCCGAGGCTGGGGCGGAGGGAGCGTGGGGAGGGCAGGGGGTCCGCGTGGGCACGGGACTGGACATGAGGCATCACCTTTGAGGTCGAGAGGGCGGCGGGCGGCGTGCACGCACGTGAGGGTTCGAGGGGGGCGGCGGCGGCTTCGCGGTCAGTGCGTGTGGCGCCGCTGCGGGCGCGGACGCACGGGGCGGCGGTCCGGACCGGGCCCGGATCCGGTCAGGCCGGCCCGGAACAGGCCGTGGGTGATCCGACGGCGCGCGGCCGCCTCCAGTTCGTCCCGCAGCGCGCCGTCGCGCAGCACCGCGCCGGGACCCAGCAGGCCCTCGACGACCGCCAGCGCCCCAGCGACGTCGCCGTGGAGCAGCCGGTCGCGCACGCCGTCCAGGCAGTCGGGACGCCGGTGCGCGCGGTCGATCGCCCGCAGGCAGGGCAGCGGGGCGCCGGTGAGCGCGGCCAGCAGCTCCTCGCGCCGGATCTCGGCCGGGTCGTGGTCCAGCGCGGAGAGCACGCCGTCGACCAGGCCGATCCGGTGCGTGGCCCCCCGGCACGCCACCAGCCGGGCACGGCCCAGCGCCGGGTCGGCGATCCGGTCCCCGTCGGCCGGACCGGTGACGGGCGGGGCGGGCAGGGGCTCCGGCGTGCCGGGCACGAGCGCCGAGGCGACGAGCGGATGCAGCCGCCCCGCCCCGATCGCCCCGGAGCGCAGCAGCGTCAGGTCGGGCAGCACCCAGGTCGCCGCGTCCGGCAGCACGGGCAGCGACGCGTCACGTCCCTGGGCGCCGCGCAGGACGGGCCCGGCCCGCCCGGCCTGCGCCCCGGCCTCGGGTCCGGCCCCGGCGGCCGTTCGCGGGGGCGGGGCCGGACCGTCCTCGCCGACGTCCAGGACCAGCCGTCGCCCGGCCCCGATCCGGACGAGGACACAGCCGCCGTCCCGTCCCTCGGCACGCAGCAGGATCCTCGCCTCGGCCTCCCAGCGGTCCACCGCGCAGCCGAGTTCGCGCAGCGCGCGGACGCCGGACGGATCTTCCGCGGGGTCGGCGGACGGATCCGCGGCGAGGTCGGCGGACGGCAGGTCCGCCCCGCTTCTGACCCGCAGTTCACCGGCCCTGCGCGCGTCCCACAGATGACGGTGCAGGTCGAGGCGGAAGCGCCGGTCGGGGCGCGGATGCGGATGCCGGCGGTCGTTCGTCGCCGGGTCGGAGGCGTCCAGCAGGGCGAGGCTGACGCGCTGCCCCGCGTCGGCCCAGGCGGGCGGGGTGCGCAGGACTAGCTGCACCGGACGCACCCCGTCGCGCCCGGCGCGGTCGTAGCGGGCGAGCGCGACGGTCAGGCCGGGGCGCAGCAGTCCGTCGGGGGCGATCCTCGGCAGATGCCAGCGCAGCAGGTCGGGGGCCAGATGGCGCAGGTCGGAGCGGATCCGGGCGACCGGCTCGCGGCCGTGGGTGCGCGCCCGGAGCCGCAGATCGAAGTCGACGTCGATCCCGGCGGCGGCGCACGCCCCCGCCCAGTCCCCGACGCGGCGGCGGGCGGTCGCGGTCTCGATCATGGCGGCCGGCACGGCGAACTCGCGCACGCGCGGCCAGAAGGACAAGCGGAGGTCCTCGTTCGCGGAGTGAGTGGGCATCAGCACTCACCTTGCGCGGACGGGTCCCCCGATCTGTGTGCAGAAGGAGTGGTCATCGCCCGGGACGATAGCGCCGTCCGGGCCCCCGCGCCCACCGAATTACCCGGCCCCGCCCGCCCGGGTCCGGCGGCCGCGGGAGGGCGGCCGCCGGACGACGGGAAGGGCGGGACGGCGTTCGACTGCCGGACGCCGCGCATCGGGTATCAGGCGTCGCGTGCTGTCGGGCGCTGTCGGGTGCTAGCGCAGCAGCACGCCCGCGCCCTCGACGGCCTCCTCCGACGGCACCTCCACCAGCCCGAGTTCCGCGCCGGAGGCCAGCAGCCGGTGGGCCGGCAGGATGCGGACCGTGTAGCCGAACGGGCCGGTGCGGTCCAGGGAGAGCGGGCCCTCGTAGACCCAGCGGCCCTCCAGGTCGGGGCCGCCCGCCGGTTTGAGCGGGACCGACGAGGCGTCCGTGATGCGGTCCTCCTCGTCGACGCGGCCCGACACGGCCTGCACCTCGACGTCGTCGGGGGTGAGGTCGCCGAGGCCCACCCGCACCCTGAGCGCGAGGGTCGTGCCGAGTTCGGCGGTGGCGGCGGTCACCGACGTCTCGACGTGGTCGACCCGCACGGCGTGCCAGGAGGAGCGCACCCGCTGCTTCCAGTCGGCGAGTTCGCGCGCCGTGTCGGGGGCCATCGTCCGGTGTGCGTGGGCGGCCGGCGTGTAGAGCCGCTCCACGTACTCGCGGACCATGCGCCCCGCCAGCACCTTGGGGCCGAGGTTGCCGAGCGTCCGGCGGACCATCTCGATCCAGCGGTCGGGCAGGCCCGCCTGGCCGCGTTCGTAGAAGCGCGGCGCGATGCGCTGTTCGAGGAGGTCGTAGAGGGCGGCCGCCTCGATGTCGTCACGGCGGTCGACGTCGGTGCCGGCGCCGTCCGCGGTGGGGATCGCCCAGCCGAAGTCGGGCTGGAACCACTCGTCCCACCAGCCGTCCAGGACGGACAGGTTGAGACAGCCGTTGAGCGCCGCCTTCATGCCGGACGTGCCGCAGGCCTCCAGCGGACGCAGGGGGTTGTTCAGCCAGATGTCGCAGCCGGGGTACAGCTTCTGCGCCATCGCCATGCCGTAGTCGGGCAGGAAGACGATCCGGTGCCGCACGCGCGGGTCGTCGGTGAACCGCACCAGCTCCTGGACCAGGCGCTTGCCGCCGTCGTCCGCCGGGTGCGCCTTGCCCGCGACGACGATCTGGACCGGCCGCTCGGAGTGCAGCAGCAGGTCCGTCAGCCGCTCGCGGTCGCGCAGCATCAGCGTCAGCCGCTTGTACGAGGGGACCCGGCGAGCGAAGCCGATGGTGAGGACGTCCGGGTCGAGGACGCCGTCGATCCAGCCCAACTCGGCCGTTCCCGCCCCGCGTTGACGCCAGGAGGCGCGCAGACGCCGGCGCACCTCCACCACCAGCTGCTCGCGCAGATCGCGGCGCAGCTCCCAGATGTCCTGGTCGGGGATGTCGGCGACGGCGTCCCAGCGCTCCGAGCCGCCGACGCTGAGGGCGTCCTCGGCCCGCTCGGCGCCGATCTGGCGGGCCCCCAGGCGCAGCACCTCGGGCGCCACCCAGGTGGGGGCGTGCACGCCGTTGGTGACGGACGTGATCGGCACCTCGTCGGGGTCGAACCCGGGCCACAGGCCGGAGAACATCTCGCGGCTGACCCTGCCGTGCAGCAGGGACACGCCGTTCGCGCGCTGGGCCAGCCGCAGGCCCATGACGGCCATGTTGAAGAGGTTCGGCTCGCCGCCGGGGTAGGTCTCCATGCCGAGCCGCAGGATGCGGTCGACGTCGATGCGCGGCAGCTCGGCGTCGGGGCCGAAGTGCCGCGCGACGAGACCGCGGTCGAAGCGGTCGATGCCGGCGGGGACCGGGGTGTGGGTGGTGAAGACCGTCCCGGCCCGCACCGCTTCCAGCGCGGAGTCGAAGTCGAGGCCCTCGTCGCCGAGTTCGGCGATGCGCTCCAGGCCGAGGAAGCCCGCGTGGCCCTCGTTGGTGTGGAAGACCTCGGGCCGCGGGTGCCCCGTCAGCCGGCAGTACGCGCGTACCGCCCGGACACCTCCTATGCCGAGCAGCATCTCCTGGAGCAGCCGGTGCTCGCTGCCGCCGCCGTAGAGCCGGTCGGTCACCCCCCGTTCGCCGTGGTCGTTCTCCTCGACGTCGGAGTCGAGCATGAGGAGCGGGACCCGGCCGACCTGGGCCAGCCAGACGCGGGCGTGGAGGCGTTTGCCGCCCGGCAGGGCGAGGGAGACGCGCGCGGGCGAGCCGTCGTCCTCCCTCAGCAGGGTCACCGGCAGCTCGTTGGGGTCGAGGACGGGGTAGTGCTCCTGCTGCCAGCCGTCGCGGGACAGCGACTGGCGGAAGTAGCCGTGCCGGTAGAGCAGTCCGACGCCGATCAGTGGGACGCCCAGGTCGCTGGCCGCCTTCAGATGGTCGCCCGCGAGGATGCCGAGGCCGCCGGAGTACTGCGGCAGCGCGGCGGTGACGCCGAACTCGGGCGAGAAGTAGGCGATGGCGGCGGGCAGTCCCGCGGAGGCGGGCTGCGCCTGGTACCAGCGGTCGCCGGTGCGGTAGTCGTGCAGGTCGTCGGCGGCGGCGGCGAGCCGGCGCAGGAAGCGGCGGTCCTCGGCCAGCTCGGCGAGACGTGCCGGGCGCACGCTGCCGAGGAGTCTCACCGGGTCGCCGTCGACGAGCGCCCAGCACTCGGGGTCGACGGACTGGAAGAGGTCCCGGGTCTCCGCGTGCCACGACCAGCGCAGATTGCGGGACAGGTCGCTGAGCGGTCGGAGGGGTTCGGGGAGGAGGGGTCGGACGGTGAATCGACGGATCGCCTTCACATTCCACCTCGGCGTAGCGCGTTCGCTGGATGGACCCACGGCGGTGTGGGCCCACGTCTACGGAAACGGTACCGGCGTGGGTGTCGACCTCGCTGAGGACTGGCCGCCCGCGGGCCGCCGCGTTTCGCCTCGGACGGCCGCGCACCGCGGACGCCGCAAGGGACGGGCCGCCCCGGACCCGGCGGCCCCGGCGTGGCCGCAACGGGCCGAAAAACCTGTTTCCGCCCCGGAGGCCGCCTTGTGGCGCTTCGCGCACCGCGAGAGGCTGCCCCTGGCGTGCCCGGGCCAGTCCGGGGCGCGCCACGTCGAGGAGGGGAACTCGGACCATGGCACGGACGCGCGCGTCTGCGCCGGGCGGGGGGCCTGTCGGCGGCCGTGGCGGCCGCCGCGCCGTCGGCCGTCCCCCTGTCCGCGCGGCACCGGCGGGGACGGCACCCGGCGCCGGGCCGGCCGGTCCCGCTCGCGGCGGCCACGTCGCCGGCGGCCGCACGCCGCCTCGCCGCCCGCGGGGCGAGAACCGGCCAGATCCACGGCGCCGTTCCGAACGGGTCCGCCGTGCCGGCCGCCTCCGCGCGGGCCCACCGGCTCACGGCCGCCCCGCAGACGATCCCGGCCCTCCCGGACGGCCGGCCCGCGCGTACGCCGCGGGCGGGACGTCGCCGCCCCGGGACCCGGCCCGCGCCGACCGGACGAGCCGTCCGCAGGCGGCGGCCACCGCGGGCGTCACGGCGTACGCCCGCCCGGCACGCGCACGGGCGGGTGGTGCCCGATCCCGGCGCGGGCGGCGGGCACACTGCCGGGCGTCGCCGGAAAAGCGCAGGTGGCCGCCGTGCGGGTGGCTCGACGACACCGGCGTGGGCGCCACCGCGAAGGTGATCGCGAGCGCTGACCGGGCCGCCCGGCACGCGCACCGGCGGCGCTCGCCGGTCACGGTGCGGGCGGCGGGACGAGGCGGTGCGGACGCGGCCGTGTGCGCCCCCGTCCGGTGCGGCGTGGTCGCGAGGGTGTCGCACGGCAAGGTCTCCGGCCGAGGGCCCGGTTCGCCGGAGAGGCTCCCGCGCGCGTCACCGTTCATGCGACGGACGTCCGCGAGCGGCTTCGCGTTCGTCCGGATCGAGGCGTCTGTTGTGTAAAGACATGGGCGTGAGCAGTTAACAAAGCGCCGGATTGCACACCCGAATAGGGTGGAAGGCTCCCCCGGTACTCCCCCAGCAGGACCCACCTCCCCACATCCATCCGCCTACCCCCCGTTGATGCGGACAGGAGCGGTCATGCCAGCCAGGCACCACCCGTCATCACCCCCGACGCCCCGTACCGAGAGCGGCGGGACCGCCGAGACCGGTCCCCCGGACGAGGACGGCAGGATCAGCAGGGCCGCCACGAGCGGCGAGACCGCCAGGAGCGGCAAGACCGCCAAGGGCGGCAAGAGCAGCAAGCGCGGCAAGGACGGCAAGCGCGCCAAGGGCGGCAAGCCGGCCAAGGGCGCGAAGGGCGCCGCCGCGGGCGAACTCGCCGACCGGACGCAGCGGGCAGAGGCGGCCCAGAGTCCCGACAGCGCCGGGGGCGGTCGTGCCACCGCCGTCGGGCGCATACCCGTCCTCGACGTCCGCCCCCTGGTCCAGCAGGGGCGACGCCCGGCCAAGGCGGTCGTCGGCGAGACGTTCGAGGTGTCGGCCACGGTGTTCCGCGAGGGGCATGACGCGGTCGCCGCCAACGTGGTCCTGCGGGATCCGCAGGGCTCGCCCGGCCCGTGGACGCCGATGCGCGAGCTGGCCCCCGGCACGGACCGCTGGGGCGCGGACGTCACCCCGGACGCGGAGGGCCGCTGGACCTACACCGTCGAGGCCTGGGGCGACCCGGTCGCCACCTGGCGGCATCACGCCCGCATCAAGATCCCCGCCGGGATGGACACGGAAGCGGTGCTGGAGGAGGGCGCGCGTCTGTACGAGCGGGCCGCCGCCGGGGCGCCCGAGGGGCCGGACCGCACCGCGGTGCTGGCGGCCGCCGAGGCCCTGCGCGACGAGAGCCGCCCGGCCGTCTCGCGGCTGGCGGCGGCGCTGACGCCCGAGGTGGACGCCGTCCTGGAGCGCCATCCGCTGCGTGAGCTGGTGACGGCCTCCGAGCCGCTGCCGCTGCTGGTGGAGCGGGAGCGGGCCCTGTACGGGTCCTGGTACGAGTTCTTCCCCCGCTCGGAGGGCACCCCGGAGCGCCCGCACGGCACGTTCCGCACCGCCGCGCGCCGGCTGCCGGCCATCGCGGAGATGGGTTTCGACGTCGTCTACCTCCCGCCGATCCACCCGATCGGCACCACGTTCCGCAAGGGCCGCAACAACACCCTCGATCCCGGTCCGGACGACGTGGGCGTGCCGTGGGCGATCGGCTCGCCGGAGGGCGGCCACGACGCCGTCCACCCCGACCTGGGCACCCTGGAGGACTTCGCCGCGTTCGTGGAGCGGGCCCGCGAGCTGGGGCTGGAGATCGCCCTCGACTTCGCCCTCCAGTGCTCCCCCGACCACCCCTGGGTGCAGAAGCACCCGGAGTGGTTCCACCACCGTCCGGACGGGACGATCGCCTACGCGGAGAACCCGCCGAAGAAGTACCAGGACATCTACCCGATCGCCTTCGACGCCGACATGGACGGCCTGGTCGCCGAGACCGTCCGGGTGCTGCGGCACTGGATGTCGTACGGGGTGCGGATCTTCCGGGTGGACAACCCGCACACCAAGCCGGTCGTGTTCTGGGAGCGGGTCATCGGCGAGGTGAACGGGGCCGACCCGGACGTGATCTTCCTCGCCGAGGCCTTCACCCGCCCGGCGATGATGCACACGCTCGGCCAGATCGGCTTCCAGCAGTCCTACACCTACTTCACCTGGCGCAACACCAAGCAGGAACTGACGGAGTACCTCACCGAACTCTCGGGGGAGGCCGCCTCCTACATGCGGCCCAACTTCTTCCCCAACACGCCGGACATCCTGCACGCCTATCTGCAGCACGGCGGCCGGCCCGCCTTCGAGATCCGGGCCGTGCTGGCCGCGACCCTCTCCCCCACCTGGGGTCTCTACAGCGGTTACGAACTGTGCGAGAACGCGCCGCTGCGGGAGGGCGGCGAGGAGTACCTGGACTCGGAGAAGTACCAGCTCAAGCCGCGTGACTGGGAGGCGGCCGAGCGCGAGGGCCGCAGCCTGGCCCCGCTGATCACGAGGCTCAACGAGATCCGGCGGGCCCACCCCGCCCTGCACCGGCTGCGCAATCTGCGCTTCCACCACACCGACCAGGAAGCGGTGATCGCCTACTCGAAGAGGAGCGGCTCGAACACGGTTCTGGTGGTCGTCAACCTCGACCCCCACCACACCCAGGAGGCGACGGTGTCGTTGGACATGCCGCAACTCGGCCTGGACTGGCACGAGTCCGCGCCGGTGCGCGACGAGCTGACCGGCGAGACCTATCACTGGGGCAGGGCCAACTACGTGCGCCTCGAACCGGGCACCCGGCCCGCGCACGTGTTCACCGTCCTGCGACCGTCCAACCCGCAGATCGGAGGGTCACCCACATCATGATCGTCAACGAGCCCGTTCCGGACACCTTCGAGGACACTCCCGCCAAGGACCGCGACCCCGAGTGGTTCAAGCGCGCCGTCTTCTACGAAGTCCTCGTCCGCTCGTTCCAGGACAGCAACGGCGACGGCGTCGG
>NZ_JBICXC010000010.1:0-297515 GCF_043200075.1 Streptomyces sp. NPDC048481
CCCGCGGAGCGGGATATGCCCCGGCAGGCCGGGGCATATGGAATTCGCTTCGCGAATTCGTGAAATCCGCAAGCGGATTTCTGATAAAGCGCTGCGCGCTTTATGTAAGCATTTCCGCTTCGCTCCAATGCTGAAGCGGAGCGCAGTTCCCGCAAGCGGGAACTGCGGGCGTCCGCTGCGCTCCCGCCCTGCCGGCTTCGCCGGGAGGACGACTGAGAGAGTGTCTGGCGGGAGTGGCCCGACACCCCCTCAGTTCCGTTTGCGCCTCGCGGCCCGATTGGCGGCCAGCAGCGAGCCGAACATGAGGATCAAGCCGACTGCCACCAGGATGCGAACAGTGCTGGCGCCATCGCTTATCCGCCATACCAGCAACGTGATACTCCAGCAGAGCAAAGGCCATAAAACCCACGGTGTCCACCGGTTACCCGGCACGGCCCATGCTGGCGGCGTACGCAGGTCAGAGCGTTCCGTCATGACTCTCCCTTCCGTCTCCTCCATCGCCTGCCCTCGACTGCCGCTTTGCAACACATCTGCCGGGTAACGAAGATGAGGGTTTCTCGGGGGAGATGGGGGTGGGGTACCTGGCTACGCTCATCCTCCATAGTGGCCTTCGATTCCGGGATGGCGTTCCGGTGCTTCGCCCGGAGTGTGGGCAGGGGATCGCAGAGCGATGCATCACAGTGGAGTGCTGTGTAAGTTTTGGAGTCAGGCCGGCATGCCCCCTGGTGCGGTCAGCGCCTGGCGGCGGCGGGGGTGATCTGGCAGCTGCGTCGGCTGCAGGCCCGCAGCGATAGCCCACGACTCCACAAATTAGACCTTTGATTTGACCCAGGCGAGGCATGCATGAGGTCGTTTTCCTCGGCTCGGCCGAGGATGGCGGGCATGCCCTCGATGTCCTCGGTCACGTGCTGCGGTGGCCTGCACCTTAAAAGCTCGTAACACGATCGTGCGCCCCAGCCCCGGTAGTCGTTGGTGGAGCGTGGGAGCGTGGCCCTGGATCGTGGGCGATGACCTGTAATGGGGAAGATGGGCTGGATGAGCGTGGTGTGGGCGGCGACGTCGCCAGAATCGGGACTGTTCTATCCGGTTGAGAGATGTTCCGAGGTGAAGGATCTGTCAGACCGCTTCAACGAGCTGCGTTCGCGTGGTCAGGGATATGTCGAGGTTCGCTCGCCGAACAGGGAGTTCCCGGTGCTGAGCCTGGCCTTCCGAGATGATCACGCGGTCGTGCATCTGATGAGTAGCACTGAGCGGATGTCTCTGCTCGTAGGAGACGGCACCGTGCCTTCGGATGCCGAGGTCGAAGTCCCGATCATGGATGACCTCGCAGCGTTCACGGGCGACTTTGTTCTGGACATCGGTCGGGCGTGGTACCTGCGGCACAGCTTCACCCAGACGCAGGCGGCCGGCCCTCTGGGTGAGTGGTGTGGGTTGTAGCTAAAGCTCGTGGACGGTCATGATCGGTGCTTCTTCAGTCGCCTCCAGCAGATGAGGCCGCCAGGCCAATGGGACGAAGGAGCTCCACGACGTAGCGGATCTTGCCCAGGCCCTTGATGTTCGGGGCGCCCTTGCGGGAGACGACCGGCAGGACTCGGCGCTTGCGTAGCACCTCGCGGTGGCGGTTGGAGTCGTAGCCCTTGTCGCCGAGCAGCGAATCGGGGCGGCGGCGTGGCCGGCCGGGACGCCCGGATACGGGAGGAATGCCGTCGACCAGGTCGAGGGTCTGGGTGACGTCGTTGACGTTGGCGGCGGTGGTGACCTTGAGCGGGGTGCCGCGTCCGTCGCAGATCAAGTGGTGCTTGCTGCCCGCTTTCCGCCGGTTGAAGACTCCTGCCTGCTGCCACCTCTCCAGGCGCCGCCAGCAGGTCTGCCCGGAGCCGAACCTCGACTCCAGGGGCAGGAGTTGCCAGGCTATGTCGTTGTGGAGGACGTAGAGGATGCCCTGCAGACACAGTCGGTCCACCCCCAGGAGCGGCCCCGGCGACCGCTCCGGCCAGGGCGGTAGCAGCGGCTCGATTAGCATCCCCAAGTCATCATCCACGATCCATGGCCGAGTACTCACAGCCTCCCGAACGGCCGAATCGTCACATCGGTCACGCCCGACCAGGGCACCTCAACAAGATCGTGTTACGAGCTCTTAGGGATGACCCGCCCCCGGTTGGGGCCGACGTCGGTCATGTCCAGGAAGAGGATGCCCACAGCGTCCCCGCCCAGACCTGCTTTGATCAGCTCCAGGTTGGGGTCTGCACCCAGGCCGCCGTCCGACCAGCCATACAACCCGAACCAGCACAGGTGCTTCAGCAACTCGGCCTTGGCGGAGAGTACACAGTCAGTTGGCGAAGAGTGCACACCCCTCACCACCACCTTGCTAGGGCCATGACACGGCGAAAAGATCGCCAACAGGTGGAAGGAATCACCTGTGCGCCTTGACCCGGCTCACAAAAAGCGTGTCAAAAGGGGAGAACACATGCGCAAGTTGAGCGCTGTCGCCATAGCCGTATCGTCCTTCGCCTTGGCGATCGGTTCCGCGAGTGCGGCTTCGGCAGCACCGAGCAGTCAGGCGGGTGGCGCTTCCGACGTAAGCGTCACGGCCAGCTGCCTGAAGGTCCTCGACTGGTACAACAGCGGTACCGGCAGGTACGTGAAGGTCAAGAACTCGTGCGGCCACAAGGCGTGCTTCTCGGTCACCGTCGCAGCTCGCAGCGACCCCGATTTCTCCATCGGGGCGAACAAGACCGAGAGCTTCCGCTACGGCGGCATCCTTTGGACCGAGGGATCGGGAATCAAGGAGAAGAACTGCTGAGCCTGGCCGTGTCTTGCCCATAGGGCTTTTCCCGTCCGGTGCTCTACGACGGCGCCCCCGTCCCCTGACGACCAGGGGACGGGGGCGCCGTCGTAGAGCACCGGAATCCCCTGTTAATGGCCGGCCGTAGGGCTGTGCTGCCCAGGCGATTGGGGTGCGTCGTCTGTTGGAGCGGCAGCAGGCAGGGAGCTGTCGCACAGGCGCAGCATCTTGGGCGGGCCCTGACGCTTTTTGACGATGACGTGGGTGTCCTTGCCTGCGCGGCGCCAGGTGAAGGAGACGTTCTCCAGGGCGAGTTTCTTGACGATGAGGTCGGCGACCAGGTCCTCGGTGAACCGCATGTGGACGGGGACGTCGATGCGTATCTGCGCGTCGTCGTCGGAGAAGTTCCTGGGTATGTGGAGGTAGCGGCGCGGGCAGGTCAGCTCCGCCCAGCGGCACGGCGAGCGCTTCGTAGGGGCGTCACCCACTCGCGCATGGACTCCCGGCGCTTGCGCGTTGCCAGTCCGTACACAGCACTGCCCACGGCTGCGGCGGAGACCAGGCCGATACCGCCGCTCTGCGCGGCGGCGATGGCAGGGCCCGAGTCGCGCACGGTGGCGACGGTGGCGTCCTCGTTCTCTCACAGCGCCCAGTAGCCAGCCCCGCCAGTCGCGGTCAAGCCGCTGACGCGGAAGCGCTGCCACCCAGCCCGGCAGGAAGAACGGGACACCCTGCCTTCGCCCTCGGGCAGGACGCGGGTGCCCGCACGTCAGAACGTCGCGTCGGTCTTCCGCTCCCCGTCCACAGAACGGCCGGCCAGGAACCATCCGATGGCCGAACATGAGAGATTCGGCGGACTCCTCCACAAGCTTGTCGAACTTCGTCTGTCACGGGTTCAATGGCGGCGAGCCAGAGAAGCGGCAGGCGTGGTGGACGTTGTCTCAGAAGGCGCAGCTGGCAGACATCGGTACGAGGTCACTACACGACACCTAGTTACACGATGTTGAAGCCTCTGCCGGCGTCATAGATGTCGACCTCGATAATGACCACGGCGGATGGGGTCGCCAGGTAGTGCACCATGACGCTCTCGGTCCAGGTCGAGCGGATGGCGTCATCGTCTCTGTAGGCGAGGTGGGTGTGTGGGCCGTGCGGGTCGCTGGCGATCTGGTCGACGATGTGCAGCAGTGTCTTCCGGTCATCGGTCGGGATGTAGTCGCGGAATCGTCCGGCCTGCTCGGTGAAATGAACACATCGCTTCATCGTGGATGGAGTGTACGTCGGTCAACTCGGGGCTTGTCACAGCCATTCGTTGAGGGCTGCAGGCGCAAGGGCGCGAGGGACGGGCTGGGCAACGCGCCGGGAGCGGGCCGCCGTGCTCGCGGAGCTGGGACTGCCCGGCGCCGGGGGAGGGTGGCCGCTGGGCTGGCAGCGCCACTACCAGGTGCTTGCGACTCCGCCGCCACCAGCCGACTACTCACCTGCGTGGGCCCTCCAGCCTCAGGACCGCGCGGCCAGCGGCTCTCCGGCCCCGAGCCCACACCCCTCCCCCACGCCCGCGGCCACTCCACGCGAACGCCCGGGACCCTCACACGCCAGAACTTTGGAAGTGCTCCCTCGCTGCCGAGGTCGGCGAGGGAAGGCGTGACCCTCCGCCCGGTGCCCCATCCACACCGCCACATCGCATACCCGCAGCGCACTCACCGTCTCCGGCATTCCCGCAACCTGGCGCGGCACGAGCAACTGACGGTGCAGAGCAACTGACGGTGCAGGCACGGTCGTCCGCCCGGAGCTCTGCATGGAGGGCGCCAGAAGGACGGCGGCCGCCGAGCCCGAGACCGAGACCACCACGAGGCAGCAGGCCACAGCCCTGGGCAGGGACACGGACGTGCTCAACGCGTCCACCGCAGACCGGCCGTAGCGGGCGGGATCACAACGATCGCGAAGCGGCGGCCAGGCGGACGGCGGCGGCACCGAGTAAGTGATCGCCCTCACCCGCTGTGCGTCCGACGCCGAGGTACTGCCCCAGCCCGGCTTCGGCCCCGCCCACCGAAGCAGGCTGCCCCGGCCCCGACCTGCGGATGTGCGAACACCGCCAAAGCCCCACCGCAGCGTGAACCGTCACGACGCAGATCCCCGTGCCGCGCTCCGACGAGGACTGCGACTGCACGCGGCCTCCCGCAGCCGCGACGGCGGCGAGCGTCGGTGGCCGAGCGAGGGCCGTGACAGCTCAGCCCGTGACGTTCGGTGAGCATGACAGGGGGTCGAGTGCCGTCGCCTCACAGGCTCACAGGTCGCCTCCCGCAAAGTTGTCCATCTGGGGATTCACGGGGTCGATGTCATAAACAAACAGGGTGCACCGGACATTCGGGCCCGCAGGATCCCAGCCGTGTCGCACAGCTGCCTGCAAGGTTGCCCTCGGTGATCAGGTCCGGAGCGGTGGCTCAGCGACCTACGCCGCAAGGAACTGGACTGAGCGGCACTGCCCGCCGCTCACAAGCCAGGCCCTGGACGGGGCCCACGACGTGTGGGTGAGCGGCTGCCCTTCCGGCCATCAGGTGCGTGATCGCGCCGTATCAGTATTTCCAGCAGACAGCAGCCTGATCGCTTTGTTGTGGTTCGAGTGCCTACGACGTCCTGACCGAACGTCTCTCAACAGGTTCAACGGCCGGGCCGCGACGGTTCGTTCCCGATACGGATGTGGTGTTTCACCCAGCCTGTTGACCTGTCGCAGCACCTCGCAGCCGCCGCATACTCCAGACCCTGACGAACCAGCAGGTGAAGGAGCACGGTGAACGCAGCAGCAGCGGCAGCAGGGACCTGGAAGCTCGGAGACCTGGAGGTGAACCGCGTCGGCTACGGCGCGATGCGGCTGACCGGCAACGGCATGAGGGGGAACTCCGACGGCACCCCGGTCGACCGCGATGTCGCCGTCCGCCTGTTGCACAGCGCGTTCGAGCAGGGTGTCAACCACATCGACACGGCCGCCTTCTACTTCTCGCCGCTGCGCTCCGCAAATGAGCTCATCAACCGAGCCCTCGCGTCCTGGCGCGACGACGTGATCGTGGCGACCAAGGTCGGCCCGGGACGCGCGCCCTCCGGCGAGTGGCTCTCCATGGCCCGCCCGGACCAGCTGCGCGGCCAGGTCGAGGAGAACCTGCGCCAGCTCGGCCGGGATCACCTGGACGTGGTGAACCTGAGAAGCGACGGCATGGATTCGGTTGCCGAGCACTTCGCCGCCCTCGCCGAGCTGCGCGCCGCGGGCCTGATCCGGCACCTCGGGCTCTCCAACATCCGGCCGCAGCACGTCGCCCAGGCCCAGGCGATCGCGCCCGTGGTCTGCGTGCAGAACTCCTACGGCCTGGACTGGCGCCGCGCCGACCGGAGCGGGCTCGTGGACCTGTGCCGGGAACAGGGCATCGCCTTCGTCCCGTTCTTCGCCATTTCCAGCCTGCAGCGCGAGGCGCCCCCCGCCCGGGAACAGGACACCCGCGTCCACACAGTCGCTCGCGCCCACGATGCCACGCCCGCCCAGATACGGCTGGCCTGGACCCTCCACCGCGGACCCCACATGCTGGCCATCCCCGGCACCGCCAACCCGGCCCACCTCGCCGAAAACATCGCCGCCGCAGCCATTCGCCTCACCGAGGAAGAACTGGCCCTCCTCGACCTGCCGGGCCAGGCCACCGCCTGAGACCGCCTGTGTCCGGACCTCGGCCGAGGGTTCAGACACAGGCACTAACTGATCGTTTCAGACTGTCCAGCGGAGACGCTGGCGGCCCATGGAGCAATCCCTTCGGCCACGAGTTCAGGGGGGAATGACGCCGTATGGAACGGTTGGGGCTGCGCGAGACCTCGTGCTCGGTTACGTCCGCACTCTGAACGCGATTGACGAGGCCATGAGAGTGGCGATCCCCTTGCTCGGGTGACTGGCAGACGTCGTCGGCCTGGCCCGTTCGCGCCGGATCAACCAGAGTGATCACATCGGCACCTACTCCCACAAGGTTCATGGGGCAGGGTGCCGCTTCGTGTGCGACAACGGCACCGAGGTCGACGGGGGCTTCGCAGCCGACGGGAGCGAAGTCTTCGACCTCTGGCAGCTGCGCGGGTATGGGCTGAGCCTGCCGGAGCCTCTGGACGTCACGGATCAGGACCTGCGGTCCGCAGTGCGGTCGCTGCAACCACTTCTGAACGAGATGCGGCAGGGGTGGTTCAGCGTAGCCAACTGATCGCTTCAGGAGGAGGTTCGTAGGCGACGGAGGCATATGAGGGCTGCAGGCCAGTTCGAGCAGACCCTGATGGAGATCAGCGCGTCGTTCGTATCGGATGCCGAGCCGTTTGAACTGGTGCAGCCGAGCGAAGGCACGCTCGACCACCCGGCGCACCTTACCCAGTCCGGAACCGTGGGCGACTCCGCGTCGGGCGATCAGCGGCTTGATGCCGCGCTTCCACAGCAGACTGCGGTACTTGTCGAAGTCGTAGCGCCAGTCCGCGAACAGACGCCGGGCTTGCGGAGAGGGTGTCCCCGCAGACCTCGAATCGTTGGGACGGCGTCTAGCAGGGGCAGGAGCTGGGTGACGTCGTGTCGGTTCCCGCCGGGCACCGTCACGGCGAACGGGGTTCCGTGGCGGTCGACGATCAGGTGGTGCTTGGAGCCGGAACGGGCACGGTCGACAGGCGAGGGACCGACGTGATCCCCCCTTTGAGAGCCCGGACGTGTGACCCGCCCAGTGAGCAGTCGTCCAAGTCCAGCAGGTCGGTGCGGCACAGCTGGGTCAGCAGGACAGCGTGCCGGCGTCGCCAGACGCCGGCCTCGGTCCAGTCCCGCAGCCGACGCCAGGCCGTCACTCCGGAGCAGCCCACGGTCTCTGCAGGGACATCACGCCACGCGACACCGGTCCGCAGCACGTACATGACGCCGGCGAGTCCACTCGACCGGGCACACGCAGCCGCCCGGGGTAGTGGTGGCGCCATTCGGGAGCGGGCGGCAGAAGTGGGACCACCCGCTTCCACAGGTCGTCAGGAACAAGATCAGCATGCTCCCCCCCGGACACCCTGTCGACCAAGATCGCCGAGCACAAGACCCGCGACTCAACTCATTCTGACACGATCAGTTAAGCCCGCGGCGCCAACCCGGCCCCCTACCCCGTCCCTCGCCGCAAGGACACCACCACGATGAGCACTCTCCCGCCTCCGGTCACCGACCCTGACCCCTCGACGTTCGTCTGCCTGGGAAGCCAGATCGGTCCCTGCTCCGCATGCCAGCGCAAGGCCTGGAAGTACGGCCACGACTGCAGCCCCCGCTGCCGGTGGTGCGCGGCGCCGGTCCTAAATCCGCCCTTGCTACGGGTTGTGAGGCGGGCGGAGTCCGTCTGCGGTACGAGGAGCAGAGTGAGGACCATGGCCACGACCGCCAGCGGGGTACGCACCCAGGGTCGAGCACGCCTTCGCCCGCATGAACACCTGGAAGATCCTCCCCAAATGCCGCCTGCGCGGCGACGGCGTCCACACCGCCATGCTCGGCTTCGCCCGGCTGCACAACCTCGCCCTCACGGGATGACTCCCGCCCCAGACGCTCAGTCGATACAGAACTCGTTGCCCTCGATATCCAGCATCGGGATGCATGAATCATTGCCGTCATACAGCGTTTGCACGTGTACCGCGCCGAGGGGGACCAGACGTGCGCATTCAGCCTCAAGTGCCGTGAGGCGCTCCTTTCCCACCAGTCCGGTGCCGACCCGCACATCAAGATGCACCCGGTTCTTGGCAGCCTTCCCCTCGGGGACGCGCTGGAAGTACAACCGCGGGCCCACTCCTGAGGGATCAAGGCAGGCAAACCAAGAATCCCGCTGCTCAGGTGGCTGTGAGCGCTTGTAATCATCCCAAGTGGCAAACCCCTCCGGTGGCGGCGGTACGACGTATCCCAACACCTCGCACCAGAAACGAGCGAGACGCTCAGGTTCTGCGCAGTCAAAAGTCACTTGGAACTTCTTGATCACTGACATCAGTGCACCGTACCAAGGGGACTTGGGGTTCTACCGTTCACTTTCTCGAAGGGTCTGCCCGCAACCCCATCAGGCGCCGAGCCATCTAGGACATCAAGTGATCAACTCGGACAGCCGCGAGGAGGACGCGGCGCTGGCGGCGGAGCCGGGCTCCAGGATTCAGCCCTGCCTCTCACCCCCTTCGCCTCGGATGCCCTGTACCCGTCCCCCATGCCGGCTCCGCCGCGCGGCGCGGTGATCTATCAGTTACCGAGGCCACGTGCGTCAAGCACACATCGCGACCGGTCACTCAGCCTGCTTGGCGGGTGCGTTGCGTGTCCAGGACTCCAGCCGGCCCCGGCTTGGCAAAGCCAGGCGAGGCCAACGCGCGGTAGCACCCTGCTCTGCTCCTGCCTGTGTGCCTCGCTTGGGAAGCGCTTTCGGCACTGTGCCGGTGTAAGCCTTTACCCGGGCACGCTGGCGGCCGCTGTCGGGTCTGTGCGACGTTGGACGGACAACCAGCCTGGTTTGGCAGGAAGCCCCGCGCCGCTCCTGGCGGTCACGTCACGTGGCCGGGATGCGGTGCGGGTTGTCTTGCTCGACTGTGCGTGCCCCCACGTCACGCGCTTGATACCCCTGGCATGGGTGTCCTTCATGGACTCCACCGGCCTGAACCTCCTGCTGAAGCTGCGCCGCCGCCTCCTGGCCGAGGGCGGCCACCTCCTCGTCACCGGCCTGCAGCCCCAGCCCGCGCACGTACTGCGCGTGACCGAGACCGACACGCTGCTCACCCCCCACGCCATACAGGCCGCTTAACCGCTCGGAACCCCTCAGAGCCGCATCCACGAGCGCCGGGCCCCCGAAAATGGCTTCTCTCTTCGGGGCCCGTCGTCGTGGCGGTGAGCCAGTGGCTTCGGCGTCGGTCGACAGCAGCGCCCGCGTCCGGCGGACGGTGCCGTGGTCACGTCGCCGAGGCGGTAAAGGAGGTGGGCGCCGTGCTTGTCAACCGGCACGGAGAAAGGTCTGGTCGTTGACGCGGGCGAGCGCAGGTGCGGGGAAGGTGTACCGAAGGGGCCAGCCGGAGGCCGGCCCCACAGTCCGGCCGAGCGATACTGGGCTGCTGGCGGTGTCGGACAAGGCCAGCCGATCACCGGTGCAGCGACCTCTGCCCCGCCGGGAGCAGCAAGCAGCTCTTGGGACAGCGTGAAAACCAGATGGCATGGAAAGGACCTTAGCCGTCCGTGGACGGCGAAGAGTGCGAGAGGCTGCCTGCCCAACCTCGCACCCGTCGAGTCGTCCGCTCCAGCCATGCGGTCAGGGGCAGCGGACCCGGGTTGAGCGCGTACGCCCCGCCGACCGACTGCAACGCGACCGGCAGCTCGGTCAGCGCCAGCGGGTTCCCGGCGGCCTCCTCCAACAGCCGCCGTCACGCACATCGCAGAACGGGATCGTGCAGCGGTTCATCACACGGGGTCCTCGGTCCCGGACTCTGGAGGGCGATCAGAAACAGACGCAGCCGGATGAACGCCTTCTCGGCGTCTCTGATCTGGCCAGATTCCTCACCGGTGTCGACGCCGTCGGCTGCAGGGAGCCATCGCAGCGCCGGGGCAAGCACGGGAATGAAGTCGCCCATGAACCAGGCGAGGAAGCTGTGCGCGGTGGCGACCGCCGTTGCCACAATCCCCAAAGCGTCGCGATCATGAGGTGTTCCACGCGTACACCGTGGCAACCTTCGCCGCGCACTGCATCGCCATTTCCCCCGCCGCCTACTGACCGCCACATCACGGCACGCCTGCCGGCCTGCCCGCTCGCTCGTTCGCCCGACCGGCAGCCCGGATGCGCGGCGAGACCGGCGCACGGGCCCCCGGGGTACAAGCCGGGGTGGAAGTCTCCACCCCGGTCGCGCTCTTTTGAGCGCTTCAACGGCGGCCGTTTTTCCTGAGGCACTGAGCTTCGTGGCGGTCAATATCTATGGCCACGAGGTCAGGGTTTGCATGTCGTGTGGAAGGTGTTTTTTTGCTGCAGCGAGAAGGGCGAGTCATTTATGACCCCCTGCCCGCCGTCTCGTGCTATTGTCGATCTCAGTTGCAGTTGTGGTTCCCAAAGACTTCAAGCGCCTTCGTCGGCATCTTCAGCCGCTGGCGCGCTTTTTTCGTGTGACCGGTCATCTTCCGGGCGGGGCATCATCGCGGCGACCCGGTATCCGTGCATCACGGGGCCCGGCGTACTGCCCAAGAGGAGATATGACATGGCGTCAGGCACTGTGAAGTGGTTCAACGCGGCCAAGGGCTTCGGCTTCATCGAGCAGGACGGTGGGGGCGCCGACGTGTTCGCCCACTTCTCGAACATCGCCGGACAGGGCTTCCGTGAATTGCTCGAGGGCCAGAAGGTTTCCTTCGACATCGCGGCGGGCCAGAAGGGCCCGACGGCCGAGAACATCGTCCTCGCCTGACGTTGACGCGCACTTCGTAGCTGGGGCCCGCATCCCTCGGGGTGCAGGCCCCGGCTGCGGACGTCTCCTGCAGTGGTGCGACCTGCGGGACGAGAAACGTGCCCGGTCCCTCGTCCATGGGCGCGCACGCCTCGCCGCAGGCGAAAACCGGTAAGTGTCCGGGATTTCGCGTCCATAGGGCGTCAGGAATTCCGTCGATGAAATGCGCACCAGACTGCTGCACCCCTAATTCAGTTTCGCATTCCCTTCGGTTCGTTCTCGTGACTCCCTGCGCTGCTTTTGTTGCGGGAATTCCTTGACGCGTGCCGTATCAAGGAAGGGTTCTCGATGAACTCCGCACGTACGAATGACCGTTCTTCCCGCCGCAACCGTGGCGACGGCCCCGCTTTCGGCGCCGCCGCCGGTTCGAAGCGCGGCGGCCGTTTCGGATCGTCCGCCCCGAGCCGTTCAGCGGGTCCGAGCCGTTCGGGCGGCTACGGCCGGCGTACCGCAGCGGTCCAGGGCGAGTTCGCCCTGCCGGAGACGATCACTCCCGCGCTTCCCGCGGTCGAGGCGTTCGCCGACCTCGACATGCCGGGGCAGCTGCTGGCGGCGCTGACCGCGCAGGGCGTGCGCGTCCCGTTCCCGATCCAGGGCGCGACCCTGCCCAACACCCTCGCGGGCCGCGACGCCCTGGGACGCGGGCGCACCGGCTCCGGCAAGACCCTGGCCTTCGGCCTGGCCCTGCTGGCCCGCACCGCCGGACAGCGCGCCGAGCCCCGCCAGCCGCTGGCCCTGGTCCTCGTGCCGACGCGTGAGCTGGCCCAGCAGGTGACCGACGCGCTCACCCCCTACGCCCGCTCGGTGCACCTGCGTCTCGCCACGGTCGTCGGAGGAATGCCGATCGGTAGGCAGGCTCATGCGCTGCGCGGCGGCGCCGAGGTCGTCGTCGCGACGCCGGGCCGGCTCAAGGACCTCATCGACCGCGGTGACTGCCGGTTGAACCAGGTCGCGATCACCGTACTGGACGAGGCGGACCAGATGGCCGACATGGGCTTCATGCCCCAGGTCACCGCGCTGCTGGACCAGGTGCGCCCCGAGGGCCAGCGGATGCTGTTCTCCGCCACCCTGGACCGCAACGTCGACCTGCTCGTCCGCCGCTACCTCACCGACCCGGTCGTCCACTCCGTCGACCCCTCCGCCGGTGCGGTCAGCACGATGGAGCATCACGTGCTGCACGTCCACGGCGCGGACAAGCACTGGACTACGACGCAGATCGCGGCGCGCGAAGGTCGGGTGATCATGTTCCTTGACACCAAGCACGCCGTCGACCGGCTGACCCAGGACCTGCTCAACAGCGGAGTGCGGGCCGCCGCCCTGCACGGCGGCAAGTCACAGCCGCAGCGCACCCGCACCCTGGCCCAGTTCAAGACCGGGCACGTCACCGTGCTCGTGGCCACGAATGTCGCCGCCCGCGGCATCCACGTCGACAACCTCGACCTCGTCGTCAACGTCGACCCGCCGACCGACCACAAGGACTACCTGCACCGCGGCGGACGCACCGCCCGCGCCGGCGAGTCCGGCATGGTCGTCACCCTGGTCACCCCCAACCAGCGGCGCGACATGACCCGCCTCATGACCACTGCCGGCATCACGCCCCAGACCACCGAGGTCCGCTCCGGCGAAGAGGCACTCGGCCGGATCACCGGCGCGCAGGCGCCCTCGGGCATCCCCGTGACGATCACCGTGCCCGTCGCCGAGCGGCGTCAGCGCAGCACGTCGTCCTCACGAGGCCGACGCAGCCCCGCCTCAACCGCCCGGCGCACGACCCGGCAGTCCTCGTTCGACGCGGCGGCGTAAAGACTTCGCGTTCAGGTTCAGACAACTGGTCCACCTCTGCAGGAGGCACGTTTTGACGACGGTTCAGATGCAACCCCTGGCGATGCGCGTCGCCCCCGCGCCCAGGACGGTGGCGGACGTCATGGAGATCGCCGGACCGCAGGTCTGCGACGACATGACCGTCGAGGTCGCCCTGTCCGTCATGGCAAGCGCCCGCACCGGGCACTTGCTCGTCTGCGACGACGACGGGGTGTGCACCGGACTTCTCACCTGGACCCAGCTCACCGCGGTCCGCGACAGCTCCGTGTACACGGACCGGGTCCAGCTGCGGGACATCCTCGTCGACCCGGGGCCCTTCGCCTCGCCCGTGACCACGATGGCCGAAGCCGAGCACTCGATGCGCTACCGCCACCTCGATGCCCTGCCCGTGATCGACGAACACGGCAACGCCCTAGGAGTCCTCTCCCTGGCCCGCTGACCGCCTCGACCGCGCGGCAGAACCATCCTCTCGTTCTTCTACTAGTGAGGCACCATGCGCTGTGTCATCGCCCGCTTCCCCTTCGACCTCACCAAGATCGGCGTCGTGGAATCGATGAAAGGCGTCAAGCCGGAGGAAGTCATCGGCGCGTCCGTGACCATCGGCCGTCGCACCTACCCCGTCAAGCAGGTCGGGCAGGTCATCACACGCCAGGACCGCCGCGACTTCAGCGCCGACGAGGTCCTGCGGGCCATGACCCAGCTCGGCTTCACCTGCCGCGACCTCGCCCGGGCCGCCACACCGGGGCGCATTCTCAGCCCGTTGCAAACGGCTTCCGCGATGCTTGGGGCCCCCACGGCCGTCTGACCGACGAGCAGGCGCGACCCGCCGTCGCAGCAGCAGCAGTGAACTTCGCCGCCGTCACCGTGCATTTCAATGCCGTCCCTCTGGCTGCCACATGGGGTACATGCGGCAGCGCAGGGCGCACAGGGGCCGGACCTCACCGCACACGGCCCGAGAACGGTGAGCGCCGGGCGGCTGGGTACCCGGACGCGGGACACCGGGTGCCATATGACCTGTCCGGTGTGGGACTGGCCACCGCCCGCCCGCATGTCCGCGACCGCGAGTCCTGAGCGGCATCGAAGCGAGAACGAGGAGGCGCCGTGACCGGATGGGGGTCAGACGGCAATCGCGCGGGCGACGCGTTGACGCTGGTGGAGACTTTGGAGGCGGCGGAGGCCGCGGCGCCCGTGGAGTCGCTCGATGTGGTCGCACGCATGCTCAGGGAGCGCCTGGGGGCGGCGTCGGTGTCCTTCCTGATCACCGACTTCAGCGGCAGCTCAGTCGTACGGCTGGGCGCTGCTGGCAGTGTCGAGACCGATGAACCGGCCCGGCGCATCCCGCTGCGAGGCACCCTGTACGACGAGGTGATCCGCAGCCAGCGACCGGGTGTCGAGGACAAGGGCGATGGTGCGCCGGTGCGGATCGTCGCTCCGGTGACCAATCGCGGGGACGCCATCGGCCTCCTGGAGCTGTTCCTTCCGGCGGCGCCGGATACGGAGACAATGCGGGAGATCGGTAAGACGGCGCACGCGCTGGCCTACATCGTCATCGCGAACCGGTCCTTCACCGACGTCTACCAGTGGGGCCGGCGTACCGTCCCGCTGAGCCTGGCCGCGGAGATCCAGCACCGGTTGCTCCCGGCCTCGCTGGCATGTGAGGCGGCGCAGTTCGCAGTGGCCGGGGCGCTGGAGCCTGCCGACCACGTCGGGGGAGACACCTTCGACTACGTCATCGACCGGGACGCCGTCCAGCTGTCCGTCACCGACGCCATGGGCCACGACGTCGCCGCCGCGCTGCTGGCCACCCTGGTCGTAGGCGCCCTGCGCCGGGCACGGCGGGCAGGCACCAGCCTCGAGGAGCAAGCCCACCAGGCCGACCAAGCCATGCGCAAGCACGGACATGGAGGCTACGTCACCGGTCAGCTGCTGCGGATCAGCCTGCTCGACGGCAAGACCGAGTTCATCAACGCCGGACACCCCTGGCCGCTGCGGATACGGAAGGGGAAAGTGGAGCAGATCGTCCCGAAGGTCGATCTGCCTTTCGGCTTCCAGCCCCCGCACCACTACCGCGTGCAGTCGCTTGACCTGCAACCCGGCGACCGGCTCGTGATGCTGACGGACGGCATGCTGGAACGCAACGCCCAGAGCCTGGACCTGGCGGACCTGACCGTCCGCACCCGCGGGTTGCATCCCCGCGAGGCCGCTCGCACCCTCATCGGGGCGATCGTCGACGCCGGCCACGGTCACCTGGAGGACGACGCGACCGTCATGTGCCTGGACTGGCACGGAGTCGGCCACTCCCAGCGAGACGCCGCCACCGGCGCCGACCTCACCGACGCCTCACCCCCGTCAAGAACGGGACCAACCGCTGCAGCGCATTGAATTTCGGGCCGCATGGCCGGTCCCACACCACCAGTCGTGCGGTTTTCCGCAGGCGGGCGTCTACCTCGCCGCCGAGGTCGGCACGTCTGTGGCGCCGAAACCGTGGAACCCGGTCATCGGGTTCGCGGTTCGCAACAGAGCCGCGGGCCGGCGTGCTCATGCGACTGCCCGGAACGGGCCGTGGAGAAGACCAAGGACGCCTTCAGGCGGAACGGAAGTGGCCCCGATGATGTACGACCAGACACGCGCCCGGCAGCCGGCCGGCCAGACTCCGGGCCAGGCCGGACGCCGCAGCCCGAGCCCTGAGACGCTGCTCCCGTCGGACGAACAGGACAAGATCGTCCAGCGCCTCCGGCACGCCTTCAACACCTTCGCCGACACCCCGCTCGAGGCACTGCAAGAGGCCGAGAGCGCCTACGACGAAGCCAGCGCACAGCTAGTGAACGCCCTCGCGGAACGACGGCGTCTACTGCGCGCTGGCTGGCAGGACCAGAACCTCGACGCACAGTCCGACGAACTTCGGCACGCACTGAGGCAGTACCGGGAGATCACCCAGAGACTGCTCCGCATCTAGGCGGCCATTCCTCCGCGTCGCGGCCGAGCGCGGAGTAGTGTCGACAGTACCGAGAGCACTTCGCACACCGGCTTCCACGCTGGGTCGTTCTCGGCGAGAGATGAAACCCGGGCCGCCGCAGAGGCGGCCCGGAGACGGGTCCGCATCATGTCGGCGACCTTGCACCCAACCCTGCCGCACCCCGAGCCCGTCGCAACCCCCGCCACGCGTCTCGCCCTGAGGACCGACGGCGCCTCCCATGGACTCCTGGACGGTGCCTGGTGGCCCCGCTCCCGGGATCTGTTGAGTGAACTGCCCGCGCTGACCCACGTGTTGGACCCCCTGTGGGGCCGCATCACGCGCATCGCCGTCAACCCGAGGTACTGGCCGGTCATCCCGCGCAAGGTTCCCGTCGCTGGCCACATCGTCAAGGTCGGTTGGTTCACCCCCGAAATCGACCCGCACGGGCTGCTGCTCCTCTCCTACGGCACCGGCCGCTGGGACCTGCTGATCATTCCGCCCGAAACCGGAGCGGAGTCGGCGGCCCGACTGATGGCCGCCGCGTCCCACTGCGACGGACCGCCCCTGACCGCTAGCGCGCTCATCGCCGCGGACGAGGCCCGGCACGGCGTCACCTCAACCGCCGAATCACTGGACCTGGACGAGGCATGGGAATACGAGGGCGGCGCCTGGACGGTGTTCGCGGCCGCCCCCCACCAGCCCGGTCCGCCCAGTCGGCGCAGTCGCCTGATCGTCGGTATGTGAGGGCGGCCGCCATGAGTGCCTTCCTGACGGCCGCCGCCTTCATCGTCCTCATCGCAGCGGCGGCATACGTGATCCACCGGCTCAACATCGAGCACGCCGACAGAATCGCCGAGCACCGCTACAGCGCCGCCCTGCCCGGCCACCGCCGGCGCGGCACGCTGCCCCCGAGAGAACCCGGCCGGTCCCAGTCGCCGGCCTCCGGCGAGCGACGGGACCACCGCGACGGGGGCCGTGGCCGCTTCCCGCCCCGCCGCCGACGCAGCCCTACCACTCGCCACACGTGATCAGCCGGTTTCCGTCACCAGGCGCGAATGTGCCAGTGGCGGCCCGGGCCCGTGAACAGGCATCATGACTCTTCCGCAACTGACCGTCCAGCGGCATGACCGGGGGCACACGAGCACTGATCACCCTGGCCGGCGAGATCGACCCGGTCACCGCGGCCCAGATGCGGACCGCCCACGTCGTCTTCTGGCTCGTGCGACGGGCTGTCGGCGCCGAGATGATGTTCGGCAACGGCGCATTGTGGGTGACCTTGGCCTGCGGTGTCATCGCCGTCACGCGCCGAACCGGCCGGGACCATGTCCTGCTGCTGAAAGGCGTGGGACTGGACTGCCCTGCTACTGGTGGCCGGCCGCAAGAGCGGGTTCGCCTGGCTGCTGATCACCTCGAAGACCCGCTCGACGGTATTGGATCAGTACGTGGCCACCACCGATCACGCCTTGGTAACCCGTCGTGGCTGGCGGGCCGGGTCGTCGCGGCCACCGGCACGGTCGGCGCCCACATTCTCGAATGGGTCTACATCCAGCTCCCGGTGGCGGCTGCCGCGGTTGCGCTGTACCAACTGCGCCATGTGGCGGTGGAGCGCCGCTTCCCGGGCCATTATCTGGTCCGCACCTTCCTGGTCATCGGACTGCTGGGGCCCGGCATCTACATGCTCTTCCCAGTGGTCGGACCCGTCTTCGCCTACGGCGCCGACGGGGGGACACTGGGCCGTGGCCACTTTGTGGCCGCACACGCCGCCGCCGGTCGGCACTCCACAGCCGATGCCTTTCGACGCGGTCACCCCGCGCAACTGCATGCCCCCTCTGCACACGGCATGGGCCACCGCGATCTTCATCCATACCCTCAAGGGCCCATGGGTGTTGCGGTTCGCAGGCGCGTTCTGGCTGATCGCCACGCTGGGAGCAACCCAGGGCTTCGTCTACCACTACGGCGCGGACATCATCGCCGGTGTGGTGTTCACCCCTCACCATAGATATGACGCTGCGCTCGCTCGACCGCGGCTGGGAGCGGTCGGCGAAGCGCTTCGTCGTCTACGGCGCGGCGGTCTTCAGCGCCCTCTTGGCGTCCTACCGCTGTCCGTCTGCCCAGATGCGCCCGGACCGCTGTCACCGTCTTCAAGGCGTACCGGGTCGCGGGTGCAACCTCCGGCGCGGGACGTTCGGGCGCCGGACTTCCCTGTGTCGCAGTTTTGTAATGGCAGTTGACGGATTTCGTCTGCGTGATCTTGACTCTGTAGGTCGATTCGCACAGCGTCACACGATGCTCAAAGCAAACGGGGAAACCATGCGTGTACGTCGAGCCATGACGGCTCTCTCCCTGACCGCCTCCCTCGCTGTTCCGGGGTTGCTTCTCGCTGCCGCTCCGGCAGAGGCGGCCTCGGGCTGCTACATCACGGCGAGTTCGGCGAACATCCGTTCCAAGGCGTCGACCGGATCCACCAGCCTTGGCGTGGCCTACAAGAACAACAAGTGCACCGAGAAGAGCTCCACCTACGCCGGCGGCTACACCTGGTACAAGGTCAAGATGACCACCGGCAACGCCAAGGGCAAGACCGGTTGGGTCCGAGACGACCTGATCCACGTACCCGAAGAGGACGTCCACACCTGCATCCCTGAGGACACTGCCTGCCACACCGGCTGACTGGCCGGCGCGAAAAGGGGTCCCGTCGCCGTGGGCGGCGGGACCCCGCGTTGTCTCACGGACAGCGCGACCATCGCGGACAACGGGACAGGACTGGGAGTGGCGTGGATCATCGTGCTTTGCGGCCGGAATCGGCGGGTTCGGCGAGCAGGCCGATGGTGTGGATGCCGTGGCCGTGAAGGGCTGCCGCCTGTCGCCCAGGCCCTGACCTCATGCCCGGCACGAGGTCAGGACCGCCGCAGTCCTCCTGACCGCCGTCGGCAACGCCAACTCGTTCCCGAGCGCCGCCCACCTCGCCTCCTACGCCGGCCTCGCCCCCCGGCGCCAGGCAGTCGGAAACCTCCGATCCGCGGCGAACAGCCCCAGAAACGGCAACCAGCAGCTCAAACGGGCGATGCTTCTCTCCGTGATCGCAGCCCTCCACGGCCCCGCCTCCCGCAGTTGTCACGACCGCTGCCGAGCCCGCGGCGAAAGACACACACCCAGGCTCTCCTCCGCCTCGCCCGCCACCGCATCGGCGTCCTGTTCGCCATGCCCCACGACGAAACCCTCAACGAGCCGAGCACCCAACGCACCGCTCGACGAGAGACATAGCGGCAGCCGGACCGGTCGCCCTTTCTTAGGAGGCGGGCCAGGCGCGCAGCGTCGTCACTCCGACTCCCCCAGCCGCCGTGCGAGCTCAGCGTGTACCTGGCCGCGGTATTCCGTGGGCGGCACCCCGTATGCGCTGCGGAAGGCGCGCGTGAAGTCGGAGGCGCGGACCATGCCCCAGCGAGTGGCGATGGTGTGGACGGGTGTGCAGATGAGGTTGGGATCCGCCAGGTCGCGGCGGGCACCTTCGAGACGCTGGGCCCGGATCCATGCCGCGACCGTCTCGCCGGGGTTCTCCTCCTTGAAGATCCGGTGCAGGTAGCTCAGTGAGATGTGGTGCGCGGCCGCGATTACGGACGGGGCCAGCTTCGGATCGTGCAGGTTCCGGCGGATGAACGCCTGGATGCGCGTCGTCAGGGCCCGGCGCCGGGTTTCCGGCGCCAGCGCATCCTCCGCCTCCAGCACCTGGGCGAACCAGGCTGACAGCAGGTCGATCAGGACGGTACCGAGGCGAGGTGCGTCGGACGGCTGGAGGGCGTCGGCCTGCTGCTCCAGCCCGGTGAGGAACCCCGTCAGCAGGGCGCCCACCCCCTCGCGCCCGGACAGTCGCCGCCCCAGCAGATGCCGGACACGGGCGGGCGGCAACGGCAACAGAGCCTTGGGAAAGTCCACGCCCACCCCGGTGAGCGCCTGACGGCCCAGCCCGGCCGGCACGTGCACTTCGTACGGCCGCGAGGTGTCACTCACCCACAGGTCGCTCGGGCCGTATGCCTCGGCTCGCCCCACATGCTCGAAGCCCAGGGCGCCGCCGAGCACCAGCGACAGGTGGTACATCTCCGGATCGGACTGCCGCACCAGCTTCTCGGTACGGCGGAACCCCGTCGGCAGGTACGACGTCGGCCAGGCCAGCACCGGCCCGAGCTCCAGCAGCCTTTGTCGCGCCCAGAAGTCGTCGGCGAACTGGCTGCTCATGTGGCTGGGGGCGATCGCCTGGTGCATCAACTCGCGCCAGTACTCGAACCGATGCTCCTTGGGCGCATCGTCGCTCCGGAACACTGTCCCGATCATGCCGAGGCCAGTGTGAAGCGGCGTACAGGACGAAGTCCGCCCAGGCAGCAGGAAGAAGGAGGCGCCAGGGGCTGGTGGTGTTCTCGGACGGGCGAAGACGCCGCGCATGGTGAGGCTGCGGCACCGGCGTTCCGCACACCCGTATCGAGGTCCTGGACGACGAGCCCGCTCTCCTGCTCGTCGAAGTCAACAACGGCGGCGAACACGAACTCCCGCTCCTCCTCGGAGTTCTGGAACGAATGACACCTGACCGCCATCACAATACTGCCCATCGGCTGACCGGCCCGCGCCGGTCGCACCGGCCGGTCTCAACGTGCCGAACAGCATCCGCAGCTCCTTCGCGAGCTCACGGAGTTCTTTCAGCGTTGCCGCTCCAGAGCGGGCACGGCCGCGGAGATTGACGACATTCGATTGGGACTGCACGGGGACTTGCGGAAGATCCACCAGGACTTCAGTCGTGCGACGCCGCCTTCGACCGGGCCCGTGCCATTGCCCGCGCTCCGCTGATGGTTCGCTGAGTCGGGGTGAGGTCGCGGCCCGGCGGGCGTCTGAGCGGTGTTGTCCCCCATGGGCCGGCACCGATGTAGGCGCGGTCGGCGAGGATCGGGACGCCCTGGCGTTCACGGTTCCGGAGGGTCCGGCGAGCGCGGGCCGCAGTGAGACCGCGACCCCGACGTTCCGGTCGGGGAGGTCGCCGGCGTGGTCGGCGAACTGATCGCCGAAGGCAAGGTGAAGTACGTCGGCCTGAGCAACGTCGGCCCCCAGTACATCCGCCGCGCCCACGCCGTCACCCCGGTCTCCGTGCTCCAGTACGAGTACTCGCTCTTCGAGCGGGAGGTCGAGGAGAAGTCCTTCCCGTCCTGCGGCACTCGGCATCGGCCTGGTGCCCTACTCCCCGCTCGGCCGCGGTTTCCTCACCGGCCGGGTCAAGCCCGCCGGCGAGTACCCCGCGGAGGACATGCGCAGCGTTGGCAGGGCGAGAACTACACATACAACGTGCAAGCCACCGAACAGCTCAAGAACCTGGCCGACACCAAGGGCATCACCACCGCCCAGCTCGCGCTGGCCTGGCTGCTCGCCCAGGGCGAGGACACCGGGCCCATTCCCGGCACCCGCAGCACCAAGCGGCTTGAGGAGAACGCCGGCGCCGCCGACTCCCAGCTCTCGGCCGCCGATCTGGCCCGCATCACCGAGATCCTTCCCCACGGCTCGGCAGGCAGCCGCCCCCTGGCCGCGGTACTGTCCAGCTTCACCACAGACTGACCGCGCCGGGAGCCATCTCCTCCTGACGGGCAAGAGGCGTGCGCCGCGTTTCCGTCACGCGTCGGTCCTGGCTGCGCGGGCCGCGAAGGCGGCCGGGGTGAGGCCGGTGCGGTCGCGGAAGAAGCGGCCGAAGTTCGCGGGATCACTGAAGCCGAGGTGGACGGCCACGGCCCGGGCGTCCCACCGGGCAGCTCCCAGCAGGCGCCGCGCCTCCAGGAGGCGCCGCTCGTCGATGAGTTCACGTACTCCCTTGCCGGCGGCATCCTGGGCGGCACGGCTGAGGGTGCGAACCGAGCAGCCGAGCAAGTCGGCGTATTCCGCGGCCTGGTGCAGCTCGCGAAAGTGCAGCTCCAAGGCGTCCAGGAAGCGTCGGTATCTGTCGGCGCGGCCCGCGCCGGCCGCGGCCGTCCCGGTGAGGGCGATGCCCGGGGAGTTGGCCAGGCGCAGCAGCAGTGATTCAAGCAGGCTGCGCCGCAGCGCGTGGTGGATGTCGAGCGGGCGGCGCCCCAGTGCGCGGTGTTCGTCCAGGAGTTGGAGTGCCGTCTGCTGCAGCCAGGCGGCGTCGTCGGGGTGCGGGCTGAGCACGGCAGGTGCCCCGTGCGCGGTGAGCGGGGCCAGGAGACGGGCGAGGTCGGACCGCAGCACTTCCGGTTCGAACAGGATGAACGGGCCGCGGGCCGCGCCGGGCGGATGCCAGCACTGTGCGTGTCCGGGACGCACCCACAGCCACTGGCCGGGGGTGACGGTCCGCGTGACGTGGTCGACGTCGTGCCGCAGCTCACCCTCGGTGACGGCGATGAGGTAGTGGAAGGTGGCGCGGCCCGGACGGGGCGGGTTCCACGGCCAGTCGTCGTGGTGGGCGAAGAAGTCCTCGACGGTACTCACCTCGAGGCCGTACGGGGTACCGACCGGGGGCAGGAAACCGAACAGCGGAACCGCAGCCGGACCGGCCGCGCTTCCCCTCGGATCGGGGTGTCGCATGTCGACCATCACGTGTCCGCAGCTTACCGCCCTTCTGGGCGGCTGCGGCGGAAGGATGGGACGAGCCACCGCGGCCGCGCGGCGCGCCCTCCATGTCTTTCGATGCCACAGTCCGTGACCACCACCTGAGGAAGGAAACGCCCCATGAACGGATCGGCCCTGCACAAGACCGCCGCCGACTGCGCGGAGGAACTCCCCGGAGCCCACCTGGAGCACCCCTTCGGCCCCGACTGGGAGGTCTACAAGGTGCGCGGCAAGGTGTTCATGCTGATGACGGAAGTCCCGGAGCGGCCCGTCGTGATCCTCAAGGCTGACCCCGGCGAGGCCCACGCCCTGCGGGAGCAGTACAGCCACATCACCCCCGGCTATCACATGAACAAGAAGCACTGGATCACCGTGGAGAGCGGAGACGGCGTCGACAAGGAACTCGTCCGGGAGCTCGTCACCGACTCCTACCGGCTCGTCGTCGCCCAGCTGCCCAAGGCCGAGCGGCCCGTCGACCCGCACACCTACGGCACCGGCGCGCGGGTGGCCCGGTGAGCGCGGCCGGTGACCGGCTTCAGAACACCGCCCGTCGGGCGGCCCTGGCCCTCCCGGGCGTCAGCCACGGCTACCCGTTCACCCCGACGCTCGACGTGTACAAGGTCGCGGGCAAGGTGTTCCTGATCGTCACGGACGACTCGGACGACCAGATCATCACGGTCAAGTGCGAGCCCGAGCACGCGCGGGCACTGGAGCGCGGCCATGCCTCGATCACGCCGGGCCGCTATCTCGACAAGCGCCACTGGATCTCACTGGGGCCGGGACCCGGCATCACCGAGCGGCTGATCGCCGACGTGATCGAGGATTCCTACGACCTGGCCGCCGAGCAGTTGCCCAGAGGTGACCGCCCCAGAGCGCGATGAGCGCCGCGAGATCTATGCGAGGCCGCACCGGTCGGGAAGATCACCATCGCCCGACTCCCGGACTGCCCCAGATACCGGAACTCGCCGACATCGTCGGCACCGGCTTCGCCATCGACCGCGGACCCATCCTCGACCGGCTCCGCGACTGTCTGGACGCCGAAGCGCAGGCCGGCACACTCGACTTCCGTACGGCCGACGGACGACCGCAGTCGGCAGCCGACGTCGCCGAACAGTTCATCGGCATGATCTGCAGCCAATTCCTGTGGCCCCAACTCGTACGGACCGACTTCATCCCGCCCAACACACCGACGCCGCGATCGTCGACGGAGCCGTCGCCCTCATGCTCAGCCGCTACAGCACCCGAACCTGAACCCGGCACCATCCGTTCACGCAGCCACGACGCCCGCTGGCCTGGCTGCTCGCCCAGGGCGAGGACGTCGCACCCTTCCGGCAGCCGCAAGCACCAAGCGCATCAAGGAACGCCGACGCCGCCGACGTCCGGCTCTCCGCCGCTGATCTGGCCCGCATCACTGAGATCCTTCCTCACGGCTCGGCAGGCAGCCCCGTGCTCTTCTTCGTCGTAGCCCCTGCCCAGAGCACGGCATAGCTACATGGCATCCGAAGATCAGCACGCATGGTGGGCGCGAGGCTGTTACTCGCTTTCGGGGTGACGGCCCCGAGGCCACTGCGGCGCCGGGTGGGAAGCGCCCGTCGCGTTGGCCAACTCCCGCAAGAGGGCCGGGCTGCGTGCCGTCAACCCGCACACCGCACCGACTTCCCCGACGGCCCTGAAGGCCGGCGAGGGAGGGTCCCCGCACCATCTGGGGGACTTCTTGTCCGCTTCTGCTTCTGTCACCGTCCGCCATGTGGCCGCCGCTGCGCTCGCGGCCGGCGCTCTGGTCTCGATGGCGGTACTGCCGGCTTCCGCGGTCGACCACCGTCCGGCCTGCGAGCGGATGGAGATCTCCGCCGTCCAGGCCGACTGCCTGGGACGCGACGACCGCTCCAGCCGCTCGCTGAACAAGGAGTGGGTGGAGCTTGCCAACACCACCCGTCACGCGATCAACCTCGACGGCTGGACCCTCGAGCACGAGTCCGGAAAGACCTCACCTTCGACGACTACCGCCTGGCCGGCCGCGCCACGGTCCGCATCCACACCGGCGTGGACCGTAACGATCGGTCCGCTCGGGAGGGCGTCGGCGCGCCCGCCTACTTCGCTGCTGGGCACGCTCGACGGGATCGCGGTCCTGCCTCACGTGCGTTGGCACCCGTAGGCGCAGCACACCGGAACGGTCCACGTGAGTTTTCTCCTTCGCCCAGACCTCCTGCCAGCCCTGCGTCGAGATCGTCCCGAGCACCTCCGCCGTCTGGCGCCGGATCGTCTTTGGCGAATCGAACCACGGATTCCGAAGCGACGAACCGACGGCGCCGACGGGCTACCAAGAAGAAAGGCGTGCCGCTCTGGCGGGCGATGCCGTCGGGATAGGTCTTGTCGCCGGGGATCGTGTCACTGGTGGGCAGATGACCTCGGTGGTGCGGGAGGGGCGTGTGAGGCAGGTCGCCGCCGGGGCGGCGAGGGCCTGGGCAGCGCGACCGAGGACGAGAAGCGAGGCCGCCGTGACGGCTGCGTTCTTCACCCGCCACACCGGTGCGACGCCCGGCGCCTTCCGGCTCGCCCAGGGCCGGTAGCCAAGTCGGCAGACCCGGCGCTCAGCCGGTGCGGCATGATCGGTGGGCGGAAGCAGGAGTGGGAAGGGGCGTCAGGACCGTGAACGAGCATGCGGAGATCTCGACATCGAGCGACGCGGCGAACGACGCGTTGATCCTGGCGTTCGGGCGCTTGCAGGGGGCCGCGAACCGGCTGGAGTACATCCTGGGGCGGGCTCTGGAGGTGGACTGCGGCATCAGCCACCTGATGTTCGAGGTGCTGCTCATCCTGGGCAGGGCGGGGGCGCCGGGGCTGTCGATGCGGGCCGTCGCCCAGGAGCAGGTCCTGACGACAGGTGGCGCCACGCGTCTGGTGGACCGTATGGAGGCGGCCGGCCTGGTCGAGCGCGTCGAGGATCCCGGTGACCGGCGCGGGCGGCTGGTGCGCCTGACGCCGCTCGGCGAGGAGACCACGGTCTCCGCGTCCCGGATCCATGTCGAGAACATCAGGCGGTACTTCCTGGCGCCCCTTCCGGTGGAGGACCGGGACCGGTTCGCCGAAGACCTTCGCATCCTGAGCCACGCGGCACGGGACACACTGCCCAGGCTTCCCTGAGGACTGCGGGCCGTCCCGGAGGCCCCTCCCCCTCATGCGTGGCTGCATCGGCGACGACCTCCAAGCCGCGCAGCACTTCATCGACCTGAGCCCCCGCGTCATGGCGCACGCCAGCCTGGCTGCGGGCCTGCTCCCGGCGATCTGCCCCGCGCGGACAGCGCGCCCCAAGGCGAGATGCGTCCGAATGATCGCAAGGTTCGTCACTCCTTGACTCTGCGTTCGTACTGGATTCATGAGCTGCGCCGACACGTGGGGCAAAGTGAATCGCCTGACAACCGAACACCGGAATACCTGACTAGTCAGATACTGTTGTCCTCGGTGAACCGCTCGCACCCCGCGAGCACCCCACCCCGATGCCGAGGTTCTCGATGCAGCTCGTCTATGCCTTCGACGCCTACTGCGGCTGGTCGCACGGGTTCTCCCCCACCCTGCGCGAGCTCGCCTCCCGCCACCCGGACATGCCGGTGGAGGTCATCTCCGGCGGTTTGTTCACCGGCTCGCGCCGGGTCCCGATCCGCGAGTTCGGCTACGTCCAGGGCGCGAATGCCCAGATCGCCGAACTGACCGGCGCCGAGTTCGGTGAGGGGTACAACCGGCTGATCGCCGACGGCTCGTTCGTGATGGATTCCGAAGACGCGGCGCGCGGCGTCGCCGCACTGCGCCGGGTGGCCCCCGACCGGGCGGCCGAGCTGGCCGGTGCCCTGCAGCGGGCCTTCTACGTCGACGGCCTCAGCCTCTCCGAGTCCGCCACGTACCGTGAGGTCGCCGAAGAGGCCGGACTTGACGCCGACGCTGTCGTTTCCGCCTTCGACTCCCTCGAGGCCTACGACGCGGCGACGGACGACTTCCGGCGCTGTGCCGGGTTGGGCGTCACCGGCTTCCCCACCCTGCTCGCCGTCGACGGCGACCGCGTCACTGTCCTGGCTCACGGTCGCGCCACGATCGACGAGGTCGACAGGCGACTCGCCGCTCTCTCCTGACTGTGCCATCCCCTTCCCCGCAAGGAGCACCAAGCATGAGCACCCTCGATTTCACAATCTTCGATCTGGACTTTCCGGCCGGCAGCAAGAACAAGACGGCCACCCTCGTCACCGGGGAGAGTGACGCGCTGTTGGTCGACGCCGCGTTCACCCGCGCCGACGGCCATCGCCTGGCCGCGGAGATCCTCGACTCGGACAAGACTCTGACCACCGTCTTCGTCTCCCACGCCGACCCGGACTTCTACTTCGGCGCCGAGGTGATCGCCGACGCCTTCCCCGACGCGAAGTTCGTCGCGACCCCGATCGTCATCGAGCACATCCAGCACTCCTACCCGGGCAAGCTCAAGGCATGGGAGGCCCTCGGCCCGAACCTGCCCACGCGCCTGGTCGACCTGGAGCCCCTGACCGGCGACCTCACCCTTGAGGGACACCGCTTCGAACTCAAGGGCGGCTCTGCTGGACTGCCCGACCGCCACTACCTGTGGCAGGCCGAGCACCGCGCCCTCCTCGGCGGTGTCCTGCTCTTCCAGCAGGAGCACGTCTGGGTCGCCGACACCCCAACCCCCGACGACCGCGCCGCCTGGGTCACCCTGCTGGACGAGATGGCCGCCCTCCAGCCGGACCTGGTCGTCCCCGGCCATCGCCTGCCCGACGCCCCGGCCAACGCCTCCGCGATCTCCGCCACCCGCGACTATCTGCTCGCCTTCGAGGAGGAGCTCGGCAAGGCAGCCGACGCCGCCGCGCTGACCGAGGCTCTGGTCGCCCGCTACCCGGACAACGGCATGCTCATCGCCGCCCAGATCGGCGCCAAGGTCGCCAAGGGCGAAATGAAGTGGGGCTGACCATGACCGACTTCACGACGTCCACAGCCCCCGCCGACGTCGTACGCCGCCAGTACCTGGCGTCCGCGGCCGGTGACCTGGAGGCGCTGCGCGCCACCCTCGCCCCCGACGTGGAGTGGACCGAGATGACAGGCTTCCCCCTGGCCGGCACCTACCGCACCCCCGACGGGGTCACCACGAACGTGATGGAGCAGCTGGGCAAAGAGTGGGACGGCTGGACCGCCCACGACGACACCTACGTCGTCGACGGCGAGAACGTCGTCGTCCTCGCCCGCTACACGGCGGCCAACAAGGCCACCGGCAAGAACATCGACGTCCGGGTCGCCCACCATTTCGTCGTGCGGGGCGGCCTGATCGTCCGTTTCGAGCAATTCGTGGACACCGCGCTGGTCCGCGACGCCATGACCGACTGACCCTCCGCTACTTGAGGACAGCTCAGATGAACCCCACTGTCGTTCTCGTGCACGAGCGATGCACACCCGGGGTTCTTCGAACCTTGCGTGAGAGGCTCAGCGCCCGCGGCCTCTCCTCCCGAGCCGTCCAACTGCCCAGCCTCAGTCCAGACAGCGCGGCCGCCGAGGGGCCGGCCGAGGACGTCGAGGTGGTGCGCGCCGCCGTCGCGGCCGTCGACGGACCTGCGGTGCTGCCGCGCACTCCTACGGCAGAGTGCCGTCACCTGGGCCGCCGCAGAGTCGGACCAGATGACGGAGCTCGTCGACATCGCCGCCTTCGCCATCCGAAACGGGCACCTCGATGATGGAGCGGATGGACGGCGGCTGTTGAACAGCACTGAAAAGTTCAGGGGTCGCCTGCGATGGCAAGCGCTCCGTGGCACGGTGCCTCGACCTCGCCATGGAAGCGGTTCCAGCCTTGAGCCCAGCGGGAGGGGTCGTCAGCGCCCGGCGCCGCTGACGACCCCTCACCGAGTGTCATCCCGCCTCGGCGGCGTCCGGTCCACGCAGCGGACGCAGGCCTCCGGGCATGTCGGCAGTTGGGAGGAAGACCGGCCGAGCATTCTGGTCGGTAGCCTTCGAGGGCGTTGCGCGGTTCGAGTTGGCGACCTTCGAGGCAGTAGCCGTGTTCCGGTCGGTGACCGTCGAAAGTGGCGCCGTGTTCCGGTCGGCGACCCTCAACGACAGAGCCATGTTCGGGTCGGCGACCTTCCACCGCGCCGCCGAGTCGAGTCGGCGACCTTCGTGGAAGCCCACCAGTCCGAGCCTCTGGTATGCGCTGGACGGGTTGTACTGTCCGGCGCGGTGTTCGGCCGCCCCGCGACCGTTTGGCAGTACAGCCGTTCGTGGCGGGTGGTGAGCATGAACCGCATCGAGTGTTCGCGCTGCCTGCCGTCCAGCAATCCTCCTGGTGAGCGGTGCGTTTACTAGGGTGAGCTCCGGTTGCAGGGGGCTGACTTCACCGCGTTCAGGCTGCGACGGCGTCTCCTAGCTCGTGTACGGCGCCTTCGCGTTGATGTTGGCGGCTGTCGAGCGGTACAGGTCCAGGGCGCGGCGGTGGACGAGTCCGGTGCGGTAGGCGTTGGGGCGGCCGTCCAGGACGGCGACGGCGTGGCAGCGGGTCTCGTCGGTACGACCGTCGTGGTGGACGCCTGCGGCCGCGTCGACGGTCAGCCGGGAGCGGCTCACGCTGGAGGTCGGCGCGGACAGTTCCAGCGCCCGGTTCTCGCGTGCCCGGCGGACGTCTCCGAGTGAGGTGAGCGCGTCGGACGGGTGGACGTGGTGCTTTTGCTCGCCCTGGGTCAGCCAGGTGTCGGCCCGCGCGCCGGCGTCGAGCCGTTCCATGTACGCATCGGCGGCTGTGGATGCCTCGTGGGCCGCTCGGTCGCTGCAGCTCCTGCTGAGCCGGATCGACGACTCGGCGAAACCGCCCCAGCCCGAGTCGCTCGTCCCGGTCGACCTGGTGATCCGCGCGAGCGGCGGCGCGGCGCCCGGCCGTTGGACCCGGTCCTTCACGCGGGCACCGCGAGTCCCTCGTTCAGGGCCTCGCCGATGAGGGCGATGCCCTCATCGATCTCGTGGGCGGCGCCCGCCGCGTAACCGAGGACCAGACCGGGTACTCCGGGGCAGATCCGGTGCCAGGACAGCGGGTGCGCCTTGACGCCCCGGGCGAGCGCGGCCGCGGCGAGGTCGGTGTCGCGGATGCCGGTCGCCGTCCCGCCGAAGGTGACCATGAGGTGCAAGCCCGCGGCGGCCCCGTGCACGCGGGCGCCGGGCAGATGTGTCTCGACGGCCCGCAGCATGGCGTCCCGGCGTCTGCGGTGGCGCAGCCGGACATGGCGCAGATGCCGTTCCAACTCGCCGGAGTCCATCAGCCGTGCCAGGACCAGCTGGGTGAGGATGCCGTTGCCGAGGTCGGCATAGCGCTTGGCCGTCACGACGGCGTCCAGCCGGTCCGGCGGGACGAGCAGCCAGCCCACCCGGAGCGCGGGCGCGAGCAGTTTGGAGACACTGCCCGCGTAGCAGACGCCGTCGGACATCAGCGAGCGCAGGGCTGGCACCGGCGGCCGGTCGTAGCGGTGCTCGGCGTCGTAGTCGTCCTCGATCACCAGCCCGCCCTCGGCCGCCCAGTTCAGCAGCTCGCGTCTGCGTTCCCCGTCGAGGACGACGCCGGTGGGGAACTGGTGGGCCGGCGTCGACAGCACCGCTTTGGCACCGCTGGCGCGCAGCGCGCCGACGTCGAGGCCGCCCGCGTCGACAGGGACGGGGACGACGGTGTGGCCGCCGTACTCCAACTGCTGGCGGGCGCCCAGGGATCCGGGGTCCTCGACGGCGACACGGCGGATGCCGTCGGCCCGCAGGAGCTGCCCGAGCAGGACGAAGGCCTGTGCCACACCGGCGACGATCACGACCTCGTCCGGGTCGGCGCGGATGCCGCGGTTGCGGGCCAGCCAGCCGACGACGGCCCGCCGCAGGGCGGGGGCGCCCTGGGGATCGCCGTAACCGAAGTCGGCCGGGGTGACGCCCGCGAGGACGGCTCGCTCGGCGCGCAGCCAGGCGGTGCGGGGGAAGGCGGCGAGGTCGGGCAGGCCCGGGGAGAGGTCGATGCGGCACGGGAGGGCGCGCAGAGCGTCGACGACTCCCTCGCGGACCGCCGATCCGAAGAGCGGGTGACCGGGTTCGGACGCGGCTCGGGTGGGGGCGCCGGATGCGGGGCCGGGAAGGCCGTGCGTGCGCTCGGCCGGTGCCGGGCCGGAGTGGTTGTGGGGGTCGCCGGGGTGTGCGGGACCGTTCGCGGTGTGGATGCGGCCCCGGGGCTCGGCGGGTGCCGCCACGACGACCGTGCCGAGCCGGCCGCGGCCGACGATCTGGCCCGACTCGGCGAGCCGTCGGTAGGCCTCGGTGACCACGCCTCTGGTGACGCGCAGCTCGTCGGCGAGGACGCGGCTGGCGGGCAGCCGGGTGCCGACGGGCAACCTGCCGTCGGCGATGGCGGACCGCAGGCTGTCGGCGAGCCAGGCGGTACGGCCGCCGGGCGGCGCCTGACCGATGTCCAGTTGGAGGAAGTCCGAGCCGATGCCCGGCTGCGGCTCTTTGGACCCCTCGGACGGCGGGGTTGTGGACCTGCCCATGACGTCCATTGTGCGGGCAGGGTGGACAGCATGAACACCCCCTCCCCCTCGTTCGCCCGGCTCGTCCCCGGCATGGTCGGGATGACACTCGTCGGCAGCAGCGTCACCGTCTCGCACACCCTCGTGGGCGCCCCGCTGTTCAGCACCCAGGCGGTGCGATATGTGGCCGCGACCGCGATCCTCGTGGTCATGGCCCGGCTCGCCGGTACCCGTCTGATGTGGCCGCGCGGACGGGAGTGGCTGTGGCTGGTGGGGCTCGCCGTCACCGGACTGGTGCTGTTCAACGTGGCCGTGGTACGCGGCGTCGCACATGCGGAGCCCGCGGTGATCGCCGTCGCGGTGGCGTGTGTCCCCCTGCTGCTCGGGGTGATCGGCCCCCTGCTGGAGCGGCGCAGGCCCAGCCGGCAGGTCCTGCTGGCGGCGCCCGTTGTGATGGCCGGCGCGGTGCTGGTGGAGGGGACGGGCCGCACCGACGCGGTCGGGGTGGCTTGGGCGGCGCTGGCCCTGAGCTGCGAGGCGGCGTTCACGCTGCTGGCGGTGCCGGTGCTGGGACGGCACACTCCGTGGGGCGTGTCCGTGCACGCCACCTGGTTGGGCGGAGTGCTGCTGGCCGCCCTCGGCATGACGCGGGAAGGGCCTTCGGCGGTGCGGGGGCTGACCGGGGCCCAGTGGGCCGCCGTCGGCTTTCTGACGCTGCTGGTGACGGCGGTCGCGTTCGTCCTGTGGTACTCGACGGTCCGATCCGTCGGGGCCGGACGGGCCGGGCTGCTCACCGGCATCGCCCCCCTGGCGGCCGCGGTCGTCGGCGCCGTCTCGGGAGCGGATGTGCCGGGACCGTTGGTCTGGCTGGGCATCGCCGTGGTGATCGCCGGCCTGGTGGTCGGCCTGCGGCCACGAGCGCTGCCCGCCGCGGAGAGGACCCCCGTCGGTCCCGGGTGCACTCCGGCATCCGGAGGCAGGCGTCCGCGGACCCCTGCCTCCCGGTAACCGGATCACTCGTCGCACACCCAGCGGCCCGGTGGCGGCCGTCCGTGGTGCCTGCCGCTGGCCGATCGTATGCTGCTGACCGCCGTGTACTGCCGCACCCACCCCACCACGTTCCAGCTCGCCCAGACTGGGCCCGCAACCTGTTCACGCCCCTGTCGGAGTTCTTCCGGGATGCCCCAACCGCCGGTCACGCGATACCCATCGGGATCGATGGGTCCACCCTTGGGCGGCTCGGACGTCGAAACGGCAAGCCGAGGTTCGGTGAGGCGCGCCCAGTAGCGGGAACGAGCTGCGGTCGTCGCCCCGCAGCCTGGGACGCACGACCAGGGGCGGCAGCACGGCGTCAGCGCCGAGGGCGAGGGCGACGAGCGCGCGGCAGGCCTTCGCCGCGACGGGTGACTCTCTGTCGGTGGCGGACGCAAGGCCGGCGAGGGCGACGCCGTCAAAGGCGAGCAGCACAGTGGTCTTGCCGTCAGTGTGTCCGGAAGCACGCGGACGGAATCTGGGGCATGCGCACGCTCGAACCCGCGTGTCGGAGGTGTCTGGGGGCTGTGCGAGCGGGTTCGCGAAACTGATGGGTGGTACCGCGGACGCCGGACGCCGATCGCACGCCATGGAAGGCTTGTTACCGCGCTACCATCGTGCAGCCCAGTCGTTGCTCATGGTGTGAACAATTCAACCCGAGCATCTGCAGACGCCCTTCTGCGTCTCCGTGACGTCCATAAGGCTTATGGCCGGCGCCTGGTACTGCGCGGGGTAAGCCTGAACGTGCAGCGGGGCTGTCTGCTGGGCATCGTCGGCGCCAACGGTGCCGGCAAGAGCACACTGCTGCGCATTTTGGCGGGTCAGGCCGCGGGCGACAGCGGGACGGTCCAGCGCCGGGGGCGGATCGGATACTGCCCGCAGAACACCGTGTTGCACCCGGCATTCACAGTCGCTGAGCACGTGCGGTCCTTCCAGGCCGCCTACCGGCTCGAAGGCTGTGCGCGCGTGTGGGAGCTGCTGGAGGAACTGGGCTTCGACGAGGGCCCGCGCAGCCGCATGCACACGCTCAGCGGCGGGACGCGGCAGAAGCTGAACCTGGCCCTGGGTTTGATGCACGACCCTGAAGTACTGCTCCTGGATGAGCCGTACCAGGGCTTCGACTGGGAGACGTACCTGCGGTTCTGGAACATCGCCCAGGGGCTGCGGGAGCGGGGCCGCGCAGTCGTGATCGTCTCCCACCTCGCCTATGACCGCGAGCGCCTGGACGTGCTGCACCGGCTCCAGGACGGTGTTCTGGCAGCCGACCACAGCAGTGGCGCAGGAAGGGTCGCATGAGCCGACCGCAGTCTCCGGTCACCGCAGTGCGTGACGACGCCTCCGGTTCGAAGCCCGCGATGCTGCGGCCTGCCCGCTCCGTGGACTCCGGCGCAGGCGGGCTGGACTTGGACCGGATCGTTCGCAGCATCGAGGAGGAGCTGACGGCGTTCGTGGCCGACAAGGTCAGCGGCAGCCGTGCCGACGTGCCTGGTCTCGAAGCGCTGCTTGATGCGGTGGGTGACTTCATCTCCGCGCCGGGTAAGCGCATCCGGCCCATGATGTGCGTGCTGGGCTGGTACGCGGCCGGAGGCACAAGCCCCGTGCCGCCGGTCCCGGTCCTACGAGTGGCTGCCTGCCTGGAGATGTTCCACGCGTTCGCGCTCATGCACGACGACGTCATGGACGGCAGCGAGCGACGTCGGGGCCGGCCGTCCCTGCACCGGACTCTGGCGGCGCAGCACCCGAGCCATCCCGGCGCCGACCGGCTGGGCGTGAACGCGGCCATCCTCGCCGGCGACCTGGTGCTGGTGTGGTCCGATGAACTCCTCACCAGCACGCCGTTGACTCCCGAGCAGATCAAGGCCGTGCTGCCGGTGGTCTACCGTATGCGCCGCGAAATCGTCACCGGCCAGTACCTGGACTTGGTGACCACAGCCCGCCCCACCGACTCCCTGAGCACCGCCTTGCGTATCGCACGGTACAAGACCGCCCAGTACACGGTGGAAGGCCCGCTGCAGATCGGCGCCGCGCTCGCCGGCGCGGATCAGTCGCTCCTGCACGTGCTCAGCACCATCGCCTTGCCGTTGGGTGAGGCGTTCCAGCTACGCGATGACCTGCTGGGCACCTTCGGCGACCCCCGCCGTACGGGCAAGCCCACCCTGGACGACCTCCGCGAAGGCAAACACACCGCCCTGCTCGCCTGCGCCCTACGGCGGGCGGACCGGGCCGGTCGGAAACTGCTTCTGCGCACGGTCGGCGCCGCGGATCTGGACGCCCGTACGGCAGCCCGCGTCCAAGGGTTGCTGGAGGAGTGCGGCGCCCGCCAGGCGGTGGAGGATCTCATCCAAGAGCGCCACCACCAGGCCCTGGAACGCCTGAACCACGCCCGCCTGCCTGCCACGGCGACATTCGCGCTGCGCGACCTGATCCAGACCGTACACAACCGAACCGCATGACAGGCGCCGCTCTCGCAGTGACCCTGCCCTGTCACCCATGCGCCCCCATGGGGCCAGAGCCGGCCCCCCACCGCATCCGTGGAGTAAAAGTGTCAACGACCCAGCACAACCCCGGCCACCTGCACCTGTTGCAGGACAGCGCCCCGACCGCCGACCGACGCAGCGTCACCGGGCATGCCGCATGAGGTGGTGGGGGCGGTGTCTGGGGACAGCGGTGCGCCACGCTGCGCTGGAGCAGGCCCGCAACCGGCTCGCGCTGGTCCTGGTGCTCTTCTTCGTTCCGCTGTGGCTGACGCTCGCCTACCAGGTCCTGCCCAGCCACCCGGTCCGGTTCTTCCTCCGCGCGGCCGATCAGCCCGTGGCCCTTGGCGCCAACACGGTCAGCCAGCTGTCCGGTGGGCTGCACTCCCTCGCGCTGATCGTCGGGTTCATGATGTTCCTCGCTGCCAGTCGCTCCGCGGAATTCGACCACCGCATGGTGCTCGCCGGCTACCCGCGCACATGCCTGCTGCTGGCTCGCAGCACCGTACTACTTCTCACCGCCGCACTGACCGCCTCGTATGCCACGGCATGGGTCTGCTTTTTCTACCGGCCTGAGCGCCTGGACGTCATGGCCTCGGCGTTCATGGTGGGAGCCCTGACATACGGGGGCGTCGGGATCCTCCTGTCGGCGCTGCTGCGCAGTGAGCTGGCGGGGATGTTCGCCGTCATCATGCTGAGCTTCATCGATCTGACGCTGCAGAACCCCGTCGCCAACCCCTCTGCGGACAGTCCGCTGCTGAAGTGGCTGCCCGCCTACGGGGCGATGCAGTCCGCCGTGTCCGCGGTCGACCTCACCCACACCCCCTGGCGGCACCTGTTGCTCGGCCTGTGCTGGTCGGCAGGACTGACCGCCGCCGGCCTGGCTGCCTTCACCGCCCGGACCAGTCAACGCACCATCAGACAGAAACTTCTGGGCGGGCGCGTCACCAGGCTCCGCGCCCGCCAGATCGCCCAGCGTCTACTGCACCCGGTCCGCACGTACGTCTACCGCCAAGCCGGTATCCACGACACCACGGTCATCACCGGCTACGAAGTCTGCCGCCGCCTGATGTACCGCTCGGGCCCCGTGGAAGCGGCTCTCACCAAGCTCCTGCCCGGCCGGCTGCGACCGTTGTTCTGGGCCATGTACGGGTACGGCCGGTACCTCGACGACCTCTCCGACACCCAGCACCTCGACCGGCAGGAACGAGTCGAACGCGTCAGCCGATTCAGCGAACTACTGGAGGCCGATCTGCGGGCAGGCCACAGCGAAGACCCCCTGCGCGCGGCCTTCGTGCACGCCGTATGGACCTGGGACCTGCCGAGCGACGGAGTAACGGCAGCCAACGCCGTATACCGCCAGGACGCCAAAGGCCAGAGCGCCCTCACCACTTGGGACGACTGGCACACCTACTGGCGCACCCTCACCTTCCCCTTCGGCGTGAGGCGCCTGATGGCCCTGCTAACCACCCCCGGCTTGGCGTTCACACCCGAAGACGCCCAGGCACTGCGCGTGTGGACCGACGCGCTCAACCTCATCGACGTGCTGCGCGACCTACGGGAAGACGCCGCGGAGGGCTTCGTGAAGCTGCCCGCCGACGTGCTCGACGAGCACGACGTCAGCGCTGAGAGCCTCGCCCACGGCCGGGCGGACGGCCGGTATGCCGACATGATTCATGCCATGACCGCCCAGGCCCGCCAGTGGCTGGCTCAGGCCGCGACCGCCGGCGCCCAGCACCCACCCATGGCCGCAGCCCTGCAAACCGTCATCGACCTGCACCTGCTCGAACTGGACCGCATCGACCGCGAACCCCACGCATTGCTGCAGCGCCGCTCCCGGGCCAACCCAGTCCGCTTCCACCTCACGCTGGCCCGCGGCCGACTCCGCACGGCCAGGGCGTGGCACCGCCACACCCAGACCGTTGCCACGATCCACCTGCCGCACCCTGCAGAAGGCGACCACGACACAGCGCGCACGCCCCCTCCCCTACCACCGGTGCCCCACCCCAGCGGTGTCCAGCCGCCCCAGCTGCCCGCCCACCTGGTCCCCCAACACGTGGCGCTCATCATGGACGGCAACGGACGATGGGCCACCCGGCAAGGCCAGCCGCGCACCGCCGGCCACAAAGCCGGCCAGCTCGCGGTGCGGGACATCATCTACGGCGCCCTCGAAATCGGACTGCCCCACCTCAGCCTGTACTCCCTGTCCTCGGAGAACTGGGCACGCCCCGCCGCTGAAATCCAGGCCATCCTGCGCCTGGTCCAGGACGGCCTCGTCATGGAAACCGAGGAAGTCTGGCGACGCGACGTCCAGCTGCGCTGGTCCGGCCTCCCCGAAGGACTGCCACCGGACCTGGTGCACGCACTGCGCCAGACCGAACACCTCACGCGCCACCGCACCGGCCTGACCGTGAACATGTGCATCAACTACGGCGGCCACAGCGAAATCACCCGCGCCGCGCGTGAACTCGCACGTCAAGCGGCCTCAGGGACCCTCCAGCCCGACGACATCACCCCCCGCCACCTCGCCGCCCACCTCCACCACCCCGACCTGCCGGACGTGGATCTACTCATCCGCACCGGCGGCGAACAGCGCACCTCGAACTTCCTGCCCTGGCAGTCGACCTACGCCGAACTCGTCTTCCTCGACACCCTGTGGCCCGACACCGACCGCACCCATCTGTGGCAGGCCATCGACATCTACACCCGCCGCGACCGTCGCTTCGGCAACACCCCTCCCCCACCCGTCAACCGCGATGAACAAGCCTTCACCGGGTGATCTTGTGCGACCCGAAGCGGTCACGGGAAGCTCTCGGAGTGAGTATTGGTCTGCACCAGCCCGCCGCGCACCCGTCCTCCCCCTCACGCAGGAGCTCTTGTGGTATTCCTCCCGCATCGAGGGCCGGGGCACTGAGGCCGGGGCCGGCCGCCGACGGCGCGGACGAGGATGAGCACGAGGGTTCCTCCAGTCGTCTGGGGACAGCACTGTGCCCCGCCAACGGGGACCCCCTGTCCGAGGCGAAACTGTCCCCGAAATCGGTGCGCAGTGTGCGCTGTCGAGCCGGCGTTGGTTTTCGGCGTACGACCACGTGTGGGTGAGGTCCGCGTCTTCGCTGGACGTCGACCACTTGGACCCGCTCGCCGAGGCGTCGGATTCCGGCACCTCCGCCTGGACTGCCGAGCGGCGCGAGGCATACGCCAATGCCTGTGTCCGCTGCTTCGCGAGTCGTCTTTCACCGGTGGCTTCGGGGCCCAGGAAGGCGCGCCGACCCGCAGCCGACTGCGGCCTTCCCGAGCACAGCCGACAGCCGGCCTGACGCGCGGGAACGCCCGGGGAGCGGAGATCTCCGAACGCTGGGTGACGCAACCGATGAGTTTGGACATGATCGAGGGTCGGTACCGGTGAGCATTCCGTACGAACGAGAGGAAGGTTCTGTTGTGGCGAAATTCGTGACCATCGGATACGGGGACCAGGACGGCTACGACCGCACCGATGCGGCGCTACGGGATGAGGCACATGCGCATGACGCCCGCCTGCTCGAGGCCGGGGCCGTTCTCGGTATCGCCGGCTCACCTGTACAGGTACGCAACCACGATGGCGCCGGCATGACGGTGGAGCGCGGCTCCTTCATGTCCTCGGCCCTCCCGGTGGCCGGGTTCGGGATCATCGAAGCCGCAACCATCGCGGAGGCCGTCCAACTCGTGTCGAATACCCCATGCGCGGTTGCACAGGGTGTGGTCGAGGTCTGGCCGTTGCAGGAATTGCCGTAGACCGTCGCGGCGATGCACTCCCATCGGCGTGGAGCTTCTACGGATCATGAGCGGAGGTCCGACAGCAGAGGTGCTCGCGTTGACGGAATCTGCCGGATGTGGGCTCGGCGCAGCGGCGGTGGACCGGCAGCGGACGAGCCCGACGGCTGACGGCCGCTGCCGGGCGGGCCGATTCAGACCAATGACGGGGTTTCCTCCTGCCGGCCCTCTCTTCGGTGGCGCGTCATTACATCGGCCTGCAGGTCATCGGTGTGGAACGCGGCAGGACGTCCCACCACCCCCCGCCCGCCCGCTCCGCATCCGCACGGACGTCTACGTGTCCGAGGTGCCGCTGATCGACGAGACCACAGATCCGCCGCACAAGACAGCCGGGCGTCGACGTTCAGGGCGTAATCACTTACGGCCGAGCAGCGTTGAACAGAACACGCTTGCATGAACATCCGAACCCCGCGGATACCCGAGTGAGCCCCGGACCTCCCCCGGTTCCGGGGTTCACGGCTTCTCGGAGGGTGAAACTTCTGGTCGCCACCTCTGGGGGCGGCTGTGCGTCACACCTGGACCACCACGTGAGGCACACTGGGCCGGTACCGCTTTAGACGCCGTACCTGGCCCTGTCGTGCGCTTCCGCCCGCCGCGGACATCGCAGGACGGTCCCGCCTACGAGGGCGGCAACGACGTGTGGATGATCTGCGTCCCGGGGCGTCTCCGCGCAGGTGTGTTCCCGCATCCCTGCTCGCCGGGCAGGTGCACGATCAGCTGCATTGCGTCACTCCTGGGAGGGACATCGCGGCCGGAACCGGCCGCGCGGGAGGTGGTGGGGTTGATGATCGTCGGCATGACATCCTCCCTCAGTCGCCGTCGTCTGCTCAGTCACGCTGTGGCGGCTGCTGGCATGGGGCTGCTCGCGACGGGTGCAGCAACCACCCGCGCAGCCGCTGCCGCGCAGCCATCTGGTCAGGCCCCGCCGGTGTTGCCGACGATCGGCCAGCAGTTCACCCTCAGTTGCGTCGGCTTCGGGGCAACACTGGTCGTGAATCTCCCACCGCCGCTGCCGGCACTGAACTTCATCGGTTCCCGGGTCGTGAGGGCCGAAGTCGGTGACGCCGACTTCGTTCGCCTGCGGACCCTCAACTTCGCGATGGACGCGGTACACCCGCTGTTCGGGAGAGTGACCCTGCGGCTTCCGGACATCGATTCCTCCCCGGACAGCCTCCTCCAACTCACCCCTGACGGGCTCGTCGAGACGTGGACCCAGTCGATGGCCCTCACCTTCGAACGCTCAGGTGAAGTCGAGGGCCCGTTCTCCCACGAGACCCTTGAGCCGGGGAAGTGGATCGCCAACCACATCGTGTTCCCGCCACCGCCCCAGGAAAGGAACCCGGACGGGTCATCCGCCGGGGGCACCAGGTACGTGCTGCAGGCGCCGATCAAATACGGCCACGACTCCACAGAGGCTGGCCAGCTCCGGGGATTCGACATCAACCAAGGCGTCATCCCGGGCTAATGCCCCTGCCAAAAACCCGCTCCGCGGACTCGGAACCCGACGGGCACACGCGAGGGGAAGCACCGGACTGTACGGTCCGGGGACCTTCGCGCATGCCCGACGGCAACGTACACGGCCTGCTCCTGCCCTCGGCGCGGTCGAGGCGAAACCGGTCGGGCACCTCGCGCACGAAGGCGCGTCCGCGCTCGGCCAGGCTGGCGAGACGTGAACTTCGCGGACGGTGTCGATCAGGTCGGGGAAGTGACCCGCGCGCCGGCCGCCTGAGCCAGCTGCGCGGACAGCGCGCGGTACATCGGCGGCGTGTGCGGTGGCACGCCCTCGGCAGCACGCGGTACATCACCTGCCGCAGCGTGACCTTCAGCGGCGCATACCCATGTCCGTACCACCGAGGTCCGCAGGGCCATCGGCCTGGACTATTCCTTCCTGTCGTTGCCACAGTAGAACCAGGCACCTGGCACCATGCGTGCCCTGTCACGTCGGATGACGGTCGGCAAGCAACATCTCAAGCTGCCGAACAGCCTCCGGTACGGTCTGCCGCACGATCGGGTGACGTCCTGACCTGTCACCCGCCCCTGCGTCAGACCCGCTGTGCGTGATGTGCGATGAGCGACAGGCCGGGGCCCTCGGTCATCGGACGGTGCGGGCCGCCTGGTCGACGATGCGGGCGACGGCCTCGGGGTGGGACACGGATACCGCGTGTGACGCGTTGATGATCGTCGTGTGGGCATGGGCGCGGGCTGACATGAAGCGCTGGGCAGCCACTGGGATGTTGCGGTCCTCCGTGGTCACCAGCGACCAGGAGGGGATCGTCTTCCAGGCGGCCTGGGTGGACTTCTCCTCCAGAGCGGCGGCAGCGATCGGACGCTGCCCCGCAGCCATGAGCCTGGCCTTGTCCTTCGGCACGTCTGCGGCGAACTGGCTGCGGAACTTCTCCAGCTTGATGTACACGTCCACGCCCTGATCACCGTCGGGCAGGACGTAGTTGACGGACTCGACGGCTTGCCCGAGGGTGCTGCCAGGGAACTTGTCCGTCAGTCCGATCGAGCTCTCGCCCCCGTCCGGCAGGAACGCCGCGATGTAGACCAGTGCCTTCACTTTGCCCTCGAGGCCCGCGGCGGCCTGGCTGATGACGGTGCCGCCGTAGGAGTGACCGACCAGGACCACGGGCCCGTCGACGTGGTCGAGGACGCTGCGCAGGTAAGCGGCGTCGGTCGCCGGACCACGCAGCGGGTTGGCGGCGGACACCACCGGGTAGCCCGCACGCTGCAGCCGGGCGACGACACCGTCCCAGCTCGCGGCGTCGGCGAACGCTCCGTGTTCCAGCACGATCGTCGGACGTACGGGAAGGTGGGGCGTAGCGTCGGCCGCGGTGGGCAGGGTGACAGCGGCGACGGCCAGTCCGACGGCCGCGGTGACGCTGAGCCGCGCGCATCTGCTGCCCGGACGGACGAGGTGGGTGTTGCGCATGTGTGAATCCCTTTTGTTCGATGGATGGTTCTCGACGGACCGAAAGGCGATGTAGCTGGGTACGTCGTGAATCCGGGGGCCCGGCTCGCTTCTCCGGTACCTGGTTGACGTGCGTCCGTCTGCGCCACGTGAGCAGCGCGGATCGGATCGCTGGGGAGGGGCGGCTGTCGACAGCGGTCCGGAGAGCGGCTGCCGGGCTGCAGCCGGAGGCCAGCGACCCCAGGGCCGAAGCGGTGCTGTAGCCCTCACTCTTCGTGACGAACGCGCGTCGCACCGTGGGTGCGGAAGCCGCAACCGGGATGACGGAGCGAGCCCTCCAGCCGGATGACGGCCGCTCACTCGCGTTCCTGGACAACGTCCTCCCGGAACATGGTCCATGTACGGCACCGGACCGGGAGTGCTGCGAGTGCGACGGTGTCGAGGTGTATGGAGAGCGTTTCTCGGAGCGTGTGGCGACGGCGCGAAAGGTCTTGAGACGGTTGACGGCACGTTCGTCGGCGTGTCACAACGCCGCGCGCGGAGCCTACGGCTACCCCTCAGCCGGTATGCTCCAGGACTTCGTAGACATGCCTGAGGTAGGTGTGCGTACGCTCCGAGCCGAGGATCCCGTCGCCCACCCGGTTCATCGTGTACGAGAACGTGACACGCCGGTCGAGGTCCATCATGACGATCGAACCGCCTCGACCGACCCAGAAGCAGATCCTCCCGGTGGGCATGTGCGGCATCGTTCGCGGATCGGCGAGTGCGTAGCCCATGCCCCAGCGGACGGGAACGCCCAGGAACAGGTCGACTCCGTCGGCCTGGACGTCGAACACCTTGTCCACGGTCTCCTCGGAGAGAAGACGGCGGCCGTTGACCTGGCCGCGCCGCGAGATGACGGAAAGCGCTCGGGCCAGGCCACGTGCATTGCCGTGTCCGTTGACGGCTCCGAGCTCTGCGGAGCGCCACTGCGGAGTGTCGACGTGCTCGTCACGTGCGGGGCTTCCGAGCAGGGTCCTGGTGAAGATCCCCTCGGGATCAAGACCCGTGGGTATACCGCCCAGCTGAGAGGGTGCCACCAGATCGGCGATACGCGGCCAGTCGGCCCGTCGCGCGCCGATCCGGACATCAGCTCGCGTCGGTTCGGCGATCTCGGTGGCGACGAACTCCGTCAGGGTGCGGCCACTGACCCTCCGGACAAGCTCACCCACCAGTTGCCCTTGGGTCTGCACGTGGTAGCCCGAAGCGGAGCCCGGCTCCCACCAGGGTGCCTGCGCGGCCAGCCTGGCACTCGCGGTAGGCCGATCATAGAGATCCTCCATGCAGAAGGGCTGCTCCCAACCGGAGAGTCCCGAGGTGTGAGCCAGGACGTGACGCACCTCGATGTGCTCCTTCCCCCGGGCGGCGAACTCGGGCCAGTAGTGCGCCACCGGGCGGTGCAGATCCAGCGCCCCCCGGTCGACGAGGATGAGAGCCGCGAGATTGGTGAGGGTTTTCGTGGTCGACCACATACTCACCAACGTGTCCCGGTGCCACGGAACGGTCCGTGCTTCGTCCGCGTGGCCACCCCATAGATCGACCTCCATGACCCCGTCCACATCGACGGCGATCGACGCCCCCAACTCCTCGCCGGCTTCGAGGTTCTCCCCCAGCACCGCTCGTACCGGCCCGAATCGGTCTGTGCTCGTTCCCTCGACACCCATGCTCTTCTCCACTTCGGACGACAACTGTGAGGTTCCGGCCCCCTGGTCAGGCACGGTTCTCCGCCTGGAACATCCAGCTCTGCTTCTCGAGATCGGCCGTCAGTCCGACGAGGAGATCCTCGGTGACGACATCCACCGGGCCCATCGCGACGATGCGCTCACGGAGCCGTTCGGTCACGGCACAGAGCGCGTGCGCCAAAGCCTCGACGGCGTCGCTGTCCTTGGTCCAGCCCGGCGCAAAGGCGGGCACGCCACTGACTGCCGCAATGGTCTGGGCCCGTCCGTCCGGACTGACGCCCAGGGCGGCCGCGCGCTCGGCCACCGTGTCGGCGTGTTTCCGGGCGACGGTGGCGGCCTCGTCGAGCTGGGCGTGAACCGAGCGGAAGCGCGGACCGTACACATTCCAGTGGGCCTGCTTGGCCACCAGGGACAGATCGAGAAGGTCGGCCAGGGTCGCCTGCAGCGCCGCACCCGCGGTCTCGCGGTCGCGCTCGGGCAGAGGGTTGTTGACAACCGGCACAGCAGTGCGGTCCTTTCGTGACAGGCGCAGGCTCTCAGGCGGCGAGGAAGTCGAGCAGGGCGGCGTTGACCTCGGCCGCGTGGGTGAGCAGCAGCCCGTGCGGAGCGCCCTCGATCTCGACGTACCGCGCGTCGGGCAGGCGGCGGCGGAATTCGCGGGCCGTGGCGTCGATCGGCAGGATGCGGTCGGCGGTCCCGTGCAGGATCAACGACGGCACGTCGATGCGCTCCACGTCGGCCCGGAAGTCCGTCAGCCACGCCGGGACGCACGCGTACGCAGCCACGGGCGCCGAGTCGGTGGCGGTGGCCCAGTTCGCCCGCAGCGCGGCCTCGCTGAGCCGCGACCCGAGCGTCTCGTCGGTGTTGAAGAAGTCGATGAAGAAGCTCTCGTACCAGGCGTAGCGGTCGGCCTGCGCCTGCTCCGCGATGCCGTCGAAGACGCTCTGCGGCACACCGGTGGGGTTGTCCGGCGCCTGCAACAGGAACGGCTGGAGCGAACCGAGGAACGCCGCCTTCGCCACCCTCTCAGAGCCGTGGACGCCGAGGTAGCGGGCGACCTCGCCCGAGCCCATCGAGAACCCGACGAGCACCACGTCACGCAGGTCCAGCTGTGTCAGTACGGTGTCCAGGTCGGCGGCGAAGGTGTCGTAGTCGTAGCCCGTCATGGTCTTGCTCGACCGGCCGAAGCCACGGCGGTCGTATGTGATGACGCGGTAGCCGGCCTTGACCAGCGCATCGGTCTGCTTCTCCCACGACTGCCCGTCCAGCGGGTACCCGTGGATCAGGACGACCGGCTGCCCCGACCCGTGGTCCTCGTAGTAGAGATCGATGCCGGTCGAGCCCTCGGTGCCGACGGTGATGGTTCCCATGGTGTGCCTTCCCGCCCGTCCGCCGTGTGCGTACCGGGCATGGCACAAACGTAGGAACCAAGGAGGTCGGACCGCGTCCGTCGAACTACGGCTTCGACGTACGTCATGGCGCTGCGTCTTCCGCGTACGTCATCGCACGGCGCCTTCGGGGTACGTCGTCGTGCCGCCGAGCACCGCGGCGAGTTCGCCGCGCGACGTGACCCCCAGTTTGGGGAACATCCGCTGGAGATGGGTGCTCACCGTCCGGGGCGAGACGTACAACCGCTCGCCGATCTCCCGGTTCGTCAGACCCTGCGCGGCGAGCTGGGCGACATGCAGCTCGGTCGAGGTCAGCCGGTCGACCGCGGCGGGATCCTGGCGCGGGGACGACGCGCCTGCGGCGCGCAGCTCCTGCCGTGCCCGCTCAGCCCACGGCGACGCGCCGAGGGCGTCGAAGATCTCGCGTGCGGCCTGCAGGGCGACGCGGGACTCCGCGGGCCGCCGGTGACGCCGCAGCCACTCGCCCAGGGCGAGGCGCACCCGCGCCCCCTCGAACGGCCAGTCCGTGGGGACGGCGTCGAGGGCCTCCCTGTACAGCGGCTCGGCGGCATCCTGCGGACTCAGCAGGGCCCGGCCCAGTCGCAACCCGCAGAGCAGAGCGGGCGAAGACGTCGATTCCCCGAGCGGGGTCAGCTCCCGCACGATGCCGCGTGCCACCCCTGCGGATTCGCTGCGCACCCCCGCCTCGACCAGCTCCGCAACCGCGTAGAACCGCAGCCAGGAGTGGAAGGCGGGGTCGGCCGGGTCGAAGACGCGGTGCAGGTGGCCGAACGCGTCGCCGTAGCGGCCCTGGCACAGTGCCGCCTGCCCGCGGGCCATCTGCATGATGGCCAGCACCGGGCGCCCTCCACTGGGAAGGGCCTCGCGTTCGGCTTCGGCTGCCCATGCCTCTGCCGCCGGGTCGCCGCTGACGGCGGCCAACTGCGCGCGGATGGCATTCACCATCGCGTGCACAAGAGGCTGACCGGTCTCGCGGGCAAGCGACGCGGCCTCCTCCGCGGCGAGGGAACCAGCGCGCACGTCACCCAGCCGTGCGGCGCTCCCCGCCTGGACGCAGAGGGCGCGGGCCAGCATCGACAGCCTGCCCTGCGCTCGCAGGGCGTCCAGCGACCTCGCCGTCAACCGGCTCGCCAGGGCGGGAGCGCCCACCGTCACGGCGGCGGCTCCCAAGAGCTGGTCCCCCTCCGCGTCCTCCGACGAGCGCTCCAGCTGACCCGCCAGTCCCTCCATGACCCCTTCCGCACGCTCGACAGGCGCCGAGTACGCCCGCAGAGCGACCAGGTCGGCGTTGCCGGCAGGCACCGGCATCCGGACGGCAGCGGCGGCTACCTGCTCGCGGGCGGCCGGGCCCGGCTCGCCCCAGAAGCACTGCAGGACCGCGCTCCACAGCATGCGCAGCCCGAGTGTCGACTCGCCACCGGCGGCGATCTCGACCGCCAGCTCGGCCAGCTCGGCGGTCGCGGCGCCCTCGCCCCGCGTCCCCTCGGCCAGAGCGATGCTGACCCAGGCGGCGCGGCCCTGGTCCCGGACCGAAAGGTCCAGAGAGCGCGCCTGTGTCAGCAGATGCGTCGCGACGTCTCCTCGGCCCGACTCCAGTGCGAGCTCCGCCGCCCGGAGCAGCCGGTCCGCCCGCGCGGACGGGTCCCTCGTCAGCTCCGCCGCCCGCCTCAACGCGGCGAGGGCTGCGGCGACACCGCCTCGTCGCAGGGCTCTGCCGGCAGTGGAGTCCAGATCCCCTGCCACTCGTTCGTCGAGACCGGCGGTGGCGGCCGCACGGTGCCATGCCTGCCGATCGGGCTGCCCCTGGAGCGCGGCGGCCAGCGCGGCGTGCGCGGCCTGGCGTTCCGCAGCGGTGGCGGCGTGGTGCATCGCCGAGCGGATGAGGGGGTGCCTGAAGGCCGGCCCTTGGGCCTCCACCAGGCCCGCTTCGATCGCTGCCTCGAAAGCACCGACGTCGACCGCCGTCCCGAGCATCCGGGTCGCCGCGGTCAGGCATTCGTCCATCGTCCCGTCACCGTTGAGGGCCGAGAGGAGCAGGACCGCACGGGTGTCGGCCGGCAGGCGGGAGACCCGTGCCGTGAACGTCCGCTCCAGCCGTGCGGTCAGGGGCAGCGGACCCGGGTTGAGCGCGTACGCCCCGCCGACCGACTGCAACGCGACCGGCAGCTCGGTCAGCGCCAGCGGGTTCCCGGCGGCCTCCTCCAACAGCCGCCGTCTGACCTGCGGCACCAGTCCGGGGGCCACGGCGTCCAGCACCTCGCCCGACACCTCGTCCGTCAGCGGGCCCAGGTGCAGCACAGGCAGGCCGGCACTGCTGAGGCGGTCGTCGAGTCGCCGGGTGACGGCGACCAGAACGACGGGGTCGGACTCGATCCGCCGCGCCACGAACCCGAGCACATCGAGGCTGGCACGGTCCATCCAGTGGGCGTCCTCGACGACCACCAGCAGCGGCGCCTTCGCCGCCGCGTCCGTCAGCAGGGTCAGCGCGGCCAAGCCGACGAGGTACAGATCGGGTACGGCCTCGTCGACGAGCCCGACGGCCGCGAGCAGCGCCGTGCGCTGACGTCCCGGCAAGTCGTCGATCCCGTTCCGCAGTTGGTGAACCAGCTGGTGCAGGCCGGCACAAGGCAGGTTTTCCTCCGACTGGACCCCCACAGCGGTGATCACCCGGGTCCCGCCGCGTGCTGCCGCGCCCGCGGCCTCCGCGACCAGCGCCGACTTGCCGATCCCCGGCGCGCCGGTGATGACCGTCGCGCCGCCCGAACCGGCGGCCCCCTGCTCTACCAGGGCAGCCAGCAAGCGACGCTCCGTATCGCGGCCCAACAGCGCCCGCCGCTGCATGCCACACCCCCTGTTTTCTCTGTGCCTCCCCAGCACCCGACTGCTCCGCGTCCTCGCGGAACCAGGCGACTCGGCGACATCTCCGCTGGTGGGCGACCTGGAAGCCTGGCCTGGATGCCGTTCATGCAATGGTATGCATGCTGCCGAGCGGGAACGACCGCTGCCGCATCCGCGGAACCGAGCCGCCACCCGGATCACGGCGGGGGCGATCGGCGGGCCTTCAGGCCTCGTCCCAAGGCCCGGGACCACGATCGACCTCTGGGGCGTGGCCCGTGCTGAGCCATGGCCCCGGTCCGCTACAACACGTCACCCCAGCACGCGATGAGGCGTCACCCGAAAGTGGGTTACGGCCGCCGCCCTCCCCACCGACAGGTCTTCGACCCCAAGCGGCAGGAACGCCGCGCGGGCCTCGAGGGCGAACAGTTTGGGGAACTTTCACGCTCGGCCGAACGCAGCTCGTCGCCGGTACGGCGATGCCTTGCAACTGGTCCAGTGTGGTCGCCACGATCGGGATGCAGCGGTCCGGCCGCACCCGGACAAGGGGCCGGCGGCGCGGGCGCACCACGTGTACAGCGCCGTCGTGGCGGCGCAGCGGTGGCCGACCTGATCCTGCACGAACCGTTCCGGGTAGCCGGACTCGTGCGTGATGGAGGTGTGCCGCAGGCAGTGCGGTTCCTTCTCGCGCCCTTGCTCCGGCCGTCACGTCGCTACCGGAGCGTCCTGGGTAGGTGGCCCGTCTGACTCGTCGGCAGCCTCCCAGCGCAGCAGGTCCCCCGGCTGGCAGTCGAGGACTTCGCAGAGTGCGGCGAGCGTCGCGAAGCGCACCGCTTTGGCGCGGCCGTTTTTGAGGACTGCCAGGTTGGCCGGGGTGATCCCGACACGTTCGGCGAGTTCGCCCACGGACATCTTGCGTCTGGCCAGCATCACGTCGATGTCGACGGCGATCGGCATCAGATCACCTCGTTCAGCTCGGCCTGCATCTGCGCCGCTTCCGCATCGCGTGCAACGGCCTGGGCCAGCAACGTGCGCAGCACGAGGACGACGAGTGCGACTCCGAGCACGGCCAGGCCGGCGACGCCGATCAGGAGGACGACGCCTGGTGCGACGGCCTCACCCGGCGCCAGGACGACACCGAGCGCCCAGACCAAAAGCGCAGCTGCCGTGAAGGCACCGGTCACGATGTCCACCTGCCGGAATGCGGAGGGAGAGAACACCGTCGCGTGGCGAACCTTCGTCACGAGCTGCCACACGCAGACGAGGACGACCTCGGCGCACAGGATGCCCAGCACAAGAATGAGCAGGATCGGGACACGGGGCAGGGCGGCCACATCCTTGTCCAGTCCGTCCAGGTCGCGGGCGAACAGCGGCACCAGTACCGCCTGCACCAACGCGGACCCGGTGAGCAGCACCACGATCACGGCACGCAACGCGAGCACGGTCAGCTTCCCCATGACGTCTCCCTCCATCTATCGAAACTCGATAATAAACCATCGGCTCTCGATAGGAAGGGTGTCGTGGGACGGTAGCCGCGGGGCGGCCTGGCGGTCACGCACACCTAGCACCGGCGCGGCGCGGCTCACGATCGTCCCCGGCACCGAGCGAGGTATCAACCCTGACAAGGCGCACGGCATCCTGCCACGTGCCATCGCCGATCTCGCGGCCGGCGGCATGCCGCCGCCCGATGCACTCGCGACCGCCACGTCGGTCGCGACCGATGCACGCGGCCTGGGCGGCCGAAAGGGACGCAGCCGCGCCGGCTACGACGCCGGCCTTGTCGTCGTCGACGGCTACCGTCTCTCCGACATCGCGCACTCCTGCGCCTGGACCTCCTGCGCCTGGACACCACGATCGTTGCCGGAGAAGTAGTCCGGCCGAACATCTGAGGTTGCAGAAGGCCAGGTAGCGGGACGCCCGGAGTGCAGGACACTCCCCTGGTGTCTGCGAGTGGTGACGGTACCGCCGTCCGGTCAAGAGGTGAGGACCCTGCATGTCGGATCATGAACCAAGGGCCGGCTACACCGAAGCCCCGGATCACGAAGTGCGCAGTCTGCCAGTGCGTTACTGCCGCCTGCGTACCGCTGCCGGCGAACCGATCGCCGAGTTGGAAGTCCTCTCCTTCCACATGCGGTTCGGCGCGGTGGCCGTCGCCGCGGAAGGCATCGGCGGCGTGGAGACACAGCCCGCGTGCCGACGTCAGGGAGACATGAGTCGCCTCTTGCGCCAGGCCCTGGCCGGTATGACGCAACGGGTGAACGTCGCCTCGTCCCCGTGCGCAACGTGGAACGGGCGACGGCAGACGATCTGGACACGCCCGTCCCGGGCATTCGCAGCGGCTCCGCGGCAGACCTTCCGTCGATCATCCGCCTGTACAACACCGCCCACGCGCAACGCCCGTGGACCCATAGACGCCCCGCCATCTGGAACCGGCCCATCCCTCAGACCACGTGGGCCCCTGGGTCGCAGACCCTGGTCCTGCAGGCCGGTACTGCTGCCGTCGGTTACGCCGTGCTGGAGGGCCGGGCTTTCGGCGACCTGCTGGGCTCGCTGATCGTCGACGAACTCGTGGCCGAGGATGCCGCGGCGACACGCCTGCTCCTCACGGCCGTCGCCCGACTGTGCCGGCAACGGCGTCTGAGCGAATTCACCGTGCGGGAGCCGACCGACGGCCTCACCGGCCAAGTGGCTCGCCATATGGGCTGCACCCATCAGCAACGATTCCCGCCGAGCGGCGGGATGATGGCCACCGTTTTGAACCGGTCGTCGCTCGTGCGCAAACTCGAGCCCGAGCTGCGACGCCGGGCCGCTGTGCAGCAACCGGACCATGAATACAACGAACCATTCGACGCGCTGCGACGCGGCGACCTGCTCCCGGACGACCAAGCGCTCATCCGGCTGCTTCTCGGCTACTGGTCGGCCAATGACACCGTCGTCCACGGCATCTCGATCCCTGAACGGTACCGGGATCTCAGTGCCGCGTGGTTCCCCGGAGGAGGCGCGCACTCTCTGTTGAGCCCGTACGCGCACCGCCTGGATCGGTACTAGCTTGATCTTTTATCTGTGCGGCGTGGTCGCGGTGTGGTTGACGTCTTCGTTCGTTGTGTCGCCGCCGGTGTTTTGCGGGGTGTGTGGACGTCGTGGCCGGGGGTGGGTCGGGTGTTCTTTCTGCCTGGAGGTCGTCCGGGGCCAGGGCGGGTGGGTTTCGCTGCTTGGGGCCGGGCGGCTGGCCTTTGGGCGGATGTGTCGGAAGTCGCGCCGGGCTCGGACGGGGGTGAGCCTGTCCGGCGGAGTCGGCCTTTCCCAGGGGCGACGCAGGTCGGCCGCCAGCGGCCGGGCGAGCCGCAGTGGGGCGTCGAAGCGTCGCAGGCATGCCTGCCAAAACCGGTCGGCGCCTGCCGCAGTGGCGTCGGTGCCTGACCACCACAGCCAGACCGGCTTCGGTGTTGCTCCGCTGGGCAGGTGATCGATGTCCGGACGGATCACCGTCCCTTCGACGATGGGGAGGACGCCGTCGGCCGCGGCGCAGGAGGAGCGGTGGGTGAGCTTGGGGTGCCGGCGGGTCCCAGGAGCGGGAGGTGGCGGTGCCGTAGAGGCGTGTGTCGGTGACGGTTTCGGTGTCCCGGGCGCCCCAGGTGTCGGGCTGTCCGAAGATGGAGGTCACCGGGCGGTGTAGCCGCCGTCGACGGGCAGGGCGATGCCGGTGATGTAGCTGGCGCCGTCGCCGCACAGCCACAGGACGGCCTGGGCGATCTCGTCGGCGGTGCCGAGCCGGTCGATGGCCTGGCCTGCCTCGGCCTGGGAACGGTGGAGTTCGCCGCCCTCGACCATGGCGTCGACCATCGGGGTGCTGATCGTGCCGGGGCAGACCGCGTTGACGCGCACGCCGCGGGAGCCGTATTCGAGGGCGGCGCTCTTGGTCAGGCCGATCACTCCGTGCTTGGTGGCGTGGTAGGCGGCGCGACCGGGGTTGCCGACGAGGCCGCCGAGGCTGGAGCAGTTGACTATGGCGCCGCTGCTCTGGTCGCGCATGTGGCGCAGTTCGTGCTTCATGGCTGCCCAGATGCCGCGCAGGTTGATGTTCTGGACGCGGTCGAACTGCTCGGCGCTCTCATCGGCGGCGTCGGTGGGCGGGGGCATGATGCCGGCGTTGTTGTAGGCCATGTCGAGCCGTCCGAAGGCTTCGACAGTGCGGTCGACGGCGGCGGCGACCTGTTCCTCGTCGGTGACGTCGCAGACCAGGGCGAGCACTTGATGGCCAGCGGCGGTGAGTTCCTGCGCGGCGCTGGTGACGGCGTCCTCGTTGATGTCGGCGAGGCCGACGGCGGCGCCTGCCCGGGCGAAGGCGCGGGCGGCGGCGAGGCCCATGCCGGAGGAGGCGCCGGTGACGAAGGCGACCTGGCCGGTGAAGTCGTAGGTGGTGTTCATGGCGATCTGCTCCTTTTTGCGAGGTGGAGGTGGGCTGGTCGCCGACCGTTGTGTCAGCGACTGGGGGACGCCGAGACCCGCTCTCGGCCCGGGGCGCAGATCGTGCCGACCAGGGCCGGGCCGGTCAGGCCCAGGGAGGTGTTGAGCGCGGTTCCGGCGAGCGCGGAGCCGGCGGCGATGCCGGTGTGGTGGGCGGACGGACGTGATCGGTGCCGAGGCGAGGGGGAGGGCGTCGCCGGAGAAGCGGACGGCGGGCGGTGACCGCGGGGGTGACGCCGAACCCTGCCAGGGCCTGAGGAAGACCAGGGCGACGGTGGCTACGGGCCCCGTCGGCAGCGGGGTCAGCGCGAGCCGGACCAGGGCGGTCACGGCGGCGGTGAGGGTGATGGCCATCGGGCGGCGGTCGCCGAGCCGGCCGCCGATCGCTGTGCCGCCCAGCGCACCGACCCCGAAGACGATCAGGACCAGCGGCACGGCTGCGCCGGGACGCCGGCGCGGTCGGTCAGCAGCGGGGTGAGGTAGGTGTAGGTGACCAGTACGCCTCGCGGGTGCCGACGGCGGAGGCCATACAGGTCCACCTCCTTCTGTCGAGGTACCGGGACGCCCGGGTCAGGAGGCGGGTTCGATGGTGATGCGCTTCGCGCGGCCGAGCTGGTCGGCGCTGGCATCGAGGTGGCCGAGGATGAGCAGGTCGGCGGAGGGGGCAGGGCCGTCCTGGTAGAAGAGGGCCAGGTTGCCCCAGGGAGCGTAGTAGGCGATGTCGCCGGCCTTGGCCGCGACCGGCTCGGGAGCACCGGAGGTGTCCAGCTTGCGCGGCAGATCGGCGACCCGTTCCGTGCTGTGGAAGTCCTCCAGTTGCAGGGTGAGCGGGAGCAACGCGGCGAAGTCGCTGGCGGCAGGACTGCCGTTCAAGGTGGCCTCGGCGGGGCGGCCGTCGAGAGTGACCCGGATGGTCATGGATGTGCTCCTTCCGGAGGTGGACGACGAGGGAGAGGCCGTCGACTGCTGCCCTGCGGATGCGGAGACGGCGGGCGCGGCGGGCGGGGCGCTCTCCTGCGTCCCGCTGGAGCAGGCGGTCACGGCCAGCAGCAGAGCGGCTGCCGCGGCGGCACGGCCCGGTCCGAGGCGAACCGCGGAGTTCGTGAGGGGTGCCCCGAGGGTGATCACGTGGGCATGGGTTCGGCGTAGTGTCGGAACGCGCCGCGCTCGGTGTGGATGGCGTACAGGCGCTCGGCGAGCACGTCGGGGCTGGAGTGCTCGGCGTCCGGGTGGATCGCGCCGGGAACGATGAGCTGGGCGGCGTGGATGTTCTCGGATGCGAGGGCGTCGTGGAGCATCGCCGCGTAGGCGCTCTCGGCGGCGAATGCGACCGAGGTGCCGGCCACCTTGCGGTTCGGGCGTACCGCACTGCCGCCGTTGACGAACAGCAGCGTGCCCCGGCCCAGCTCCCGCATCCCGGGCAGCACAGCGTGCACGCAGGTCACCGGGCCTTTGACGGAGAAGGCCAGCGGAGGGTCCAGGTCGGCGGCACTCGTCTCCAGGACGGGCTTCATGAAGTCGCTGTGGGGCACCGGGCTGAACTGGAGGACCTCGATCGGCCCGAGCTCCTCGGCCGCCGTGTCCAGGGCCGCGGTCAGGGAGGCCGGGTCGAGAACGTCGGCGGTAAAACCGCGCGCCCGGACGCCGCCTCCGTCGAGTTCGGCCGCGAGGGCGCCGAGGTGGTCGGCGTTGCGGGAGAGGAGAGCGACGTGATGGCCGGCGGCCCCGAAGCGGCGGGCGGCGGCCAACCCCAGTCCGGGGCCGGCGCCGACGAGTGCGAACGTGGTCACAATGAGCCTTTCGGGTGAGGACGGTGTGGGCGCAGGGCTGCGCGGTCCGCGATGTCAGTCGGTGGCTGTGGCGGCGGTGTACTCGTCGTCGGTGACCGGGTTCAGCCAGTGCACGACGTCGTGGTCGTCGTCGCCCTCGTTGATGGCCACGTGGACCATCAGCCGGTTCGGAGCGGCGCCGTGCCAGTGCTCCTCATCGGCCTCGAACAGCACCCGGTCGCCGGGCCGGATCACCTCCACCGGGCCGCCGCGGCGCTGGCACAGGCCGACGCCCTCGGTGACGAAGACGGTCTGACCCAGCGGGTGACGGTGCCAGTGGGTGCGGGCACCGGGCATGAAATGGACGAGGCCGGCGGTGACCCGGGACGGTGCGGGGGCGGCCGCGACGGCGTCGATGTAGACGTCGCCGGTGAACCAGTCGGCCGGCCCTTTGACGGTGTCGACCGAGCTGCGGGTGATCTGCACGGAGTGCTCCTTGCGCGGGGTGGGGAAGTTCAGGGCTTGAGGAGGGCCTTGACCGCGCGGCGCTCGTCCATCGCCTGGTAGCCGTCGGCGACCTGGTCCAGGGGCAGGGTGAGGTCGAAGACCTTGCCCGGGCGGATCCTGCCCTCCAGGACGCGGTTGACCAGGTCGGGCAGGTAGCGGCGCACAGGGGCAGGGCCGCCGCGCAGGCCGACGTGGGAGAAGAACAGCTCCTGCCCGTCGACGGCGACCTCGTGCGGGACGCCGACGAAGCCGACGTTGCCGCCGGGCCGGGCGGAGTGCAGGGCCTGGCTCATGGACTGGGCGGTCCCGACGCACTCCAGCACGCTGTCGGCGCCGATCCCGCCGGTCAGCTCCTTGATCTTCGCCACGCCGTCGTCACCGCGTTCGGCGACGATGTCGGTGGCGCCGAACTCCCGGGCGAGCTTTTGCCGGCTCTCGTGGCGGGACATGGCGATGATCCGCTCCGCGCCCATCTCCTTCGCCGCGATCACGGCGCACAGGCCGACCGCGCCGTCACCGACCACCACCGCGGTCGAGCCGGGCCTCACCTCGGCGGCGTCCGCAGCCCACCAGCCGGTGCCCATGACGTCGGAGACGGCCAGCAGGCCCGGCCAGAACTCCTCGCCGGGCACCTCGTCGGTGGCGACCAGCGTGCCCTGGGCGTTCGGGATGCGCACGTAGTCGGCCTGGCAGGTGGACATGAACTCGCGGTGCAGGCAGTTGGACTGGAAACCGTTTCGGCAGTTGGCGCAGGTGTTGTCCGAGGTGGCGAAGGAGCCGACGACGAACTGGCCCGGCTTCACCTCGGTGACCTCGGAGCCGACCTCCTCCACGAAGCCGACGTACTCGTGTCCCATCGGGTGCGGGTCGCCGATCGGCTCCGCGCCGCGGTAGGGCCACAGATCGGACCCGCAGACGCAGGTGACGGCCGTACGGATGATCGCGTCGGTGGGGTGGAGCAGCTTCGGGTCCTGCAGTGACTCGAAGCGGATGTCGCCGGGGGCGTAGATCATTGCTCCGCGCATGAGAGAGCTTCCTTCGCGTGCCGAGGTGTACGGCTCCCGGTGCCGGGGCCGTCGCCGAGTGCAGGGTCAGGTGCAAGAGCCCGTCATGATGACGGGGTGAAAAGCACCACGTCACCCAGGTAACCCCCTCTTCGCGCGGGGAGCGAGACACCACCAAGGGGTGTACTGCCAGTGCATCCCTACGGACGCGGGCGGGACGTACCGTCGAAGGCGTGGACAACCAAGCAGAGGTCCGCGAGTTCCTGACCTCGCGGCGAGCCAAGATCAATCCCGAGCAGGCGGGCCTGCCCTCCGGGAGCCGCCGACGGGTGCCGGGCCTGCGTCGCAGTGAGGTCGCCGCGCTCGCCGATGTCAGCGTGGAGTACTACGCCAAGCTGGAGCGCGGCAACCTCGCCGGCGCCTCACCGGCCGTCCTCGAAGCTGTCGCGCGCGCCCTCCGGCTCGACGACGCCGAACGCGCCCACCTGCTGAACCTCGCGCAGGCCGCCGACGGCTCCGACGCCCTCACCCGCCCCCGGCGCCGCGGCACGCAGTGGAAGGCGCACCGCAGCCTGCAGTGGGTCCTGGACGCCGTCACCGCCGGCCCGGCCTTCGTCCGCAACGGACGCATGGACCTGCTCGCGGCCAACCAGCTCGCCCGCGCCTTCTATGACGACGCCTACGCCACGCCTGGCAACCAGGCGAACCTGGCCCGCTTCCAGTTCCTCGACCCTGCTTCCCGCCGCTTCTACCCCGACTGGGACCAGGCCGCCGACGTCGTGGTGTCCATCCTGCGCACCGAAGCCGGCCGCAACTCCCACGACAAGGACCTGCACGACCTCGTCGGCGAGCTGTCCACCCGCAGCGCCGAGTTCCGCACCCGCTGGGGCGCCCACAACGTCCGCCACCACGGAACCGGCACCAAACGCTTCCACCATCACGCCGTCGGTGACCTCACCCTCGCCTACGAGGGCCTGGAGATGGCCGCCGCACCCGGCCTCACCCTCACCGTCTACACCGCCGAACCCGGCTCGGTCGACGAGGAGGGCCTGCGCCTGCTCGCCTCCTGGTCCACCACTCAGAACGTCGCCTCGCCCGCGGAGCGGGGCGCCGACTGACGTCACCCGGAGCGGCGGCACCCAGCCGGGCGCCGCCGTTCGACTTGACGCCGGGGTCAGGCCGGCACCGCCGACGGGCGAGGCCGGACGGGGGTGCGTGCCTCGGACCAACGTGTGAAACCTTCGAGGCGGAACCCGGAACCGACCGAACCGACGGGTGACGTGGGGCATGGTGGCACTCGTGCACGGGGGACGGCCGCAGGGCCGGCTGGCTGTATGGGGGCCCTGCGAGACGGGATGAATCCTTCCGTGGGCTCAGGGATGTGGCGGTGTCAGACGACCATCCACTGTTGGTTCGCGCCGGAGGCACAGGTTGCCTGGTCCAGGGCCGCACCGTTGGCGGTGGACTCTCCGGCGACCTCGAGGCACTTGCCGCTGTTGACGTTGGTGAGGGTGACGAAGCCGCCGATGACCGCCGTTTTCGTCCACAGCTGGTGCGAGGCGCCGGTGCACGTCGACTGGACGGCGACGGCCGCATTCGCGGTGAACCCTCCGGAGATCTGCAGGCACTTGCCGCTGTTGACGTTGACCAACTGGTAGCGGGAGCCGACGGCGGTGGGCACCCATTGCTGGTTCGCCCCGGAGTTGCAGTTGCCGGAGTCCACCGCCGCCCCGTCGGCCGTGCTCAGGCCCCAGACGTCGGCGCATTTGGCGCTGTTGCGGTTCAGCAGGTGGTTGTTGGCGGCGCCGAGCGGACCGGCGAGGACGGGCCGGCCGTTCGTGAAGGTCACCTGTCGGATGTCGAGGGTCTCCTGCCCCGAGTCGTCGCCGTCGTAGTAGTGGTAGGCGAGGAATTTGGAGGTGCCGTCGTCGTAGGCGTCGGCACCACCGGCGGCCACTCTGGGGTAGGCGCCGGTGAGGACGGTGGTCCCGCCGCCGGACGCCATGTCCGTGCCGTTCTGGTCCAGGTAGGGGCCGGTGATGCTGGTGGACCGTCCGACCGCCGTGTAGTAGGTGCTGTTCACGCCGCTGCAGCAGGTGCCCTTCGAACCGAAGAGGTAGTACGGTCGACGGTGTGGCATTCCGGCGGCGCCCGCAGCGCGGCGGCCGGGCCGGCGGCCGGGTCGTCCGCCTTCGGGCTGGGGGCATCGCGAACGGGGGTGCCCTTTGGGAAGGCTGGGCAACGGTAGGACCCGGACCGGTCGAGCCGGGCATCACCCGCGTGTCCCCCGTGGTCCGGACAGCCGGCGGCTACCTGTCGCATCAGGTCGTCGAGCAGGCCGACAACGACCACCCCGACACCGATCGCCCGCTCCGAGGGCCGGGTGAAGAGAGCGATGAAGACGGTTGACGCGCCCACCGGCAACAGCACCTCCATGCGCACGTTGATCCGGTCGTGGGCGCGGAGAAACCCGGGTAGCTCACCGCCCTTGCGGGGAGACTGGGCCGGCGGTGGCCTCCTTCGGCCGTGATACGTGGGCGACGAGGAAGACCAGCACGCCACAGGTGGCGACCAGGATCCAGCCCGGGCGGGACGCATGTGCCAGCCCCGTCGGGCTGGTGGCCGTGACCAGGCCGCCGGCGAGAGCGATGCCGAGGGCGGAGCCGAGTTGCCGTGCGGTGGAGGTGATCGCCCCGGCCACGCCGGCACGGGCGGGTGGCAGTCCGTTGACCGCGGTGTTGGTGATCGGGGCGTTGGCGAAGCCGAACCCGGCGCCGATGAGCGAGTATGCGGCCAGCAGCAGGAACACGCTCGTGTGTGGAGTGAGCCGGACCATGCAGAGCCCGCCGGCCGTGAGGAAACCACCGGCAAGGAGCAGCGGCAGCCGCGGTCCCGTGCGGCCGACCATGCGGCCGGACCAGGGGGCGCAGAGAGTCGCTCCGATGGCCAGGGGCAAAGTCGCCACTCCGGCGGCCAGCGGCGTCCATCCCCGGGTGTGCTGCAGGTAGAGGGTGTTCAGCAGCAGTGTCATGGTCAGAGCGACGAAGACCGCCACCGCGCCCAGGACGGCACCGCTGAAGACCGGGCTCCTGAAGATCCGCGGATCTATCAGCGGCTCACGTCGGCGGGATTCGACCCACACGAATCCGGCTGTCGCCACAACAGCCGCTGCGTATCCCGCCAGCGCCGCAGGCGATGTCCAGCCGATGCGAGGCCCTTCGATCAGGACGCCGACCACGACCGCGAGAATCACGGTCAGCAGGACCTGGCCGGGCAGGTCGAGGCGCCGGGCCCGCGGTGCCCGGGACTCCGGCACGAACACCGCGCTGAGCAGCAGAGCGGCCGCGATGACCGGTGCGTTGATCCAGAACAGCGCCCGCCAGCCGAGCCCCGCGAGCAGCGCACCGCCCGTGACGGGACCAGCGGCCATACTCAGCCCGAACACTGACGCCCAGATGCCGATCGCCTGCGCCCGTTCCTTCGGGTCCGGCATCGCGTTCACCACGATCGCCAGCGCCACGGGGCTGAGCATCGAGGCGCCGACGCCCTGCAGAGCGCGGGCCGCGATGAGTACGCCCGCCGACGGCGCGAGCGCGCAGGCCAGCGAGGCCGCGCCGAACGCGGCGAGCCCGCACTGGAACACCCGGCGCCGTCCGAAGCGATCCGCCAGTGCGCCGGAGGAGATCAGGAGACTGGCCAGGACGAGGGTGTAGGCGTCCACGATCCATTCGAGACCGCGCGTGTCGACGTCCAGGCCGCTCCCGATGGCCGGCAGGCCCACATTGACGATGGTGGTGTCCAGGCCCACCAGGAACATGCTCAGGCAGCAGACGGCCAAGACCGTCCAACGCCTGCGCGCACTCAGCACGGGTTGAGCCAGGGGTGTCGTCGCGGTCACGGTCTACCTCTGATGTCGGGGAACAGTGCCCGGCAAGGTTCGGCCCGAACGAGAGTCGAAGCCCACCAATTTTGCTGACACCGCAAAAATGGATCCATGAACACCGAGCCCCGAAATGCGGAGCTGGAACAGATTCTCGATGACATGGGGCCCCGGCTGCCCGTGCTGCGCAGCAAGTACTGACCCCCCGCCAGCCGGAACTGATCGCTCACGAGGGCTACGAACGGCTCTCCGTCCTCGCCGGCCGGCTACGCCTCGTCCTCGCGGGGCCAGGACTTCACGCTGCGGCCCAGCGAAGCGGCCGAGTTCGACACCACCGAGCCCCACACCGGTTCGGCCCCAGGACATGAACACTGTCGAGACCCTGCCCCTGTTCGGCCCACGAGGAGACCGAGCCATCGTCTGCATCATCCCGGGCACTGCTGACCCTGGCTACCTGCCTGGCGCCGGGCCGGGCAACCACTCTGGGCATCCCCGGGCCATGGGGGCAGCGTGGCTTGCCGCAGGTCTCCGTGTCCACCGTCGCGCCGATCGCGCCGATGCCAGACCGGGGCACCCGTGCGCCGACACTGACCGCGCTCATGCTCGGCACCGGCCCCGTCCTGCCGCCGGCAATGCCCTGGCCGTCCGGACAGCAGCCTGCCGGTCAGGCGGAGGAGCGCGACCTGGTACCGCCGCCGCTGCCGCTCAGCGGGGTGAGGGTCTCCAGATGAGCGCCCTTGACCCAGGAGCCCAACAGGTCGCGGTGCAGGGCCACGACGTCCTGGCGCAGCGCCAGGCCCAGGGCAGCCTTCGTGAATGAGCGGCAGGTGGTGACGAACAGCGCGACATCCGCGCCGTGTTCGAGGCGGGCGGTGCCGACGAACTTCTGCATGTCCGACGAAGACACACTGCAGTGCGTACTTCTTCACCTGGACGACCAGCTTGCGGCCGTCGGCCAGACAGCCGACGACGACCGCACCCAGGTCGCCGCTCCTGCCGCTGACGACGCCTCGGCAACCGTCCCGTCGGCACAGATCGGCGATGTACGTTTCGAACTCCTGCCACGACAACGCGCCGGGCATCACCTTGTGGAGACAGCGGCACGCCATCCCCAGCCTTCTGTGTAGCCGCGGCTCTGTGATGTCGCAGGGCAGTTGCCGACGAATGGCACAAAGCCATCGGGCCTGGCCGGATACCGAGGACGAGCGGCTGGAACGGCCCGTGAACAGCCACGTCTCCGAGGGCGGACCCCGCCTTACCCGGTCCTGGGCCTCTTGGAGAACGGTCTCCTGGAGCTCGCGGTCGTCAGCGACCCGATAGCGAATCTCGGACTTCGCGAGCTGCGCGCCGGCAGTGCCGACGGCGGTGACGACCGCATGACGATCACTGTGCGGAGCTCTGCTGGTGGGGCTCGGCTGCGACCTGCCGTTCGGGGCGTGGTGGCAGCCCTCCGCGATGCGGTTGTGGACGCCGTCGAGAACCGACGGAGGGCCGCTACGGTTCGCGCCCGCATGGAGGGTGCGTCAGTCCGAGCCGCCGCTGCGCCGGGCGTAGGCGCGGGCCGCGCGGGCGCGGTCGCCGCAGCGTGTGGAGCACCAGTGGCGCCGGCCGTGGGTGCGCAGCAGGAATCGGTCGCAGGGGGCTGATCCGCATGCCGCGAGGATGTCGACGTCGGGACCGGTGAGCAGGTCGGCGGCATCGGCGGCGAGGGTCGCCAGTGCGTGGTTGACGGCTTGGTCGGTGGGGTGCGCCTGGACGCGACGCAGCCCCCGCGCCCCGTCCCAGGCGAGGAGGGGGGCGGTGGGCACGGCCGTGAGGGCCTCGTTCACCGCGCGCAGGGAGTCCTCGGGCGGGGTGGTGGTGTCGACGCGGGCGGCGAACAGGGCGCGGATGTGCGCGCGCAGCGTGCGCATCCGCTGCGCGCACACCTCGTACAGCTGCACGTCCGGAGTGGTCAGGTCACGGACGGCGAGCCAGCGCATGGCGGATTCCGGGGCGGCGAGCAGGTCGTAGCTCTGGCCGGCCGGGAGGGTGGCAGCGGTGTCGGCGAAGTCCAGGGAGGGGTACCGGTCGGCACCCGGCACCGGAGGCAGAGCGGTCGGTGCCACGTCGGCGGCCAGGGTGTCGTCCATACCTGTCATGGTAGCGCTTGCGTTTTTCCGTGATGCCTGCCTAGCCTTCAGTCACGCTAAAAGCAGGTTTTATTCGTGAGAAACGGTGATGACGATGTCCCAGCTCAACCACGGCCAGTTCCCGGTGCGCACATTCGGCGGTCCCACCGCCCTGTTCGAGTACGGCGGCGTGCGCTTCCTGACCGACCCGACCTTCGACGGCCCCGGCGACTACGCCTCGCCCGGCGGCCCGACCTTGTCCAAGACCGCCCCCTCCACCGCTGCCCCCGCAGACCTCGGTCCCATCGACGTGGTCCTGCTCTCCCACGACGAGCACGCGGACAACCTCGACACCTCCGGCCGCGCTCTGCTCATCGACGTCCCTCTCACCCTCACCACGCCCGGTGGCGGCGAGCGCCTCGGGGCGAAGGCCCAGGGCCTGGCCGACTGGGAGTCGACCGAGTTGGAGCGCCCGGACGGCGGCACCATCACCGTGACCGCGGTCCCGGCCATCCACGGCCCCGGAGCGCGGGAGGAGATCGAGCCCCTCACCGGCCAGGTCGTCGGCTTCGTCCTGACGGGCGAGGGCCTGCCGACGGTCTACGTCAGCGGCGACAACGCCTCGCTCGACGCGGTCAGGGAGACTGCCGACCGCTTCGCCCCGATCGACACCGCCCTGCTGTTCGCCGGAGCACCGCGCTTCCCCATGCTCTTCGACGGCCGACCCGTCGTCCTGGACAGCGCCCAGGCCGCCGAGGCCACCCGGATTCTTGACGCCCGCCGCGTCGTCCCGGTCCACCACGACAGCTGGGCCCACTTCACCGAGGGCCGCGACGAGTTGGAGGCGGCCTTCGCCGCCGCGGGCCTGAGCGACCGCTTGGACCAGGACTGGGCACAGCGCGCCTGAGCCCGGACCGGGGCTCGGGAACAGGGGCCTCGTCCAGCAGCAGTCGGCGAACGCCTGGTCGGCGCTGGAGGCCCGTCACGCCGGGCAGCGCCGCCGACCTCGGCGAGCGGTGATCCCGGCCCGGTGGCGCCAGGGCGCTGTCGTCGGCGAGCCTCGTCGTCAGGCAGACCCGGCGGCGGGCGCTCTCGAAGCGGTTCAGGCGTCGTCGTCGACCTGCGCAAAAAGGCGATCGCGGGTGGGCCGGTGTGCCGGTCCGGCTACATCCGGACCGACTGTCTTCAGGTTCGCGGGGTTCTGCGCGTCGCCGGTATCGGAGGACGCATGGCCGAGCTGCGCACTCACGCGCTCGGCCTCGGTTCACCCGCACTCACGAACGGCCTCAGCGATCCGGTCGGCAGCCCACACCGCCCGAGATGGGGCGAGCCGGCCGTACCCGATGACGAGGGCAGGCGCCTTCGGGCTGATCGTGTACCGGGCGAGCGGCACCACCGCGACGCCCAGCTCACTCAGCCGTGCGACCACGGCATGCTCATCGGTGCCCTGCGGCAACGGCACCGTCAGATGCAGACCGGCGGCGATTCCGTCGGGGCTGATCGCGAGGTGTCTCGTCAGGGCGGCGACCAGAGCGTCGCGTCGGGTGCGGTACGCCTTACGGGTCCGCCGTAGATGCCGGTCGTAGCCGCCGGTCTCGACGAAATGCGCGAAGGTGAGTTGTTCGAGCGTGCTGGGGCCGCCGCCGGTCGTCTCCAGGGCCGAAAGCAGCGGCCTGAGCAGGCCGGCGGGCGGCACCAGCCAGCCCAGCCGCAGACCGGGGTGCAATGTCTTGCTGACCGAACCCAGATAGGCGACATGTTCGCGCCCGAGACCGGCCAACGCGCCGACCGGCCTGCCGTCGTAACGGAACTCGGCGTCGTAGTCGTCCTCCACGATCAGGCGAGAACTCTGCGCAGCCCAGGCCAGCAGGGCCCGACGACGGTCGGGCGACAGCACGGCTCCGGTAGGGAACTGGTGGGCCGGCGCGCAGACCAGCGCGCAGACATCCGCCCGGCGCACCGCCTCGACGTCGACACCTGAAGAGTCCACGTTGACCGGCTCGGTGCGCAAGCCCGCGGCGGCGGCCACCTCCCGCAGGCGGAACCAACCGGGATCTTCAACCGCCACCCCGCAATCCGCCCCGGTGCTCAGCACGCGCGCGACGGCGGCCATCCCGTGCGACGTGCCGCAGGTGATCAATACCTCCTCGCTCTCCACCCGGATACCTCGAGCCCGCCCGAGGTAGGCCGCGACCACCTCGCGGAGGCGAGGCACGCCTTCTGCGGGCGGGAAGACCGGCGGCGACCAGTCGGCGACCGTGAGCACGTGCTGAAGGGACCGCGTCCAGGCAGCGGCGGGGAATCCGTTGATGTCCGGGGCGCCGGGCCGAAGGTCTGCCCGACACGGCGGGACCTCGGGAGCGGCGCTCCGCTTCGGTGCCGGCTCGCTCCTGGTGCCGGCGACCCGGGTACCCGAACCGCGCTGGGCCTGCAGCTGGCCCTCGGCCGTGAGTTGGCCGTACGCCTCGTTGACGACCCACCGGGAACAGCCGAGCTCCGCGGCGAGCGTACGACTGGAGGGAAGCAGATGCCCGGGTCCGAGCCGACCCTGCCCGATGGCGAGCCTGATCGCGCCGGTAAGGCGCTCGTGCATCGGACGGCCGTCGTCGGGGAGCTCCACGAGCAGGCCGGTGGCGCGATTGGTCCGGTCAGCAGGCACGCGATTGGACTGTACACCCGGACCGGTTCTTTCTAGCGTCGGTGTTCGCAAGCCCGGCGCTCGTGCCAGGCCAGATACCAGGAGCACCAACTGATGTCATCCGTGAATCACGAAGGCCTGACCGTTGTCGCCCGGCTGCGGGCAAGGGCTGGACGGGAACAGGAACTTCGGGAAGCGTTGACTGCCCTCGTGCCGCAAACGTTGAGCGAACCCGGCTGCATCAGCTACGACCTGCACGTCGACGTGAACGACCCGGCCTCGTTCCACTTCCACGAGGTCTGGCGCAATCGGCAGGACCACGCCGCCAACCTGGAACGGCCGCACCTCGAGGAATTCCTCGCCCGCTCGGACGACCTCCTCGACGGCGGCGTCCAGGCGGTTTTCATGCGACGCCTGGCACCCGTACCCACGGCTGACTGATCATCGACAAAGCCGTGCACTTCGGGCGCAGCCGCCAGGGGTCGTTGTCGCATCCAGGGGGCGGCCCGCCAGTCCTGCGGCGCAGGCGGATGGCGCTGCCCCATCCAGGAGATCAGTCACCGACTAACTCGTCGCCCTCGGTATCCCGGTGCCGGTCATGAGGGTGCCTGTGAGGGGAAGGCCGGCCCCAGGGATCGTGGCGTCCCGGCCGGTGTGCCGGGCCGGCTGCGACGGGGGTCGCAGCCGGCCCGGCACGCCGAACCCGGCAGTACACCGCATCACGGAGACGGCGGGACGGGAATGTGGGTGCCGGCCTCTTCCCTGCTGCCGTAGGGTCTGGATTCGAGGGCTGGGCGCTGAACCGGTTCCGTTGCGCAGAGCAGGAGCTGAGCGATGTCAGGTGTCCCTGCCGTTTCGCCGGATGGTCCTCGGCTGAAGCCCGTACCACCGGCTGATGCGGAAGCGGCGCGTATGCAGGCGGTGCGCCGTTACGACATCCTCGACACCCCGCCCGACGGGGCGTTCGACCGGGTCGCGGCGATGGCCGCCCGACTGTTCGACGTTGCCGTGGCGAGCGTGACGATCGTCGATACCGACCGGATCTGGTTCAAGGCCATTCACGGGCTGGACGGGATCGCGCAGATCGGGCGGGATCCCGGGCTGTGCGGCTCGGCGATCATGCGCGATGACACTCTGGTGATCCCCGACACTCTGACTGATCCGGTCGCCTGTACCAACCCGCTGGTCACCGGGCCCCTGAGAGTGCGGTTCTACGCGGCGGCACCCATCATCACGTCGGACGGGTACCGGCTGGGCACGGTCAACATCCTGGACACAAAGCCACGCCTGATCACCGAGGCCGACACCGCAACTCTGGCCGACCTGGCCGCGATGGTCCTGGACGCCATGGAACTGCGGCTGTCGGGCCTGCGGCTGCTGCGCGAGGAGCAGGAGCGCCGTAAGGGGGAGGAAGAGGCGCGGGCGCGAGCGGAGCGGGACACGGAGGCGATCACCGCGTTCGCCACCACCCTCCAGCGGACGCTGCTGCCCCCAGCTCTGCCGGTGGTGCCGGGGCTGGAGCTGGCCTGCCACTACCAGACCGACTCGCCACGGGATGTGGGTGGCGACTTCTACGACGTCTTCCCCCTGGGCGGACAGCGCTGGGCGTTCTTCCTCGGCGACGTGTGCGGCAAGGGCGCCGAAGCCGCCGTCGTCACCAGCCTGACTCGATACACCCTGCGTGAGGCCGCCCAGCACCACGAGGATCCCACCGACGTCCTGGACGCCCTCAACAGCGCCCTGCTGCTGGATCCCTCCATGGGCAGCCGGTACTGCACCTGCGTCTTCGGCACCCTGCAGGGCGCCCCCGGCGGCGGCTTCACCGTGACCGTGGCCATGGGGGGCCATCCTCCCGCCTTTCACGTCCAGCACGCGCAGGGCGAGGAGGCCGGGCTGGTGGTGCAGGGGGTGCGCCCCCTCGGCGGCACGCTCGTGGGCGCCCTGGAAGGCGCCCGGTTCGCCGCCCACACCTTCCTCCTCGGCCCCGGCCACGGCCTGCTGCTCTACACCGACGGGCTCACCGAGGCCCGCCTCGCGGACGGAAGCATGCTGGGCGAGGAAGGCGTGGCAGCCTTTCTCGCCAACCGCACCGCCCCCGACGCCGGCCGCCTGATCGAGGACACCATCGCCCTCATCGCCGGGCTGCCCGCAGGTCCCGGCGACGACGTCGCCCTGCTCGCGCTGTCGGTGCCCTTGACGCCGGCCCCCGGGCAACCGTCCACCGCGTCGACTGCCTGCACCTTGGCCGCCCCGCCCGTCGATGACGCCGCTCGCACCGGCCAGGAGCACTGACCCGTGACCGCTGCCTTCACCCTCACGACCACCCACACCGACGGCCGCCTGGCCATCCTCCGCGTCGCTGGAGAGATCGACCTGCACACCGCTGCCGCGCTGCGCGAGGAAGCCCTGGACATCATCGTCCAAGGACATCCCCAGATGATCCTGAACCTGAGCGGGGTCACCTTCTGCGACTCCTCCGGCTTCAACGCCTTGATCGGCATCATGCGCTGCGCGATGACCGCACACGGTTCCCTGACCCTGGCCGCAGTTCCCGATCGCCTCCTGCGGATGCTCGCCCTGGCCGGCCTCAGCACCATCATGCCGTCCTACCCCGACACCGACGCCGCGCTGAGCGCCCACCCCGCCACGGCGCCGGGACCCGCCTGACCCTGGCCTGGACGCTCTGCACAAGTGGACTGCGGTGGTGGGCGGTGCGATGGCGACCGTGGCCGGCGTCCACTACAACCTCTCCTCGGGAGGCTGCTCGACGACCGCTTCTCGCCGTCACGCGGCCCGAGCGCGTGGTACGGCCTGGACCACGTTGGCACGTTCCTATGCACTGAGTGCGTCCACGGCAACGGCGCCGGTGCCCTGAAAAGCAGCCCTCCCCGGTGTGCCGACCCCTCAGGGCCTCTGCCTCCGCCACCCTTTGGGTGCGCCTCAGCGAAAGTGGACTGCGAGGCGCTCTTCCCCTGTTCGTGCCATTGGACTGGCTGGTGCTGCCGCCGCCCGCATCAACACGAACGGCGCAATTCGAGCCAGCAAGGACATCGACACGGCAGGCGCGACGGAAAAGCATCTCGGCCTGGAGGTGAGGAGTTGGTGTGGCTGTCTGCGTGGTTGGAGACCAAGTGGCAGCCCCAGCCGCTCGCCGCGGACGCGCTCGCCGGCGTCAGGGCGACCGCGCCAGCCGCCGGCACCCGCCGCGGCACCGAGTGAGGCAAGAATGCGCTTCGGCGACCACAAGGTCGGGGCGAATGCGTCGACGCCACCTGCCCCACGCACGCGACACCTTTCGCGTACCGGCCGAGTCGTGGCTACGGCAGGGCACCGACCGTGTAGGTGTCGTAGATGTCGAGGAGGTCCTCCTCGGGTTCCAGCCACACCTCCGGCCGCATCCGGCAGACCAGGGCGGTGAGCCGGGCGAGGGCGGTCAGCCCCGGCAGCCGGTCGGCGTTTACGGTCGGCAGAGCCTCGGTGCCGGGCCACTCGGCGGTCAGGGCGCGAAGGCAGTCGTGCCGGGCGTGCTTTTCGTCGAGGGCCGGACGGTCGTCCGTGACGTGCCAGAGGCCGGCCGTCGGAACCGGTCGGCACGCGGCGACGAGGTGCCGCCGCAGTGCCGGGTCCGCGTCCACCCATGAACCGGGAAGGGCCAGGCCGGCCAGGGCCGCCGCGGCCTTCTCCTCGGCCTCGGTCAGCCGGTCCGGGGCGATGCCCAGGGCGGTCAGCCCGTAGGGGGGCTCGCCGTGCCAGTGCAGCAGGCAGAGCACCCGCGGCCCCTGGGTCACAGGCACATCAGTTCGTCAGCTTCGCTGCGTAGATCCAGTCGTAGCCGTCGTATCCGGTGTCGTCGAGGTGCTCTGCCCGAGTCAGGCCGGCGCGGATCGCCACGCGCTGGGAAGCGGTGTTGGCCGGCCGGACACGGGCGATCAGCGGCAGCTCGGGAACGTGGCGGGACGCCCAGGCGGTCACCGCGGTGGCGGCTTCACCGGCGTAGCCCTGGCCCCAGGCCGAAGTGGCGAAGCGGTAGAAGAGGTTGAGGACCTTCTGGCTCTGCAGTTCCATGGGCTTGATCCCGCAGAAGCCCAACTGTTGATCGCGGTCGTGGCGCCGGACGACCCAGTACCCGTAGCCGTGGCGCTGCCACTGCTCGTTCCAGCGTCGATACAGCTCTTCGGCCTCGTCGCGCCGGGTGAGCGCATCGGAGGGGTTGTGCAGGCAGGTCGCGGGATCATGATGGATCGTGAAGATCGCATCGATGTCGGCTTCGGTCGGACGTCGTAGCGACAGCCGGCTCGTCTGCAGCTCATCGGCCGCCGGGTCCCGGTCACTCATGTGAAGATCGTAAAGGCTGGGTCAGCGTCGATCGACGCGCAGTGGGTCGATGTCCCGTGCCGCAAAGGAATGACCCCAGGACGACGCCTCGGCACACGGCCGGTCCGGGCTCACGTGCGGCTCGCTCAACTCAGTACAAAGCGAGTGAGAGTGGTGGTCCAGTCGGTGACGATCGGCTGTCGCGCCTGCGCCTGCGTCTGCGGCGGATCTCCCTGAAGCCCGCACAGAAGGGCGGAGGTCCGCAAGGAGCCGCTCTCGCGCTTCGTGGAGGTCTGAGCGCGCCCGGTGCTGCCCTCATTCTTGCACTCGGAGCTCATTGTGGGGCGGCTCGCTCGCGCGGAAAGATCGACAGCGTTGTCGATCCAGGACCCGCGGCCGGGCGGAACGCCCATGAGAAGCGCTGTTCGCGCGTCTGTCGAAGTCCGCCCCGAGGAATGCGAAAGGAGCGCCGACGTGCGCACTTCAGGAGCGCTACGGAAGAGACGCCGGGCGCGACGTTCCGTGAGCGACGGCTTACTGGTTCTGCTGGCCTCGCTGGCGCTGATGTTCACCACGGCCGCCGAACCCGCCGCGGCTCAGGGCCCCGAGGCCGCGCAGGTCAAGGCGTGCGCCACACACGCCACTTCCTTCACCGCCGATTCCGGCGACGGTGGGCCCGTGACCCTGCGCATGGGCTGCGCGCAGGACGCGGGGGCCCTTCGCCCGCTCGCGAAGAGCGACGACGACCTCGTCATGTCCTTCGACTTCCACGTGCCGGAACGCCGCCAGCAGGCACGCGACCTGGCCAGGACGCTGGTCGAGGAGACGCGTGCCGACCAGCGCGCGGGAATGAGCCTGGCGGAGTCGTTCACCAAGCGCGCCCAGCGCGACAGCGTCGGGGTCTATCCGCCCCAGGGCGGAGGCCCCGACTTCGACGGGCAGGTGCACGCCGTCGACGACAGCATGGTGCTGATCGCCCCGGCGGGCGGCATCGGCACCGCGGCGAACTGGTGGCAGAAGTGGATCGCCGCCGGCGTCTCTCTGGGCATCACCATCGCGTCCTCGGCGGTGTGTCTGCTCGCCTTCAACGTGGGCGCGCCCGCGGCCGCCCCGGTGTGCGGAGCCGTGGGCGGCGCGCTCGGCGCGCTCGTCGGCGAGCTGATGAACGCCTACTTCGACGGCAGGTCGCTCGGCGACGCCGAGGTCTGGAAGGAGGCGTTGGCCGTCGCGATGTGGGGCGCGGTCGGCGGGGCCTTCGCAGGACAGCTGATGAACTGGGCCGCTGCCGGCACCACCTCCCTGATCACGCGGATCCAGGTCTCCCTGCGGCATTTCGCAACGAGGATCAAGGCCTTCGGCGACGTGCTCACGTTCATGGCCGGCAGCATGGAGGGGATGGGGCCGAAGCTCCTGGAGGCCCTCGAACGGCTGAGGGGGATCGGCGGGACCGCCACACCGCTGCGGGTGATGGTCGTCGGCGACTCCATGTCCCAGGGCGACGAGGGGGACTGGACCTGGCGCTACCGGTTGTGGCAGTGGTTCAGGAGCCAGCACGTCGACGTCGACTTCGTCGGCCCGTACAAGGGGACCAAGAACCATCCCGACCCCGTCGGTCCCCCCGTGCCGCCGCTCCAGGGAGAGCCCGCCCGCCCCTCCGTCGAGAACCCGCCCGTCTCGGGCCGGTACGCCGCCGGGGTGGACGAGGGCTTCGACAGCGACCACTTCGCGGTCTGGGGGCGCCAGGCGGCCCAGGACAAGAAGCTGATCGGCTCGATGGTCACGCAGTACAGGCCCGACCTGCTGCTCGTCGGCCTCGGATTCAACGACATGGGGTGGTTCGTCAGCGGCGCCCAGGGCACGCTCGACAGCGTGAAGACCCTGGTCGACAACGCGCGCGCCGCCAAACCCGACCTGCGGTTCGCCGTGGCCAACGTCCCCCAGCGGTCCGCCATCGGGGGCCGTGAGGACCTGCCCGTCACGACCGCCGCGTACAACGACATGCTCGCCAAGGCGATCCCCTCCTGGAGCACCCTCACCTCCCCGGCCGAGTTGGTCGACTGGGCGGGCGCGTACGACTGCGCCCCCAAGGCGTGTCCGGCGGCGTACGACGGTCTGCACCCCAACGCCCTGGGCGAGTTCCAGATCGCCCGGGCCTTCGAGCAGACCCTGCACCGGCACTTCGGGATCGGAAGATTCGTGCCCGACGCTCCCCGCACGGCCCCGGCCAGGCAGACGCCCGCCGTGTCCCGTCTCGTCGCCGAGGCCGTCCCGAGCGGGATCAAGGTGACCTGGCAGCCGGTCTTCGGCGCCCACGGCTACACCGTCCGCAGCCGGATCGCGGGCAGCGCCGTGTGGAGCGAGCTGCCGGTCGCGACGAACCGTTTCGACACGACCTGGACCATGGACGGCTGGAAGTGGGAGTACCAGGTCCGCACCGACAACGGTGACGACGGCACGTCCGCGTGGTCCCCGACGGTCAGCGCTGTCGCGGACCCCAGGACGGCGGCCCCGCCCGAGAGGATCGTCACCCGTGCCACCGCCACGGGCGTCGACGTGTCCTGGGACGCCCCGAAGGGCCCGTACACGGACACGATCGACCGCTACGAGATCATCCTCTGGGACAAGGACACCCCCGGCGCGTTCTTCCAGAGCACGGCCGTCAAGGGGAGGTCGGCGCACGTCGACGGTCTGGAACCCGGCCACCACTACCTCGTCGCGGTGGTCACCTGGAACCGGGCGGGCGGCGGCATGCCCGGCGTGGCCCGCTCGGTCACCGTGGGTGCGGGCACGCCGCCCACCCCGACGGACCTGAAGGCCAGGGCCGTCGATGCCACGACCGTCCAGCTGGACTGGAAGGGTTCGAAGGAGGCCGCCGGATACCGGGTCTGGGTACGGAACGCCACCGAGGACGGCGCCTTCACATCCGACGAGTACGTCACCGACGACACCGGCCGGGGCATCGCCTTCCTGTTCCCCGGCTACTGGAACTTCGAGTTCTGCGTCACCGCGATCAACGGCGCGGCCGAGTCCGGCAGGTCGAACTGCGTCTCCCTTCCGGGCCCGCCGCCGTCGGATCCCAACACCGGTGGCGGACCTCCGCCGTCGGATCCCAACACGGGTGGCGGACCTCCGCCGTCGGATCCCAACACGGGTGGCGGACCTCCGCCGTCGGATCCCAACACGGGTGGCGGACCACCGCCGTCGGGCGGTGGTGTGTCGCCGTCGACCGCGTCCCCGGCGTCGACCGCGTCAATCCTGCAGAAGGGCGCGGCTGAGCTGGACGCGGCCCTGCGAGACGCCCGGCGCGCCCGCTCGACGGCGGGTGACCTCACCGCCGTGCCGGCCGGCTGAGAACGGGTGGTGGCTCCGTGCGAGCCGCCACCCCACTCCCGGCAGCCCCTCCGGCGGGCCCCCGTACGCGAACCGGCATGCGGGGGCCCGCTGCGGTCCACATCCCCTCGTGCGGCACTGACAAAAGCCCGGGCGGTCGCTGCGTTGTTGTGAGCAAGGCCCGGTCGCCCGCTCCCCGCGGCCCTACCGTCCAGCCATGGACACGAGTCGCAGAGGAAGAACCGCGCAAGCCCTGCGCAGTGCCGCGCTCGCGGTGCTGCTGACCGCCGGAGCCCTCAACGGGGCCGCACCGGACGCCCAGGGGCTCACCGGCCGGACCGAGACGCCCGTCGTGTCGTCCGGTCCCGTCATGGGGGTGACCGAGTCGGCGGTACGTGTGAAGGCGCCGCTTCCGGCGTTCTTCGGAGCACGCCCAGCAGCGTGCGACTGGCTGTCGTACCTGCGCTACCGCTCGTCCGACGGCCCCGCGGCCGCGGCCGACGCCGACCGGATCCTCGTCGCCCAGCCCGGCATCCTGGAAGGCGCCGGAGCCTTCGACAGCGTCGCCCGCAACACCGTCGCACGCGCCGCCGAGCAGGGCCTGCACATCGAGTTCTGGGCCCTGGACCGGCGCTCCAACTGCCTTGAGGACCACACCGGCATCGAGTCCGGAGACCAGCACGCGGCCGTCGACTACTACTACCGGGGAAGGCCGGTCGGCGGGCGCACCTTCGCCGGGTTCGCCGGCAACGAGCGGCTGGGGTGGATGGCCCGGCTGGGCATCGAGCAGACCGTGCGCGACCAGTACGAGCTGCTCGTCGCCGAACTGCCCGACCCGGCCGTGCGGGCACGCAAGGTGCTGTGCGGAGGCCACTCGCTCGGCGGAGTCGTGACCGGGTACTTCGCGACCGCCGACTTCGACGGCGACCGCGCCACCACCGCCGACGCCGGCTACCGCCAGTGCGCCGGCTACTTCGCCCTCGACACGACCGTCTCCACCACGCTCGGCGACCTCAGCGGCAGCATCCCGGACGACACGAACCTGCCCGACATCGGCCTCGGCTACGGTGTCGTCCAAGCCGGGCTCGACAGCGGTGTGCTGCCGCGCTCGCTGTCCGCGCCGGTCCTGCTCAACCCCGAGACCATGACACTGCTGGCCGTCGCCGGTCTCGGCGCCGTGCGGGATCCGGACGGTGGAGCCGATCTGCCGTCCTACCTGCCCTCCGGCGCCAACATCGAGGCCACCAACCGCTTCCTGTTCTCCAAGGACGCCGGCGCGTTCCTCACCGGCTCGCCCGCGGTGAAGGACTTCCGCCTCACCAACGCGGCGGTACTGGGGGCGCTTATGGACGACAACTCCGTGCCCCTGGCGTTCCTGCAGAGCAGCGTCGGCTTCTTCGACGGAGGGCCGGTCGCCGACAAGAGCTTCCCCGTCGCCAACGGCGGCACGCAGCAGCCGGGACTGTTCGGCACGGCGTACAAGGCCATCCCGGACCGGCCGCACGGGCCGCTGTACACCTGGCGCGACTACGACCGGGTCGGCGACCCCGACGACCCGGGGTACCGGTCTGCCGACGGGACGCCGTTCACCGCCGCCGGCAAGGAGGTCACCGCGCTGGGGGAACTGGCCCGCAGTCTCGCCGAGCAGCCGCTGGACTTCACCGAGCAGTACTTCCCGACCAAACTCGTCACCGACCTCGAACTCGCCGGTTCCCCGCAGGTGAAGCGGCTCGTCGCGTACCCGGAAGGACTCACCGCGCGGCCCGTGCTCACCGTGCTCGCGGGTGACGGACTGCTGGCAGGCCGCATCCCGGCCGACCTGCACCCCCTGGTCGCCGACGGCTACCAGCACCTCGACGTGCTGACCGCGGCTCCCGTGCAGAACGACGGCCGGCCCGAGCCCGTCTCGACCGCTCTGACTGCGTTCGCACGCGCCCCCCGCTGACCACGTCCCCGCCACACGGAGGGGCCCGGGAGGTTGTTCGCCTCCCGGGCCCCTCCCCCCCGTGAGCCTGCCTCTGCGACCGGCCGCAGGGACTTCGTCCGGAGCCGGCGCTCAGATCCTGCCCGCGGCGAAGACGGCCGCCGCCTCGGCGTTCGCGGTGTAGCCGAGGTGCGCCAGCACGTCTCCCCCGCCGTTCTGGCAGATGGGATCGCCCTGAGCGCAGAAGTCGACCGTGCGGCTCTGGTAAGCACCGGTGACGCTCTTGCCGAGGGCCCGGATCGGGTTGCCGAACAGCAGCACCGCCGCCACCCGCGGCTCCAGTGCCGCGGGGATCGTCGCGACGATGGGACTGCCGACCACCGCGCCGGCGCTGCTGACGCCGATGGAGTTGTCGACCACGTTCGCGCCCTGCGAATAACCGACGAGGACGAAGCGCTGATTCGGACAGGCCGCCGCCTGGCTTTTGACGTGGTTCACCACGTCCGCGTTGCCCTGCGCGGCCGAAGTCAGCGAAAGGTCCGCCGGATAGTTCACCCTGTAGCTGGAGAGGTTCTTACCCGTCAGTTTCCGCTGGAGAGCGGAATAGACCGGGTCGCCGACGATGAGACCGAGTGTGCCCGGCTCGAAGGTGCCGCGAGCGGCCACGACGTCGATGTCCGAGCAGGCCGCGGCCGATGCGGCGGGCGCGGTGAGGCCGGCCAGCGCGACCCCGCCGAGCAGGGAGAGCGCGGTCAGACAGGAGCGAATACGCATGGGGATCCTTTGCGGGTGGGGCGCTTTGAAGCGCCTGGGGGAAAGGACACCGCGAACGTATTCGCTTGTCATGCCGAGCTGTTATGGACGGGAATGCAGAAACTCCCGCAGTTTTGTTGCCGATATGAGTGAGGCAAAGCCGGGCGACCGCCGGCTGGCGCCGAATCGGCTAGGTCGCGCAGTCGCGGGGGCGCCGCAGCTCCTCGGCGCGCAGGGCCAGGATGAGGTCCAGCCGGGCGGCGGGTTCGTGCAGCGCGTCGCCGAACAGCTTCTCCAGCTGGCGCAGGCGGTAGCGGACCGTCTGGGGGTGCACGTGCAGCCGTGCGGCGACGTCGGGCACGTTGCTGCCGCTGAGCAGCCAGGCCAGCAGTGTCTCCGCGAGCCGCGGGCGCTGTCCCTCGGACACGGCGCCGAGCGGCGCGAGGACCTGCGACTCCAAGTGGGCGAGCAGCGGCTCGTCGCCGTGCAGCAGCAGGGTCGACAGATGGTCGACGCACCGCACCACGCCCTGCCGGGGCAGCACCCCACGGCCCATCAGCCCCAGCGCTCGGGTGGCCCAGTGCAGCGACCGGGCCGCCTCGATGAGCGGCACCGTGGGGCCGATCGCCGCCGGCCGGCCGCGCAGCGCGAGGGTGAAGGCCTGCCCGGCGAACCGGCCGGAACCGTCCGGGTCGGGCACCAGCATCCTGGGCGGGCGGGACTCCATGTCCACCAGCGCACCGGCGGCCGCCAGCGGCCGTTCCTCGCGCTGCTCCGGCGTGGCCGCCAGTGCGACGACCGCGACACGCGGCGGCACCGACCACCGTGCGCCGTGCGCCAGGTCCTGCAAGGCCTCCGGTGACACCGGGCCGTCGCCGAGCAGCAGGTCGAGCAGCCGCTTGCGGCGGCGCTCCAGCTCGTCCGAGCTGCGCAGCCGGGCCTCCGCGTAGCCGGCGGCGGCCGCCTCCGCCACCTCGTGGACGGTGCGGAACGCCAGCTCGCCCAGGGCCGCCACGACCGTGGAGTCCAGCCCGAGTTCCCCGGCGGTACGGCTCAACTGCCGCCAGGCCGCCAGGCCGCCGACGCGCAGCGCGGACTGCAGGGCGTCCAGGCTCCGGTCCTCCAGGGCTTCGTCCCGGCCGATCTCGTAGTAGGTCGCCGCGATGGCGTTCCCCTGCCCGCGCGGGTCGGCGATGTGGTCGACGAACAGCGTGAGGGCCTGGACGACGCCGCCCCGCAGACGCGCGCGGTACGTTCCGTCGTCCAGCCGGGCGTACTCCGGGACCTGGCTGCGGACCTCCTTCTCCACCTCGTCGGCCACCGCTTCCAGGCCGTCGCGCAGCAGTCCGGCCAGATCGGGCGGCACAGCGGAGGCGCCGAGGCTCTGCGGCACGCCGTGCGGAGTGGGAGAAGCCACGGCGGACACTCCTTCCACCCGGAAGCGGCTCACCCGCGGGCCGTTGCCCGGGGGACGGGGAGACAGTCCCGCCTTGGACGGACGACCCCTGCGCTCCGTTCCGTGCCCCGGCGCCACCGGCTTCACTCCGGCACCCCCAGCCCACGGGCGAGCATCGGCCACGACGTGATGAACTCCCGCTTCCAGTACGTCCAGCTGTGTCCTCCTCCCGCGTAGTAGTGGGCCGTGACGGGGATGCCGAGCAGCGCGAGCGTGTCGGTGAAGCCGTGGGCGGACGGCCACAGGGCGCTCTCCAGCGCCTCGGGCAGCCAGTCGCCGCTGCCGCCCGCCACACCACTGCCGCTGGAGACGTACAGGCTGGTGCCGCGCAGCCCCGCCGCCCGCGCCCGCGGGTTGAAGTCACGCCAGGTGCGCAGGTCGAACACCGGGTTGCCCCACAACGTGGGCGGCAGCAGGCGCTCGCGGGCGACGATGGCGTCCACGATCGGCGGCACGCCGGGCGCGGTCGTGTCGAGGATGCCGCTGTAGGAGGCCGCCGCGGCGAACCGGCCGGGATGCCGTGCCGCGTGCGCCATCGCTCCATAGCCGCCGGTGGAGACCCCGGCGACGGCCCGCACCTCGGAGGCCCGGTAGTCCCGGGCCAGCAGCGCCGGGATCTCCTCGACCTGGAAGGTCTCGTAGTCGGGACCGCCGCGCCAGTCGGTGGGAATGCCCGTCGGGCCCGCGTCCGGGATCGCCACGATCAGGTCACGGCCCTCGGTGAAGGCCTCGATGTCCGTCTCGCGGGTCCAGGAGGTGTAGTCGTCGTGGGCGCCGTGCAGCAGGTACAGGACGGGGTAGGTGCGCCCGGGCCGGGAGCCGAAGCCCGACGGCAGGATCAGCCGCAGCGGTGCGCTGCGGCCGAGCGCCGCGGACGGCACCGACACGTCCAGCGTGCGCGGGCCGAGCCGGGTCGCGGCCCGCGCGGCGGCGGTCCGGGCGCCGAACAGCGCGCTCAGACCGAGGGCCGCCGCGGTTCTGCCGACGGCACGCCGGGACAGTCCGGTGCTGGGATGGGACATGGGGGGCTCCTCGTCGTCCGGTTCAGCGGCTCTGCTCGGTGAGCGCGCGCCGCAGATGCGCGGCCAGCTCGTCGACGTGCGGGGGGTCGAGCAGCGACAGGTGGTGGCCGGGGACCGCGACGACCGTCAGGCGCGGGCACAACACGTCCCAGCCCAGCGCCTCGTCGTCGCGTTCGTAGGCGGGGTCGCGCACGGTGTGCGGGGCGGGTTCGGCGGCCCGGTACAGGACCACCGGACCGTCGTAGGGGCCCGGCCGGTGGGCCTCGCCCCTTCTGAGGTCCACGTAGGACGTGCGCTGGTGCTCCAGCACGGGCGGCGGCACGTCGGCGGCCGCGCGCAGCGCCCGCAACACGGCGTCGATGCGTTCGCCGTCGTCCGCGGTCGCCACGAGCTCGTCGTACGGCAGCTCCAGCCGGGCCCCGTAGGCGTCGGCGACGTGCCGGGCGAAGCCGGTGAGGTGGGCGCGGATCCGGTCCTCAGGGGTCACGCCGGGCAGGACGCGCGGGCGTACGCAGTCGAGGAGCGCCACCAGCTCGACGTCCCGTCCGGCGGCGGCGAGCAGCCGCGCGGTCTCCTGGGCGACGAAGCCGCCGAAGGACCAGCCGCCCAGCGCGCACGGCCCGTCGGGACAGGCGACGGCGACGGCCTCGGCATGGCGGCGCGCCTCCTCGGCCACCGTGCGGGCCCCCTCGACACGCTCCAGCCCGTACACGGGGCGGTCGCCGCCGAGCCGGTCGGCCAGCGCCCGGTAGACGTCGGTCGTGCCGCCGGCGGCGTGCACGAGGAACAGCGGCGTCCGGGCGCCGCCGGAGCGCAGGGTCCGCAGCGGGGAGTCCGGATTCCCGCCCGGGAGGGCCTGCCGGATCCGTTCGGCGGCCTCCTCGACGGTGCCCGCGCCGAGCAGGTCGCGCAGCGGCAGCCGGACGCCGAACTCGTTTTCCAGGGCGGTGCGGATACGGATGGCCATCAGCGAGTCCAGGCCCAGGTCGGCCAGGGCGACGGTGGGCGCGATCCGGGAAGCCGGATGCCCGGTCACCGCGGCGACGCACTGGCGGAGCCGGCCGGTGACGGAGGTGTCCTGCGGGGCCGCCGGCACCTCCTCGGCCGGTGCCGGCGCGGCCGCCGCACGCCCGTCCGTCCACCAGTGCCGCGTGTGCCGCCAGCGCGGTGCGGGCAGGTCGATGACGCGGCCCGGAGGCGGCGGCAGGTGTGCGCCGGCCGCGTACAGGGCCCCCACCTGGCCGAGGAACGCCGCGAAGTCGCCGGCGTCGCGGCGGAGCGTGCCCAGCGTGAGGGCGCCGGGCGCGCAGTCGGCGACCGCCCGGGTGAGCACCGGATGGGGCGAGATCTCGACGAACACGGCGTGGCCGTCGGCCGCGGCCGCCGTCACCGCCCGGTCCAGACGCACGGGCCGGCGCAGGTTCGCCGCCCAGTGCGCGGCGTCGAACACGGACGTTCCGCGCGGGTCGTCCAGCACGGTGGAGTACACGGGGACGCGGGGGCGGCCGCCGCGGACGCCGGCCAGGGCCTCGGTGAGCTCCGGCAGCAGCGGATCGACCTGGGGTGAGTGCCCGGCGCCTGCCACTCCCATCGCGCGGGCGGCCCGCCCCTGCCGCCCGAGCTCGCGCACCAGGGCGGCCACCGCCTCCTCCTCGCCGGTGACGACCTTCTGGCGGGGCGAGGAGTGCACGGCGACCCGCACGCCGGGGAACTCCTCGGCCAGCGCGTCGCACGCCTCGTCGTCGAGGTCGACGACGGCCATCGCGCCCCCGCGCAGCCCGCCGAGCAGCCGGGCCCGCACCGCGACGACCCGGGCCGCGTCCGACACCTCCAGCGCGCCCGCGCACACCGCGGCCGCCACCTCACCGAGCGAGTGCCCGATGACGGCGGCGGGCTCCACGCCCTGCGCGCGCCACAGCTCGGCCAGCGCCAACTGCGTCCCGAACAAGACGGGCTGGACGACTTCCACCCGGTCGAGCGGAGCGCCGGACGCCAGCCGGTCGTACAGGGACATCCCGCACAGCGGGGCCAGCAGACCGTCGAGCTTCTCCACAGCCGCGGCGAAGACGGGCTCCTCGGCCAGCAGTCGACGCCCCATGCCGGCCCACTGGCTGCCGTACCCGGAGAACACCCACACCGGTCCAGGTCCGATCGGCGAGCGGTCGCCGGCGGCCACCCGGGGGTGGGGCAGGTCCCGGGCCACCGCCTCCAGAGCGTCTGCGAGTTCGCCGCTGTCGCGGGCGGTGACGGCGACCCGCGCGCGGCCGCGCCCGGTGCGTCCCGCGAGGGTGCGCGCCACGTCGGCGAGGTCCGCCGTGCTCCCCTCGGGCGTGCGGAGCCACGCGGCCAGCCGGCCCGCGGTGTCCCGGACGCGGACGCCGTCGACGTCGGAGAGGAGGTGGAGCCGGGCGGCCGGTCCCACCCCGGTGGGCGAGGGCCGGACCGTGGCGGGCGGTTCCTCCAGCACCGCGTGGGCGTTCGTTCCGCCGAAGCCGAACGCCGAGACTCCGGCAGTGGCGGTCCCGCCGTAGCGCGGCCACGGCTCCGGCTCGCTCACCACCCGCAGCGGCCCGTCCCCCAGGACACTGCCCCGCCCGCAGTGCAGCGACGGCGGAACGAGGTCGTGGTGCAGCGCGAGCACCGTCTTGACCAGGCCGGCGATGCCCGCGGCGGACTCCAGGTGTCCGAGGTTGCCCTTGACGGAGCCCACCAGCAGCGGCTGGTCGGGGTCGCGGCCCGCGCCCAGCACGGCCTCCAGTGCTCCCGCCTCGATGGGGTCGCCGAGCGGGGTGCCCGTGCCGTGCGCCTCGACGGCGTCGACGCACCCCGGATCGAGCCCGGCCCGTGCGTACGCCGTCGCGAGCAGAGACCGCTGGGCCGCCGGGTTGGGCGCCAGAAGGCCGCCCGAGCGGCCGTCGGAGTTGACGGCGGTGGCGCGGATGACGGCGAGCACGCGGTCACCGTCGCGTTCGGCGTCCGACAGCCGCTTCAGCAGCACGGCCGCGCAGCCCTCGCCGCGCCCGATGCCGTCGGCCGCGGGAGAGAACGGCTTGCAGCGGCCGTCCGGGGCCAGCGCGCCGGCCCGCCGGAACGCGACGGTGACGGTGGGGGAGAGCAGCACGTTGACACCGGCGGCGATCGCCGCATCGGCCTCGCCCGTGCGCAGACTGACGCACGCGTGGTGGACGGCGACCAGCGAGGACGAGCAGGCGGTGTCGACGGCCATGCTCGGCCCCCGCGTGTCCAGCACGTAGGCCACGCGCCCCGCGGTCACGCTCAACGCCCCGCCGGCCGGCGCCCAGGGGTCCACGGCGGCCGGGTCGGCGCCGGTCAGCGAGCCGTACTCCGGGGCCGAGACGCCGACGAAGACGCCGGTGGCCGTGCCGGCGAGGGACGCGGCCGGGACACCCGCGTGGTCGAGGGTCTCGTGGACGACCTCGAGCAGGATGCGCTGCTGCGGGTCCATCACCGCGGCCTCGCGCGGGCTGACGTGGAAGAAGTCCGCGTCGAACCCGGCGACGTCGTCGAGGTAGCCGCCGTGCCGCGGCGCCTCGGCCGGCGGGAACGCGGTGAAGTCCCGCCACCGGTCCTGCGGCACCCGCCGGACCGCGTCGACGCCCTCGCACAGCAGTCGCCAGTAGTCGTCGGGCCCGTGCACGCCCCCCGGCAGCCTGCAGCCGACCCCGACGACCGCGACGGGCTCGCCGGACGGTCCCGGCGGCGCGGGCGGGGCCGGGTCGGCGGGCCTCGCCCTCGGGTCGCCGCACAGGTGCGCGACGAGGGCGTCGCCGGTGGACGCCTCCCACAGCAGGGTGGCCGGCAGCTCACGCCCGACGGCCGCGGAGAGCTCCCCGGCCAGGACCACCGCCTCGCGCGAGGACATCCCGAGGTCCGCCAGCGGACGGTCCATCGGGACGGCGGCGGCGGACGTGCCGTTCCAGGCGGCCGCCCGTGACGCGATCAGCCGGCGCAGCGCCGCCTCGTCGACGGCGCTCATCGGGCCGTTCCCGCCCGGTAGGCGCCCGCCAGATACCGCTCGCGGGTCAGCGCCCGCGACACCTTGCCGCTGGACGTGCGGGGCACCGTGCCCGGCGGCACGAGCACGACCTCGGCGAGCCGCAGGCCGTGCCTGGCGGACACGGCCGCCCGTATCTCGCGCACCAGGGCCGCCGTGTCGATGTCGGCGAGGTCCGTGGTGCGCACGTGCTCCGCGACGACGACCGCCCGCTCTCCCCCGGCGCCCGGCACGGCGAAGGCGGCGAGCCGGTCGCGCCGCACCGCCGGGTGCGCCTCGTGGGCGGTCGCCTCCACGTCCTGCGGATAGTGGTTGCGGCCGTCGACGACGATGAGGTCCTTCAGCCGGCCGGTGACGACCAACTGACCGTCCAGGACCGTTCCCAGGTCTCCTGTGCGCAGCCAGCCGCCCGCCTCTCCCCCGTCGCCGATCACGAAACGGCCCGCTGCGTCGTCCCCGGCGCCGGTGACGGCGCCGTCCGCCGCGCCGGCGAGCACCTGACCGGTATCCGCGGCGGTGGTGGTGCCGTTCACCGGACCGGACGGCAGGGCGTCGTCCGCCGGATCGGCGAATCTCGCGCCGAACACGCGTCGCGACAGCCCGTCCTGGTTGCGGTAGCCGCGCCCGACGTTCGGCCCCCGGACCCAGATCTCGCCGACCTCGCCCTCGGGCAGCGAGGTGCACGACACCGGGTCGGCGATGGCGACCTGCTGTCCGGCCGGGGCGCCGCAGCCCGCGAGCTGCACGGACGCCGGATCGCCGGGCCGCGCGGGCAGAGCCTTCCCGGCGGCGAGGGCGTCGCGGTCGAGGGCGAAGCGGCGCAGCGGCTCCCATGGGCGGGCGGCGCTGACGAAGACGGTGGCCTCGGCGAGCCCGTACGACGGGCAGTGGGTCTGCGGCGCGAGCCCCTGGGCGGCGAAGGCGGCTTGGAAGGCGTCGGCGGTGCCGGGCCGGACCGGCTCGCTGCCGTTGATCAGCGCAGCCACCCGGTCCAGCCGCAGATCCGCCTTCTGCGCGTCGGTGACGGCCGAGACGCAGTAGTCGTAGGCGAAGTTGGGCGCGGCGCTCACCGCGTGCGGATGGGCGGTGAGCAGCCGCAGCCAGCGCGCCGGCTCGTGCAGGAACGCGGCCGGGTCCATGAGCACCGACAGCGCTCCTCGCACGACCGGGGCGGCGACGCTCAGCACGAGCCCCATGTCGTGGTACAGCGGCAGCCACCCCACGCAGGTCACCGGTCGCTCGTCGGCGCCGTAGGCGGACAGTGCCTGCCGGGCGTTGGCGACGACGTTGGCGTGCGTGATCTCCACGCCCGCGGGCGTCCGGGTCGAGCCGGAGGTGTACTGCACATAGGCGACGTCGGCGGCGCCCGGCGGGACCGGCCGCACGCCCGCGGCGGCGGTGTCGGGCACCTGGTCGGCGGCGACGACCGTCACCGCGGCGCCCGCGCAGAACTCCCGCACCTCTTCGAGGGCGCCGCCCGTCGTGACGACGACCGCCGGAGCCGCGTCGGCGAGAACGGCCGTAAGACGGCCGTCGTGGCCGGGCAGCCCCGGCGGATACAGCGGCACGGCGACCAGCCCGGCGGTGAGGGCCGCGAGGAACGCGGTGACGTACTGCGTACCCTGCGGGCACAGCAGCGCGACGCGTTCTCCCGGCCCGGCCTCCTCGGCGAGCCGTGCGGCCAGTGCCCGCACCCGGAGGTCCAGCCTGCGCCAGGTCAGGGTTCGGTGGACGCCGCGCGAGTGCGTGGCGCGATGGTCGACGAAGGTGAACGCCCGGCGGTCAGGGGTGGCCTCGGCCCAATGCCGCACGTACTCCGGCAGGCTCCGGTGGGCGGGTGCGGGCGGAAGGTGGGGGGTGTCCGTCACTGGATGGCTCCTCACACGGTCAGAGCGGGATGTTGCCGTGCCGTCGCTCCGGCATCGGGGCGCGCTTGCCGCGCAGCGCGCGCAGGGCGCGGCAGACGTGGGCGCGGGTGTCGCGCGGGGCGATGACGGCGTCGACGTACCCGCGTTCGGCTGCGGGATAGGGGGTGCCGTGGGTGCTCTCGTACGCGGCGACGAGGCGTGCGCGCAACGCGTCGGGGTCGTCGGCGGCGGCCAGTTCACGCCGGTGCAGGACGCCGACGGCGCCCTCTGCCCCCATGACCGCGATCCGGGCCGTGGGCCAGGCGAGGTTGATGTCGGCGCCCAGGTGCTTGGAACCCATCACCGCGTACCCGCCGCCGTAGGCCTTGCGCACCACCACGGTGACCTTCGGGACGGTCGCCTCGGCGTAGGCGTACAGCAGTTTGGCGCCGCGCCGGATGATCCCGGCCTGCTCCTGGCGGACCCCGGAGAGATAGCCGGGCACGTCGGCGAAGGTGAGCAGGGGGATACCGAACGCGTCGCAGAACCGCACGAAGCGCGCGGCCTTCTCGGAGGCGTCGATGTCGAGGACCCCGGCGGCGTGCAGCGGCTGGTTGGCGACGACGCCGACGGGAGCCCCCTCTACGAGGGCCAGCGCACAGACGATGTTCGGCGCGAACAGCTCGTGTATCTCCAGGAGTTCGCCGTCGTCGACGACGGCGCGCAGGATGTCGCGCATGTCGTAGGCCTGCGCGAGCCGGTCCGGCACGATCCCGTCGAGCACGGCGGCGGGCGGCGCGGCCGTCGGCGCGTACCGCGGGGGCTGCTCGCGGTTGTTGGCGGGCAGATAGGACAGCAGGTCGCGGACGGTGTCCAGAGCGTCCACCTCGTCCACGGCGAGGAAGTGGGCGTTGCCGTTGACGCTGTTGCTGGTGCGCGCGCCGCCCAAGTCCTCGGCGGTGGCGCGTTCGCCGGTGACGGCCTCGATGACGTCGGGGCCGGTGACGAACATATGCGAGGCGCCGTCCACCATGACGGTGAAATCGGTGATGGCCGGCGAGTAGGCGGCACCGCCGGCGCACGGTCCGAGGACGACGGATATCTGCGGGATCACCCCGGACGCCCTGACATTGCGGCGCACCAGTTCGGCGTACAGGGCGAGCGAGGAGACGCCCTCCTGGATGCGGGCGCCGCCGCCGTCGTTGAGCCCGACGACCGGGCAGCCGGTCTTCAGGGCGAGGTCCATCAGGGCGACCGTCTTCTCGCCGAACGCCTCGCCCATGCTGCCGCCGAACACCGTGGAGTCCTGGGCGAACACACACACCGGACGTCCGTCGACCGTGCCGTAGCCGGTGACCACGCCGTCGCCGTCGGGTCCGCGGGCGCCGTCGGCGCCGGGCCGGCCCCGGACGAACAGTCCGGTCTCGGTGAACGAGTCCACGTCCAGCAGCAGGTTGATCCGTTCGCGCGCGCCGTGCTCGCCACGCCGGCGCGGCCCGCCCGGCGCCAGTGCCCGGGACCGCCGCCTCTCCAGTCCGGCGAGGCGTGCGGCAGTGCCGTCCGGCGCCCGCGCCGCCGTAACCGACTCCCGTCCCCGGGATGTCGTCGCCTCTCGCGTCACAGCCACCTCCGAAAGTGGCTTCGAATATGGCAGCGGGCGGGGGCGGAGCCGAGGGGATCGTCGTTTCATGTGCGCGAGATGAGTCTTCGGGGGAAGCGGGTTCGTCCCCTGGTGACAACCGCCGGAAACAGTGGTGAAGGAGCGGAGCCGTAGTCGGAGGCGAAACCTCCGTCATCCCCATGACCGAAGAGAGACTGCTCCAGGACGTCGTCCGGCGCGCGGCTGACGTTCTGTCGGCTCCCCCTGTCGGCTCGCGCACGCCGGCCCGTCGGCACGCGTGGCCCGAGGCAGGCGGCCGGCCCGCGGGACGGTGCCGGATATCCACGGCACCGCCCCGCTCCGCGTCAACCGTCTGCATCAACTGCTTCTTCTGCGCGCACCGCCGCTGTCGGCGGGAGGCTTCAACGGCACGCCGGCAGACCCGGGGGGCAGGTCCCTGACATGCCGGGGCCTGACGGCCCTCCCGCAAGCGGCACCGCCCCTCACGGCGGTGGCCCGGTGGACCCGCGGGGAGTGAGTGTCGGCGTGGGCACCTGGTGCGACGCGGGCGCCTGGCCGTCGATCACGGCGAACAGCGTCCGCGCCACTTCGGCCCCGAACCCGTGCACGTCGTGGCTCATCGCCGACAGCGGGGGGTGGGTCAGACGGCACAGCTGGGAGTCGTCCCACGCCACGAGGGACAGGTCGCCGGGCACCTTCAACCCCAGCTCCTGAGCCACGGCCGCGCCGGCCACCGCCATGATGTCGTTGTCGTAGACGATCGCGGTCGGCCGCTCGGGAGCCAGGAGCAGCGAGCGGGTGGCCCGGGCTCCCTCCTCGCCCGCGAATCCCGTCGCCACCTGCGAGGCGCTCTCCAGGCCGAGGCCGCGCATCGTCGTCTCGAACGCCTCCGCACGGATCAGGCTGTGTCCGAGGCCGCTCGGGCCGCCCACCCGTGCGATGCGCCGGTGCCCCAGCGCCGCCAGGTAGCGGACGGCTTCGGTCACCGCGGTCGCGTCATCGGTCCAGACAGACGTGAGGCCACCGGTGAGAGACGGATGGCCGACCGCCACGACGGGCAGACCGAGCGCCTCGAGAGTGCCGGTGCGCGGATCGTCGGCCTGGAAGTCGACGAGGATGGATCCACCGACCTGGCGCCCCTGCCACCACTGCCTGTGCAGCCCGACCTCCTCGTCGAGGTCGCGCACCAGACGCAGGAGCAGCGAGCAGGAGCGCTCGCTCAGGACGCTCTCGATTCCGGAGATGAACTCCATGTAGAACGGTTCGAGGCCGAGCAGCCGGGCCGGCCTGCAGATCGCCAGTCCCACGGTGTCGACCCGGATACCGGCCAGGCTCCGGGCCCTGGTGTTCGGCGTCCAGCCCAGTTCCCGGGCGGCTTCGAAGATCCGGTCGCGGGTGGCCGGGGAGACCCCGGGCTTGGCGTTGAAGGCCAGCGACACCGCGCCCTTGGAAACCCCGGCCCGCAGGGCGACCTCTCTGATGGTGACGCGGCTGGGTGAGACGCTCACGCGGGTTCCACGCAGAAGAGGGCGGCTCGCGCTGTCGGCGAATCGGTCCCGGACCAGCCTCGGACCCGGATGCGCGCTTGTTCTCCGGGAAGCAGACTGGTCAGCCCGCGGTCCGCCTCCGCGTCCGGGGCGAGCCGGTCGGGCTGCAGCAGGAGATCACGTACCACAGTGTGTGCCGTCACCACGATGTCGACCCTATCGCCCTGGCCCGCCACGGGCTCGACCTGGACGTCGAAGCGGGGCCGGGGGTAGGCGAAGTCGCGATCGGGTACCGCGAAGTGCAGCGCCCGCAGCCCGTCCGCGTCCGCGACGAGATACTCCTCGGCCGACCCCGGCGCGATCGCCACGCACTGCGGGATCGGCGTGCGGACGACGGAACGGGCTCCGACCTCGACACGCCGGGTGTGCTCGCCACGGACTCCGCCGTCCGCGGACAGCCGCCGCAGGCAGACCTCGGTGCTCCAGGTGTGCGCCGTCTGATTCACCAGGGCGAGCACCGGCCCTTCGGGGCCGGGCTGGAGGCTGAGCAGGCGATCGGCGTACAGGCGGCGAAGCTCGTGGTACAGCGGCTTGAGCCGGCCGTCGCCGTCGATCGCCGACCACGACGTCACCGGCCAGCAATCGTTCAGCTGCCACACGACGGTGCCCGCACAGACCGGCCAGTTCGAGCGCCAGTGTTCGATGCCGGCGGCGATCGCGCGCGCCTGCACCAATTGCGTGAGGTAGTGCCAGCGGTCGAAGTCGCCCTCGGGCAGGACGAAGTGCCGGCTCACTCCCCGCTTCAGTTTGTCCTGGCCGTCCTCCGCCTTCTGGTGGTGCAGCATTCCCGGTGAGCCGGGGGCCAGAGCCTCGCCCGGCAGGGCCCGCCGCAGGGTGGCCATGGCCGGTGGCGCCTGCCAGCCGAATTCGGCGACGAACCGGGGCACGCTCTCGCGGTATTCGGCGAAGTCGCGGCGGTTCCAGACCTCCCAGGAATGGTGGGTGCCGTGATCGGGGTCGTTGGGATGGTGGTCCCAGCTTCCCGACCAGGGGCTTCCGGCGGCGTAGGGCCGGGTCGGGTCGAGTTCGGCGACGATCCGGGGCAGCAGGCCCAGGTAGTAGCCCTCGCCCCAGGAGGCTCCCGCCAGCTCGGGTTCCCAGTCCCAGTCCCGGAACCCCCACAGGTTCTCGTTGTTGCCGTTCCACAGGACCAGAGACGGGTGAGGCATCAGCCGTACGACGTTCTCGCGTGCCTCGGCCTCGATCTCGCCCCGCAGGGGTTCTTCCTCGGGGTAGGCGGCGCACGCGAACAGGAAATCCTGCCAGACCATCAGGCCCAACTCGTCGCAGACGTCGTAGAAGGCGTCGTCCTCGTAGATCCCGCCGCCCCACACGCGGACGAGGTCGACGTTGGCCTCGACGGCCTGCTGGAGCCGGTGGCGGTATCGCTCGGCGGTGACGCGGGAGGGAAGGGCGTCGTCCGGGATCCAGTTCACTCCTCGGGCGAAGAGGCGTACGCCGTTGACGACGAGCGTGAACGCCGTCCCGTGCTCGTCCGCCGCGCGGTCGAGTTCGATCGTGCGAAAGCCGATGCGATGACGACGCACATCCAGAACCTCGTCACCGTCCGACAGGGTCAGTTCCAGGTCGTACAGGTGCTGCTCGCCGTAGCCGCGGGGCCACCACAGCTCCGGGTCGGGCACTTCGAGGCTCACCACCGCTTCGTCCCCGGTGAACTGTGTCTCTTGCCGCACGCCGGCGACGGTGACGCGGGCCGTGAGCCGACGTCCCTTGCCGGTCGCGGTCCTCTCCACCTCCAGGTGCACGTCGACGCGTCCCGTCTCCTGCGCCACGGTGACCAGCGGCCGCGTCCGGGCGATGCGCGCGGTCGACCAGTGTTCGAGCCGGACCGGCCGCCACATGCCCGCGGTGACGAGCGTGGGGCCCCAGTCCCAGCCGAAGCTGCACGCCATCTTGCGTATGTACTGGGAGGGAGCGGGGTAGACGTTCGGCCGCTCGCCGACGAGGGCCCGTACGGCTTCGGCCTCCCCGTAGGCCGAGACGAACCGCACGGTCAGCTCACCGGAGCATCCGGTGACGTCGAACCGGTACGAGCGGTGCATGTTGCGGGTGCGGCCCAGTTCCCGGCCGGCGAGACCCACTTCGGCCACTGTGTCGAGGCCGTCGAAGACCAGATCCGTGCGCTCGTGCGCCGTACCGGCGTCGAGCCGGCGGGAGTACGTCCACGGGCGTCTGCCCACCCAGGCGACGTCCTCCTCGTTGCTGCCCAGGTAAGGGTCGGGCAGCAGCCCGTGGGCGAGGAGGTCGTCGTGCGCGCAGCCCGGAACCCGGGCACTCAGCGCTCTCCCCTCGTGGTGCAGACTCCACCCCTCACTGAGCAGGGTGACGTCCCTCATAGCGCAACTCCCCTCACCGGATGCCCGCTGCCAGGTCCGCGGGCTGAAGGCACGCTAGCCCGTCCGCTCACCACATGTCCATAAACCGGTTAAGAAGACGGCGGCCTCGGTTCCATCACCCATCATTCGCCTTCTAACTGCGAAAACTACCTGCCAGATCTTACAACCGGTAACGATTCGGCAACGCCACGAGCGCACCGCCTTTACCGGTTCATACGGTCGCTGCCATAGTTCCCGGCAGCCCGCTCGGGGGAACCGAGCCGCGACCTTGGAAGGAGCCGGGCACATGGCAAGGAAGTCGATGGCGACCGCCGTGTTCGCCGCAGCGTCACTCACACTCGCCGGATGCAGCGGGGCAGGGGCACCGTCGTCCGGCGAAGCAGCCTCCGCACCCGCCGACGCCGCCGGCGTGTCCGGGGACATCACCGTCCTGACGCAGCGGACGGACCTGGTGCACAACGGCGCCATGAAGAAGTACGCCGCCGAGTTCGCCAAGGTGTACCCGAAGGTGAAGGTGAAGTTCGAGGGCATCACCGACTACGAGGGCGAAGTCAAGATCCGCATGAACACGGAGCACTACGGCGACGTCCTCATGATCCCAGCAGCCATAGCCAAGGACGACTACCCGAAGTTCTTCGCGCCGCTGGGCGACACCGCCCAACTGAGCTCCAAGTACCGGTTCATGGACAAGACCGATGTCAAGGGCACGGCGTACGGCATCGCCGGCTTCGGCACCGCCAACGGCTTCGTCTACAACAAGGCGGTGTGGAAGCGGGCCGGTGTGACCGACTGGCCCACCACGCCGGCCCAGTTCCTCGACGACCTGCGGAAGATCCGGGAGAAGACGGACGCCGACCCGTACTACACGAACTTCAAGGACAGCTGGCCGCTGACCGCGTGGACCAACAGTCTCGGCTCCGTCAGCTGCGACCCTCAGTCGAGCAACAAGCTGGCCGCGACCGACGCCCCGTGGTCCAAGGGGAGCGACCTGAACGTCATCGACACCCTCCTGTACGACACCGTGCAACAGAAGCTGTCGGAGAAGGACCCGACGACGACGAACTGGGAGAACTCCAAGGGCCTGCTGGCGCGCGGCAAGATCGCGAGCATGCAGCTCGGCTCATGGGCCATCACCCAGATGCAGGACGCGGCACGGCAGGCCGGGAAGAACCCCGACGACATCGGATTCATGCCCTTCCCCGTACAGAAGAACGGGAAGTTCTGCGCCACCCTGCTGTCCGACTACCAGCAGGCGGTCAACACCCACTCCGAGCACAAGGCCGCCGCCCGGGCCTGGATCGACTGGTTCACCGAGAAGTCGGGCTACGCGGAGAAGGAGGGAGCGGTCTCCGCCCTCAAGTCAGCGCCCATGCCGAGCACGCTGAAGGCCTACGCCGACAACGATGTCCAGTTCGTGGAGCGCTCGGAGTCGGGTACCGCCGCGGTGAACGCCATCGACGACGCGGCGGAGATCGGGCTCAACAAGCCCGACTACCGGCAGAAGCTCGTCGACCTCGCCCGCGGCGCGCAGAAGGGGAACCTGCCGGACTTCTTCACCGATCTCGACAAGCGATGGGCCCAGGCCAGGAAGACCGTCAGTTCCTGAGGAAACCGTGACGGGGCCCGAGCACGCCGAGCGTCGGCCGGGCCCCGCACCCCTCCCCCGGCCCCCACGGACGAGGAAAGGCCTCCCATGTCACACAGCACCCGGGCTCCGGCGGCTGCATCCCCACCGGCCGGCGCCCATCAGGCAGCCCACAAGGAGTCACCTCAGCCGGCCCCCCGCTCCTGGCGCGGCCACCCGCTGCGGAAGGCAACTCCCTGGCTCTTCCTGCTGGTTCCGCTGGGCCTGCTGATCACGTTCACCTACGTGCCCGTGGGCAACATGATCTTCTACAGCTTCACCGACTGGAACGGAGTCAGCCCCGACCGCAACTTCACCGGCCTGAAGAACTACACCGAGATCTTCACGCGACCGGAGCTGTTCCGCGTGTTCTTCGTCAGCTTCTACTACCTCGCGGCGTCCGTGGTGCAGATCGCCGCCGCCCTCTACTTCGCCGCGCTCCTGAGCTTCGACGTGCGTCTGCGCAACCTGTTCAAAGGGATCCTGTTCTTCCCCTACTTGATCAACGGCGTCGCCATCGGGTTCGTCTTCCTCTACTTCTTCCAGGACGGCGGGACGCTGGACACCGTGCTGTCCCTGTTCGGCGTGGGGTCCGACCATCCATGGCTGGGCGACGCCGAATCCGCCAACGTCTCGCTCGCCGGCGTCTCGGTCTGGCGGTTCACCGGCCTCAACTTCGTCCTGTTCCTGGGAGCGATCCAGTCGATTCCGAGTGAGCAGTACGAGGCGGCGGAACTCGACGGAGCGAACCGGTGGCAGCAGTTCCGTCACCTGATCCTCCCGGGCATCCGACCCGTCATCGGCCTCAGCGTCATGCTCGCCGTATCCGGCTCCCTCTCGGTCTTCGAGATCCCCTGGATCATGACAGGCGGGGCGACCGGTACCTCGACCTTCGTCATTCAGACCGTGAAGCTGGCGTTCCAGTTCAACAAGACGGGGCTGGCGTCCGCCGCGGCGGTCGTGCTCCTGGTGATCGTCCTGCTGATCACCTGGCTGCAGCGCCGCATCCTGCCCGACGACAAGGTGGACCTGGTATGAGTTCCGTCGTCCCTCCTTCTCGCGTGCCCTCCGGCTCCCGGATTCCCGCCGGCCGCCGCCTGCTGTCCCGGACGTTCACCTACGGCTCCCTGGTCATCGCCTCGCTGGTCGTTCTGACGCCGCTGGTCGTGGTGTTCCTCACCTCGTTGAAGACGTCGGGTGAAGTCACCGACGGCAGCGGGGCGTTGAGCCTGCCACGGCACTGGCTCAACTTCGACAACTACGCCACCGCCTTCACCGACGGCCACCTGCTCACGGCGTTCGGCAACACTGCCTTCATCCTGTTCTTCTCGATCACCGCAACGGTGATCATCGGCTCGATGACCGCGTACGCCATCGACCGCTACGTCTTCCGCGGCAGGAAGCTGGTGATGGGACTCTTCCTCGTGGCCACACTCGTCCCCGGAGTGACCACGCAGGTGGCCACGTTCCAGGTGGTCAACAGCTTCGGCCTGTTCGACACGCGGTGGGCGCCCATCCTCCTGTACATGGGCACCGACATCCTGTCGATCTACATCTTCTTGCAGTTCATCCGCGGCATACCGACGTCTCTCGACGAGGCGGCCCGGCTGGACGGGGCGAACGCCTGGACGGTCTACTGGAAGATCATCCTGCCTCTCCTCAAACCCGCCGTGGCGACGGTCGTGATCATCAAGGGGATCACCGTCTACAACGACTTCTACATCCCGTTCCTCTACATGCCGTCAGAGGATCTGGGGACGATGTCCACCGCGCTGTTCCGCTTCAAGGGCCCGTTCGGCGCGCACTGGGAGAACATCTCGGCCGGCACCGTTCTCGTCATCGTGCCGACCCTGATCGCCTTCCTCCTGCTTCAGCGCCACATATACAACGGTTTCTCGCAGGGAGCCACGAAGTAGCCCAGGCAGCACGACAACATCGGTTGGCTCGGGCGAGGCGGCGTCGTCGGACTGCGCGGGCACGACCGGCGCGCAACGGGTCGCCGAACCGGACGAGTAGACGCAGGCCGCGCGCGGCGAGCGGAAGGCGCGTCGCCAGGGAACCTCGGCCACGTCCGCGGCGACAGCACCCTGCGACCGCGACGGGACCACTGCCACTGTCAGACCCAGGTGGCAGCATCGTCGACGTGAACGCCCTGAGGCGTCCTCAACTCATCTCCGTCGCGAACGAAGAGGAGCATTCCCTTGCGACTGCATCGCGTAGCGCCCGGCATCTCCGCGGGCATCCTTGCCCCGGCCCTCCTGCTCGTCACCCCGTCCTTCGCCGCCACGGCGGCACCGACCGCGGTGACGGCGCCCGCAGCGTCCTCGTCCGCGGACGCGCCGGACGCCGACGATCTGAGGGTGGCCATAGCGCGGATCCTCGCCGACCCGGACAGCGGCCGGTGTGTGACACGAGAAGCCAACGCCCTCCTGGACGCCAACGACCCCGACGCGATGCGCGCCTGGCTGGAGACCCGCTACCGCATCGCCCAGGCCGAGGACGACCGCTTCGCCATCGCCCGCATCCTCGCCGATGCGTCCATCAGCCCGGCTCTGCGCGCGGCGGCCAACGCCGCCCTGGACGACAACACACCTGAAGCACTGCGCCACTTCCTGGAAGTCGGCAGGTACCAGGTCGCCTGACCGACACCGCGCCGCACCTCAGCGCGTCGCCCGGCCGGCCCCCGCCGCCCGCCGGAACGCCGAGAATCGGGGCGGGGCCGCCTGCACCTCCGTGTGCCGGCGGCCCCGCCCCGCAGGCCCTGTGCCGGCTCGGCGCCCTCCGCAGAGCCCGGTGGTCTCGCCGTCCGGTGCGGCGTGGACCACCGACACCTCCGACAGCAGAAGGCACATTCTTCGATGACCACACCACCCCGGCGCAGCGACCGCAGCGGTCCGCGGACCGCCTCCGTCATGACCGACATGCCGTTCAAGCCTCAGCTCGTCAAAGCGGTGTTCAGGGACGTGACCTCGTTGCACGTCTCCCGGCCGGCCGCGTGGACCGCCGCGTCGGTCACTCGGACCGTCCTGACGGAGATCATCGACGGCGCGAGAGGCGCGGCGGCCGAGGAGACCAGGACGAGGCTCATTCCCCGAGACCTCATCTCGGCCATCGACCGGAACGTCGAGGTGGAGGTGGGATCGGCGTGGTACCTGCACAGCCCGACCTTCCACGGCCTGATGGGCGAGATGCGCGACGCCGACGGTGCGCTCGTGTCCCTTCGTGAGCGCCGCGGAGCGCGCACACCGAGTGGCGTGGCCGGCGCCCACCGCTTCGAGGCCGGGGTGAGAAGGCTGCTGGCGGGCCGGGGGGTGAGGGCGGTCCCCGCGATGGTCCGCGACCTGGACGGCATCGCGAGCGTGTTCCTCACGGCCCTGGCCCGTGACGCGGCCAAGGTCGTCCGCGAGGGCGGGGTCAAGCGGTTCGGGACGGTCAGTCCGGTGGCGCCGGGCGAGCCGGCCCCGGCCCCGCTGCTCAAGGACCCCCTCGTCGCCCTGTCCACCCGTCGCGGGGACAGGCGCACCGTTGCCGGGGACGACGTCCTGGCCGCCGTCACGATGCAGCTGTTCGGCGATCTCAGACAACGCGCCATCACCGAGGCAGCCGAGACGACACGGCACACGTCGGCCGACTGATCGGGGCCCGCCCTGCGCTCTGCCCACTGCGCACGGCTCTCGCGGGCGGGCGGGTCCCGGTATCGGCCGCCCGTATTCGGCTCCGGTCGGCTCGCGAAAACGGGCTCGTCGCACCGGCGTGGACCGCCGGCCGCAAGCGCCCCGCGGGGAAGACCCCCCTACTGATCACATCAGGATGAGTTCTGGTCAGGGCCTTGGCAGGCGGACTGGTGAAGTTCTTTCGAGGAATCCTGTCGAGGCCGTCGAAAACGGCGACCGTGGTTCTACCTACCTGTGACAGGCCCCGCCCAGAGCGGGCAGGACGAACGAGGAGCGGAACCATGAAGTACATGCTGCTGATGCAGTTCAGCGAGAAGAACGTCGACTTCCCCAAGCTCGACGAGTGGAAGCCCGAGGAGCTCCAGGCCCACATCCAGTTCATGAAGGAGACCAACGTCGGCCTCACCGCCGCCGGCGAACTGGTCGACGCCCAGGGCCTGGCCATGCCGGAGACCGCCCGGATCGTGCGCTCCCACAGCGGAGGCGCGCCCGTCGTCACCGAGGGCCCGTTCCCGGAGTCCAAGGAGTGGGTGGCCGGCTGGTGGATCGTGGACTGCGACACCGAACAGCGGGCCATCGACATCGCCGCCGCTGTCTCCGCCGCGCCCGGTCCGGGTGGACGGCCGCTGAACATGCCGATCGAGGTACGCCAGGTCATGGCGGCCCCGCCGACCGAGCTGTGAACATCGCCGTATGACGCCCGTGGAACCCACCGTCGACGACCTGCTGCGCACCCTCGCGTCGCAGGTCGTCGGCGTGCTCACCCGCCGCTACGGGGACTTCGCGGCCGCCGAAGACGCTGTCCAGGAGGCCCTGCTGGACGCCGCCAGGCAGTGGCCGGCCGAGGGCCTGCCGCGCAACCCGCGCGGCTGGCTCGTGCAGGTCGCGAGCCGCCGGATGACCGAGCAGGTCCGTAGCGAGCAGGCACGCCGCCGACGCGAAGCGCGGGTGGCCGGTCAGGTCCCGGCCGACCGTCGTTCCGTACCCGGGGCCGACGCCGGGAACGAGGGCGCGCACGACGACACACTCGCGCTGCTGTTCCTGTGCTGCCACCCCGTGCTGTCGCCGGCCTCGGCGATAGCACTCACGCTGCGCTCGGTCGGCGGCCTGACCACGAGTGAGATCGCCGCGGCGTTCCTGGTCCCCGAGGCGACCATGGGCCAGCGGATCAGCCGGGCCAAGCATCGGATCAAGGACTCCGGGGTTCCGTTCCGCATGCCGGACGGCGCCGAGTGGCCGGCTCGCCTGGACGCCGTTCTGCACGTTCTCTATCTGATCTTCAACGAGGGATACGCCAGTAGCGCCGGCACGGAGCTGCGGCGCGTCGCACTCTCCCGGGAGGCGATCCGCGTCACCAGGGCCGTCCACATGCTGCTGCCGGACAACGCCGAGGTGGCCGGCCTGCTAGCGCTGATGCTGCTCACCGAGGCGCGCGGGGCTGCTCGTACCGGGCCGGACGGCGAACTCGTCCCGCTCGCCGAGCAGGACCGCAGCCGATGGGACACAGCCTCGATCGCCGAGGGCGTTTCGCTGATCACCGCCGCCCTGCCGCGCGGTCCTGTCGGCCCGTACCAGGTGCAAGCGGCGATCGCGGCCGTCCACGACGAGGCACCCACCGCCGCCGACACCGACTGGCCTCAGATCCTCGCCCTGTACGGGGTGCTCGCCCGCATCTCGGACAACCCGCTGATCATCCTGAACCGCGCGGTCGCCCTCGCCATGGTGGACGGCCCAGCCGCCGGTCTTGCCCTGCTCGCCGACCCGCCCTCCACGCTCACCGGCCACCACCGCCTTTACGCAGTCCGGGCCCATCTGCACGAACTCGCGGGAGACCGGGAGGCCGCCGCAGCCGACTACCGCACCGCCGCCCGTCGCACCGCCAGCCTCCCGGAGCGGCACCACCTCAGCCTGCGCGCCGCCCGCCTGACCGCCTCGACGGGAAGGTGAGCGACCGGTCGCACGACAACGCGGCGCGTGACCTGATCCGCGTGGTGGCCCGTGGTCTCTGTGTGTTACTCGGCGCCGGCATCGAAGTGGCGTCCTGAGGGAAACGGTCTCTCCGCGCCGCCGCCGGGCGGCATACGGCTTGCTCGGGACGGTGCGGTCGCCGGGCTCGGGCAGGAGGAGCAGAGGGCGATCATCGAGGTCGGTAGTGGCCCCGCGGGGCAGGACATCGTCCGCGACGGCGACCGGTTCCGTCCAGGACGGGACGGGGCTCATGAAGCATCAGTCGGCTCGGGGCCACGGGGACGCCACCGGCCGTGACCGATGAGCGTCCGCCGCGGTGACGAACCACGTCCGACAGCCGCGCTCCCCCTGGCCGCCACCAAGCGGTGCACCTGTCGAAGGGGATCACCGCAGCCACGAGCTCAGGGAATGCACCGCATGGCGGCATCCGTCCGACTCCTTCTTGCGCGGAGCAGTCGCCGTGGTGGAGCAAGGCGGGTGACTACACCACCGGCGCCGGCGGAGTCAGTAGGCGATGGGCCATCCGCTGCTCCAGTTCAGACGGTTGACGCCCAGCTTGGGCGCACCGTGGTCGTTGCCGTCGTAGTAGTGGTAGACGATCAGGTCGGCGTCCGTGTCATGCATGATCGACTGACCGCCCGGCCCGATGTAGCGCCCATGCGATTCCAGCACCGGCGTCCCGCCGTTGTTCGTCATCGCGACACCGTTCCTGTCGTAGTAGGGACCGGTGACCGCGCCGGCACGGCCGACCTTCACCTTGTAGGTGGAGTCGACGCCCGCGCAGCAGGTGTCGTACGAGGCGAAGAGGTAGTAATAGCCGTTGCGCTTAACCACATAGGGGGCCTCGACGGCCTTGCTCCCGGTGGGACGGGCGGCGATCGTGCGCCGGGCGGTGTCGGAGGAGAGTTGCTTGCCGGTCGACGGGTCGATCCGGATCATCTTGATCCCCGTCGACCAACTCCCGAACGACAGCCACCAGGTGCCATCGTCGTCCACGAAGAGGTTCGGGTCGATGGCGTTGTAGTCGCTGGAGGGGGTGGAGGTATAGACGGATCCACGGTCGGTCCAGGATCCGGGCAGCCCTGAAGGTGAAGTGGCAAGGGCGATCGCTGACTTCTTGGACCCGAACGTGGAGACGGCGTAGTACATGAGGTACTTGCCGCCCTGATACGAGATGTCGGGTGCCCAGGCTTCGGTCGTACCGTACGACGACCACCAGCCCGGCCTTGCCGGGAATGCGTCGCCGCCCGCGCTGAAGGCGATGCGGTCGGTGGAGGTGCGGTAGGACAGGCCGCCCCCGGTGGCGTAGAGGAGGTAGCGGCCACCGGAGGTCCGGATCATGGTCGGATCGTGCACGATCGTGGCCCCGGTGACGGCGCCGGGGTCGGGGTACGCGGAGGCGGCGGTGGGGATCAGGGCGAGCAGGACCGCGGCCGGAATCGAGATCAACGCGATCCGTGTCGAGGTGGGTGAGGTGCCGGGTGTTCGGGAGGTGCGCTTGCCTGAGACGGGCCTCATGCGGACGCTCCTTCAGCGAGGCTCCACCGTTCGCGTCATCGAACAGTGGTCGTGTCGTCGCGCAGACCGTAGGATCGAACCGCTCGGCCGTCAACGTTCCGCGCACGGACACCCGACTCTTCGAAGCCGACGCGACGGGAGCATCGCGCCGCTTCGGCCCCCGTTGGAACTCCGTCGTGCAAGGCCACCACATCCCGTTGCGGCGGCTTCACGAATCCGAGCAGGACCGAACACCAAGTTTCGACAGAATCCTTGACGGCACTTCAGGTCCTTCCTACTGTCCGTGGGAGCGTTCCCATGCCAGCTCGAGTGAACGATCGCCCTCGCACCCCCAGAGGCACAGGTTCACTCGGCACCCCCCACGCATCGGAGGCCCCCGTGACCGACGCACGCCTCGACACCACGCCTGCCACCGCGAAGACCGACGATCCGGCCTCAGGAGGTCGAGTGGCAGGCGGAATCGCCACCGCCGCACGGGCCCCGCACGCCTCATCCCGCCGCTCCACGGCACCCAGCAGGGCACCGACGGGGCTGAACACCGCCGTCGACCAGCGCCGCACCCCGACTGCTTCCTCGCGGACCGCCGGCCCACTCCCCTTCCTCGCCCCGTTCCCCGTCCGCATTTCCTGAACCCCGCCCGACCGACGGTGGGCCGGACCAGGCGCGTCGACGCAGCGAGCGGTCGCGTGAAGCAAGGACGGCTGTTCACCGGCCCGCACGTTCTCCGAGCGTTCCCTACACACGCAGGAAGGGACCGGCATGCGCGGCACCTCACACTCAGCGTTCCACCGCATTCTTCTGGCACCGCTTCTGCTCGCCCTCGGCTCGGCCTTCGCGCCCTCGGTCGCCGCCGCCCCCGGCGCTGCACCCGTACGCATCATGCCCCTGGGAGACTCGATCACCGGCTCCCCTGACAGCCGGCGGGCGGAGCTGTGGAACCGCCTGCGCAGCGCGGGTCGCACGAGCATCGATTTCGTCGGCACTCTCAGCCCACAGGGCTGCCCTCAGGCGTTCGACGGCGACAACGAGGGCCACGGCGGTGAGCTCGTGACCAACGTGGCGCACCAGAACCTGCTTCCCGCCCACCTCTCGGCCACCCGCTCGGACATCGTTGTCACGCATTTGGGCACCAACGACCTCTGGAGCAACATCGCACCTGACCGCATTCTCACTGCCGACCGCAGACCCGTGACCCGGATGCGGGCGTCGTACCCCGCCATGAGGATCCTGGTCGCCAAGATCCTTCCTATGAACCCCACCAACTGTCCCGATCGTGCGCGACGAGCGGTCGACCTCGATGGGCGGATCCGCGGCTGGGCGCGGGCCTTCAGCACGAGGGGCTCCCCGGTGAGGGTCGGCGACCAGTGGACCGGCTTTTTCCCCCCTACGACACGACACCTGCGACGGAGTACACCTGTCCACCTCCGGCAACACGAAGATCGCCGCACGTTGGCACCCGCCCCCGGCCGCCCTCCTGTGAGACGAACTCCCTTACCTGCAAGCGCGTTCACCCACGCCCACTTCGAGACGGAAACGCCCATCGAGGGCGCCGCCCAGGCTGCCGCTCCACGGTTCGTCCCGGCTACCGAAGCTGATCGCGGATCGTCAACAGCGGTCATGTGCAGCACCCGGAGCCGGTAGCGACCCCCATCCCCACCAGCTCGTCGGCCGGGGCCGGCGTCTCACCGGCGGCGCCGACGACAACACCGCCAAGGAGGCCGCAGCACGCCTCGCCGGCACCGCCGACACCATTCCCCCGACCGTTCCCAGGCTTCGCCATTGACATCGACTCGACTCGACTCGCCATAAGTCATGCGCACGCCATTTCCGTCTCTCCGTCCGGAGCGGACCGGTGACCAGGACGAAAACGAGGAGGAACACGACGATGTACTCGACCATCCCCGACGCCCCACGGTCGGGCGACGCCCCCGCCCACCGGAGGGGATCTGCCAGGAGGAGCAGGAGGCTCACCTGGAAGACAGCTCTTGTCGCCGCCCTGACCGGCCTGATCACCGCGGTGGCCGCGATCCAGCCCGCGGCGGCGCACTCGCCGTCGGCCGTGGCGAACCCGTACGAGCGAGGTCCGGCTCCCACGGTGGGTAGCGTCGCGGCCCAGCGGGGCACGTTCGCGACCGCGCAGGTGTCCGTGCCGCCCGGCAACGGCTTCAACGGCGGCAAGATCTACTATCCGACGGACACCTCTCTGGGCACGTGGGCCGCGGTGGCAGCCGTGCCCGGCTACACCGCCCGGTGGGACGCCGAAGGCGCGTGGATGGGGCCGTGGCTGGCATCCTTCGGGTTCGTCGTCATCGGCATCGACACCAACAGCCCCACCGACTACGACACAGCGCGCGGCACGCAGCTGCTCGCCGCGCTGGACTACCTGACCCAGAAGAGCCCGGTGCGCGATCGCGTCGATCCCAACAGGCTGGGCGTGCTCGGTCATTCCATGGGCGGCGGCGGGGCCATCAGCGCGGCCGAACGGCGGCCGTCGCTGAAGGCGGCCCTGCCGCTCGCGCCCTTCTCCCCCTCGCAGAACCTCTCCAGCCTGCGCGTACCAACGATGATCATGGGGGCACGGGACGACGGCACGGTCACCCCCTCCTACCTCAACGGGCTCTACGGCGGCATGCCGACCCCCACCCAGAGCGCCTACATCGAGCTCACCAGCGGCGGACACGGCTTCCCCACCTGGGGGAACTCGAACGTGACACGTCGTACGATCCCCTGGCTCAAGATCTTCCTCGACAACGACACCCGCTACACGCAGTTCCTGTGCCCGTCACTTGCGGACGCCGGTGGGGTCTCCCGGTCCCAGACCAAGTGCCCGTACGTGCCGCCGGGCGGCACGACCACCCCGCCGGGCGGCGGACAGATCGTCGGCGCCGGCTCCGGCCGCTGCCTGGACGTGGCGAACTCGGCGCAGACCAACGGGGTCCAGGCCCGACTGTGGGACTGCGCGGACCGGCCCAGTCAGAAGTGGGCGCGCACCGACGCCGGAGAACTGCGCGTGTACGGCAACAAGTGCCTGGACGCCGAGGCGTCAGGCGCCTCCGCCGGCACGCGGGTCATCATCTGGGACTGTCACGGCAGGCCGAACCAGCACTGGAACGTCAACGCCGACGGCACCATCACCAGCCTCCCGTCCGGCCTGTGCCTGGACACGAACAACGGCGGCACCGGGAACGGCGCGCAGAGCGTTCTGGGGAACTGCAACGGCTCGTCCACCCAGCGCTGGACCCTCCGACAGTGAGCATCCGACCGAGGCGGCGGAGGAGAGCTTGCGCGTCCCCGCCGGTGCCCGGCGGACCGGCATCTCCGACACCCACGACCGATCGAGGGAAACCCATGCTCAGACTCGTCCGCGCGGTGCTGTCCACGGCGATCCTGGTCGCCGCCGCGGTATCCGTCGTGCTCCTGCCCGCCCCCCAGGCCCGAGCGCTCGACAACGGCCTCGCCCGTACCCCTCAGTTGGGCTGGAACGACTGGAACAGTTTCGGCTGCGAGGTGAGCGACCGTCTGATCCGGCAGACCGCCGACGCGATGGTCTCAAGCGGTATGGCCGCGGCCGGCTACCAGTACGTCAACATCGACGACTGCTGGTCGACACGGAGCCGTGACGTCGCCGGCAACCTGGTCGCGGACCCTGCGAAATTCCCGAACGGCATGAAGGCGGTCGCCGACTACGTGCACGGAAAGGGCCTGAAGCTCGGCATCTACTCCTCGGCCGGACTGACCACCTGCGCCGGCTACCCGGCCAGCCTGGGAAACGAGCAGCGGGACGCCGACCTGTGGGCGTCGTGGGGCATCGACTATCTCAAGTACGACAACTGCGGTGACCATCAGGGCCGTAGCGGGCAGAACCGTTACACCGCCATGCGCGACGCGCTCGCCCGGACGAACCACCCCATCCTTTTCGCGCTCTGCAACTGGGGCAACGACCAGGTCGGCGCCTGGGGCCCGGCGACCGGCAACTCCTGGCGCACCACCGGCGACATCCAGGCCAACTGGAACTCCGTGACGGGCATCCTGGACGCCCAGCCCGGCTGGGCGGGCTCCTCCCGCCCCGGCGCATGGAACGACCCGGACATGCTGGAGGTGGGCAACGGTCTGTCCGACACCGAGTCCCGAGCCCACTTCAGCCTCTGGTCGCTGCTGAACGCACCGCTGATCGCGGGCAACGACCTGCGCACCATGAGCGCCGCCACCAACTCCATCCTGACCAACACCGAGGTCATCGGCGTCAACCAGGACTGGGGCGGCCGGCAGGGCAACCGCATCGTCGACAACGGCAACACCGAGGTGTGGACCAAGCCGATGGCCGGCGGCTCGGTCGCCGTGGTCCTCCTGAACCGCGGCAGCGGCACGGCCACCGTGTCCACCTCCGCCGCGCAGATCGGCCTCGGCTCGGCGTCCGGATACTCGGTACGCGATCTGTGGGCGCACACCACCGGCACGACCAGCGGCTCCATCAGCGCCTCGGTCCCCGCCCACGGCGCCGCGATGTACGTGGTCTCCGGCGCCGGAACGCCACCCGGCAACAGCACCTACTCGCTGAAGAGCCATGGCTCCGGCCGCTGCCTGGACATCACCGGTGGCTCCCAGGCCGACGGAACGCTCGCCGAGATCTGGGACTGCAACGGCGGCGCCAACCAGCGGTTCACCAGCACCAGCGCGGGCGAGCTGCGGGTCTACGGCAGCGCCAAGTGCCTGGACGTCGTCGGCGACGCAACGGCCAACGGCGCCGCCGTGAACATCTGGAGCTGCAACGGCCAGTCCAACCAGCAGTTCCGCCTGAACGCGGACGGCACCATCACGGCCGTCCACTCCAGCAAGTGCCTCGACGTCAAGGGCGGCGCCACCGCCAACGGCACCAACGTCCAGATCTGGGACTGCGGCGGCGCGGCCAACCAGAAGTGGACCCGCGTCTGACCAACCGACGTTGCGGTACTCATGGCCACCTGTGCTCATGGCCACCTGCACCTTCCAGCGCATCCCCTTCCGGCCGCGCCGGCCCGAACGGCGCGGCCGGAGCACGGCCGGCCTCGTATCAGCCGCTCACGCCGCGGCCGGCCGCTGTGCAGGCGCCGCGCGGCCCCCGCGTACGGAGCAGCGTCCACGGGAGGGCCGGACGGGCCCGTGCATCGGCTTGAGCTGAAGCAAAATTGCAGTCCTCCGGCGCCGGCCGCACGACCACTGCGGACCGGACGGCCGTCACCGGGTCCTCGGGAAGCCGAGGACGGCGTACGCGCCTGGCTGCGGTGATTCACCCGTTCGGCGACTCCAGGACGCCGTTCGGGCGAATGCACTGTCTCATGATGGGTGAAGCGCGACCCATGCGTGCGGGAGGTGGCTGATGCATCACATGCGCGCCGAACGAACGACGACGGTGACCGGCCCTGGACGGCGCTGGCATGCTCTCGAACGCGACGGCAGCGCTCTGTGCGGCAAGCCGTTGACCGACCGGCCGACCCGCACACTCGAGGGCGCGCTGGAGCGTGAGGACTACTGCCCGCGCTGTATGGAGAAGGTGGCAGCCGCGGCCGGTACAAGCCTCGCCGGTGTGCCGACCGACGCCGAACGCGGGAAGCGGCGGGCGTGAGCGGGCGTACCGACGGAGGGCCCCCGCGGGCGGGTCTGGCCGTGGAACGCTCATCCGACCGACCGCGCCTGGTGGAGCGATGGCGCGAGGCCGCAGATCGGAACCTCACCCCGACCAAGCAGTCGCTGATCGTCACGTGGGGGTCTTTCGGCGCGACGTGGGGAACGGTACGCCTGATCACCCATGGCATCCGGGGCGGCTGGCTCCCCTGGGGCAACCTCTCCGCCGGCGGCGCACACCTGCACCACTACAACTTCGGTATCGCGACCCTCGCCTGTGTCGGCCTGGTCGCCGTACGCGGTGACGACAGGGCCGTGGGCCACCCGGCGGTCGCTGCGGCGTACGGCGCCGGAGCTGCTCTGATCACCGACGAGTTCGCTCTGTTGCTGGATCTGCAGGACGTCTACTGGGCCGAGCAGGGGCGCCTCAGCGTCGACGTGTCCCTGGGCGTTCTCGCCGCACTCGGCACCTACCTCACCGCCAAGCCCTTTTGGGACGAGATCGCCAAGATCACCCGGCGTCATATCTCCTCTGCGGCGAAGCGCAGCCTTGCGTCGGCAAGGTAGGAGAGGCGACCTGTCATGGTCACCGCCGGGACTCGGTCATGGCCGCCCGGTGAGGAGGGCGAGGAGCTGTTTCGTGTGGCCGGGCAGTTCTGCCTGCGCCAGTCCGGTGACGATGTCGCGCAGCGCCATGGGCTGATCGACGAGGAGAGTGTCGTGGGTCAGGAGCCGGGCGGGCACCAGGGTGCCGAGCTCGGCGTCGCTGAGCGCCGCACGTGCGGTGAGTGCGCCCAGGGCGGCTGCCTGTCCGCGGATGCGGTCCTGCAGACCGGCGTTGCTTCCGGCGTGCTTGATGGTATGCCGGATGGTCCAGGTGTCGAGGGCGATCCGGTTGCCGTACGTCTGAGAGTCTCGCAGGCATGCCGGAAGTCCGTCACCGGCGTTGCCGTCCATCCCCCGGGCGGTCCCCGCCCCCCCACTCCGGGCGTGTGGTGGGCGGACCTCATCGGGCGGATGTGTCAGATCCGGCTACCGGACGGCCCTGTCCCGTCACCGAGCGCCGAGGAGACATCTCGGGGCGGAGATCACGATTGATCGGTGCGTTCGTCTCGGACCCTCTGGGCGATGTCGCGCAGTTTGACGTTGTGGTGCTGGGAAATGCGGCGCAACACGTTGAACGCCTCCTCTTCACTCAGGTGGTGGCGTTCCCTGAGGATCCCCATGGCCTCGCCGATGGCGTGCCGGGACTTCATGGCCTCCTCGAGCTGGTCGACCGCGTGAGCGTCGGCCAGGGCGACTGCGGCGTGGGAGGCCAGCAGCCAACCGGCCGTCTCGATGTCCTTCCCGAACGTCCCCGGCCGGCGGGCGTACAGGTTCAGGGCGCCGAAGTCCTGGTCGTGGGTGTACAGCAGTACGCCGGTCATGCTGCCGATGCCCAGCTCGGCGGCAGCCTCGGCGAACCGCGGCCAGGCGCGCTGGGGCCGTGTCATGTCCGCGATCCGGAATACGCGCTCCCCGTCTGCGGCCCGGCGGGCGAGATCGAAGCACGGTCCTTCGGCCAGTTCCCCCTGGAGACGGTCGGATTCCTTGACCATGTCTCCGCATGAAGCCAGGGTGACGGACCTTCCCTTGCGCACCGCCAGGATCCCGGCCGCGTCACAGCCGTCGACCAGTCTCACGGCCGACGCGGCGATCTCGTCCAGAGTGCCTTGCACCGAGTCCTGCGCGAGCAGGTTCCGCGCGAGCTCGGCCATGGCCTCGGCGAAATCACGCCACTCCAACTCCACCACCCGCCTCCTTCCGCCGGTTCCGTCGCCCCACCGCAGACGGCACGTGCCCCATCCACGCTACTCGACCGTGGTCTCACGGACCGGGCCCACATGGTGCGCAGTGCCGGGCGGCGGTGCATTCTGAGAGGTGAAGTGTCCAGGTCAGTGAGCTTGCTCCGGTCCACCCGAGGCTGACGCATCGCACCGCAACAGGGTCGCTACTGCGCGAGCGCTCAGCGCAACGTCTCCGGTGGCAGTTTCAGGTGGCCCCCGCGGAGAATGGCACCCGTGTCGATGTCAGAGTCGACGGCATCCCGCTCGGGACGAGTCGAAGGCGATGTCTTCGGTCACGGTCCTCCCCTTCGCGGGGCCGGTGTCCCGCAAATCCTTCAAGGACCCCTCTGCCCACCTCGTAGTGGCGCCGCTGATGCACGAGCGGGTGTCATCCCGACAGCGCAGGACCGCGCCCCCATGGGAGTTTCATGACCTCCGAGGATTCCGGGAAGCAGCAGCCTTCACTCGCACGCGCTGTCGTCGTGGTGCGGCGCGGAAAGCTCTGGCTGGTACCGACCGTCTTGTCCGCACTGGTGGCACTGTGCCTGACGCTGCTCTACATGGGCGGCATCCTCAACCCGAACGGCAACCTGCGTCATCTCCCCATTGCGCTCGTCAACTCGGACCAGGGGCCGCCGCTGCCAGGACAACAGCGGACCTTGGGCGCGCAGGTGAGCCGGTCGGTCGCTGCCGCGACCCCACCGGACACCGTCGAATGGCGTCAGATCAGCCGGAGTCAGATGCAGGACCAACTCGCGTCGGGCAAGATCTACGGCGCTCTGGTGATCCCGAGCGACTTCACCAGCTCCGTCGCGGCGCTGACAACCACCCGGGCCACCAAGCGGCCCGCCCTCACCGTTCTGACCAACCCGGGGCTGGGCAGCCTGGGCTCCTCCCTCGCCGGCCAGATCACCCAGCGCGCGGCTCACCAGGCATCTCTGACGATCGGCCGGCAGCTGGCAGCCCAGGCTGCCGAACAGGGCGCCGACACCACGAGTCGAGCGCTCCTGGGCGACCCTGTCACCGTGATCACCAAGGTGGGCCATCCCATCGGAAACCACAGCGGCCTCGGCCTGAGCGCCTTCTACTTCACCTTGCTGCTGGTGCTGACCGGATTCGTCGGCGGCAACATCATCAACAACGGCGTCGACGCGGGGCTGGGATACACCGACAACGAGATCGGGCCCTGGCACACCCGACGCCCCACCGTGCCCATCAGCCGCACACAGACGCTGCTGCTGAAGATGCTCATGACCGCGGGCATCCTCGTGCTCACCACCAGCCTGCTCATGATCGCTGCGGTCGGGATCCTGGGCATGGACGCCTCGCATCTGCCCCTGCTCTGGATCTTCTCCTACTGCGCGAGCTTGGCCGTGGGCCTGGGAGTGCAGGCCATCAACGCCGCCTTCGGCGGGATCGCCCAAGTCGTCTCCATGTTCGTGTTCATCGCGCTGGCTCTGCCGTCCTCCGGGGCGACGATTCCCCTCCATGCCGTACCGGGCTTCTATCGCTTCCTGGCGCTGTTCGAACCGATGCGGCAACTGAGCGACGGCGTTCGGGCAATCCTCTACTTCGATGCCCGAGCCGACGCCGGCTTGACGCGCGGCTGGGTCATGATCGCCATCGGCGGCGCCCTCGCCCTGGTGTTCGGGTTCGCCATGGTTCTGTACTACGACCGCAGGGGGCTGCATCGTTTGACCGCACGCCCGGCAGCCCCGGCGTCCCCCCTCTCGCCGGAATCGTGATGTGGGGCCGTCGTCACCGCGTCGGCGGCGAGCTTCCCCCGCCAGGCGAGGGCGACGTGGACCAGGCCGATCAGCGCCGGGACCTCGATGAGCGGGCCGACGACGCCGGACGCGGCCTGGCGGCAGGTGACGCCGAAGGTGGCGACGGCGACCGCGATGGCCGGCTCGAAGGTGTCGCCCGCCGCGGTGGATGCCGGCGTCGCGGTGCGGCTGTAGGCCGGCCCGAGGCCCTCGCCGAGCAGGAAGGCGCCGGTGCGGCAGCCACGAAACTCCGGCGGGGGCAGCGGCCGGAGCTTCAGCGTGCGAAGACAGCCGTCGCCACCGGCGCCGCCAGCAGCAGGCTGAGTCCGATCAAGAGGAGGCGGTCCAGCCACAGGATGGCGGCGAATTCGCGCAGCGTCGCGGCCAGCCAGTAGGCGGGGGACGTCGGCGCTCCCACGACGTCCACAGGCACGCCGACGCGGCGGGCCAGCAGGGTCGTGCGGTAGACGTGGAAGCCGCTGGTGACCACCGTGGCACGGCGGCCGGGAGTGGTGCCGTCCATGAGGGCCACGCTGAAGCGGAGGTTCTCCCCGGTGTTGACGGAGCGGTCTTCGCGCACGATCCGGTCGGCGGGCACTCCGCGTTCGCGCAGATAGTCGGCCATCGCCTCCGCCTCGGAGCGGACCTCGTCGTCGCCCTGGCCGCCCGAGACGACGAAGACCACACCAGGCATGTCCGGTGCGCGGGCGCCGCCGAGCGCGAGGGCGCGCTCCAGCCTGCGGGTCAGCAGCGGACCGGGCCGGTCGCCGTCGAGCCCTGCGCCCAGCACGATGACATGGGTGGTTTCCGGTGGAGGGGCGCCGCGGCCCCGGACGAACACATAGCCCGCGAAGACCAGGAAGAGCAGGGTGAGGTATCCCGCGGCCGCGTTCACCGCGACCACCAGGGCGCCGAACACCTCGCCGCCGACCGCATGGAAGACCGCGTCGAGGCCGAGCACCGCCAGCACCGCGCAGCCGGCGGCCCCGGTCGCCAGCAGGGCTGCCTGCGGTCCGTAGCGCCGGACCAGAAGAACGCCGTCGGCCACCAGCAGCAGGCCCACCGCGAGCGTCAGGAGCAGGGCGGCGACGGCGAGGACGGTGGCGACGGTCGGGTGAGCCGCCGCACTGTGACCAGCCACGCCCAGCCCGGCAGAGGTCACCGCGAGACAGAACAGGGCAGCGGCGGACAACCGGTGCGGCGCCAGCAGGGCGCTGACGACGCCGCCCGCCGCGAAGACGAGCGCGGCGAGATATTCCGGGTACTCCGGCATGTGCCGCACCGCTCCGCTCCCCCGCCCGCCGGGCCCTTGCTTGTGCCCGCCCGCTTCTCGCCGCCCCGGGATCCGGACGGTACGGACAACTGCCGGCCATCATCCCAGACCTGCTGGAGTGCGCCGAACGCGGGTGTCTCATAGCCCCATGTCCGCGAAGAGTCCTGGACTTACGGGCAATTCACCTGGACCCGCTCCATCAGCAGAGCTGGGCGCTTCCAGTTCGGTTCAGGAGGGAACGCCCCTGGGCTGTGCGGTTCCTCGACGTTGCGGGACGTCATACTCGGTGATCGTGTGCGGGAATCGGGCAGATGAGCTGTGCGGCAATGGAGATCAGGGAAGGCAGATCAAGCTTATGAACGACGTGAATCCGCCGGCGTTGCCCGAGGTGGTGGACAGCCCGGCTCTGCGGTCGGAGCCCAGCGGTCGTCTGACGCGGTGGATGTTGCGTCATCAGGTGCAGCCGGTCGGGCCCGCGGCAGAAGCGGCCGCCGAGTCGCACGCGTGGTGGAAGGTGATGTGCCTGACGGGTGTGGACTACTTCTCCAGCCTCGCCTACGTGCCCGCGATCGCCGCCCTGGCGGCCGGCGCCGTTTCCCCGCTGGCGACGCTGCTGATCGTGGCGTTGACGTTGCTGGGCATGCTGCCGATGTACCGGCGGGTCGCCAAGGAGAGCCCGCACGGCGCCGGATCGGTGGCGATGCTGGAGGACCTGCTGCCGTTCTGGTGGGGGAAGCTGTTCGTCCTGGTCCTGCTCGGGTTCGTCGCGACCTCATGGATCATCACGATCACGTTGTCCACGGCGGACGCCTCCGTCCACGTGGTGGAGAACCCCTTCTTCCCCCAGGCCCTGCACGGCCACCAAGTCGCCCTCACGGTCGTGTTGCTGCTGATCCTGGGCGGGGTCTTCCTCCTGGGGTTCAGCGAAGCAGTCAAGGTGGCCATCCCGCTGGTGGCCGCCTTCCTCATCCTCAACGCGGTGGTCATCGCCTTCGCTCTCAACGACGTGTTCACCACGCCCGCCGCCGTTTCCGCCTGGAAGGACGCCCTCGGTGAAGGCGGCGGTTTCGGCGACCTGGCAGGCCCTGCTCTCCTGGCCTTCCCGCTCCTGGTCCTGGGCCTGTCAGGTTTCGAGACCGGCGTGAGCATGATGCCGCTCATCGCCGCCGACGGCGCCGACGCACAAGAGCGCCTGCGCTCGAGGATCCGCAACACCCGCCGCCTGCTCACCACCGCGGCCCTCGCGATGAGCGTGTACCTCCTGGCCGCCAGCTTCGCGACCACCATCCTCATCCCCCACAAGGAGTTCGAGCCCGGCGGCGCCGCCAACGGCCGCGCCCTGTCCTGGCTCGCGCACGAGCACGTCGGGCAGGCGTTCGGCACCGTCTACGACGTCAGCACCATCCTGATCCTCTGGTTCGCCGGCGCATCAGCGATGGCCGGTCTGATCAACATCGTCCCCCGCTACCTGCCCGGCTACGGCATGGCCCCCGAATGGGGCCGCGCCGTACGCCCGGTGGTCATCGTCTACACCGTGCTGTGCGTCATCATCACCATCGCCTTCGACGCGGACGTCGACAAACAGGCCGGCGCCTACGCCACCGGGATCCTGGCCATGATGGTCTCCGGCGCCTTCGCCGTGACCGTATCCGTAGTCCGCCACCGCAAGCGCACAGCCGCCACCGGCTTCGCGCTCCTGACCGCGGTCCTGTCCTACGCACTGATCGCCAACATCGTCGACAAGCCCAACGGCATCGCCATCTCCGGCTTCTTCATCCTGGGCATCATCATCGTCTCGCTGGTCTCCCGCGTCTCGCGCACCACCGAACTGCGCGCCGACCGGCTGGTGTTCGACGCCGATGCTCGCCGCTTCATCACCGACACCCTCGCGTACGACCAGTCCATCAACATCATCGCCAACCGCAGGGAGAACGGCGAGGAGGCCGAATACGCGGCCAAGGAACACGAACAGCGCGGCGCCAACCCGGTCCCCGGCCGCGCCGACGTTCTGTTCCTCGAGATCGACGTCGTCGACCCCTCCGACTTCAGCGACACCCTCACCATCCACGGCGTCGAGGTCGGCCCCTACCGCGTCCTGCGCGCCGAGGCCCCGGCCGCCCCCAACGCCATCGCGGCCATCCTGCTCGCCCTGCGCGACACCACCGGCGTCAAACCACACTGCTACTTCGCCTGGGCCGAAGGCAGTCCCCTCAAGCACATGCTCCGCTACTTCCTCCTGGGGCGCGGCGACACCGCCCCCGTCACCCGCGAGATCATCCGCAGCAACGAACCCGACCCCACCCGCCGCCCCGGCATCCACGTCGGCGACTGACCCACCCCACCAACTCCGAGCCCGAGGGCATAGGGGCGTGCGAGGGGCGCTGCTGGACAGTCCCGATTTCGCCCTTGCCCCGACCTCACCGAGGACGACGGCAGCACCGCACGCATGCCGGCCCGTCATCGGACCGCGAGCGACGAGCCGTCTCCGACGCAGTGGAAGCGAACGCGCGCGAAATACGCTCCCCGTGCGCGCGTTCACGCTTGCGCGACGCGCATGGTGACCTCGGCGATGCGATCGGCGCAGAGGTCGGGCGGCAGGACCGGCTGGACGAGGTGGCTGACCGTCAGGCGCACCACCGCCTCGACTGCCAGGCCCCGCGAGTGGGCGTCGATCTCTGGCCAGGCCTCCGCGACGTAGGCGGTGAGCATGCCGATGGCGGTGTCCAGCAACGGCTCGGAGCGGGTCGTCAGGTGGGTGAGCAGGTCGTCGTCGCCGCCCCGGCTGCTGGTCAGGATGGCCTTGAGCAGGGAATTGTCGGCTGCCGTGCGCAAGGTGTACCTGATCGCGGCCGTGATGGCGGCCCGCATGTCCTGGCCATGGGCCAGGAGTTGGTCCTGTATGCCGGTGAGAAAGCGTTCCACCTCGCGCATGACGAGCGCTTGTCCGATGGCCGCCTTGGAGCCGTACTCGGTGTAGACGGTCTGCCGGCTCACTCCGGCAGTGGTGGCGATGTGGGTCATCTTCAGCCGGTCCCAGCCCTCGGTCGCGACCCGCTCGTGAGCGGCGTCCAGGATCCGTTCCTTGAGCAGGGAACGGACCGACTCTCGATAGCGCGTCATCGGCGCCCATCTTAACGAGCTGCTCCCACGCCTTGACGAACGACATGGTCACTGTCTAGTTTCTGGACAGTTAACCGTCATAGTGTCCAGTAGAGGTGGGGCATGGCAGAGACCTCGAATCCGCTCGGAGCGCGATCACAGGTGGCGTGGCGAGACGGCAAGCGCTACCTGTGGTTGCTCGGACTGGTGTTGCCCGCCTTCCCGTTCGCGGCGTGGGGCCTGGCGACGCTGACGGGCCAGGGCTTCTTCTGGTGGCTCCTGCCGCCGGTCGTCTTCGGCCTGATCCCCATGTTGGACCTGCTGATCGGCAAGGACTCCGACAATCCGCCCGACAGCGTCCTCGCGTGGCTCGAGTCCGACCGGTACTACCGCTGGTGCACCTACCTCTTCCTGCCCCTCCAGTACGCCGGGCTGGTGCTGGCCTGCCGGCTGTGGTCCCAAGGCGATCTGTCGGTCGCGGACCGGGCGGGGCTCACCCTCACCGTCGGCATCGTCGCCGGATTCGGCATCAACACCGCCCACGAACTGGGCCACAAGAAGGAAGGGCTGGAACGGCTGCTGGCCCGGATCGCCCTCGCCCAGACCTGCTACGGGCACTTCTACATCGAGCACAACCGCGGCCACCACGTCCGGGTCGCCACTCCCGAGGATCCCGCGAGCTCCCGCTTCGGCCAGTCCTTCTGGCGGTTCCTGCCCCGCTCGGTCCACGGCAGCGCCCGCTCGGCCTGGCACCTGGAGAAGCAGCGGCTCGGGCGGCTGGGTAAGAGCCCGTACACCCCGCACAACGACGTGCTCGGCGCGTGGGCGATGTCAGCGGTCCTCTTCGCCGCGCTGATCGCCGTGTTCGGCGTGGACGTGCTGCCGTATCTGGTGGTCCAGGCGGTCATCGGCTTCTGTCTGCTGGAGGTCGTCAACTACCTGGAGCACTACGGCCTGCTGCGCCAAAGGACAGCCTCGGGCCGCTACGAGCGCTGCACCCCGCAGCACAGCTGGAACAGCGACGACATCGCCTCCAACGTCTTCCTCTACCACCTGCAGCGGCACAGCGATCATCACGCCAACCCCACCCGCCGCTACCAGGCCCTGCGCCATTTCGAGGAGTCCCCGCAACTGCCCACCGGCTACGCGGGCATGATCCTGCTCGCCGTCGTGCCGCCGCTGTGGCGCCGGGTCATGGACCCCAGACTCCTCGCCCACTACGACGGTGACCTCACCCGGGCCAACGTCCACCCGCGCACCGGATCCGGACTCTTCACCCGCCGCGGGAGCCGCACATGAGCCGCTACGCGTGCCCTGTCTGCGGCTACGTGTACGAGGAACGGTCGGGCGCCCCACGCGAGGGCTTCCCCGCCGGTACGTCCTGGACGGACGTGCCCGAAGACTGGCCCTGCCCGGACTGCGGGGTCCGCGAGAAGATCGACTTCGAGGAGTTGACATGAAGATCTGGGAATGCCTGGTCTGCGGTTTCGTCTATGACGAGGCGCAGGGCTGGCCCGACGAGGGCATCGCCCCCGGCACCCGCTGGGACGACATCCCGGACGACTGGTCCTGCCCCGACTGCGGGGCAGCCAAGGCCGACTTCCGGATGGTCGAGGCCTCCCGTGCCTGAGACCGCGCCGCGCACCGTCGCCGTGGTCGGCACCGGCATCGCCGGCGCGACCGCGGCACTCACCCTGCGCCAGGAGGGCTTCGCCGGCCGTCTCCTCCTGATCGGCGACGACCCCCACCCCCCGTACCGACGGCCACCGCTGTCCAAGGACCTCCTGCAGGGCCGCCTGACGCCCGAACAACTCCGTCTGAAACCGCAGACGACATGGGAGGAACTGGACATCGAACTGCGCACCGGCACCAAGGCCACGGGCATCGCCGACGGTGTCCTGGAGTGCTCCGACGGAAGCCGCGTGCCGTACGACCGGCTGCTGCTGGCCACCGGAGGACGCGCGCGCCGCCTGCCGTACGCCGCCGGGCACGACCACGTCCACACCCTGCGCGGCCTCGGTGACGTGCCCGCACTCCGCGCCGACCTGGAGTCCGGCGGCCCGCTGCTGGTCATCGGTGCGGGACTCCTCGGCCTGGAGGTCGCGGCGAGCGCCCGCTCGAAGGGCATCGACGTCACCGTCCTGGAATCCGGCGCGGAGCCCTTGCGGCGGTCGCTGCCCGCCCCGCTGCGCCGCGCCGTCCTGCGGCTTCACCGGAGCCACGGCACTCGCGTGCACACCGGCGTCACGCTCACGGGACTCGCCCCGCGGGGCGGCGCGCTCGTGGCGACCGCCCGGGACGGAAGGAGCTGGCAGGCCCACGCGGTACTGGTCGCCTGCGGCATACGGCCCGACGTCGAACTGGCCGCCCGGGCGGGCTTGGCCGTGGGGGACGGCATCGTCGTCGACGCCATGGGCGCTTCCAGCGATCCGCGCGTCTTCGCAGCGGGAGACGTGGCGCTGCGCCCCGACCGAACCCCGGGCCGACGGGTGCGCGTGGAGCAGTGGAACCACGCCCGGCAGCACGCTGCCGCGGTGGCCAGGAACATGATCGGCGCCCGCGTCCCTTTCACGGCGGCCCCCTGGTCGTGGACCCACCAGTATGGCGTCATGCTGCAGATGGCCGGCCGGTTCACCGACGCCGACTGCCTGACGGTGCAGGGCGACCTCACCGGTTTCGACTTCGCCGCCCTGGCCACCGCCCGCGGCCGCCCCGTGGGAGCCGTGGCGGCCGGCCGACCCCATGACTTCCGGGCTCTGCAGGCGGCCCTCGACCGCGCTGACGACGGCCCGTTCCCCGCCGTCGACCGGACTCCGCCGGTCCTGCACGCACTCGCGCCGGGCGGACGAACGACGTCCCACGCGTTGCTCCCCGTGCGAGAAACGCCGGACGTCGGGGCAGCCGGGTCCCGAGCCGCTCGATGAGCGCCGTGGCGACGGCCGCCGGGGCAGGCGGGCACCCGGGCCGAGGACTCCGGCGAGCGGCAGTTCCCTCGCCGCGGCTCGGGCGCGTTCGGCGTCCACGCCGTCGTCCACGCCCGGCAAGCGGCCTTCGAAAAGAGGCGGGAGGGGGACCGCCAGGGCACTGGACAGGACGTCCGAGCGCCGACACGATCGCGTTCATGACACTCGAGGACGCCATTGTCGCCACCGCCGACCGGATCGCGGAGCTGCTGCAGGCGGGAGCCGACCCGCACACGCCGCTGCGGGGCGCGGAGTGGACGGTGGGCGAGGCGGCGGCCCACCTCGCGCTGGCCGGGAAGCTGATGGCGGACATCGCGGCGGGCGAGGAACGCCCCTACGGCGATGGCACGCCCAGCGGCCTCGCGGCGGCCAACCGTGCGGCTCTGGCCGCCTTTCCGCAGCGGGATCCGGCAGTCCTCGGCGCGGAGACGGCGGAGACGGCCCGGGCCTTCGTCGCGGCCGCGGCCGGCCGCAGTCCCCATGAGTCGGTCCTGACGCCGATGGGGCCGATGAACATGACCACCCTCGGCTCGTACCTGCTCACGCACCTGCTCGGGCACGGATACGACATCGCGGTCGCGCTGCGCGGGCCCCACATGGTCAACCGGGAGGTGGTCGCGTTCACGTTGCCCTTCATGCGGCTCGCCATGCCGCGTGTGGTGAACGCCGGCGCGGCCGGCCACCGTGCGTGCTACCTGCTGCGCATCGGCCGGGACCGCTTCGCCGTCACCTTCGCGGACGGTGTGCCCACGGTCACCGACACCCCGCCCCGCCGGCCCGACTGCACGATAGCTATCGACCCCGTCGCCTTCCTGCTCCTCGCCCTGGGCCGCTGGACCGCCCGCACCACCATGGCCCGCGCCAAGGTCGTCGCCTGGGGCCGCCGACCTTGGTTGGGCCTGCGCTTCCCGCTGCTCTTCACGGCGCCGTAGACGAGCGAACAGACCGCAGATGCAGCCATACGCCCTCGACAGGTGCCTGCCGCACGGTGAGAGCGTCTGCGACTTGTGTGGAACACGACAGTTCGACGACTGGCCCGCTCTCGTTCAGGCCCACCGTTATCCTCACGCTGTGCGAGAACAGAGGCGACTGGCCAAGACGGCTCGATGGTTGATGATTTGGGCCGTGTTCACCATCGTCATGTGCTTCGTCACCGGCTTCGCGGGCATTTACCGGGGCTGGCTGAACACTGCGGTGACGTCCGGGTCGGTCGTGGCCGTCTGGTTCCTGGGCTCGTGGTTGCGATCCCGCAGGGAACGCAAGGCCGCAGCCTCGTAGCCAGGCGGCGACTCGCGCCGAGAGGGTGCCGGCCGCAACGGAGCTGCCCCAGGCCGACACCGTCGCCCGGCATGCACCGAATCAGCCGACACCGCGGGGCGGTCATGAGCGCCTGGGAGACGGCCGGCTTCGACGACAGCTCGTGGAGCGCCCCCAGCGACTTCGGAGCGGCCGGCGCCGCGCCCTGGAACTCAGACAGTCCCAGGTATCACAAGCCCCGACTCGTACGCCACGATCACCAGCTGTGCCCGGTCCCTCGCCCCCAACTTGCCCATGATCCGGCTGACATGGGTCTTCGCGGTCAGCGGGCTGAGTCCCAACGCGTCGGCGATCTCGGGGTTGTTGAGACCGCGCGCGACCAGCGCGAGCACCTGCCGTTCTCGTTCGGACAGCCCGCTCGGTCCGCCCAGCGCGGGTGGCGTCCCGGTGTTCGGCGCGCGCAGAAAGCGGGCGATCAGCCGCGAGGTGGGACCGGGCGAGAGGAGGGACTCCCCCGCGGCCACCGTCCTGATGGCGTCGAGGAGTTCGGCCGGCCTGATGTCCTTCACGAGGAAGCCGGACGCCCCGGCCCGCAGTGCCTCGACGATGTTCTCGTCGGTCTCGTACGTCGTCAGGACGAGCACCTTCACCCCCGCGAGATCCTCGTCGGCGGCGATGAGCCGGGTCGCCTCGATCCCGTCGAGGTCGGGCATGCGGATGTCCATCACGATGAGATCGGCCCGCGCGGACCGGGCCAGCGCCACGGCCTCCCGCCCGGTGCCCGCCTCGGCGACGACCTCCATGTCACCTGCCGACGAGACGAGCATCGCGAAGGAGGCCCGGACGAGGTTCTGGTCGTCGGCCAGCAGTACGCGGATGGTCATCGGATCTCGTCCTCCCGGGACAGCGGCAGTGTGGCGGTCACCTCGAAGCCCTCGGCGGGCCCCGGGCCGGCGTCCAGTGTGCCGCCCAGGCAACGGGCCCGCTCCCGCATTCCGATGAGCCCGAACCCCGGCCTGCCGTCGGACGGGCCCATCCCGCCGCCCGAGCCCTCGTCCCCGCCCGTCCCGTCGTCTCTGACGCTCACCCGCAGTGCGCCGTCCGCGGTCCACAGACCCACTCGCACGGTGAGGTCCTCGCGGCCGCCGTGACGTACGGCGTTGGTGAGCGCCTCCTGCACGATCCGGTACGCGGCGGCGCCCACGGAGGGCGGGATGTCGTCCGCGCGGACGGAGAGTTCGACCTTGGCCCCGGCCACCCGGCCGGTCTCCGCGAGATCGGCCAGTCCGTCGATCCCGGGCAGCGGCCCCCGCATGTCCTCGGCCCCGGAGACAGAACCGGACGCGGAACCGGGCCCCGGGTCCGCGCCCACTCCCACGACCGTGTCATGCGCCCGCAGCACCTCCAGCGTCGTACGCAGTTCCCCTCGGGCGGTCCGGCAGGTCCCCGCGATGTCGTCCAGTGCCCGGGCGACGGCCTTGCGGTCGAGGCGCTCGGGGTCGGCGGTGAGGACGTGGGCCGCCACGGACGTCTGCACGCCGATGAGCGTGATGCTGTGGGCGAGCAGGTCGTGCAGGTCACGGGCCATCCGCAGCCGTTCCTCGGCGACGCGGCGCCTGGCCTCCTCCTCCCGGGTGTGTTCGGCCCGTTCGGCCCGCTCGACGATGGAGGCGACGTACCGGCGGTAGTAACGGACGTCGATCCCGATGAACAGGACCGCGATGATCCAGCCGGAGATCTCCAGGGACTCCAGCGCCCCCATCGGGTTGACGAGGCCGTTGCCGATCGCTGTCGCACCGAGGACGGCGACGCCGGTGAGCAGCGTGCGGCGTACGGCGCCCGTCGCCGCGACGGTGTAGAGCGCCAGGACGGTCGCGGGGATGGGTGGGGCGGGGTTGTAGTCGAGGGCCTGGTACGGAGCTATGCAGGCTGCCATCCCGAGCAGGGCCATCACCGGACGGCGGCGCCGCCATACGAGGGGTACGTGCCCGGCGAGCAGCAGCGTCCAGCCGAGAGGGTCGGGCCGGATCCCTTCGCCGCCCGTACAGGCGATGGCTACGGCCAGCACGGCGACGCACACGGCGAGGACCGCGTCGTTGCGGGTGCGGTGCGGTGCGGTCAGCGGTTCGCGGTTGATGGCGGACATGACGCGCTCGGCGCAGCGGGACCACCCGCCGCCACCGGCCGCCGTCTCCGCCGCCGACCGGTCGCGTACCCCTGTGGTCGTTCCCCGTTCTTCCACGGCTCCATCTTCCAGTACTCGTACGGGAACCCGGGCGCCCCTGCGGAAGCAGAGGCGCCTGGGCGGGCGGGTTCGCCGGATCAAGGTGAACGATCAGCGTGTTCAGGGTGCGCCGAGGGGTTCCGGCTGCCGGGGCGGCTCGGTCGGTCCGCCCCTTCCGTTCGACCCGGCCGGTTCGGCCGGCCCGGGTTGCCGTGAGAGCGCGCCCGGCCACCACACCTTCCGGCCCAGGGCGACGCTGGCACTGGTCACCAGATACGTCCGTACGAGGAAGGTGTCGAGCAGGACGCCGACGGCGATCACGAAGCCGAGCTGGACCAGCTGGACCAGGCCCATGTTCGTCAGCACGGCGAAGGTCGCGGCGAGGACGAGTCCGGCGGAGGCGATGACGCCGCCGGTGGTGCGCAGTGCGGTGAGTGCCGCCGTGGCCGGTTCCGCTCCCGCCAGGGACTCCTCCCTCATCCGGTGCATGAGGAAGATGCCGTAGTCGACGCCGAGGGCGACCAGGAACACGAAGGACAGCAGTCCGAGCCCCGGATCGGTGCCCTTGAGGCCGAGGAGCGGTTCGAAGACGAGTCCGCCGATCCCGAGGGAGGCGCCCCACACCGCGACGACCGCGACCACCAGGAGCAGCGGTGCGACCAGACTCCGCAGCAGCCCGATGAGGATGAGCATCACGAAGACGAGGACGAGCGGTACGACGATCTTCGTGTCGCGGGCGTTGGTGACCTCCAGGTCGATCTGCTGGGCGCTGTCCCCGCCGACGTAGGAGCCCTTCAGTTCGTGCCGCAGGGACTTGATGGTGGCGGTCTCCTCCGCCGACTGGGGTGCGCTCTTCGCGAAGACGGCGATCTCGGTCCAGCCGTCTCCCGTACGCTCCTTCTCCGCGCTGCCCACGCCTGGTGTGCCGCGGACGGTCGCGAGGGTCTCGTCGGCACGCCCCTGCGGGGTGATCACGTCGATGGGCTGGCTGCCCTGTCCGGGATAGGCCTTGGCAAGGGTCTCCATCGCGACGACGGCCTCCGGCTTCTTGACGAAGGAGTCCTCCTGCTTGAGCGGTCCCGGCAGGTTGAGTGAGCCGAGGGCGAGGGCGCCGAGCAGTACGGCACCGCTCGCGAGTACGGTCAGCGGCCTGCGTCCGGCAGAGCTGCCCATCGCCGAGAACAGGCTCCGCCGCTGCTTGGTTGTGCTCCCGAAGGCGGGCACGAGCGGCCAGAACACCCGCCGTCCGACCAGTACGAGGACGGCGGGGAGCAGGGTGATCATCGCGATCAGCGCGCACAGCACACCGACGGCGCCGAGCGGGCCCATGCCCCGGCTGCTGTTGAGGTCGGCGGCGAGCAGGCACAGCAGTCCGGCGGCGACGGTGCCGGAGGAGGCGAGCACGGCGGGCCCGCAGCCGCGCAGGGCGGCGACCATGGCCTCGTACGGTCGCTCGACGCGCCGCAGCTCCTCCCGGTAGCGCGAGACGAGCAGCAGCGCGTAGTCCGTGCCCGCCCCGAACACGAGGATGGTCATCACACCCGAGCTCTGCCCCGAGACGGTCGTGCCGAAGGCCTGGTTGAGGCCGTAGGCGACGCCCATCGACATGTAGTCGGCGATCCCGGCGACGACGAGGGGCACGAGCCACAGCACGGGGCTGCGGTAGATCAGGATCAGCAGTATGGCGACGACGGCGACGGTGGTGTAGAGCAGCGGTCCGCCGAGCGAGTCGTAGACCGCGCCGGAGTCGGTGGCCAGCGCGCCCGTGCCGCCCACATCGACGCTCAACCCGCCTTCGCCCCGGGCGACTTTGCGAACGTCGGTCACGAGCTGGTTCTGCTTCTCCTCGTCCGCCCCGGGCTCGTTGCTGGCGATCGGGTACATCAGGGTCGTGCCGTCCTTGGACGGAATCCCCTGGGGAGCACCGCCGATCAGCTCGTGCTGCCGGGTGATCTCCGCGACCTGCCCGGCCGCGGTCTCCCGGTCGGCGGCGCTGAGCCCGCCGTCGCGGTGATAGACGAGCACCATCTCGGTGGTCTCGCCACCGGGCAACTTCTCCTCGATCTTCGCCACTTGCGTCGAGTCCGCGCTCGCCGGCAGGTAGTCGGTGACCTTGTCGTGCTGCACGTCGGCGAGCTTCGCCGCGAACGGCCCGACGAGCGCGATCACGGCGATCCACAGCCCGAGCACCGCCCATGGAACGGCTCGCCCGCGCCCCGTTCTCGTCGTGGTTGTCTTTCCGGCCCTCATTGACCGATCTCCCTCCGGGTGGTGTCTGCTTCGATCCCCAGACTTCCGGTGAGAGCCACGGCTTTCGTCGGGCGGGAGGGCGAGGTGGCGCGTACTTCCGGGGGCGACGTCGGGTGCGGATTACTCCCTGGGGAGTAATCCGCGGGCGGTGCACCGCCCCGGAACGGGCGCGGGGAACCGCGCGCCGGCCCTCACCGACCCGCGGCAGAAATGAATCCCCGTCGAAAGGGCGCGAGGGGTCCGGACTCGGCTGGTCGGCCATGTAAGTGGCTCCGCATGATGGCTCGGCCTGCGGCACCGGCCGCGCTGTGCGGCATGGCGACGGGAAGCGCGATCTCTGCGCAGGGGAACGTGGTTGGCCGACCTGGATGCCGCGTGGGTAACGTCGTCGTCCGTGACCCCAACTCTGCGCACCGAGCGGCTGCTGCTGGAGCCGTACATCCCTGAGGACGAAGAGGACTTCGTCGCCCTGTTCCAGGACACCAGGGTGTCGCAGTGGATGGGTGACGGCCCCGCTTCCGAAGCAGCAGACCGGGCCCTGTTCGGGCGGATCTTCACGAAGGTCTACGCCCAGGAACTGTTCGATGTCTGGGCTGTCCGTCGGGAGGGACTCCTGGTCGGGCATGCCGAGATCAAGCCGACCGACGTCGTCGGAGGCCACGAGATCATCTACGCTCTGGCTCCGGTGGCATGGGGGTCTGGCCTGGGGACCGAGGTGGCAGAGGCGATCGTCGCTCATGGCTTCGACACCCTCGGGCTGACCGAGGTTTACGCCACCGTAGCTGCACTGAACAAGGCCTCACTGACCCTGCTGGACGGAATCGGTTTCGAGCATGTCCGGGACCTCACGGAGGACGACGGCAGCACCACCCGCGTGTTGGCCCGTCATCTGACTGCGCGCGACAAGTCGCCCCTCGCCCGATAAAGGCGAGCAAACCGCTGCCCGTGAAACCGCTCGGGTAGCCGATCAGGCAGCGACGGTTGGGTACTGGATCCAGGCTCGGACGGATGAGTCGGACTGCGAAGGATCCGGTCCCGACTGCGGCGGGCGATCGTGGTGCTGAAGTTGATACGGCCGCCGCTGCCGGGGCGAGGTTCCGTCGGCCGACGGTGATGCCGGGATGACGAGAGTCAGACCCCGTAGGGGTTGTCGATGATGTAGACCCAGTCCCCTTCGCTCGTCCTCCTCATCACCTCGACCGCGTTTCCTTCCACGACGCCGCTCTCGCCCGTGATCCGCCAGGACGCCTGGACCATCGCCAAGTCGCCGTTCTGATGGACCGACCTGGCCCCCACCTCCATGGTGCTGGGCGACGCGAGGTAGGGCTTCAGCGCTTCCTTGATGCCTGCCCTTCCGTGGACGGGCTCCTGTCCCGGTCCCGGCACGAACATGGCGTCCTCGTCGAACAGGGAACCCAGTCCGTCGAGGTCGCGGTCCTTGAGGTACCGGGCGAAGCGCTCGTGTACGGCTTCCGGTTTCATCTTCTTTCCGTTTCTTTCCTTCGTTCGCGGACGGGCCCGTCCGCGAACGGTCGATCCACGTAAGCCATTGACCGGTGGTGCGCGGCCTCAGCCCCACAAACAGCTGGGCGCCGTCGTGCGCACCGATGATCTTTCCGGCACAGTGGCGAGGCCCTCATGCAGTGCGGTGGCCGCAGCCGCCCCCGTGTCACCGGCGCCCTGGAAGGAGCGGGCCGGTGCGCCGGCGGCGGCCCAGGCTGAGGTGTCAGCGGGTGTGCGGGTCGGGCAGGCTGACGGGCTCGCCCGGGGTGGGCCAGTGCAGCGGGACGCCGGCGGCGTCGAAGACCTGCTGGACGTGGCCGCGGTCTTCGGTGTAGTGCGCCCAGCCCTCGGCGTGCACGGCCACCACGAGGGGGTCGCCGAGCAGGCGGCGGGCCTCGACGGCCTGGGTCGCGGTCAGCGACAGCCGTACGTCACCGAGTTCCTCGAAGCCGGCCGCACCCAGGTGCAGCAGCGCCACGTCGACGCGGTACCGGCCGGCCAGCGCGCTCATCGCGTCCAGGTCGACGGTGTCACCGGAGACGTACACGCTCGGTGCCGAGCCGTCGTCGGTGTGCAGGAGGAAGCCGGTGACCGGACCGGTGATGTCCTCGGTGCCGACGGGCCCGTGGCGGGCGGGGACCGCGGTGACGTTCAGCGGCGTGCGGCCCGGCTTCGACAGGGTCCGGGTCTGCCAGGGCTCCAGGCCGACGGCTGCGCCCCCGAGATCGGTGGCGCCGGCGACCGTGGTGAACACCTCCGAGGCGCCGGAAACCACCGTACGCCCGGCGGTGTCGAGGTTGTCCTGATGCCCGGTGTGGCTGACCACGACAGCGTCCAGAGCGGGCAGTTGTGCGGGCTTCAGCGCCGGGTCAGCGGTCTTGCGCACCAGGACCGGGCCGTCTCGGTACTCGGTGCCGGCGGCGTCGAAGGTCGGGTCGGTCAGCAGCGTCCAGCCGGCCAGGCGGATCAGCGCGGTGGGACCGCCGAGCACCGTCACGGTGTTCACGGCGCGGGTCACGGCAACGTCGGTTACCACAGGTACTCCTTGACGATCAGGGGTTGGCTCACTCACTCTCGCCGAGTTACTTTCTTCTGGGAAGTACATACCTTCAGGTGAGGTGAGCACGTGCAGGAAAGCGCGCGAGGAAACGTCCGCAATCCCGCCTGCCCCGGCAGGCAGCTGTTCGACCTGGTCACGGCTCGTTGGGCCGCCCTGGTCCTGGTCGACCTCATGGACGGCCCGCAACGCTGGTCCGAGCTGCGCCGGCGGGCCGGCGGCGTCAGCGACAAGATGCTCGCGCAGACCCTGCGCGACCTCGAAGCCGGCGGGCTGATCACCCGCACCGTGCACACCAGCCGCCCACCCACGGTGCAGTACGACCTGACCGACCTCGCCCGCAGCGCCACCCCGGCACTGCAACACCTGCAGAACTGGGCCGAAATGCACACCAGCCACTACGACCACCACCGGCGCACCCACGCCATCGACCCGAAGCCCTGACAAGGCAGGCTCGATGCACACGGCACCGTGCTTGCGCCGTCCGCATCAGCCAACCGCATGCAGTTCGCCGATGGGGGTGCGGCTGGGTGAGGATGTCGGAGCGGGCGGTGTCGAGTGCCTCCTCGGCGTTCAGCGCGCGTTCGCGCCAGGTCGCCTCGCAGAGGAAGCCATCCGACGCATCACCACCGAGAACGCCACGCTCAAGCAGCGCGTCCGCCGGCTCACCGCCGACCACCGCCCTCCCCTCGACGGACGACACGAAGCCGCCAGCTGCGAACTCCGGTTCCAGGGGCGGCGCGCAGCAGCCCTCGAAGCCCGCATCGCCGAGGTGTCCAGGGGAAGCCTGCCAGCCGTCGCTGTGTTCGATGGCTTTCTCATGCCTTGATAGTTTCGGCATGTGCAATTCATGGTGATCACACAGCGCTACAGCGACCGGTTCAGCGACGAGGACTTCGCGGCGGTCCTGCCGCAGGAAACCGAGACGGTTCGAGAGCTCTATGCCGATGGGGCACTCCGTCAGATCTGGCTCCGCGGGGATACCCGAGGCGCCTGCTTCCTGCTCGAAGCTGACTCGCTGCACGACGCCGAAACAGCTGTGGCTGCACTTCCGCTGGCACAAAAGGAGATGTCGAGCTTCCAGATCATTCCGCTGCGGCCCTACGGCGGCTTCGGCCCCCGCTGACCCGAGGTCTGCACACCCAGCCCCACGGCCCGTCCACTGTCCCGGTGAACGGGCCGTCCCATGAGACCTTATGAGACGTGCCAGGCGAGTTCAGCGACGGCATCCGCATCCCGTCGCGATAATCATGAACTCCAGGCACAGCCGCTGGTCGCCACGTACACCACTGCGGTGAACACGACCTGCTCGTCACGCGGAGCGGTCCCGCCGCCTTGCGGTCGAGCAGCGCACCCCGGCAGTAACGGGGCGACCAGCTCCCGGAGTCAGCCAGAACGTGGCACAGCCTTCTGTGCCTTGACCGACGCGGCCGACCTGGCGGCCTGCTCGATCCCCTCGGCTCCGCCGTGCCTGTGACCGGCCCGGGAATCCTGCACGCCGCCGGGGCGGTCCCACCGGGGCGGCTGCGATCGCCGCGTTCCACCCCGACGGGCTTCTTCGACGTGTCGGGCCTCGACGACGCCCTCGGCGCCCAGCGCGTGGCCGTCCTGACCTGGGCGCACCGCTCAGCTGACCTGTCGCCTGGCCGAGCGCGGCAAGGTCGCGCTGGATGCCCCGGTACGCCGATATCTCCCCGGCTTCGCCGTGGCCGACCCGTTCGCGTCGTCGCAGGTCACCGTGCGCCAGCTCCTCAACCACAGTGCCGGATGGCTGGGCGACGACTACCAGGACTTCGGCGCTCGGCAGCGCTACCGCTCCACGGCCGCTTCCGTCGAGCTGTGACCGCCATGACCGCCACGACCACCGTCGCCAATGCCGTGATGGTCAAAGGCACATGACGTTTCGTCAGTTACCGGTTGGATTCCGTCGCTGAGGGCGGGAGGGCGACGGCTCGAAGGCGGCGCGCCTCTCATGCGTCGCGTGCGTCGAGAGCCGTGAGGGCCTCGGCGGCCTCCGCCTGGCGGGGGCTTCGCATGGCGGCGAGGGTGTCGCGGGCGGTGAGGAGGGTCTGACGGGCCTCCGGGTGTCCTGTGGCGCCGAGTACCCGGCCCAGGTCGAGCCGGGCCTGCCCGGACCAGGCCGGCATCTGTGCGGCGTCGAAGGCGGCGAGGGCCTGCCGCAGGGGCGCCTCGGCTTCGTGCCAGCGTTCCAGGGCCGCGAGGTCGTTGCCGATCTGCTGCCGGGCGACGGCGTAGTACAGGGCGATGACCTCGTCCGTGCGGCCGGGGACCCCCGCGCGGCAGATGCGCTCGCTGCGGCGGTGGATCTCGAGCGCCTCGGCTGCCCGGCCGCTCTGGCGCAGAAGGGTGCCGAGGGTGTTGAGAATGGTCAGCTCGGCCAGCCGGGCCTGGGGGGACTCCTGCGGGGCGAGGCAGCGGGCCGCCTCGCGCAGCCGCTCCTCCGCCTCCTCGGTGCGGCCCAGCCGGTGCAGGGCGCCGGCGCCGTACCCGAGGGCCCAGCCCTGCTGGAGCCCGTCCCCGCACTCGCCGGCCGCCGCCAGCGCGCCGTCGGCCGCGGTGAGGGCGGCGTGGGGGTCGTGCACGCAGAGGTTGTGCGCCCAGGCGAGGTAGTTGAGGTGTACGGCCTCCTCCTGCCTGCTGCCCAGTCGGCGGGCGGCGTCCGCGGAGCGCCGGAAGACCTCCACCCACTGCTCCCAGTGCTGGTTGAGGTCGGAGAACCAGTGCATGGCCTGGGCCGTGTCCAGGACCTGCCGGTGCCGGCCCGCGTCATGGGCCCGGCGCAGCGCGGCGAGCCACTGGGCCCGCTCGGCCTCCAGCCAGGCCCGTGACTCGTCCCGGCCGGTGGGCGCTCGGCCGGGGTCGGGGTCGCTCTGCGGCGCGGTGCGCTCGTGGTCGACGTCGAAGTGCAGGGCGGCGGCGGTGGCCCGGCGCAGCATCCAGTCCGCGGTCCGGTCGAGGACGGCGTCGCGGACGTCGGGGCCGTCCTCGCTGTCGACCTGTTCTGCGGCGTACAGCCGGAGCAGGTCGTGGAAGCGGTACCGCTCGGCGTCGGGATCGCTCTGGAGCAGTCCGGCATCGGTCAGTTCCTCGGCGCAGGCGACCGCCTCGTCGTGGGCCAGGCCGGCCAGGACGGCGGCGGTCTCGGGACTGAAGTCCCCTCCGGCGGCCAGCGCGGCGCGCCGGAGCAGGATCCGCGCGTCGGGGGCCAGTTGGCGGTAGGAGAGCGCGAACGCGGCCCGAACCTGCAGGTTTCCGGCCTGGAGGCCGTCCAGTCTGCGGCTTTCGGCGGCCAGCCGGGCGACGAGCTTGCCGAGGCGTTCATGCGGCCGGCTCAGGAGCCGCTGGCCGGCGATCCGCACGGCGAGCGGCAGGTGCCCGCACAGGTCGGCGAGGTCGCGTGCGGCCTGGGCCTCGGCCCGCACCCGGTCCGGGCCGACGATGCGGGTGAGAAGTTCCACGGCCTCCTCGCGGCGCAGCAGCGCCAGGTCGGTGCGGTGGACGGACTCCAGGCCCGCCAGGGCGTGGCGGCTCGTGACGATCGTCAGCGACGGACCGGCCCCCGGCAGCAGCGGGGCGACCTGAGACTCTGCGGCGGCGTTGTCCAGCAGCAGGAGCATGCGCCGCTCGCCTGCCAGGGACCGCCACAGGCCGGCACGGTCGTCGGTGTCGGCGGGCATCGCCGCGTCGGCGACGCCCACGGCCCCCAGTAGCCGGGCCAGCGCATCGCGCGGTGTGGTCGGTTCGGCATCCATGCCGTGCAGATCCAGGGCGAACCGGCCGTCGGGGAAGTGCGGGGCGAGCCGGTGCGCGGCGTGCACCGCGAACGCGGTCTTGCCGAGGCCGGGTTGCCCGGCGACGACGGTGACCGTCCCCGCGTGCGCATCGGCCTCCTGTGCCAGTTCCATCAGTCGGGTCAGGGCCGGGCCCCGCGCGGTGAAGTCGCGGATGTCGCGCGGAAGGGCCAGGTTGCCGGAGCCCGCGGAGCTCGCCGCCGCACGTGGGCGCGGGCGTCCGGCGGCAGCGGACCTCTCCAGGCTCGCCGCCTCGGCGTCGTCCAGTGTCAGCGCCTCGGCCAGAGCCTGCACGGTGAGACGCTGCGGCCCGCGGGTGCGTCCGCGTTCCATGTCGGCCAGCGCCCTGACGCTCACCCCGGCCGCCTGCGACAGCGCCTCCTGGCTGTATCCGGCGCGGACCCGCAGATTCCGCAGCTGCTGCCCGAAGTCCCCCGTGGAAGGCGTGCCGACGCGCACCGTCGATGTCCCCGATCGTCCGGCTCGTCCGGATGCGAGCCACCGGCAGAAGTATGGCCGACGGTACTTCTGCCGGGAGAACCGCCTGGGCGCGGGGCGCCGGGAGTGATCGACTGAAGACGAACGCGGGGCGCCGCCCCCAGCGGCCGTCCGCCCGGCACCTCCCGGCCGGACGGCCGCTGGGGGCGGATCCGGCGCGGTCAGGGAAGCGGCGCCGACCACCCCGCTCCCCCGCGCCCGTCGCCGACCACGAGCGACTGCCCGTACCACCGACCAACGACTGACAACCACCGACTGACGACCACCGACCACCGACCACCGACAGCCGTCGCGCAGTCGTGCCGTCGGATCACCGAACGGGGACCTCTCACATGAACAGCGACACCGCAGACTCCGCGGGCCCGTCAAGGCGCAGCGTGCTGACCGCCGGCGCGCTGACCGCCGCCGCCCTGGCCTACCAGACGGGCCGGGCCCCCGCGGCGTCGGCCGCCGCCAAGCCCGCCATCTTCTACGCCCCGCACCAGGACGACGACGCGATCGGGCTGGCCGGGTCGATCCTGGAGCACAAGGCGGCGGGCCGGCCCGTCTACCTCGTCCTGGTGAGCAACGGCCGCAATCCCGACCTTGCCGTGCGGATGAACTCCGACCCGTGCCCGCTGACCCAGTGGTCCACCCCGCATCCGTGCGCCGCGGGCGGCCGGCACAACCTGTCCTGGCCGACCGACGGGACCACCAAGATCGTCGCCGCGCGGACGGCCGAGTTCATGGCGTCCGCGAAGGCACTGGGCGTGGACAAGGTCATCAACTTCAAGGTCGTGGACGACGGGTTCTCCAGCACCTCGGCCTACAACAAGCTGGTCGACCGGATCGAGGCGAAGGTCAGGGCGCTCGCGGCGCAGTACCCCGGCGCCTCGCACAAGTTCACCGCCGGCTGGCTGGAGCACACCGAGACGCACAAGGCGGGCAGCGACGTGGCCTACCGGCTGATGAACGACGGCACGATCTCCGATGTGCGGTTCAACGACGTCTACGCCTACAAACGTCCCCGGCAGGACCGTGCGGACGGCGCCGCCTACGTACTGGACATCCCCAGCTCGCACATGAAGATCAAGCGCAACGCGATGTACGCCTACAACACCTGGGACCCCTCCCGGAACCTCTACGCGCTCGGCTATCACAGCGTCCCGGAACTGCTGGAAGCCGCGCACGCCGACCCGCGCGAATTCGTCCACACCTTGCCCTCCGACTACCGGCCGGGCAAGGCCAACTGACCACCGGGACCACCGGCAGCACCACGGTCACCGCGATCACCGCGATCACCGCGATCACCGGACAGACACCATCACAACGGCCGACGGCGCCGAACCGCGGCCCTCTACCGCTCACGGGGAACGTTTCATGAACACCGCACGTAACCGCTCCACCCTGCTCGCCCTCGCCGGCACGGCCCTCGCCCTGTCCCTGACCGCCTGTCAGAACGGCTCGGGCGTCAAGTCCTCGCCCGCGGCGACCCCCGCGGCCACGGTCGCCTCGACCTCTACGACGTCCGGGGCGACGGCCGCCGCCGGCACGGACGGCTCCGGTCCGGCAGGATCGGCCGGCACGGCAGGCTCCACGGGATCGGCGGGGTCGAAGGGTCCGACGGGCTCCACCGCCTCCGCCGGTTCGGCCGGCGGGAGCGGTCGGCAGGCGGCCGCCTCCACTCCTGTGTGCACCGCGCGGGACGTCCGCGTCACCGCCGCCGGACAGGACGGTCCGCCCACCACCCACATCGTCCTGACCGCGAAGAACACCTCCGGCCACTCCTGCCGGCTGCCGGGCTTCCCGCACGTGCAGTTCCTGGAGAGCCACAAGCAGGACGTGCCGGCCGTCGCCAAGAGCAAGCCGGCCGCGCCGGTCGTGCTGGCGCCGGGCGCCCCGGCCTACGCGCTGGTGAAGCTGTCGGACGGCGGGGTCGACGAGGACAACGAGCCCGTGTCGGCGTTCTCCGTGACGCTGGAGGGCGACTCCACCGTCGTCGCGGTCACCGCGCCCGGCAGCGAGGGCATCGCCGTCGACCCGGCGAAGGCCCTCACCGGTTACTGGACTCCCGAACTGCGCAACGGGGCCGACGACTTCTGAGTCCCGCCGCCCGGAACGGCTCGGGTGACAGCACAAGCCGCCGCCGTCGACCGCCCCCGGTCGGCGGCGGCCACGCGTGCTGCCGGGCCGGAACTGCCGTTCGGTCGCCGCCACACGCCGAGACGCCCTGTTCGGCTCCGTGTCCCGGCCAGCGGCCGCGCAGCAGGGGCGATGTCCGGCCCACCGGCGCCGCCACGATGGCCCGGGCGGAGCAGCAGGCAACCGCCTGGGCTGCGAAGGTTCAGATGTGGGCCCGGATCTGCTTCACCGGATGGCCCAGCCGGTCTCCCAGGGCCGTCAGTTCGTCCTCGCTGAACCAGATCCGTTCCGGGTTCCAGATGGCGATCTCGAACCGGGCGAAACCGCAGGGCCAGTCGTAATCCAGCGCGTCGAGAGTGGTCGAGCCTCCACAACACGGAACGTCGACCGCGAGCGTGGTGAACCCGTCGTCACCTTGAGCGTCAAGTAGGTCGCCCCACCACTCCGTGTCGATGGCCGCCTGGCACAAGGGGCAGCCGATCCTCTCCAGGTTCGCCCCGCAGTCGACGGCCGTCACCACGTCGTGCCACGCCACCTCGATCTCCACATCCACGCCGTCGACCCCACCAGGGGCCAGGTCCCCGACGAGCGCGGCGACACGATCGGCCGCGTCGCGGTCCGGCTGCCACTGCGGATCACTCGGAATGATCGACAGAACGTCATCGCTCATAACTCCCCCACTTCATCAGGTCGTCGACCACCACAACGTCGCGACGCGATGCTATCGATCAGACGTTCCAGCGCTGCACCGTCATGGTCCTGACGCACCGACACGGGGCGGGGGCGTTCTCCGAACTCGGCAACATCCCTCCGGGGGTTGTAGGCGCCCGCACGTCGCTGGTCATCGGGGACAAGACGGTCGTGTGAACGGGGTTGACGTCCCTGTCTCCGGGGCGTCTTCGCCCCGCGTGCCGTGGTGGTGGACAGGTTCCGGCCGCCGTCGGTGGCACGCAAGGCGGCTTCTGCCGGACGCAAGAGCGTCTCGGGAATGGCTGGTCAGAGCCCTGTGGTCACGCCCCACGGAAGGGCCTCCCCCGAACGCAGGTGGGCCTTGAGCCAGAGCTCGGTGTTGCTGACGTGCAGCAGGGCGGCGGCCCGGCTGAGGGAGGCGTCGCGGGCGGACAGCGCCCGGAAGATCGCCTCGTGTTCGGCGAGGGTCCGGCCGGAGGCCTGGGTGTCGACCAGGCCGCGCCAGATGCGGGCGCGCAGGGTGCGCCCGGAGATGCTTTCCAGGAGCGTGAGGAGCGTTTCGTTGCCGGTGGCCGAGATGACGGCGCGGTGGAACGCGGCGTCGTGAGCGTTGAGCCGTTCCACGTCGTCCTGGGCTTCGCGCATGGCGTTCAGGTGCTGCTCGACCTCGGCCAGCTGCTCGTCGGAGATCCGGGTGGCGGCCAGTGCGGTGGCGACCGGTTCCAGGAGCCGCCGTACCTCGATGAGGTCCTGGAGCGCGGCGGAATCGCCCTGCAGCAGTTCCACCGCGCCGCCGAGCCCTTCCAGGAGCAGGCTCGGCTGCAGGCTGGTCACGTAGGTGCCGTCGCCCCGCCGGACCTCCAGGACCCGGGCGACGGCCAACGCCTTCACGGCTTCCCGGGCGAGGTTGCGGGACAGGCCCAGCTGAGCGGCCAGCTCCGGTTCCGGCGGGAGCTTCGAGCCCGGCGGCAGCGCTCCGCTGCGGATCAGCTCCCGGATCTGCACGATGGCCTTGTCCGTCAGAGACACCGTGCGCTCCTTCCGGGCCCGTGCGCCGAGGGCACGTCCGCCCTGATGAGTCCCCGGGCGCGGAGATCGTCCCAGAGCCCGTCGGGGACGTACCGGCGGTGGAGTTCCACGTTCCGTACGACCTGCTGCGGGCTTCGCATACCGAGGGTGACGTTGACGATGCTGCGGTGGGTGGAGGGAAAGGCGATCGCGGCGGCGGGCAGGGTGGTGCCGTGCGCCGCGCAGACGTCGGCGATCGCCCGAGCGCGGTCGAGCAGCGCCGGCGGGGCCTCCTGGTAGTCGTACTTCATGCCCTCGGCGGGGTGGTCGCGGGAGAGCAGTCCCGAGTTGAACACGCCGACGGCCACCACGCTTTTGCCGAGTTCCTCGGCGGCGGGCAGGACGTCGTCCAGGGCCGACTGGTCGAGGAGGGTGTACCGGCCGGCCAGCATCACCACGTCGGCCGCGGTCTCGCGCAGGAAGCGGGCGAGCATGGCCGACTGGTTCATTCCGGCGCCGATCGCGCCGATCACTCCCTGGTCCCGGAGCTCCGCCAGGGCCGGCATGGCCTCCTCCGCCGCCTGCCTCCAGTGGTCGTCGGGATCGTGCAGGTAGACGACGTCCAGGCGGTCCAGGCCGGTGCGCTCCAGCGTGTCCTCGATGGAGCGGAGCACTCCGTCCCGGCTGAAGTCCCACTGCCGGCGCAGGTCGTCGCGCACCACGAAGCCCTCGGTGTCGGTGCCGCGCGGGTGCTCGTTGGGCAGGAGCAGGCGGCCGACCTTGGAGGAGACGACGTACGCGTCACGTGGCCGGCCCGCCAGCGCCGCGCCCAGGCGGCGCTCGGACAGCCCGAGCCCGTAGTGCGGTGCTGTGTCGAAGTACCGGATGCCCTCTTCCCAGGCCGCCTCGATTGCTGCTTGCGCGTCGTGGGCCGGGGTGACTCTGTAGAGGTTGCCGATGACGGAGGCCCCGAAGCCGAGTCCGGTGAGCTCGACAGGGGTGCTCGCGACCTGGCGGCGCCCGATGCTGTGCGGTGTCAACTGTGCTCCTTGGGAAGCGGCGACGGCGTGATCGCTCATGGGTCTGTCACCGTCTGACGGCGGCCGAGCCGCCTGCCATGAGTGCCTCGACCTCGGCGAGCGAGGCCATGGACACATCGCCGGGGGTGGTCATGGTGAGGGCGCCGTGCGCGGTGCCGTAGGCCAGGGCACGGCTCAGTCCGGCGGTGTCGAGGTCGGCCACGGGTGCGGCACGGCCCGCCGGTCCGGCCGCGTCGCCGCCGGGGGTCAGCAGTGCGTAGATCAGGCCGGCCGCGAAGCCGTCGCCCGAGCCGATGCGGTCCAGGACGTGCAGGCCGGGCAGTTCCGGGCCGCGGACGAAGCCGGTACGGGGCGACCAGGCGGCCGAGGACCAGTCGTTGACGCCGGCCGAGGGCACGTCCCGCAGAGTGGTCGCGAGCACCGCGGCCTGCGGCAGCAGCGCGGCCACTTCCACGAGGACGTCCCGCACCTCGTCCGCAGCGACGCGTACCGCGCCCGGGTACGGTCCCGCCAGCCCCAGGGCGCCCACGACGACGTCGGCGTGGCGGGCGAGCCGCAGGTCGACCTCGCGGGCGGCGTCGGCGCCGCCCCTGCCGGCCCAGAGACTGGGGCGGTGGTTGGGGTCGTAGGAGACCCCGACACCGTGCCGTCGAGCGGCCGCCATGGCCTCGTCCGCGACGTCCGCGGTGGTGTCCGACAGACCTGCGAAGACGCCGCCGGTGTGGAACCAGCGCGGCCCCGTGGAGAAGACCGCGTCCCAGTCGACGTCCCCCTTGCGCAGCTGGGAGACGGCGGTGTTCGCGCGGTCGCTGACGCCCACCGCGCCCCGGATGCCATAGCCGCGCTCGACGAAGTTGAGGCCGTTGCGGGCGGTACGGCCGATGCCGTCGTCGGGCACCCAGCGGATGAGGGAGGTGTCGACGCCGCCCTGGAGGATCAGGTCCTCGACGAGGCGCCCCACCTGGTTGTCGGCGAGGGCGGTCACGACGGCCGTACGCAGGCCGAAGCAGCGCCGCAGTCCGCGGACGACGTTGTACTCACCGCCGCCTTCCCAGACCTGAAAGGTGCGGGCGGTGCGGATCCTGCCCTCGCCCGGGTCGAGACGGAGCATCACCTCGCCGAGGGCCACCACGTCGCTCACGTCGCGCTCCCGTGCACGGCCTCGGCGGTCAGGCGGCGGATCTCGCCGTACTCGCCGCGCTCCAGACGGGCGGGGGTGGCCATCCAGCTGCCGCCGACGGCGAGGACCGCCGGGACGGCGAGGTAGGCGGGCAGGCGCGCGGCGTCGACGCCGCCCGTGGGCACGAACCGTGCCCGGGGGAAGGGAGCCGCGAGGGCGCGCAGCATCGTGATGCCGCCGAGGGGTTCGGCGGGGAAGAGCTTGACGGTGTCGAGGCCGGACCGCAGGGCGCGCATCAGCTCGGTCGCGGAGGCGATGCCGGGCACCAAGGGCACGCCCAGCTCACGGCACCTGGCGACGACGTCCTCGGCGAAGCCGGGCGAGACCACGAAACGGGCTCCCGCCGCCACGGCACGGTCCACCTGCTCGGGCGTGAGGACCGTACCGGCGCCGACGGTCAGCCCTCCGTGGGCGGCCATCGTCTTGAGCACCTGCTCGGCGTCTGGGGTGCGGAACGTGACCTCGGCGCACCGGGCGCCGCCCGCCACGAGCGCGTCGGCCAGCGGGCCGGCGGTCGCGGCGGAGGGCACCGTCAGCACCGGCAGCACGCGGGCGCCGTCCAGCACGGCGGCCAGGTCGGTGTCACTCATCGGCCGAGCCATCCGCCGTCGACGGGCAGGACGACGCCGTGGACGTAGGCGGCGGCGTCCGAGGCGAGGAACACGGTGGCGCCCGCGAGGTCGTCGGCGCCGCCCCAGCGGGCGGCCGGGATGCGGTCCAGGATCGCCTTGCTGCGTACCGGGTCGTCCTGAAGGGCCTGGGTGTTGTCGGTGGCGATGTAGCCGGGGGCGATGGCGTTGACGTTGACGCCGTGCGGGGCCCACTCGTTGGCCAGGGCCTTGGTCAGTCCGGCGATGCCGTGCTTGGCGGCGGTGTAGCCGGGGACGGTGATACCGCCCTGGAAGCTGAGCAGCGACGCCGTGAAGACGATCTTTCCTTGGCCGCGGGCCACCATCGCCGCGCCCACCGCGCGGGACAGGGCGAACTGCGCGTTGAGGTTGACCTGGAGCACCAACTCCCAGTCTTCGTCGGCATGTTCGGCCGCCGGGGCGCGGCGGATGGTGCCCGCGTTGTTGACCAGGATGTCCACCGGGCGCTCCCGTCCCGCCAGGTCTGCGCCGAGGGCGCGGACGGCTTCGGGGTCGGCGAAGTCGGTGCGGATCGCCTCGAAGGTGCGGCCCGCGGCCAGGACGTCCTTCTCCACGTCGCTGCCGGTGTCCTCCAGCTGGGCGCTGACGCCGATGACGTCCGCGCCGGCCTCGGCGAGGGCGCGGGCCATCGCACGGCCGATGCCGCGCCGGGCCCCGGTGACGACGGCGAGCCTGCCGGTCAGGTCGAAGGCGTTCACTGGATGGCTCCCTGCGAGTCTTCGGTGCAGTCCACGAGGATCTTCATCACGTCACCGCCGCCCTCCAGGGCCTCGAACGCGGCGGGCGCCTGCGCCATGGGGACGACCCTGCTGATCAGCTGCTCGGCCGGAACGGTGCCGTCGGCCACCAGGGTCACCGCCTTCTCGAAGTCGGTGCGGTCGTACAACCGGGCGCCGACGAGGGTGAGTTCGCGCCAGAAGAAGCGGTGCAGGTTCACCTCGCGGGGCCGGGGGTGGATGGCCACGAGGCACAGCCGCCCGCGCACCCCCAGCACGTCGACCGCCGTGTCCACCCCGCCTTGCGCGCCCGAGACCTCGAAGGCCACGTCCGCACCGGCGTCGCCGGTCCACTCACGGACCAGTTCGGGCAGGTCGTCGGCCGCCGGATCCCAGGTCGTCAGCCCCGACTTCTCGGCGAGCCGCCGCCGGTGGGCGCTCGGCTCCACGACCCGGACTTCGGCTCCGGCGGCGCGGGCGACCAGGGCGATGAGGACGCCGACCGGACCGCCGCCGACCACGACGGCCTTCTCGCCCGCGCGGACCTGGGCCCGGCCGACGTCGTGCACCGCGACCGCGGTGGGCTCCACGAGGGCCGCGTGGTCGAGCGGGAGGGAGCCGGGCAGCCGTACGAGGGTCGTGGCGGGCACGGTCCAGCGCTGCTGCATCGCACCGGGCGAGTCGATGCCGATGAAGTCGAGGTGCCGGCAGATGTGCTGGTGGCCGGCACGGCAGGCCGGGCAGGTGTCGTCCCAGCGCAGCGGCATCACGGTGACGGCGTCACCGGGCGACCAGTCATCCACGCCCGCGCCCACCCGCACGATCCGGCCGGACATCTCGTGGCCGAGGACGGCGGGCGCGGCGACCCGGGCGTCCATGTCGCCGTGGAAGATGTGCAGATCGGTGCCGCAGATACCGACGTAGGCGGGGGCGATCTCCACCTGGCCGGGGCCGGGGGGCGGGTTCTCGGCGGGCGCGGTGTCCAGGGTGCGGGCGGCGAGGTAGCGGACGGCGAGTGTCATCTCAGGGTCCCTTCGGCGCGGACGCCGATCGTGAGCAGCAGGTTGGCGTAGGTGCGGATGTCGGCGGTGACGACGGCGAGGGCGAGGTCGGGCGAGCGGGCGGCGTCGTAGAACGCGAAGCGGCCGAGCGTCTCGACGGGGACGGGCGCCAGCATCGAGCGGTACTCGGCGATGGCGGGCGGCTCCGGCTCGCCCTCGGGCGGCACCATCACGTGCGCCGACTCGACGGGCAGAGCCCGCAGCAGGACGTCGAGCACGGTGGTGACGTCCAGCAGACCCGGCGCCAGGTTGAGGTGGACGGTCCTGGCGCGCGGGCCGGTGGCGGTGCTCGCCGGATAGTGGCCGTCGGCGAGCAGGACCCGGGCGCCGTGCCCGGCGCCCGCCAGGGCTTCGAGGATGCCCGGGTGCAGGAGTTCGGTCAGCAGCATGCGGTGCGCTCCTTCCTTGGAGCGGGGTCGAGGCCGTAGAACGTGGTGGCGGTTCCGGCGAGGACCGCCTCGGTCTCGGCGGCGGAGCAGTCGGCGAGGAGTTCCCCGACGGCGGCGGCCCAGTGGTTCCAGCCGCCGGCCAGGACGCAGACAGGCCAGTCCGAGCCGAACATCAGCCGGTCCGGGCCGAAGGCCTCAAGCAGGACCTCCCACACCGGCCGGATGTCGTCGACGGTCCACTTGTCGTGGTCGGCCTCGGTGATCAGTCCCGACACCTTGCATCGCACGTGGGGGTGCGCGGCCAGCCGTCGCACGCCCCGCTCCCAGTCGCCGAGGTCGCCTCGGACGATGGGCGGTTTGCCGGCGTGATCGAGGACCAGGGGAAGGCCGGGGAGGCGTTCGGCCAGGCGGATCGCCTGGGGGAACTGATGGTCGCGGATCAGCAGGTCGTACCCGAGGCCGCGTTCGGCCACCGCCCGCAGTCCCCGCTCCACCGAGGGCCGTTGGAGCCAGTCGGCGTCGGACTCGTCCTGGACGAGGTGACGTACGGCGCGCAGGTACGTGCCGCCGGGCCCGGCGCGCAGCGCGTCGAGGACGTCGCCGATCGCCGGGGACGTGAGGTCCGCCCAGCCCACGACCGCGCCGACGAGCGGGTCGCCGTCGGCGAGGGCGAGGAACTCGCGGGTCTCCTCGACCGACGCCACGCACTGGACGAGCACCGTGCACTCCAGCCGCCGGCCCGCGATCGGCCTGGTCGCGGCCGTGCGCAGGTCGTCGGCGCCGAAGCTGCGGCGCAGGGGCTCGTGGCCGGGCGCGTCGAGCCAGGACTGCGGCCGGATGTCCGGGTCCCACACGTGGTGGTGGGCGTCGACGAGGACCTGGGCGTCAGACACGGGCGGACCAGACCGGGCCGTCGGGGTAGGTGTACTCCTTGAGGGCCTCGGGGTGCATCTGCGCGCTCAGCCCCGGCAGGGCCGGCGCGAGGTAGTGGCCGTCGGCGATGCGGACCGGGTCGACGAAGTGCTCGTGCAGGTGGTCGACGTACTCGATGACGCGGTCCTCGGTGGTGCCGGAGAGGGCGACGTAGTCGAACATCGACAGGTGCTGCACCATCTCGCACAGGCCCACTCCCCCGGCGTGCGGGCAGACCGGCACGCCGAACTTCGCGGCGAGCAGCAGGATCGCGATGTTCTCGTTGACGCCGCCGACCCGGGCGGAGTCGATCTGCACGATGTCCACCGCGCCGGCCTGGAGGAGCTGCTTGAAGACGACCCGGTTGGCGATGTGCTCGCCGGTGGCGACTTTGATCGGGCTGACGGCCTTGCGGACGGCGGCGTGGCCGAGGATGTCGTCGGGAGAGGTGGGCTCCTCGATCCAGTACGGGTCGTAGGGGGCGAGGGCGCGCATCCAGTCGACGGCGGGCTGGACGTCCCATCTCTGGTTGGCGTCGACGGCGATGCGGATGTCCGGGCCGACCGTCTCGCGGGCGGTGCGCATGCGCCGTACGTCGTCCTCCAGGTCCGCGCCGACCTTGAGCTTGATCTGGGTGAAGCCGTCGGCGACGGCCTCGCGGGCGAGGCGGGCCAGCTTCTCGTCGGAGTAGCCGAGCCAGCCGGGGGTGGTGGTGTAGGCGGGGTAGCCGCGCTCCAGCAGACGGGCGACGCGCTCCTCGCGGCCGGGCTCGGCACGGCGCAGGATCTCCAGCGCCTCCTCGGGGGTGAGGGCGTCGGACAGCCAGCGGAAGTCGACCTGTGCGACCAGGTCCTCGGGCGACATCTCGCCGAGGAAGCGCCACACGGGCCGGCCCGCGCGCTTGGCGGCCAGGTCCCAGGCGGCGTTGACGACCGCGCCGGTGGCCATGTGGATGGCGCCCTTCTCCGGGCCCAGCCAGCGCAGTTGGGGATCGTGCACGAGGGAGCGGGAGAAGGCCCCGAGGTCGGCGCAGACCTCCTCGACCGAGAGCCCGACCACGTGCGGGGCGAGGGCCGCGATGGCGGCGGCCTGGACATCGTTGCCGCGGCCGGTGGTGAAGGCGAGGGCGTGGCCCTCCAGTCCGTCGCCGGCGTCGGTGCGCAGGACGACGTAGGCGGCGGAGTAGTCGGGCTCGGGGTTCATGGCGTCCGAGCCGTCGAGGTGTTCGGAGGTGGGGAACCGCACGTCCAGGACGTCCAGGGCGGTGATGCGGGCGGTTGCGGGCAGGGTGGAGGACATGGCGGCAACTCCTGTGAGAGCAAGGGGGGAATCGGGCCCCTTGCGACGAACGGTGAACGCGGCGCGGGGCGGGCGGCCGGCGACGGCCGCCCGCGTCAGTCCTGGACCTTGCCGCCGGTGATGCGGGAGATGGCGAGGGCGACCAGGATGATCAGGCCGTTGAGGGCGCCGATCCACTGGGCGGGGACGCCGCCGAGCGTGAGCACGTTCTGGATCATGAAGAGCAGCAGGATGCCGCAGAACGCGCCGAACATGGTGCCCTTGCCGCCGTTGAGGCTGATCCCGCCGATGACGGCGGCGGCGAACACGGTGAAGATGTAGCCGTTGCCCTGCGCGGAGGCGACGGAGGCCAGCCGTCCGGAGAGCAGCAGTCCGGCGAGTGCGGCGAGCACGCTGCCGGTGACGATGACGATCCACAGCACCCGGTCGGTGCGGATGCCGGCCGCCTTCGCCGCGTCGACGTTGCCGCCGATGGCGTACAGCGAGCGGCCGAAGCTGGTCCAGCCGAGGACCACGATCGCGATCGCGAACAGGGCCAGGCAGATCCAGATGGAGGCGGGCATCCCGAACCACTGCGCGGTGCCGGGGTAGAGCATCGACTGCGGCAGCTGGAAGAACGTCTGGCCGCCGGAGATGCCGGTGAGGATGCCGCGGAGCACGATCAGCATGCCCAGGGTGACGATGAAGCCGTTGAGGCCGAAGCGGATGATCAGAGTTGAGTTGATCACGCCGACGAGCACGCCCACGGCCAGGGTGACCGGGATCGCCCAGGCGCCGGGGAGAAGGCCGAGTCCGTGTCCGGCGCCGGCCGGCACGACCAGCCAGGCCGCGACACCGGGCGCGAGGCCCATGGTGGACTCCAGCGACAGGTCCATCTTCTTGACGATCAGGATCATCGTCTGGGCGAGGACCAGCAGGGCCATCTCGGACATGGTCTGCAGGACGTTGATGAGGTTGTCCGTCTGCAGGAAGACCGGGTTGACGATCTGGCCGACGATCGCGATGACGACGATCGCGGGAACGAGGGCGAGGTCGCGCAGCCGGGCGAGGGGGATCCGGCCGCCGAGCAGCGCGGTGCGCCTCTGCTTCGGTTCCGCGGCCTTGGCGGCTGTGTCCGCGAGGACGGTTTCAGGCATCGAGGTCCACTCCTTCCATCGCGGCCACGAGTTCGTGGTCGTGCCAGCCGCGGGCCATCTCTGTCGTGACCCGGCCCTGGAACATCACCAGGATCCGGTCGCACATGCGCAGGTCGTCGAGTTCGTCGGAGGCGATGAGCACTCCGGTGCCGGTTTCCGCGGTCTCCTCGACCTTGCCGAGGAGGAACTCCTTGGAGCGCACGTCCACGCCCGCGGTCGGGTTGATCAGGACCAGCAGCCGCGGGTCGTCGGCCAGGGCGCGGGCCATGACGACCTTCTGCTGGTTGCCTCCGGACAGGGAGGAGACGGGCAGTTCGGGGCCCGGCGTCTTGATCGCCAGCTTCTCGATCATGTTGTCGGCGAGGCGGTCGCGTCGGTCACGGCTGAGGAGGCCGTTCCTGCCGAGCCGGTGGGGCACGGACAGGGTGGCGTTGTCGGCGATCGACATGTCGGGCACGAAGCCCTGGTGGTGCCGGTCCTGGGGGACGAACCCGGCGCCGGAGACGAGCGCGGCGGGCACGCTTCCCGGCCGGGGCCGCCGTCCGGCGATCTCCACCTCGCCGGTGGCGGCCGCCCACAGCCCTACGACGGTCTCGGCGACCTCGGTGCGTCCGCTGGCGGCGGCGCCGGCGAGGCCGACGACCTCGCCGGCGCCCACCTGGAAGGTGATGTCTTCGTACGTGCCGTCCCTGCCCAGGCCCCGCACGGACAGCGCGGGGGCCGCGGCGGGGTCGAGGGTGCTCGAGCGCACCTGCTGCCGGTCGGCCGCCGCCTCGCCGGTCATGGCGGCGACCAGCTCGGTGCGGGGGAGGTCCGCGACGGGGGCGGTGACGATGTGCCGGGCGTCGCGGAACACCGTGACCATGTCGCAGATCTCGTAGACCTCCTGGAGGTGGTGACTGATGAACAGGAAGGTCACGCCCTGGCGTTGCAGGTCGCGAATGCGGTCGAAGAGGCGGTTGATCGCGGCCGCGTCGAGCTGTGCGGTGGGCTCGTCGAGGATGATGAACCGGGCCCCGAAGGACAGCGCCCGGGCGATCTCCACGAACTGCCGCTGTTCGACGCTGAGTTCGCGGGCCGAGGACTGCGGGTCGACGTCCACCGACCAGGTCGACAGCAGCTCCTGGGCCCGGCGGCGTACTCCGGTCCAGCTGATCAGCCTGTGGGGGCCGTGGTGGTGGCGGTTCAGGAAGAGGTTCTCGGCGACGGTCAGCGTGGGGATGATCGTCGACTTCTGGTAGACGCAGGCCACGCGCTGTCGCCAGGCGTCGCGGTCGCTGAGCCGGGGGGCGGGGCCGCCGCCGAAGGTGACCGTTCCCTCGTCGGGGGCGTGCAGGCCCGTCAGGACGGAGACCAGGGTCGACTTGCCGGCTCCGTTGCGGCCGACGAGTGCGTGGGTCTCGCCCGGCCGGATGGTGATGCGGGCGCCGTTCAGGGCCACGGTCGGGCCGAATCGTTTGACTATGCCCGTCGCCTCGACGACGGGCGGTGTCGCGGGGGCCTGTCCGTCGTCCGCCGGGGCGGGTGCGGGGGTGACTGCTCGCTCCCCGTCTCTCATTTCAACCGCCTTGTAGTGGTGAGCCGTTGGATGTCTGAGAGGGTCGGTCAGCCGAGGTTGTTGCCCCAGAGCGACTTGTCGTCACTCTTGACGCTGGGCACGCCGCCGTAGGTGCCGCCGTCGACGGTGACCAGGGGGGCGGAGAGCTGGTCCTCCAGCAGTCCGTCGCGCACCTGGATGATGGTGCTGTCGTGGTCGGTCTTGCCGGGCTTGAACGTCTTCCCGTCGATCGCGGCCTTGAGGTAGTAAAGGGCGTACTTGGCGTACAGGTCCGCGGGCTGGGAGACGGTGGCGTCGATGTGGCCGGCGGCGATGTCCTTGAGCTCCTCGGGGATGCCGTCGTTGGACACGACGAAGACGTGCTTCTTGTCCTTCGGGTCGACCAGCAGGCCCTTCTGCTTCAGGACTTGGAGCGTTCCGGCCAGGGCGAAGCTGGACTGCATGTAGACGCCCTTGATGTCCGGGTTGGCGGTCAGATCGGTCTGGAGCTTCTGCGCGGCGACCGCGCCGTCCCAGTTGGTGGCCTCGCCGAACACCTTGATGCCGGGGTAGTCCTTCTTCATGCAGTCGTTGAACGCCTCGGTGCGGTCACGGCCGTTGATGGAGTCGAGGCCGCCCTCCAGCATCACGACCTTGCCCTTGCCGCCGAGCTTGGTGCCGAGGTACTGGCAGGCCTTCTCGCCGTAGGCGCGGTTGTCGGCCCGCACCACCATGAACACCGTGCCGGTGTCGGGCCGGGTGTCGACGGTGACGACAGGGATCTTCTTCGCCTCCAGCTGCGCCAGCGTCGGCGCGATGGCGGCGGTGTCCTGCGGCGCCATCGCGATGCCCTTGACGCCCTGACTGATGAACGTCTGCGCGTTGGCGGTCAGCTTGGCGACGTCGTTCTGGGAGTTCGTGGTCTTCAGGTCCAGCCCCAGCTCCTTGGCCGACTGGGGCGTGTACCTGATGTACGAGTTCCAGAAGTCGGTGTCGGACCGCGGGTAGTCGACGCCCACGAGCGGCTTGCCGCTCGACGAGGCGGAGGTGCCGGAGCCGCTGCTGCAGGCGCTGAGCAGCGTCAGTGCGCAGACGACGGAGGCGGTGGAGCCGAGTGCGGTTCTGAGTCTCATGGGTACTTCCTCGCGCTGGTCCCGAAGCGGGTTGTTACGCCGATGCGACGGCTGCGTGTCGTCGGCGGAGAGATGGGATGTTTATAGAGCGGGGGCAGCGAGGCTGTCTAGTGGGCGCGGCGAAACTGCTGGAGATGACCACTGGATGATCTCGCCGGGTCGCCATTGGGCTTTCTGGACGGATGATCCATCCCATCAATGATGCGCATTCGTGATGCACTGACCCTTGCGCTCATACCGCGCTCGTACCGGTGTCCCGTACGTCCGCTCGCAACGTGCCGCACCGGTGGACGGTCCGCGACCTCGCACAAACATGGCAGGTCTACGGCAGAACGAACAGTCACTTATGCGGATAAAACCGCACTATCTGCTCCTCGCTGGACCACTTTCATCCGCTCAACTGTTGACACGGGCCAGTTACGTCACCGACCTTCATGCGTGACGTCCGGCCGGCTTGCAGCCCTGACGAGTCCGCCCCTGAAGGTCTGGAGACGGGACGTCCGCGGGCTGCCCCCGCCTGTCTCAAGCCCGAGCATCACACCCACCTCGAACCGGGAGTACCCACATGTCGTCAGGAAGACTGTCCCGACGCGCGCTGCTGGGTGCCGTGGGCGCTGCTGCCGCCGCGACCGCGCTGCCCGTGATCCCCGCACTGTCACCCCTGCTGGCGCAGGCCGCCGCCGCGGACCCCCGGACCAACCTGGAGAACCTGGCGAACATGCGGTTCGGCATGTTCAACCACTTCAACCTGGGGACGTTCACCAATCAGGAGTGGGCTGAGCCGAACCAGGACCCCGCTCTGTTCGCCCCCACGGCCGTGGACTGTGCCCAGTGGGCGGCGGCCGCCGCGGCGGCGAAGATGAGCTACGGCATCCTCACGACCAAGCACCATGACGGCTTCGCCCTGTGGCCGAGCGCCTACGGCACCCAGAACGTCGCGAACAGCTCCTACAAGCAGGACGTGGTGAAGGCGTACTGCGACGCCTTCCGGGCGAAGGGGCTGAAGGTCGCGTTCTACTACTCGATCTGGGACCGCACCTTCGGCGTCGAGGCGTGGGAGAGCCGGCACAAGGTGTCCGGCCTCGAGATCACCGACGCCATCCAGCCCAGCGACATGACCTTCATACTCGGGCAGATCACCGAGCTGCTCACCGACTACGGCACCATCGACATGTTCATCACCGACGGCTACGCGTGGCAGATGGGCCAGCAGGCAGTCTCCTACCAGCGCATCCGCGAGCACGTGAAGTCGCTCCAGCCGGACATCATCATGATCGACCACGGTGGACTGTCCGTGCCGTGGCTCGGCGACGCGATCTACTTCGAGGAGCCGCTGGGCATCACCTCGCCGACCGGGAACACCTGCGCCGCCACCCAGGGGCAGACGATCAGCAACGGCTGGTTCTGGCATCCGACCACGCCGACCGAGAGCCTGATGAGCAAGGACGCGATCCTCTCCCACCTGGCGGACCTCGAACCGAAGTACACCTCGTTCATCCTCAACTGCCCGCCCAACCGCAACGGCAGGCTGGACACCAACATCGTCAACCGGCTCGCCGAAGTAGGCGCGGCATGGAGCCCCGACACCTCCAGGCCGCCACTGCCGACCCAGATGCTGCGAGCCGAGCACCCCGTCACACCGGTCAACGCGTACGCCACCGCGTTCCGCACGGGTGAGGGACCGCTCAACGCCATCGACGGACTCAGCGACAGGAACTACGAGACCTGCTGGTCGACGTGGGGACTGCCCTCGGCCCTGCCCCACTCGATCACCATCGACCTGGGCGGGGTGTGGAGCAACGTCTCCACCCTGGAGTATCTGCCCAAGCAGTGGAACCGCAGCAACACCACCGACGGCGACATCACCTCGTACACCATCTCCACCAGCACCGACGGCACGAACTTCACCCAGGTGGCCACCGGCACCTGGGCCGGCGACCGCGCCACCGAGGTGGCCGAATGGCCCGCCCGTGACGTGGGTTTCGTACGGATCCGGGCCAACGCGGCCACCGGCGGCTACGCCAACATGGGCGGGGTCAGGATCGGTGGCCGGACGGCCAAACCGGCACTGGTGTCCACCACGCTGCCCGGCGACGGCACCGTCTACCGGCTGGTCGCCCGGCACAGCGGCAAGACGGCCGACGTGCAGAGCGGGGGCACCGCCAACGGCACCAACATCCAGCAGTGGCCATGGCTCGACAAGGCGAACCAGAAGTGGACCTTCGCCAAGACCGGCGACGGCTACTACGAGATCAAGGGTATGGGCAGCGGCAAGCTCATGGAGGTCGCGGGACTGTCCCGCGTGGACGGCGGCAACGTGGCCATCTGGTCGGACGCCAACGTCCCCCAGCAGCACTGGGCCGTCACGCCCACCGGTGACGGCTACTACGTCCTCATCAACCGCTACAGCGGACTCTGCCTCGCCGTCGACGAGGGCAGCACCGCCGACGGAGCCAACATCGAGCAACAGCCGTACGCGTCACCGACGCGGCAGCAATGGCAGATCATCCCCTCCTGACGCCGCCCTCCCTCGCCGCTCTGCCGCTTGGAGGCGCGCAACGTCGCTTACGCAGAGCTGCTGTTGCCCGTGTGGTGGCGCACCCTGTGTCGGGCGCCTAGACATTCCATGTTTGCCGCCACTGCAATGCGCTGATAGCGCCTGTCTATGGACAAAAGCCAATGTCCTTACGGGTTTTCATCCCTGCACACCCGTTGACATCAGTGCGTCACATGGTCGAACTTCATGCGTGACCTCCGACGCTCCACAACCGTCGGCGCCCCGCCTCTCTCCCCGCCCCCGCCCTGCCCCTCCCCTCACGTCACCTGCCCCTTGTCTTGTCCCCGTTGCCCCTACCTCAGGGATGTCCTCATGTCGCGTTCGCTCAACAGACGCCAGTTCCTGTCCGCCGCCACCTGTGTGGCGGCGGCAGCCATAGCCGGGGGCGGCCTGGGCGCCGGCGTCGCCCAGGCGGCACCGAGCACCTACACGCCGGACTGGAACTCGGTCGACCAGCACCCGCCGGCTCCGGAGTGGTTCCAGGACGCGAAGTTCGGGGTCTACTTCCACTGGGGCGTCTTCAGCGTTCCCGCCTACGGCAACGAGTGGTATCCGCGGTCCATGTATCACACGGGCGACAGCGTCAACCAGCACCACATCGCGACCTACGGCCAGCCCTCGGCATGGCCGTACCACAACTTCATCAACGGGGCGAAGGACCTGGCGGGCAACTTCGTGCAGTTCGCGCCCAAGCTGAAGTCGGCCGGCGGGAACTTCGACCCCGACGAGTGGGCGCAGCTGTTCGTCGACGCGGGTGCGAGGTTCGCGGGGCCGGTCGCCGAGCACCACGACGGCTTCTCCATGTGGAACAGCCGGGTCAACGAGTGGAACTCGGTCGCCAAGGGCCCGAAACTCAACCTCCTGCAGCTGTTCGCCACGGCGATCCGGGCCAAGGGCCTCAAGCTGCTGGTCGCCATGCACCACGCGTACCACTACAACGGCTTCTACGAGTTCGCCCCCGCCCAGACCGACCCCAGCCTCAAGAAGCTCTACGGCCAGCTCGGTGCGGCCGCGGAGAACCAGCTCTGGTACGACAAGCTCAAGGAAGTCATCGACCTCGCGCAACCGGACATCCTGTGGCAGGACTTCAAACTGGACGCGGTCGACGAGACGCAGCGCCTGAACTTCCTGTCCTACTACTACAACCAGGCCAACGCCTGGGGCCGTGAGGTCGTCGCCACCTACAAGGACGGGTTCAACGGAAAGGGCGAGGTCTTCGACTACGAGCGCGGCGGGCCCGGCGACCTCACCAGCCCGTACTGGCTGACCGACGACAGCATCTCCAGCTCCAGCTGGTGCTACACGCAGGGCATCGGCTACTACAGCGGCAAGCAGATGCTGCACTCGTTCCTCGACCGGGTCAGCAAGAACGGCAACGTGCTGCTCAACATCGCGCCGATGGCCGACGGCACCATCCCTCAGGCGCAGAAGGACATCCTTCTCGGCATGGGCGATCACCTGAAGCGCTTCGGCGAGTCGGTGTACTCGACACGCGCCTGGGCCGTGTACGGCGAGGGCCCGACGAAGATGGGCGGCGGCGCCTTCACCACTCCGACGGCCGGCACCGCGCAGGACATCCGCTTCACCCGCAACAAGGCGGCCAACGTCCTGTACGCCACCGTCCTGGGCTGGCCCGGCAGCTCAGTGACGATCAAGACGCTCAGCTCGGACCGCATCAACCTCTCCTCGCTGACCTCGGTGAAGCTGCTCGGCTCCACCGCCGGCACCTACATCGACCTGCCCGATCCCACGCAGACTTCCTCCGGCCTGACGGTCACCCTGCCCTCCTCGGCGCCGTACAGCGCGGGCGCCTACGTCCTCAAGCTGGCCTTCTCCGGCACCATCCCCGGTCTTCTCCCGCTCGCCGGCGCCTCCGCCTTCACCGACGTCAACTACGCGGGCGGCTCAGCCCCGTTGCCCGTCGGCGACTACACCGCGGCCGACCTGAGCGCGGCCGGACTGGGCACCCGCACCATCTCCAGCCTGCGTCCCGCCCCCGGCTACCAGGTGACCGGCTACTCCGGCGACAACTTCACCGGCACCGCCTGGACCTTCACCGCCGACACCCCGGACCTCAGGGTCACCGGCAACAACGACCAGATCGCCTCGCTCAGGGTGCAGTTCAATCCGTCGAGGTATTTCCGGATCAGCAACGTCACCGACGGTCTCGCTCTGGACAGCGGCGGCAATGTCGCCTCCGGGTCCAACCTCAAGCAGTGGAGCTGGGACTCCAGCACCAACCTCCAGTGGCAGGCGGTCGACGTGGGCGGCGGCTACTACAAGCTGGTCAACCGCACCAACGGCATGGTCGCCGACGGCTGGGGCAACACCGCCGACGGCTCCCCGGCCCAGCAGGCGCCCTGGAACGGCGGCCCCAACCAGCCATGGAAAATCACCACCCGGGGCGGCAACAGCTACACGATCGCCAACCGCACCACCGGCCTGGTCCTCGACGGCGGCGGCAACGTCACCTCGGGCTCGGTCACCAAGCAGTGGACCTACGGCACCAGCACCAACCTGCAGTGGATCTTCACGGCGCTGTGACGCCCGCAGCGCCATGACCCACTGCTGCGGCGGGCACGCTCTCGGGCCTGCCCGCCGCCTTCACCACCTCACTCCGCACATCAGAGCCGCCCGGACGGGAGTACACCCGACGTCGTCAGGGGTCGGTGTGGGACGGAGTCCGGAGCCGGTCGGCCGGATCGCCACAGAAGCACGTCGGCGACCGAGCAGCCGTCGCCGAGTCTGCTCGCCCACTCACGCACGCGTGGCCGTCCAGCCGCGGTCGTCGACTCCGGCCAGCACCGCTTCCACGAACGCCCGCCGGTCGTCGCCGTGGTCGCGGAACCACACCCCCAATTGATGCTGCGCGTCCGGAAGGCCGAACCCCGTGTACTGGGCGCGCGCGGCCAGCGCATCCTGTACGGCCTCGGTCACCGCGGACGGGATCACCGTGTCCGTGCCCGGAACGGCGAGTACCGCCCGGCCCTCGTACGCCCGTAGCACCTCAAGCGCGGACGCCTGCCGCCAGCTGTCAGGCCGCCGGATGATCCCGCTGAACCGGCCGTTCCCGTCCCCGAAGGGCACGTCCCACGCCTCGGAGGTGTAAACGGCGGGCGCGCACAGCCCCAGCGCCGCCACCCGATCCCCGTAGTGCCGGACGAGATCCGCCACCGTCTGCCCGCTCATGCTGAATCCCACCAGGACCAGCGGCCCGCTCGCCGGCGTGTACGCGTCGATCACCGCTACGGCCTGCTCGAACCGTCGTCGCAGGCTCAACTCCGTCAGTTTGCCGGTGCTTTCGCCGTGCCCGGAGAAGTCGAAGGCGATTCCGCCACAGCCGTGGGCCACGAACTCCCGCACCAGTGGAAGCAATCGCTCCATGCTGCTGGTGCCCGCGCCATGCAGCACTACGGCGGTGACCCCGGAGAGGTCACCGCCGTACACACCGCTGAGTCGTTCACCGTCGTGGTCGTGCGTGAAGTCGAAGAGCATGCCCCCTATTCACTCACGCCGTCCCGCCGTGAAGGTGCCGATCATGTTCCGCGCGAGCGGCCGCGGCTCCAAGCCACTGGTGAACATCGAGGCACAGAAGTCGACGACCCCGTCGTAGGCCGCCCTGATCGACTGCCGGAACATCCGTCTGCCTCGCCATCGGCTCGCGGTTCCTCTTGCGTGATGAGAGACGAGCCTCCATCATCAGGAATCCTGTTACTTTAAACTTGTAGTGATGGAGGCCGCTCATGCCGTTCAGGCCCAGAATGCAGGCCAGAGGAGTCCAGCTCCTGCTCGGCAGAATGATGAGCCGCGTACACGAGGATCTACGCTTCGCCGACATCCCCAAGCACACGGAATCCATTCGGGTGGAGACCGCTGCCGGACCGGTGAACTGCACCGTCTACCGTCCGTCGGCCGCCGCCCCTACCTCTGCCGCCCCTGCCCCTGCCCCTGTGTACGTCAACTTCCACGGTGGGGGGTTCGTGGTCGCCCGCCCGCAGCAGGACGACCACATCTGCCGCTACATAGCGGCCGCAGCCGGCTGCGTCGTGATCAACGTGGACTACGCCGTCGCCCCGCAGCAGCCCTACCCCGTACCCGTCACCCAGGCGTACGACGTGACCGCTTGGGTGGCCGAGAACGGCACTGCCAACAACTGGGACGGCTCGCGACTCGCCGTGGGCGGACACAGCGCCGGGGCCAACCTGACCGCCGCGGTCTGCCGCACCGCCCGGGACCGCGGCACCTTCACGCCCCGTCTCCAGATCATCGACTCGGCGCCGCTCGACCAGCTCGCCGACCCGGCCACCAAGCAGTCACCGCTCGCCAAGCCCCTGCTCACCCCTCAGCTCATGCGGGTCTTCACCGCCGCCTACGTTCCTGACCCCGCCGACCTCGCTCATCCGCTGGTGTCGCCCGGACTGGCCGACGATCTCGCCGGACTGCCGCCCGCCCTGGTCATCACCGCGGAGAACGACCGCCTGCGCGACGAGGGCGACGCCTACGCCAAAGCCTTGGAGGCCGCAGGCGTTCCGGTCACGCATCGTTGCTTCGAGGGTGTCGACCACTACTTCACCCACACGGGCCCGGTCCAGGCCGGAAAGGAAGCCATCGATTTGATGGCCGTCAGCCTGCGCACCGCACTCACCGCCTGACCGCCTGACCCCCTGAGGGCTGACCTCCGGCCGAGGCCGACAGGCCTCGCGACGACACGCTGCACGCCTCCCGCAGACGAGTCGGCACCCGATCGATCGAGCAGCCCGACGGCTCAGCCGCGGCGCCAGTGCTCGATGCGCTGCGCCCAGGCCCGGTCGTCCGTGGTCTCCAGAAAGCCACGGTGGTTGATGAGCAGGTACACCTCGCCGGCCGATACGTCGGCGGTGCTGAGGATGAGGGGCCGGCCCGCGTTCAGCAGGCCACCGAGGAAACGGCCGTAGAGGTGGGTGAAACGGGTCTCTGCCGCGGTGACGTCCGCGCGGGTGAGGGTGAGATCTCCGTTGTGGGACCAGCCGGTGAGGACGAGCCGGTCGGGGTGCAGGACGATCCGGCCGCGGCGCGGGAAGAGAGTCCTTTGGCTGATGCCGGCGGCGATCTTCGCCGCTGCTCGCTTCTCGCCCAACTCGTGGGCGGTGGCGCCGATGTAGTCGGCCTCGGCGAGCGGAGTGCCGATGTCGTTCATGGGGTCCTCCAGAGGGTTTCGTTCGTACGCTCGTACGGTCCGTGGGAGACGTGCGCGTGACGGGTGTCAGGAGTTGCGCGACCAGAAGGAGCAGTGGTGTCCGGCCGCCGCGTCCACGCCGGAGAACTTGTTCCGCGTCAGCCGCCGGGTGTGCGGGAAGAGCGGCCAGTCGTCGCCGGGCGCGCCGGTTCTGGCGAACGTCGTCCACACGGCGATCATGCGTCGGGAGAGGGCGGACTGCCCGTCGTCGAGGCGCAGGTCGCCCATGCCGAACAGGTAGGGCAGCTCTGCGCTGTGGTAGGCGCCCAACGGGAAGTCGGGGTGGAGGTCGGGCGCGGGTGGGTGACGGTCGGCGAATTCGTAGCTGTACACCGGGACATGCCTTGCCAGCAGCCGGTCGGCGGCCAGCGTGGGGCACACCCAGCTGCGGTCGGTGCCGACTTCGGCCCAGGTCAGTGTCGGCGTGGCGCCCGGCGGGTACACGCGGGCGATGCGGGCCGCTCGCCGTCGGCCGTACGTCTCGGTGAGCAGGCGACGGTAGTCCGCTGCCGTCATCGGCCCGTCCAGCGTGAACAGGGCGGTGAACAGTCGGTGTTCATCGCGGGTGTTGCCCTGCATGACGGGCACGCGGTGGAAGTTGCCGACGGCGAGCACGCGGGCCGGGGACTCGGGCAGGACACTCGTCCCGTAGGCGGGCTGGTGGAAGCGTCCGTTGAGGGACAACACGTCTTTGACGGACTTGGCACGCAGGCACTTCAGGGTGTGACAGCCCAGCGCGCCGCGGCCCTTGGCGGCCAGTTCGTCCCGGGAGGCGAAATAGACGGCGGCGGGGTCGCCGGGCGCGAGCGTGTTCTTGGGCCAGTTCTGCAGGCAGGAGCCGCTCTGGATGACGGCCCGGTGGAAGAGTCCGGCGGCCTTGGGCGAGGCGAGCTGGGCGCACACGCTCGCGCCTCCGGAGGACTCTCCCATGAGCGTGACATTGCCGGGATCGCCGCCGAACGCGGCTGCGTTGTCCCGCACCCAGCGCAGCGCCGCCTGTTGGTCCTGCAGCCCGAAGGCCCCGGAGTCAGGCAGGTCGGGGTGGGCGAAGAAGCCCAGTGCGCCCAGGCGCGAGTTGACCGTCACGACCGTCACGTCGCCCTGACGGGCCATCCGGGTGGCGTCGTACTGGTCCCCGGATCCCGAGCTGAAGGCCCCGCCGTGCAGCCAGACCACGACCGGTCTCGCAGCCGCGCGGCCCGCTCCGTCAGCGGGCGTGGTGACGTTGAGGTACAGACAGTCCTCCGCGGAGTCCGCCACCTCGGGCTGCGCGCAGGCCGGTCCGGGCTCGGTCGCCGTCCGCGTGCCGGTCCAGGTGGGCGGCGCGGCCGGGGGCCGCCAGCGCAGCGCGCCCACCGGAGGCGCCGCGTAGGGGATCCCCCGATAGGTGGTGACGCCGTCGGCGCTCACCCCTTCCAGGCGGCCCTGCCGAGTACGGGCGGTGTGCGGCCGGGCCCCGGGGTGCCGGCCGTGGGCAGGCTGCCGGTACGGGTCCTGCCCGGCCGGCGCCGGCGAGGTCCGCACGGCATCCGCTCCCGTCACCGCCACGAGGAGGGCCGCGATCAGTGCGGCACCGGCGATGGAACGTCGCTTCGGCATGGTCCGGTCCTCTCCCCCCATGGCCTGCAGTGTGCAGGCGGCCCATCCACTTTCGCAATACATTCGTATTGCAAAAACGAGATTAGGCTGATTCGCCCCAGGGGGCGAACACGAGAAGGAAGGTGCCCGTCGACGTGCCGCGACAGGTAGACCACAAGGCCCGCCGGGACCAGATCGCCGAGGCGCTGCTGGACATCGTCGCCGACCATGGACTGGAAGCGATCTCCGTGCGGGCCGTGGCGGCGCAGGCGGGCGTCTCGACCGGCCGCATCCAGCACTACTTCGCCAACAAGGACGAACTGCTCGCCTATGCCATCGAGTACCAGGACTGGCTTGTCCAGCAGCGCTGGAACGAGCAGGCATGGCCGGAGGGCGAGCCCACCCCCCGGGAGGCCCTGCGCTGGGTGCTGCTGGAGACGATCCCCAGGGACGACCGGCGTCGCCGCGAGTGGCTCGTAGGCGTCGCGTACCTCATCCGCATGCTCGCGAACCCCAAACTGCGGGCCCTCTACGTCGACGGGCTGCCCCGCCTCTACCGGCTCCTCGCCGACCTCGTCCGAGTGGCTCAGGAAGCCGGTGACATCGCGCCCGACCGCGACCCCGACAGGGAAGCGGAACTGCTCTTCGGTCTCGCCGACTCGCAGGGTCCACCCGTCGTCCTGGGCCTGCGCACGCCCGAACAAGCCACCGCTGCCATCGACTACTACCTGGACCACCTGTTCCGGTGACCGCCGACGGCGGGTCCCCGGCGAGGCCCCGCATCTTGGCAGGTCAGGGGGGTAGGCCTGGCCCTCGGTCCGCCCGGTCGACGCCAAAAGGCTGCTGCGGTGGACTCGTCGGGGTCACCCGACGAGTCCACCTCCGGCAGCCCAGCCCGACCGACGGCCGCCCCCTACCTTCGTCGATCACCTGCCGTGATCGCACCGTCCAGGCAACGAGCGCGCGCACGCACGCACGCCCGTGCATTCCGCCGTCGTGGAGCCCGCTGCGGGATGCGCACGGTTCACGGTCCTGCCGACGGGCGGCCTGTGCACGGACGAGCGGCTTCAGCCTCGCCTCCCCCGCGCGACGGGGCGCGTGCCCACTCGCGGTGGGGAAGGCCGTCGGACGTCGGTCACTTGGCCAGGAAAGCCAGGAGGGCCTCGGTGACTTCCTGGGCGTGGGTCCACAGCAGGCCGTGGGGCGCGCCGTCGATGACGACGTAGTCCGCCTGCGGAAGCGCCTGGTGGAAGAGGGCGCCGGTCGCCTCGATGGGCAGGATGCGGTCGGCAGTGCCGTGCAGGATCAGGGCCGGGACATCGATCTTGGGAAGGTCGGCGCGGAAATCGGTGGACCAGGTCGCCACGCAGGCCAAGGAGGCGTACGCGGAGGATCCTGCGGCGACGTTCCAGCTGTTGCGGACCGCTTCCTCGCTGATGCGGGTGCCGAGGTTCTCGTCGAGGTTGTAGAAGTCCTCGTAGAACGCGGTGAAGTAGGCGTAGCGATCGGCGGTGACGGCGCCTTCGATGTCCTTGAAGACGGCGCCGTCGACACCGCCGGGGTTGTCGTCGGTCTTGAGGAGGAAGGGCTCGAGAGAGGCGAGGAAGGCGGCCTTGGCTATCCGGGCGGAGCCGTAGGTGCCCAGGTAGCGGCCGACCTCGCCGGTTCCCATGGAGAAACCGACCAGGACGACGTCTTCGAGGTCGAGGGTTTCGAGGACCGTGTTCAGGTCGGCGGCGAAGGTGTCGTAGTCGTAACCGGTGGTGGGCCGGCTGGAGCGGCCGAAGCCGCGCCGGTCGTAGGTGATCACGCGATAGCCTGCCGACAGCAGAGCTGCGGACTGCTTCTCCCAGGAGTGGCCGTCGAGCGGGTAGCCGTGAATCAGCACGACCGGCTGCCCGGTTCCGTGGTCCTCGTAGAACAACTCGATGCTGGTCGAGTTCTCTTGGCCGACGGTGATGAACGCCATGGTGTTGCTGCCTTTCCATGAAATGCGATGGTGGGTGAACTGCCCGGTTCGCGAGGTGCGGTCGGTGGTGACGTGCCCGGGTGGGTTCGTCGGTGGCGTGCGGCTGGGCGTGGCTTCGGAGGTCACCGAGGCCCTGACGGGGACGGTCGCGTGCCTCAGCGGACCGTGCGGGCCGCGCACTCCACGATGTGGGTGACGGCATCGGGCCGGGACACCGGTACCGCGTGCGACGCGTCGATGACGGTGGTGCGGGCCCCGGCGCGGGCCGACATGTAACGCTGGGCGGCGACGGGGATGTTGAGGTCCTCCGTGGTCACCAGGGACCAGGAGGGGATCGTCTTCCAGGCGGCCTTCGTCGACTTCTCCTCCAGCGCGGCGGCGGCGATGGGACGCTGTCCCGCCGCCATGAGCGCAGCCTTGTCCGCCGGCACGTCCGCGGCGAACTGGCCGCGGAACCTCTCCGCCTTGATGTACACGTCCACGCCCTGACTGCCGTCGGGCAGTGTGTAGTTGACGGACTCGACGGCCTGTCCGAGGGTGCTGCCGGGGAACTTGTTCGTCAGCCCGAGCGAGCTCTCGCCGATGTCGGGCAGGAATGCGGCGATGTAGACCAGCGCCCTCACCTTGCCCTCAAGGCCCGCGGCGGCCTGGCTGATCACGGTGCCGCCATAGGAATGGCCGACCAGGACCACGGGCCCGTCGATGTGGTCGACGACGCTGCGCAGGTAGGCGGCATCGGTCGCCGGGCCGCGCAGCGGGTTGGCGGCGGACACGACGGGGTAGCCCGCGCGCCGGAGCCGCGTGACCACACCGTCCCAGCTCGCGGCGTCGGCGAACGCCCCGTGCTCCAGGACGATCGTCGGTCGCTGCGGGCGGACGGGCGCCGCATCGGCCGCACCGGGCAGGGTGACGGCGGCCACGGACAGTCCTACGGCCGTGGTGACACCGAGAACGGCGGATCTGCGGCTGAGGGCGGTGGTGCGCATGGGTGGATCCTTTTCCTTGGCCGTGGGCCCTGACCGGACCCCGGCGAGATGGGGCGGTGCGCTCGCGAGGAGAAGCACCGAGTTCTCGTGTCGACGAACTGAGTTGGTGGGTTCGGTCGGCGCCGAGTGGTCGGCGCGGACCGGAGGGAGGTGGGCGACGCGTCGCAGCGGCCAGAAGGGCGGCTCTTCGGTTGCGGCCCACCATCGCCCCCGGGTGTCGGGGGCGTGTCCTTCGTTCTGTCCTACGACGGCAGGACCGGCTCGGTTCACCCCCAGAACGCGGCTCTTCGTTCGCGGGCGTCGCCTGGTGGTGCGGGAAGACAGGAAGGCACCGTCGGGCCGCCCCCCGAGGTGATCGAGCCTCTGATCGCGGGCAGGACGCGCTTTCCGCGGTGGCCCCCGGCGCGGACCGGCCGACCGGGCGGACCTCGGTCCGTGTTCAGTCCGTGGAGTCCAGGGCTTCGTAGACCTGCCTCATGTAGCTGTGGGTGCGCTCCGAGCCGAGGAGGCCCTCACCCAGCAGGTTCATCGTGTACGAGAACGTGACGCGCCGGTCGAGGTCCATCATCACGATCGATCCGCCCCGGCCGACCCAGAAGCAGACCCTTCCGGTGGGCATGTGCGGCATCGTCCTCGCGTCGGCGAGCGCGAAGCCGATGCCCCAGCGCACGGGAACGCCCAGGAACAGGTCGACTCCGTCGGCCTGTACGTCGAAGACCTTGTCCACCGTGTCCGCGGAGAGGAGCCGGCGGCCGTTCACCCGGCCCCGTCGTGAGATCACGGAGAGCGCGCGGGCCAGACCCCGTGCGTTGCCGTGTCCGTTGACGGCTCCCAGTTCGGCACGACGCCACTGGGGGGTGTCGACGTGCTCGTCCCGGGCGGGACTGCCGAGCAGCGTCTTGGTGAAGATCCCCTCGGGGTCCAGGCCGGCGGGCATCCCGGAGGGCTGCGACGGGGCCACCAGTCCGGCGATACACGGCCAGTCGGCCTGCCGTGCGCCGATCTGGACGTCTGCCTGTGACGGCCTGGCGATCTCGGTGTCGACGAACTCGGTCAGGGTCCGGCCGCTGACCCGCCGGACGAGCTCGCCTATCAGCTGTCCCTGCGTCTGCACGTGGTAGCCCGAGGCACTGCCCGGCTCCCACCAGGGCGCCTGCGCGGCCAGCCGGGCGCTCGCGGTGGGCCAGTCGTAGAGGTCGTCCATCGTGAAGGGCTGCTGCCAGCCGGAGAGCCCCGAGGTGTGGGCCAGGACATGCCGTACCTCGATGTCCTGCTTGCCCTCGGCGGCGAACTCGGGCCAGTAGTGCGCGACCGGGCGGTGGAGATCGAGTGCACCCCGGTCGACGAGGACGAGGGCCGCCAGACTCGTCAGCGTCTTGGTGGTCGACCACAGGCTGACCAACGTGTCCCGGCGCCACGGAACGGTCCGCGCCACGTCGGTATGCCCACCCCACAGATCGACCTCCATGACTCCGTCCACGTCGACGGCGATCGACGCCCCCAGCTCCTGGCCGGACTCCAGGTGCGCTGCCAGCGCCGCTCGGACCGGTTCGAACCGTGCGGTGTTCGTTCCCTCGACAGTGACCATGGCTCTTCCCCACTCGTGACGACGACCGTTCGGTCACACAACGGCAGGGAGCTCGCGTCGGTTCATACCGCTTGCCGGATGGCCGGGCCGCCGTCCGGTGCAGGGTGCTCGCGAGCCGGCAGCAGGGGCGTCGGCCGCCGCTTCGGCCGGCGGAGGACCGGAGCCGTGGCGGCGGGTGAGCGGCTCCTGCGGCAGGGGGCGGCAGCCCCTCGGTGCGCGGCATGGAGCCGCACGCCGCGTGAGGCCGCAGGGCCGCACAGCGTCACAGGACGGCCGCCTGCGAGTCATCGCGCCAACGGGCTCCTGCTAATGTCGTGTCCGGAATGCGGGCAGCGGACGACGGGGTCCTCGCCGCTCCGGACACCCCCTCCGGCCACCCCGTGCATCGGCGGACGGCTCAGCGCGACGAAGGTCGCGCGGATGTCCGGCAGGGGTCCGGCGCCGGGTTTCCGTCTCCGCGGGAGCAGTCGCGCACATGTCCGCGAGCCAGGTCATGTGTGTGCCCCCGATGGTGGCGCCGTCGAGCGGGATTCCGGGTGGATGCGATGACAGCTGTGGGGCAGGGGCTCGACTTCGGGCTGCTGGGTCCGCTGGTGGTACGGCGGGCGGGAACGGTGCTCGATCCGGGTCGACGCAGGCAGCGGCTGCTGCTGATCCGCCTGCTGCTCGCCGACGGCCGGGCGGTCGCGCCCCAGACGCTGTGCGAGGAACTGTGGCCGCAGCAGCCGGACCGGACCCCGGGCGCGGCGATGAACTCGCTGCACGCCCATATCAGCAAGGTGCGCGCGGTCCTGGAACCCCAGCGCCTGCGTCGGCACGGCAGCTTCGAACTCCTGGTCACCGAGCCTTTGGGCTACGCCCTGCACGTGCCGCCCGAGAGCCGCGACACCGTACGATTCGAGCAATCCCTTGCCCGGGCGCGCCGGCTCATGGACCAGGGGCGGCCCGAACGTGTCGTCGAAGAGACCGGGAACGCCCTGGAGTTGTGGCGGGGCACCGCGTTCGCCGACGCGGCGCACCACCTGTTCGCCATCCATGAGACAGCCCGCCTGGAAGAACTGCGCCTGACCGCACGCGAGATCCGCGCCACCGCGCTGCTCCTGCAAGGACGCACCGCCGAAGCCCTGGACGTCGCACAGGAGTTGACCACGTCGCATCCCCTGCGGGAGACCGGCTGGGCCCTGCTGCTGCGTGCCCTCTACCTCGCCGGCAGGCACCCCGAAGCCCTTCAGCGCTACACCGAACTGCGCCGGCACCTGGCCGACGAACTCGGCCTCGAACCCGGTCCGCCCCTGCGCGCCCTGCACCAGGGCATCCTCCACCACGACCTGCCACCCCTTCACCCGTCCGGTGAGCCGAACGGATCCCGGATGGCATCCGCCCCCGGCGGGGGCGCCGACCGGGACCGTGATCCGATCGAGCCGTCCGGGTCCAGGGAACCGGAGGGGGGCGACGCAGGGGGGCCCACCGGACCGGCGGCCGACGACGGGGCCGACCGCTCCGAGGCACCACGCGCCCCGGCCGCCGAGGAGGCGACCGCGCCGTCGCCCCTGACACGTCCGGCTCAACTGCCCGGCAGCCTGCCGGTGTTCGTCGGCCGGGCCGCAGAGGGTGCGTGGCTGTCGGCTGTGAGCGGTGCACCCGACCGGCCCGGACCGACGACTGCTTCGGTCGTCGTCATCAGCGGTACTCCCGGTGTCGGCAAGACCGCCTTCGCCGTCCACCACGCCCACGGCATCGCCTCGTCTTTCCCCGACGGGCAGCTTTTCGTGAACCTGTGCGGCTTCCACCCTCACGCACCCGCCGTGGACCCCGGCGCCGCTCTGCACGGCTTTCTCACCGCCCTCGGCGTTCCCCCGCAGCGCATCCCCGAAGACACTCCGGCCCGCAGCACGCTCTTCCGCAGCCTCCTCGCCGAACGCCGGATCCTCCTGGTCCTGGACAACGCCCGTGACGAGCAACAGGTACGCCCCCTGCTCCCGGCGGGGGCGGGCTGCCTCACCCTGGTCACGAGCCGCAATCAGCTTCCCGGACTGATCACCACCGACGGCGCCAAACCCCTCACCCTCGCGCTGCCCTCACGGACCGAGGCCCACCAAGCCCTCGAACGACGGCTGGGCAGCGAGAGACTGGCCGCCGAGCCCGCCGCCGCACACGAGATCATCCGCCTGTGCGGACGACTCCCCCTGGCCATGGCCGTGGTCGCCGCCCGCGCCGAACTCGACCCGTCCTTCCCCCTTGAGGCGATAGTCGACGACCTGCGGCACACCCACGGCGACCTCGACGCCTTCACCGGCTTCGACGCCGGCACCGACGTGCGCACCGTCTTCTCCTGGTCCTACCGGTCCCTGGACGAGCATGCCGCCCGACTCTTCCGTTTCCTCGCCCTGCACCCCGGCCCCCACATCACGGCCCCCGCCGCGGCCGGCCTGGTCGGCCTCCCCCTCACCCGGACCCGGCGCGCACTCGCCGCCCTGACCAGTTCCTGCCTCGTGGAACAACCACTGCCCGGCCGCTACAGCCTGCACGACCTCCTGCGCTGCTACGCGGGCGAACTCACCCAGATCAGCGACACGGCCCCCGAGCGCCACGACGCCACCCTGCGGGTCCTTGACCACTACATGTTCACCGCCTACGAGGCCAACCAAATCCTCAAGCAGGACACGACGGCCGAACTCGATCTCGGGACGCCCGCCCCGGGCGCCGCCCCGGAAAAGTTCACCGGCGCCAAGCAGGCAGCCCGGTGGTTCACCGCCGAGCACCGGGTACTGGACGGCCTGCTCCACACGGCCGTGAGCCAGAAGCTCGACCACCACAGCAGCGGGCTGGCCTGGTCGCTCAAGGAGCATCTCCAACGCCAGGAGTTCTGGCCCGAAGCCATCACGGCGCTGACCCCCGCCCTCGCAGTGGCCCGACGCAAGGGCGACCGGCTCGAAGAGGGCCGTTGCCTGCGCCATCTCGGCAGCATCCACGGCTATCTGGGCCACGAGGAAGAAGCCCTGCTGCACCTGCGACGCGCTTCCGCGATCTTCAAGGAACTGGGTGCGACCGGCGAACAGGCGCGAGCCCACTACGTCAGAGCGTGCGCGCTGTTCCTGTTCGGCCGGATCCAGGAGGCCGTGGAGTTCTCCGAGCGGGGACTGGAGCTGTCCCGGCAGACCGGCGAGGAGTTGTGGCTGGCCGAGTGCCTTCTCGAACTCGCCTGGTTCCACTCCAACCTGGGCCACCTGGAGAAGAGCCTTCAGTACAGCGAGGAGGGCATCGCCTTGTTCCAGCGCCTGGACGCGCCGTGGCAACTGGCCCAGGGGTGGGACATAGTGGGCTACACCCTCCGCGCGCTCGGCCGCTACGAGGAGTCGGTGGCCACCTACCAGCGGGCGACGCGGGCGTTCGAGGAACTGGGCGACCACAGGAACGCCATCGGCACACTGATGCGTCTCGGAGACACCCGGCTGGCCCAGGGCGACCGCGAAGGCGCACGAGCGGACTGGGGCAGGGCCCTCGAGAACGCCGGCGAGCGAGCCATGCGGCACAGCGCTCAGCAGGTCCGCGACCGGCTCACCGCCCTGGACATGGATGGGAACCCCACGCCCCCCGTGCCGGAGAGGGCGGCCGGAAACCATCGTCTCCCGGTTCCCCGCAGCGGTGGTCCGGCGCATCAGGACCCCCACCGGGACGCTTCCGCACAGGGTCGCTCGTCCGCGCATCCGTAGCGGACCCGCGCCGCCGGGGCGACGAACGACACCGACTCGCCGACGGGCGCCGTACCGTCCGGCACGGCGCGGCGAAGCCGTGAACCGATCACAGACGTTCTCCTTCGTTTCGACGGCGGCGACGGCGGCGACGGCGGCGACGGGACATGGCGCAGGCGGGATGCACTCCCTGCACGGCTCGGAGCAGCGTCGGCTGTCACTCGTGCGCCAGGAACGCCGAAGGTGCGTGTGCGCCCCTGTGTCGTGAACGCCCGGAACGGCGCGGCGGTTCACCTCCGTCGCGCTGGCGGCATCCCCCGGCCCGGGCGGCCGGCGGAAGACACCGAGGGGCACGACAAGAAGACGACAAGGTTCGGTCAAGGGTCCCCGACGAGTGTTGAGCCACTCGACCGCGCACGCGGGAGAGCAGGCCACGGAACACTTGGACAGGAACGGGCATCACCCATGAACGGAACCATGGAAGCGGGTACCCCCACCCTCGCTCCGCCTCGGACGCACACCCCGCACGACATGTCGGACGCCGACTGCGATGCCTTCGTGCGAGAGGTCTACGACCGGTACGGGCCTCTGCTGGTGCGGTACGCCGCGCGAATGCTCGACGGTGACTGGCACAAGGCGGAGGACATCCTCCAGGAGACCGCGGCCCGTGCCTGGAAGCACGGCCGGTACCTGGGCGCCCGCGGTGATCACATTCGGCCCTGGCTGTTCACCGTGGCGAGGAACCTCGTCATCGACCACCATCGGTCCCGGCGGAACCGACCGCTGGAGCTGATGGCGGTCGAGGACCTGGACGCATCCCGGGACAGCACGGAATCCACGATCACTTCCCATGCGGTGCTGACGGCCCTGCGGGAGCTGAACGAGCAGCAGCGGACCGTCATCCGTCTCATGTACTACCTCGAATGCAGCGTGGCCCAGGCGGCCGAGCACCTCGGCGTGCCACCCGGCACCGTGAAGAGCCGCGCCTTCTACGCCGTGCGGGCACTGCGCAGGGCACTGGAGAAGCAGGGCGTCCTCGCGGGGTAGCCACGGCGCGGCGGCGAACCGTCCGTTGCGTACCGGGCGGGTCGCGGTTCCCGCGGCCGCGTCTCAGGCCGCCCGTCGCACCGGGACGTCATGGAGGTTTCGCATGATCCTGCCACTCCCCTGTCATTCCGGCGCGACCGGCTCGTCGAGTCCACGGATCGCCGCGGCGGTCTCGACGCCGTCGTCGTGCAGCACCTGGCGCATGCGGGAGGCGTCGACGTAGGCCGCGTCGAGGGGATGGGCGAACAGACGTGAGAGCGCGGTGGCGTACTTGACCAGGGAGCTCTTGCCCGGGATGAAGATCGACAGTTCGTCCCGGGCCTCGAAGGTCTGCACCTCGACGTCGCGCGGCAAGGACGCCCGCGCTTCCTCGTCCGCCGTGACGGGAATCTTCACCAGCCAGTGCGGTCCCTCACCGGCAAGCGTCCGGCTCTTCTGCTCCGGGGTCTCGGCGGCCAGGGTCCGCCACGGCCTTCCCGACACCAAGGCTCCACACGACTCCACCGCCCCGATCATGTCCTCAACTGTTGCGGCCACGGCGACGTCGGCCGCGTCCCAGTCGAACCGTCCGCCCCCGGTCGACGCTCTCGGCACCGGCTTGGACACCACGGTCGTCCGGTCCACTCGGCGCAGACTCACCTCGGGAGGCGAGGTGAAGAACTCCCTCGCGTCCTCGATCGCCTCGTCCTGGGCCTGCCGCTGCCGCTGCACCGCCCGCGTGTGCTGCCGCAGCAGGTCGAGAGCGGCCTCCGGCTCGTTGAGGGCACGCTCCACCATCTTCACGCTCATTCCCGTGCCGCGCAGGACAGTGATCAGCATGGCCTGCTCGACCTGTGTGAACGTGTACGAGCGATAGCCGGTCCGCTCATCGACGTCCGCCGGAACGAGCAGACCCTCGGAGTGGTAGTACCGCAGCGTCTGCGGCGGCAGATTGCACATCTCGCTGAAATCACCGATCGACAACATGACTTCATCTTCAACGTTATGGCGACTGCAGGGTCAAGTACCGGCACGAGACCCCGGTAGCAGCCACCATGCAGCACAGGACGATCCCCGAACCCGCCGCCCGGCTCAGCTCCGGAGACATCGCCTGCACCCTGCTCGGGATGGCGGTGGTGGCCGGCGCGCTCGCCGACGTGGCGCTGTCCTTCGACGGCGCCGACACCTGGTCGCACCTGGTGTGCGGCGCGATCACCGTCCTGTGTGCGGGCAGCCTCGTCGCAGAGACCTGCGGCGTCGGCGATGAACGCCACCACCACCGACGTCACTTCGGGCCATCCCTGCCTCCGCTCGCGCGACAGATGTCGACGGCCCGGTTGTCAGACGGCTGCGAAGAATGGGCCGGATCCATCCGTGGACACCGGGGTATCCGCACCGCATGAATCTTTCGAAACCGGTCAAGGCTCTTTTACTCGGCGTCGGCGTCTATGCGCTGCTCGTGTTGATGTTCCGGTACGGGCGCGGCGGCATGGCCTGGGACAAGTCGCTACTGGTCGCCCTGGTCGCAGCGCCGGTGGCGCTGTTTTGGGGATGGGTGCGGGACCACTGGAACGACCGGGCCCGAGAGGCCGGCGCGAGGTGGCGGCGGAAGAGGCAGAACTGACTCGTACACGACCGCCCCAGCGGCGCGAGCAGATTCCTCAAGAGTGCTGCGAGATGAAGGGGGTGGCCGCGGAGCGGGCCCGCTCCCACATGCCGGGCAACTGCTCCTCGGGACGCTGCTGCTCACCGTGCAGGGCGTTGAGCACCACCAGGCCCCCGGTCAGGACCGGCACGGCCCACTGCGCGAAGGCCAACTGCCGCTGGGCGTCGTCGAGATCGACGGGGTGCTTAGCGGCCTTTTCGGCGTCCTGCGGGTCGGAGGAGGAAGCCAGCTCCACCTTCTTGCCCAGAACGCGGGCGTAGGCGGTGGCGGCCAGCGCCGCTGCGGTGACGAGGGTTTTGGCCGTGGTGGAGGCCCCCACGCCCTTCTGGGCGGCGACCCGGTGAGCGTTCATCACCAGCAGTCCGCCGCCGCCGAAGAGGTGCGCGCCGATCGCCGCGGCGTTGACCGGCGTCCACTTCGCCCACCCCGACGAGGCGATCCGCGCCCTGGCCCGGGGCGTCTCGCTTTCATCCCTCGCTGCCCCGTTGAGACCGACCGCTCCCATGAGCGAGCCCCCGAACCACGCTGCGAGACCCACGTCGTGCAAGCTTCGGATCAGGGTGTGGCGATCGGACATGACAATGCTCCTTGGATCAGGGGACGGGACGGGTGCCGACAAAGACGCCGCACACCACCCACCCTCGCCGGAGCCCGGCCCCGCCGCCACCAGGGCTGATCCGAACGTATGCAAAGGCCTGCAAGGATGCCCTGAGCTTGAGGGCTCCTGTCTCCGGGCATGGAACCGTCCAGGGCTTCGACGACCGGGGGAAATGTCGTGCGCGAACGGGTCAAGGCGTTGGCCATGGGGAACGACGCCGGGTACGGCAGCTATGTGAGGTTCGCGTGCCCGGCCTATTCGCACGCCTGGGTCTTCTTCGGGCCCCTCGGCGTTCTGCAGGGGTGGGTCACCACGGTCGATCTCGTGCACATCTTCAAGGGAGAAGGCGGCTGGTTGCACGGCTGGTTCGCCCCGCTCAGCGGACTCTGGACCGTGTTCATGATCGGCTGCTGTTTCGTGTCCCGGTACGAGCGGCGCGCGGGCGGCCCCACCCCCCGGCTGTACTGCTTCCAGCTCGGAGTCGTGGTGGCCACTGGCGACGTCCTGCGCGCGTTTCGCTGGACCGAACTCACCATTCGCCGCGAGAAATGGCGGAGCGGGAGCGGGGAGAGTGCCGACTGGGGAACTCGCACAACCGTCATGGCGCGGGACGGCAGCGTGGTCGTCGTGTTCCCGGGGAACGAGCCGGACGGCGCCGGTTGCCGGGCGATGGAGAAGCTGCACGAGGCGGCCGTGCGCGGGTGCGGGACGCCCGGGCCCGCGACCGACCACCATCACGACCACCCGGACCACGGCGCTTCTTGCGCTGGGTGACCACGACCGGCGCCTTCGCCTCCGCCCCGGGCCCGTGCGCCCTGCTGACAGCTTCGCCGATCGCGGCCCGCATGGCAGGCGACATCAGTGCCCAGGAAGACGTCGGCAGCAGACCGTGCCGCGGCTCCGACGCGCCGCCGAAAGCCGCACAGACGCCGAACCGGACGTCTTCGTCTGTGTCTCGGTCCGCAGCGACCCGGGCGAGCGTCTCCATCGGACGAGTCCGCAGAGCCACCTGAACCTGGGAGACAGCCCTTCCAGGAGCATGGTGACGCGGGTTTTCAGACCCTCGCGGCCCGGTCCCTGGCCGGGGAGGGGATCGTGTTCTTCGTAGTCCGGGCCGGCCAGCTCGTCGACCACTTCCACGTGCCGGCCGTTGAGGACTTCCTCGTACAACCGACGCACGAGCGCTTTGTTGGCTTCAGTGGACACGTGGCGCCTCGGCCCGAGTGGGAACCCGTTTCGTTCACCTTGACAGGCGCAAGTCCCTCGACGACCCGACCCGGTGATCATCAACTCTGCCGAGGCGGGAACGGGCGCTCTGCGGATGGTCGGTCATTCACAGAGGAAGGCTCGTTCGCACTCGCGCCATCGGTGAAGCAACCTTTCCGCCACGAGGCGGGTCCTGTCTTCATGATCCTCTCGTCCGAAGACGCCGGTATCTGGATCCTGCCCGTGGTGTTCCTACTGGGAGCGGCGATCGCCGCGCCCGTTGTCTGCCTGCTCCTCGCCGGACGCGTCGCCTTGCGTGTTGCACGCTCCGCCGCCGCGGGCGACGCCTGGCGGGCGCTCACTCCCGGCACGTGGCTGTGCGCGGCCGGATCAGCCGCATGCGCTGCCGGATGCCGGTTCACCGTCTCGTTGTTCACCGCGCCGGCTGACTGGTTGCTGTCCCTGACCTTGGTCTGCGGCTGCTTCGCGCTGGCCGCGGTGGCGATGGCGGCACTCACGGCGGCGCTGAACAAGCATCTCCGATAACGCATGAGGGTCGGCTCTTTGGCCGCGGACGTCGTTCGCTCGACGCGCATTTTCGACCAGGTCCTCACCTTTCGGCGCCAGGCCGGTGAGGCGGCCGCGGGGCAGGCCGACGGCGTCCATCAGCCGGTAGGCCAGGGGGCGCGGGCCGTCGTGGTGCGCGGACGGCAGGGTCGCGCTGGGCCGCGACCGGTCCCCCGTTCCGGTCGCGGCCTGGCACCTCCGGGGGCCGAGGTCGGTCACGAGCCGCAGCAGCCACCCGCCGGGGCCTGCTCGGCAGCCGGGGCGACCGCGGCGGGGGTGCCGATCTGGACGAGTTGCGGGGCGGGCGCGCAGCAGCCGCCGCTGCCGGCTTCCTGGGCGTCGGGGGCGTCGAAGAGGCCGGCGCCGCCGCAGACTCCGGTCTCGGGCAGGGTGAGCTCCACGCGGTCGGCCGCGTCGAGGTCGCCGGCGATGGCGGCGGCGACGGAGCGGACCTGCTCGTAGCCCGTCATGGCGAGGAAGGTGGGGGCGCGGCCGTAGGACTTCATGCCGACCAGGTAGACGCCCTGCTCGGGGTGGGAGAGCTCGCGGTGACCGTGCGGGTAGACGGTGCCGCAGGAGTGCTGGTTGGGGTCGATCAGCGGGGCCAGCCCGGTGGGCGCCTGGAGGCGCTCGTCCAGACCGAGGCGGATCTCGGAGAGGAACGAGAGGTCGGGGCGCAGGCCGGTGAGCACGATGACTTCGTCGACGGGCTCGAGGCGTCGGCCGTCCTCGCCGACCAGGACCAGCCGTCCATCGCCGGTCCGCTCGATGGCTTCGGTGCGGAAGCCGGTGACCGCGTCGGCGTAGCCGTTGTCGACGGCGGCCTTCGCCGCCAGGCCCAGGGCGCCACGAGCGGGTAGCTGATCGGCTTCGCCGCCGCCGAACGTGGAGCCGGAGATCCCGCGCCGCAGTACCCAGACCGCGTGGGTGCCGGGTTCGTCCCTGGCGACGTCGGCGAGGGTGGCGAGAGCGGTGAAGGCGGAGGCGCCGGAGCCGACGACGGCGGTGCGCTTGCCGGCGTAGCGGGCGCGGACCGCCGGGTCCTTGAGGTCGGGCACGCGGTAGGTGATGCGGTCGGCGGCGGCGTTCTCCCCGAGGGCGGAAAGGCCGCTGGCGCCGGCGGGGCTGGGGATGGTCCAGGTGCCGGAGGCATCGATGACGGCGCGGGCGTAGACCCGCTCCTCGCGGCCGTCGGCGGTGGTGAGGTGCAGGACGAAGGGCTGGGCTTCGCGGTCGACGTCGACGATGCGGTCGCGTCCGGCACGGGAGACTCCGGTGACGCGCGCCCCGTAGCGGACGCGGTCGCCCAGGGCGTCGGCCAGCGGCTGCAGGTACTGCTCGGCCCAGTCGCCGCCGGTGGGGTAGCCGGCGGCGTCGGGCTTGGTCCAGCCCGTCGGGGCGAGGAGCTTTTCGGCGGCCGGGTCGGTGAGCTCGCCCCAGGTGGAGAACAGGCGCACGTGGCTCCACTCGCGCACGGCGGAGGCGGCTGCCGGTCCGGCTTCCAGGACCAGGGCTCCGATGCCGCGCTCGACGAGGTGGGCGGCTGCGGCCAGGCCGGTGGGGCCGGCTCCGATGACGACGACGGGGAGCTGCTGCTGGCTCATGGTGGTCGGTCTCCCTGAGTGAAGGGGGCGTGTTCAGTGGGCGATGAAAGAGTGCGGACCGGGTGCGCCGCTGGTGGGCCGTTGCCCGGCAGGAGGCGTCGCGGACCTGTGCGCAGTCGACGCGGAAGCTGACGCCGGCCAGGTGGCGAGCCCTGCCTCGAACTCGGGCAGCGGTGGGAGCGGTGCGGATCAGTGCGACCACGACGCCCCCTTATTTCGATGCCTGTCTATGTCTGGAGCTTGCCACCCGTATCGACGGGTGTCAACATAGACGCATGTCGAAATCAGAGGTTGTGGAGCTGCCCGTCCTGGACGCTGCGGCCGCGGTGCCGTGCTGCCCTCCGATCACGGCAGGGGAACTGTCGCAGGCCGACGCGGAGAAAATGGCCGCGATGTTCAAGGCGCTCGCCGACCCGGTACGGCTGCGGCTGTTCTCGAAGGTCGCCTCGTATGCGGGCGGCGAGGCGTGCGTGTGCGACATCTCCGACGTCGGCGTCTCCCAGCCGACCGTCTCCCACCACCTGAAGAAGCTCCGCGAGGCCGGACTGCTCACCTCCGAGCGGCGCGGAACGTGGGTCTACTACCGAGTCGCCCCGTCCGCGGTCGCGGCGATGTCCGCCATGCTCGACCTGCGCACCTGAGCGATCACCACACCACCCGGCGCCGGTCGACGGGAGCGCGGACGGGCAGCAGCGCACCAGCTACTCGCCCTTGACGGCTGACCTCCGGGACCGCCTGAACCACCCGCTGATCCTGAAGGAAGAACGCATGTCCACCGCCCCGCTCGCCTCCGTGCTCTTCGTCTGCGTCCACAACGCCGGCCGTTCCCAGATGGCCGCCGGATTCCTGGACCACCTCGCGGGCGACCGGATCGACGTCCGCTCCGCCGGCTCCCTCCCCGGCGACCAGGTCAATCCGGCCGCCGTCGAGGCGATGAAGGAAGTCGGCGTGGACATCGCCGAGGCCGAGCCGAAGATCCTCACCACCGAGGCCGTCGAGGCGTCCGACTACGTCATCACCATGGGCTGCGGCGATGTCTGCCCGGTCTTCCCCGCCAAGAAGTACCTCGACTGGGCCCTCGATGACCCGGCCGGCCAGGGCGTCGACGCCGTGCGCCCCATCCGCGACGAGATCAAGGCCCGCGTCGAGGCGCTGATCGCCGAGATCGACGCCAGGCAGGAGGAGTGAGCAGCGTGACCGGCAGAGACGACGCACCCGAGGCCGTCGTCACGCTCGCCGGACTCGTGCTGCGCGACGTCCTCACCGGCGCCACCCGCGACCTGGACGTGACGGGCCTGTTCATCGCCGTCGGCCACGACTCGCGCACCGAACTGTTCAGGACAGTGACGGCCGCCCGAGGGGAGCCGATGTTTCCGGGCGGCCGTCACGGCGGTGAGGTCAGTGGCTGGCGAGTTCGCCGGTGAGCTTGCCGTGGAGGTCGGCGCTGGGGTCGTTGAGGCCGATGATCTTCACCGTCTTGCCCCGTTGGGCGTACTTGGTCTCGATCGCGTCCAGGGCGGCGACGGAGGAGGCGTCCCAGACGTGCGCCGCGCTCAGGTCGATGACGATCTCGTCGGGGTCGGTGGCGTAGTTGAACTGGCCGACGAGGTCGTTGGAGGAGGCGAAGAACAGCTCACCGGTCACCGAATACACCACCGTGGTGTGGCCGGGGTCGGTGACGGAGGTGACGTCGGCGAGGTGGGCGACGCGCCGGGCGAAGATGACCATGGCGGTGACGGAGCCGACGACGACGCCGATGGCGAGGTTGGAGGTGGCGACCACGCAGGCCACGGTGATGACCATGACGGCGATCTCGCCCGCCGGCATCCGCTTGAGGGTCTTCGGGGCGATGGAGTGCCAGTCGAAGGTCGCGAAGGACACCATCACCATCACCGCGACCAGGGCCGCCATGGGGATGTCGGAGACGACCGGGCCGAAGACGATGCACAGCACCATCAGGAACGATCCCGCCAGGAAGGTGGACAGGCGGGTGCGGGCTCCGGACACCTTCACGTTGATCATGGTCTGGCCGATCATGGCGCAACCGCCCATGCCGCCGAAGAAGCCGGTGACGATGTTGGCGATGCCCTGGCCGATCGACTCCCGGGTCTTGGAGGAGTGGGTGTCGGTGATGTCGTCGACGAGCTTGGCCGTCATCAGCGACTCCATCAGGCCCACCAGCGCCATTGCGAGCGCGTAGGGGGCGATGGTGGTCAGGGTGTCCATGGTGAACGGCACGTCCGGCAGGCCCGGCACCGGCAGGGACGAGGGCAGTTCACCCTTGTCGCCGACGGTCGGCACCGCGATGGCGGCGGCGACCGTGATGACCGTGAGAATGACGATCGACACGAGCGGGGCCGGAATCACGGTGGTGACCTTCGGGAAGAACACCATGAGCGCGAGACCGCCGATGATCAGCGGATAGACGGGCCAGGGCACGTCGTGCATCTCGGGGACCTGGGCCATGAAGATCAGGATGGCGAGGGCGTTGACGAAGCCGACCATCACGCTGCGCGGCACGAACCGCATCAGTTTCGCCACACCGAGCGCGCCCAGGACCACCTGGAAGACGCCGGCCAGGATGACCGCGGCCACGAGGCAGCCGAAACCGTGCTCGCGGTTGAGCGGGGCGATGACCAGGGCGACCGCGCCGGTGGCGGCGGAGATCATCGCGCGTCGGCCGCCCACGACCGAGATGGTCACGGCCATGGTGAACGAGGCGAACAGGCCGATCGCGGGGTCGACACCGGCGATGATGGAGAAGGAGATCGCCTCGGGGATCAGGGCGAGGGCGACGACCAGTCCGGCCAGGACCTCGGTGCGCCAGACCGTCGGATCGTTCAGCCAGTCGGGACGCAGCCTGCGCACGCGCGCGGCCGGGGAGAGTGCGGAAGCGGAAGTGGACAAGAAAGCGGGTACCTGTCGGGCTCGGGCACGCCCCACCGACGGGCGGGGATGTGCGGCAGGGCGCGGAAGGCCGGGCCGGCCTCTCACGGGAGGCTCGCTCAGCGGGCCGGAAGTCTGTGACGACGGAATCGGCAAGCGCGGTCTCTCACACGGCCGGGACTCTCGTCAAGGGCGAAGCATCACGGCGGGCAGGCAGCGGCGCCGAGCAGCATGGACACGCGCACGCGTTTCTCCCGCAAGGATCGAAGATCTTCGCCGGGGGCACCGTCGGCCCCGGCATCGCAGCGGGCCGGACACGGAGCCCGCACCGCACAACGGAAGGCGGCGGGCGGCCGTCCCCCAACATCAGCAACTCTACCCTAACGTTAGAGTAGAGGTTGGCGGGGCCGGCGGAACGCTGCGGCACCAGCGACGACAACGGTGAGGACCACGGGCGTGGACAGCAAGCACATGCAGATCGGCGAGGTCGCCGCACGGACCGAACTGTCCCTGCGCACCATCCGCCACTACGAAGAGACCGGCCTGGTCATCCCCTCCGCCCGCTCCCAAGGCGGCTTCCGCCTCTACACCGAGGCCGACATCGCCCGCCTCATGGTCATCCGCCGCATGAAGCCGCTCGGCTTCACCCTGGACGAGATGCGCGACCTCCTCGACGTCACCGACCACCTGGACTCCCACGAGCCGGATGACATCGACGAGCGGGAAGCACTCCTGGAGCGGATCGGGGCCTACGAGCAGGCCGCCGCCCAGAAGATCGAGGATCTGCGCCTCCAACTGGCCCGCGCCGAAGACTTCGCCGCCACCCTCCGCGCCCGGCTCGGGGCCGCCCGCCGTCCACAGAGCGCCTCAGCCTGAATCTTCCATGGGCCCCTGCCTCTCGCCTGAGCTCGCCCGCGCCTCGCGAACACGCCCGCTGGCCATCCACGTTGATCCAGGATCAGCGCCAGGCGCACATGCAGAATTTCGGCAGCGGTCAGCGCTTCGAGCTGCCGCCGGTTCATGCCTGCCTCCCGCCGGGCGCTGAGGCTTCGTTTCCTCCGGGTCCTTCTTACTGTCGACGCCGGTACCTGCCCGGTGGCGGGTCTGGTTCGCCCGACAGGTCGCGGAAGGTGTCGGGGTCTTTGCCGAGCTGACGGTTGATCAGGTGTGTTGCTCTACAGCTGCGTTGCTCTACAGCTGCGTTGAGCGGTGCAGTCCACGGCGAACCAGATCCGGGGAAACCGTGGACCGCCCGTGGCCGGAACGCGCACGCCGGGTGCTGCCGAACCGGGGACGGGGCGTACCGGCCGGGCCGGTGCGGTCACCGGCGGTCGGGCCCGGCAGGTGAACGAACAGGAGGCCCGCAACCTCGGGATCTCCGCTGAGCGAGTGATGGCCCGGATGGCGCAGCCCAGCGTGCGGCCGGCTCCAGGGGTTGCTGGAGTGATCACTGTTCAAGTCCCCCGCACACACTCTGGAGAGAGATCATGATGGGTATACGTAAGGCCGTTGCGGCCACCGCGCTGGCTGCCGCTGCGGTTCTGGCCGGGGCCGGCGTGGCCTGCGCCGGCGACGGTTCCGGAGACGACATGGTCCAGCAGGCGCTGGACGCGCAGTGCAACGACTTCACCACTCAGGAGGGCCTGATCAACGTCAATCAGGGCCCCGTGTGCATCAACTTCGGCTCAGCGGACGCCGGCGCCCGGGCCACCGGCAGCGCGGACGACGACGAAGGCCGGAGCACTGTCTCCTGCAACTCCTTCGTGGAGCAGTACGGCCTGATCAACGTCAACGAGGGCCCGGTCTGCATCGAGTTCTGAGCGCCTGCTGACGGCGGGCGAACGCAGCGTGATCACCCGGCCGGGCCGTCGGCGGGGTGATCACGCAGGAGAGGCCAGGAACGGGGTTCGAGTCCATGTGGCGCGGGTGGCTGCCAAGCAGAGGGTGACTTCTCTGTCGGAGCCGCTCACCTGGGCTGCCACTGCGGCCGACCCCGCTCCTGTGCCGCTCCGACTCGGCTGTCGCCGGTCAGAGTCGGACGCGACCGTCGGCTCTGCACGTCACCGCTGGACAGGCCGGTGCCGCCCCGGCCTTGAGGCCGTCACGGCCTCTATCCGAGCCCTTCGCAAGTGTTCGCATCGAGCGGGTCCCACCCGGAGTTTTCTCGCAGACCGGTCGTCCCGTCGTCCAGCGTCATCGTCCGGCTGCCGTCGTTTCGTGGGGGCTGAGAAGGGCAACGTCGGCCTCAGTAGGTGGTGTTCACGGCTGCTCGGCGACCACGCGCAGGGCCGGCTCATGGCGAAGCCTGATGAAGGTGACAGCCAGGGCCACAGCCTGGACGACGGCGCAGCCCAGCACCGCTCTGCCCAGATGCGCGGCCGGAACGAGCGCGACGAGGATGCCGGCGGCGGGGAAGGGCAGCAGCAGGATGAGCATGGTCAGCGACAGCGTGGCCCCGAGCGCCGTCGACGGGATGACCGTCGAGCGCACGGTGCGCAGGACGACCGTGAGGCCGCCGTCACCCGCCATGAAGAGCGCGACCAGGATCGTGTACGAGAGGAAGGACGACGCCTGCGGTACGCCCAGACACGCTGCCGAGGCGAGTATCGCGGACACGGCCCCCACCGCCCACAGGTCGAACCTACTCAGCACAAGGCGGCAGCACGTGATCGCCAGCAGGGTCGCCACCGCAGCGGCGGACCACATGGTGCCGACGCTGGCGGGCGAACGGCCGAAGGTCTCCACGGCGATGACCGGACTGGCGGACTGCAGCAGACCGAGGGCGAGATTCGAGCAGGCCAGTCCCCCGACGAGCCACCACAGCGCGGGCAGTCTCACCAGCGTGCGCAGGCCGGTGCGCAGTCCGCCGGCCCCTTCCGCGCCCTCCTTGGGTGCGGCACGCAGCGGGGTCGGCGGGGTCTGAAGTGCGAGCACGGCAGCGGACAAGGACACCACGCCCAGACATCCCAGCATCCATCCCGGCCCGGCCAGGAGGAGGAATCCGGCGAGCAGCGGACCGATGACAGTGGCCGTCTGATCGATGCCGACCAGGACCGCCTGTACCCCGTGCGGCCGTGCTTCCCCTCGCCGGACGACGACCGCGCCGACAGCCTCGTTGGCGACGAACCCGAACTGGGACAGGACGCCGGTCAAGGCCACCAGCGCCAGAAGGACCGCCGTCTGCGTCGCACCCCGCGGAAGCAGCATCAGAGCGAGCGCGCAACCCGCCACCACGGTGGCCCGGCCCAGGGACGCCAGGAAGCCCACGATGGCCGCCCCGCGACGGTCCACGACGTTGCCCGCCAGGACGAACGCCGCGATCCGGGGCGTCCACTCCAACGCGAACGCGAGACCCGTCAAAGAGGCGGAGTCGGTGATCGTCAGGACGAGAAGCGGCATCGCGTACGTCGACATGGAAAATGCCAGCGCATCACCGGCACGCGGACCATAGATCCGCCGGAACAGTCCGCCGGGCGGAATGGCGGCATGTCGACCGGCAGGCTGCCGGTCCTCGTGCACAGTGAGGGCCACGTACGGGAGGCTTTCGGCGAGGTGTGCTGAACGGGGGGGAAGAACAAGGGGAATTGCGCGCATCTAGAGGCGATGCGCGGAGATCAGCTGCGCCGACAGCCGGGCGGAGCGACAGTTCTCGCACATAAGGCAGGAACGATGAACCGACGCACCTTCGTCGACAGTTGACGGCTCAACCTTACCGCCCCGTACGACCGAAACGACATGCCCTAGGCGCCCGGCATGGCCTCCGGCCGGTCCGTCACGGCGAGCAGGGCGTGGACGCTGGTCTCCATGGCGCGGGCGGCGGCCTCGACGTCGAGGCCGCTGCTGCGCCAGTGGTACCAGGCGCCCCAAGTGGTCACGGCGTCCAGCCCGTTGAGCAGGTCGGCTCTTCGTTCCTCCTGGAGCCGCGCGAGTTCCTTCGCGAAGAGCTCCTCGAGTCGCCTCCGGGCGAAGGCGAGCACGTGCCGGGTCGCTTCGCCGACGCGCTCCGACGGACTTTCCAGGCGCACCATGGCCAGCCGGGCCGGGGTGATCCACTCCAGGATCCGTGCGCGCTGTTCGACGAGCGCCGCCACGCGTTCCGCCCGCGGGCCCTCCACCGGGAGTGGCCGGATCTGGGCGGCCAGCTGGTCCAGTCGCCGGGCGATGGCAGTGTCCGCGAGCTGGGACATGTCGGCGAAGTGGTGGAAGACCAGGCGCCGGGACACTCCCGCGCGCTCGGCGACCCGGTCCGCGGGAAAGTGCGATTCCCCTTCGTCGAGCAGGGACAGCATCGCGTCGGCGATCCTCTCGCGGGTCTGCCGTCCACGCTCCGTACGGCCGTCGGGGACCCGGTCGGGCGCTGGTCGGGTCGGCTGCTTCACCTCGGTCCTCCAAGAGTCTCGTTGACATTCTTGCACTTCCGATGCAACTGTTCCATTGCACGCTCAGTGCAATAAGTTCATCGAGGGGCCGCCGGTCGACATCCCGTTGGGCGCCCCCGCCGTACGGGAGGACGACTTCCTGATGTTCCTGTCCGTCGGGCGCTGGTGCGCTCGCAGACCCAAGAGGACGCTGGCGGCCTGGCTGCTGCTGCTCGCCGTGTCCGCCGTCACCGTGGCGGTCTTCGGCAAGGTCACCACCGAGGCCGTCACCATCCCCGGTAGCGACAGCCAGGCCGCGCGCGAGGCCGGGACGGCGTTCCACGACTCGGCGTCGGGCCGGCAGCCCGTTGTCCTGTACGCGCCGCCGGGCACAGCGAGCCTGACCGACCCGGGAACGAAACGGGCAGTCGAGGCGGCGGCGCGGGCCGTCGCGAAGGTGCCCCACGTCGTGGCCGTCACCAGCCCCTACGACCCGGCAGGAAGCAGTGCACTGAGCGCGGACGGTCGCACCGGGTACCTGACGGTCGAACTCGACCTCAGCGGACGCGATATAGCCGCCCACACCACCCGGAGCATCGTGGACGCGGCCGCCCCCGCCACCGGGGCCGGACTCGAGGTCACGGCAGGCGGCGACCTGGCCGCCGCCGCGGACAAGGGCTCGACCGGCCACAGCGAGACCATCGGCCTCGCGGCCGCGTTCGTCGTGCTCGCCGTGGGGTTCGGCAGCCTGGTCGCGGCCGGGGTCCCGCTTCTCAACGGCGCTCTCGGCCTCGCCGTCTCGCTGTCCGTGATCGGCCTCGTCGGTCATCTGATGGACATGCCGTCCTCGGGCACCACCATCGCCGCCATGATCGGTCTCGGAGTGGGCATCGACTACACCCTGTTCTGCCTGACCCGCTACCGAGAACTGCGCGCGGCCGGAATGGGAGTCGAGGACGCGGCGGCGCGCACCATGGCCGGATCGGGCAAGGCCGTGGCCTTCGCGGGCTGCGCCGTCATCACCGCGCTGGCGGGTCTGGCGCTGGGCGGACTGCCCCTGCTGCACGCGCTGGCCCTCGCACCGGCGATCGCCGTCCTTGTCGCCATGGCGCTCACCCTCACGCTGCTGCCTGCCCTGCTTTCCCTGCTGGGGAAGCGGCTCACCCCCAAAGTCCGCCCGCGGCAGGCGTCGCCCGAGCAAGCGCAGGCAACGCATGGACGCCCGCGAGGCTGGGGCCGGGTGGCGGAGTTCGTCGCCGCCCGGCCGTGGCGCTCTCTGCTGGCAGGCCTCCTGGTGACAGGCGTACTGGGCTTGCCGGCCTCCCAGTTGACGTTCGGCCAGCTCGACGCCGGCGACAAGGCCGCCGGAACGTCGAGCCGCATCGCCTACGACCGGCTGGCGGACGCTTTCGGCCCGGGCGTCAACGGCCCGCTCCAGGTCACCGGGGAGCTGACCCGACCGGCCGCCGGCCCGGCCGACGGCCGCATCACGGCGGTCTCCGACGCCCTGCGCGTCGCGCACGGCGTGGCCTCCGTCGCCCCGGCACAGCTCAGCAGCAACGGCCGACAGGTGCGGTGGCAGGTCACCCCCGCCACGGCGCCCGGGGATCCGACCACCGCCACACTCGTAGGCGACCTGCGAGATGACGTGCTGCCGAGCGCCACTGCCGGCACCGACCAGGTGACGCACGTGGGCGGGGTGACAGCGGCCCAGGACGACCTCAACGAGCGTCTCGCCCGTCGGATGCCGGTGATCGTCGGCTTCGTGCTCACCGTCGCGGCGCTGTTGCTGCTGCTCGCCTTCCGCTCACCGGTCGTCGCGGTGAAAGCCGCGCTGATGAACCTCGTCTCGGTGGCCGCCGCGTACGGCGTCCTGACCGCGGTCTTCGCATGGGGCTGGGGCGCGGACCTGATCGCGCTCGGCGGTCCGGTGCCGATCCCCGGTTACGTGCCGCTGCTGATGTTCGCCGTGCTGTTCGGCCTGTCGATGGACTACGAGGTGTTCCTGCTCAGCGCCGTCCGGGCCGCGTACCTGAGCGGGGGTGACAACCGGCAGGCCGTGATCAGCGGTCTCACCGGCACGGGCCGCATCATCACCTCCGCCGCGCTGATCATGGTCAGCGTCTTCCTCAGCTACCTGCTGTCCGACGACCCGGTGGTGAAGATGTTCGGGCTGGGTCTGGCCGCGGCCGTCGCTTTGGACGCGACCGTCGTCCGCGGCATCCTCGTGCCGTCCACGATGGTCCTGCTCGGCCGGGCGAACTGGTGGCTGCCCGCGTGGCTGGACCGGCTGCTGCCGCACCTGGACGTCGAGGACGACGGTCACGACCACGTGCGGCCCCGTACCGACACCGATGACGACGACACCGACAGCACCGACAGCACCGACAAGGCGGGCGGTACGGACGGGCCCGACGCACCGGACAGCGCTCCCGTCACCGTCACCCGGAGGTCTTCGTGAGCCGCCCCCCTGCCCGGGTCCGCAAACGGCTGCTCTGGGCCACAGTGTCGACAGGGGTGCTGATCACACTCCTGACCTCTGCCGACCGGTTCGCCGCCCTGTCCGCCGAGCACCGGTTGGCCGACCACATCGCCGCGCGGCAGACCGCTCTGCTGGGCACCCCACAGGTGAGCATCGACGCGTTCCCGTTCCTGTTGAGCGCGGCCGAGGGGAGCTTTTCCCGGGTGACCGTGCGGGCGGACGCCGTCACCGGGCAGGGCCGACCCGTGCATGCCTCGGTCGAGTTGGACCATGTGTCGGACCGGGCCGGCTCGTACCGCGCCGCGTCGGCGGACGCCCGGTTCACCGCGCCCTTCGGCTCGTTCGGTGCTCGGCTCGGCCCGGACACGTCACTGTCCGACGACGGCCACGGCAGGCTTCGCATCGAACGGCAGGTCTTCGGTCTGCCGCTGACCGTCACGGCGGAGCTGCGGCTGTCCGGCCGCACGGTCAGAATAGTTCCGGTGACGGCTTCGCTCGCCGGGCGTTCCCTGGACCCGGCCGGCCCGCGCATCCACGACGCGTTCGCCGGGCAGGACCGGACCCTGCCGAAGCTGCCCGCAGGCCTCGAACCGACGGACGTCTCGGTGACCGCCGCGGGCGTGGTGCTGGACGCCCACGGCGACGGCATACGGCTCACCTAGAGGTCGTGTCCGCAATGCCGAGGAGGGGCGCGATCGGCGCGTGGTGCCCTGAGCAGCCGTGCAAACCGGCGGACCTGGACGACTTCACGCGGGGACGCGAAGCGGCGGGTGCTCGAGCACGCGGGGCTTGTACTCGACCAGCTGGATGCGGCCGTCGAAAGTGCGGTGCTCGAGCATTTCGAGGGCGACGTCCGGATAGCCGTCGTAGATGCGTTCTTCGCCCGTGGCCCCGGTGATCACCGGGAACATCACGACCCGGAAGCGGTCGACGAGCCCGGCTCGCAGCAGCGACCGGCACAGCCGGAGACTGCCGATCGTGCTCAGCAGTCCCGAGCCACTCGACTTCATGGCGCGGACGGCCGCAACGGCGTCGTCGCGCACGAGCGTGGAGTTCGCCCATGTCAGTGGCTCCTCCAGGGTGGAGGAGAACACCACCTTGGACGCTTGCGTGAGTTCGTCGACGGACGCCTCTTCCTCCGGCCTGAACTCTTCTTGGCCCTTCGGGACCTCGCCCGCGGCGAAGCCCGACATCAGACGGTAGGTGTTGGCTCCCATCAAGTAGGTGGCCTGGGGCTGATCGCCGAGCCACGCGAGATACTCCGGGCCCTCCAACCCCCAGAATCCGGGCCACCCCTCTCCTGAGGCATGGCCGTCGAGGGAGGTGATGAAATCGACGAGAAGCTCCGACATGACCGCGTCCTTTCCCGAGGTGTCACGAGCTTGGACCGGCCGGGAGCCACAAACTCGTCGGCCACGCCGTGGAGCAACGACAGAACCCAAGACGCTCCAGCCGATCAGGTCGGCGCAGCGGGGTGCGGTCCGGATCCGCCCGCCCCGGCGCAGGGCGCAACGTCCATCGGCCTGGCCTACCTGCCGGACCCTGGCGACCGGCCGGCTCGCCGCCCGTCTGCCGGACCGCACTCACCGTAAATGCGTCGACAGCTCCCTTCGGCACCGGCAAAGTGGCCTTCCGTGACGAGCAGTGAACTGTGGACCCGTGCGCACGCCGACCGCTATGACGCCGAGGAGACCGAACTGTCCTCGCCTGCCGTGCTCGGACCGACTCTCGCCTTTCTCGCGGAGCTGGCCGGAGACGGCCGGGCTCTGGAGTTCGCCATCGGAACCGGCCGAGTGGGAGTCCCGCTCCGGGAACGCGGCGTGCCGGTGGTGGGCATCGAACTGTCCGAGCACATGGCAGCGGTGCTGCGCCGCAAGATCGACGAGGACGCGCTCCCGGTGGTCATCGGGGACATGGCCGCCACCGCCGCTCCCGGCGCGTTCACCCTGGTCTATCTCGTCTACAACACCATCACGAACCTGCTCACTCAGGACGAGCAGGTCGAGTGCTTCCGCAACGCCGCTCGGCATCTGGAGCCCGGCGGCCGGTTCGTCATCGAGCTGGGTGTACCGCCGCTGCGGTTCCTGCCGCCCGGCCAGGTCGCGGTGCCGTTCGACGTCTCCGAGCAGCATCTCGGCTTCGACACCTTCGACCTGGTCGAGCAGATCCTCGTCTCGCACCACCTCACCCTCGACGGCGACGAGGGCCGCTACCGCCGCGACGCCTCGCGGCACCGGTACGCCTGGCCGGCAGAGCTCGACCTGATGGCACGGATCGCCGGCCTCGAGCTGGAGCGTCGCGTCGCGGACTGGGACGGGTCGCCGTTCACCCAGGACTCCGCGAAGCACGTCTCCGTGTGGCGCAAGCCGGCCTGAGACCGGCCAACGCGGGCCGCCGACGAGGGCCCCGCCTCGCGGCCGACGGCGTTGGATCGGGCGCTCGATGGGGCGTCGAATCCGGCGACCGCAGGCGTCAGGGCACGGTGATCGGCGTCGCCCACGCCGACGGACGTCTCCCATGGGGCGGCTCGGGCAGGACGGTGGCATCCGGCCGGCCCACGGGTGCGCGCGGCGTCCGCGCTCAGCTCGACAGCATGGCGACGGCTATGACCACCGCGAGCATCAGCGCCAAGCAGCCGCAGGTGGTCAGCGCGTCGCGCCGGGCTCCCCTGGCTCCCTCCTCGGTGTCCGCCCGCCACGACGGGTCGAGGACCACCTCACCGGACTCGATCGCCACCGCCAGCCGCTGGATGTCCGCGTAGGAGTACATCGTGACGGTGCTCGCGCCCAAGGTTCCGTAGCTCTTCTGCTGTTCGGTCCCCACCCCGTGGGCGGAGGCCACCTGGGGCACGTACTTCCGTCTGACCGTCCAGAGCGCTGCGGCCCTTTCGGCCGTCACCCAGCTGAGACCCGGGGGCTGCACTTCCGGCGTGGTCATGCCCGCCATGGTGCCGCTGAGGGCGGCACGGGGCATCCGTAGATTGGCGTAAACCGCCTACTCCGTCGCGCTGCTGCGGGTGATGGCCCGCAGCGCCGTGACGGGCCATTCGACGGGTCGGTGCGGACGCCGGGCGGGGGCGTCGGCCGGCCCGTGAACGCGTCCTGGAGGCGGCGCAGCAGGTCGGCCGCGGGACCGGCGTGAATGCACGGCCGTGCGGGACTCTCCCCATGGCCCGCGGCGGCCGCCGGCTCGATGGTGCCCCCGGCGTCCGGCCCTCGGCTCCTGGTCTTCGTGTTCGGTGTCGGGTTCCGCGGCGCGAGCAGCGGCTCAGGTCGGAGGTCCCGGTCCGGGTAGGGCCCTCAATGGAGCGCGCGGCCGGGCCGGCAGGCAGGGCCCACCGTGCGGTTCCCACGAGGTACGACAAGTGCGCCGTCCTCAATCGCGCGACCCTGCTGGTTGCAGCCGTCACGAGGGCCATGACCCCTACCGTCGCCGCTCAACCGTTGATATCCAAGGCGGTCCCGTACAGGCGCTCCACCCTCAGCCGAATGACAATCCTGCGCTCGGCGACCAGCTGTTCGAGGAACGCGTCCTCGTCTTCAGGCCGCGCGGCCGTCGGGATCATCGCGAGCAGTTCCCGCCCGACCGCGTCGCCGGGAACCGTCGTGATCTCGGAAGTCTCCGCCGCGCCCTCCGCGACGGCGAACGACCAGACGTCACCACCCTGCACATGCAGCGCAGCGCGCGGATTGCGCTGCAGGTGCTTGACCTTGATGCGGTCGGCCGTGGTGGACAGCCTCACGATGCGGGCGTCGGGGTCCCAGCTGTAAAGCATCGTGGTCAGGTGCGGGTGGCCACTTTGCTTGACCGTGGCGAGGGTCCCGAACTGCTGCTTGGCAAGCAGGTGGGAGAGAGCTTCGTCGGACAGGGAGCGAGGCGCTGGTCCTTGAGTCATGCTGTGATCAACTTCCGCAGCGTCCGCGACATTCCGCGTCTCTCTTGTGCCCCACCACCCACCTTCCCAACACGCCCTGAGGCGTGGAGCGCAGAACCACGAAGCGGCCATCTCCCCTGTAGACATGAGGCGTTGAGGAGTGAGCCGTTGTGGGTGCCGACCTCATGGGCCTGCGGATGCGGCGGTGCGGGCGATGGCTGCGCGCGGCACCCGATCGACGAGGGTGATCGGACGGCGACCCGGGCCCGGCGGCGACCAGCAGAACCCCGGCTATGCCGTGTTTTGAGTAACGGGTGAGCCTTGGGCGGATAGTTCTGCGGCCAGTTCCATACAGCGCAGGCGGGCCGGGGAGAAGTCGTGGGGCATCCTGCCGATGGCTTCGAACGCGCTCATGGAGTCAGCCTCCCGCCTGCCGGAGCTGAGGCCGGCCTCGTTCTCGCCGTCCTCGGGGTGCAAGTTGTCCCAGGCGTCGAAGAGGGCATCGTCGTCCTTGTCCAGGCCGGATTCCTCGATGACGGCGTGCAGGGCGCATTCGAAGGCGTGGCGCTCGGCGGCCACTTGAGAGACCCGTGGATCGTCGACGGCGACGCTGTCGTCGAGTGCTTCCTCGGCGTCATCGATGCGGTCACCATCCGCCCGCAGAGTGGGATGCGTGGCCAGAACGATGAAGCGGGTGGCCTGGACGGCCGCGCCGAGCGCGCCGAAGATCCGCTCAGTGACCAGCAGGCTGTCCAGGTCCGCCTGACGCAGGGAGCCCTCCGGCAGGCTCTTGAGGCGTTCGGTGACGAAGTCGGAGAGCAGGCCCATCCGGCTGCCTTCGGTGCGCATCCGCTGCACGGCGGTCCGTTGCCGCCGCAATTCCACCTCCTGCCCGGCGAGGGTTTTCTCCAACCGCTCCAGAATGCCCGCGATACCGTCTCCGCTGTCCGCACCGGCGGAAGCGATGCCGGTGGTGAAGGCGTCTCGGATGTCGTCCAGGGCGATCCCGGCGTCGGCCGTCTTGCGAATCCACAGCAGGCGGATCATGTCCTCGTACCCGTAGCGGCGGCGGTCATCGCCGCCCCGCTCAGGCTCGGGGAGCAGGCCGATCTCGTGGTAGTGGCGAATGGCCCGCGGCGTGGTGCCGGCGAAGGCAGCCGCGTCACCGATCTTGACCTGGCGGGGTGGCATGAACGACGAAGGCATCAACAGGGACCTTTCCTCAAGGGACCGAGACGTAAGTCCACCGGACCACATGCCGCTGCGGAAGGTGCAAATCCCATACACCCCGCCCCGCCCTGCCCCGCGCCGATGCCAATGCCGATGCCAATGCCGATGCCAGGAAACGCGCCCTTCCTCCGCAATGACCGCAGGCTCGCGCTTTCCTGCTGCGGCATCCGCACGACGGCAGGCTGAGGGTTTACAACTACTGATGAGTCACCGCGACCTGGACGGTCGCCTGAACCGAACCGCAAGTTCGTCGAACCGGGTCGCCGCGGCCCGGTGCTGCTTGAGACGGCTGATCCCGCCTTCGCCCGCGTGCCGAGCTTTGTAGCCCTCGCGGTCGGAGAAGGGCTGACGGTCACCCCCACGTCCGCGCCGCCGACGGTTGCGGACCTGATCGACCGGCTCAGGAACCGTGCACCTGATGCCACGTCTGCGCAGGTGGGCGCGATTCGCGAGCGACGGGTGCGTCGGACAGGGCGATGCGCGCGGTGATGCGCTTGCCGACCGGCTGTGGCTCGATGACCAGGTCCTCGGCGATGGCCTTGACGATCTCCAGACCGTGCTGGCCGATCCTGCCGGGATCGACGGGCCGGGCCGCGGGAACGGTGGGGTCGCTGTCCCACACCACGACGTCCACACTGCCCGCGGTGATGCGCAGTTCCATCAGGACCGGCCCGGGGGCGTACTTGCGAGCGTTGGTGACCAGCTCGCTGACCACCAACTGGGTGAGATCCCTCGCACGCGCGGACACGGACACGTGATGGCCGTCGCCGGCCGTCGCAAGGAAGTCCACGGCGTGGCGGCGGGCGTCGGCGATGCAGCCGTCGTCTCCGCCCAGCGCGTAACCGGCGCGCAGCAGATAGCGGTCCGGCCCGGTCCAGCCCTCACCGTCGACGTCGGATCCCACTGGCCTCGCCCTCATGACTCGCGTCCCTCCCCCGGTGTGCCCATACATGGCACAGCCATGTTCATCCACACAGCCACCCGAGTGCTTCTGCTCGAGATGGTGGGGCAGAATCGTCCACGAACACCCCCGGAACCGGGGCAAGCCTAAAGCGCAGGGGAGGAGACGGTGACCGACATCGAGAACGCGGACCGGTCGAACCGGTTGTCCGTCGAACACCGCGTCATCGGTGACGTGCGTGTAGTGACCGTGCGCGGCGAGATCGACCACGACGTCAGGGACGTGCTCACTCAGGCGCTGCTGCCCGAGGCCGGCGCCGTCCGGCCGCCGCGCACCGTGGCCGACCTCAGCGGCGTGACCTTCATGGACTCCAGCGGCATCAACGTCTTCGTCGCCGCCCACCAGAGCATCTCCGGCGCCCAGGGGTGGCTGCGCATCGCCGCCCCGCAGGAGTCCGTCCTGCGCGTCCTGCGCATGGTCGGCATCGACGCGCTCATCACCTGTCACCCCAGCGTCGAGCAGGCCCTGAACGCCTGACCCCTCCCCCAGCCCCAGCCCACCGGCGCAGGTGACGTCGCACGGCTCCGTCCGGCTCCCGCTCCACCCCCTCACGGCAGACTCCGACGCCCGAGCACACCATTGACGAACATCTCCGCGAGCGTGCGCACGGCCTCGCCGACCGCCTGATCGCCCGCGCCTGAGCGCGGTGATCGACAAGGGCCCCCCGCGCGCGGCGCCCAGCAGCACGACCGGCGCCGCATCCCGATGCTGCCGGAGCGCATGGCCGCGATACGCCGGGAGCCGCCTCCGTGCCACGCGCCGGTGGCCGGCCCGTTGCTTTTGCCGGATCGGCAACAAGTGTGGCACTGCCACGCCTCGTGGGCGACGGTGGATCCGTGACCGACGACATTGCAGCGGGACCGCCCGCTTCCGAAGCATCCCCGCCGGCCGACGGATACCTCGGAGACCCGGAGGTACGCACCGAGTGGGACAACCGCTACGCCGACCGGCATCAGTTGTGGAGCGGCCGCCCCAACGGCGCGCTCGTGGCCGAGGTCGCCGGGCTCAGGCCCGGACGGGCGCTCGACGTCGGATGCGGGGAGGGGGCGGACGCCCTATGGCTCGCGCGCGGCGGCTGGGACGTGACCGGGCTCGAGGTATCGGGCGTGGCACTGGAGCGGGCGGCGGGGCACGCGCGCGACGCCTGCCTCACCGTGCGTTGGATCCACGCCGCACTCACCGCGGCGGAGCTGCCGCCGGCCTCGTTCGACCTCGTCTCCGCACAGTATCCGGCTCTGCTGCGGACCCCCGACGCAGCGGCGGAGCGGGCGCTGCTCGGCGCCGTCGCGCCCGGCGGCACGCTGCTGCTCGTCCACCACGCGGGGATGGACGCCCGGCAGCCTCACGACAGCGGCTTCGACCCGGCGGACTATGTCTGGCCTGCGATGGTCAGCGACCTGCTCGACGACGACTGGGAGGTGGAGGTGGACGAACAACGCCCACGGGTGGTACCCGACGGCGGGGCCGGGGCGCACCACACCGACGATCTGGTACTGCGCGCGCGCCGGCTGCGCTGAGTCCACCGCCCCGTGAGCGCCCGGTCCGCGGTACCGGCCGGCGATGCCCGCTGCCGGCACGACGGAAGGTCCCGTGCCAGTCGCGACCGCTCTGGCCGTGGGGCTCCCCGGCGGCCCTGGTCCGTCCGCGCGCCCGCGCGCGCCGGCGGACCGGCGGAACACGGACGGCCGCAGAGCCTCCTGGTTTTCGTGGGATGGAGGATCGCCCGGAGTGGTTTCGCCGTACTGCAAAGGCGACCGGACTCCGGTCCTCGACGGCACCGACCGCCTCGGCGTCCTGCGCGCCGGATCCCCGACGACGTGAGGCCCGAGCGGCTCGAGACGCTGCCCTCTCTGGTCGGCTTGTTGATCGTCAGCAAGCCTCCTTACAGCGACGCGGCCGCTCGTCCGGGGCAGGCGCAGACGACTGAGCAGGGCTGAGGCGATGCATGACGTTGCGGGTCAGCGCCAGCCCGGATTGTCGTTCGGCAGGAAGGTTCCGAACAGTGACTCGTAGGCGTCGTCCTCTCCTTCGTCGCCGAGCAGCACATGATCGGGCGCGGTTCTCACCACTGCTTCCCGGAGCTTTGAGACCAGTTCTGCCGTGGACGTCAAGTCGAGAGACAAGGCGTCGGCCAGACGGGCGCGATGCTCATCAATGTCGGGCTCGTACTCCGCAAGGTCCCGTTCGAGGTGCCCTGCCGCAATCTGCATGGCCTCAACATCGCCGCCACCCGAGAACTTCAGACAGTCGTGCCAGCAGGCAAGACCAATGATGATCTCCAAGGCCGCTGTCAGGTCGTCAGCCATCAGGCCGGCCTGCCCCTCGGAGCCGGCATACACCACGGACTGCCGGCCGCCGGGCTCGCCGCACAGGAAGTACGTCCCACCAGCGGCATCGCCAGCGAAACCCGTCATCGGAACGCCCGAGGACAGGCGGATGTCCCCCCCGTGATCACCGCGCGAGATGTCGAAGTCGAAGGCGCGTTCAAGAAGGTTGGAAACACCCGGGTCGCTCCGGATCAGGTCGAGCACATGATCGGCTGAAGTCACGGCGGGGACGATAACAAGAGAGGCTGACAGCGGACAGCCCCAGAAGCGCAAGCGCAATGGGCCCCTCGCCATGAACGGAGTGCGAGGGTCGGTCCCTCACTCAGAGACCGGACCTTGGTTCAGAGAGGTCTGCGTTCACCTCTCCCTTCTTCGCCCTGCGCCTCGGCTTCACGTCCGCGTCGTGAGTCGCGCGACCGCCGCGTCGTATCGTGATCGGAGCCCTTCATCTGCCGAGATCCGCAGCAGCGCGCCGAGCGCCCGTACCGCGCCGTCGTCGTAGCCAGACGACTCCGCTTCCCTGGCCGCCAGGTCGAGTTGTCCAATGCCCTCGGCCTCGTTCCCGAGCCCCAGCAGCGCCTCGCCCCTCACCATGAGAAGCAGAATCCGGGGTACGTCGGCCGTGCCCGATCGGTCGTCGAAGGCCAAGGCCTCGTTCGCCGTGTCGAGGGCCCTGCGCCACTTCCCCGCGTCGGTCCAATGGCGGGCGAGGTGCTGCATGGCCAGTCTCTCCATGGTCCGGTCACAGGCCTTGCGCGCCAGCTCCACCGCCCGCTCACACCCCTGCGCGGCCTCGTCCAGGCCGCCGAGCGCCGCTTGTGCCACGGCGAGAACGATCAGGGCGTTCGCCTCGGCCACCGCGTCATCTGCCCGGGAGGCAAGCGTGGAGGCCACCCGCAAACGGGTCAGTGCCTCCGTGATGCGCCCTTCCTCGATCAGCACCCAGCCGAGCACGTTCAGCACCCGTGACTCGCCGTGCTGATCGTCGTCGGCCTCTGCCGCCACGAGCGCGGTCTCCAGTAGCGGGACCCAGCCGTCACGCACACGCCACACGATCAGCGGCCACATCGCCAGGACGATCCGCCAGGTCCTGCCGTGCAGTCCGGCGGCGTGTGCTGCGGCCACCGCCCGCGTGAGGTCGTCCCTTTCGGCTGCGTACCAGGCAACGGCGGCGGACCGGTCGCCGAACTCCCGCACGGCGGAGGGCGGCTGGTAGTCGTCCGGCAGCGGGAAGCAGTCCTCGTTGCCGGGCTCGGCCGCCGCCACGGCCGCGAGCGCCGTGGCGACGTAGTGGTCGAGCACACGCTTGAGTGCATCCGGCCCGGGGTCCAGGCTGCGCGCGTAGAGCTGCACGAGATCGTGCATCGTCCATCGTCCGGACGCCGTCTCCGTGACGAGGTGCGCGACGGCCAGCCGCTCCAGGGCGGTCTCGGCGGATGCCGGGTCCGTGGCCGCCAGGGCCGCCGCCGCATACCGGTCGACGTGCGTACCGGGGTGACAGCCGAGATGGGCGAACAGTCGGGAGACGTCCTCCGGGAGCTGTTGCAGCGTCACACGCAGTGCCGCTCGTACGCCGGTGTCCTCCACGTCCAGCAGGCTCAGCCGGCGCGTCTCGTCCGACAGTTCGGCGGCCATCGCGGCCAGCGACCAGCCGGGCCGTTGCGCCAGCCGGGCAGCTGTCACCCGCAGCGCCAGGGGCAGTCCGCCGCACAGCTCGGCCAGCCGTCGGGCGGCCACCGGCTCCGCGCGTATCCGTTGCGCGCCCAGTACACCGGCGAGGAGCATCGTGCCGTCGTGCGGCCCGAGCACGTCCACCGCAATGGGCCTGGCCGTGTCGGTGACGATCAACCCGGACAGCCGGTGTCTGCTCGTGACGACGGTGACGCAGCGCCGACCCCCCGGCAGGAGCGGCCTGACCTGCTCGGAGTCCCGCGCGTTGTCGAGGACGACAAGGAGCCGGCGGTCGGCGGCGAGCGAACGGAACAGCGCCGCCGCGGCGTTCACGGACTCCGGTATCCGACCGTGCGGCACGCCGAGTGCCAGCAGGAACTCGCGCAGCACCTCGATGAGGGCCGGCTCGTCCGTTTCTGCGAAGCCGCGCAGGTCGGCGTAGAGCTGCCCGCCCGGAAATCCGGCACGGCCGTGGTGGGCCCAATGCAGCACGAGGGCCGTCTTCCCCACCCCGGCGGGCCCGATGACCAGGCAGACGGGCGCCTCGCCCGCAGCGGTCCGGGACAGAACCGCGAGCTCCGCCGCCCGCCCGTGAAAACCACGCGGCGCGCGCGGCAGCAGATCGGGCGCTCCGGTCCGCGCAACGGCATCCGGCACGGCCGCAGGTGACGCAACGTCCGTCACGGGGGCCCGGCGGGTACGACCCAGGCTCGCGGTGTGCTCCAACTCCCGGGCACCAGCCGCGTCCAGGCCCAAGGCTGCGGACAACGCCTCCACGGTGCGGCGTTGCGGCCCCCGGGAGCGTCCACGCTCCATGTCCGAAAGCGCCCGCACGCTCACTCCCGCAGCGTGCGCCAGCCCTTCCTGGCTCAGCCCGGCACTCGTCCGCAGAGCATGAAGAAGCGCGCCGAAAGTCCCGGTGGCCGGTGTACCGGTGCCCATGTCTGCAGTCCCCTGGTCAGTGCGGCCCAGCCCAAACGCCGTACCTCGCCTGCAAAAGTATGCACGACGCTACTTTTACGGGTGAAAACCATCGCGGCCCTCTTCTCTGATGCCCCCTGTCGGCCGCCGGCCTTCGTGCGCACCGCCGGACAGGCCGGTGACGCGCCCGTCTTCGCTCGCGTCACGGCCCGCATCCGTGTCCCTCGGCGGCCAGGACGTCCCCGTACCAGGCCGGACGTGGTCCTGGCCGACAAGTCGTACGCTTCGCGCGCGATCCGCGAGCACCTGCGCAAGCGCGGAATCCCGGCGGTCATCCCCGTTCCGGCCAGTCAACGCGGCCACAGGCTGCGGCGCAGCCGCCAGGGCGGTGGGCCACCCACCTTCGACCGCGAGACGTACGAGCAGCACAACACCGTCGAGCCCTGCATCGACCGCCTGAAGCAGGGGCGAGGCGTCGCCACCCGCAACGAGGAGACCGCAGCCATCTGCCTGGCCGGACTCTACGTCGCTGGCAGCTTCCTCTGGTCCGCCTGCAAGGCCAACGGATCAGGAGCAGGAGCGAAGCGCCTCGTCCCAGGCGCCAGGGCTGCGGTAGTGGTTCTTGTGCCCGGCAGCAAGTACGCGGCGCAGTTCGGCAAGGTACTGGGTGTCCGCGGGGAGATCCAGCGAGCCGAGGAAGGTCAGTGCGGCAGCAGGCTCCAGGTCGCCGTAGACGTCGTGGAAACTCGCCAGGAGGCCGCGGAAGAGGGCTGAGTGCAGGGCAGGAAGACGCATGGCGGTGCGGTAGGTCAGCTCCTTCACGGTCCAGCGCACCGGTCCCGAACACTCCAGAACACGACGGGCTCGGCGGAGCAGGGCTTCCGACTGCTTCGGTCACCGCCCGGTCGATGTCGTTACCGAGAACCTCGGCGAAGGCCGTCGCGGACGTGGCGTGGTCCTCGAACCAGTCCACCCACAGCGAGTAGGTGACGGCCTCGGCCTCCCGGTCCGCCTCCAGCCGTTGACGGTAGCGGTCCCACAGCACGTCGGCCGGCAGCGGACCCTCCGCACCTTCGTTCGCGAACCGGATCTCGCACGTGACCCAGTAGTCGTCGAGGAGGTCCAGCAGTCCGAAAGCCAACCTCACCTGGTCGGCTGCATCCAGGTCTTCGGCGAACACATCACCGGCCCAGGAGTGCGCTACCTGGTTGGCGGTGAGCAACACGTCCGGCTTCTCGGCTCACCCACCCGTCGCGCACCTGGCTGACACCCTGATCAGCCAGCCAACACCGCGCTGCCTCCTCGGCTTGCATCTCCACTCGGGAAGTATGACAAGCCTCGCAAGATCCAAACGAGACTGCCTGGTTGCAGCAAGATCTTCCGGATGGCGGCGCCTTTCAAAACGTGCTCGCGCAGGGAGCCGCCGACGGTTGCACCGACGGGTACCAGCCGCCGCACACCGACTGAGCCTGTACCCCGACGATGCCGGCCGATTGCCCGCCGAACAGTGACGAGGGTCAGGACCACGACGTCGAACCACCGAGGCGGGCGCGGCAGCACACCCACCCCGGTGAAACCCGGTCCCGCACGTCAGCGGCGGACCAGAACCGCGTGGGTGACGGTCGGCGAGCTGACCAGCTCGGACACCCGGTAGCCGTCGATCCCGTCACCCAGATCGTCGAGCAGCCGCTCCCCGCGCCCGATGAGCAAGGGCGCGATGGCCAGGTGGAGCTCGTCGATCAGCCCGGCGCGCAGATACTGCCGGATGATCGCCGCGCCGCCGCCGATCCGGACGTCTTTGCCGCCCGCGGCGTCGAACGCGCGCTGGAGCACCGCCTCCAGCGGCTCGTCGGTGAAGTGGAAGGTCGTTGCGCCGGCCATTTCCAGCGTCGGGCGGGGATGGTGGGTGTGGACGAAGACGTTGTGGTGGTAGGGCGGGTTGTCGCCCCACCAGCCCTTCCAGGACTCGTCCTGCCACGGCCCGCGCTGCGGGCCGAACATGTTCCGCCCCATGATCGTGGCACCGATGTTCCGCTCGCCGCGGGCGAAGTAGTCCGCATCGATTCCGGCCTTCCCCGCGGCGGAGTCCTCCGCCGCGGAGACGAACCAGCTGTGCAGGTCGTCACCCCAGCCGACGCGGTCGCCGAACGGGGCGTCCAGTCGCTGATTCGTGCCGGCCGCGAAGCCGTCGAGGGAGATCGTGACATTGTGTACGCGGACCCTGGGCATGCTCTTCACCTCTCGTGCAGATGTCGTCGCCTCACTCCTGCGTCGTACAGAGCCTGCATGGATCGACATCCCCGCGCACATTCTCTCGGCGGATCACACTGACGGCCCGCACCGCGCCCCGGCGCCGAACCGCCGCGTGGCGGGGCGACGCCGGCGAGCAGGCGGGGCGCGAGCGCCGCCCAGCGCACAAACAGCGGCAGCTCCCGGCGCAGCCAGGCCTCCGATCGTGAAGCGGCGCGCACCCTGACGAGCCGAAGTCAGTAACGACGAACAACCCGGTGAATGTGTCCGGTCACAGCCCTAGCTCGGCCCGGCAGACCCCTACCTCCTACGACTGGGCAGCCATTCCGGCCGACCCTCATGCCGGCTTCACGAAGGGGATCCATGGACCGGCTGGGGTGGCGTACAGGGGGCCGGGTACTGACCCGTCGACGAGCGGCGCGCCCGCGCTCAGTTCAGTCTGCGGGCCTCAGACGAAAAGCGGGGCCGGGGATGCTCTCAATGTCTTCCGGCTGCACGGCGTGACCCCGGTCGCAGCGGACCTGGGCGTCGACGTGCGCGCCGCAACCACGGTGCCGGGACAGCATGGCCGGGCCCTCCGGGTCGGCGCGGTAGCGGTCGCCCCACTGAAGGAGCCCCATCACGGCCGGGACCAGATCCCCACCCTTGGGCGTGATCACGTACTTCAGCCGGCTCCGCGAGCCCGGCTCCTTGTAAGTCTCGGTGGCCAGGATCCCTTCCTCTACAAGCATCCGGAGTCGCGCCGCGAGGAGGTTGCGAGGACAGCCGAGGACGCGTTCGAACTCACTGAAGCGGGACGAGCCGTACCAGACCTCGCGCAGGATCAGGATCGTCCACTTCTCGCCCACGACCTCAAGGGTCCGGGCGATCGAGCAGTTCGATGTGTCCCGGTCGAGACGGGGGTCCACCCCGGCGTCCTGCGGAGGTTCGCTCGTCGCATCCATGGAGGTGATTCTAACCTCACTTGAGTTTACTTTCTTATACTCAGCCAGTAGCGTCGTGACCAGCACAGCAACTCGGCCGCACGCGAGAAACGGCGCGCAGAGGGACACACACGCCCGAGGAATCGCATCAGCCACCGAAACACCCGCGCAGAGAGGCGGCCGGCATGAAGGCATTCGTCGTCGAGAAGTACGGCAAGGACGGGGTCCGCGCCGCAGAGGTACCCGAGCCCACCGTCGGGGACCGCGACGTCCTGGTCAGGGTGAGCGCCGCCAGCATCAACCCGCTGGACAAGATGGTCCGCGACGGAGATTTCAAGCGGCTCCTGAAGTACAAGCGTCCGTTCGTGCTCGGCCACGACGTTTCGGGCGTCGTGACGCGGGTCGGTACCGCCGTACGCGGCTTCGAGGTCGGCGACGAGGTCTACGCCCGTCCGCGCGACCTGCGGGTGGGAGGCTTCGCGGAGTTCATCGCGATCGACGCGGACGATGCCGCCCCCAAGCCGGCCTCACTCTCCCTGGAGGAAGCGGCCGCGGTGCCCCTGGTGGCCCTGACCGCCTGGCAGATACTCGTCGAACGCGCGCACGTGAAGCCGGGGCAGAAAGTGCTCGTCCACGCCGGGGCCGGCGGCCTCGGGTCGACGGTCGTCCAGCTCGCCAAGCACCTCGGCGCCACGGTGGCGACGACCGCGAACACCAGGTCCGAGGAGTTGGTCAGGAGCCTTGGGGCCGACGTCGTCGTCGACTACACCAAGGAAGACTTCTCAAAGGTGCTCTCCGGCTACGACCTGGTGCTGGACTCCCTGGGCGGGGCGAACCTGGAGAAGTCGCTGACCGTGCTGAAGCCCGGCGGCCTGGCCATCAGCGTCGTCGGCCCGCCGGACGCCGGGTTGGCCAAGCAGCTCGGCGCCCCATCCGTCCTCGGACTGGTCATGAACACCCTCAGCCGCAAGATCCGCAAGCGGGCCAAGGCGCTGGGCGTGCGCTACCAGTTCCTCTTCATGCAGGCCAACGGCTCACAGCTGCGCAAACTCGCTGCCCTCTACGACAGCGGGAAGCTACGCCCGGTCATCGACAGCACCTTCCCCTTCGACCAGACCCTCGAGGCGATGGCGCACGTCGAGCAGGGCCACACCAAGGCCGGCAAGGTCGTGGTCTCCATGGCGCCCGGCAGCTACTGACACGCGCCCGGCAACAGCCCCTCCGTTCCGGCCTGGTCAAGGTCGTTCCCCGCCACCACTTGGTCCAGAACGCGCGCGACCGCGCCAATGGTGTCGTGCTGTCGCCGTGGCTGATGAGATCCCGAGTCCGCACGGACGCGTCAGGCACGCATGCATCAATTACGGCCGGATGTCTCCCGGCAGCGCCAAAGCGGTCTGCACGAGCCGTGCGTTCCCCTTTCCTTGACGCGCGACCCTCCTGGTCTCCGCGGGGAAGCCGATGTCCTGCTCACTGCGGACATGCTCAGCACGCCAGCTGAGCTCCGCCGAGCGACGCACCTCGCCAAGTGGGAATGCGGGCCTTGTCGACCAGGGCGGCACGGACGCCCGCCGGGAAGTCCGAGGGGGCGCCGCCAAAGCGCGAAACCCCGGTTCAGAATTCGTCATTCACCTGCCACCTGCCACCTGCCGGTGAGCCGCTCCCCGCGGCTCGGCGGGCGCCGGACAGAAAGCGACACGTTGTGAAGGCCATACGACTGCTGACCTTGAACACCCTCTACACCGGCGATGTCCCGGCCCGGCTACGTGCGCTCGGAGCGGCCCTCGATCGGTCCGCCTACGACATCGTCTGCCTGCAGGAGGTCATGTACCGCCGCCACGTCCGGCTGCTCCGCCGCGCCGCTCCCGGCTACCGGTACGTCGCCTGCTCGGGCACGGTCCTGCTCCAAGGCGGCTTGGTGCTGCTGTCCCGGTGGCCGATCAGCCGATACCGTTTCGTGCGCTACCCGACGACAGGTCCGGTACGCGGCGAACTCCTCATGCGCAAGGGCGCCCAGGTGGCGTCCGTCGCCACTCCAGTGGGCGAACTGGCTGTCGTGAACACCCACTTGTCGGCCAACCGCGACGACGACTGGTCGCCCACGAACCGGTACACCCGCATCGCGGCCGGCGAACTGGCCCGGCTCGCCACGCTGATCAAGGCCATCGACCCATCCCTGCCCGTCACCATGGTCGGTGACCTGAACCTCCCGCGCGACTCAGCGGCGCTCATCGACTTCATCGCCGCTGCCGGGCTGAGCGACGTCCTCGCCGGCGACAGGCGTCCGACCTACCGGCCCACCCCTCGGTGGCCGTCACCGCCGGCCCTCGACCACGTACTGATCCGACCCGCAGCCGGGGAGACACTGACCGGCAGCGCCGACTTCGTCTTCCAGGACGAGGTGACCCTGGGCGACGGCCGCCGGGCCTACCTGTCCGACCACTACGGCGTGCAGGCGGAGTTGACCCGGTCGAAGTGACGCGCGGGCCGGCCGGGTCGGTCACGACGGCCCCTTGCGGACCACGAGCCGGGGCTCGCAACGACGGAAGGGGGGTGGGCGGATCGGTCCGCAAGTGCGGAGAAACGCTCCGCGGGCGTGGACAGCCCGGGACGGCCGACCCGGCCCGGGTGGGGGCCTCCCGTTTGCGAAGGGAACTGGAGTCGGCCGGTGTCAGTGGGTCCTGGCATGATCGAGGTCATGTCCACTCCGATCGTGGAAGAGCTCGTTCTGAGGACGGCCGAGACGCACGGCGTTCCCGGCCCGGTGGCGCAGGAGCTGCTCGCCGGTTCCCGGCCGTGCCTCTACCTGGTCCCCTTCGACAGCCTGACGCCCGCCCAGCAGCACGAGGCTCGTCCCGCCGCGCGCACGGGGGGCCTCCCTTGCTTGCCGGACGGTGTCGACTGGCCCGATGGGCGCAACCCCCTGGTGCTGACCGTCGATTGCGCAGCGCTCCCTCGCGCAGCCCTGGACATCGAGCTGCCGTCCGACGGGAGCCTGTTGTTCTTCACCGCGATCGAGTACGAACCGGAGTCGTCGGTGGTACTCCACGTTCCCGCCGGCGCGCGGACCACACAACGCTCGGCGGCGTACGAGCTCAACGGGGAACCGGAGCAGGTCAGGGTCTACCAACCGGATGATCTGTATCCGCTGCCGGGACGGTCTTTCTCACCCGACTGGCGTGACGCCCCGGCCACCAGCGCGTTCCTCGACAGTCGAGCGGACCGCGACGACATCCTGGACGACTTCGAGGACGCCGTGCGCAGTGCGGCAGCAGGCGGCGCCTCCCACGCGGTCGCCGTCCAGCTCGGCGGTCACTCCACCCCCTGGCAGTCACCACCGGATGCGGGCGGCCTCGTCCTCCTTGCACAGATCCACGGACAGTCGATCGACCTCGACGTCTACACGCAGACCCTCGTTGTCGGCACCCGCGAGGACCTCGCCACGCGCCGATATGAGGCCCTGACATTCGAACAGCAGGTCTGAACAGCCACCGCGAGGCCTTCCGGGTCCTGGACGATCTTGTGGTGGGTGCGCGGCATGATCCGGCCACCGGCGGCCCCGAAGTGCGCCCGCAGAATTGTCAGCCGGTCCAGGGCCTCGCCGGCGGTCGGGAGGTGCCCGGCGGACGCTCGGGCCCACGCCGGAGACGGGACGCCGACGCGATGCGCGGGCCGGAGTCGTCGTCGGCTCCCGGGCACGGACGGTGTCGCATGGCCGTCGTCGCCCCGTAGGGTCGGTGCATGGTCGACGAGCAGGCGGGGCAGGGCAACGGGCGCGGTCCTGGGCGGCCGCGCGAAGAGCGGGTGACCCGCGCGGTCCTGGACGCCGTGGTCGCGCTGGTGGCCGAGCAGGGCATGGGCGCGGTCACCATGGACGCCGTGGCCACCCGCGCCGGGGTCAGCAAGCCCTCGATGTACCGACGTTGGCCCACCAAGCAGGACCTCGTCATCGCCGCCGCCGAGTCGAGGGTCGGTCCGCTGGCCGTCCCGGACATGGGGGACTTCCGCGCCGAACTGCGGGCGGTCCTCATGGCGCGTATGGAGGCGTACCGGCAGCCGGGGGTCGACAGGCTGCTCGCGGGCGTGATGGCGGCCGCGGCCGACCCGGGCTCCGAGCGTGGCGCCTACGGGGAGTACACCGCACGCGTCACCGGGGAGATGCGGCACATCGTCGAGCGCGGAATCGCGCGTGGCGAGCTGCGATCCGGGATCGACGTCGACGCGGCGGTGACGCTGGTGGCGGCCTCGCTGGTCTTCCGGATGGTCGCCGAGCAGCGTATGCCCGACGAGCGGCTGGTCGACTCGGTGGTCGACCTCATCGGCCGCGCCGTCGGCGCTCCGGGCTGACGGGGCTTCCCACGCGCGCAAGGGTTCTCCCCACGCCTACGGCCCTCCGCGTTCGTCGGCGGCATCCACTCAGGACGGGTATTCGTTACCGGCAGTTTTGAATTTATGGCCGTACACCCTTGCCATGGCGTCTCCATATATCGATACTCCCGGTAACGATTCTTCACGCCGTTCGGAGGGACCATGAACGCCACCGTCGCCAACCCCAAGCCCGTCCTCGACAAGCCCTTGATGCACTACGGGGTACGAGTCCTCGACCGCACATCGCCGGGGACTCCGGAGACCGGGTACGAGCTCCTCGACATCACTCCCCTCACCCCGCACTTCGGCGCCGTCCTCGGTGGCGTCGACCTCACCCAGGCGATCGGGGACGACCTCGCCGAGGAGCTGCGGCAGGCACTCCTGGAGTGGAAGGTCGTCTTCTTCCGCGGTCAGACGGGCTTCACCGCCGAACACCAGCTCGCGCTGGCCGGGCTCTGGGGGCCGCCCGAGCCCAACCCCTTCTTCCCCGGCACCGAGCGCGTCGGCGTCTCCCGGCTCGCCAAGGACGCCCAGGCCCAGGGCAACAAGAACATCTGGCACAGTGACCACTCCTTCATGGTCAACCCGGCCCTCGGCTCGGTGCTCCGCGCCGTCGAGGTGCCCGCCGCGGGCGGCGACACGATGTGGGCCGACATGGGCGCCGCGTACGACAACCTGCCCGAGAAGCTGAAGGAGCGGATCGAGGGCCTCACCGCGGTCCACGACTGGGAGCCCAGCTGGGGCGCGCTGATGAACGACGCGCAGAAGGCGGCCTTCCGCAAGAACTGGCCACAGGTCGAACACCCGGTCGCCGTGCGCCACCCGCGCAGCGGCCGCAGGACGCTCTACGTCAACGAGCCCTTCACCACCCGCATCGTCGGTCTGTCGGACGCCGAGAGCCGCGAGCTGGTGGACGAGCTGGTGCTTCAGGCCCGTATCCCCGAATACCAGGTCCGCTTCCACTGGGAGGCCGACTCGATCGCCATCTGGGACAACATCGCCACCCAGCACTACGCGATCAACGACTACTACCCGCGGCGGCGGGTCATGGAGCGCGTCGCGATCGCGGGCGTCCCTCTTTCCTGAAACCCGGCGTTCCCGGGCCTGACCCTGGTTCTGACCCAGGCCCGGTCAGGCCCTGGCATCCCTTCCTCTTCGTCCTCGTCACTCTTCTTTCCCCCGCCCTTCCCGCCCTCCCCGCCCGGCAATGACGCCGGCCGCACCCATCCGGAGGATCCGTGACCGCCGCTGACACCACGTCGAGGCCGCTCGGCGATCCCACCTCGGCAGACCGCAGCACCAGGTCCCGCGCCTGGACCGTCACCGGCCTGCTCGTCGTCTTCATGATGATCAACTTTGCGGACAAGTCCGTGCTGGGCCTGGCGGCCGACGAGATCCGCGCCGATCTGGAACTCAGCGCAACCGAGTTCGGCCTCGCCAACAGCGCCTTCTTCCTGCTCTTCTCGCTCTCCGCCGTCGTGGTGGGCGTGTTCGCCGACAAGGTGCGGCCCACCACGGTGCTCCTGATCATGGCCCTGCTCTGGTCGGTGGCACAGGTGCCGCCCGCCATCGGCGGCGGGCTCGCGGTGCTGGTCGGCTCCCGGATCGTGCTCGGCGCCGCGGAGGGTCCCGCCTTTCCTGTCGCCCAGCACACCACGTTCAGCTGGTTCCCCGACCACCTGCGGAATCTGCCCGGCGCCCTGGTCACCCTCGGCATCACCCTCGGCGTGATCACGGCGGCCCCCGGTCTCACGTGGATCATCGACAACCACCACTGGCGCACCGCACTGTGGGCGCTCGCCGCCGTCGGCCTGGTGTGGGCGGCGGTCTGGCACTTCCTCGGCGAAACCGGAACGCACCGGACCGCTGACGCACCCGACCGCGGCGACGCCGCCGCGGTCCGCACCGGAACCACCGCACTCGAAACGGCCGGCGAGCGGGTCGCGTACCGGCGCATCTTCGCCACTCCCACCTGGCTCGCCGTCACCGCCGCGTACTTCACCTCCTACTGGGCCGTGGCGCTGATGCTGGTGTGGCTGCCCTCCTACCTGCGCAACGGACTCGGCTACTCCTCCTCCGCGGCCGGCCGCCTGGTGGTCCTCCCGTGGGTGATGGGCGCGGTCGTCCTGCTGACGCAGGCCGGAGTCACCGGACGGCTGATGCGGCGCGGCGTCAGCACCCGATGGGCGCGCGGCGCGGTCGGCGGCGCTGCGCTCGGCCTGGGCGCGCTCGCCTGCCTCGGCGTGCCCCTGGTGGACGGCACCGGCACGAAGACCGCGCTGCTGGCGGTCGGGATGGGCCTGGCCGGTTCGTATGCCGCCGTCGCGACCACCACCGTCTCCGAACTGGCCCCTCCCGCCCGGGCAGGCGGGGCCCTCGGCGTCATGAACGCCGTGGTCACCACGGCCGGGCTGGTCGCGCCGGCCATCGTCGGTGTGATGGTCGACCAGCAGGGTCCGGGCGGCTATCAGAACGCCGTGATCGTGACCGGCGCGATGCTGCTCGTCGGTGGGCTGCTCTCCGCCACGCTCGTCGACCCGGCCCGCGACCGGGCCCGGCTGCGCGCCTGATCCGTACTCCCCATGTCCCGCCCCCGACCAGGAGCTGACTGACGATGCCCCACGCCCCCGCCTCTGTTCCCGCCGCCCTCGACTCCGCGCTCTTGGACCGCGCCGTCGCCGATCTGCGCGCGGGCGCCGAGACCTGGACGGCCACGCCACTCGCCGAACGGATCGCGCTGCTGGAGCGGATGCTGCCGCGGATCGTCGCGCGCGCCGCGCGGATGGCCGCGGACGCCGCCGTCGCCAAGGGATACGTCCCCGACTCCCCGTGGGCCGCCGAGGACTGGATCGGCGCTCCCTGGGCCCTCGTCCAGGGAGTCAGCGCCCACCGGCACGTACTGCGACGGATCGCCGCGGGCAAGCCCCCCGTCGATCCGGGCGCCGTGCGCGAGCGCGGCGGGCGGGCCGTCGTGGACGTCTTCCCCGCCACCGGGTGGGACGCGCTGCTCCAGAACGGGACCACGGCGCAGGTGTGGACGACGCCCGGCACCACCGCGCGGCAGGTCCTCGACCGGGCTGCCGGGGAGTACCGGGGACGTGCCGGCCGCCCCGCCGTCGCGCTGGTCCTCGGCGCCGGGAACGTCGCGGCCATCACCCCGCTCGACATCCTGTACAAGCTCTACGCCGAGGGACAGACGGTCATCGCCAAGATGAACCCGGTCAACGACTACCTCCGGCCGCATTTCGAGCAGGTGTTCAGCGAGTTCGTCGACCGGGGCTGGGTGCGCTTCGTCGACGGAGGCGCCGACGTGGGCGCCCATCTCGCCGGGCACGAGCATGTCGACGTCATCCATGTCACCGGCAGCGAGCGGACGCACGACGCGATCGTATGGGGTACGGACGAGCGGGCCGCCGAGCGACGCCGTACCGACACCCCCCGCAACGACAAGCCCTTCAGCAGCGAACTGGGCGGGGTGACCCCGTGCATCGTCGCGCCGGGCGACTGGAGCGCCGCCGCCTTCCGCTACCAGGCCGAGCACATCGTCACCAGCAAGATGAACAACTCCGGGCACAATTGCGTCGCGAGCCAGATCCTGATCCTGCCCCGCGACTGGGACGGCAGCGACCGGCTGCTCGGCGAGATCCGCCGGGTGCTGCGCGAACTTCCGCCGCGCGCCGACTACTACCCGGGCGCGGCGGGCAGGCTGGACGCGGTCCTGGCCGCCCATCCGGAGGCCGAGGTGCTCGGTGACGGGGCGTGCCGGGTGCTCGTCCCCGATATCACCGTCGAGGACGACGTACTGCTCTGCGACGAGGTCTTCGGCAGCGCGCTCGGCGTCGTCCGGCTTCCGGGATCCGACGCGGAGGCGTTCCTCCGCGAGGCCGTGGACTTCGCCAACGACAAGCTGCCCGGCACCCTGGGCGTCACGCTCATCGTCGACCCCGAGACCGAGCGCGCCCACCGCGTCGCCGTGGACTCGGCGGTCGAGGCTCTGCGCTACGGCACCGTCGGCGTCAACGTCTGGTGTGCGATCGGCTTCCTGCTCGGCTACACGCCCTGGGGCGCCTACCCCGGCCACACCCGGCAGGAGATCGGCAGCGGCATCGGGTTCGTGCACAACGCGTACCTGCTGGAGGACGTCGAGAAGTCGGTGATCCGATCACCGTTCGCCCCCGCTCCCCGCGGCCTGTTCACCGGTTCGCCGTCGCTGGCGCCGCGGCCTCCGTACTTCGTGACCAACCGCACCGCCCTGACGACCGTCGAGCGGCTGACCCGCTTCACGGCGGCACCCTCCGTCGCCAAGCTTCCGGGCCTTTTCGCGTCGGCCCTGCGCGGCTGACCCCGCTGCCCCCACAGTACCCGCCGCACCCGCCGGCAACGCCGCACCCGCCCACGCCCGCACGCCCCGACCACCCCTCGGACCGACCCGAAAGCCACCCATGAACCTCGCCGCGAGACTGACCCGCACCGCCGCCGAACACGGCCACCGCATCGCCGTCGAGCTGGGCGGCAACGCCCTCACGTACGCCGAACTCGACACCGCGGCCGGCCGCGTCGCAGCGCTGCTCACCCACCGCGGCGTCGCCCCCGGCGACCGCGTGGGCGTCATGCTGCCCAACGGACTCGACTTCCCGGTCCTGTACTACGGCATCCTGCGCGCCGGCGCCGTCGCCGTCCCCATGAACCCGCTGCTGAAGTCCCGCGAGATCGCCCACTATGTGGGTGACTCCGGAGCGGTGCTGCTGTTCGCCCACCAGGCGTGCTCCGCCGAGGCGGTAAGAGGAGCGGAGGGCACCGCGACGACCGTGGTCCCGCTCGCCACGGACACGCTCACCGAACTGCTCGCCGGGCATACGGTGCCGGCTGCTCCGCACCCCCGCGCGGAAGACGACACCGCTGTACTGCTCTACACGTCCGGCACCACCGGCGCCCCGAAGGGCGCCGAACTCACCCACGCCAACTTGATGCGCAACGCCGAGATCTCCGCGCGGTCGCTCATCCGCCTCACCCCCGAGGACGTGATCCTCGGGTGCCTGCCGCTGTTCCACACCTTCGGCCAGACCTGCGCCATGAACGTCGCCGTCGCGGTGGGCGCGCGGCTGACCCTGATGGCCCGCTTCGATCCGGCCGACGCGCTGCGAACGCTCCAGGACCAGGGCGTCACCGTCTTCGCCGGAGTACCCACGATGTACGCCGCACTCCTCGCGGCCCGTACCGCGCAACCCGAGTCGTACGACGCCGCCACCCTGCGCCTCTGCCTGTCCGGTGGCGCGGCCCTGCCCGTCGAGGTCCTGCTCGGTGTCGAGAAGGCCTTCGGCGTGCCCGTCCTGGAAGGCTTCGGGATGTCCGAAACGTCGCCCGTCGCCTGCTTCAACCACCTCGACCGCCCGCGCAAGCCCGGCTCGGTGGGCACCCCGATCGAAGGCGTCGAGCTGCGCCTGACCGACGTGCGCGACGGTGTCGGCGAACTGTGCGTGCGCGGCCACAACGTCATGAAGGGCTACTTCGGGCGCCCGGGGGCGACGCGGGAGGCGTTCAAGGACGGCTGGCTGGCGACCGGCGACCTCGCCCGCGTCGACGAGGACGGCTACTACTACATCGTCGACCGGAAGAAGGACCTCATCATCCGCGGCGGATTCAACGTCTACCCGCGCGAGGTGGAGGAGGTGCTGTACGAACACCCCGCCGTCGCCGAGGCGGCGGTCGTCGGTCTGCCCCATCCGACCCTCGGCGAGGAGGTCGCAGCCGCCGTCGCGCCGCGCCCCGGGGCGGACGTGACGGCCGACGAGCTGCGGGACTTCGTCCGAGAGCGGGTGGCGCCGTACAAGTACCCGCGCGCGATCAAGCTGATGGAGGCACTGCCGAAGGGCGCCACCGGCAAGATCCTCAAGCGGGAGATCACCTTCGGCGCCTGACGGACACCGTGAGGCGCGTTCCGAGCGCAGCTTCGAGCGGCCTCCCGACGCCAGCCCTGCCGGCAGGCGCCGAAAGGCGGCGCATGCCGCCGCCCGTGGCGTTCGCAATGCACACTGGCCGGACAGTTTCCCGGACGGCTGTGGGTCGGGGGCGTGTCAAGCGGCCGAGGACCGGTTGCGCAGCCCGATCCGCCTCCAGACGGCGCGCTGGAACTTGAGCGTGGACACCCCGACGGCGATCAGCAGCCCGATGTTGAGCAGGAGTTGGAGGAACGAGCCGCGTGCTTCGCTCCAGCTGGAGTAGGCGAGGGCGACTCCCACGTCGGCGGCGGCCGGGATCGTGGTGACCGAGATGAAGACCCCGATCAGGGCGCTCGTCCTGGCCTGCGTCAGCGAGACGATTCCGACGATTCCGGCCAGAGCCGCGACGACCGCGGAGAAGAAGCCCGGGGTGTCGATCAGTGTGGTGACCGGCCTGATCCCCAGGTCGAACAGTTTCGGAGTGAGGCCCGCGCCCCTGACCCCCCAGGAGAACAGGAAGGTCACCAGGACCGCCAGCGTGAAGCCGGCGGTCAGGGCGAGCAGTCCTTGCCTCACTCTGGCTCCGTTGCGGCGGTCGATGCCCAGCGCCACGCTGGTGATGGCGCCGTACTCGGGCCCCACGACCATGGCCGCGACGATCAGGATCTGCGAATTGGACAGGATCCCGACCGCCCCGATCACGCCGGCGATGGCGAGGTAGAGATAGAAGCTGGGAACGTACGTGCCCTCGGCGCGGATGCGCGCTTCGACCTCTTCCCACACCGGTGTGTGGGCCAGCGGCCCCAGTCTGCGCTGCTCGGCCTCGGCCGCCTTGTCGGAGAACGCCGTGTCGACGGGTTCGATGACGATGGATCCGCGAGAGTCGATCTCCAGGGCGCGCAGTCCGCGCAGTACCGCGCTCGCCTCCCCGGCCAGTACGTCGCACTGGATGGCGTCGCCCACCGGATTGCGGGCCTCTCCCGAGAGCACGAGGTTGAACACGCAGCGGTCGTCGGACAGCAGCTCGACGGTTCGAGGTGTGAGGTCGGGCGGGCTCACGAGTCGAACGTGGATCAAGTCCAAGGCCGGTCTCCCAACTTGGCCGGCTGCGGGGCAGGGGTGCTGAGGACCATGGCCGGCATGCGCTCGTGGTGATGGATCGAGCACAGAAGGTAGCAGCGACGTCCGCCGATTCACCGTCGGAGCGGCGTGTGGCGGCGGCGCTTCCGCAGACGGATAGTGGAAGCCGGAAGGAAGCGCAATGGTGGGTGCTCGGGGAGACAGTGGAGTGACCCGATGGACCGCTGCCCTCCCGTCGCCGACCACGGCCTCGTCGGCGATCTGCAGCCCGCTGCGCCCGTCTCCTCTCAGGGAGTGGTCGACCGGTCCGCGGCACCACGCTTCGACTCGCCCGTCATCTTCGCCGCCCTGTTGGACCACGACGGCGGAGGGCCGGTCTCCGGCAGCCTCGTCCACCGCTACGACCCCGCCGTCTCCCCGGAGGCGCGGGCGGGGCGGCTGGAGCAGGCCCGCTACACCTTCGAGAAGATGCAGACCTACGCCGATCATGTAGGCCTGTTCTCGGAGGAGATCGGTCCGAGCGGCGAGCAACTGGGCGACTTGCCGCAGGCGTTCACCCACCCGGCACTCTTCAGGGCCGCGGGAACCCTTGATGAGGCTCCCGACGCGGAACACGGACGCTGAGGCGTGGCCTCCCGTCATTCTCGCGAGCGGACGCTCCGGCTGAGCACGGCCGAGTTCGACGCTCTGTACCGGCGGCTCGAGTCCGGCGCCTCCTGGGCGGCCGGCGCACGGGGAGCGCTGGCCGCGTTGACACCGGATCGCGTGAGCGCGGCCGCGGCTGAGATACGGACCGGCAGGACGGTCACCCTGGCCGCGCCGGTGGAGACGTCGACGGGTCCCGACAGCCCGGAGCCCGCCCGGCACACCATGCGCGCCTGGTCCGGGGCGCCCGACGATCAGGGACTGCACTTCGCGCGGGACAGCTTCGCCATGAACGTGCACGGAGACACCGACAGCCACCTCGACGCCCTGTGCCATGTGATCTACCGGGGCACCCTGCACGGCGGGGTGGCCGCGAGCAGTGTCACGTCGGACGGCGCGACGGCACTGACGGTCGGGGCGCTCGCCGACGGAATCGTCGGCCGGGGCGTGCTGCTGGACGTCCCCCGGCTGCACGGGGTTCCCTGGCTCGAGCCCGGCGAGCATGTGCGGGCCGAGGACCTCGAAGCCGCCGAGACCTCCCAGGGCACCCGGGTCGGCGAGGGCGATCTGCTGTTCGTTCGAGTGGGGCACAGAAAACGCCGGGTGGAGGAGGGTCCCTGGCACACGGCGACGGCCCGGGCCGGCCTGCACCCGGACGCGCTGGAATTCCTCGCGCAGCGCCGCGTCGCGGTCCTCGGCGGCGACGGCAACAACGACACCGCGCCCAGTGCGGTCGACGGCGTCGGCTTTCCGGTGCATGTGCTGGCGATGCACGCGATGGGCGTGCACCTGCTGGACTATCTGCAGTTCGAGAATCTGGCGCCGGTCTGCGCGGCGGAGGGACGCTGGTCCTTCTTCTGCATCGTGGGCCCGCTGCGGCTGCCGGCCGCGACCGGATCACCCGTCAACCCGATCGCCGTTCTGTGAGGAGGCAGCATGGGCGGTCCTTCCCAGACGCCCGCGATCGTCCTGGTCATGGGAGTGTCGGGGAGCGGAAAGTCCTCGGCAGGGATCCTGCTGGCCGAGCGGCTGGGGGTGCCGTTCCTGGAGGGGGACGATCTCCACCCGGCGGTCAACCGCGCCAAGATGGCCGCCGGCCGACCGCTCACCGAGGAGGACCGGTTGCCCTGGCTGGAGGCCGTGAGCGCGTGGATCGAGCAGGCGTGGGCCTCCCGGTCCGGCGGCGTCGTGGCCTGCTCGGCGCTCAGGTACCGGTACCGCCAGATGTTCCGCCGGGCAGGGCCCGGTGTCTGGCTGCTGCACCTCGCACTCGACGAGGCGACGGCGCGGCGCAGAGTCGCCGGGCGCACGGCCCATTTCATGCCCGCCGCTCTGGTGGACTCCCAGTACGCCGTGCTGGAGCCGCTGCGCCCGGACGAGCCGGGCCTGACCCTCGACGCCGACGCCTCCCTTCAGACGATCGTCGACCGGGCGGAAGCCGCTCTGCGCGGCCTCGGACGGGCGACCGGAGAACACCCTTGAGGACTCGGGCGGGGCCGTGTCCGGCGCCGCTTCGCCGGAGTGCCGGGCACAAAGCCCCCGGATAGGATCGGATCCGTACGCGGTGCAGCTTGTGGGTGGTCCCGCCGTGGGGGGTTTCGAGATCCGGACAGCGAAAGCCAGCGACTCCACGGACGGAGCGTCTCATGACCGGCGACCAGCACTACGACGTCATCGTCATCGGCACCGGAGCGGGCGGCGGCACCCTCGCACATCGCCTGGCGCCCAGCGGCAAACGCGTCCTGATCCTCGAACGCGGCGGATACCTGCCCAGAGAGCGGGACAACTGGGACTCCACCGCCGTCTTCGTCCAGGGCCGTTACCGCGCACCGGAGTTCTGGTACGACAAGAACGGCGACGAGTTCCCGCCGGAGGTGAACTACTACGTCGGCGGCAACACCAAGTTCTACGGGGCCGCGCTGTTCCGGCTGCGCCCCGAGGACTTCGGCGAGATACGCCATCACGACGGCTTGTCACCGGCCTGGCCGATCGACTACGAGGATCTGGAGCCGTACTACACGCAGGCCGAACACCTCTACCTCGTGCACGGCCGGCACGGCGAGGACTTCACGGAGGGCCCGGTCAGCGGTCAGTACGCCTACCCGCCGGTCGAGCACGAGCCGCGGATCCAGCAGCTCAGCGACGATCTGGAGAAGCAGGGCCTGCACCCCTTCCACCTGCCGATCGGCGTGAACCTCACGCAGGACGAGAACGGACGCGCCACACACGCCAGTGCCTGCATCCGCTGCGACCGGGTCGACGGGTTCCCGTGTCTGCTGGGCGCGAAGTCCGACGCGCAGGTGCTCTGCGTCGACCCGGCGCTCGAACACCCCAACGTCACCATGGTGACCCATGCCGACGTCCGCAGGCTGGAGACCGACGCGTCCGGCCGGACGGTGACCGGCGTGGTGGCGGACCTCGAGGACGGCACCACCGAGACGTTCGGCGCCGACATCGTGGTCGTCGCGTGCGGCGCGGTGAACTCCGCTGCCCTGCTGCTGCGTTCGGCCGGCGACCGGCACCCGGCGGGCCTGGCCAACAGCTCGGGCGTCGTGGGCCGTCACTACATGCGCCACAACAACCTGGCCCTGATGGCCGTGTCGAAGGAGCCGAACCCCACCAGGTTCCAGAAGACCATGGCCCTCAACGACTGGTACTCGGGCGCCGACGACTGGGAGTACCCGCTCGGCGGCATCCAGATGCTCGGCAAGTCGGACGCCGACCAGATCCACGGCGAGGCCCCGCGCTGGGCCGGCAAGGTATCTCCCGACATGCCGTTCGAGGTCCTCGCCCATCACGCCGTCGACTTCTGGCTGTGCGGCGAGGACCTTCCCCTGGCCGAGAGCCGGGTCACCCTCGACCAGGACGGCGGCATCCACCTCGCCCTGGACGAGAAGAACAACATCGCGGGCCTGAAGCGCCTCCAGCACAAGTTGGAAGGGCTGCTGGGCCACTTGGGGATGCACCCCCACCGTCTGCTGTCCCACAGTATCTATCTGCACAAGGGGATGCCGATCGGGGCGACGGCGCATCAGGCCGGTACGGTGCGCTTCGGAACGGACCCGGAGAGTTCGGCCCTGGACACCGACTGCAAGGCCCACGATCTGGACAACCTCTACGTCGTGGACACGTCGTTCTTCCCCAGCATCGGCGCGGTCAACCCCTCGCTGACCGCCATCGCCAACGCCCTGCGGGTGGGCGACCACCTGATCGAACGGCTCGGTTGAGCGGAGACGGGCCGGCCCGTGCCAGGGGGCACCGGTGCGCGGCGGCACGGGCCGGCCCGTCTCATCCGTCGTCCCCGGGAAGCCCCGCGGCCCGTGTGTCCGCGTCGGTGAGCGGCTCCAGCCGTCCCTGGGTGTCGAGCCGGTACACCAGCACCAGCCCCGGGCCCACCAGCACGACCGCGATGAGCGTGACGATGCCCAGCCAGCGCAGCGTGTGCGCGGCGCCGGCCCCGTCGGCCACCGTCAGCGTCGTGGGCAGCAGATAGGGCCGCTGGGCGAATCCCCAGGCCACGACAGCCAGCGCGACCGTGGCCACCGATGTGTACCGCGGCCACCCGTGCACCCGCCTCAGCAGGAGCACCACCGTCAGCGCGCCGGAGCAGGCCGCCAGGATCACCATCAGCAGGCCCGGGCCCCGCGTCATGCCGTGCCAGACGTAGGAGGCGTCGTGGTGGGTGACGGGCAGGGCGATCACCGCCAGGACCACCACCGCGCCGAACGCCGACAGTGCGCGAAGCCGGAAGTAGCCGACGAGGTCGTCCGCGCCGAACCGGCGGGCGTCCGAGACCAGGAAGACCGCGCCGAGGAACGCGGCGGCCGCGATGGCGAGCAGACCTGCCAGGATCGACGTGGGGTTGGCCCAGACATGCGCGGTGGCGGGCGTGCCCACCTCGACCCGGCCCGAGGCGATGCCGCCGAGCACGGAGCCGAGGAAGTACGGCGTGATGAGCGAGGCCACCGCGAACACCGAGCCGTAGACGCGCCGTCGGGCCAGGCGCCTGCTCGGTTTGCGCAGGGCGAAGCCGGCACCGCGCAGGACCGTCCCGACGGCCGCGAGGACCAGCGGCAGCCACAGAGCGGTGAACACGGCCTGGAACATCGTCGGGAAGCCGGTCCACATGAGGACGAGGACGAAGATCAGCCAGACGTTGTTGACCTCCCACACGGGAGCCATGGCGTGGTCGATCAGCCAGCGTGGCCGCTTGCCCCGCTCCGCACCGCCCGCCAGCAGGTCCCAGAAACCCGCTCCGTAGTCGGTGCCCCCGCCGCAGGCGTAGGCGGCGATCACCACGACGAGCACCCAGGCGATGACGTCGGCCATCATCGGTCACCTCCGGCGGGACCCTTGGAGGATCCGGTCCCCGGGCCGGCGCCGGGCGGGGCCCCGGTGGTCACGGCGTCGGCCGCGTGCCGCGGCCCGTAGGGGGTGTCGGCTTCGGGCTCGAGAACCGTGGCCGACGACGCCGCGGCCTCGTCGGCCACGCGCCATCGGGACCGCATCTTGAGCAGAATCGCCAGGAACGACCCGAAGACCGCGACGTAGACGACGATCACGACCCCGAGCACGGCCCAGATCCCCCCGGCCCCGGTCGGGGTGACGGCCTCGGACACGCGCATGTGGTTGTAGACGATCCAGGGCTGCCGGCCGACTTCCGTGGCGATCCAGCCGCACTCGACGGTCACCAGGCAGGCCGCGCCCGCCAGCGACGCGCAGCGGAAGAACCAGCGGTTGGCGGGCAGGTCCCGGTGTCGCCACCAGAGCCACGCGTACCACAGGGCCAGCACGATCAGCACGCTGCCGATGGTCGCCATGATGTCGAAGCAGAAGTGCACGAGCGTCGCCTGGGCCGCGGTCGGCCGGTTCCCGGCCGGCACCGAGGTCAGTCCGGTCACCTTGGTGTCGGGTCTGAAACCGGCCAGGATGGAGTCCAGTTGCGGGATCCTGATGCCGCCGGAGATGGACCCGTCGGAGTTCAGCCGGCCGAAGACGTACTCGGGCACGTGCGTGTCCGTCTTCCAGACGATCTCCATGGCAGCGAACTTCACCGGCTGCTTGTGGAACACCGAACGGGCCGCGGAGTCACCGAGGAAGAACTGGATCGGCGTGAGGATCGCCGCGACCGTGAACGGCACGGTGAAGCCCAGTTTGTGGTAGCGGTCGCGGCGGCCGCGCAGCCAGCCGACGGCGTACACGCCCGCGACGACGTAGCCGGCCGTCAGGAACATCGCCACCACGAAGTGCCAGTACTCGGGACCGAACATCGGGGTGAAGACGGCCTGCCGCACGTCGACGTCGGTCGGACGGCCCTGGGCGTCGACCCTGAACCCTTGCGGGGTGTTCATCCAGGAGTTGGCGGCGATGATGCCGAACGCCCCCATCAGAGCGGCCAGCGGCAGCGGCACGGCCAGCCAGAAATGGGTCCACGGCTTGAGGCGGCGCCAGCCGTAGAGGTAGATGGCGATCATGACGGCCTCGAGGAAGAACGCCCATGCCTCCACGCCGAAGCCCAGGCCGAACACGTCACCCCAGCGCCCCATCATGCCCGGCCACAGCACGCCGAACTCGAAGGACAGCACGGTGCCGGTGACGACACCGATGGCGAACTGCACCGCCATCACCGCCGACCAGCGCCGGGCGAGCTTCATCGCCACCGGGTCGTCGCGGCGCAGGCCCCGGTAGTGCATGACCAGCGTGATGAAGGGCAGGGCGACCCCGAAGGGGACGAGCAGGATGTGCGAGGCCAGCGTGAAGGCCATCAGTTCGCGGGAGGGCAGGAGCTGGGCCGGTGTGCCGGCGGCCAGGTGCACTGCTGTGCTGAGCATAGGTGCCTCGGTGATCTTCACCCGCTTCGGCGGGGAACGCAGGGACAGGACCAGGCCGGCGGTTCACCACCCGGATCAGGGCTCGCGCGGCGCCGCGGCGACCCGGTGCCGCTCAGCGGGGACGGCGCCGGGCAGCGTGAAGGCCCGCTCCCGCCGTGCGCCGGACGCGAAGACGACGGACCAGCTCAGCAGCGCGCCGAGCCTGCTGCGGAACTCTGTGAGGAAGGCGATGTGAGTGAACAGCCACGTCAGCCGGCCGGCGACACCTGACAGGTGCACGGGCCCGGCCTCGACGACGGCCCGTCCGCGCGCGATGCAGGCCGCACTGCCCGGCTCCACGTACCTGAAGGGCTTCGGCTGCTTCGCCCGGCCTTCCACCGCACGACGCACGGATCGCCCCGCATACGCACCCGACTGCAGGGCGATCTCGGCCAGGCCGGGCAGGTGGTCCAGGGCCAGCCCATCATGTCGCCGGCCACCCGGATCACCGGGTGGCCGGGAAGGGTCAGATCGGGTTCGACGGCGATACGGCCGGCGCGGCCCTGCTGCGCACCGGTGGCCCGCACCAGGGCCGCGGCGATGGGCGGCGCCTCGACCTCGGCCGTCCACAGCACGGTGCGCGCCGGAGGCCGCACGGTCGGCGCCGTCCCGGTCCTGCACCGTCAGCCCGTGCTCGTCGAGGTCGACGACCCGCGTGCCCGGGTGGAGCTGCCCACCGGGATCGCCCGGCGCGTGAGCTGCGAACTCGTCATGGCCGAAATGCGACTGACGCGTGCCGGCGGCGACGATCAGGTCGTCGTAGGGAACGACGACGCTGCCGCCTTCCGGCCGCTGCGCGTGGACGACGCGCCCCTTCACGTCCACCACCTCGTCGGCGTCGGCCGGCAGGCAGCGCACCTTGGCGTTACGGCGCAGGACCGCACGCGAGAGCTGCGCGATCTGGCCCTCCGACAGGATCCCGGCCGCGCACTGGCACCGCAGCGGCTGGAAGAGGTGATGCGCCCGGCGGTCGATCAGCGTCACCGCGACCGGCGACCGGCGCAGGGCCCGCGCCGCGAACGGCCCGGCGAAGCCGCCCCCGACGATCACCACCCGCCGGGGCGTCACATGGTCTTCCACCGGGCGTCAGCCGCCGGTGGCGAAGCCGGGGAAGAGGGTCATCCCGCCGTCGACGTACAGGGTCGTGCCGACCACGTAGTCGAGCAGGTCGGAGGACATCGCGACGACGGCGTCGGCGATGTCCTCGGGGTCGCCGACCCGGTCGTACGGGATGAGCTTGAGGAGATCGGCCTCGGCCTCGGGCGTGTCCCAGGCAGCCGTGTTGATCGGGGTGCGGACGGCGCCCGGCGCGACCGCGTTCACGCGGATGCGGTGCGGTGCGAGCTCCTGGGCCAGGGTCTGCATCAGCATGCCGACGCCGCCCTTGGAGGAGGCGTAGTTCACGTGGCCCGACCACGGGATGATCTGGTGGACCGAGCTCATACAGATGATCTTGCCCGCCGAGCGGGACACCTCCGGCACGACACCGCGCCGCATGAACTCCTTGGCGGCCTCCCGCGCGCACAGGAACTGCCCTGTCAGATTGACGTCGATGACCTTCCGCCACTGGGCCAGCGACATGTCCACGAGCGAGGAATCCCGCTGGAGGCCGGCGTTGGCCACCATGATGTCGATGGTCCCGAACTCCCGCACGATCCGCGCGACCATCTCGACGACCTGGTCCTCGTCGGACACGTCGGCCTGATGGGCGTAGGCGGCGACCCCGAAGCCCTTGATCTGCTCCACGACCTTCTCGGCCTCGTCGGCTCCGACGACGTAGTTGACCACGACGTCCGCCCCGGCCCGGCCGAGCGCGATGGCGGTCGCCTTGCCGATACCCGAGTTCGCACCGGTCACCAGGGCCTTCTGCCCCCGCAACAGCCGTGCGACCGACGGCGTACCGCTCTCCTCGCCACTCCCTGCCACCACGATCCTCCTGCCTCGATGCCCACGCGCACCGCCCCTGGTCGGCGGGAAGACCTCGCGGACGACGCCAAAACGCAGTGGCCAGCGAAATGCACAGCCACGTGAGCGGCGGCCCGACACGCGAGGCCGCTCCCGCTTCGGCCGCCGATCCCACCCCGATGGCGCACGCGGATCGAGAGGACGCGAACGGGCTCCCGATGCCAGGCCGGGCAGCAGAGCCACATCGGAGCCCCACCGGGCGTGCGGAGGTCTTGATCACGCGTGGAGGGCGGCGCCGGGCGAGGCCGGGCATGGTGCCGGCGCCCGCCGGGAGCGGCCACAGCGGAGGCGGTGGCCGCGACGGTGCCGGAAGGCCTTCACGAGTCCATACGAAGGCACGGCTGCACCCGCGGCGCCCCCGCCACGGTCATCGGGACCGACACGACGGGCGGACGCTGAGCAGCTCGGACCGCACCGCGGGCGTACCGTCGACGGGCGCCGGGTCCTGCGAGGTGGGCTCGATGCCACCGGCAGCGATCTTGTCGAGCGTCTTCAGCCCGGCGGGACCGACGGTGCCGAACACCGTGTAGTCGGGTCGCAGCGCCGAATCGCCGTAGACGACGAAGAACTGCGAACCGTTCGTGTTCGGACCGGCGTTGGCCATCGCGAGGACACCGCGCGCGTACAGGCGACGGACGCCGGTCGGATCGGTCGGCGCCGGCGGCAGGTCCACCGGCAGCTCGTCCTTGTACGCATACCCGGGCCCACCCTCGCCGGTACCGGTCGGGTCGCCGCACTGCAGGACCTTCAGCGTCGGATACGCCGTCAGCCGATGGCACACGGTCCGGTCGTAGAACCGATGCCGCGCCAGGTGCATGAAGCTCTGGACCGTGCACGGCGCCTTCGCCCGGTCCAGGAGCAGCGGGAGCGGGCCCTGGCTGGTCCGCACCGTCATGGCGACCGTGCCGTGGCTGGGGGTGCGCCGCGGGTCGGGAGGCAGGGAAACCGGCCGCGCCGGCGGCTCGTCGGGGGTCTGGGTGTACTGGCAGGGGCCGTGCGTGGTTCGCGGCGGGCCGTCGTCGGCGGAGGCGGTGGTGCTGCCCGCGGACACGACCAGAGCGGCTGCCAACGATGCGGTCATGACTGCTCGGTTCATCCTGCACGCCCTTCAGAAGATCGCCAGCTCGGAGCGGTCGCAGCCTAGAGCGCCGTCCGGCGGCTCGAGAACCCGCCCGCAAGCCACATCCGCCTCCCGGATTTCGGCCCACAACCGCCGGCCATCCCGCTCGGCTGCGGCTCGACGTCGGTCGGCCGAGCGTCGGTTGGTCCGTCACTTCGTCCTCGGTCGTTCCAGCCCGCTGACGCACGTCCAGGGCGGCCGGCGAGCGGGCTCTCGCGGTGCCGGCAGGGAGTGGTGACCCCATGGTCGTCCCGCAGGCCGCAACGATCCGGGCCCGGCTCCGCCACACGAGCTGGGACGTGCCACGCAAGGCCGCCGTACCTCACGTGTGATGAACTGTGGCCCGGTTTCGAGGCGTTGATCTTGTCTCGAACAAGAGAGTGGGAGGGACCGTGGGCCTCGGTGGGGGGACGTGGCAGCGGCTGGCCGCCGTGGTGCTCGTCATGACGGTGGCGGCCGGGTGTACGGGGCAGGGCCAAGGCGCGGGCGGCGGAAAGGACGAAGACCTGCTGCGGAACCACGACTGGACGCAGATGCCGGGCACCACCGCGCGGAACGACGTCCTGCGGGTCAGCGCATTGGACCGGCACATCGTGGAGCAGGACTCCTCCGGCGGCCAGCCCAACCCCCCGCTGAACCTGGCCGGCCCGCATCTTGAGTCTGACGGCGACTTCACCGTCACCGCGCGCATGTCCGGTGTGGGTGACGATGACGGCGGCTCTTGGCTGCGGCTGTACGGACGTGTACCGGTCATCTACGACGAGTGGCGGCAGGAGCGGCCCTCACTCCGCGTCGGCGTGACCGCTGACGGGCAAGTGAAGGTACAGGTATGGGACGGCGAGGGCGATGAGCCTGCCACCTCCGAGGATTTCGACTGCGGCTGCTCCGGGACGGTGACGCTCGCCGTGTCGAGCATCGGTGACACCTTCCGCATGAAAGCCGACGGGCGGCGGCTGGGAACCGTGCGGGACCCGGGGGTGTTCGCCGAGGGCACTGTCTGGTTCGGCCTGGAGGCTGACGCGGGCGAAGACGATCGCCGCGAGGGCTGGCGTCTGACGCAGCTGACCGCGCGGGCAGAGAGCGGTGACTCGCTCCACGTGATCAAGGCGCCGCAGCTACGCCAGGAGCAGTCCGACGACTCGCTGCGTGCGCGGGCCGCGGACGTGGGGCGGCCGTTCGACGTCGGCACCGCCCTGGCCGAGAACCCGCTGCTCACCGACTCACGCTACCGGGCGCTCGCGGGAAGCCAGTTCTCCATGCTCACTCCGGAGAACGCGTTCAAGCCACAGTTCCTCCACCCACGCCCGGACGTCTACGACTTCCGCGACGCGGACCTGCTCATGCGCTTCGCCCGCGCCAACGACATGAAGGTGCACGCGCACACCCTCGTCTGGCACGAGGCTCTGCCCAATTGGATGCGGGAGAACGACGACCCCGAGGAGGTGCGCCGGACCATGCTCCGGCACATCGCCATGGTCGCCGGGCACTTCAAGGGAAGGGTCGCGGAATGGGATGTGGTCAACGAGCCCATGTCCGACGACGCGAAGAGCTACACCGACGGCGATCGTGGTCTGCGCTCCGAGCAGAGCCCGTGGTTCGAGGCCATGGGCGAGGAGTACATCGACGAGGCGTTCAGGGCCGCGCACAGGGCCGATCCGAAGGCACAACTGTTCCTCAACGAGTACGGGGTCGAGGAGGAAGGCAAGCGGTGGGACGCCCTTTACGATCTGGTCAAGCGGCTCAAGGAACGCGGCGTACCGATCGACGGCGTGGGTTTCCAGAACCATGAGTACGCACCCGGCGACCGCATCGACCCGGAGACCTTCCGCAGCCATGTGCGGGATCTGGCGGAACTCGGGGTTCAGGCGCGGGTGTCGGAGATGGACGTCCCCGTGGGTGAGGACGAGGAGGACGGGCAGCGCACCCAGGCTGACGAGATGGCGGGCAAGCTGCGGGTCTGTCTGGAGGAGCCGAACTGCACATCGTTCTCCACATGGGGGTTCACCGACCGGTACGGTTCCACCGCCGACACCAAGATCTATCCTCCGCGCACGGCCGATTCCCTGCCGTGGGACGCGGCCTTGCGGCCGAAGCCGGCCTACGAGCGCTTGCTCGAGGCCTTTGACGAGGCGTGAGAAATCAAGGTGCGAGCTCTCGGTTCGGTGTCGATGGCAGCGAGAGTCAAAGAGCGTCTTGTCGGGCCAGGGGCGTTTGACGAGGCGGCGGCGTCGAGCAGAGTACGGTCGCTCGAGAGGGTGGCACGTGGGATTCAACGCCGGTATGGGGCCCCTTCCTTGGTCGTGCTGTGCGCGGCCTGTGATCATCCGCACGAAGGATGTAAGGCGCATCCACGATCGATGACGATGACGGGACGAAGTCCGTACACGAGGAAAGGGACACCCTTTGCGCATCCTCCAAATCGTCGGAACCGTCGTGGGCACCACCCTTCTGCTGACCGCCACGGCACCGGTCGCACAGGCGGACGCCAGACCGACCGCGAAAGCGTCCGATTCCCCCTTAAGCAACGGGACATTGGACCCCGAGGCCCTCGGCGCCGGCCTCCGCGCCGTTCACGACGCGGGCATGTACGGCGTCTACTCCTCAGTGCGCGACGGCGCCCAGTGGTGGACCGGCGCGGCCGGCGTCGCGGACGTGGACACCCGGCGCCCGGTCCGGCCGGGCATGCTCCACCGAGTGGGCAGCGTCAGCAAGGCCTTCACCTCCGTCGCCCTTCTCCAGCAAGTGGAGCAGGACCACGTCCGACTCGACGCGCCCATCGGCGACTACCTCCCCGACCTGGTCCCGGGCGAGCGTGGCCGTGAGATCACCGTCCGCATGCTCTTGAACCACACGAGCGGCATCGGCGACTACATCATCGGCGCCTTCCCCTCCCTCGCCCACGGCTCGACTTCCAGCCTCGACGAGGAGCGCTTCCGCTCCATACCCCCGGAGGAACTGGTCCGCCTCGGGCTGGCGGCCACGGCCACCGGTGAGCCCGGCGAAAAGTGGTCGTACTCCAACACCAACTACGTCATCGCCGGGCTGCTCCTGGAGAAGGTCACCGGCCAGGACGCCGAGGCGTACATCACCCGCCACGTCATTGCCCGGGCCGGACTGCACCACACGTCGTTCCCGCGCTCCCCCTACATCCGGGGCTCACATCCCCGTATGTACGAGTCGTTCTACGGCCTGATCGACCCGCCGCGCGACTACAGCGACTACAACATGTCCTGGGCGTACACCGCCGGTGCGATCGTCTCCACCACCGACGACCTCAACCGCTTCTACCGCTCCCTGCTCGGCGGCAAGCTGATCGGCCCGGCCGCGTTGCGGGAGATGCAGCGGACGGTCCCAGCCGGCGCCATGGACTACGGCCTGGGGATCTATACCATCGACATCCCCGGTTGCGGCCGTTTCTGGGGACACGACGGTGCCGTCTTCGGCGCCGGCACCATCGCCCTGTCCAGCCCCGACGGCAAACACCAGGTCGCCATGGGCTGGAACCTCATGAAGTACCAACGTCTCACCTCCGACGGCTCCGGCTTCGAACCGAGCCCGATCGACGACGCCCTCAGCGAGCAGGTCGTCCGCGCCCTGTGCCCGGCGGGCACGTGGTCCCCTGCGCCCGGCAACCGCTCCGTGACGGGGCCGGCCCGGACGATTCCGCCCGGCGTGGACCTGGGTCCCACGGCGTGGGCTACGACCCTGCGCTGAGACGAGGTTCCTGACCCGCTGCGGGCCGACGTCACTGCGCTGCGCCACCCCAGCCTGCTGGGGTGGCGCAGTTGCCGCGCTGCGGCGGCTGCCAGCGCCTTAGCCGAGACATGCGGAGCGTCGAGGCGGGTCCGCCGATCATCTGGCGGTCGGGCCCGCTTCACGCGAACAGTTGAACCGTTGCCCGGCGGTCCGGATACTGTTCGGCTCAACCCTTGCCAGTGGAGCGGGGGCCCACGTAACCACCGGGTCGCGGCGCGGGAAGCCCTTGCATTCCCGTGTCATCAGTTGGTGCGCGACCGTGGGGGTGCCGGTGAGCCGGCTGGCGTCAAGCGCGGCGTGAATCGGACCGGGCGCAGCGGACACAGGTGGTCGCTGCCGGACGGATCTCGAGGCGTTCCGGCGGGATCGTCTTGCCGCAGACTTCGCACTGCCCGTACTCGCCCCGTTCGAGTCGTTCCAATGCCCGGTCCAGTTCTTCCAGGTGCTGGCGCGCCTGTGCCATCAGGGCGACCACGTGAGCTCGCTCGAAGGCGGTGGTGCCACCTTCGGGGTCGTGCTCGTCGTCTACCGCGACCAAGGCGTTCGACGCGACGATCCCATCGAAGTCGCGGCCCAGTGCAGCCGCCCGAGCCAGGGTGTCCGCGCGGTCGGCCGCGAGGCGTGCGCGGGCGGTCGAAGAGGGGGACGGACCGGACTCGTCATGGCCCTGCTGGGATACGTGGCCCATGCCGGAACAACGCTGATTCGCGATTCCCTATTCCCCCTCCGCACCTCGCTGCTCTTCACCTTCGGGATGTGACGCCGGGGGCGTCGCTTCCTGTTGCGGGAACTGCCCCGTCAGCAGGAGCTGTGGGCGCTGGCAAATCCCAAGCCGGACGAGCGCGAGGCCATGCTCGGGTCCGCGGTCACATCATGCCTTGACGCCGGGCCGGGCCCGTCACCACGGGGGAAGGCGACGGGCCCGGCACCCCACAGTGCCACAGGGTTCGGAACTGCGCACCGCCTTCGGAAATGCGTCAGGCGTGCGGCGAGTGCACCGCCCACGGGCGGGGCGGTGGTCTCCACCGGGGGTCCTTCTCGTGAATGACGGCAGGCGGTGCGGGGTGGTGGGTCATGCGTCGGCGTCGATGACCATGAGGACGGCTCCGGCCGGCACCGTGTCTCCCGCTGCGACCCGCAACTCGCTCACCACGCCGGGGACCGGAGAGTCCAGCCCCAGCGAAATCTTGCTCGTCTCCACGTCCGCCACCGCCTGACCGCTCTCCACCCGGTCCCCCACGGTCACACGGATCCGAGAGACCAGCAGTTGGTCCTGGTCCCATTGCTCGCCCGGCGCCGGTGTCTGCGGAACCAGCACAGGTGTCGGACGCTCCGCCGGGAGCGGTGTCAGATCGGGTTCGATGAAGAGCAGAGCCGAGCCCACCGGCACGGTCGAACCGACTTGGGCACTGATGCGGACGATGGTGCCCCGTACGGGGGAGGTCATCTCCAGCTTGACGGAGACGGTTCCGCCCTGCACCGCGGTCGAGGTACCGATCTCCACCAGAGGCTGACCGCGTTCTGCATGCCCACCCGCGGACACGTGTACGGCGGAGACCGTCACCCGGTCCTGCCCCCACGCGGCTCCGGGGCCGGGTGCGTCCGGGACCCGCAAGGCCTTCCCTTGGTCCAGTGGAGGGGCAGGCGCCCCGGCGTCGATGATCATCAGGGTGGTCCCGAGAGGCACTGTCTCGTCCGGCCTGACTCTGACGTCGCTCACCACGCCTTGGACCGGAGAGTCCAGCTCCAGCGAGACCTTGTTCGTCTCCAGGTCTGCGACCGCCTGGCCGTGCTGGACCGGGTCTCCCACGGACACATGAATCCGTGAGACGAGCACCTGGTTCTGATCCCACTGTTCGCCCGGTGCCGGCGCTTGCGGAACGAGGATCGGTGTCGGGTCTCCCACTGGTCACCTCCGCACGAGGCCCTGGTGGCCTGCGAGACGTGGAGGACACCTGAGAGCCGGGACTACGCGGGGCGAGGCTACAAGCCGCATACATACCTGCCCAGGGCGACAGGCCTGTCGGCTGTGGCTCTCATCCCGACGGCGCAGTGTGCCCGGCCCATGTCCGGGGTGTGGCACCGGCTCGTGGTCGCGGTGGTGGCCAGTGGCGCCGGTTCCTGCGCCCGGTGCTGCGCGCAGCGGCGGGGGCCTGCGGAAGTGGCGTAGCACCGCATGGTCTCGATCCTCGATCGCCGCAAAGTGCGACGATCACGCCGGAAACGTCAACGACTCCCGTCATCCCCGAACCGATCGACCTGATCGACGGCCGTCGCCGCCGAGGCAGGAGCCTCTCCCGACTCGACCGGGCCGTCCACCGACGCCGCAACGTCGTCGGGCCGTGCTTCAACAAGCTCAAGCACCACGTTCGCGGCACTGTGTCCGACGTGATCACCCTCGGGTGGTGCGGCGAGGAAGCGGGAGCCCGCCGCTCCTGACGGCGCCCCGCCGTCCCTCCCCGGCGATGACGACCACCTCGTCGCCCTCGGACCAACGCCGTCGGTCCGCCTTGGGCGGATTGAGGCGCAGCCCGTACCCGGGGGCCCGGTGGGCGTCGGCGTGGCTGCGGTAGCCGACGGCGCACTCGCCCCGGGCGCGCGCCGCCGCGACGACCGTGGCGAAGGACGTCTCGTGGCCGGTGACGACGTAGTCGGCGGCCGGCCGCAGGTGGATCTGCGTGCCGCCGGCCGAGAACAGTTCGTCGAACACGTCCGCCAGGTGGTGGTTCTGGGAGATCTGCGCCATCAGCAGCCCGATGAGTTTGCCGCTGATGATCACGTCCGCACCGGGGCCGAGCGGTGCGAGGGGCCGGTTGGCGTCGTCGGTGAGCTCGGTGACCACCGGCAGCTCCCGGCCGGTGCGCCGTTCGAGGTGACGCAGGACGAGGAGGGTGACGAGCGTGCGGGTGTCCGGCTCCTCGGGGGGCTCACCGGCCGGTGGCTCCTGGCCGAGCACGATGACGCTGCCGTAGGAGCCGAGATCCAGACCGGCCAGGGTCTCGGGCCGGGTGGTGTCGCCCCTGAGGGCCACACAGGTCCAGCCGGAGCCCTCGCCGTTACCGTCACCGACGTCACCGGCACCGTCGCCGTCTCCGACGTCACTGTCGTCGTCGCAGGCGGCCCGCACCACGGCTTCGTCCTCGTCCGCCACCACGTCGGCCACCGAACCCGGGGGTGCGTTGCGGCCCCACTCCCGCAGGACGAGGGGTGCGCGGCGGTTCCAGCCCAGCACCAGCAGCCGCTCCGGCCGGGTGTCCGACGGCCGGGGGCCCGCCACGGACCGCTCGTCGACCAGCGGCGCGCAGTCGGCGAGTTCGGCGGTGTCGTCGTCGGCGGCGATGACGAGGAGCTGGTCGTCGGGTTCGAGCACCGTCCGCGCGGGCGGGTTCAGCCAGGGCACTCCGCCGCGGATCAGCCCGACGGCGCTGGCGTTGCCGTAGGAGAGCAGCGTGTCGCCGAACTCCCGGCCGGCCAGGGACGGGTGGGCGGCCGGGTAGAACTCGTCCCCGGCGAAGTCGAGCAGGTCGCGGTGGACCAGGGACAGTCCCGGGCGGCGCGCCGCCTGCGCGATCAGCCGGGCGGTGACGGTGTCGCTCTCCAGGACGACGCCCCGGGGCCCGGCGGCCAGGCGGGCCGCGAGCAGGTAACCGGTGTCGCGGACCGCCGCCACGACGGGCACGGCGACATCGCCCCCGCGCGCCGTCGCCCGCAGGGCCAGCAGCGCCTTGACGACGTCCGCGTCGCCGCGGGACGCGTCGGGCGGCAGCACGATCACCGAGTCGGCGGTGGCCGGACTGGCCAGCGCCAGCACGGCCGGGTCGGCCGGCGGACCGCTGCGGCAGATCAGCCGGGTCCGGCCGGTCGGGCCGACCTTGCTCTGCAGGGACTCCTCCATGGCCGTCTTGTCCCGGTCGGCCAGGATCGCCACGGCCGACCGCCGCTGGTTTGCGCCCGCCGCGACCAGTTCGCTCACCACCGTGAAGACCTGCTCCGACCAGCCCAGGACCACCACGTGGCCGCGCTCCAGAAGCTTGGAGCGGCCGCGCCGCAGGGCGATGAGCCGCTCGGTGAGCCCGGTCGTGATGAGACCGACGAGGGTCGAGACGTACACCAGGGCGACCAGGGCCAGCAGCACCGACAGGGCCACCCGGGCGGGACTGCCCGTGGTGCCGCCCAGCCGCATCGTCTCCCCGGTCAGGCGCCAGATCGCCGCCACCTTCCCGGAGAGGGTGGCGGGGGCGTGCCCGCTCGTCCACACCAGCGCCGCGCTCGCGGGGACGACGACGGCCAGGCAGGCCAGCACCAGCCAGCCCACCAGGGCCGAGGTGCCGCGCGCCATGGTCGTGTCGAACCAGTACCGCGCTCGGGCACCCGCCCCGGGCCGCTGTTCCACTGTGTTCCCCCTCCGCGCGCAGGTCTGTAGGGGGCAGTGTCCTGACCCGGCCTCGTGCGCCGGGCGGCACGGGGGCGCGATTCATCCCTTCGCCGTAATCGGGGGCAGGCGCCCGCCCCCGCGTGCCCCCGCGCACCCGGTCCGCACCGGTTTGAGCAAGGGCTTTCCCTCGTCCGTGGCAATTCACCACAACCCGGAGCGAACCGTTCCGGCGGGCCCGTAGAAGTTGAGCCATGACCGAGCATCACCAGGCTGACGCCGACCACGGCGGCCTGACCCGACGCACCCTCACGACGGCCGCGGGCACGACCGCCGTGGCCGCCTTCCTCAGCCCCGGCAGCGCGGCTGCCCTGCCCGCACAGTCGCCGCCGCACAATCCCGCCCCGGCGGCGGCTCCGTCCGCCGCGCGCGGCGCGGACTTCGACCGCTGCCTCGCCGTCGCCCGGGCCCTGCTCGTCGTCGACGGCGACGGCCGCCCCCTCGTCCCCGGCTACCGGCGCGTGCTCAAGGACGGCCTGCCCCGCACCCGGACGGCCAGGGCCAAGAAGGTCCTCGTCATCGGGGCGGGCCCGGCAGGCCTCGTCACGGCGTGGCTGCTCCGGCGCGCCGGACACCACGTGACCGTCCTGGAGGCCAACGGCAACCGGGTCGGCGGGCGCATCAAGACGTTCCGCCGCGGCGGCCACGAGAAGTCGGCGCAGCCCTTCGCCGACCCGCGCCAGTACGCCGAGGCCGGCGCGATGCGGCTGCCAGGCAGCCACCCGCTGGTGATGGACCTCATCGGCCAACTGGGCCTGAAGAAGCGGCCGTTCTACTACGTCGACGTGGACGGTCACGGACGACCCGCCGCGCACACCTGGATCCACGTCAACGGCGTGCGCATGCGCCGCGCCGACTACGCACGCGCCCCCCGGCGCATCAACCGCTCCTTCGGCGTTCCGCGCGCCCACTGGGACACGCCGGCCGCGGCCATCCTGCGCTCGGTCCTCGACCCGGTGCGCGACGAGTTCAGCACGCTCGGACCGGACGGGAAGCGCACCGACAAGCCACTGCCCGAACGCATCCAGGGCTGGGCCAGGGTGGTCCAGCGCTTCGGCGACTGGTCGATGTTCCGCTTCCTGACCGAGCACGCGGGCCTGGACGAGCGCACGGTCGACCTGATCGGCACGGTGGAGAACCTCACGTCACGGCTGCCGCTGGCCTTCGTGCACAGCTTCATCGGGTCCTCCCTGATCAGCCCGGACACCGCGTTCTGGGAGCTGGAGGGCGGCACGGCCGTCCTGCCCGACGCCCTGCTCGCCAAGGTCCGCGACACCGTGCGGTTCGACCGGCGGGTGACCCGGATCGAGTACTACGACCCCGCCCCCGGCAGGGCCGGCGGCGACACCCGCCACGTACGCGCCCGGGGCCCCCGTGTGTGGGTGGACACCGTCTCCGAGGGACGGGGCGGCCCGGTCGTGCGCGAGCAGTTCACGGCGGACGCGGCGGTGGTGACCGTGCCCTTCTCCGGCCTGCGGCACGTGCAGGTCAGCCCGCCGATGTCGTACACCAAGCGCCGGGCGGTCACCGAGCTGCACTACGACTGCGCGACCAAGGTGCTGTTGGAGTTCAGCCGCCGCTGGTGGGAGTTCGACGAGGCCGACTGGAAGCGGGAGCTGGGCCGCATCGACCCCGGCTTGTACGACGCCTACCGCGCCGGACGGACCCGGGACGACGGCCACCTGCTCGGCGCCCACCCGTCCGTCCCGTCCGGCCACATCACCGCCGGCCAGCGCACCCACTACGCCGCGAACCGCGCCGTCACCCGCGACCAGCCGGCCGCGGTCGACGCCGTCGGTGGCGGCTCGGTCTCGGACAACGCCAACCGGTTCATGTACCAGCCGTCCCACCCGGTGCCCGGCAGCGCCGGCGGGGTGGTCCTGGCGTCCTACAGCTGGGCGGACGACGCCCTGCGCTGGGACTCCCTGGACGACGAGGCACGCTACCCGCACGCCCTGTGCGGGCTCCAGGAGGTGTACGGCCAGCGGATCGAGGTCTTCTACACCGGCGCGGGCCGCACCCAGAGCTGGATGCGCGACCCGTACGCCTACGGCGAGGCGTCCGTGCTGCTGCCCGGCCAGCACACCGAGCTGCTCACGTCCATCCCGGCCCCCGAGGGGCCGCTGCACTTCGCGGGCGACCACACCTCCGTGAAACCGGCGTGGATCGAGGGAGCGCTGGAGTCCGCCGTGCGCGCCGCCCTGGAGGTCCACTCGGCGTGAACCACACCGGACGCCGCTCCCCCGCACGAGGGGGCGGCGCCCGGCGTCACGGCGACAAGGCGCTCGTGCGTCGGTTGTAGACGTCGACCTGATGAGGACGGCCGAAAACGGGCCGGGACGCTGCCCGCCTCAGGTCGTTCGGCCTTCGACCGTCTGGGATTGTGTTCGTGTCCAGGAGATGGTCGGTCATCGTCGGGCCTCCAACCCGTCGGTGCGGGGACTGTGACACTGTGACTCCCCGGTCGCGGGATCGTTGCCCGGATCTACGCTGAGCACTCCTTCAGCATCGTCCGAGGAGCATCATGCCGCCGGCCTTCGTCCACCGGATCACCAAATACGATCCCGCCGACCGCGACGAGCACGGCCGCTACACCGGGACCGAAGACACGATCAGCGATCACGGACCTGTCGAAGCGGCATACCTGGCGGCGATCGCCGCGTTCGCGGAGGCGTCGGACATCGACCGGTTGGAGATCTGCGACCCTGAGGTCACGGGGTTCGTCCACTTCGGCGGGGACCCCTCGGTTGCGGGGCACGGCCTCAGCGGACTCTTCCCGCCCGACCTCACCGGCTACCACGACGGAGCCGAGGTCTCTCTTCCGGTCGCCCTGGAACTGGTCCGTGCGATGCTGCGCGATCAGGGCGCCTGGTGCCGACTGGAGGTGGGGGATTTGTTCACCGTGCATGTCGGGTGGGACCAGTACGTGTACGTGGGCAGCGACCGGCCCTGTGCGGACGCCGTGGCCCGTACGCGGGAACTCGGCCTCTTCCCGGAACCGCTTGCGGCCTCGCCCTATGCGGCCCAGGCCGACGAAGCGGAAGTGACGGAGCCAGCCGACGAGCGCTTCTGGATACGCGTGCACACCGCGCTGGCTTCACGGCATGCGTTGCTTCTCGAGGAAGGCTACGTTCGCAACGCCGCACGCTGGCACCGAATCACGCCGGAGAACCTCGACACAGTGCGCGCTGGTCTCGGCCCGCGCGCCTTGCTGACCGTCTGGCCCGACCTGACCCCCGACGTCGGCGCCGTCCTCGCCGCATTGCCCCAGGAGGAATCCATCGAGTTCGTCTGGGAGGCGCAGGACGGCACGATCAGCCACGCGATCGTCGACGACACCGACTGCGAGGAACTCAGCGCCCACGTGGTCGATGCCCGAGCCGCCTGCGCGCTGCCTCTGTCCCTCGCCGAACGCCACCCGCTGCTCTGTGCTGCTCTCCCGGACACCGACGGCGTACCGCGCGCCCGGTGGTGACCCGTTTCGCACCCGGGCGAGCCAGCAGGCGCTGTGCATCGACGCTGTCCTGCTAGTCAGACGTACTGATCACGGCCACGCGTTGATGGCCACGACGGTGGGTGCGAACATGCCAGGCTCTTGAGGGCTCGGGCAGGGTGACGACGGTCAGTGCTACGGCAGTTGATCGCGCCACCGCAAGATGACCAAGGGTTGTGTGGACTCTTGAAGAGTCCCGCGCCGACTGGTGCCCGACTACCTGAAGACCGGCGTCGACAGGCCCGGCCTCTACGACGCACATCACCAAGGCGCATGCCGAACTCACCACCCCCTAGGACGCGTTGGTAGACCGGCGAGAGTCACTCCGTCCACTCGGCCCCGCTGGCCGACGGCCACCGTGGGCCCTGACATCCACATCAAGGTCGGCCGCAGCTTCTACGCCGTAGCCTGGAACGTGGGCCGCTTCCGAACTCCAACACAGTTGCCAGCTCTTGTCCCCGGCTGCACCAGCCGTCGGGGCTGCTGCCCCGAAGGCGTCCACGTCGTTCGTCACAAAACGCTCATGGACACCCTCGTTCTCGTCTCCGCAGGCACCCTTGGACCAACCCCACGAGGAGGAACCAGTGCCCTACCCGCCACTGTTCACGCCCGAGGAGAAGCTCGCCGCCGCGAAGAAGGAGCTCAGCCTCCCCCATATTGTCGCGATCTGCGGCTCCACCCGCTTCATGACCGAGATGACCGAGGCCGATATGCGGGAAACCAAAGCGGGAAGGATTGTCGTCAAACCGGGCTGTGACATGAAGTCGCCGCACGAACTCTGGTCTGACCCTGTCGAGGCCGAGGCGCTGAAGGTTCGACTCGACGATCTGCATCGGGCGAAGATCCGGCTCGCCGATGAGGTGCTCGTGGTCGGCGACTACATCGGAGACAGTACTCGAGCCGAAGTCGCCTACGCCCGGTCGCTGAGCAAGCCCGTGCGGTTCACGCACCCCGAAGTCGATCCTGACACCTGACCGCCCGCTCCCACACGCCCAACCGCCCGCCCCCCTGGACAGCCGGTACCGGCAGCACGCCCCTGACCGTCTTGCGGTGGCTTCGGCCGCTGCCCCGCCCCCGGAGTGCGCGTGGCGCTGGGATGCCAGGCCGCACCCCCTCTGGTGTGCGAGATGGCCTGGGGGCGTCAGCGGTCTATCGGGCGCACCTGGTCCAGGCCGCTCTCGCGCAGGATCTGCTGAACGCTCTCGTCCATGGTGCTGTCCGCGTCGATCACTGTCTCCAGGCCGCCGGACAGCAGGTCCTTCTCCCTGTACCAGTCGCGCAGGTGGACTTCGGTGACGTGCTTGAGGTATTCGGCATCGGGTTTCGTCGCGTGCCGCAGCAGCGTCTGCGTGTAGGGCACGTCGAGGTAGTAGCAGCGTGAGACGCCTCGGTGGGCGCGCATCAGGTTCGTCAGCATGGTGCCGTAGCGGTCGGCGTACAGGAGGCCCTCCACGACCACATGGAAACCGTTGTTCAGCGCGTAACGGGCGGTCAGGTCGATGAGGCCGATGTTGGCGCCGCCGGGGCGGTCGCGTTCACGCAGCACGATGCGGCGCAGGTTGTCCTGGCCGACGATCGCGAGGTTGCGGCCGAACTTCTCGCGCAGCCCGGCCGCGACGGACGACTTACCCGAGGCGCTGTTGCCCCGGATCACGATCAATCGAGTGTCTTCCGATCCCACCGTGCCCGTCAGGCTGTCCGTCACGCGCCGTCGTCCATGATGCTCAGCTGCAGCCGGTTTCCGTGGAGGTGGTCCCGCTTCATGAGCAGGCGGAAGCGCTGATGCGCCTCCTGACGTTCCGCGTCGGCCGGCTCCTGGCCCCGCTGCTCGCGGGCGTCCCCGGACCGCACGAGTTCTGCGAGGGCGACACGGACGTCTCCGGCATGCCGGCTCGTGGCGGCCGCCAGGCGGTCCAGGGAGGTGAGGGTCTCTTGCGGCTCGCTCAGGTCGTCGGCCAGATGGTTGATGAGCCCGTCGACGAGCGGGCCGGTGCGTAGCGTCTGGCTCGCGGTCCCGATCAGCATCGGCAGGGGGAATCCCTGGCGGGGCAGGACGTGGTCCCAGCCCGAAGCCCACCAGTCGTTGTGCATGGTCAGGTCCCGGCGCGGCCCGGGCACAGACAGGTTCTCAGTCATACGCAGCTCTTCCTCGACGAACGGTCAAACGCTCGCCGTCCAGTCTCGCGGCCTGGCTCGGCGAACGGCCGGGCCTGGAGGCCGTCTGCCGAGACCGTGCGACGTTGTTCGCCGAAGGCGCTTCCGTCGGTGCCCCGCAGGCCGTCCAGGTCGCGGACCGGTGGCGCCTCCGGCGCAACGTGAGCGAGGCGGCCGAACGGCCGCCGCCCAGCATCGCCGCTGCCTGCGAGCCGCTGTCCCTGCCGCTCTCGAACACGGGCCTGAGTCCGCCCCGGTTGGACGCTCGGGTCAGGCGTTCTGATTCTGCGGGTGCAGGTCGAGCGTGATGTGCGGGGCGAGCGCGCGCAGGAAGTCGGGGGCGTCGAAGATCTCGCCGGCGGAAGCGACGCCGACGGTCTTGGTGCGGCCGGTCAGGACGCGCTCGAGGGCCTCGGTCACGAGCGGTGCGGTGACGGCGTAGATGTCCTGGCCGCCGGCCGTGGCCCGGCGTTCGGTTCCGCCGGAGCGGACGACGACGTCGACGAGGAAGGTCTGGTTCGAGCGTCCGCTCTCGTCGGCGGCGGTCGGGGCCGGCGTGTCGAGGGCGGTGACGTCTCGGGCCGCCTCGGCGCTCATGTAGGTGGTCACGTCGGGGATGGAGAGGTGCTGCGCGACGGTGACGCAGTCCGCCATCGTGAACTCCCCCATCACCGGCCTCGGTCCCATCGGTTCGGGGAAAATCCACTCCGAGGTGGGAGCGGCGTCGGTGCGGTGCTCCCACTGTCCGCCGCGGTAGCGCAGGCGGTGGTCGCCGCGGCGCTCGCGGGAGACGGCGCCGGAGAGCCTGGTGCCGGCGGTGGGATGCCAGTTGCTGAGCGCGTAGGCGATGTGTGCCTCGTCGGCCTGAGTCCAGTCGTCCATGGCAGCGGTGACGAGCAGGTCGCCGAGTCCGCCGAAGAAGGCCATGGCCGGGACGATCACCGCCTGCGCTTTCCGGGCCCGTTCGCGGTACTGGGCGAAGGTGTCGAGGTTGGCCTCGAGTTCGGCGGCCACGTCCAAGTAGGGGATCTTCGCGCGGAGCGCGGCCTCGATGACGGGGCCGGTGGTCGACGCAAAGGGGCCGGCGCAGTTGATGACCGCCGCTGTGCCCGCCAGGGCCCGGTCCAGCGAGGCCGGGTCGTCGACCGACGCCGCCCGGGCCTCCAGTCCGTGTTCGTGCGCCATCTCCTCCAAGGTCTGTGCGTTGCGCCCGGACAGCACCGGGACGAACCCCCGCGCGACCAGCTCCGCGACCACGAACCGCCCGGTGTGACCGTAGGCGCCGAACACCGTCACCAGCTGACCAGACCTCATGAGACTCTCCCGTGTACTCGAACGCCCGCTCCGCGGTTGATCCGCTGCGGTACATGAGCATCCTGTCCCTGCGGCGGCACCCCGCACGAGCGTCGGAAACGACGTGCCGCGTACAGTTTCGGACATGCCTGTTGTCGCCATGGCCGTCACCGACGGAATGCTGCACTACGAACTGTCCGTAGCGGTCGAGGTCTTCGGGTCCGACCTGACCCACATCGTGGATCCCTGGTACGACTTCTCCCTCTGCGGAGACGGTCCCGTGCACGTCGGCCGATTCCGCCTGGACCCCGACCACGGGCTCGACCACCTCGCCCGCGCGGACACGGTGATCGTCCCCGGCTGGGCCGACGTCGACCGCGATCCGCCCGCGGAGCTGGTCGAGGCGGTGCGCGCGGCCCACGCGGCCGGTGCCCGCGTGGCCTCTCTGTGCACGGGCGCCTTCATCCTGGGTGCGGCAGGGCTGCTCGACGGCAGGCGTGCCACCACGCACTGGGGTCATACGCGAGAACTGGCCCGGCGCCACCCGGCGGCCACAGTCGATCCGGACGTCCTCTACGTCGACAACGGCGACGTCCTCACGTCCGCGGGCAAGGCCGCCGCGATGGACCTGTGCCTGCACCTGGTCCGCCTCGACCACGGCTCGGCCCGCGCCAACACGATCGCGCGACGACTGGTCGTCCCACCGCACCGCGACGGCGGCCAGGCGCAGTTCATCGCCACTCCCCTCCCCGCCCCGGGCAACCACCCCTTGGCCGACCTCTTCCCGTGGGCCCTTCAGCGGCTGGACCAGCCACTGACCGTGGAGGACCTGGCCCGCCAGGCCCGCATGAGCTCCCGTCACCTCGGCCGCCATTTCAGGCACCTCACCGGCACCACGCCCTTGCAATGGCTCCACACGCAGCGCATTCGCCACGCCCAGGAACTGCTGGAGACGACCGACTCCACGGTGGACGCCATCGCCGCGGCCACCGGCATGGGCACCGCCACCACCCTGCGCCGCCACTTCCACCGCAGTGTCGGCGTCCCGCCCGATACCTACCGCCGCACTTTCCGTCCCTAAGGGAACCCTCCCTGAAGGGAACCCTCCCTGAAGGGGCGCCAAGGTTCTGGCGGCCACGGCACTTCGCCGCAAGTCGTCAAAGCAGTCCTCGTCTTGCACCTCCCACGGCAGCACCGGCCTGAGGGCGTTTGCGGTCGGATGCAGGGACGAGGACGGCGCCGCGATCAACGACAGCAACGGAGCCCACTCACTGTGACAGACCTCAGAGTCACCTACGACGAGACCGCGGACGCAGCGTACGTATACCTCACGGAGCCGCAGGCCCGCGTGAGGTCCGCGCGCATGTACCCCTGCGATCCAGTGGACGTCGACGGCATGATCAACCTCGACTTCGACGAGGGTGGCCGTCTTATCGGCATCGAGGTGCTCGCGGCCAGTTCGAAACTGCCCGAGTACCTGCTCCGGTCCGCGGAGCGACTGGACACCGAAGGCGCATGACCAGTCGAGCACCGCGCTCGCGGCAAGCACCTGAGAGTCACGACCGGGGGTAGCACGTCGAGCAGTCCGTCGCCGGCGTCGCCGAAGAACTGGTAGGCGCGCACAGGAACACGGGTCACGAACCTGCTGCGTGCGGAAGTTCGCGTGCGGCGGCTGTACGCGTCAGGGCCCGAGGTGTTCGAGGGTGAACTCGGGCTCGGCATACATGCCGGCCTGGGCCGCTGCCGGATCGGCCGGAAAGTCCCCGGGGATGTCCGCGGCGTGATCTTCCGCGTTGTCGACGGGGACGTAAGCCAGTTCCGACACGTCAGGCAGTTCCCAGAAGCGGCGGGCGTTGGCGGAGACGGCATACGCCGTGGCGAAACGAGTGGAGGGCGGTGCGGCCAACGCCGCCCGGATGTAGCCGACGGCGTCGCGCGGACTCAGCCAGGTCGCCAAGTGGCGTGATTCGGTGGGCTTGTGCTCAAAGCTGCCGATGCGCAGGCAGATCACCGACAGACCGAACTTGTCGGCGTACAACTGCCCGAGCGCCTCGACGGCCACCTTGCTCACCCCGTAGAGACCGTCGGGGCGTACCGGCTCCTGTGGGCCGGTGAGATGTCCGACGGGGTAGAAGCCGGTCACACGGTTGCTGCTCGCCAGCACCACCCGCTTGATTCCCGTACGCCGCGCGGCCTCCAGGACGTGGTGTGTGCCCAGCACATTGGCTTCGAGCAGGTCCGGCAGAGGAGCCTCGTCCGGCACACCGCCCAAGTGCAGCACGCGGTCGATCCCCGCGAGGGCTGCTGCCACTGCGTCGGCGTCTCGCAGGTCCACCGTGTGCACGTCTTCGTTCTCGGCGTCCGGGCGGAGCGGTAGGCGGTCGAGCAGGACCAGGCGTGCCGCCTCGTGTCGCAGCGCCTCACGCGCCACTGAACCGATGGCACCCGCCGCCCCTGTCACCGCTACAGTTCCCAGACTCACTGCTCTCCCCCTGGCGTCGGCGTCCGTAGCATCTTCGCGCGCGTTGATCTGCTCATCAAGGCGGTGGGGTGCGGTCGGGGTAGCGAGGGACCGTCCGGTAGGGGGAGGCGGGGCTGGTACCTGGGGCACGGGCAGTTCGCGCTGTCGGACCGATGAGTTTCGTCGCGACACCTGGTCTATCCCTGTGACTGCGGCACGTACCGCTCATCGACCCGCGAGCACAGGAGATCCCGATGTCCGAGACCACCGCCCCCGTCACCTCTGTCGCCCCCGCCGCTCGCGGTCGTCGTGCGCGGATCGCGCTGCGCACCGTGCAGGTGCTGCTCGCCCTCTTCTACGGCATCGCCAGCGCCCTGCCGAAGCTGATCGCGAACTCCTACGCCGTCGACTCCTTCGAGCGGATCGGCTGGGGCGCCACCGGCATGTACGTCATCGGGGCGCTCGAACTCGCCGGGGGCATCGCCCTGTTGATCCCGGTGCTGCAGTCGGCGGCCGCGGTCGCGCTGAGTGCGCTGATGGTCGGCGCGTTCGTCGTTCAGATGGTCGTCTTCGACGGCGAGAACGCGGCGACACCGCTGATCCTCATCGTGCCGCTCGTCCTGATCGCCTGGGTGCGACGGAGCTCGATCAAGGACTTGCTGCACCTGGTACGCCGTCAGGTGTGAGTACTTCACGGGAGACGGGGCGTCCGGGCTTGCCGGGCGCCCCGTCGCGTTGCGGTCAGTGCCCGTGCCGGGCGTGCGTGAGTGGTGGGAGCGTCAGCGGTGCCCGGCGCGTACCTCGCTGCGCTCAGCGATTCAGCGATCAGCGATCAGCGATCAGCGATCAGCGGGATACAAGGTCCACTCCCCCGCCCCGACGACCCACGGGGCCGGACGACCGCAGGGCGTTGCAGGTCCCCGAGCGGGGACCTGAGAGGGCTGTGCGACCCGTGACTCGCCGGCCGAGCGCATCACTCATCACGCATCAGCCAGCAGGTCGCTCTCCTCGACGGCCGGCAGGGACAGAGTCTTGTAGCCGACCTGCTCGAACAGGACGACGAGGCGGTCATCGTCCACCCGCATGACCGTGCCCTCGCCCCATTCCGCGTGCCGGACCCGGTCATTGGGCTCGTACGGCGCACACGACCCCGGTGCGGTCGCCGGTTCATCGTGGCCGGTCCCCGCGCCTCGGTCGCACACGTCGCAGTGACCGCACGGCCCGTCCAGCTGTTCGCCGAAGTACCCCAGGAGGTATTGCCGACGGCAGGACGGCGTCTCCGCGTAGCCCCGCATCATCTCGATACGCGACCGGTCCATGCGGCGCGCCCGCTCGAACACCTCCTGCGCCCGTTCGACGGGCTCGCGTGCCGTACGGCCGGGAACAGCCCGCACGGCGCGACGCCCGCCCTCCACGGTCACCGCTCCGGCCTCTTCCAGAAGGCTCAGCAGATCGGTGGTCTTGCGGCGCGACAGCCCGGCCAGCTGCGCTACGCGGCTGCGGCTCTGCGGGACCTCCTGGCCGGCCAGGGCGGTCATGATCCGCTGCAGCGCGTCGCTGTCGAGGCCACGGGCGGTGAGGAACTTCTGCAGTCCCAGATCCTCGGGGCGGTAGAACAACATCGCGCGGGCGGGTTCTCCGTCCCGGCCGGCGCGCCCGATCTCCTGGTAGTAGGAGTCCAGCGCCTTCGGGACGGACGCGTGGGCGACGAACCGGACGTCGGGTTTGTCGATGCCCATCCCGAAGGCGGAGGTGGCCACGACCACGGCGGGGGCACCGGCCATGAAGCCGTCGTGGATCCGGCTACGGTCCGCCGCCTTCATCCCCGCGTGGTAGGCCTCGGCGTCCACGCCGTCCTGCCGCAGTCGCTGCGCGTAGGCTTCGGCGTCCTTGCGGGTGGCCGTGTACAGGATGCCCGGAGCGCCCGCTTCGGCCGTCCACCGCGAGACCGCCTCGCGTTTGGCCGCATCGTCGGTGAAGGTGCGGACGGCGAGGCTGATGTTGGGCCGGTCGGTCCCGGCCGTCACCATGTGGGCGTCACGCATGTGCAGGTGCTCGACGATGTCGGCCCGGACCGGGGTGGCGGCCGTGGCCGTCAGGGCGAGCACCGGCGGGCGGCCCAGGCGTTCGGCTGCCTCACCCAGGTTCAGGTAGTCCGGGCGGAAGTCGTGGCCCCATGTGGAGACGCAGTGGGCCTCGTCGACGACGAACAGCGAGGGCTTCAGCTCACGCAACCGCGCCACCACGTCGTCCTTGGCGAGCTGCTCCGGCGAGAGGAGCAGGTACTCGGCATCGCCTTCCCGGACTGCTCGCCAGCCCTTGTCCACAGCCGCCTCGGACTGGGCGGAGTTCACCGCCACGGCGTTCGGCGCCGCGCTCTCGCGCAGTCCCGTGACCTGGTCCCGTTGCAGCGCGATCAGTGGCGACACCACGACGGCAGGTCCGCCGAGCACGACGGTCGCCACCTGGTAGATCGCCGATTTGCCGGACCCGGTGGGCATGACGACCAGCACGTCACGTCGTTCGAGCAGCGTGCCCATCGCCTCGATCTGTTCGGGGCCCAGGTCGTCGAAGCCGAAGCGTTCCCGGGCCACCCGGCGCAGCTCCGCGAGCCGCTCATGTCCGTCCGTCCTCCGGTCCAGCACTGTGTGCGCGTGACGGATCATGGCTTGCCCGGCCCGTCCGCCGCTTGCTTCGCCCGCTTCTTCGGTGCGCGTCTTCTGTACGCGACGGTGACGGTCAGCGGCTGCCGCCCTTCTGTCTTCGGGCACGAAGCCTCCTCCCGGCCCCCGAGACTCTCTCGCGAGCCAGCCCCGGGTACCCCTCTGGGCTGCGGAAATGCGAAGCTTCCCGGCCGGTCGGCCCACGTGCTGCCGCGATTGCGCCCGTCGGGGGAGGGCCCGGTCGGAGCCTCGTTCACGGCGAGGTCCCGGCCGCCGCGCTTCCGTCCGGATCCGGCCGCGCGCCCGCGGTCTCCCGGCCGGCGCCATGCCTCACGTGGACGACAGTGGCGACAGCGCGCGGAGGGCGACGTCCCGCGATGCGAGGTGGTGTCCGCCGCGCGTGCGACCTGTCCGCGGGCTCCGTGCGTCGCCCGGACCACCCTGGGAACTCGGTCACCCGCAACGAGTACCACCGACCGGAGGTCCCGCCATGCCCGTGCGCGGTCGCCGGCACACCGTTGCGACGGCCTTCGTGGTCTGTGCGGACGCGTGATCAGCGACTCGTTCGGCCCTTCGACCCCCTTCTTGAGCGATACGACGGCGCGCTGGTGAGCCCTGACGACGAAACATCCACCGCCACGGTCCAGCGATGACGTCAACGGCGTCACGGCCGCGAGGACGGCGGCAAGGATCTGCCTCACGTGCCGTCGGCAGCCCACCCGACCACGACACGACGACCGAGCAGTCACGACGCCGCGAGCGCCGCGCCGGACAGGCCGCTCGCGGACCCGCACGCGCGTGCCGATGCGTGGCGTCGCCGCCCTAGCACACGGCGACCGGGGTGTCACTCAATTCGAAGAGCACCGAAAGGGATGCCTGTTCGTGTGCTCCGAGGGCTACGTTCACGACTGCTCCGAGGAGACACCTGAGGGGCCGAAGACCGAACCAACAGGGGGAACGTCGATGTCGTATCGCCTCATTCGTCGAACGCTCGTGGGGCTGCTGGCCGCAGTCGGCATCGCGGCAGGAGGCACAGCGGCCGCCACCGCCCAGGCACGGACCACCGAGGTCGCGTCCTCGCCGCAGGCTGCCACCGGGCACACCGCCGTGGAGCCGCAGGCGTCGCTCGCCGGCCTCAAGAAGGTCTGGCTGAGCACCGTGGTCACCCAGTGGACGCACTTCGCTCCGGAGCCCTCGACCCACAGCCACGCCGGAACTCTCTACATCGGGAGCAACTACTTCTACTGCTGGACCGAGGGCGCGCAGTACGCAAACAACGGCCACAGCAGCCCCATCTGGCTCCTGACCGACGACGACAGCGGCAACAAGAACGTGTGGGTGAGCGCCGTCAACCTCACCAGCATCCAGTACTACGACCTGTTCAACCTGCTGCGCCGCTGCTGAAAGGCAGCGCTGCCGCGCGCCGATGCGGTCCACATGCAAGATCGCGTTCATGATCTCGCGCAGCTCATGCCCGAGCGGGCGACCGATGCTCAGCGCATGCCGGCGCCGCCCGGCCCGACAGGTGCTGGGCACCGGCTCGAGCCCTGGCCTTTGTGACGGCCACGTTGGGGTGCTCCCACTTGACGGCCACTCCATTTGAGTAGCTGTACTCAGGTGTGCCGCTGTCCGTCCGCTCCAGCATGGTGGGTCGCGGACGGGGCTTCCGTGCGGTCTCGCACGATCATTTTGCCGGTATTCTCGCCGCGCAGCATGCCCAGGAACGCCTCCACGATACGGTCGAAACCGTCAACCACCGTCTCGTCCAGCGCGAGCCGGCCGCTCTGCAGATGCGGCACCGCGAACGCGTGCAACTCCTCCTGCAGTGCCCGGTAGTTGCTGACCAAGAAGCCCTCCATGCGGAGGCTCTTCTCCACGATGTCTGCGTAGTTGAAGCACGGCGACGGCGCGCCGGGGGTGTTGTACTGGCTGATCGTGCCGACGCGGACGATGCGCCCGAAGGCGCGCAGCGCTCCCACCGCCGCGGCCAGCTGCTCGCCGCCGACGTTGTCGACGAACACGTCGATGCCGCCTGGCGCCGCCTTGCCGAGCAGGTCGGCGGCGGGCCAGTCGTGGTAGTCGAAGACGGCGTCGGAGCCCACCTCCCGCGTGAGGTGGGCGGCCTTCGCTGCCGAGCCCGCGCTGCCCACGAGCCGTCCGGCGCCGAGCAGTCTGGCGAACCGTCCGGTCGCCGTGCCGACCCCGCCCGCCGCTGCCGACACGAACAGATCCTCGCCCTCCTGGAGCCGAGCGATCCGGGTGAGGCCCACATAGGCGGTCAGGCCGGTGCCACCCAGGGTGCTCAAGTACGCGGTGAGGGGCACCCCTTCAATGCGGGGCAGCTTCCGGATCTCCTCGGGCGTGACCACCGCATGCGTGCGCCAGCCCTGCCGGTGGAACACGATCTCGCCCTCGGTCAGCCGAGGCGTGCGTGAGGCGATGACCTTTCCGATGGTGCGGCCCTCCAGCGGTGCGTCGAGCGCGAAGCCGCCGGGCACGTCGTCCATCATCTCGCGGTGATACGGGTCGACGGACCAGTAGAGGTTCTGCACGAGCGCGCCGCCTGCCGCGGGCTCGGGAAGCGGGGACTCGACGAAGGCGAAGTGCTCGACGGTGGGAAAGCCGTGGACGCGGGCGATCTGATGCACGGTGAGCGCGGTCTCGTTCATGACCGGACCGTAGGGCGGGAATGCCCCACCCGGGCAGCCGGTTGGGCTCATGCGGCGGACCGTTCCATGAGCAGTTCTCATATCTTGAGGTGAGCGCCCCGTGGCACGCACAACCGACTCCGATCTCGCCCCGCACGAACTGCGCGTCGTGGTCGCGGTCGCGGACACCGGCGGGTTCTCGGCCGCGGCCAGGACACTCGGTCTGACTCAGTCCGCGGTCTCCCACTCGGTACGCGGCAGCGAGCGCAAGATCGGTGCCGTGCTCTTCGACCGCGGCCGTACCGGCGCCCGTACCACCCCCGCCGGAGACAAGGCCGTGGCGTACGCTCGCCGCGTCCTGCGCCTGCTGGACGTCCTGAACGCCGAGGCGCGCGGTGCAGCCCTGCGTGACGCGGCGGAGGGGCCGCTGCGCATCGCGGCCTTCCGCAGCGCGGCTCTTCACCTGCTGCCGCCCGTCCTTCAGCGGCTACGGGCCCGGCATCCCGGGATCGAGCCCCGGGTGCGGATCGTACGCGAGGTGGGGCGCGGCACCGCGGGCGAAGTGGCCGACGGAAAAGCCGACATCGCGATCGCGACACTCGGGGGCTCCGTGCCGCTTCCACCGGGTCTGGTCGCGAGCGGGCTCCTTGAAGAGCCGTATGCCCTGGTACACCCGACGGGTCACACCGCCCCGCGCTCGCTGCCGCTGGTCGACTGGGCCGAGAATTGTGGCTCGTACACCCGCGACTGGTGGGCGGCACAGGACTGGATCCCGGAGGCGACCGTCGAGGCCGACGATGACGGAGCGGTGCTCTCCTTGGTGAGCGCAGGTCATGGAATGGCGATCATGCCGGCGCTCTCCTTGGTCGGAGCGGCGGACTCGGTCGCGATCACTGATCTCGGCGTCGAGCGCCCGACACGCCAGGTCGGCTACGTCACCATCTCCGAACTGGCCGGATCCGCCGGCGTGCGCGCCTTGGTGAGGGAATTGCGGGCACGGTCTGGCAACGTAAGGACCGTTTCACATAGGTGAGTTGAGCGCGGGGCCGTGGCGCTCAGCTGTAGTAGGCGATCTTGTCGTCGAGGACCTCCAGGGCTCGGCGCAGCGCCGTCACCCGCTGTTCCAGGGCGGCACGGCGCTCGCGGAGGAAGGTGACCCGTTCCTGCGCAGAGTGCTCGGCGCGCAGGATGGCGACGAACTCTCGCAGGTCCGCGATGCCGAGGCCGGCGTCACGAAAGCACGTGACCAGGCCGATCCAGAAGAGGTCGTCCTCGGTGTACTCCCTGCGCCCACCAGGAGAGCGCCGGATCGGTCCGATCAGCCCTTCGCGCTCGTAGTAGCGCAGTGTGTCGAGGGAGACGCCGGTGCGGTCGGCCGCCGCCGCGGGGGTGATGAGGGTGGTCACAAGGCTCCTTGTCCGACCGCTGCTGTCGGGCCTGCGCTGCTATCGCGCCTCGGCGAAGCGCGCCAGGTGCTCGTCGTCCAGCCGCACTTGACGTGCGTCGAGTGCCTCTTCGATCTGCTCCACCCGGCTCACGCCGACGATGGGGTCGATGCCCTGTCGCATCAGCCATGCGAGGACGACCTGGTTCCTCGTGGCCGCCAACTCGCCGGCCACGCCGTCCAGAACCGACAGCACGCGGGTGGTGCCAGGGTGATCATAGGTGGGCGGAAGCGGCTTGTCTGTGCGCACGTAGGAGCCCCACATCAGCGAGCTGTAGGACCACAGGGTGAGCCCTTCCGACTGCGCGTAGTCCAGGTCCTCTTCGGCCATGAGGCGGTGCCCTCCCTCAGCGAGCGGGGTGAGCGGGCGCGGCTGGACGAGTGAGTGGCGCAGTTGCAGGGCCGTCCACGGTTCCACGCCCTGCTCCCGGGCGAGCGAGCGGGCGCGCTCCACGCGCCAGGCAGCATGATTCGCCGCCCCCACCCGCAGAGCCGTTCCCTTCGTGACCAGCTCGCCGAAGGCAGCGACGGTCTCCTCCAGCGGCACAGTGCGATCCTCGGCGTGAGCCCAGAGGAGATCGACGTGTTCGACTCCGAGACGCCCCAGGCTGCCCTCGACGCCGATGCGCACGGCGGGGGCGGAGAGTCCTTCTGCGCTCTGTGGCCAGGAGTGCGGAACGAGCGGATTCTGCCGGACCTTCGTCGCGATCCGCACCGCGTCCCGCGCGCCGGGGCGGGATCGAAGCCACGCGCCTATGACCTGCTCGCTGGCACCGCCGAGGCCGCTCGGATCGGCCCAGAAGGAGTAGCAGTTCGCGGTGTCGAGCCAGACACCACCTCCGTCGACGAAGGAGTCGAGGATCGCGAAGGCTTCGTCCCGGCCGACGCGGGTGCCGAAGTCCATCGTGCCGAGGACGATCTGGGAGGCAGTGGGGTTGGAATCCATGCCCCCCATCCTCAGATCTGGAGCGCGCTCCAGGTCAAGTGCGCGCGGCGAGAAGATTCGGGACAACCGATGAGACCTGTGGCCCGAAGAATGCTCCCTTCCCCCTGTGAGCCCGCGAGGCCGTCTCCCCGGGCAGGAGTTTCTGCGAGGCGACCTGTAACCCTGTGACGTGGCAGGGAGCAGAGGTCGTTGTCGGGCGTCGGGGCCGCAGTGAGGGCGGCGGCGGTAAGCAGCCGAGGCTCGAAGCCTCACCAGCTCACCTCCTCAATGCCGTTCGTGTCGGGGGGCCGAGTCCATCCGGCGCGGTCCTGGGGTGCGATGGGTGCCGGCCCTGGAAGTGCGCCCCGTGAACCTGTCGGCAAGGTGTCGACGCCGCGCGACCGACAGCAGCTCCGGCCCGTCTTCGAATCGCCGTGCCGTCGCGACGGAGAGGCTCGCGGAGGCAGTGGCGCCGTCCCACGGGTCAGCGGCGGGTGAGGCGGGTGAAAGTGACCCCGTTGGGGAAGGCGGTGCGCTCGGCGACGTCGAACACGGTGGGGTCGAAGGCACCGTCGACCACCGAGATTCCTGTGCCGGCTACGACCGGATAGGTCTTGATCAGCAGCTCGTCGATCTCGGGCAGCAGGGTGCCCGCGAGCCGGCCGCCCCCGCAGAGCCAGATGTCCAGTCCGGCGCCCACCTCGCCCTTGAGCTCGCGGACAAGCCCGAGGGGGTCGCTCGGCACCACGACGACAGCCGGGTCGGTGTCCGGCTTGAGGGTGCTGGACACGACGTACTGGCGCAGGTGCGCGTAGGGGCTGGTGATCCCGTTGCCGAGGGCGGGGCGGTAGGTGCCGAGGCCCATGACCACGGTGTCGAAACGCCGGTTGGGCGCGTCGGCGACGCCGACGGCCGCGCGGTAAGCGGTCGGGACGGTCTCCGGGTACAGCGTGCTCATCCAGGTGGTGTAGGCGGCGCCCTGCTGCTCGTCTCCCTGCGGGAAGAAGGTGAATTCGCCGCCGGGGCCGGCGATGCGGCCGTCGAGCGAGACGCCGACGTAGTACACAAGCTTTCGCATGATGATCCCCACGTGTAGTACTCTGATTGTAGTGGTCTGAACGTAGTACTACAACCGGAGTGGTGTCAATGGTGAGACGGAACGACCAGCGGCGCGCCGCCCTGGTCGACGCGGCGATCGAGGTACTGGCACGAGAAGGAGCACGCGGCCTGACTTTCCGGGCCGTGGATGCCGAGGCCGGTGTTCCCACCGGCACGGCGTCCAACTACTTCGCCAGCCGCGACGACCTGTTCACTCAGACCGGCGCCCGGGTCTACGAGCGGCTCCAGCCCGACGAGGCCACGATCGCCCGCCAGCAGGCGGCCGACCGCGACCCGGAGACCTACGCCGAACTGATGCGCGAGCTCGTCGGCCGCGTCGCCGCCTTCCGCACCGGTTATCTCGCGCTGCTGGAACTTCGCCTGGAGGCCACCCGGCGCCCCGAACTGCGCAAGGTCCTCACTGACCGAGTCCGAGCCGACGTCGACGCCAATGTCGCCTATCACGAGGCTTCCGGCCTCCCTGGCGACGCCACGGCCGTCAAGCTGCTCATACTGACGCTGAACTGGCTGATCGTCGAGCAGCTCACGTTGCCGGACGTCTTCACGGAGGCAGAACGTGAACAGCTCGTGACCGCCGCCGTGGAGCGCATCGTGGGGACGCAGAAGATGACTCGGGACCAGAGGTGACGCAAATCGATCCCGACTGCGAGAGCAACCCGGCTCACTCAAAGACCGTATCCATCGGGCGATGACCGGGGATATGGACCGTCGCCTGACGCGGGGTGGGCCTGCCGCTCGGCGTGGCTCCGAACCGCTTGCCCAGCCGCGGTGATGCGTCAGGACGCCAGTACCGTGCTGCTGTGACCAATGACGAGGCCCGCCACCGCGGGCTCTGGGACGACGCCGCGGTCCATGCCCGTGTGGCCGCCATGGCTCAGGGAGACCCTGGGCGTCAGCGTTTCGGGTCCTCACACCATGGATACCGGCTTCGGCCTCCTCTGGCAGAGGACACGATCCGGCTGTTCGAGCAGCAGCATGGTGTCCGGCTCCCCGCTTCCTACCGCGGCTTCCTCAAGGATGTGGCCGAGGGAGGAGCGGGACCGGACTACGGGCTCCTGGGCCTCACAGAGGAAGTGGACGACGAAGAGGCCCTGCACGATCTCCGGGAAGAGGGCCGACGCGCGGGTTTCCTGGCCACGCCGTTTCCGCACACCACCGCGTGGCCCGGGCCGGGCAAGGACGGTGATGCCGACTACTCGGTCGAAGGCAGTCTGGTCATCGGTGAGTGCGGCTGCGGCACCTTCCACCGGCTGGTCGTCACGGGGAGGAACGCCGGCCAGGTCTGGATCGACGATCCTGACTGGGGTGGCCTGACACCGGGACCGGACTTCCGGGACCGGTACCTGGCATGGCTGGAGACGACGACCTGACCGCTACGACCCGAGGCCGGTCCGGGCGAGCCAGGTGGTCTGCCTCGGATCAGGTTGCTGTCCAAGGTCGGACCCGCGGTAGTCGTGCCCGACGCCCCCACGGGACCTTCGCGGTGGGCCGACGTCCCGCCAGCCGCACCCGCAAGAACACGAGGGTGCCGCCTCGCCAGGCCGACGCCGGAGAGCGGCGTGACAATGAGACCGGGGAGTGGCCTGAGAAACGTCTGCTGTTCCGGGAGGCTTGCGTGAGTGATCTCGAGTTCGAACAGAAGCGGACACTGTCGCGTGTCGAGGCTGCGGACCAGCTGGAGGCCCTGGCAGCAGCGCTCCGACGCGGCGGCCAGGCGGAGCTGGACCTCGGCCCCGGCCGGCTGACGGTGCGGATTCCGGAGGAGCTGCGGACGGAGATCGAGGTCGAGCTGGAGGACGGCGAGATCGACCTGGAGATCGAACTGTCCTGGCGGCCGCAGCAGGCGGACCGGGCGGCGGACGACGACTGACGAACGGCACGCCGATCCGATCGGCGAGTACATCGGAGGGTGAGGGTGTGCTCAGGCCGCCTCGGGCTCCCGTGCTTCTTGTCGCGGCGGGGCCGGTGAGCGATGATCTTGACGCCTGCCCGGTCCAGGGCGCGGCTGGGGCGGCGAGCTGGGTAGATCGACCAGGTGATCGCCGCTACCGCGCGGCATGGCGTGGCGTGCGGATCAGGTACATGGTGGAGACGCACCTGCACAATCACCACGTGACCGGCGGGCTGGAGCTGGCCCGCATGATCGGCCCCCTGCCACTGGTGCCTTCCGACGCACGGGTGTCGTTCGCCCGCGTCCCGGTCCACGACGGTGACGCCATGGACATCGACTCCGGACTGCGCCTGCGGGCCGTCGCCACGCCGGGGCACACTCCGCACCACACGGCCTACGTCCTCGAGGAGGACGGCGTAGCCGCGGTGGCGCTCACCGGCGGTTCGCTGCTCATCGGCACCCCGCTGGGCCATGGACCGCCAGGCCCGCCTCACCGCGGGCAGCATCATCCTTCTCGGCCTGATTCTGGGCGCGCCGGCCCACGTCGCCTTCGTGCTGCTCTCCGCCGCCGTCGCGGGCCTCGTCCACTCGGCCCTCTCGAACACCTGCGCCATGGCCACCCTGCTCGGCAAGCTGCCCTACAGCCGCACGGACCGGGCCGCCCTCGACACCACCCTCGCCGCCCTGCGCCACGGCTGAGCCCCGTCACACCGTGCCGGTCGCCACCGTCGAAAAGAGTGGCTGCGACCGGCACAGGTTCGCGCCGTCCTGGTCCGACGCTACGGACGCGCCGTCAGCACGACGTCACCCCTGCGTCATCCCCGGTCAGCTGCACGGCCCGCGAATGGTGAACAGCACGCAACGGCACACTGACCACGACACGGGCCGGGCAAGGCCGGTCCCTCACGCAGACCTGTGGTCACGTCCGCCGGGAAGCGGCCGTCACCGCGTGTTGAGGTACAGCTGCGGAGACCAGGCGGTGCATTTCGAGCTCGAGAGGAATCCGCGGTTGCACGCCTGGATCATGATGTTGTAGTCGCCGTGCCGGGCAGGCCACGACCACAGTCCCTTGCTTGCAGAGAGTTCGCCCTGCTCCCAGGGGCCGCCCGGAGCGGCCCAGCGGACGTTGTAGTGGGTCGCCCGGTACCCGCCGTAGATGACGTAGACGTACCCGTTGCACCGGTCGTAACGCGCCCCTATGTAAGGGGAGTTGTTCCATTTGTACCTGTTCGGAGAGCCGCCGATGTTCGTGCCGCCATCAGGCGGATACGCGTCCCTGTAGCACCCCTGCGCAGCGGCATCGGTGACCGTGGGCACGATCACTCCTCCTGCGGCAACGGCGCAGGAGGAGAGCACTATCGCCATCCGGCGCAGCATCGATGCAGCCATTGTTCCCACCGCCCTTCCGGTGACCGGAGTCCGTCGGCCGCCGTGCCCGCCCTCGTCGCAGCGGGCCCCCATGCGTCCAGGGGGTCGGATCACGTTGCCGCAGACCTCGAAGAGGCCTGCCGGTGACATGGGATGCGTGATTCGTGCGCTGCCTCGCGGCCTTCGGGCCGATCGCGCCGGGCCACGGTGTGACGGACCCTCACCCTCAGACTGCCACCTCGGGATGCGTGCTGCATCTCGGAACGCGGGTACGTTTTCCGACGTCACACCATCTGATCACTCGGGCGGTCACCCACGGAACGGCACTGCTCCCCCATGGCCGAGCATGAACAAGTGGCGGTCGGCGACTGCACCGTGCACTGCCGCAACCGGCCGTCGCCATGCACATACTGCCGGCCCACCCCGCCCATGACGCTCATAGGCGATACGCGCCCCACGCCTCCACGCGGCCGGTGGCCAGGAAGGCAGACCCAGGCAGAAGCGCGGGACGGCGGCGTATCCGGGGACCGTCAGGCGTGGACCTTGCCGAAGATGTGGTTGGCGGGGGCGTCGGGGTCGTTGCCGTAGAAGAACTCCTCGACCGCCCGGTGGAACTCGTCACGGTCCAGTCCGCCGGAGCCGTCGAGGTCCAGGGCGGCGAAGACGGCTGCGCAGTCCTCGCCGGGGACGGCGGCGACCGAGTCGAACATCTGCTGGAACTCGGCCTGATCGATCTTGCCGTCTCCGTCGAGGTCGACCAGGTCGAAGAAACAGTCGGTGACCGGCTCGATCTGCTGCGGGTAGAGCGCGCGGTCGGTCAGGACGCTCTTGAAGCCGGCGGTCATCTCCCGCACGTCGACCTTCCCGTCACCGTCCTGGTCCATCGGGGCGATGACGTTCGACCAGAACTGGTCCATCCCCTCGGTGAGCCGGCGGACGGTTTCCGGATCGGGGGTGGTCGGGCGGGCGCTGATGTAGCGCTCGCTCATCATGCGGACGTCGCGCTGGGTGATGAACCCGTCGCCGTCGACGTCGGCGCCCCGGAACCACTGGCCGTACTTGAGATCTTGGAGTGCGCTCATGGCTGCGCACCGTATTCAGGTGATTACGGTGAAGCAAACCCCGTCCGGGGAGAACGGGGGCCGGTCGGGCCCGCCGGCCGGGTGGCCGGCGACGGTGAACACGGCAAACTCGTCCGTCGTCGGGGTGGCTTCGTTTCAGTGTTCGAGGTGTGGTGGTACGAAGGCGAGCACCTCCTCGACCGGCCCGTCGTGGACCTCGACGTCGACGAGCGCACTGTGCGCACTCGGCCCCTGCGACAGACGGGAGCACCCGCGGTCCCGGGTAAGGGTGTTGGGGTTGCCGTGGCGGTCCAGGGTTCCGCTCCGGCCCGGCTGGGCCGGGTCCCACCACGCTCCGGTGGACAGCTGGATGACGCCGGGCATGACGGCGTCCGACAGGATCGCGCCCGCCAGGCAGCCGCCCCGGTCGTTGAACACGCGCACGATCATGCCGTTCTCGATACCGCGTGACGCCGCGTCTCGCGGGTTGATCGTCACCGGCTCGCGGCCGTGGATCTTCGACTTGAGGCTGTGGTCACCGTTGTCGTACTGGCTGTGCAGGCGTGAGGCGGGCTGATTCGAGATCAGGTGCAGCGGGAAGCGGTCCGCCAGGTCGGCGCGAAGCCACTCCACGGGTTCGAACCACGTCGGATGTCCGGCGCAGTCGTCGTAGCCGAACGAGTCGATCTCCTCGGAGAAGATCTCGATCCGCCCCGACGGCGTCGTCAGGGGGAAGCGCCGCGGATCGGAGCGCAGTGCTTCGAAGCTGCCGGGGAAAGGCCCGCGGAGCGCGGGCAGTTCGACACCGGAGGAGCGTTGCCAGAAGTCGTCGAAGTCCGGCAGGGCCGCGTCGTCGCCGAGGTTCGCACGTGTCTGCGTGTAGAGGTGCCGGACCCATTCGATCTCGGAGCGGCCTTGGGTGAACTCGCGCTCGTAGCCGAGCCGGGCGGCCAGAGCGGCGAAGATCTGGTGGTCGGTGCGTGCCTCGCCGGCCGGCTCACGGACCTTCGGCATCGGGGTGAGGTGCGGGTCGGAGAACCCCGCGGCGAAGTCGTCACGCTCGAGGCTGGTCGCGACGGGAAGCACGATGTCGGCGTACTTCGCCGTGGTGTTCCACCAGGCTTCGTGGACCACCACCGTGTCCGGGCGCTGCCAGGCTCGGGTGAGGCGGTGGAGGTCCTGGTGGTGGTGGAAGGGGTTTCCTCCGCACCAGTAGATCAGGCGCAGGTCCGGCAGGGTCAGGCGCTGACCGTCGTAGTCGATGGTCGAGCCGGGTTCCAGCAGGGTGTCGGCGATCCGGGCGACCGGGATGAACTCCGCTACGGGGTTCGCCACCCGCGGCATCGACGCCACGGACGGGCGGCCCGGGGCGACACCGGTCGCGTCCATCGTCGCGTAGCCCGCGCCCCATCCGCAGCCGGGGCGTCCCAGCGAACCCGCCATGGCCGCCAGCACGACCGACATCCAGATCGGCTGCTCACCGTGGTCCGCCCGCTGTACGGCGTAGTTGACCATGATGAGGGAACGCTGTGCGGACAGGCGGCGGGCGAGATCGGTGATCGTGTCGCGACCGATGCCCGTGATCCTGCCGGCCCAGTCGGCGTCCTTGACGACGCCGTCCACGTCACCGGTGAGGTAGGAGGCGAAGCGGTCGAAACCCTCGCAGCAGCGGGTGAGGAAGTCCTCGTCGTGCCAGTCGTTGACCAGCATCGTGTGCGCGATGCCGAGCATCAGGGCGGTGTCGGTGTTGGGGACGACCGGGAGCCACTCGGCGTCGAGGAAGCCGGCGGTGTCACTGCGGATCGGGCTGACGTTAACGAACCGCACCCCGGCCTCACGGCACTTGCGCTGCAGGTCGCGCGTCTGGTGGCGGGCCAGCCCGCCGGGGTTGATCTGGCTGTTCTTCAACGCCAGTCCCCCGAAGGCCACCACGAGCTCACAGCTCTCGGCGATCTCGTCCCACATCGGCATCCGGGACTGGTAGCTCCACGGGGCCCCGCCGATCACGTGCGGAAGGATGACCTCGAGAGCGGCGGTGCTGTAGGTGTTGCGCGAGTCGGTGTAGCCCCCGCCCAAGGCCAGGAACCGCTGGAGCTGACCCTGGGCGTTGTGGAACCCGCCCGCGCTGGCCCAGCCGTACGAGCCGCCGAACACCGCGCCGTGCCCGTGCTGTTCGCGTACTCGGCGCAATTCCTCGCTGATCAGGGTGAGCGCTTCGTCCCAGCTGACCTCCACGAAGGCGTCCGCCCCTCGGGCGGTGTCATCGACGCGCGGTGAGCCGTCGAGCCACCCTTTGCGCACCGCGGGACGCAGCACGCGCGCACGGTCCTCGGCCGCCGCCACCATGCCCGGGCCGATCGGCGAGGGCGCGGGGTCGTCACCCCGGGGCTCGATGCGCAGCAGCCGGCCGGAATCGACCACGGCCACGAAACTGCCCCAGTGCGTCGCCACCGGCAAGCGTCGTTCCACCGTGCATCAACTCCATCCCTGAAGCCATTCCGGCACTCGGACAACGGCCGCTGCACCACAGGGGTTTCGCTCCGGCCAGCGGTCCGCAGGACACAGGCTCCCCCTGGCGGGGGCTGCCCAACCCTGGCGGTGCGCACGGCTCCCAGCGCCGCGACTCAACCGGAAGCCGATGCCCGGAGCCCGTAGCCCGGAGCCGGGGCGCCGCCGCCGGCCGCGTGCCGGCCTCGGCCTGTGGGGTGTCGAGCCGTCCCCGAGGGAGGCGTCGCAGTCGTCCGCGAGCCGAGGGCGGGGGTGCGGGAGCGGGTGCCTTCCTGGACATCACCGCGCGGTCGGCCGGCAGGTGAACGGCTGCTCAGACGAGCCGCTTACGACCCCAGGCGAAGAGGAACACCACGATGCCGGCCGTGAGGGCGAACAGGACCGAGGCGCCGAGCCACTGCATATCGCTCATCTGCGAGATGGGGAGGTAGTCGGTCGACGCGCCGACGATGTCCGCCTTCTTCATGCACGACTCAGTCCCCTCCAGCGTCGCCTTGTCCGCGCACACCGAGATGTCGAACGGTTTCCCGCTGCCGTTGACATACGACCAGTCGAGCACGTGCGCGCTGCGGGGCACCTCCGGAAAGGCGACCGAGGTGCCGGGGGCGACCGGCTTGGTGGTGGCTGTGAGGACGTCGCCGAGCGACAGCTTGAAGTGGCCCCAGGCCATCTGGAGGGCGACGGTGAAACCGAGGGTCACCACCATGGCCGCCAGCGTGCGGCGCAGGAGCACACCGATCAGCACCCCGCCGAACACGGAGAGGAGGGAGAGGGCGACGGGCGCCGGGCCCGTGGTGTTGAAGAACTCCCTGGAGGTCCAGTCGATGTCCGTGTAGTGGAGCTTGATGGGGCTCCACCACCAGGCGAACACAGCCGAGAGCGTGACCGTGGTCACCGTCGCCACCAGCCCGGCCAGCGCCAGCTTCGTGGCGAGCCAGCGGTTGCGGCTCATGGACTGTGCGGCGATCAGCTTGGCCGTGCCGCTCTCCAGGTCGCCCGCGAGCAGGGGGGCGCCGAGGAGCACACCGAGCATGACGGGTATCGCCGTGAGACCGGTGGTGGCGGACTTGAACGCGCCGGTGTACGGGTCGAACCGCTTCCCCACATCGTCGAGGTTCTTGGCGGGGAAGCCGTACCCGGCGAGGAAGTCCATCAGCTGGGCGCGCTGGTAGATCATCCAGGCCGCGGCGAGCACGGTGGCGGCGAGCATGGTCCAGAACGCGGCCCGGTGCTGACGCCAGACCAGCCACGTCATCCCGCTCAGGCGGGGGCGCCGGGCGGCCTGTGTGCTGGTCGCGTTCATGGCCCCGTGCCTGGGCCCGTTCATGGTTGCGTTCATTGTGCCGTTCATCGTCCGGGCCGTCGTCCTGTTCTCGTCGTCGGTGGAGGGGCTGGTGAAGGTGCTCATGCAGCGGTCCTCGCGGTGCTCGACCGCTGGTCCCGGACCTGGGCGGTGGGGGTGATCAGCGGGGGCGCGTCGGGGGAGCGGAGGTAGGCGAGCAGGAGTTCCTCCATGCTCGGGGCGGACATCTCCCAAGGGCCGGTGACCGGGCCCTCCGGGCGGATGAGCGCGGTGAACTGCCGTCCGCTGGTCCGTGCCTCGACCAGGGTGTGGTACCCGAGGGCTGCGGGCAGACCCTCACCCTCCTTGGCCCCGGTGACCACGGTGTGGACGGTCATCAGGTCGTCCACGTCACCGGCAAGGCGCACTCCCCCGCCGGAGACGACGACGAGGAAGTCGCACACGTTGTCCAGTTCGGCGAGGACGTGGGTGGACATCAGCACGGTGGTGCCGCGCTCGCCGGCCTCGGCGAGGAGGGTGCCCATGAGTTCGTGGCGCACGACCGGGTCGAGGTCCGACATCGGCTCGTCGAGCAGCAGCAGGTCGGGGCGCTTGCCGAAGGCGAGGGCGACCGCGACGCGGGTGCGCTGCCCGCCGGAGAGGGTGCCGATCTTCGCGTGGAAGGGCACATTGCCCGCTCGGACGATGTCCTCCGCGGCGCGCTGGTCCCAGCCGGGATTCAGCTCGCGGCCCAGCCGCAGGGTCTCCGCCACGGTGAAGCGGCGGAACAGCGGCTTCTCCTGCGCGAGGAAGGCCGTACGCCGACCGGACTCCACCGAGCCCGGCGCCTCGCCGAACAGACTGAGCGTGCCCTGCGTCGGCTTCAGGACGTGGGCCGCGAGGTTCAGCAGCGTGGTCTTGCCCGCGCCGTTGGGGCCCACCAGCCCGCAGATCCTGCCCGCCGGAAGCCGGAAGGTGCAGTCCCGCAGCGCCCAGCCCCGGCGGTAGCGCATTCCCAGCCCGTGCGCCTCGAGCGCCGGCTCCCCCGTGTACATGACGTCACTCACCTGTGCTCCTCGTTGTCGTGCCCCCCGGGACCGCCGTGGCCCCGGTGGCGTACTGCTTCTCCAGCGCCGACGCGACCAGCGCGGCCACGTCCTCCTGCTCCAGACCGGCCTCGGCCGCCTTCGCCATCCACGCCACCAGCTCTCCGTACAGGGGCGAGTCGGTGCCCGTCTCGGGACGGCCCAGCGTGCGCCGCACGAAGGTGCCCAGGCCCGGTCGCGGTTCGACCAGGCCCTCGCGCTCCAGTTCGCGGTACGCCTTGAGGGTGGTGTTCGGATTGACCGCGCTCGTCTCGGCGACGTCCTTGGCGGTGGGCAGCCGGTCACCCGGCACCAGTACGCCCAGCCGCAGGGCCTGCTTGGTCTGCTGCACGATCTGCTGGAAAGCGGGGACCCCGCTCCGCCTGTCGATGCGGTACTCCACGGCCACCACTCCCCTCCACCATCATTCCACTACTTGATTAGTGGAATGATGATGGAGGTGGATGGGCACGGTTGTCAACGAAGTCCCGGAACGGCCCTGGGATCGCCACGGGCGACGGGCGGGGACCGCGCGAGCGCGAATTCCGGCTGCCGCGTCGGCTCCCGTTTCCGGCGCTGCTGGGGTGCCTTGACCTCGACCGGCCGAGGACCGCGGTGGGATGCTGGGCCGCCGGAGGTACGGAAGATGATCAATGTTGTGTTGAAGCTGTCGGTCCGTGATCTGGTGCATGCGGACCTGGCGTCCTGCGGATGGGCAGGGTCTGACCTCCACCTGACCGGCGTCGCCAAGCAGTTGGACCGTGTCCGGACCGGCGAGGTCGACTACCTTGCGGTCTGCCCTGCAACGGACATTCCTGTGGCGAAAGGCGGCGTCGACTACCAGGTCAAGAACGGGGTCGGCACCCTGTGGCAGCTGGCAGTCCACCCCGCGTTGCAGTCGTGCGGGATCGGCACCTTCCTCGTCGAAGCCGCAGAACTGCGGATCAGGAGCCGCGGTCTGCGGCAGGCCGAACTCGGTGTGGAGGAAAGCAACCCGCGGGCACGTGCCCTCTACGAAAGGCTGGGTTATGTCGCGTACGACCGGCAGCCTGACTCGTGGGACGAGCAAGCCCCTGACGGGTCGTTGCGCCGCTACGAGACGATGTGCACGTTGATGCGAAAGGAACTCACGTAGGCTCTGTGACCTTCGCGGGGTCTCTCAGCGACCGCGGCATCCGAGGTCATCGGGTCGTCGGCTCCGGCCGCCGCAGTCCGAGGCTGCCAGCCACGGCGGAGGCTTCTTCCTCAGATGCAGCCGAGCTGTGGTGGTCGCGCGGCCTACGCAAGCGGCCTTGTGTCAGGAGGACATGTGCGACGTGGTGAAGTCTGGTGGGCCGAGTTCGACGAGCGGCGGCCGGTCGTACTGCTGTCGGAAGGTGACGCGTCCGGGATCCGGGTGATGCAGGTCGTGGCCCCGGCGGGAGTCGACATCAGCGGTCTGGGCGTCGAAGTGGTCGTGGGCACCACGGAAGGGCTGCCCTTTGACGGCGTGCTGCGGTTCGCGTTCCCATGCCCCGGCTTCACCCCTTGCACGTGGCTGACCACTGTGTCCCGGGACGACCTGATCGAGCGGGCGGGCGCCCTGCCCAGCGCGAAACTCGACGAGATCGAGGATGCACTCCGACTCGCCGGACAGCCGAGAGAGCGCACCCCGGCGATGACCGAGAGGCTCAGCGAACTGAGGGACGCCCTCCGTCTCGGTGGACTTGAGTAGTCGGGTAGGCGGAGAAGGAACGGACACCGTCGATGGCGGAGGTCGATCGTCCAGATGATCGACACTGACCACCGTCCTTTCGGTCCCCTCACCATCGAGACCACGTCTGCGGCCGGGGTCTCAGGAGGCGCCCGTCTCGTCGTGGATCCGGAACGTGATCACGTCGACTTCGTCGGTGCCCACCAGATCCGGGTAATGGCCCTTGAGGGTCTCTCGGAGTTCGCTTGCGGTCGTCAGTCCCTCGGCTTGCGCGTCCTGATGGGTGAGGTCGCCGACCAGGCACTGCCTGATGTCGGTCACCTCTGCATGCAGCACGACTTCCGGGTCGCTCTCGAACAGCAGCCGTGCCGCTCCCGGCCGGGCCGGATCCCGGAAGCGGGTGGTCCTGGTCTTCGCGCCGGAGCGGACGTCCTCGAGGTAGCGAGGGTTGAAGCGGATGATCGGGGGTCCGGCCGTCTCGGGGTCTTGGTAGAGGGAGGGGTCGAGACCGTTCATGCCTTCCGGGGTCCATCGCTGAGTCAGCGGCATGAGATCGGCGGCGAGAACGGACCTGGGCCCCGCGGGCGTGGGCACGATGACACGCATGGTGGGGTGGTAGTCCACGAAGACCTGCCGATCGCGTCCACACGGGCCGATGATCCCGCGCCCGTGGTTTCCCACGGCGACGATGCAGCGCATCTGGCGGGCCCCCTGGGCTCGTGCGGCTCCCAGGGCCACGAGTTCGGCGCACGGACCGCCGGTGAAGTGGTAGAGGTTCACGCCGGCGAACATCCGGTGGTCGGCGGCCATGACCGCGGCACCCATCGTGTGGATCCCGTCTTCGTCGGGCCCGGCGTCGGTATGCGCGTCTATGGTGCGGCGTGCCAGCTCCACGAGCTCACGCTCGTCCGCATCGAGAGGTCGCGCAGACGACGGTACGTACACGCTCTTGCCTTCTTTCCGTCAGTAGTCGCCCACGAGCATTCCACGCCGCGTATGCGGGCTCCACGGGATTTCGGCTTGCCCAGACCGCAGTTCAGGGCGGGACACGGGAGCGCGCTGCGAGTTCCAGCGCCATGGAGATGGAGGCCCATGCCGTCGGCCTGCGTCAACTGCCGCCGGAACGGGGTGAAGGCGCCGTAAGACCATCCGACGTCGGACTGCTGGTGTCACCGTCTCCCGGGAGAGGATCAGCCCCACGTCGTTCTCCGGTCACGAGCCTGCCGTGCCCTCGGGGCAGCCGTCGCCGGACTGCTGATCGTCTACGGCCACAGAGCCGCGTCGGCACTGCTCGTCTTGCCGTCGGCTTCCGCACGGAGTGACCGGCGCGGCGGCGACTCGTTTCACCCGCATCTGCTGCGGGACGCGAGGGTGATGTCGTACGTTTTCCCGATCGGCCACCGAGCGTGGTGGCGCGTGTACGCACCGGCTCGGCGCGGGGTCGGGTGGGAGCGCGAGACGGGGGCGACATGACGGACCTTGCGGTGGCGGCCGGTTGGGACACGGCCGACGAGTCACGGGTGACGTTGGAGCGGCTGCTGTCCGTCGTGGGGGTGGGCGCCGTGGAGCTGCACTCGGCGCCCAAGGGCCTGGGGGCCGCGGTCACCGGGGTGAACGTGCTCGACCTTCGGGAACCCGTGGTCAGACCGCGCGAACTGCTGCTGGCCGTGGGCGTCGATCCGGGCTCGGCCCTGGCGGTCGACGTCGTGCGCCGGGCGGGTGAGTCGGATGCGGCGGGCGTGGTGTTCGGTCCGGGCCGGCCCGAACCCACCGCGGGAGCGCTGCAGTCGGCCGCCGAGGAGGGCGGTACGGCGTTATTGTTCCGTACCGCCTGGTGCACGTGGGCCCAGCTGGTGGGGGTGCTGCGGGCGGGGCTGGCCTCGGCGGGTGTGCCGCCGATGGCCGGGCTCGGCGGGCCGCGCCTTGGGGATCTCAACTCGCTGGCCGACGCGGTGGCGGCCCTGGTCGGGGGCGCGGTGACCATCGAGGACACGGAGTCCCGTGTGCTGGCGTACTCCTCCACCGAGGAGAACGTGGACGAGCAGCGCAGGCTGACGATCCTCGGCCGCCGGGTCCCGCCGTGGCGGGTGGCGGCCATGCGCGAGGCGGGGTTCTTCCAGGCGCTGTGGGCGGGCGACGACGTACTGCACCGGCCGGCGCACGGACAGAACCCGGAACGTCTGGTGGGCGCCGTGCGGGCGGGCGGGGAGGCGCTCGGGTCGATCTGGGTGGCCGCCGTGGCCGGCCGGCCGCTGGCGCCCAATGCCTCCGAGGCCCTGCGCGCCGCGGCCCGGGCAGCCGCCGCCCACCTGCTGCACCATCGCACCCACAGTTCGGACGACCGTCTCGTCGAGGACGCGGCCCGTGCGCTGTTGGAGGAGCGCGGATCCGTCGAGGTGCTCGCGGAACGGGCCTCGCTGCCGTTACGTGAACCCTGTGCCGTCCTGGCCGTCGGCACCGGGGCCGCGGATCAGGGGGACGGCGATCCGTCGGGACTGTACGGGCTGCTGACCCTGCACTGCGCCGCGTACGGGCACCGTGCGGTGGTCGTCCCGGCGGGCGGCAGGATCCTGGTGCTGGTGGGCGCCCTGGACCGTGATCTCGGCCGGGCCGAGGGCCAGATGACCCGGTTGGGGGAAACGCTGGCGCACCAGTTGTCGGCCACCCTGGGCGGGCCGCTGAAGGTCGGACTCGGCGATGTGGCCCCCGGGCTGGCCCGGGCGCCGGAGTCGCGCCGGGCGGCCGAGCTGGCCCTCAGGGCGCTGACGGAGGCCGCGGGGTCGCGAACGGTCGCCAGGACCGGGGACGTCGCGGACGCGGTCGGCATCCTGCACGTCGTCGGCGCCCTGCGCGGGGTGGATCTGTCGCCGCAGACCTCGGTGGCCCGGCTGCGGGCGTTCGACGCCGAGCACAGCGGCAGTTGCCTGGTGGAGACGCTGCGCGCCTATCTCGACCACTTCGGTGACGTGTCCGCCGCCTCCCGCGCGCTGAGTGTGCACTCCAACAGCCTGCGCTACCGGCTGCGGCGCATCGCCCAGGTGTCGGGACTGGACCTGGCGGACCCCGACGCCCGTCTGCTGGCCCAGTTGCAGTTGCGTCTGAGCGACGAGGTCGGCGGACAACGCGGCTGACCGGCCCCCGGCCGCCGCTCGTCGGCCCCCACCATCACGAGGCCGCTTCTTCGTCGCAGCGCACAACAGCCCGGCCTGGCGGGGCGGTTGGTTGCTCCTGGCCGTCATGAGGCGGGCCCTCGGCTCTCACGACTCGACGAAGACGCCCTTCCCGCGCGGACAGCACGCTGGTGGTCCAGCCCGGGAAAGCCCCGGGTGCTGCGCAGACCACCCCGGAAGGCTCACCATGACCGGACTGACCCCCGCCGCCGAGCGGCGCGAGCGGATCCTGCGGGAAGCGGTACAGCAGGGTCTGTTGGACCCCGAGCGACACCTGCTGGCCGCCTTCGTCGACCTGGACGGCGTCGCCACGACGGTCGAGTCCCTGCACCGCGCTTTCGCCTCTGCCCCCTCCGCCGCGCCCGTGCTGCACGCGTTCGCCGCCAAGGCGAACAGTCTGGTGCCGGTGCTGGCGGAGCTGCGAGATCTCGGCATGGGCTGCGAGGTCGCCACCGCGGGCGAGCTGGCCCGCGCCCTGGCCGCCGGCTTCGCGCCGGAGCGGATCGTCTTCGACTCCCCGGCCAAGACGGAGGCCGAACTCCGGCGCGCCCTGGACCTGGGTGTGACGGTCAACGCGGACAACTACCAGGAGCTCGCCAGGATCGACCGTGCGCTCGGCGGCCGCGTCCCGACGTCACGGATCGGTGTCCGCGTCAACTCCCAGCTCGGCGGCGGCGCCATCGCCGCGATGAGCACGGCCACCAGCACCTCCAAGTTCGGCGTTCCGCTGGCGGACCCGGGCAGTCGGCAGGAGTTGCTGCGCGCCTACCGCGACCGGCCATGGCTGACCTGGGTGCACACGCACGCCGGTTCCCAGGGCTGTCCGCTCGACCTCATGGCGCGCGGGGTCGCGCAGGCCGTGGAGTTCGCCGAGGAGGTCAACGCGTCCCTAGGGCGGCGTCAAGTGGTCGGCATCGACATCGGCGGCGGGCTGCCCGTCAACTTCGCCGACGACGAGACCACACCGACCTTCGCCACGTACGTGGAACAACTGCGCGCCCATGCACCCGCGTTGTTCGCCGAGCCCGACCCGTCCGGAGTCTCCGGAGGGGTCGGGGTCCGCGGTGGGTACGAGATCGTCACCGAGTTCGGGCGTTCCGTCCTCGCCAAGAACGGGTTCACCGCCGCGTACGTCGAGTACACCAAGAACATGGGCGGCCGGTCGATCGCGGTCACCCACGCGGGCGTCCAGGTGGCCACCCGGACCGTGTTCAACCCCGACGCCTGGCCCCTGCGGATCGAGGCGTATGACGGCGGCGGCACGGCGAAACGGGGCGGTCCGGTGCGTCAGGACATCGCGGGGCCCGCCTGCTTCGCCGGTGACCTGCTGGCGCGCGACCGGGCGCTGCCGCTGCTGGAGCCCGGGGACATCGTCGCCGTCCCGGACACGGGCGCCTACTACTTCTCGACGCCGTTCCACTACAACAGCCTGCCCGAACCGGCCGTGTACGGGGTTCGCACGAGTGGTGACGGCGGTGACGGCGGAGTCGCCTTCGAACTGCTGCGTCCCGCGCAGGATCCGTGGGACGTACCCCTGCACGAGCCCGTTCTCACGGTCAGGTAAGGAGCATCGAGGTGGCACAGGCCAACCGCCGGCGGTCCGGCCGGGACGGGCCGCTCCTCACCCAGCGCGCCGCCGTCGTCTTCCTGCTGGCAGCGCTGGTCGGCATCGCTGCCACCGCGCTGTCGGTGCTGGCCGGCAACGGGTGGCCCATCGCGGTGAGCGTCGGCGGCGGGGTTGTGGCACCGGCCGTGCTGTTCTTCAACCAGATCATCGATTAGGGCCGAAGGCCGGTCCGCTACCCGTCAACCAGGTCCCCACGAGCGCTGCATCCCACAGACGACGCGGCCTACTCAGGAAGGTCTAGGTACTCGCGCCCAGGCGGAGCACGCCATCCGCTGTCTAGGCTCCGGGGCATGGGTTTTGTGGAGCGGACAGCAGCGCCGAGTGCACAGCCGGCCGTGAGGCGACAGCCGCAGGGGACGACGTCGCTCGTGCTGGGCGCTGCCGCCGTCGTCATGATGACGTGCCCGTTTCTGCCTTCCTGGATGCCGAACGGGGTCCGCTTCGTTCCCGTGTACTTCATCGTGCCCGTGGGGATCGGTGCGATCGTCTCCGGTCTCGTCGCGCTGCGCAGGGCGCTGGGCCAGGAGGCGGCCGACCTCTCACGGGCGCGAACGGGAGTCGCACTCGGAACGACGGCGGTCGCGCTGACGCTGGCCGTCATCGTCTGGGCGATCTGGGAGTTGAACCAGGCTTACCAGTAGGCGGCGGTGAAGCGGCAAAAAACAGCAATGTGGCAGGAAGCAGAGCGTTCCAGGCGTCGAACGACTGCCGTCCTGCCCGTCAGGGCCGCAGGCCCTCCCGCGCGAGGGCGGCCTCGGACAGGTCGGCGATGACCTGTCGGTCCGCCCGGCGCCAGGCGTCGGCGAGGCCGCCCGGCGGGACGGGGACCGCGGCGAGGTAGCGCTGGGGGCCGGTGAGGGCGCGCAGCGCGAGCAGGTCGGCGCCACCGGGGTCGTCGAGGAGGCGTCGGGTGGTGGCGGCGCGGCGGATCCAGCGCAGGCGCGGGGGCAGCCACAGCGCCAGGACGAAGGCGGTCGCGAGGACGATCAGGGCCACCGCGGTCAGGGTCGCCGCGCGGCCCACGGTGTCCTGTAGAGACTGTCCGGCGTCGGAGAGACTGTTGCCCGCTTCCGCGGCGGACCGGAGCGGCTTCTTCAGGGCGTCGCCGACGAAGGGCACTTTCGAGGCCGCGTCGCCGGCGTCGTCGAGACCGGCGGCGAGGCCCTCGCCCGCGCTCTGCGTCTTCTTTCCCGGCTCGGCCAGCAGGGTGATCGCGTCGTGCACGGCCAGCGCGAACTTCACCGCGAGCGCGATCAGGGCCACGGCGATCAGGTCCGCGAGTACCTGACGGCTGCGACGCCTCGGGTTCTGGGCGTAAAGACGCATGAGCGTGCTCCTGTTCCGTCGGAAGCATCGAGGAGGGCGTGGCTGAAGGCAGGTGAATGCGCTTCAGGCGGCGAGACCCGAGCGGGCGGTCGACCACACGTCTGACTCGACTCTTCCACTGCTACCCGCTCGATGACGTCTATGACGCGCACCCGCCGATGCGATGGCGCGGCTGCGCGAGGGCGCGGCTCCTCGATGGCTTCCCGTCTTCCGGTGCGGGTGGTTCAGGACCTGCCCCTGCACACACCCTGCGTGAGGGGTGGTGTGCTGGGGCAGGCGGCGGCGGAGGCTGGGCCACAAGCGGTCCGGCCGAAGTGGAGGTGGTCCACCTCGGCCGGCGGTCATCGGATGCGCTTCGCCGGCTTGGTGGCGGCGTTGAGGAGGTATTCCAGGGGGCCACGGCGGAAGAAGCGGGACCAGATCGCGGCGAACAGGATGGCCCCGAGGACGTACGTGATCAGGGGCAGCCAGGATTGCTGGGTGCCTGTTCCGGCGGCTGTGGACAGGGCGGACTGTGCGAGGAAGTGGCCGACGTAGGCGGTCAGCGACATGGTGCCCACGGCGATGACCGGCTTGGCGGCCCGGCGCAGCCGCGGCAGGCGGTCCATGGCCACCGTCGCGCCCACGATCACGAGGATCGCGACTCCCACGCTGCCGATGATGTCGAACGTGGTGCCGCTGTGCGGACCGGCCTTCAGGAGGAGTGACGAGGGCAGGTCGGGGATCGCCCCGCCGTCGGGGGGCATCGCTCCGCTGCCGCTGGGCATCGGCCCGGAACCGCCGGACGACGACCCGTCCTCCGCGAGGCTGCGCAAGGCGTCCTTGCCGGCGAGCAGCAACGACATGCCGTAGGCGGTCACGGCGAGGCCGGCGCCGAGCGCGGCGAGGCGCTTGCGGACTGTGCCGGAGGAGAGGTCGAGGCGGCCCAGCGCCATGCCCGCGATCACGAACGACATCCAGGTGAGCGCCGGGTAGAAGCCGGTGAGCAGGAGGTCGAGGACGCCGACCTCGCTGAGGTGGCGGAGCGGATCGTAGGCGTTGATGCTCTGCTGGACCGACGGGGTCAGCAGTGAGGTGAGGGCGAATGCCAGCTGCGGTGTGATGAGGGCGCATGCGGCCGCGATGATGGCGAGGGTCCTGGCGCGCAGTCGCACCAGGGGCAGCGCGAGGAGGAAGTAGACCCCGTAGAAGCCGAGGATGATCACTCCCCCGTACTCCGTCGCCATCGCGGTGCCCAGGGCCAGCAGGATCACGGCGCGGATCGCGATGCGGGCTTTCGCCTGCCGGCCGGCCAGGCCGGTCTTGGGCTCGCGGCGGCCGGCGAGCAGCATCAGGGAGAACCCGGCGAGGGTGGCGAACAGAACCGACGAGTGACCGTCCGCCATGTACCGGATCCAGCTGGCGACACCGGTCGTGGCGGACAGCGGGGGGCCGATGTGCACGACGTACATGCCGAACACCGCCAGCGCGCGGGCCAGGTCCACCCCGACGAGGCGTCCGATCGAAGGGCCGGGCGCGGCCGGTCCGACGGAATCGGGGGAGGTCCGGGGCGGCGGAGGCGAGTTCTCCTGCGGAGGGGACGTCTCCCGCGGCGGCTGTGTCTGTGTCATACGGAGAACTTCGCGTGGATGTCCGGGGGCGGACCATCCGGCAGGCTTCGGGCTCTCCCCCGCCGGTCGGCGGGTTCCGCCCTGCCGACCGGCGAGGTCCCGTCCTGACGCCCGGTCCGGTGTGACCGGGCGGGCGGTGTCTTCCAGCCATTCGGAGGGGGTGGACCCGGCGGTTGCCCGATGGGCGCGTGGCGGCCGGACTCGGAGGCTGGGGCATGACACGCCTGGCCGCCGCGCAGGCCCACGGGCAGGTCCAGGGGGCCGCACGGCGACGGAGCGGCCTGTCACTCCGCGCTGAGCGGAACCCGCAGCCGGACCTGGTACCCCCCTTGGGCGGTCGGGCCCGCGTCCAGGCTGCCGTGCAGGATCTCGGCCCGTTCGCGCAGGCCGATCAGGCCCTGCTGCGAGCCGGGCAGGGCGAGGGAGGGGCGCGTGGGAGGGGTGTTGGTGACGGTCACTCCGATGTCGTCCCCGTCCTGCCACAGCTCGACGCGGGCGTCGGCGCCGGGGGCGTGCTTGCGGACGTTGGTCAGCGCCTCCTGGACCGTGCGGTAGAGGGCGCGCTGGACGGGGGTGCCCACGGTGGGCGGCAGTTCACCCGTCAGCTCCGTATGAGTGCCGCTGGACGCCACCAGTCCGCGCAGGTCGGCCAGGGTGGGCTGCGGAGTCAGCTCGGTGGCTCTGCCGCCGGAGGCGCGCAGCAGCGTGACCATGGTGCGTAGCTCGTCGAGGGTGGTGACGCTCAGCGAACGGATCGTGCGGGCGGCTTCCTTGGCATCCGCGTCCTTGGCGGCGACCTGCAACGCCCCGGCCCGTACGGCGATGAGGCTGACCTGGTGGGAGACCACGTCGTGCATCTCGCGGGCCAGCTGGGCGCGTTCGCGGGCGAGCACGGCCTGGGCGTGCAGAGTGCGCTCGTGCTCCCTGGCCTCCTCGATCTCGGCCAGCCGTCGCGCCAGGTCGCGTCGCGCCTGGAGCAGCTGTCCGAACAGGACCGGGGCGACGCTGGTCGCCAGCCCGTACACGAAGAAGACCAGCGTCATGGTCCGGTCCGCCGCGGCCAGGGGCCACGGAGTGCTGCTCGCGACGGCGGCCAGGACGACGCAGACCGCGAGGAGACGGCGGTCGCGGGAGCGTTCGGCCAGCGTGAACAGCGCCACGAGCACGGCGACGGCGACCTCCTGCATCAGTGCGACCGGCAGGGTGAGCAGGAACACGGCGAGCGGGAACCGGCGCCGGAACGCCAGGGCGGCGCAGCCCACCGCGGCCGGCGCCACCTCGATCGGTGTGTGTTCCCACGCGCTCGCCACCCGAACGTCCAGGGCGGCCACCACCGCCAGAGCGATGTCGACGACGGGCGCGGGAACGCGCTGCCGGACGGCGCCCGCACGGCTCACCGGTCGGCCGCCGGGCGTGGGCGCTCGTCGAGCAGTCCGGCCCGCTGCGCAAGCAGCGCCGCCTGCACCCGGCTGGTCACGCGAAGCTTCGCCAGGATCGCGCTGACGTGGCCCTTCACCGTGCCCGCCCCCAGGTGGACGCGCACCCCGATGTCCGCGTTCGACAATCCGTCCGCCACCAGGACGAGGACGTCACGCTCCCGTGGCGTGAGCAGCCGGACCCGCGCGGCCTCCTCGTCGACCGCCGTTTCGGTGCCGGGGTGACCGTTCAGCAGCGTCCGCGACGCCTTGGGCGACAACACCACACCGCCCGCGTCGAGCGTCCGCACCAGGTGGGCGAGCTGTTCCGGCTCCGTGTCCTTGAGCAGGAAACCGGCCGCACCGGAGTTCAGCGCGGTCAGGATGTACTCGTCGGCGTCGAACGTGGTCAGCATCGCCACCACCGGCGGAGCGGGCATCTTCCGCAGCTCCCGCAGGACGGTGAGCCCGTCGACGTCGGGCATCCGGATGTCCAGCAGCACCACGTCCGGGTGCTGTCGCCGGACGGTCTCCACCGCGTCGCCGCCGCTCGCGGTCGCGACGACCTCGATGTCCTCGGACGCGCCCAGAATCAGTTCGAAGCCCGACCGGACCAGTGCCTCGTCGTCGACCACCACTACCCGGATCACGCGCTCCGCCTTACCTTCGTCCACAACGTCCGGCCCATGCCGACTCGACCATAAGGCCACGTGGAGCCCCTACGGCCCTGCGAGCGGCAGCCCCAGCCACACGGCGGGGCGGCACCCACCACTCGGCGGGGACACGGCAGCCGTCCGACCCCCGCCGCGAGGCATGACCGGAAACGGGGACGAGGCGCAGGGCTTCCGAGGCGCCCGAACCCCCCAACTGACCTCCGCCGCCTCACTCCTGGCCCCACATCGCCTCACGTCGCCTCACTCTCGGGGGACGTAGTTCAACCGGCCGATCCGCGGCATTTCTTCCATAAGATCCCACGAATGTTTCGAAGTCGTTCGCGAATCATGCGAGAGGTATTGACCCCGCCCACCGGTTCCCTATCATCCAGATTGATCGACGATCCGATCCTTGTTCGATATTTCGCACGCGCAGAGCCGCACCATTCGCACAGCAGAGCACCTCCGAGTCACGCACAGGCAGACGGCCGAAGCCTCAAGGAGCATGCCGCCGATGCAAATGTCATGGCCCCATCAATACACAGGCGTTGCCGCGCTCCACGCCCTTGCCCTCCGCGGGCGGAGCACGACATGCCGTTGAGCCGTTCGATTCCTCGAATTCCGCTCGCTCGGGGGATGTCGCGAACGCTTCGCTGCGCGCCGTCCCGTGCAAGCCCGGACGGCGATCCGAGCTCGAAAGCTCGAACGGCCCGCGGACCACACGGGGGTTGCTCCGCGACACCGGGCAGCCCTCACGGGTCGGCACGGCGCTCACGACCGCTGTGCAGCGCACCCCATCGACAGTCCGGAAGGTTTCCGACGGAGCCGGCCGGAACCGCGTACTCAAGGATGACGAGGTCCCCATGCGCCCCATGCGCAGACGAAGTTCCAGCCGCAGGCGTCTGTCCGCGGTGCTCGCCGCCGCGGTCACGGTCCTGATCGCACTGGCCGCCGCGCTGGTCGCCAACCCGGCCCAGGCGGCGTCCAGCGGCGCCCTGCGCGGCGTCGGTTCCGGCCGGTGCCTCGACGTGGCGGGCTCCAGTCAGGCGGACGGCGCGAGCCTGCAGATCTACGACTGTTCCGGCGCGGCCAACCAGCAGTGGACGGCGACGGACAGCAGTCAGCTGACCGTGTACGGCAACAAGTGCCTGGACGTTCCCGGCCACGCCACCACGGCCGGAACCCGGGTGCAGATCTGGTCCTGCAGCGGCGGGGCCAACCAGCAGTGGCGGGTGAACTCCGACGGCACGATCGTCGGAGTGGAGTCCGGGCTGTGCCTGGACGTCACGGGGCACGGCACGGCCAACGGCACGGCGGTGGAGATCTGGACCTGCAACGGTGCCAGCAACCAGAAGTGGACCGGCCTGTCCGGGACGACCCCGCCGGACGGCTCGTGCTCGCTCCCCTCGACCTACCGGTGGAATTCGACGGGCGCGCTGGCGCAGCCGGCGAACGGGTGGACCGCGCTGAAGGACTTCACCACCGTGACGTACAACGGCAAGCACCTGGTCTACGCGTCGAACGTGTCGGGCTCCAAGTACGGTTCGATGGCTTTCAAGCCCTTCACCAACTGGTCGGACATGGCGTCGGCGGGCCAGACCGGCATGAGTCAGTCCACGGTGGCGCCCACGCTCTTCTACTTCGCGCCCAAGAACGTCTGGGTGCTGGCCTACCAGTGGGGTGCCTGGCCCTTCATCTACCGCACGTCCAGCGACCCCACCAACCCCAACGGCTGGTCCGCGCCGCAGCCGCTCTTCACGGGCAGCATCTCCGGCGCCGCCCCGATCGACCAGACCCTGATCGCCGACGGTCAGAACATGTACCTGTTCTTCGCCGGCGACAACGGCAAGATCTACCGGGCGAGCATGCCCATCGGGAACTTCCCCGGCAACTTCGGCTCCTCGTACACGACCGTCATGAGCGACACGGTGAAGAACCTGTTCGAGGCGCCTCAGGTCTACAAGGTCAAGGGCCAGAACCAGTACCTGATGCTCGTCGAGGCGAGAGGGGCGAACGAGGCGCGCTACTTCCGCTCGTTCACGGCCTCCAGCCTGAGCGGTTCATGGACTCCGCAGGCCGCCACCGAGAGCAACCCCTTCGCGGGCAAGGCCAACAGCGGCGCCACCTGGACCAATGACATCAGCCACGGTGACCTGGTCCGCGACAACCCCGACCAGACCATGACCATCGACCCCTGCAACCTGCAACTCCTCTACCAGGGCAAGTCGCCCAACACGCCGCCCGACACCCCCTACGACCAGCTGCCCTGGCGGCCGGGCGTCCTCACCCTGCGGCGCTGACCCTGCCGGTTCGCGGGTGATCGCGTACCGGTGCCGCCCCTCGGCGCGCAGATGAACGAGGCACGGCACGGCGGCTTCGCCGGCCGACCGGTACGCACCACCACACAAAGGGACCCCAGCCGTTCGCCGGCTGGGGTCCCTCCAGATGTCCGCCGAGCCCGGTCGCTCGACGTGAACGCTCACCTCGTAACCTCCGCACATGACTGACGATCCGTTCCGGTGCCGCTGTGTCCTCTGCCACGACTACGGCGACCGCGACGAAGCGGACCGCATGGACCTGACAGTCATCGAGCATGTGCAGCGGCACGGATGGCACGTCGTGATGGTTCCCGAAGACGAGGTCGGTCCCGGGTTCGCTTACACGGTCGGCCTCGCGCACACGCACGGCGGGCCCGAACTCGCCACGTTCGGACTGGACGTCGACGTCATGCACCGCATACTCAACACGCTCGGAGAGAAGTGCGCCGCGGGGGAAGCGCTGACCGACGGCCAGAGCCATCCGGACGTCGTCCGTGGGTATCCGGTCGTGCTCAGGGGCATTGCCAGCGGCTGGTACCGGACTTTCTTCGGGCAGGCGCTCGGGTTCTACCGACGGCCGCCGCTTCCTGTGCTGCAGGTCGCGTGGCCGGACGCCGAGGGGCGTTTCCTCTGGGAGGAGCAGGCCGACCGGAAATATCGCGAGTCACAGCCTCGGTTGTGGCTGCGTCCGAGCGACCATCCCGTCGGGATCTGGACGACCGAACTCTGATCTCGGGGAACGGAAAGCGGCGGTCCAGCAGCCCACCGACACGTCCACGCCCCCAAGTCCCGCGCGCCCGAGCCCCCGGCTGAGGCGGTTTCGGCGACCGATGCGTCCAAGCGGCCTCTGATCTCGCCGACGGCGTCCGGATCCCGCCAGTGGACGCGGAGGCTTCCGTCAGCCCACCGACTCCGGAACCGCTGATTCTGCCGGGGCACGTCTCGGGGGGCCGGTGGTGACCATCAGGCCCGCCACCAGGCCGGCCAGCAGCATGATCCCGGCGGCCCACCAGATGGCGACGGTGTAGCCGTGCACGGTGCCCTCGGCCGCGACCTGCGCCCGGCGCGCGGGGCCGGTCAGATGGGCCGAGAGGTAGGCGGCGCTGCTGGTGGTGGCGATCGTGTTGAGCAGGGCTGTGCCGATGGACCCGCCCACCTGCTGTGAGGTGTTGACGGTGGCGGAGGTGACGCCCGCGTCCTGCGGAGCGACGCCCGAAGTGGCCGTGGCGAAGACCGGCATGAAGGTCAGACCCATGCCGAGGCCCATCAGCAGCAGCGCGGGGAGGATCTCACTGCTGTAGGAGGAGTGCACGGTCATGCGAGTGAGGATGACCATGCCGCCGGCGGCGAGGATCATGCCGGGGACCATCAGCATGCGCGGCGCCACGCGGTTCATCAGCCGGGCGGAGATCTGGGTGGACCCGATGATGATCGCCACGGTGAGCGGGAGGAAGGCGAGGCCCGTCTTCACGGGGGAATAGCCGAGGATGACCTGGAGGTAGTAGGTCATGAACAGGAACAGGCCGAACATCCCGATGACGGCCAGGCCCATGGTCAGGAAGCAGCCCGCGCGGTTGCGGTCCTTGATGATGTGCAAGGGCAGCAGCGGTACCCGCGCCTTCGTCTGCCACCACACGAACACCGTGAGCAGGACGATCCCGCCCGCGAAGAGCCCCAGCACCAGGGGGTCGGTCCAGCCGCGCGGCTCGGCCTCGCTGAAGCCGTAGACGATCGCGACCAGGCCGCCGCAGCCCAGCACCGCGCCGGGCACGTCGAGCCGGACGTCCGCGTGACCGGGGCGGTCGTGGAGCAGGACGATGCCGCCGACCACGGCGATGACGGCGATCGGCACGTTGACGTACAGGCACCAGCGCCAGTCGAGGTACTCGGTGAGCAGCCCGCCGACGATGAAGCCGATCGCCGCCCCGCTGCCGGCGAGCGCGCCGTAGATGCCGAAGGCCTTGCCGCGTTCCCTGGGGTCGGTGAACGTCGTGGTCAGGAGGCTGAGCGCGGAGGGGGCGAGGACGGCCGCGAAGACGCCCTGGAGGGCGCGGGCGCCGAACAGCATGCCCGATCCGGTGGCCGCCCCGCCCAGCGCGGAGGCCGCCGCGAAGCCGACCAGCCCGATCACGAAGGTGCGCTTGCGGCCCACCAGGTCGGCGATGCGCCCGCCGAGCAGCAGCAGCCCGCCGAAGGCCAGGGTGTAGGCGGTGATCACCCACTGGCGGTCGCCGTCGGAGATGCCCAGGTCCTCCTGCGCGGAGGGCAGCGCGATGTTCACGATCGTCGCGTCCAGGACGACCATGAGCTGAGCGAGGGCGATGATCACCAGGCCCCACCAGCGGCGGGGATCGGGTGCGGTGTCGGCCGAGGATTCACCTGTCCGGGTGACACTCATTCCGCAAGAACACCACGAATCACCCCGTATCGCATCCCTGGGCGGGACCACCCTCGGGACCGAGCGACCCCTGGAACGAGCGACCCCTGGAACGCCTGTCACATTCCGCGTCCGCCGCCTCGGCCGCCTCCAGCGGCCGCGATCGCGGGCCTGGGGCGACAAGGGGAGCGGCCAGAAGTCACTCACCCGCGGCAGCGTGAAGCCGACCCCGCACCGTGACGCCGAACCCGCACGTCGGTCCGGAGCCGCCCCCATCCCCTCCCCTCTCCCCCACCGTCCCGACCTGACGCCCGGATACCGCCGACGTGCGGTGAGACCGGACCGGCGGATCTACGTCCAGCGACCCTGCCGCCCCTCCACACAGCGACGCAGCTGCTTCGCGACGCCCTCGGGCGGACTCACGGGCATGCTCGGCTCCATTCGGACGTCGACCATTTGCTGTATGAATGCGTTTCCTCTTGACGTATCGTCGCTATTTTCAGCCAATTCAGCGATCCGGTATTGATCGAGTTCGTATAGTGGACACCCCATTTCCCCCTTCGCCAGCGCGTGGTTCGAAGCACGACCGCGTTCGAATCGAAGATCACGCTGGTATTATTTCCCCTTCGGAACCGCGAAGTTGAAGCGCCGACATCGGCTGGGGGGCGTCCGTGGGGAAGCTGCGTGATCTTTTAGGCCGACTCCCGGAGTCCGTCACCCCGACGAGGAGCACCAACCGCAGAAAAGTGCTGCTCGCTGTCGCGATCAAGGCGGGCACCCAGGTCGACATCGCGCGGCGCACGATGCTTTCGCCGGCCACCGTGTCGGTCGCGGTGCGCGAACTGGCCACCGCCGGGCTCGTGCCCGATGCCAAGAAGGAAGGGAAAGGCCGCGGCGGAAAAGTCTCCCTGGTGCCGGTCGACGACGTCGGCGTGGGCGTGCACGTCGGGTTCAACCACACCACGGTGGTCGCCCGCAGGCTCGACAGGGAATTCGACCAGGTGAGCGTCCGGGTCAGCTCGCAAGGCGTCAGCAAGGGCTGGCACAGGGCGTTGCCCGAGGTCAAGGAGATGATCGAGGAAGCCATCGAGGGGACGGGCCGGGAACCGGCCGACGTGCTGTCCCTCGGCATCGCCGTACCGCGAATGATCGATCCGCGCACCGGCGCGTTAACCCCGCCGGTCCTGCCTCCGTGGCGGCCGGGCGACGACCCGGCCGGCGACCTGGGCGCCTGGCTGGGCGTGCGCGCCGTCATCGACAACGACGCCAACCTCGGCGCACTCGCGGAACAGACGTACGGCACCCGGGAGAACGCCGAGACGGTCGTCTACGTGAAGGCGTCGACCGGGGTCGGGGCCGGCATCATCGTGCACAACAGCGTGCTGCGCGGCCACCGGGGCATGGCCGGGGAGATCGGCCATCTCACGGTGGATCCGGACGGAACGGTGTGCCAGTGCGGCGGGAGAGGCTGCCTGGAGACGGTGATGGGAGCCGACGCCCTGATCGCCCAGGTCCGTGCCGCACACACCCGCAACAGCGCCTCGGGCCCCGAGACGCTGGAGCAGGTCATCAAAGCGGCCGACGAGCGGGACGCGGTCTGCATGCGGGTGATCCACGACGCCGGCCGCCGCCTGGGCCATTCGCTCGCCCAGCTGTGCAACATGCTCAATCCCGACCTCGTCGTCGTCGGCGGGAAGCTCGCCGAGAGCCGGCTGCTGCTGGACGGCTGCAACGAGTCCCTGCACCGCTTCGCGTTGCCCGGCGCCGTCGCCGACGGCGGCGCCTTCACACTCGCGCTGAGCGAACTCGGCACCCGTGCCGAATCACAAGGGGCCCTCGTCCTGGGACTGCGCGGCCAGGAGAACGCGGGAAGCGCCCCGGCACAACGCCCGGCGCCGTCGGCGTAACCGTACGCCGCTGTCTGCCGTCTTCCGGAGCGGGCGAAACGCTCGTCCTTCGGGCATGCGCACCCCGGCGCGCGATGCTCAAAGCCCGCCAAAGCGCCATTGCGCACTTCAATGTGACGCGAGAGCACGCCGAGGTACGCAACGTCTCTTCGAATAAGCGAAAGCCGCCCGTCGAACGGAATCCGACGCAATCTCCCGTCCGCCTCCGAGGCTCTCCAAGCCTGCGGCCGGCACGAGGATCCCGCGTAAATCAGCAGGCCACGGACCGGGGCCTCGCCGTCCATTTCGGCACATGGTGCGGCGTGGGGATGGCTACACTCCCACCAACAGTGGAATCACTCAGGCCACTCACGCACATGTCTTTCCCGGGGCGTTTCCCGCCCTTGACCCTAGGCGGACACCATGACCCACAAACCTGTCGCTGCATCGTGGCACGCACGGGCGTGCGCGGAATCCGTCAGCGCGGAGCACGCGGTGCGGACCGGTGAAGTGGCGTCACCGTGCCGGCCTGCGGAGTACGAATCCCCGGTGCTCGTCGACCTCGGTCACATCCGCGAGGTGACGCTCGGCAGTTCACCCAACGGCAATGCGGACGCCAACGCCCAGTATTACTGGTAGTCGCGTCACGACCGCGGATTGCCGTCATGTTCACGTCCGATGCATCCCTCCCCGCGACGGAGAGCCGAGAGCCCGTCCCCGGCCCGCGCCTGCCACGCGACCCCGCCGTCGCAGGCGTGTTCCCGTCCACCGGCTCCCCCCTGCCTCCGCCCGGCACGGCAGCGCTGGGAGCAGTCAGGGTGTGGCCCGCAGAAGGCCCCTTGTGGTCGTGGGGGCCGTGGCACCCGCGCGAGTTGCGTACCGCTGCGTGCGCGCGCGCTCGCCTGGTCGCCGTGGGCCAGTGCCTCGCCGACGCGGCGACCATGCGACGGGATTTGGAGCGCTCAGCGGCGGACGGCCACTGGGAACGGCTGACGCGGTGGCCCGGCGCGTACCTGCTCATCGTCATGCACGACCAGGGACGGCTCACCGCCTACACCGACCCGGCGGGACAGTTCCCCCTCTACTACGCGCAGCGCGGAAACCGCACGGTGCTGTCCACACGTGCCACGACCGCGGCGCTCCTGGCGGGCACCGCCGACACCGCCGACCCGACCACCCTTGCCGCACACATCGTGTGCCCCACGGTTCCCGAACTCACCGAAGGCCACACCACGTTGGCCGGCGTCCGGCACCTCGGCGGCGGGCAGGCACTGCGCATCGACCCCTCGGGCAGCTTGCACCGCGGCACCTACGCATGCCTGGACTCCGGCCACGGCGGCAAAGGATTCGCGGAGACCGCCGAACGGCTCAGGTCGGCACTGACCGACTCCGTCTCACTGCGCACCACCGGTTCCACCCGTCTGACCGCCGACTTCAGCGGCGGTCTGGACTCGACGTCACTGGCCGTCCTCGCCGCACGCGCCTCGCACCAGCCACTGGACGCCTTCGTCTACCACCATCCCGAAGCCCCGGCCGGCGACCTCGAACACGCCCTCGCCCACGCCGCGACGACGCCGGGTATCCGGCTGCACGTGACCCGCGGCAACCGGACGTCACTGCCCTACGGCGCAATGGACGCCGAAGGGCCGACGGACCAGCCCGACCCGGCAGCGGTGATCGGCGCACGGCTGCGTCTGCGCCTGGACCACATCGCTGACGGCGGCCGCGCCATTCACCTGACCGGTGAAGGCGGCGACGCTCTCCTCACGGCACCGCCCTCCTGGCTCGCCGACCTGCCGGCCGCCGACGGCCTGCGCCGACTCGTGCGTGACGGTCGCGCTCTGGCCCGCATGCGCAAGATCTCCCCTGCTCACACGGTCTTACGAGCGCTGCGCCTCGCCCGCACGTCGAAGCCGCAGGCCTTCGACAACCTGGCCCTCCAGCTGGAACAACCGGCGCGGCACGAAGCGAACTGGCTGGACGCGGTCGCCTGGTGGCCCCCGCCCGGCCCGGAGGCGGCCTGGCTGACCACCCGCATGCGCCGCCGACTGGCCGAACTCGCACGCGACTGCGCCCGGTCCGCCCACCCCGACCCGGCCCTCGCGACGACGCCGGCTTCCCGAGCCGTCCTCCAAGAGGTGCGCAACTCGGCCGCGGTGCAGCGCCAACTCGTCGACAGAGCACGCCCGCTGGGCATCTGGCCGCATGCGCCCTTTCTCGACGGCGACGTCGTCCGCGCCTGCCTGAGCCTGCCCCTGGTGCACAGGACGGACCCCTTCACCGTCAAGCCACTGCTGGCGGCCGCATTGGCCGGCCTGGTGCCCGGGGCCGTGCTGCGCAGAAGAACCAAGGGGGAGTACTCCGCCGAGAATTACAGAGGCGCCCGCCTGTCCGCGGAGGACATCCGCGCGCGACTCGCCGCTTCACCGCTGGCCGACCTGGGCGTGATCGAGCCGTCACGGGTCATCGCCTCCCTCGACCGTGCGGTCGCCGGACTCCCGGCCCCCTTCCCCGCGCTCAACCGCCTGCTGGGCGAAGACATGTGGCTGGCGTCGCGCGCCGGCGGAAAGGAGCCGACGTGACCCGACTGAACGTGCCCGGTCATGTGCACGAGAGCGTCGCGCCGCACGGCGGAAGCGTGCTTCTGGACGTGCGTTCCGGTCATTGCTTCGCGATGAACCCCATGGCGCGCGCCCTGTGGCGGGAATGGCGTCGTTGCGAGGACTTCGACTCCGGGGTCGACGTACTCACGGCTCACTACCCCGCACCGCAGCACGACCGGATCCGCGCGGACGCCCGGCGACTCGCGGACGACCTGATCGGCCGTGGTCTGCTCGCCGCGGACAGAGCGCAGTTCGGGCCGGACCCCCTTCCCGCAGGAGCGCGATCGCGACCGTCGGCGCCGAGCACGTCCGCCGCGCTCGGTGAGACCTCACCTCAGGGCTCACCGAGGGCGGCGGTGAGAATGACGGCAGCCGCCCCGCTCGGACAGCGCGCCGCACGAGGACGCCGCAGCCTGACGGCGGCCGCCGCCGGTCTGGCCGGGCTCCTGGTCGCCCTTTTCCTCATCCGGATCCCGTTCCGCGCTCTCGCCCGCGTCCTGGACCGGAGCGTTCGACGACGGTGCGGGCGGGAAGCCACGCCGCACGAGGCGGCGGCCGCCCTGGCCGCCGTCCGCACCGCGGCGGCGTACTACCCGGGGCGGGCCGCGTGCCTGGAGGAGTCACTGGCCACTCTCGCCGTGCTCGCCCTCCGCGGAAGGCGTGCGGTGTGGTGCATCGGCGTCGCCGACGACCCGTTCCGGTTTCATGCATGGGTGGAGGCGCAAGGGGTTCGCGTCACGGCGGCGGGCGAGTACGACGAGGCGGACTTTCGTCGCGTCCTCTCACTCTGAGCCGGCCCCGGTGGGCTCACATCGCGGGAAAAGAGGAGAAGGAGATCTTCATAACCGCGCGGGACGTTCGAATCGAATCCTCCCGGCACCGTGATGTGCGTTCTACCGGATAGTTGTAAGGCGCGGAACCAGATACGGGCCGCATTCCCCTTCAAGGGGTCGCGCCAGTGCGCTAACCTCTGCATGAGGAAGGGCGGTCGCCGGTGTCCGGCAACCGCCCCGGTTCAGAGGGCCAGTACAGCCCTCAGACGCGCGGCAGAAGCGCGTCGAGCAGTGACGGGTCACCGGGTTCCCGAGTCAGCACACTCAGGATCGCGATGACGACGACGATGATGACCACTCGCACGTGCTGCCAGCTCACGGCGACCGTGCAACGGGTGGTCATTGTCATCTTCATACCCATGTGAATCCACCTCCTTTCCACACCCGGCCGTCGCCCGCCCCGTGAACCAGGTTTGGGCGATCGACTCCGCGTGAAGCCCAGTGTTGCGCCCAATTGACAAGAAGACAACGCGCATTGACGTCGCCTCAGAAACCCCAGGACGCTCATGGGCAACAGGCCTCGGAACGCCGAGCTCAATTCGCAGGAATGGCGCACGGAAATGCACGGCCAATACGGCGAACCGAAAGGGAAGAGCGCTCTCAACATGTGGTGATCGCGAGCCGGAAAAGGTGCGTCAGGGCCTCGCACGGCATGTGATCCGCATGCGGGCAGTTCACGAAATGCGGGCCGTGGAGCCGCTCCATCTCGGCGAATCGAAGCCTGACGCCGCCCAGCCCCCGTCCGGCTCGTCGAACCAATGGAAAGTGACGACGAGTTGGGACGCCACCGTGAAGAAGAAGCCCTTCTCGATCCCGCCACTGTGACGCACATCACACTGACGGTCTGCTGTCGATCAGCTCCGCCGGTTCACCCGCGGGCCCGGCGCGCGAAGCGTTGCGGGGCTCAGTGGCGTCCGTGGCGATGGCGGGCGTGGCCCCAGGAGGAGGCGTCGACGAGGCGGCCGTGGCCGTCGCGCAGGGTGGCGGTGCCGGAGTCGTTGTCCCACACGTAGTCACGGCGGTTCTGGTAGAGGTCGTCGCGGGTGTCGCGGCCCCTGCCGGTGTGGACGCGGACCGTGGTGCGGGCGGCCAGACGGTAGTGGTGGAAGGTGTAGGTGGTGCCGTCCTCACCGGCGAGGGTCCAGCCGTCGAGGTTGACCGCATGACGGGTGAGGTTGACCAGTTGCACCCGCTCCTTGTTCAGCGAGCGGTTGGAGTGGTCGTCGCGTCCGGGTGAGTCGTGGACGACGGCTGAGATCTGCACCTTCGGGCGCCCTGGACGGACGTCGCCGGCCGCGGTCGCCGGCAGCGCCGCCGCCGAGACGAGTACGCCGGACACCAGCGCGGCGGCGGCGAGCCGACGGGTGAGGGCTGAAGCGGAAGCAGAAGCAGAAGCAGACAAGGGTCCCCCTCGTGGTGCGAGCATTCTCCGCAGCCGGCCTTCGCGGCCGCGTGGGATCCCGGTGCGGCACATGGATGCCGCCGGGTCGTTCGCGCACACACTCTGCCGATGTGCGCGAAGAAACGGAGTGAAACGCGCGTGAGGTTACCTGTCGCGCACGTAACCGCGACTCTCGCCTGCATCGCTCATCTACGTCTTGCGGCATGGAGTTGACGGTGCAACAGGTTCGGTTTCCCTTGGTGGGAGCGGCCGAGGGCCGAAGCCACGCCACACCACGCCACCCCGTAGCCCCGAGAGGCACCACCCGAAAGTGAGTAACGACAACCCTGCTGACGGCGACCGCATGGCGTGGACACTCCCGGGGCACCTGCTCGTACCACCATGGCGTCCGGTACCTGGTTCAAGTAGGCGGCCGCAGCGGGCCGCTTCCGTCGGCGATCGCCGTCGTCGGGCAGACCGGCCGAAGTCCGCTCCGGCCTTCGCGCCGTGCGGCGGTCGCTCTCGCCGGACGGCCTTTCGGGTAGGTCACTTTTCAGCCATGCCCCTGCAACGTCCCGGCACGAAAAGGTACTTCCGCACAGGAGCACGCGTCTGACATCTTGCGTCCACCACTCGTTTCGTACGGCCCGGCCAGTGCCATAAGCACGGCCGGGCCGTCTCCGGAGGACGCATTGATACCCCACATATCGAGCCGCTCCAGACGCACGCTGCTGCTGGCGGCCACGCTCGGCGCCGCCCTCGCGTTCGGCGCCCCCGGCGCCCTCGCGGGCACGCTCCCCGTCGTCCCCTCCGCCGCGCCGGCCGCCAAGGCCCACGCTCCGGCCGCCGTGCCGGCTGCCGCGAGTGCGGCCTGGGTGGCCGGCACGCGTGCCTACCTCGTGATCACCGCCCCCGGCGACAACGCCGCGGTGCGCTCCGCGATCACTGCCAACGGCGGCACCGTCTTCTCGAACTTCGACGCCATCGGCGTGATCGTCGCCCACTCGGCATCCAGCGGATTCGCCGCCACCATGCGCACCGTCGCGGGCGTGCAGCAGGTCGGCGCGACGCGCACCTCGGACGTCCCGGCCGACGCGTACTCCCCGGCGCTGCCGACCAGCCCGGCCCAGGCCTCGACCCCGGCCGGAGAACCGGTCCGGGCCGACATGAGCCAGATCAAGGCCGACCAGGCCTGGGCCGTGAACCCGGGCTCCGCCTCCGTCAAGGTCGGCATCCTGGACACCGGTGTGGACGATCAGCACCAGGACCTGGCACCCAACTTCGACGCCGCCGACTCCGTCTCCTGCGCCTACGGCAAGCCCGACACCCGTACCGGAGCCTGGCGGGACGTCGACACGCACGGCACCCACGTGGCGGGCACGATCGCCGCGGCAAAGAACGGCAAGGGCGTCGTCGGCGTGGCCCCGGGGGTGAAGATCGCCGCGGTCCGGGTCGCCGAGCCGGGCAACTCCTTCTTCTTCGCGGAGAACACGATCTGCGGCTTCGTCTGGGCCGGTGACCACGGTTTCAAGGTCACCAACAACAGTTATTACACGGACCCTTGGCAGTTCAACTGCCCGGACAACGTCGACCAGGCCGCCATCATCGAAGGCGTCAAGCGCGCCCAGGAGTACGCCGAGGGCAAGGGCTCCCTCCAGATCGCCGCCGCGGGCAACGAGAACTACGACCTCGCCCACAAGACGACCGACTCCGCGAGCCCGAACGACTCGACGCCGGTCACCCGTACCATCACCAACGCCTGCCTCGACATCCCGACCGAGCTGCCGGGCGTGGTCACGGTCGCAGCCAACGGCACGGGCGTCACCAAGGCCTCGTTCTCCAACTACGGCCAGGGCGTCATCGACGTCGCGGCGCCGGGCAGCAACGTGTACTCCACCGTCCCCGGCGGCGGCTACGGCAGCAAGAGCGGCACCTCGATGGCCACCCCGCACGTGGTCGGCGTGGCGGCGCTCATCGCCAGCGCCGACCCGGGCGTCACCCCGGCGCAGATCCGCGCCAGACTGGCCGCCCAGGCCAATGACATCGCGTGCCCCTCGGACAACCGCTGCACGGGCACGACGGCCGACAACTCGTTCTTCGGCGAAGGACAGGTCGACGCCCTCAAGGCCGTCGGGACGACCCCGCCGCCCGGCAAGTACTTCGAGAACCTCACGGACTTCGCCGTCAACGACAACGCGACCGTGGAGAGCCCGATCACCGTCACCGGCGTGACCGGCAACGCCCCGGCCACCCTCAAGGTGGGTGTGGACATCAAGCACACCTACATCGGTGACCTGAAGGTCGACCTGGTGGCGCCGGACGGCACCGTCTACACGCTGCACAACCGCGCCGGCGGCAGCGCCGACAACATCGCCCAGACCTACACCGTGAACGCCTCCTCGGAGGTCGCGAACGGCACCTGGAAGCTGCGGGTCAACGACAACGCCGCCTCCGACACGGGCAAGATCGACGCCTGGAACCTGACCTTCTAGCACAGGACCGGCCCCAGAGCGTTCCGGTACGGCACACCTCGCCGACACCAGTGCCTTGCCCGCGACCGCGGGCAAGGCACGCCGCGGTCCGTTCGGTCACCGGGCCGCGAAACGCTCGGCGACGGCGCGCAGGACGGCGGGCGGACGGGCCTGAGCAGCGGCTCGCATGTACGCCTGGGCGGACAGGGCCGTCATGCGGCGGACGTCCGGGAAGGCCGGGACGCCCGGCCGCTTCCCCTCGGCCCGTCTTGGCGTCGGTCAGCGGTCGTTGGGTGTGGAGACGTCGACGTAGACGGACCCGTCCTCGACTCGTACGGGATACACCGGGACGGGCCGGGTGGCCGGCGGGTCCAGGGGCTTTCCGCTGCGCAGGTCGAAGCGGGAACCGTGCAGCCAGCACTCGATCGCGCAGCCCTCCACCTCCCCCTCGGACAGCGAGACGGCCGCGTGCGAGCACACGTCGTGGATCGCGAAGACCTCGCCGCCGGTCAGCACCAACGAGACGGCCACGCCGTGCGCCTCGAACCGCCGGGGGACCCCCTCCTCCAGTGCCTCGAAACGACACAGGTACGTGTAACCGCTGGTGGACATCGGACTCCTCGGGTCATTCACGGCGTGGCCGGCCGGCCGCGTGCCCCCGGGTCCACGGGCAGGCCGCGCCCGGCCATGAGCGTCACGCGGGCGATCGTCGCTGGTCACCCACGTTAGGGAAGCGGCCTGGAGCCGGACCCGAGCGCGGCCTGAATCGCACTCGTCCCGCGGAGCCGGCACCCCGGCCGGACGGCGTGCCCGCCGGGCCGGCGCTTCAGAGCACGGCGAGGCGGTCCACGAGCAGGTCGACCCGCTGCGCGGCGAGCTCCGGCGGCAGACGTCCCGCCCGGGTCAGGGTCACGATTCCGTGCAGCGACGCCCAGAAGACCTCGGTGAACACCCCTGGGTGGACTCCGTCCCCGGCGACCTCGCCGAGGCATTCCAGCAGGGCGGCGAAGGCGTCCTTGAGCGGTTCCGGGGTGTCCTCCTGGGCGTACGCCAGGCCTCCGTCGAGCTGGAACAGGGCGTCGTAGACCGCCGGGTTGCGCTCGGCGAAGTCGAGGTAGCCGCTCGCCAGGGCGGCGACCCGGGCGCGGGGGCCGTTCGCGGCGGAGGTCGCGGCCCGCAGCGCGACGGCGAGCTCGGCGGCGCCCTGGAGAGCGACGGCGCCGATGATCTCGCGCTTGCCGCGGAAGTGGCTGTAGAGGACGGGCTGGCTGTACTCGATGCGCTCGGCGAGCCGTCGCGTGGTGACCGCGTCCCAGCCCTGCTGCTCCGCGAGTTCACGGGCCGTGGCCACGATCAGGCTTTCGCGGGCCGCCCGCTCGCGCTCCTTGCGTTCCTTTACCGACATGATTCGATCCTAGCACCGCTAGACAAAGGAGCGGCAGTAGAGCTAGCGTCAGCTCAACAGCTAGCGACGCTAGGAATCAGGGGAGACCGTCATGCTCATCGCACTTGAGGTATTCACCACCGTGGCCGTCGGCGTGATGGTGGGGGTGGAGTTCGCCGTCGCCTTCGTCATGGCCCCGATCTTCAACGCCCTCCCCGAGGACGCCGGCCAGCTCGGCAAGGCTCACGGCGGCCGGATGCTGGGCGCCGTCATGCCCGTCTGGTACATCGGCTCGCTCGCCCTCGCGTCGGTCTGGGCCATCGCCGGGCGGCACCACGACGGCGCCGGCCTGGTCGCGGGCGCCGCCGCGTTGCTGCTCCTCAGCGTGGTGATGTCGATACTGCTGCTCGTCCCGATCAACAACCGCAACAAGACGTGGACGCCCGAGAACCGGCCCGCGGACTGGAAAGAGCAGCTCAACCGCTGGGAGCGCTGGCACTACGTCCGCGTCGCCGTCCTCATCGGCGCCCTCACCCTGCTGGTCACCGCCCTCACCTGACACCGGCCTCCACCGGGGGCAGCGTGCTGGCGGCGAGGCACCGCCGGGCGCGCCCTGGCGCCGGTGGCGCTCGCCGGGAAAGGCGCCGCGAGGCCGCTCAGGACGACGACTGCGTCCGCCCGGCGAGCGACGCACGTCGCCAGACGGGAGTGCGGTCCTTGTCGACCAGGGCCGCACGGACGCCCTCAAGGAAGTCCGGCGTACGGATGATCGTCCGCGTGAGGGCGAGTTCGGCGTCGAGGCACTCGCGCAACGTGCGCTGTCTGCCCCGGGCCAGCAGGGCGTGCGTGATCTCCAGGCTCTGCGGCGAGGCGGATTCGAGGGCGGCGAGGGCGGTGGTCGCCCAGGGGGTGCCCAGGCGGCGCAGACGTTCATGGATCTCACCGAGGGTCGGCGCGCCGAACGTCCGGTCCAGGTCCCCGCGTACGGCGGCCAGCCCGCTCTCCCCCACCGGGGAACGGCCGGCGAGGCGGTTCAGGACCACGTCGGCCGGTTCGCCGGGTGCGTCGGCCAAGGCATCCCCGACCGCGTCGAGCCCGTCGGCGCGGACGAAGTGCGTGCCGAGCCCCGTGTAGAGGGCGTCGGCCGCGTCGAGCCGGCTCCCGGTGAGTCCCAGGTACATGCCGATCGCACCGGGCAGCCGCGGCAGAAAGTAGCTGGCCCCGATGTCCGGGAAGAATCCGATACCGGTCTCGGGCATCGCCAGCACCGCCCGCTCGGTGACGACGCGGAAGCTGCCGTGGACGGACAGCCCGAGTCCGCCGCCCATGCACAAACCGTCGATGAGCGACACGAACGGCACGGGATATTCGGCGATCCGGGCGTTGAGGCGGTACTCGGACGCGAAGAACCGCTCGGCGGCCTCGGTATCCCCGTTGAGACTGTGTTCGCGGATCGTGCGGATGTCTCCGCCGGCGCAGAACGCCTTGGCGCTGGTGCTCGCGAGCACCACGGCCGTCAGCGGGATGCGTTCCCACTCGGCGAGCACCTGGTCGAGGGCGACGACCATGTCCGTCGTCAGGGCGTTGAGCGCCTTGGGCCGGTTCACAAGGATGCGGCCGACGCCCCGTCGGACGTCGGCGAGGATCTCGCCCGCGTCGGAATCAGTCATCGGTCGTCGTCTCCTCGTCCGCGGGCTTTGCCGTCGTCGCCGTCTCGTCCGTGGTGGGCGCCTCACGATCATGGCATGCGGCCCGGAAGCACGGCGCGCAGGCCCTGGAGCGTCCTTCTGAACCGGCCGCCGAGGAACCGCGCGGGTTGCCGCGGCTGCGACGGGCCGAGCCCGCACGCCCGGTCGCCGGGGCGGAGCACGGCTGATCCACGCCGGGGCGAGGCTCCGAGTGAGCGGGAGTCGCGCCCCGGAAGGCACGGGAGGATCAGACGACTCCCACGGGAGTCGGCGCTACCGAGCGGTGTGGTCGGGATGCCCTGCCGTGCGCCGGGCCTCCTTCATTTCCGCCTCGTAGAGGTGATCACGTCCGTCCGCCAGTTCCTCCAACGCCTGGCGTTCCGCCGCCTTGAAGGGCTCGTAGTACGTGCGGTTGTACTCCTCGATGATCTGGAAGGTCCAGTGCCCCGGAATCACGTTCCGTCCGATGATGTCCCCCTCGACGCGGTCCGCCCATTCCGGGTGACCGGCCTTCCTCAAGAGGGCGGCGGCCCGGTCGAGTTCCAGATCCGCGCTTCCGGTCAGCTGGTGGAACTCGTAGAGATGCCCGCGCGCGCGTTCGGTCATTTCCAGGGCCTTGGAGAAGGCTCCCAGCGCTTCGACCGTCTCGTCGCTGACCCCTTCGGGCCGCCGGTGCTCCCGATCGGGCCCGCCGTGATCCATGCCGTTGCTGCCGTTGCTGCCGTTGCTGCCGTTCTTGCCGTTCGTGCCGTTCATGGCGGAAGAGTCCCCCGCGATCGGCTGCCCATACCGGGCTCGGTCGCCCGCTCGGCTGTGTGGAGCACATCCACATTCCGAGGAGGCCCTGCTCACGGCGGCGGCCTCGCCGACCCGGGCGAAGAGGGCGCCCGCACCGCGGCTCGTGGGGCACGGGTCGGGGAGAGCGGGGCACGGGGCGCGGCAGACGGATTCTCCGGCGTCCATGCCGACTGGAAGATCGACTACGCCCCGACGGATCACCTCCAGACCATGGTCTAGGGCTGCGCGATGGGTCGTGGGAGCGGACGAGGCGCGTGGCCTACGGTCGCTGGAACGAGAGGGCCCGCAGGGCACCTTGTCCACCGCGCGGGACCTTCGTGGCCCGCGGCGGCACGGCGCAGGGTTCAGTCGCGGAAGGATGCGAGGTGCCAGACGCGGGCCTGGTCCAGCTTCACCGAGCCGTTCTCGGCGAAGACCTGCACGCCGTGGGCGGCGGGGTCGGGGAAGATCTGGTCCGTGATGACCGCCTCGCCGCTGCCGCCGAAGACCTCCACGGACGACCAGTCGACGAGGATCCGCAGTTTCACCTTGCCGTTCTGAGCCCGCAGTGGTGCTCGCTGGACGCCGGGAAAGGAACTGTTGAAGTCCACGGCTCCGGAGCGCGTGCGGTCGACGTACAGCTCCTGTGTCGTGGTGTCGTAGCCGATGACGGTCTCCTCGCCCCCGGCGCCGGTGCGCACCTTCAGGCCGAAGCGTTCGGCGTCCTTGAGCGAGAAGGCCGCCTCGATGTCGAGGGCCCTGCCCTGGGCCGCGGGGCCGATCAGGGGGTTGGTGGCGCTCTTGACGGTGACGCCGCCCGCCGTCGCCGGGCTCCCCTGGCGCAGGGACTCCAGGCTCTTCACCGGCTTGCTGGTCAGCCGGATGCGGCCGTCGACGGTGCGCAGGGCCATTTCGCGTGGGACGCTCTGCGCTCCGCGCCAGGGAGAGGTCGGGACGGCGCCGCCGTAGTCCCAGTTGTTCATCCAGCCGATCATGCGGCGCTTACCGCCGGGGGCGTTCTCCCAGGACACGGCCGCGTAGTAGTCCTTGCCGTAGTCGGCCCAGTCGGCGCGCTGAAGGACGGACTCGGCGGGCGCGTCCGCGGCGGTGAACCGGTCGGCGAGGATGTGGCCCCAGCCTGCGGTGTTCCGGTCGACGAGCTGGATGCGCGCCTTCTTGCCGGCGTAGGGGCGCAGGTCGAAGGAGGCCCAGTCGAGGGTTTCGCTGTCGGAGCCGGTGGCGCTGCGGACGGTCCGGCCGTCCACGAGCAGGTTGACGGACGTCTCCTGTGAGACGGGCAGGACCTCGGTGTCGGAGAGCATGATGTGGTCGACGTCGAGGTGTCCCCAGCCGCCGGTGTTGTCGTCGACGATCCTGATCCGCGCCTTCTTGCCGGCGAGGTCGCTGACGTCCCAGGAAGCCCGGGCGAGTGTCTCGGTGTCCCTTCCGGTGGCGCTGCGCACGACCCGGCCGTCGACGACGAGTTCCAGAGCGGTGGGGTCGGCGGCGTCCGCGGGGTGGTTGCCGCCGCCGATGAGGAAGTTGATGTGGTTCTTGTCGATGGTGAATTCGGGTGAGGTGAGGGTGCCGGTGGTGGAGTCGCCGTTCAGGAAGGTGTTGACCAGGCCGTCGCCCAGCCAGCCGGAAAGCTGCTGCTGGCCGGGGAGGGTGCCGGTGGCCGGTGCGGTGCCGAAGGCCTCGCCTGTCGTCGTCCACTCGCCATAGCTGCCGCCTTCGAAGTCGGCGAGGACCGTGCCTGCGGGCAGCGGGCCCGGCTCCGGGACGGTCCCGGGCTCGTGAGGGTGCCGTCCGCCTCCGATCTTGAAGTTCAGATAGCGGCTGTCGACGGTGAACTCGGGTGAGGTGAGCGTGCCGGTGGCGCCGTCACCGCTGTGGAAGCTGTTGGCGAGGCCCTTGCCGTCGAACCCGTCGACGGCGCCCTGGCCGGCCAGCGTCCCGGCCGCGGGCCCGTCGCCGAACGCCGTGCCGGTGGCCGTCCACGTGCCGAAGTCGGCGCCCTCGAAGTCCTGTACGACGGTTCCGGCGGGCGGCGTGTAGACGCCCTTGTCCTCGGCCGTGAACCGTTTGCCGTCGAAGTCGCCGATGAAGTACTGGGCCGCCGAACCTCCGGCGATCCCACCGGGGTTGATGTTGACGACGAGGACCCACTTGACGTGGTCCGGATCGCCGTCGACGGCGAGGGGGAACAGGTCGGGGCATTCCCACACGCCGCCGGTCGCACCGGCCGGCCCGAACTCGCTGAGCAGCTCCCAGTCCTTGAGATTCCTGGACGAGTAGAAGCGCACCTTGTGTTCGGTGGACAGCGACACCGTCATCAGCCAGCTCTTGGTCGGCGCGTACCACTGGACCTTGGGATCACGGAATTCGCGGGACCCGATGCCGAGTACGGGATTGCCCTGGTACTTGGTCCAGGTGCGGCCGCGGTCGGTGCTGTAGGCGAGCGACTGGGCCTGTTCGCCGCCGTCCTTGTAGGCGCTGGTGTAGATCGCCACCATCGGAGGGTTCTTCTTCGTGCCGAATCCGGTGATGTTGGCCGCGTCCACGACCGCGCTGCCGGAGAACACCATCTCCCGGTCGTCGTGCGACAGGGCGAGCGGCAGTTCCTTCCAGTGCACGAGGTCCGTGCTCACGGCGTGCCCCCACGACATGTCGCCCCACGCATTGCCGTTGGGGTTGTACTGGTAGAAGAGGTGATACTCCCCCTTGTAGTACAGCAGGCCGTTCGGGTCGTTCATCCAGTTCTTCTCCGGGGTGAAGTGGAACTGGGGCCGGTAGATTTCGGAGTACGGCGGAGCGTCGGCAGCGGCGGCCCGAGGCGCCGGCGGAGCCGCGGACAGAACGCAGAGGGTCGCCACCGCCGCGAACATCCGTGTCCGGGCCTGCCGGCCAAGCCGGGCAGGCCCGGATGCACGTCCAGAACTCATAGCGCCTCCTGTGCTGCGGCTGTTCGCGCAGCGGGCCTGCTGCCCCGGCGCGAAAAGCGAACGAGATGTGACGCCCTGCCAGGCCCGCACCGACTCCACGGCGAACGACAGGGAGTGTCATCGTTGACTTATGTCAGCGATGACACCGAGTTGGCCCCGATGATGGGGGCAATCCGGCCAGGGCGTCAACAGCTCTGACGCCAGGCGACCTCAGCGCGGCCACTCGCCCCACCGACACCCCGCCCTCCGGGACTTGGACGAAAAGTCCCCTGCCCTCCTGGTCGACCGGGGGGTTTGGAGAAGGCACGGAACCTGTGCGAGCCTGGCTTTCCTCCTCTCTCCGGAAGGTCTGGCCCTGATGCTCGGCATGGTCGTATGGGACGTCCGCTCCGGCGCTTCGACGCAAGAGCGGTAGCGGTTTTCTGCTCCCCCGCACACGCCCGTCCGACGGACCGGCGTGGGTTCGCTCTGCTCCTCGTCGAAGTGCTCTTCGTGCCCTGTACGTTCGACCACGAGGAGTACGCCGTGTCCGTCATCCGCTGGACCGAAAACAGCTCCCCCCGGTCCGCCCCCTGGCATTCCGAGAACGCCTCCCCCGCTCCCCGGCGAACCCTCGTCGCCGACGACCGGATGAAGGCCGACGACGCCTACCGTCTGACCTGCGAAGGAACGGCTCTGCTCTGGCGGGGCGACTTTCACAACGCCCGACAACTGCTCCAGGCGATCGGCCGCCGCGTCGACCGCCGCGCCGACCGCGGAACACCCGGCTTCGGCACCTCCCCGAGCGAGTCGTTCCACCTGCACCGCCGCGGCATCCGCCACCGCGCCCGCGTACTCGGCAGGCTCCTGGTACTGCTGGACGACGACCACACCCTTGCGCTGCGCCGGGCTCCCGACGTCCGTCAGGCATGCCTGGACGCCTACGGCCCCTCGACAGGCCCTACGACGGTATCCCTCAAAGAACTGCTGGGCGTGATGGGTGCGCGGCAGTGGCGCGCGAAAGGGATCGACGTGCCGGCGCTCGGCGCCCGCATCCACCCTCACTACGGCGTCTTCGCACCGGTCAGAGGCGAGTACGTCGACCTGGTCGCGCACACCGCGCTGCCGTCGGCCATCCGGCACCGCCCCGCCACCGGTGCGGCATTCGACCTGGGCACCGGGACCGGAGTCCTCGCCGCCCTCCTGGCCCGCCGTGGCATCGACCGCGTCGTGGCCACCGCCATCAACCCGCGCGCCCTGGCCTGCGCCGGCGAGAACGCCCACCGACTCGAACTGGCCGACCGCATCGAGGTGTCGGGCCCCGGTCTGTTCCCCGAAGGCCGCGCCGACCTCATCGTGTGCAACCCGCCCTGGCTTCCCGCCCGCCCGACCAGCCCCGTCGAGCAAGGTGTCTACGATCCGGACGGCGCCATGCTCCACACCTTCCTCACCGGCCTGTCCGCCCACCTCCGGCCCGGCGGAGAAGGCTGGCTCATCCTGTCCGACCTGGCGGAACACCTCGGCCTCCGGACACGTCGACAGCTCCTCGCCGCCATCGACGCGTCGGGCCTCCGCATCGTGGGCAAGGCCGACGTCAAGCCCCGGCACCCTCGCTCCCGGGACGCCACCGACCCCCTCCACGCTGCACGCAAGGCCGAGGTCACATCGCTCTGGCGACTGGCGGTGCGGGCGTCCGGCAGCGCCTGACAGCCCAGGCCGATGCCGAGGAGGGCTCAACTGGGTTGTCTGGGTGGGCTCCACTACCGTGCGCGCCCATCAGTACGCGGCTGGGGCCCGCGCCGCGGGCCCGCGCCCCGGGCGCGCGGGCCGGTGTCGGTGGGCAGGGGCGAGGCCGTGGCGTCAGGGGGAGTTCGGGCCGGCCGCTGCCAGAGCCTCCCTCGCCGCCCGCCGCAGCGCTCGGGAGGTGACCCAGCGGTTCCTTCCGCCGGCCAGGTGCGCCACGGCACGGCCCACCCATTCCGGGTCGCCGAGGAGTTGGGGCTTCTCCTCGTCGACGAGCTGCCGCAGCAGGTACTCCAGCCGGAGAGGGTCCACCGCCCGGTACGAGCGCGTGTGCTGGTCGAAGCGCAGCAGGCAGTCCTCGTACGGCTGACGCAGCGTCATGCGCATCCATCCGCCGTCGCGTGTGGCGACCGTTCCCTTCGGTGTGTACGCGCCCCTGCTGTTGATGTTCCAGGAGTGTTCGCCCCAGGTGATCCAGACGCCGGTCATGATCCTGGACCACGGGACCGACCGTCCCTCGGAGCCCGGCTCGTGCTGGTAGAGCCCGTCGGGGCGGAACTCCACCCAGTGGGCATCCGGTTTCGCGGCGTCCCCGACTCCCCAGCTGCCGTCACTCAATGCCAGCGGTCCCAGGAGCGTACGGTCCTTCACCATGCGGTCATTGAATCACCCTCCCTGTGAACCGCCGCGCCGTCCCGGCCCGTCGCTCCCTCCGCGTCGCGCCAGGCAACTCCCCACCCAACAGAGCCACTTGGGTTCCACTCTCCGACGAAGATCCTGTCAGCGGCACACCAGGACCGACGACCGACCGATCCAGACGAATCCGCCCAGCCGTGCGCGGAGCACACAGCCCAAACAGTAGCCATGTACATAGTAGCCATGTACTCTAACTGCATGGACAACGGCTCACCGGGCCCCACCCCCGGCTTCCTGGTGTGGCGGCTCGCCAACAAGTGGCGCGTGGCGGTCGATCGCGCCGTGGCCCCCCTGGGCCTCACCCACGCCCAGTACTCGCTCGTCGCGTCACTGCACGGCATGCAGCGAGCCGGCGAGCGGCCCAGCCAGCGCCGGCTCGCCGAGCACACCGGCCTGGAGGCCCTGTACGTGTCGAAGCTCGCACGCGCCCTGGAATCGGCCGGCCTGGTCGAGCGCACCCGAGATCCCCGTGACCCGCGGGCCATGCAGCTCGCCCTCACCGAGACGGGCCAGGACGTCACACGGGAGGCCATTGCGGTGGTCCAGGAACTGCATCAGCGGTTGCTGGAACCACTCGGCGGCCCCGACGCCCCTCGGACGCGCATGCTCACCGACGAGCTGAGGACCCTGCTCGAAGCGCCCCTCGCCCCTTCCGTACCGGACGACCCGACACCTCAGGGGAGCACACCATGACCACAGCGTCTTCCACCACGACCTCCACCACGACCTCCACCACGTCAGCGTCCGCCACCGCGGCGGCGCCCGCCCCCGCACCCGTCGCCAACGCGCGGGCCCTCGGCCTGGCCCACTACGCCGCTCGCGCGGTCCTGGAACACGTCCTGGCGCGCCACGGCATGACGTTCCAGCAGCAGATCGCCCTGCGTGCCGCAGTCACCGCCGAGACCCCGCAGACACGGGACGAGTTCATCGCCCAGGTCCGGGACTCCCTCAAGGCCGACCCTGGCGCTGTCGGCGCCACTGTCGACGAGCTCCTGGCCGGACAGCTGCTCGTCGAGGACGGTGCGCGCCTTCGCGCGACTGACGCGGGGCGCGAGCTGCTGGCTGCCGTCCAAGCGGAGACCGCCCCTGTCTCGGACCGCATCTGGGGCACGATCCCGGCCGAGGATCTGGCCGCGGCCGGCCGCGTCCTCGCCCTGGTCACCGAGCGCGCCGACGCGGAGCTTGCGGCGCTGGCCGCTTGACCGTCGCCCGCGCAGTCCTTGTCACAGCCACCACCACGGGTGCTGCCTGCCCGTGGAAGAGCCCAAGGGTTACGGTCGCATGACCTCCCAAGTCCGGAAGGATCCTACGGTGAGCCCCGCACGGCCGGCGGACAGCCGCCGGCCACCGACGAAACAGCGTCCGGCGAAGGGCCGTTCGCCGACGGCTTCGGGGCTCGCCCCCGACGCCCTGACATGATCAGCAGAAGTCAGTCCCGCTGTCAGGACGGAGCCGTCGATGGACATGACCGAGTCGGACCATGCCGCGAGGGTGTCCGCTTACGCGGGCGTGGGAGCACGGCTGTCCCTGTGGAGCGACCGGCGTCTCGCGGACGCGGTGTCCGCCGCGCCGGTTCTCGGCTCCGGTATCGGGGGCAGGTCGGCCGAGTGGGAGGTCGAGGGGACGCGGGTCTTCGTCAAGCGGGTCCCGCTGACGGACGTCGAGTTGCGGCCGGAACACGTGCGCTCGACCGCGAACGTGTTCGGGCTTCCCCTCTTCTACCAGTACGGGGTGGGGTCGGCGGGGTTCGGCGCCTGGCGTGAACTGGCCACGCACATCATGACAACGGGGTGGGTGCTGACGAAGGCGTACGCGGGTTTCCCGCTGCTGTACCACTGGCGGGTGCTGCCCGACGGCCCCCCTGCCGGCTTCGTCGACGGCCTCGGCGGTGTGGAGGGGGCCGTCGCGCACTGGGAGGGCTCGTCGGCCGTGCGCCGTCGACTGGAGGCCATCGGAAGGTCCTCCTTCAGCCTGGTGCTCTTCCTGGAGCACGTGCCGCAGACGCTCGCCGAGTGGCTCGGCGACAGAAAGGGTGCGTTCCGGCCCGAGCCCGGATGTGAGTCGCCCTATCGCCGGGTGGAGAACGCGCTGCTGCGGGGGACGGAGTTCATGCGCTCGCGCGGACTGGTCCACTTCGACGCGCACTTCGCCAATCTGCTCACCGACGGCCGGCGGGTGTACTTCGCGGACTTCGGACTCGCGTCGAGCCGTGATTTCGAACTCTCCGCGCAGGAACGCGCATTCCTGGCCGATCACCTCGTGTACGACCGCTCCTACGCACCGAGCCACCTCCTGCGGTACCACCTGCCGGACGACGTTCGTGGCGGCGCCGAGCACGGGGCTTTCCTGCGCGACTGGCTCGACGGCCGCAGGCCCGCCGGTATCGCGCCCGACATCGCCGCCCTCATCGACCGGCACGCCCCGCACGCGCTCGTCCTGGACGACTTCCATCACCGGCTGCTTTCACGGAGCAAGCGCACTCCCTTCCCCGCGGCCCAGGTCGAGCGGGCCCTGGCCGGCGGCGCGTGAACGCCGTACGCGCCTTTCGGCCGGGTCAACGGCGGGCGGCCGGGGTCCGGTAGGAGTCCGCGGTGGCGCCGAGGACCTCGGTCCAGGGCGTGGGCTCCAGGCCGAAGGCGGCGGTCGCCGCACCCGAGTCCATCACGAAGGGCCGTTCGAACTGGTAGGAGACCTCTCGCAGGGCCCGCACGGTCGGGTTGACGAGCCCCAGCGCCGCCAGCACGACCGCCGGGATCTCTCGGACGCCGACCGGTTCGGCCCCCGCTGCCTCGGCGAGGTCGGCGACGGCCTCGCGCTGGGAGCGGGGCGGGTTGCTGGGAACGTGCCAGGCCCGGCCCCAGGCCCGTTCCTCGCCGCCGACGGTGACCAGGAGCCGGGCGGCGTCCTCGGTGTAGGTCCAGGTGTGGGCGGTGTCGGCGCTGCGCAGCACCTGAACGTCGCGGCCGGCCAGCAGGCGGGGCACCACCCGGGCCCCGAGCGGACTCTCGGCGTAGGGGCCGATGTAGTCGGAGCCGCGGATCTCGGTGGCCCGGACCCGTCCGGCGCGGTGCAGGGCGAGCGCGTCCTCCCACATCCGCGCCCGGACCCGGCCCTTCACGGAGTTGGGGTCGAGCGGGGTGTCCTCGGTCATCGGGGCGCTGACCGTTCCGTAGCCGTAGAGGTTGCCGACCGTGGCCAGGACGGCGCCGGAGCGTTCGGCGGCGGCCAGCAGGGCGGCCGCGAGCGGGGGCCAGTCCGTGGCCCAGCGGTGGTAGGCCGGGTTGGCGCAGTTGTAGAGCACGGCCGCGCCGGTGGCCAGTTCGCCGAGCGCGGCGGCGTCGGTTGCGTCCAGGCGCACGGTCCGCACGCCCGGCAGGCCGGTCAGGCCGGCAGTGGCGGGTGTGGCTCCGGAGCGGCTGACCAGCACGACCTCCTCGCCCCGCGCGGCGAGGTGCCGGGCGGCGGCCGAGCCGACAGGGCCCATCCCGACGATCAGGTGCTTGCCCACGGTTTCCTCCGATGCGCCAGAGAACAGTGTTCTCGTTTCGGTCGATGCCGAGAGACTGACGCAGCGTCGGGGACGTTGTCAAGAACGGTGTTCTCGCTTGCGTCCGGTGTTCTCGATTCCATCGTTCCGTGTCAGGATGGACGCATGTCCGCCCCCGACAAGCCCCGCACCGCACGGGAACGCGCCCGGATCGAGTTCACCGCGGAGATCAAGGCGGTCGCCCGCAGACAGCTCGCCGAGAGCGGCGCCGCAGCGCTCTCGCTGCGCGCCGTCGCCAGGGAGCTCGGCCTGGCCTCCGCGTCCGCGCTCTATCGCTACTTCCCCGGCCGCGACGCCCTGCTCACCGCACTCGTCCTGGACGGTTACACCTCCCTGGGCGACGCCGCCGAGGCCGCCTGGGCCACGCAGGACACGGCGGGGACGACAGACGCGGCGGACACGGTGGAGGGCGAGCGGGCGGACGCGCTGGAGCGCTGGGTCGGCCTCTGCCACGCGGTGCGGGACTGGGCGTTGGCGCATCCGCACGAGTACGCCCTCATCCACGGCTCGCCGGTGCCCGGCTACAGCGCACCCCAGGACACCGTGGCGCAGGCGACCCGGCTGCCCTACCTGATCGGCGCCCTCTTCACCGACCGGCTCGGCCAGCACGGCCCCCACGGCGCGGACACCCCGCCCACCGTGCCGGACGACACCCGGCCCGCGATGCCGGACAGCGGGCCCGCGATGCCCGACGACGCCCGGCGGTCACTGGCGCCGCTGCTCTCCGCACTCCCCCCGCACACCCCGCCCGACGTGGTCATGAGCGCTCTGATGGCGTGGACCTACCTCCTCGGCGCCGTCTCCTTCGAACTCTTCGGACACCGCCGGGAGATCATCGCCGACCCCCGCGCCTTCTTCGACCACGAGGTCCGCCGCCTCGGCACAGCCCTCGGCCTCACCGCCTGACGGACCGGCCCAGGGGGGGCCGGCTCCCCCTTGCGAGAACTCGTGCGAGGGTTCAGTCGGTGCGTCGCAGCGCCGGCGGGGTCCAGTCGCCGGTGAGAGCGGCCTGCCGGGGCCAGTACAGGCGCAGGAAGACGTTGAAGCTGCCCGCGGGAGCGGGCAGCCAGTTGCGTTCCCGGTCCGGGCCGGGGCTGTCGTGCTGGACATGGATGTCCAGGGATCCGTCGGGGTTGGTCCGCAGGCCGCTGCGGTCGCCGATCGCGTAGCGGTTCAGCACGTTGTCGGGCGGGAGGGTTGTCCACCATCATCCGGTTGAGGAGGGTGAAGTACTCGCGGCCGCCGAGGGCGTGCACCTGGTCGACGGGCGGCGTCGCGGTGTCGGCGTCGGCCGGAACGGGGACGTCCGTGGGAGGGGAGTAGGCGTCGGGGTCGCCGGTCCACTCCGACAGCGGAATCAGACGGGTACCGTCCTGGAGCCGGTCGACGTCGGAGAAGTCCGAGGGGCCGCTCGTCGCCGCGGGTCACCTCTCGTGCAAGTGCGCCGAAGCCACCCGCCCCGGCCGCATGATGCGCACGGACACCGCGGTGACTGGAGCGGGGACGGCACGTGTTCGCCGTCGAGCCGGTAGGCGGCGGTGAGTCCCGCCCGCTCGTCCATGGACACGTCGATGTCGTACGTGGCTTCCCAGCCGTGCCCGCCAGTCGAGGCAGACGAACGAGTATGCGCGCCGGACGTGATGCGTGGGCAAGGCGACCGCCCCCGTCTTGTCCGAGGCATCGCAGGGGCAAGTTCTTGGGCAAGTTTCAGGGCGAGTGGATCGAGGGCAGCTTCCCGTTTCCGGCCAGGTGGCGAGGGTCGCCGACCCTGTTCAGGAAACGTCTCCGAATGCCAGCTGTTCGGTTAGGCCGGCGCGGTCGGCCGCAGCCCGGAGCACTGCGCCGGCCTGGGTTAACGACACGTCGACGCCCGCCACGGGCAGGGTCTGCCGAATGGCCAGCAAGGTGTAGAGGCCCGCGGTGTCGCAGAACATCACACCTGACAGATTCAGCACCAGCACGCCTCCGGTGGCGTGCGCCGCCAGTACGTCAGGTTCTCCCGCAGGGCGAACGCCGTGTCGACGTCGAGATCTCCAGCCTCACCGGGAGGCAGCTACGGGGTTCCGGCGGCCCCGTGGATGCTGCATGATCGAGCCGTGCTGATCCGGTTGGAACGAGTCGCGCAGTACCCTCGAACCCCGTTGCTGGCCGCTGTCCGGACCCCGTTCGGTCACATCGCGGTCCGCTGGTGCGGAGACCGGGCCGCGGAGCCCGGCGCTTACGACGTCGAGTGGACGATCGACGAGGTCATCGTCTGGGGGCGCAATGCCAAACCAGCCGCCGGAGTCGGTCCTGAGCTGCGAACCGGAGGCCACTGCGTGGTCCTGCGAGGACGGCTGGGCCTGACCGAAGACGGTGTCGCGCTGCTGGATCTCGACGGCACGAACATCCCGTTGAACCTCGCCGACCCGCCGCCCCCAGATGCCGTCGGCACGTGGGTCGAGCTTTTCCTCGACCGCCACGAGGTGAGTCTCCGCCCCCGCGTGCCCTGATCAGGATTCGCCCCCTTCCCACTGTGACGAATGGGCGCCCAGATCGCCCGGGACCGGTGGGGCCGGTAAGGCTGGTGAGGGGGCCTGCAAGCGGACGGCGAGAAGGGCGCGGGCGGACGGCGAGCAGGGCGCGGCCGTCGGGGAAGGCCGCCTCGGCCTGGTGGTGCGGGAAGCGGTCGCACAGTTCGGCGATGCCGAGGCCGGAGGCGGCGCGGGCACACGTCATGAGGAGAGCCGCCGTCGGACGACGGCCCGTGAACGGCGGCCGTCCCCCGAGCCGTCAGCGCTCCGCGGCGACGGGAGACGGCCGTTCTCCGGACAAGCGGCCGCTCACCAGATTAAGCCCGGCGAGCGGCGGGGGAGCCGGACCGCGGCAGAACGGGGGAGGCCGTGCTACCCCGTTGCGGCTTCCTCGGCCCCGCACGATCCGATCAGGGCGCCCACGGCCCGAGCATGCCCTTCATCGTGTCGGTCAGGGCGAATTGCAGCAGCGGGCCGTACGTGATGCGTCCGACGCCGAGACGACGGAAGCGCTCGAGATCGTGCTTGACGGGGTGGGCCGTGGAGTTCACCGGAAGGGAGACGGCGCCGGTCACCGCGGTCAGCAGGTCGTCGTTGTCCTGGATTCCCACCGGGTAGACACTGTCGGCGCCCGCCTGCTCCAGAGCCCGCAACCGCTCAATCGCCTCGTCGAGGACGGCCGAGGCGTCATCGGCGTGCAGGAAGAGGTCAGTGCGCCCATTGATCCAGACCGGGATCCCGGCGTCGTCGGCCGCCGCGCGCAGACCGGCGATGTAGCTCGCGTGTTCCTGCGTGGTGCGCAGGCGTCCGCCGTCCGAGTGCACGGTGTCCTCGACGTTGAGGCCGACGCCGCCGGCCTCGGTGAGTCCGGCGATGAGGTCCGCGGGTTCCTGTCCGTAGCCGGACTCCAGGTCGACGGAGACGGGAACGTCCACTGCCGCGATGATGGGCCTGACGGCGGCGAGGACCTCCTCGAAGGTCTGCCCCTCGTGGTCCTCGGCTCCTCGGGAGTCGGCGAGCGGGTGACTGCCGATGGTGAGCGCGGGGAAACCGGCGCCGGCGGCCGTCCGCGCGGACCAGACGTCCCAGACGGTCGGCAGTACGAGCGGCTTGTACTTGGCGTGCAGCTGCTTGATTCGTTGAGCGCGCTCAACGGTCGTCCGAATGTCCATGCCGAGGACGCTACCCCCGAGGGCCCCGGCACCAACCGATACCGGCCGGGAGTCAGGACGGGGATCGCGGGCCGGGTCCGCCTGGCCCGTCCGTGTCACCCGTCCGTGTCACCTGTCCGGCGGACTCGCCGCGCGGGAGGCGGAGGGCGCTCGGGAGGCGGAGGGCGCTCATAGCGTCGGGCGCGGACGAGATTCGCTACAGCGCCCGGGAGAAGCCAATGACGGATGAGTCGGACGAGTCGGATGAGTCGATGGATGAGCTGGTCTCGCAGGCATGGCTCTACGGGTATCCGCTGGTCACGGCGGCTCTGACGCAACGTTCCATGACGGCGGTCCCGGCCCGCGACGACGCGCGCCGCAAGGCCCCCGTCAACCAGTTCACCGAGGTCGTCTCACCGAACGCCGACACCCTGTACTCCAGTGCCTGGCTGGAACTGTCCGACCAGCCCCTGGTACTGACCCTGCCCGAGTTCGGCGACCGGTTCTGGATGGTCCCCGTTCTCGACGCCTGGTCCAACGTCTGCGCCGTCGTCGGGCAGCGGAAGAACGGCTCGTCCGCCGGCCCGTTCCTAATCGCCGGGCCGTCCTGGTCGGGAGCGACGCCGCCCGGACTGACCCTGCTGAAGTCGCCCACTGCCGTGAACTGGATCACCGCCCGGTACGCGGGCGCGGGCCGAGCCCGTCGCCGACCGGCGCGTCGACTGCCGGAGGTTCAGGCCTCGCGGGCCGCGGGCACGTCGGTCCCCCAGCCGAGCGGATGCGGTTCCGGATCGTCCGCGGCGGGCGCCGGCGGCTCCCCTCCCGCCTCGTTGAAGGCCCCCAGGGCCTCGACGAGCGCCAGCCGCTGCGTCGGCCTGAGCCGTGCGACGATCCCGGCGATCTCCTCGCGTCGCCGGGCGGTGACCTCCGCGACGGTGCGCCGCCCGTCGTCGGTCAGCTGCAACAGGGTCTCGCGGCGGTTGCCGGGGTTGGTCCGGCGATCGGCGAGTCCGGCGGCGATGAGCCGGTCCACCATGCGCATGGCCGTCGACGGCGCCACCTGGAGCAGGTCGGCCAGGGCCACCAGTTTGGTCGCGCCGCGGCTGGAGAGCACGACGAGCATCCGGAACTGCGCGAGGGTCACCCTCTCCTCGACCTCGGCGAGCGAGCGGGCGGAGACGGCCACCAACAACCGGGACGCGGTCAACACCGCCCGGGTGACCTCGTCGACATCGTCCATGACCCCCGCGGGGCTCTCGTGCTGCGGCATGGCTCCTTTGTATCGCGCCGCAGCACCTGCTCACGCCCGCATTGCGAACGGACTTTCCCTTCTCGGGCCATACCTCCTTCCCGTCCGACGTCTCCACATTTAGACTATGCAACGTTTTAGATGTTAAGAGAGCATCCATGCCCGGTGCCTTTCAGACGAGGCCACTCACCTGCCTCGCCTGCGCCTCCGACAGCCGCGGCACCCGACAGCGTCCGGGACCTTCGGCAGCCCAGGAGCCCGGTAGGCACCGCTGACGGTGGTCGCTGCGCCATGATGGGCGCGTGGACTACGAGCCGTACCGGGGTGAGCTGGTGGTGTACTGCTACCGGATGCTGGGCTCGTTCCACGAGGCCGAGGATCTGGTGCAGGAGACGATGCTGCGCGCGTGGAAGGCCCGCGACCGGTACGACCCCGCGCGCGCTTCCGTGCGGACCTGGCTGTACCGGATCGCGACCAACGCGTGCCTGACCGCGCTGGAGGGCAGGGCCCGACGGCCGTTGCCGTCCGGGCTGGGTGCGCCGAGCGAGGATCCCGGGGCGGCGCTCACCCCGGCTCTCGACGTCCCCTGGCTCCAGCCGTTCCCCGACGCGCGGTGCGAGGCGGAGACGCGGACCGACCTACGGCTCGCGCTGGTGGCGGCCATGCAGCTTCTGCCACCGCGGCAGCGGGCCGTCCTCGTGCTGCGGGAGGTGCTGGATTTCAGCGCCGCCGAAGTCGCCGGGCAGTTGGAGACCACGGTCGCGGCCGTCAACAGCGCGCTTCAGCGGGCTCGCGCCGCCCTCGCCGGGACGGGCGATGCCGGCGAGGTCGCCGAGCCGGCCGATCCGGCCGCCCGCGCGGTCGTCGAACGGTACGCCCGCGCCTTCGAGGCCGCCGACGTTCCCGCGCTCGTGCGGCTCCTCACGGCCGATGCGGTGCTGGAGATGCCGCCGGTGCCGTTGTGGTACCGGGGCAGCCGGGACTACGGGCTGTTCATGGACCGCGTGTTCCATATGCGGGGCACCGGCTGGGGGACGAGGCCGCTGACCGCCAACGGCCAGCCCGCGCTCGCCGCCTACGCGCCGCGGCCCCGCGGGGACGGGCTCGCACTGCACACCTTGCAGGTCTTCACCGTGACCGGCGGCCGGGTCGCCCGCAACGTCGTCTTCGCGGATCCCCGCGTGTTCGACGCCTTCGCCCTTCCCCGGCAGATCTCCTCCGAGGAAGTTCGCCGGGCGCGATGAGTTCGGGCGGTGCCGCCGGTACGTACGGGTGAGCATCCGAACGAAGGGACACCCTCATGAGCGTCATCGTCATCGAGTTCATCACCCTGGACGGGATCGTCTCCGACCCGGACGGTTCCGGGGGGACGCCGTCCGGCGGCTGGGCCTTCCGGTACGGTCCGGGGACCGTCGCCGGGGACAAGTTCCGTCTGGGCGACACGCTGGACGACGGGGTCATGCTGCTGGGTCGCACGACCTGGCAGTTGTTCTCGAAGCTCTGGCCGGGACGGGACGACCCCTTCGCCGCGCGTATGAACGCCGTGCCCAAGCTGGTGGTCTCCCGCACCCTGACCGACACCTCGGCCTGGGCGAACTCGCGCGTTCTCGACGCGGACCTCGTCGATGCCGTGAAGCGGGAGGAGCGCGACGTGATCGTCACCGGCAGCCTGAGCGTCGTCCGCATGCTGATGTCCGAGGGGCTGGTCGACGAGTACCGGCTGCTGACCTTTCCCACCGTCCTCGGCACCGGACGAAGGCTCTTCCCCGACGACGGTCCGCAGGCGGAACTCGCTTGCGTGGCGGCCGAGCAGGCCGGTGCGGCCGTCTTCACTGTGTATCGGAGGGCGGCGGCACGCTGAGGTCCGGCCACCAAGGAGGGCTGCCGACGCGACCGCGCGTTCGTAGTCCTCGGCCGTAGACCTCGCGGCTCGGACAGGGCGGTCGCGCGGTGGACGAGCCGCGCCCGCAGCCCTAAGACCCGGGGCACGGCTCGGATGTTCCCGCCGAGCAGACCGAGGGCGACGAGGGCTCGGCGCTGCCGAGACCCGGAAGGGCGGGGAGATCGTGGGCAACTCGGCCTGCTCAGAGACCCGTTGAAGCCGACGAACCAGATTGCGAGCTTAATCCCTGACCTCCAGGCGAGGGCGACGGTGCGGGCAGTGTGGGGCGGCGCCCCGGCATGTTCCGCCTCGATCCGGCGGCGGCTCGGAGCCGCTGGTGGAGGTGGAGTTGGAGGTGGTGGAGGAGAGCGCGAGGGACGGCCGGCTGGTCGCCGCGGGCCCGGCCGCATGTGAGTACCGCGTTCCGTCGGCGTGGGTGCGTCAAGCGCTTCGACAATCATGCGGCAGGACACCTGCGTGCAAGCGGGTTGCCGTCTGAGCGGCCGGAAGGGGCCGGTGGCGCGCGGGCAGTCCGCCCTCCCGAAATTCCCCTGTAACACGGTGTTGCGCTTCGATTATTCGACTGTCATCGTATTCCGCATCCCTCCGAAGACAGCACCAGCCGCTTCTCCCCCCACAGTTGAAGCGCTTCGACGGAAGTGGTCAGCGGGCCCGGTCATGCCGGGTTCGCGATCCGGGCCGTCGAAGCCGAAGAGACGGAGCCCCCATGTTCTCAGCCCTGCGCACAAAGCCACGTGCAGCACTCATCGGCCTCATCGCCGCCGCCACCGCCGCGGTCGGACTGGCCGCGGCGCCCGCCCAGGCCGCCACGTGGTCGTCCAGCGACCAGTGGGGCAGCTGGTCGAACGGCGGATACACGCTCTACAACGACGTCTGGGGACAGGGGGCGGGCTCTCAGACGATCTGGGCGAACTCGTACAGCAACTGGGGTGTGTGGGCCAACCACCCGAACACCGGCGGCATCAAGTCGTACCCCAACGCCACCCGTTACGTGGGCAAGAAGCTCAGCGCTCTGCGCTCGGTGCAGTCCAGCTTCAACGTGAGCGTTCCGTCGAGCGGCGCCTACGAGACCGCGTACGACGTCTGGGACTCGAACAAGGCCAACGAGATCATGCTCTGGATGAACAAGACGGGACCGGTCGGCCCGCTCGGCACGTCCCAGGGCAACGTCTCCGTCGGCGGCAGCACCTGGACGGTGTACAAGGGCAGCAACGGCAACAACGCGGTGTTCTCCTTCGTCCGCACCTCCAACACCAGTTCCGGGACCGTGGACATCCTGGCGGTGATGAACTGGATCAAGAACACCAAGCACTGGATCGGTGACGTCACCCTCGGCGACGTCCAGTTCGGCTACGAGATCACGTCCGCGTCCGGCGGCCTGAACTTCACGACGAACTCGTTCTCGGTCTCCAGTTCCTGACCGGTCCGGCCCAACCCGTCCAAGTCGCCTCGTGCGACGCACATGTCGACCGGCTCCGGGTCTGCTCCCGAACCCGGAGCCGGTCGGCACCTTTGCGGTCAGCCGGTGTGCCCCGGATGCCCCTTGGTCAGCAGCGCGCTCCAGCCCAGTGCGAAGACCGGGAATCCGAGGTCGGCCAGAACCAGACGCGCCGGCTTCACCTTGACTCCCCCCGCCCCGGTGGCCTCCTCGACCACATCCACCACGTAGTAGAGATGGGTGCCGACGAGGGCGTACCAGCTCCGGTTGGGGTGAAGATCCGCCGAGTCGGCGGGCGTCAGACGAGCCGCGGCGGTGTGGACCATGTCGGCCGTGAGGCGATGGGTCGCGTCACCCACGGTGAAGGCTGTCTGCGAAGCGCTGGGCACGTGCCCCTCCAAGAGGACCATGGCGAGCGGGGAAGACCGTGCCGGACGTGCCATGACGACGGTCCGGCCGGTGGCGGCGATGAAACACTGCCAGACCCCGTCGCCCGAATCCGTGAGCAAGGACCGTCTCACTCTTCCGGCCCAGCGCCTGAACGGCGCAGTGCGCCGCCCTGGCTCCTTGGGACGTCCGCGCCGCACGCGGCGGGCAGTCGCGACGCGGAGCAGTGCGGTGCGACGCGGTGCGGTGGGGAGTGATTCGGGGCGGTGGCCCCGGACTGGTCCGGCCGCCTACCGCGCGGCGACTCCCGATCCCCACCATGGCACCCGGTCGCCGACGTCGTTGGCGGCGAAGAAGTCCCGGACGGCGGCCTTCTCCGCGGTGTCCGGTTGCACGTTGACGCAGTCCGAGCCGGCCCACCCGCCCGACATCACCTTGGAGCAGGGGCTGCCCGGGCCCAGGTCGGGAAGCGACAGGATATGGCCCAGCTCGTGCACGACGATCCGGGTCGGCTTGTACAACTGCGCGTCCCCGACTTCCAGGTACACCCAACCCCTGCCCGCACCCTTGATGTTGACGTGGGACTGGACTCCCTTCGCCGTCTTGTACTCGATGACCCGCAGCGCCGCCGGAGTGTCCTGTTCGACGAACTTGATCGTGGGCACTGCCGTGTTCCAGATCGCGATCGCTTCGCGCGCCGCGTCCGTGTAGGAGCCGGCCTGGAGAAAGTCGATCGGGATGGCTTCGGGTGCCGGGTCGGCCGCGTCGGCGGGAGCGCTGACGCCCAGCAGGGCGCCGGACGCGAGGACGGCCGTGGTCAACACGTTCAGTATTCGGGCCACAGAAATGCTTCCCTTTCGTCGTCGGTGGGGGGCTGTCGAGGATCGGGGGCCTCTGAGTGTGCTCAACGAAGCGCGGTCGCGGCTGCCGCGGACGACTACTGCACGGGATTCCAGCCGTCGTTTCCGGCCAGGTACTTCTGCGAGGTGTAGTTCGCGGCGGTCCCGGCGCTCATCATCGGGCGGTCGGTGGTTCCCCCGCTGACCCCGGCTCCCCGGTTGTTGTACTCGCTGAACCGGCAGGTCTTCCAGGAGAAGCCGCCCATGTCCTGCCAAGCTCCGGCCTGGAGTATCTGCCCTCCCAGCGCAGAGTCGCGGACCAGCACCTGCCCGGTCGCGTCGGCCGCCCCGCCGGCGTGCCAGCAGCGGCCCAGGGCGACGGACCGCGCCGCGCCCGGACTCACCAGCGTCGAGCGGGTGATGAGGATGCCGTACCGGTTGCCGGTGTGGGTCGCCGCGGCGGTGATGTAGCCGGTCTTGCCGCTGCCGCGGTCCAGCGAGTTGATGGTCGTGGAGTCGACGACCAGGGCCCCGTTGCCGTAGATGAAGTCGACGGCGCCCTCGATGTAGCTCTTGTAGACGTACTGACGGACCTGGGCGGCGCCGGTGCCGCCCCACGACAGGAAGGTGTCCTGGTATCCCAGCAGACGCACGTTGCGGTAGACCTGCCGGTCGCCGCCGGCGTACAGGGCCAGTGCCTGGCTGTCGTGCCGGTCGTACGTGTTGGCGATGGTCATCCCGGTGACGGTGGTGTTCTTGGCCAGGTTCAGCACGGTCGCGCTGCCCGCGGTTCCGGCGGTGGACGCGGGAGCGTTGCCGGTGATCACGACGTCCGTCGCGGTCCCTGTCGTTCCTTGAAGGGTGATGCCGGTCTTGCCCGCCGGAATGGACACCTGACCCCGGTAGGTGCCAGGTTTGATCCTGATGATCGCGCCCGACGGTGCTGCCGCGAGTGCGGCCTGGACGGTGGTGTAGTTGCCGGAGCCGTCCGCGGCCACCGTGATGGTGGTGGCGGCGTGCGCCGGGACGGTCGGCCCGAGCGCGGTCAGCGGTAAGGCGGCGAGGGCGCCCGCGATCACTGAAGTGCGGCGCCTGCCGAGCGGGTGCATGGGTGGTCCTTTCGTCGCGCTTCGGTGAGGTCGTGGGGCGCGGGTCGTGGATCGGGGACGTCAGCGGGAGGCCGGCAATGCTCGGTCACGCACAGCTTCAGCGGGGTCCTCCCCGGCTGCCCGCGGGCCTGGGCGACGCATGACACGACCAACTCTCCGCGCATTTCAGCGACGCTCTTTCATGTCCCGTCAGCAGCAAGGTCCGGCGCGGGCGAGTGGTATGTGTACCGTCGGTGCGCCACCGTGCGGGGGCGTGCGGAGACGTCGGTCACCAGGTCCTCCATGTGGGGGAAGGGAAGGCGGTGCCGGGGCGAAGGGCGTGAGCGGAGCGATCCACTGCGAGTGTGGGAACGTTCCCACAGTCAGCGAGCGTAGGTAGTTGTTGATGGACCGTCAAGGATGCGTTTCGCGGCATCCGGCGCGGGCCGTGCGGCGTGCTCAGCACTCGATGACGTTGACGGCGAGGCCGCCGCGGGCGGTCTCCTTGTACTTGACCTTCATGTCGGCGCCCGTCTCCTTCATCGTCTTGATGACCTTGTCGAGGGAGACATGGTGGCGGCCGTCGCCGCGCAGGGCCATGCGTGCGGCGGTGACGGCCTTGACCGCCGCCATGCCGTTGCGTTCGATGCAGGGGATCTGGACGAGGCCGCCGACGGGGTCGCAGGTGAGGCCGAGGTTGTGCTCCATGCCGATCTCGGCGGCGTTCTCGACCTGTTCGGGGCTGCCGCCCAGGACCTCGGCGAGTCCCCCGGCGGCCATGGAGCAGGCGGAGCCGACCTCCCCTGGCAGCCGACCTCGGCGCCGGAGATGGAGGCGTTCTCCTTGAAGAGGAGTCCGACGGCCCCGGCGGCGAGCAGGAAGCGGACGACGCCCTCGTCGTCGGCGCCCGGGACGAAGTCGAGGAAGTAGCGCAGGACGGCGGGAATGATGCCGGCGGCGCCGTTCGTCGGGGCCGTGACGACCCGTCCGCCGTCGGCGTTCTCCTCGTTGACCGCCATCGCGTACAGCGTGATCCACTCCATGGCGCGGGCCTGCGGGTTCCCTTCGCCGCGCAGGGCGCGGGCGGCCGCGGCGGCCCGGCGACGGACCTTCAGGCCGCCCGGCAGGATGCCCTCGCGTCCCAGGCCCCGGGAGATGCAGGCGTCCATGATGCGCCAGATCTCCAGCAGGCCCGTGCGGATCTCGGACTCGGTGCGCCAGGCCTTCTCGTTCTCCAGCATCAGCGCGGAGACCGACAGCCCGGTCTCCCGGGTGAGCCGCAGCAGTTCGTCGCCCGTGCGGAACGGATGGGGCAGCACGGTGGCGTCGAGCTTGACGCGGTCCGCTCCGGCGGCCTCCTCGTCCACGACGAAACCGCCGCCCACCGAGTAGTACGTCTTCTCCAGCAGCGGGACGCCTTCGGCGTCGTACGCGAGGAGGGTCATGCCGTTGGCGTGGAACGGCAGGGACCGTCTGCGGTGCAGGACCAGGTCGGTGGAGGCGTCGAAGCCGATCTCGTGGGCGGGGCCGATCTCCTCGCCGAGCAGTCGGATGCGTCCGGTGGCGCGGATCCGCTCGGCGTCAGGGCCGGCGCGGACCACGTCGACCGTGTGCGGCTCGTTGCCCTCCAGGCCGAGCAGCACCGCAGTGGGGGTGCCGTGGCCGTGGCCGGTCGCGCCGAGGGAGCCGTACAGCTCCGCCCGTACGGCGGTGGTCTGGGCCAGCAGCCCGTCCTGCTTGAGCCGCCTGACGAACATGCCGGCGGCGCGCATCGGACCCACGGTGTGCGAGCTGGACGGGCCGATGCCTATGGAGAACAGGTCGAAGACGCTGATGGCCACGAAACGCTCCGTGGGGTCGGCGGGGGCCTGCTCGTCGTGACGTGAGGTCCCCGCGGGGGTTGTCGCTGTCCGTCACAGGCCGGGGTAGAGCGGGTGCTTGCCGGCCAGCGCCGTGACCCGGGCCCTGAGGGCGTCGGCGTCGTACGTCGGCTTCAGCGCCTCGGCAATGACGTCGGCGACCTCGGTGAAGTCCTCGGCGGTGAAGCCGCGGGTGGCCAGGGCGGGGGTGCCGATGCGCAGGCCCGAGGTGATCATCGGGGGCCGGGGGTCGTTCGGGACCGCGTTGCGGTTGACGGTGATGCCGACCTCGTGGAGGCGGTCCTCGGCCTGCTGCCCGTCCAGTGCGGAGCCGCGCAGGTCGACCAGGATCAGGTGCACGTCCGTGCCGCCGGACAGCACGTCGACGCCGGCCTCGCGGGCGTCGGGCGCGGTCAGCCGCTCGGCGAGGATCCTGGCGCCCTCGACGGTGCGCCGCTGGCGCTCCCTGAACTCCTCGCTCGCCGCGACCTTGAAGGAGACCGCCTTCGCCGCGATGACATGCTCCAGCGGTCCGCCCTGGAAGCCGGGGAACACCGACGAGTTGAGCTTCTTCGCGAACTCCTTGCTCCGGGCGAGGATGATGCCCCCGCGGGGGCCGCCGAGGGTCTTGTGGGTGGTGGAGGTGACCACGTCCGCGTACGGGACCGGGTTGGGGTGCAGCCCGGCCGCGACCAGCCCGGCGAAGTGGGCCATGTCGACCCACAGATACGCGCCGGTCTCGTCGGCGATCCGGCGGAAGGCGGCGAAGTCCAGCTGCCTCGGGTAGGCGGACCAGCCCGCGATGATCACTTTCGGGCGGTGCTCCTTGGCGAGCCGCTCGACCTCGTCCATGTCGACCAGGCCGGAGTCGTCGACGTGGTAGGGCACGACGTCGAACTGCCTGCCGGAGAAGTTGAGGCGCATGCCGTGGGTGAGGTGGCCGCCGTGGGCCAGGTCCAGGCCGAGGACGGTGTCGCCGGGCTGGGCCAGGGCGAACAGGGCGGCCTGGTTGGCGGAGGCGCCGGAGTGCGGCTGGACGTTGGCGTACTCGGCGCCGAAGAGGTCCTTGAGGCGGTCGATGGCGATCTGCTCGGTGACGTCGACGTGCTCGCAGCCGCCGTAGTAGCGGCGGCCGGGGTAGCCCTCGGCGTACTTGTTGGTCAGGACCGTGCCCTGGGCCTCCATGACGGCGACCGGGGCGAAGTTCTCCGAGGCGATCATCTCCAGGGTGGACTGCTGGCGGTTCAGCTCGGCGGCGACGGCGGCGGCGATCTCGGGGTCGAGGTCGTGCAGGGACTGGTCGAGCAGGGTCATCGGCGGTCTCCTGTGCGGGGTCGGGGCGTGAGGAGGGAGGGAGCGGCAGGTGACGGGCGGGACACTCGTGGGCGGGCGGTCGGGACACGGCGACCGCGGCGACGGAACGGGGGCCGGAGCGGCCGGGTCAGTGCGCGGGGCCGCTGCCGAGCTTGTCCTGGAGCCAGGTGTGGAATGCGCCGATGTGGTGCTCGCTGGGTACCAGCACACCGCCCTCGGCGTACAGCCGTGAACTCATGCCGGGCTGGGTGCGCTCGC
>NZ_JBICXC010000011.1:0-281328 GCF_043200075.1 Streptomyces sp. NPDC048481
GTGCCTGGCCCCGCGCGCCGCGGCCGCGGGGCGGGCGCGGGGCGCGGGGGGGGGGGCCCCGCGCGGGCCCCCCGGGGGGGGGGGGCCGGGGGGGCCCCCCGCGGGGGGGGGCGCGGGGGCGGGCCCCGCCCACGGCCGGGCTGCGGCCGTGCGCGTCGGCGTCGTCCAGCAGCCGGGCCAGCCGCCCGCAGCTGGACGCGATGTTGCCCCTTTCCCGGGCGGTCATGTACGGCGGCCGGGAAGCCGGCCAGATCAGCAGCAGCGAGCCCCAGCGGCGGGCGCCCGTGACCGGCGCCGCGACCAGCGCCAGCGGGAAGGGCAGCACCATCGCGGTGCGCGGGTAGGAGCGGGCCATCTGCTCCTGGCTGCCCACCCACACCATCCGGTCCTCGCGGACCGCCTCGGCGACCGGCGCGGGAGCGGTCATGGAGACGTGCGTCCACGGCGCGGCGAACTCGGCCGGCGCCCCGCACAGCAGGGTGAGGCGCAGCAGCCCCCCGCCGGGCTCGAGGAGGAACAGGGCGCCGATGGACGCGCCGGTGCGGCGCACCGTCTCCGCGAACTCGGCGTCCAGCTCGCCGTCGCCGACGGCCGGACCGGCCGCGCTGGTCACGAGGCACCTCCAGCTTCGGGAGGGGAGGTCCCGGGAGGACCGGGGCCGGCCCCGCGCTCCCCTCGGTGCGCGAACGGGCCCGCCGTGCGCGCCCGGTCCCCGCCCCTACCAGGACGCTACGCCCGCGGCAGGCGGTCGGCACGCCCGTCCGGTACGGGCGTCCGGGCGGGACGGGGCGCCGGGCGGCCTGTCTCGGCCGCCCGGCGGCCGTCGCCCTGTCACGGCAGCGGGGTGCCGCCGGTGGCGTTGAGGATCTCCGCCGTGATGAAGCTCGCCCGCGAGGAGGCGAGGAAGACGTAGGCGGGCGCCATCTCGGCCGGCTGAGCGGGGCGCCCCAGCGGGGACTGCTTGCCGAACTCGGAGGTGTCCGGCATCGTCGCCGGGATGAGCGGCGTCCACACCGGGCCCGGCGCGACCGCGTTGACCCTGATGCCGTCCTCGGCCACCATCTGCGCGAGCCCCTGGGTGAACGTCACGATGGCTCCCTTGGTCATCGCGTAGTCCAGCAGGTGCGGGCTGGGCTTGTAGGCCTGCACCGACGTGGTGTTGATGATCGAGCCGCCGGCGGGGATGTGCGGCAGCGCCATCTTGCACAGCCAGAACATGCCGTACAGATTCGTCCGTACGACGCGGTCGAACTGCTCCGTCGAGATGGCGCCGATGCCGTCGGGCTGCGACATCTGGTAGGCGGCGTTGTTGACGAGGACGTCGATGCGCCCGAACTCCTCCACGGCGCGGTCCACCAGCGCCCGGCACTCGTCCTCCGAGCGGATGTCGCAGGCCACGGCGACGGCCCGGCGGCCCGCCCCCTCGACCAGGGCGGCGGTCTCCCGCGCGTCCTTCTCCTCCTCGGGGAGGTGGGTGAACAGCACGTCGGCGCCCTCCCGGGCGAAGGCGAGCGCCACCGCCCGGCCGATGCCGGAGTCGCCGCCGGTCACGACCGCTTTGTGGTCGCGCAGCAGTCCACTGCCCTCGTAGGACTCCTCGCCGTGGTCGGGCGGCGGGTCCATGGGGCCGGTCCAGCCGGGATGCTCCTGCTCCTGGTCCGGGAAGTCGGGGCGGGGATGCTTGCTGGTGGGGTCCTCGGTCACGTCTGTTCCCTCCTCGGTTCTCGGTCCTCGGTCACGGGGTCGCCCGCTCAGGCACGTTCGGCGCGGACGACGACCAGTTCCTCGCTGTCCTCGCCACCGTCCAGCAGGCCCTGCTGGACGAGCCACCGCTGCCGGGAGCGCAGCACGGGCCCGTAGGGCACGGCGGCCCGGTCGGTGACCGTGGCGGTCAGCCCCGCGTCGGCCAGTCGTTCCAGGGTGGCGTCGGTGCCGCACAGGCCGGAGTGGACGAGCAGCAGAGCGCCCCCGGGGTTCAGGACCGAGGGCGCCTCCGCGCAGATCCGGTCGATGAACGCGCGGCCGTCCCGGCCCGCGTCCCACGCGCGGGCGATGCCTCGCCGCGGCAGCGTCACGTCGGGCGACGGCACGTACGGCGGATTGCTCACCACGAGGTCGTACGAGCGGCCCGGCACGGCGGACGTGAGGTCGCCGCGGCGAAAGCGGACCCGCTGGCCGGCCATCAGGGCGTTGATCCGCGCGGTCAGCACGGCGAGACGTGAGATGTCGACCGCGGTCACCCGTGCGCCGAGCCGCGCGGCCTGCACGGCGAGGGCTCCCGAGCCCGTCCCCAGGTCCAGCACCTCGGTGGCCGCGCCGATGTTCTCGCGGGACAGGGCGCGGGTCAGCAGCCTGGTGTCCCACTGAGGGGCGTACACGCCCGGCGGGGTGAACGCCGGAACCCCGGGCTGAGGCGCCCATGCATCCGCCGTCATCGCACTCTCCGTTCCGCAGGGCGCCCTCATGACGGGGCGCGTTATTCCGACACACTGGGTGCCCAGGCACAGGCTCTCCACACACGTCTCTCTCGTCCCACCAGGCGATCGGGGGTGAGGAACGGCGCGTGCGGGGGACCTGGTGACAGCACGCACCACCACCGAGCGAACGAGGACGACCGCACCCATGCCCGGCGCCCCATCGATGTCCGTCTACACCTCACTGGACGAGCTGACCGAGCTGGTCACCGTCCGGCGCGGACTGTATGTGCGCTGGTCGCTGGGTCCCGCACGCGACCTGGCCGCGGAGTCCAGCACGGACGAGCTGACCGGCGTGCCGATGCCCGGCCTGTCCGCGAGCCCGCTGGACGTCGAGGAGTGGTGGGGCGACCGGCCCGCCCGCGTGTGGGTGGCCCGGCGGCTGTACGACTATTCGCACCTGCCGCAGATCAAGGACTCCCGGACCCGTCCCTGGGTGCTGACGGCGCGCGAGACCGGCCGCGGGCCCGACAACGAGCCGCTGGTGGTCGACGTCCGGCCGCTGGGCTGGATCGACCGGCGGGTGATCGCGGAGGCGGACCGGGTCATCCACGGGCAGCGCGGCGCATGGGGGCCGATGAGCCGCGAGGGCGTCGCCGGGCGGCGGCCGCCGCGGTGACGGCCGCGACGACGGCCGGGCGGTGCGATCAGGCGCGTGTCACCCCGCGATGAGCGACCCCCGGGGGATGACCCCGAAGGGTGACCAGCGGGAGGTGTATCCGGGCCCCCAGTACGCCTGCCCTCACAGGCTCGTGAGGATCTGCGGGGCGAGGTTCTTGATCATGGTGTTGGTCCAGCGCATCTGGCGCAGGGTCTGCGGGTGGCACTGCGAGACGAGAGCCAGCAGTTTCGCGTCCCGGCCCGCTCGGGCGGCCTGCGCGAGCATCTCCCAGTGCAGGGAGTTCTCCGCCGCGCCGAGGTGCAGCTCCCGCAGGTCGCGCAGGAGCAGCAGGCCGGGTTCGGGCCGGTGGGCCATGGCCTCGGCCGCCTTCTCGCGCAGGGCGGACAGGACGCCGGCCGTGGACGCCCCGGAAGAGCCGCCGAGATGGATCCCCCGGCCGTCGGCGGCCTCGGACAGTCGGGCGACGTGCTCGCGCGACCAGCCGGCGAGGTCGTTGGCGACATGGTGGATCTCGTGCTCGGTGCGATGGCGTTCGGCCGCCGCGGTGAGCTGCCCGGCGAGGTGCTTCTCGCCGTGGTGCAGGGTGCGCAGGGTGAGGTTGACGCCGTTCACCGGTTGCCCCTTTCACTGGTGCCGGGCGCGATGTCGGCCGTCTCCGTGGCCAGGGCGGCCGCGCCGCCGACCGTGGGCGGCGCCGCGTCGGCGCGGACGGGGGCCGAGGCCGTGGTGGTCGGGGCGGGCGCGGTGCGTCCGCCGGCGCGCTCGACCAGGCGCAGTGAGGCGGCGGCGGTCTTGAACAGGGGCTGTTTGGAGGCCGGGTCCCAGTCGGTGACGGTCGTCTCGTTGGCCGCGCGCCCCGGTTGCCCGGCGCTCGGGCCCTCGCCGGCCGCGGTGTCCCAGTATCCGTAGTGGAAGGGCACGAACAGCAGGCCGGGCCGGATGCCCGTCACGCGCAGCCGGCCGCGCAGGGCGCCGCGAGGGGTGCCGACCTCGACCAGGTCCCCTTCGGCCAGTCCGAGGTCGTCCGCGTCGGCGGCGGACGCCTCCACCCACACGTCGGGGGCGGCCGCGTTCAGCTGGGGCGCCCGGCCCGTCTTGGTGCGCGTGTGGAAGTGGTAGAGGGTGCGGCCGGTGGTCAGCTGGAAGGGGTGGTCCGCGTCGGGCGTCTCGTGCGGGGGCCGGTAGGCGGCCGCCCTGATCACGGCCTTTCCGTCCGGGTTGAGGGAGCGGTACTCGACGGGCTCGTCCGAGGCACCGGTCTCCAGGTCCTTGCCGTAGCTCTCGCAGACGTCGGGGTGCGCCCAGGTGATGCCGTCGGTGTAGAGGCGGGGCGTGCCGTCGGGGGCGTGGTCGTTGCACGGCCACTGCACGCCGCTCGCGTCGCGCAGCTTGTCGTAGGTGATGCCGGTGTAGTCGCACGGCCGGCCGGCGCTGCAGCGTTTCCACGCCTCGAAGGCGGACTCCGGGTCGTGCCAGGTGATCAGCGGGCCGTCGTCCTTGTCGCGGAAGTCCATGCGGGCGGCGTAGTCGAGGAAGACGTCCAGGTCCGGGCGGGCCTCGCCGGGCGGTTCGACGGCCTTGTCGGACAGGTGCACGGTGCGGTCGGCGTTGGTGGAGGTGCCGGTCTTCTCGCCCCAGGTGGCGGCGGGCAGCACCACGTCGGCGAGCTGGGCGGTCTCGGTGCGGAACAGGTCCTGCACGACCACGAAGAGGCGCTCCTGCCGCAGGATCGAGCGGATCCGGGACAGCTCGGGCAGCGACACCGCGGGGTTGGTGCCGCTGATCCAGAGCATGCGGATCGAGCCCTGTTCGGCGTAGCGGAAGATCTGCATCGCGTGGGTCGGCGGGGCGTAGTGCGGGATGGTGTCGGGCTCGACGTTCCACACGTCGGCCAGGTCGGCGACGTGGCTGTCGTTCTGCCAGTTGCGGAATCCCGGCAGGTCGCCGTCGGCGCCGCATTCGCGGGTGTTCTGCGCGGTGGGCTGGCCGTTCATCTGGAGCACGTCGGCGCCGGGCCGCCCCAGCATGCCGCGGACCAGGTGCAGGTTGTTGACCTGTACGGCGGCCGCGGTGGCCTGGTGGGACTGGTAGACGCCCTGGAGGACCGTGGAGACCAGCCGGTCGGCCGTACCCAGGATCTCGGCGGCCTCGGCGATGCGGGCGGCGGGCACGTCGCAGACGGCGGCGGCCCACTCGGGGGTGCACTCCTTCACGCGGGACGCGAGTTCCTCGAAGCCGACCGTGTGGGCCTCGATGTAGTCGTGGTCGACCCGGTCGGTGCGGATGATCTCGTGCAGGAGCGCGTTGAGCAGGGCCACGTTGGTTCCGGCGCGCGGGGCGAGGTGCACGGCCGCGTGCACGGCCACGCGGGTGGGGCGCGGGTCGACGCAGATCAGCCGGGGCGGGTCGCCGCCCTCCAGGCGGTCGAGCAGCCGCATCCACTGCACGGGCTGCGTCTCGGCGATGTTGTGCCCGAAGAGCGCGATCACGTCGGCGTGGTCGAAGTCGTCGTAGCAGCCGGGCTGGCCGTCGCAGCCGAAGGACTCCTTCAGCGCCTCGCCGGCGGTCGCGGTGCACAGGCGGGTGTTGCCGTCCAGGTGGTTGGTGCCGATGCCCGCCCGGGCCAGGACCGCCAGTGTGTAGTACTCCTCCAGGAACAGCTGACCGGAGGTGTAGAAGCCGATCGAGCCGGGTCCGCGTTCCTCCAGCAGCTCGCGCGAGCGGGTCACGATCCGGTTCATCGCGGTGTCCCAGTCGCACTCCACCAGGCGGCCGCCCTCGCGGATCAGCGGCCTGGTCAACCGGTCCCGCGACGCGTTGGCCTGCCAGCCGAACAGGTCCTTGGGGCCGAGCCGGCCGCGGTTGACGCGGTCGTCCGCGCGGCCGCGCACGCCCACCATGCGGCCGTCCACGACGGCGACGTCCATGGCGTCGCCGTCGGAGTGCAGGATCGAGGCGGCCTGGACCCACCGCTGCACCTGGTCCGGTGCGACGCCCGCTTCGAGATGGGTGTCCACGCGCGGGGGCCAGGAGCGGTGGCGGTCATAGGGGGTGCGTCCGCCCCACGGGTTCTCGATCCGGTCGACCGAGGCGAGCGTTGCGGGCTGTTCCCTGCGGGCTTCGTCCATCCCAGCCTCCTGGTGCCGCCGACGACGCCCTGCGCGTCGACCGTCCCCCGGTACCCCTCGAACCGATCACGTAACACCGCCCCGGGCGGCGGGGGCCGCGGATTCCGTCAGCACGGGCGAGGCGGACCGGGCTACCGCCGCGGCACCCGGACCGGCGTCCGTGCCGGTGTCCGTGCCGGTGTCCGTGCCGGTGTCCGTGCCGGTGTCCGTGCCGGTGTCCGTGCCGGTGTCCGTGCCGGTGTCCGTGCCGGTCAGGCGGCCGTGTCCAGCGCCTCGCGGCCGGCGCGCTCCGCCGGCCCGAACGGCAGCGTCACCGGGGGCGGGGTGCGCCGGGCGTGGACGGCGAGTGCCGCGGTGATCGCCACGGCGGCGAGCAGTCCGCCGCCCACGAGCGCGCCGCGGGCTCCGGCGACCTCCATGAGCAGCCCCAGCACGGGCGGGCCCGCCAGGCCCCACACGGTGCCGATGGCGCTCCACACGCCCAGGACCCGCCCGCGCAGGTGCGGCGGCGGGTCGGTCTGCAGGACGGTCGCCCCGGCCGTCTCGGACACGGACTCGGCCACCGCCATGGGCAGGACGAGCACGAGCAGGACGGCCAGCGAGGGCGACAGTCCGGCCACCGCCTGGAGAGCCGCGCCCACGGCCGCCAGCACGCCGACCAGTCGTACGGAGGGCCGCCGCAGCCGGGCGCCCAGCACGGCGCCCACGATCCCGCCGACGGCCAGGACCGTGGAGACGGCGCCGAACGAGCCCGCGCCGAGCGCGAGCGGCCCGGTGACCAGCACGGCGAGGGTCAGGCCGTAGTTCCGGCCGAGGACGGCGCTGACGCCCGCGATGCCCGCGAGGGCCACCAGCCGGGGCCGGCGGGCGAAGAACACGAGCCCCTCGCGCACGGTCATCTCCGGCCGGGCCGGCCCGTGTCCCCGCTCGGCGGCGGGCCCGACTTCGTGCGCGGCCGGCCGGTGCGCGGGACGCAGGAAGGGGATCACCGAGGCGACGAAGAGGAACGACAGTCCGTTGGCGGCGTAGGCGGCGCCGCTGCCCAGCAGTCCGACGGTCACCCCGGCCAGCGCGGTCCCGAGGAGCCGGCCCGCGTTGTGGACCAGTGCGCCCACGCCGATCGCGGAGGGGAGGTCCGCAACGGGCACGAGGTCGTTGCCGAGCAGGGCGCAGGCCGGCGCGTCGACGGTGGCGATCGTGCCGGTGACGGCGGCCAGCACCAGCAGGGCCGTCATGTCGATCCGGTCCAGCGCCACCAGCAGGGCCGTCGTGAAGGCGACCGCGCCGAGCAGGAGCTGGCTGACGGCCGCCGTGACCCGGCGGGGCAGCCGGTCGACCGCCGCGCCGCCCGCCACGCCCGCCAGCAGCGCGGGCGCGGCCTGGACGGACATGGACAGGCCGGTGGCGGCGGCGGAGCCGGTCACCTGGAGGACGAGCAGGTTCTGCACGGTGAGCTGCATCCAGGTGCCGGTGTTCGACACGAGGTTGGCCAGCGACCACCAGCGCATGCCGCGGTGTCGCAGGGACCGCCACGGCGAGCGCGACGGGGACGCGGCGGAGGGGGGAACGGGGCGGGGGGCGCGGGACACAGGCATACCAGAGGGCGAGACGGCGGGCGGGGAGCCGGCGGAACCGAGGAACGCCGGCGGCACTGCGCGGCCGCTCCACCTTGTCGGTCACGGCGCGGACCATCGTGGCAGACGGCTTCCGTGAGGCGTTGCGCGTACCGCTCCGCCGACAGGGCTTCCCGGCGGCAAGTCGTGGGGGCTCCGGGGCAGTTGCCGTCGCCCGTGCGGTTGCTCACACGGCCGCCCACCGGGGCCGCGGCCCGCCCGGGGAACCCGCGGGGACGAATACGGACGAACTGGCATCAACGTGTGAAACGTACTCGCCCGGGAACCCGGCCCATCGCCGCCGGGGGACGGCGGCGCGGGAACGCGGACGGGCCTGCCGGGCCCGTGACGCCCACCCGCTCCCCACCCGCGTGCGCCCCACCGCGGCGCACCGGTTCCCCGGCCTCGTCAGGCTCTTTCCGTTTGCGGCCGAAGGATGCTCATGACCCGACCGCGTCGCAAGAACCCCTGTGCCCCGTGGCGTCGTGCCGTGGTGACCGGCGGAGCCGGGTTCCTCGGCAGCCACCTGTGCGAGCGCCTGCTGGATTCGGGCGTCGAAGTCGACTGCGTGGACAACCTGCTCTCCGGCTCGCGTGGCAACGTCGCCCATCTGGTCGCCCGCCCCGGCTTCCGGTTCGTCGAGCACGACGTCTGCGCACCCGACTGCGCCGACGCGCTGCCCGGGCCCTACGACCTCGTCCTGCACTTCGCGTGCTGCGCGTCCCCTGCCGACTACCTGAGGCTGCCGCTGGAGACGCTGGACGCGGGCAGCCTCGGCACCCGTGCCCTGCTGGCCCTGGCGGAACGGGACGGCGCCCGGTTCCTGCTGGCGTCCACGTCCGAGGTGTACGGCGATCCGCTCGTCCATCCACAGCGCGAGGACTACTGGGGCAACGTCAACCCGGTGGGCCCGCGCAGTGTGTACGACGAGTCCAAACGGTTCGCGGAGGCGCTGGTCACCGCCCATGCGCGGGCCCTGGGAGCCGATGCGGGCATCGTGCGCCTGTTCAACACCTACGGGCCGCGCATGCGGGCCCACGACGGGCGGGCCGTGCCCACCTTCGTCTGCCAGGCGCTGGCCGGTGAACCGCTCACCGTCGCGGGCGACGGCAGCCAGACCCGGTCCTTGTGCTACGTGGACGACACCGTGGACGGCATCCTGCTGGTCGCCGCGAGCCGCTCGGTGCGTCCCGTCAACATCGGCGGCACGGACGAGGTCACCGTCGCCGACATCGCCCGCAGGGTCCTGGAGCTGACCGGCTCGTCGTCGTCCGTCGAGTTCGTGGCGCGGCCCGCCGACGATCCGCAGCGGCGCCGCCCGGACACCCGGCTGGCCCGCGAACTGCTGGGCTGGACGCCGCAGGTGCCCTGGGAGGAAGGGATCAAGCAGACGATCGCCTACTTCGCGGCGGCCCGGCCGGCGCCCGACCCGCTCTCCCGGCACTGACCGGACGACGCCGACCACGGAGGCACCGTATGCGCGTCCTGGGAATCAACGCCCTCTTCCACGACCCGGCCGCCGCGCTGGTCCAGGACGGGCGGATCATGGCCGCGGCCGAGGAGGAGCGGTTCAGCCGCCGCAAGCACGGCAAGCGGCCCGTCCCCTTCTCCGCCTGGGAGCTGCCCGAGCAGTCCGCCCGCTGGTGTCTGCGACAGGCCGGCCTCACCCCCGCCGACCTGGACGCCGTCGCCTACTCCTACGACCCCGCACTCGCGTCCCCGGCCGAGCGGCTGGGCCTGGACGACCCCTGGGACGGGCTGCGCCAGGAGTACGCGCGCAGGGCCCCGGAATTCCTCGCCGAAGCCCTCCCGGGCCTGGACCCGGCCAAGGTCCGCTTCGTCGCCCACCATGTCGCGCATGCCGCGTCGGCCGGGCAGGCGTCCCCGTATCCGGACTGCGCGGTCCTCGTGCTGGACGGGCGCGGCGAATGCGGCTCCCACCTGGCCGGCCGGTACGCGAACCGCGAGCTGACCGTGCTCGCCGCCCAGCGGCTGCCGCACTCCCTGGGCCTGTTCTACGAGGACCTCACCCAGCACCTTGGCTTTCTGCGCAGCAGCGACGAGTTCAAGGTGATGGCCCTGGCGTCGTACGGCGTCCCGCGACTGGCCGGGCGGCTGCGCGAGCACGTCGGCGCGGACGGCCTGGGCGGGTTCCGGGCCGGGACCGTGCCCTGGGCGTCGCTGGTCCCGCCGCGCGCTCCGGGCACGCCCTGGACGCAGGAGCACGCCGACGCGGCCGCCAGTGCCCAGGCCTGTCTGGAGGAGGTCCTGCTCGACCTGGCACGGTGGCTGCACGAGCACACCGGCGAGGACGTGCTCACCCTGGCCGGCGGGGTGGCCCTCAACTGCGTGGCCAACTCCCGTCTGCACCGGGACGGGCCCTTCCGGCAGATCTGGGTGCAGCCGGCCGCGGGCGACGCGGGCACCGCGCTCGGCGCCGCCCTGCACGTGGCCGCCGCCAAGGAGACGGTGGAGGCCATGCCGACCGCCGCCCTGGGGCGCGGCTGGAGCGACGGCGAGCTGCGCGAGTGGCTGGAGCGGGCCGCCGTCCCCTACGAGGAGCCCGCGGACATCGCCGAGACCGTGGCCGAGGAGCTGGCCGCCGACGGGGTCGTGGCCTGGTTCCAGGGGCGCAGCGAGTACGGCCCGCGGGCCCTTGGCCACCGTTCGCTGCTGGCCCACCCGGGCCGGGCGGAGAACCTGGAGCGGCTCAACGCCGTCAAGGGGCGGGAGGAGTTCCGTCCGGTGGCCCCCATGGTCCTGGCGGAACGCGCCGGGGAGCTCTTCGACGGGCCGCTGCCGAGCCCGTACATGCTGTTCGTGCACGAGGTGGCCGCACAGTGGCGGGAGCGGATCCCGGCGGTCGTGCACGTCGACGGGACGGCGCGGATCCAGACGGTGGACCGGGCTCGTGAGCCGCTGGTGGCGCGGATGATCGAGGGCTTCGAACGGCGGACCGGGCTGCCCGTCGTCGTCAACACGAGCCTCAACACCGCGGGCCGGCCCATGGTGGACGACCCCCGGGACGCGCTGGAGTGCTTCGGGTCCGCTCCTGTGGACCTGCTGGCCCTCGGGCCGTTCGCGGTGCGCAGGAAGCGGGTGTTCGCATGACGTCCCCGACCCCCTCCCCGGCCCCCTCCGCGTCCCCGCGTTCCGGCGGCCGCGCCGGGATCGCGTACAGCGTGGTCGTCCCCACCGTCGGGCGGCCCTGCCTTGCCGGCTGTCTGCGCGCGCTCGCCGCGGCCGGCGGGCCGCCGCCCGAGGAGATCGTCGTCGTGGACGACCGCCCCGACCCCGTCGGCGGCCTCCCCCTGGAGGCGGCCGCGACACTGCGCTCGCGGGTGCGCGTCCTGCGCTGCGGCGGGCGGGGCCCGGCCGCCGCCCGCAATATCGGCTGGCGCGCGGTCGCCACGCCGTGGACCGTCTTCCTCGACGACGACGTCCAGGTGCTCCCCGACTGGGCGCGGCTGCTGGCCGGCGACCTCGCCGCGGCCGGGCCCGCCACCGGCGGGATCCAGGGCAGGCTGACCGTCCCGCTGCCCGGTGACCGCAGACCCACCGACTGGGAGCGCGGCACGGCCGGACTCGAGCACGCCGCCTGGGCCACCGCCGACATGGCCTACCGCACCTCGGCGCTGGCCCGGGTGGGGGGTTTCGACGAGCGGTTCCGCCGGGCCTTCCGGGAGGACGCCGACCTGGCGCTGCGGGTGCGCGACGCGGGCTGGCGGCTGCGCGTGGGCCGGCGTACCACCCGCCATCCGGTGCGGCCCGCCGACCGCTGGGCGTCGGTGCGGGCGCAGCGCGGCAACGCCGACGACGTCCTGATGACGCGGCTGCACGGCCGCGACTGGTGGACGCGCGCCGAGGCGCCCCGCGGCCGCTTCCGCCGCCACGCGCTCGTCACCGCCGCCGGGCTCGCGGCGGTCTGCTGCGCACTGACGGGCCGGCGCCGCCGCGCGCTGGCCGCCGGCGGACTGTGGGCGCTGGGCACCGCGGAATTCGCCCTGGCCCGTGTCCGGCCCGGTCCGCGCACCCTCGACGAGACGGCCACCATGCTCGCCACCAGCGTGGTCATCCCGCCGCTCGCGGTCCGCCACCGGATCGCCGGTCTGGTCCGGCACCGCCGGGCCGGCCGGGTCCGCCCGCCGCGGAGCGCGTCGTGACCCGGCTCGCGGCCGTCCTCTTCGACCGCGACGGCACGCTCCTGGAGGACGTCCCCTACAACGGCGACCCCGACCTGGTGCGGCCGGTGCCCGGCGCCCGCCATGCCCTGGACCTGCTGCGCGCCGCCGGCGTCGCCACGGCGGTGGTCAGCAACCAGTCGGGCGTCGGCCGGGGGCTGCTCACGCACGCGCAGGTGCGCCGCGTCAACGAGCGGGCGGACGTCCTGCTCGGCGGCCTCGGCGCCTGGCTGTACTGCCCGCACGCGCCCGAGGCGGGGTGCGGGTGCCGCAAGCCCCGGCCGGGGCTGGTGGTCGAGGCAGCGGGGCGGCTGGGGGTGGCGCCCGGGGACTGCGCGGTGATCGGCGACATCGGCGCCGATGTGCTCGCCGCGCGGGCGGCGGGCGCGCGGGCCGTGCTGGTGCCGACCGCGGCGACCCGCCCGGAGGAGGTCGAGGCGGCGCCCCGCACGGCGCCCGACCTGCTCACGGCCGTCCGGGCGCTCCTGGCCGAGGAGGCGCCGGACGGACGGGCCGCGAGCGTCGGGGGCGGCGGCCCGCGGGGAACGGAGGCCGGCGGATGAGATCCCTGGTCGTGCGTCTGGACAGCTTCGGCGATGTGCTCCTCGCCGGGCCCGCCGTCCGCGCGGTCGCCGCCCGCAGCTCCCGGGTGACGCTGCTGTGCGGCCCGCTCGGCGCGCCGGCCGCCCGGTTGCTGCCCGGCGTCGACGAGGTGCTGGAGTGGGCGGCGCCCTGGGAGGGCTTCGACCCGCCCTCCGTGGCGCGCGCGGACGTCGAGGGCCTGGTGCGGCGACTGCGCGCGGCCGCGTTCGACTGCGCGCTCGTCCTGACCTCCTTCCACCAGAGCCCGCTGCCCGCCGCCCTGCTGCTGCGGCTGGCGGGCGTCGCGCGCATCGGCGCCGACAGCGCCGACCACCCGGGCAGCCTGCTCGACGTGCGCCACCGCAGGCTGCCCGGCCGTCACGAGGCCGAGGCCGCGCTCGACACCGCCGCCGCCCTGGGCTTCCCCCCGCCGCCCGGCGACGACGGCCGGCTGCGGGTGCTCCCGCCGCCCGACACGGTGGCGCTGACCGGGAACGGCCCCTATGTGGTGCTCCATCCGGGCGCGAGCGCGCCGTCGCGGGCCTGGGGCCCCGAACGCTGCGAGCGGGCCGTGGAGTCGCTGGGCGACGAGGGGTACCGGGTCGTGGTCACCGGGGGTCCCGGCGAGGCGGACCTGACCCGGCTGGTGAGCGGCGACACGGCCGTGGACCTGGGCGGCAGGACGACGCCGCGCACGCTGGCGGGCGTGCTGCGCTCGGCGGACGCCGTGGTGTGCGGCAACACCGGCCCGGCCCATCTGGCCGCGGCCGTCGGCACCCCCGTCGTCTCCCTCTTCTCGCCCGTCGTCCCGGCGGAGCGGTGGGCCCCGTACGGGGTGCCGAGCGTGCTCCTGGGCGAGCAGGACGCCCCGTGCGCGGGCAGTCGCGCCCTGCGCTGTCCCGTGCCCGGTCACCCGTGCCTGGACGCGATCACGGCCCAGGACGTGGTGAGCGCGGTCCGCAAACTGATCGAGGAGAGCCCATGAACGTGCTGGTCTGGCATGTGCACGGATCCTGGCTGACGTCGTTCGTCCAGGGGCCGCACGACTTCCTGGTGCCGGTGACGCCCGAGCGCGGGCCGGACGGTCTCGGACGGGCCAGGACCTGGCAGTGGCCGGCCGGCGTACGGGAGTTCGGCCCGCGGCAGCTGCGCGGGGCGGACATCGACCTGATGGTGCTGCAACGACCGCACGAACTCGCGCTGGCCCGGCGCTGGACGGGGCGCCGGCCCGGGGTCGACGTGCCCGCGGTGTACGTCGAGCACAACTGCCCGCACGAGTCGGCGGTGGACACCCGGCACCCGCTCGCCGACCGCACCGACATCCCCGTCGTCCACGTCACCCACTTCAACCGGCTGATGTGGGACAACGGCCGTGCGCCCACCGAGGTGATCGAGCACGGCGTCATCGACCCCGGCCCGCTGTGGACCGGCGAGGAGCCCCGTGCGGCGGTCGTCGTCAACGAGCCCGTCCGACGCGGCCGGACGACCGGCACGGACCTGCTGGCGCGGTTCGCGCACACGGTCCCGCTGGACGTCTTCGGCATGCGTGCCGAGGGACTCGCCGGCCATCTGGGCCTGTCCCCCGCCCTGTGCCGCAGCCGCGACCTGCCCCAGAGCGAGCTGCATCCGGCGATGGCGCGCTGCCGCCTGTATCTGCACCCGGTGCGCTGGACGTCGCTCGGCCTGTCCCTGCTGGAGGCCATGTTCCTGGGGATGCCCGTGGTGGCCCTGGACACCACCGAGGTGCGCGAGGCCGTGCCGGACGGCGCCGGGGTCGTCTCCAACCGCCTCGACGTGCTGGAGGACGCCGTCCGCCGCTTCCTCGCGGACCGCGAACTCGCCCGGCGGACGGGCGAGGCCGCCCGCGCCGCCGTGCAGGCCCGTTACGGAGAACGCCGTTTCCGGGACGACTGGGAACGCCTGATCAAGGAGGTCACCCGATGAGCACCAGCCGTCCCTCGGCCGGCCGCGTCGCCATGGTCTCCGAGCACGCCAGTCCGCTGGCCGAGCTCGGCGGCCCGGACGCGGGCGGTCAGAACGTGTACGTGGCCCAACTGGCGGGCCGGCTGGCCCGGCGCGGCCACGACGTCGTCGTCTACACCCGGCGGGACGCCCCCGGGCTGCCCGAACGGGTCGTCACCGATGCGGGCGTGAAGGTCGTGCACGTGCCCGCCGGGCCGGCCGCGCCCATCCCCAAGGACGAACTCCTGCCGTACATGGGCGAGTTCGGGTCCTGGCTGGGCCGCCAGTGGGCGATGGAGCCGCCGGACGTGGTGCACGCCCACTTCTGGATGTCCGGCCTCGCGGCCGTCGCCGGAGCCCGCGCGGCGGGCGTGCCCGTGGTGCAGACCTACCACGCGCTGGGCACCGTGAAGAGGCGCTACCAGGGGTCCGCCGACACCAGCCCGCGCGAGCGGATCGCGATCGAGAAGGCCGTGGGCCACGAGTGCGCGGCGATCATCGCCACCTGCGCGGACGAGGTCGCCGAACTCGTCGCGATGGGGCTGCCGCGCGAGCGCCTCCACGTCGTGCCGTGCGGTGTGGACCCCGAGCAGTTCAAGCCGGTCGCCGGAGCCCGCAGGACCGCGGCCGCGCCCCGCCGGCTGGTCACCGTCGGCCGGCTCGTGCCGCGCAAGGGCTTCGACCGCGCGATCCGCGCCCTCGCCGACGTCCCCGACGCCGAGCTCCTCGTCGCCGGCGGGCCGGAACCGGCCCTGCTGGGCGCCGAGCCGGAGGCTGAACGGCTGTGGGCCGTGGCCGAGGAGTGCGGGGTCGCCGACCGCGTGCGGCTGCTGGGCGGGGTGAGCCCGGCGGACATGCCCCGCCTGATGTCCGGCGCGGACCTCCTGCTCTCCGTGCCGCGCTACGAGCCGTTCGGCATCGTCCCGGTGGAGGCCATGGCGTGCTGCGCACCCGTGCTGGCGACCGCCGTCGGCGGACAGCTGGACACCGTCGTGCACGACGTGACCGGCCGGCTGGTGCCGCCCGACGACGGCCACGACCTGGGCGCGAGCGTCCGCGAGATGCTCGGCGACCCGGCCCGGCTCGCCCGCTACGGCGGCGCCGGCCGGCGCCGGGTCCTCGCCCACTACACCTGGGACCGGGTCGCCGACGGCGTGAGCCGCGTCTACGGAGCCGTGTCCGCCGTCCCCGCACTCTCGGGAGCCCTCCGATGAAGACCGCCACCGACGTCGCCCACTGCGACGACCTGATGAAGGCCCTCGAAGGCTTCCGCGGCTACGCGGCCCCGGTGCTCGATCGCTGGGGCACCTGCCTCGCCGTCCGGCTGACGGCGGGCTGCCGCCTCCTGGTCGCAGGCAACGGCGGCAGCGCGGCGCAGGCCCAGCACCTGAGCGCCGAACTCGTCGGCCGCTACCGCGACGACCGGCCTCCGTTCTCCGCGCTCGCCCTGCACGCCGACACCTCCGCCACCACGGCCATCGCCAACGACTACGGCGTGCAGGAGATGTTCGCCCGGCAGGTCTGCGCCCACGGCCGGGCCGGGGACGTGCTCATGCTGATGTCGACCAGCGGGGCCAGCGCCAACCTGCTGGTCGCCGCGAAGGAGGCGCACCGCGTCGGGATGACCGTGTGGGCGCTGACCGGCCCCGCGCCCAACCCCCTGGAGAGCACCGCCGACGAACGCCTGTGCGTGGACGCTGCGACGTCGGCCACCGTGCAGGAACTCCACCTCGTGGCCGTGCACATGCTGTGCGAGGCCTTCGACAGGACCGTCGAACGGGGCGGCCGAGCGGGCGAGGACGCGCCGTGAGCGCCCCGGCCCCGCTGCTCGTGGTCGGCGACGCGCTGCTCGACCACGACCTGTGCGGACGGGCCGAGCGCCTCGCCCCCGACGCGCCCGTTCCGGTGGTCAGCGACGGCCGGCGCACCAGCCGGCCGGGCGGCGCCGCGCTCGCGGCGTGCCTGGCCGCGCGCGACGGACGGCCCGTCACCCTCGTCACCGCGCTGGGCGACGACGAGAGCAGCGCCTGTCTGGCGGGGCTGCTCGCGGACCGGGTGCGCCTGGTGCGGCTGCCTCTGTCGGGCGCGCTGTCCAGCAAGACCCGCGTCTTCGCCGAGGGCAGGCCGTTGCTGCGCCTGGACGACGGCGACGGCCGGACGCGGGCGGCCACGGACGAGGCGTGGAAGGCGCTGGAGGGGGCAGGGGCGGTGCTCGTGGCCGACTACGGGCGGGGCGCCGCCGATGTGCTGCGCGAGGCGCTGACCGCGACGGCCGCACGGGCTCCGGTGGTCTGGGATCCGCATCCGCGCGGCGGCCCGCCGGTGCCCGGCGTACGGCTGGCCACGCCGTCGGCTGCGGAGGCGCGCTCGTTCGCCGGCCGGCTCGCCGACGGCCCCGCGGCGGGCGATCCCAACCCGCTGCACGGTGCGGCGCGGGACGCGGACGCGCTGGTGCGGGCCTGGCGGGCGGCCTCCGTGGCGGTCACGCTGGGCGGGCGCGGGGCCCTGCTGTCGCACGGCGGGACGCCTCTGCTGATGCCGTCGCCGGTGACGGCGCAGGGGGACGCCTGCGGGGCCGGCGACCGGTTCGCGGCGACCGCCGCCGGGCGGCTCGCCGACGGCGTGCTCACCGAGACCGCGGTGCGCGACGCCGTGCAGGCGGCCACCCGGTACGTCGCCGAGGGCGGTGTCCGCGCGCTGTGGACCGAGGACGGGCCCCCGGCCGGACCGGCCGGCGACGACGCGGCGGGCCTGGTGGACCGGGTCCGCGCGGCGGGCGGCACGGTCGTCGCCGCGGGCGGTTGCTTCGACCTGCTGCACGCCGGTCATGTGGCGCTGCTGGAGGCGGCCCGCCGGGCAGGCGACTGCCTGGTCGTGTGCGTCAACTCGGACGCGTCCGTGCGCCGCCGCAAGGGCGACGGGCGGCCCCTGGTCCCGCTGGCGGACCGGGTCCGGGTACTGGCGGCGCTGGAGTGCGTCGACGCGGTCGCCGTGTTCGACGAGGACACCCCCGAACGGCTCCTGGGCGAGCTGCGCCCGCACATCTGGGCCAAGGGCGGCGACTACGCCGCGAGCCGGCTGCCGGAGGCGGCGCTCGTGGAGAGCTGGGGCGGCCAGGTCGTCCTCTTCCCCTACCTGGACGGCCGCTCCACCACCGGCATCGCCCGGCGGGCCGCGTCGGGCCCGCGTCCGGCGCGGCCCCTGACGGGACGGCGACGCGGGTGACCGGCCCGGCGGCGCGGCCGCGGGTGCTGGTGCTGCGCGCGCTGGGGCTGGGCGATCTGCTGGCCGGGGTCCCCGCCCTGCGGGGCGTGCGGCGGGCCTTCCCCGGGCACCGGGTGGTGCTGGCGCTGCCGGCCGCGCTCGGCGAGGCCGCGCTGGCCACGGGCGCCGTGGACGACGTCCTGCCGGCCGAGGCCCCGCACCGCGCGGTGCCGTCGCTGACGGGATGGCCGGGTCCGCCGCCGGAGGTGGCGGTCGACCTGCACGGCAACGGGCCCGCGAGCCGAGACGCGCTCGCCGCGCTGAGCCCGCGCCGCCTGCTCGCGTTCACCGGTCCCGACCCGCCTCCCGACCGGCCCTGCGTGTGGCGCCGCGACGAGCACGAGCGGGTGCGCTGGTGCCGGTTCCTCGCGGCGTACGGCATCCCCGCCGACCCGGACGACGTGCGCCTGCCCGAGCCGGCCGCCGCCTCCCCCGCGCCGGGGGCCGTCGTCGTGCACCCGGGGGCGGAGGCCGCGTCGCGGCGCTGGCCCGCCGGGCGTTACGCCGACCTCGTGCGGCGGCTGCGGTCGCGAGGGCACCGGGTCGTGCTGACGGGCGGCCCCGGGGAGGACGCGCTGGTCCGCGAGGTCGCCCGCGGCTCCGCGACGCCGTCCGGAGACGTGCTGTCCGGCGGGCTGCCGTTCGCGCGCCTGTCTGCGCTCGTCGCCCGGGCCGACCTGCTGGTCAGCGGCGACACCGGGCTCGCGCATCTCGCGGTGGCGCACGCGACGCCGTCCGTCACCCTGTTCGGCCCCGTGTCACCCCGCCTGTGGGGCCCGCCGCCGCTCGCCCGGCACATCGCCCTGTGGCGGCCCGGCCCGCCGGGCGACCCGCACGGCGACCGCCCCGACCCCCGGCTGATGCGCATCGGCGTCGAGGAGGCGACCGAGGCCGCCCTCACCCTGCTCGCGGCCCGTCATCTGCCGCCGGACCGGGCCGGACCCCGTGACGCGGCGACGTGACGCACCCGTGCTCTCCTCGCGGCGCCGGGCGGAACACCGTCGGAACCCATTCTTCCGGATATGGTGTTTTCGTGTGCAATCCTGCCCGCCCACTGGGGAGGTCAAGCGATGGGCGCTCCTCACCGGGCGGACCAGGCGGTCGAACAGCCCTCGGACGCGGTCGGATACGCCGACGTGCTGCGCGAGCTGCTCCCGATCGCGTTGTGGCGGGAGGACGCGCACGGACGCATCGTCGAATGGTCGCTGGCCGCACAGGACCTGCTCGGCTTCCGGCCGCAGGACGTGCTCGGCCGTCCGGCTTCCGGCCTGCTGGTCCCGGAGGGCAATCACGAGCTGGCCGATCAGCTCACCCACCGGGTCCAGGCCGGGGAGACCGTCGTGGGCACCCTGTCGGTGCGCCATCGCGACGGCCATCCGGTCACCATGGAGACCTGGATCGTGCCGGCCGCCGACGCCCAGGGACGGCCCGGCGCCCTGCTGATCGCGGTGGAGACCTCCGAGGTCCTGCGCATGCGCGATTCGCTGGCGGCCCTGGAGAGTCTGTTCAGCCAGTCGCCCATCGGCCTGGCCACCCTCGGCACCGACCTGCGGTTCCTGCGCGTCAACGACGCGCTCGCCCGGATGAACGGGGTCTCCCCCGCCGAGCACCTCGGAAGGCGGCTGACGGAGGTCGTGCCCGGGGTCAACGCCGTGGCGCTGGAGAAGACCATGCAGGACGTGCTGGACAGCGGCAGGGCCGTCGTCGACGTCCGCCGCACCGGCCGCACCCCCTCCGACCCCGACCGGGAACGGACCTGGTCCTGCTCCTACGCCCCGCTGGTCGACGGCAGCGGCCGGACCCTGGGCGTGATCGCGTCCCTCATCGACATCACGGAGCGCCAGCGGGCCGAGCACGACGCCGAGCGCGCCCGGCGCCGCTTCGCCCTGCTCGCGGAGGCCGGCACCCGCATCGGGACGACGCTGGACCTGTGGCAGACCTGCGAGGAGATCGTGCGGATGCTGGTGCCCCAGCTCGCCGACTCCGCCGACGTGCAGCTCCTCGACGACGTGATGAGCCCCGACGAGTCCACGGAGGCCACGCGCGGGGTCATCCGCCGGATGGCCGCCCTCTTCCCCGACCCGGCCGCCCCCACGGCGCGGCTGGTCCCGGGGATGACGTCCCGGCTGGAGCGCGGCTCGCTCTACGAACGCGTCATCGCCGACGGGCGGCCGACCGACCTGTACCGGTCCGACGTCCCGGCGCTGGTCCCCGACCCCCGCGCCGAGGAACTGCGCGCCTACCTCATGGGGCTCGGCTCGGCGCGGCTGATCCCGCTGGTAGCCCGCGGCAAGGCGCTCGGCGCGGTCGTGGTGACGCGGGTGCGCAGCCGTGAGCCCTTCGACGAGCAGGACTGCGTGCTGATCGACGAGCTGGCGGCGCGCGCGGCCCTCAACATCGACAACGCGCTCATGTACACCCGCCAGCGTGCGGCCGCCCTGACCCTCCAGCGCAGTCTGACCAACAGCGCGCTGCCCGCCGTCCCCGGCCTCGAACTGACGGGACGCTACCTGCCGGCCAGCGAACACGACGTCGGCGGCGACTGGTTCGACGTCATCGCGCTGCCCGAGGAGCGCACCGGACTCGTCATCGGGGACGTCATGGGGCACGGGATCCACGCGGCGGCGATCATGGGTCAGCTGCGTGCGGCCGTGCGCACCCTGGCCCGGCTCGGCATCGACCCCGCCGACATGCTCCGCTCGCTGGACGACCTCGTCGCCGACATGGGCGAGGACCAGCTGGCGACCTGCGTCTACGCCGTCCACGATCCCGCCTCCGGCGGATGTCTCGTGGCGAGGGCCGGTCATCCCCCGCCGGCCGTGGCGTCGCCCGACGGCACGATCACCTTCCTCGACGGCTCGCCGGGCACTCCGCTGGGGACCGGAGGACGGGAGTTCGGGACCGAGGAGGTCCCGCTGCCGCCGGGCGGGCTGCTCGTCCTCTACACCGACGGGCTGATCGAGACCCGGGGCGCGGACCTCGACCAGAGGCTGGCCCGGCTGGCGGCGGCCCTGCGCCGCCCCGGCCGGTCGCTGAGGGCGCTCTGCGACGACGTCCTCGCGCACATGCTGCCCGTTCCGGCCCAGGACGACGTCGCCGTGCTGCTGGCCCGGCCGCAGTGAGCGCGGCCGGGGCCGCCGGACGGGCGCACGAGGGCGGCGCACGGGCATCGCGGACGGCAACCCGGGTACCCGGACGTGCGGGAGGTCCTCATGTTCGAAGCCGGTGACATCCGTGAATGGCGTGGTCACGACGTCGTCGATCCGCAGGGGCACAGGATCGGCGCGCTGGAGTCGGTCTACGTGGACACCGGGACGGACTGCCCCTCCTTCGCCACGGTGACCGTCGGACTGCCCACCCGGCGCCGCCTGGTGTTCGTGCCCCTCACGGGCGCGACGGTCGGTCCGGGCTATCTGCGGGTCGTCCACGACAAGAACGCCGTCAAGAAGGCCCCGGCGATCGACGTCGACGGCGAACTGCCCGCCGAGGACGAACCGAAGGTGTTCGCGCACTACGCGCTGGACTACATGCCGGGCGCCGGCGGCGAACGACGCCTCGCCCGTCGCTGACGACGAGACCGCCGGGAGAGCCGATGAGCCTGTTCCTGTTCCTGATCCTCGCCGCCCTCGTCCTGGGCATCATCGGATTCGCGGCCCACGGGCTGTTCTACCTGCTGATCATCGGTGCGCTGGTGCTGCTGGCGGATCTGGTCTACGCCGCCGTCCGGTTCCGGCGCGGCGGCCGCAGGCACCGCCTGACCCGCTGAATCCGCCGCCGCCCTGCGTTTCCGGGTCCCTGCGCCTCCGTGCCGCGGGCACACCTGTGGCCCCGCACGTTGACGAAACGGAACAGCGTTCCGTACATTAAACGGAGCGACGTTCCGCTTCGGCTCGCGCCGGGCCGGACGGTCGCTCCTGCCCGCCACCCGCGCGCGCCGACCGACCGGTCCGGCGGCCGGGGAGGCCATCGAAGGGACACCAGCACCATGAGCCAACCGGCTTACCCCAGGGACGACTCCGGCCCGCGCACCGCCGTGCTGTCGGTCGGCCCGGTCACGCTGCCGGTCCCCGGCCGGCCCGTGGACCTCCAGCTGCGGATCACCGCGCCCGTCACCGGGGACGACCTGCCCGTCGTCCTCCTCTCGCACGGCCAGGGGTTCTCCCACCACCTCTCCTCGCTCGACGGGTACGCCCCGCTCGCCCACTTCTGGGCGGCGCACGGCTTCGCCGTCGTCCAGCCCACCCACCTCAGCTCCACCAGGCTGAACCTGCCCCCCGGCACCCCCGGCGCCCCTCTGTTCTGGCGCTCGCGGGCCGAGGACATGCGGCACGTCCTCGACCGGCTCGACGCGATCGAGGCCGCCGTCCCGCAGCTTCCCGGACGCCTGGACCGCGACCGGGTGGCGGTGGCCGGCCACTCGATGGGCGGGCACACCGCGAGCCTGCTGCTCGGCGCCCGTCTCACCGACCCCGAGGACGGCGCCGTGGTGGACCTGGCCGACCCGCGCGTCAAGGCGGGCGTCCTGCTCGCCGCGCCCGGCCGGGGCGGCGACGCCGTCACCGAGACGGTGACGCGGAACTACCCCTTCCTCGGGACCACGGACTTCTCGGCCATGACGACGCCGGCGCTGGTCGTCGCGGGCGATGAGGACGACTCGCCCCATCTGACCGTCGCCGGCCCGGACTGGCACGCCGACCCCTACCGGCTCGCCCCCGGCCCCAAGACCCTGCTCACGCTCTTCGGCGCCGAGCACGGCCTCGGCGGCGTGTCCGGGTACGACGTCGCCGAGACGACCGACGACAGCCCTGAACGGGTCGCCGCCGTCCAGCGCCTGACCTGGGCCTACCTGCGCAGCCGGCTGTACCCGGGCGACCCGGCCTGGCAGTCGGCGCAGGACGCCCTGACCACCGGCCCGCACGCCCTCGGCCGGGTCGAGACCAAGTAGCGGCCGTTCAGCGCTCCCGCGGGGCGAGCAGGACCGGCAGCGCGAGGTGACTGTTCATCAAGAAGCTCGGCATCGGCCGCAGTTCGTCCGCCGCGCAGGCGAGCGTCATACGGGGGAAGCGGTCGAAGAGCGCGGCGAAGGCGCTCTCGGCCTCCACCGCGGCGAGCGGGGCGCCCATGCAGCGGTGCGGGCCGTGGCCGAAGCCGAGGCCGTCACGGCCCGTGCGCAGCAGGTCGAAGCGGTCGGCGTGCGGCCCGTGGCGCTCGGGATCGCGGCCGCCTGCCGCGAAGGAGACGAGGATGGCCTCGCCCTTGCGGATCAGCACACCGTCCAGATCGATGTCCTCGACGGCGAACCGCATCGGCGAGTACGCCCCGGGGGTGTGCACCCGCATCGTCTCGGACACCACGTCCTCCCAGGTCGCCCGGCCCTCCCGGACGTGGTCCAGCTGTTCGGGCGCGAGCAGGAGCGCCGCGACCGCGTTGGTGATCAGCGCGGCCGTGGTGTCCTGCCCGCCGGCGATCATGAGGAAGAGGGTGCCCAGCAGCTCCTCCTCGCTCAGCCGGTCGTCCTGGTCACGGGCCTGGATCAGCAGCGACGTGAGGTCGTCGCCGGGCTCGGCGCGCTTGGCCCGCACCAGCTCCGACAACCGGACGAAGGCCTCCAGCCGGGCCGCCTCGACCTCCTGGCCGCTGTTCGTCGTGCCGAACACGGTGTGCAGCGCCGCGCACAGGGCGTCGGTGTCCGCGCCCTGCTCCACCCCGAACAGCTCGCAGATCACCCGCATCGGCAACAGCTCGGCGAACCGGGCTCGCAGGTCCACCGGCGCCCCCGGCCCCTCCGCCCCGTCCGTCCGCGCGAGGGAGTCGACGAGTCCGGCGGCGATCTGCTCGACCCGCGGCCGCAGCGCCTCGGAGCGGCGGGCGGTGAACGCCCCGGCCACCAGCCTGCGCAGCCGGGCGTGCGAGGCTCCGTAGGCGAACAGCATGTTCTCGTTGGCCACCCACGGGTAGAGGGGCCACTCCTCGGTGATCCTGCCCTCGATGAAGTCCGGCCAGTGCCGGCGCGCGTCCTTCGACACCCGCGGGTCGGTCAGCAGCCGCTCCACGTACCGCTGGCGCACCACCGCCCAGGCCACCACTCTCCCGGGCAGTTCCACGCGGACCGCCGGTCCCCCGGCCCGCAGCATCGCGGCCTCGCCCGCGAGGTCACGCCCCGTCACGTCGAGGGCGTAAGGGCACGCAGTCGCATCCATGGTCGTACTCCCCGGTTTTCGTCTCGCACACGTCGGCATGGTCACGTGCCGGGAGCCCGAGGGCCGGCTTCCCCCAGCCCTCCCACGGGAGCGCACAACGGCGTCCCGGACAACGTCTCGCCTCTCCCCTCCCCGCGGCATGTCCCGCTCAACCCCCCGCGGCCCACCGCCCTCGTCCGTCCCACCGACCCCACCTGCACCGCGAGGACGTGCCGGCGCGGCCGTCCCACCGCCGGCCGTCCCGCGCGCCGCTTCAGCGCTTCCGGGGCGGCAGGGCCGGCGTGCCGTCCGCGGCACTCACCCGGCGGCCTGGGGCTGCGCGCCGCCCCAACCGGCCTGCACGGCCTCCTCGTAGACCCGGGCGCCCCGGTCCGGCGCGGTGTCCAGCTGCAACAGCACCGCGGGCACGGCGACCCCGGCCATCAGATGGCGCTGAAGGTCCGTCACCCGCTGGGGCAGGTCCGCGTGCCCGGTCATGATCTTGGACAGCACCTGCACCCCGGTGAAGGCGCCCACGAACATCCGCGCCGCCGCGTCGACGTCGACGTGCGGCAGCAGCTCTCCCCTGTCCTTCGCCCGCCCCAGCAGTTCGGCGTTGCGCGCGATCCATCCGCGCATCGGCGCCTGTCGGTCCAGGCCGTCGCCGAGCGCCCCCTGGTCGACCGTCAGGCGGATGCTGCCCTGCACCAGCGGATCCCCCACCGACAGCAGATGGGCCAGGACGAACGCCTCGTCCAGCCCCTGCTGCAACGTCAGCTTCCGCTGCGGCACGGCCGGGATCGCCCCCAGCTGACTGGCCAGCACGGCCTGGGCCAGGGCCTCCTTGGAGGAGAAGTGGAAGTACAGCGCGCCCTTGGTCACACCGGCCCGGGCGAGGATCTCCGAGATCGTCGCCGCTTCGTACCCGACCTCCGCGAACACCGCCGCGGCCGCGACGAGGACGGCCCGCCTCTTCCGCACGGCCCGTTCCTGCACCGCCACGCCCTACCTCCGAGATAGCTCCCGCGAACCAGGCTCCGGAATATACCGACACGTTCGTTCCGCGCCACCTCGCCGGCTCCCGGGCCCGCACGCTCCGTGAGAGCATCGCAGCACCGGCCCCCGCAACGCTCCCGGAACGCCCCCGCACCGCGGTCCCACCGGGCGGAACCGGAAACCGGCGGCCCGCGACGACGGTTTCGGCCGAGGCCCTCCTCCCCCGCCCTTCCCGCGGTCACCAGGGACGACTGCCGTACGCCGGGCCCGCTTGCGGCACGTGGACCCATCGGTTCACGCCATTCTCGGCAAAGGTGTTTGCCGATTTCCGACTTGATGAGCAAACCGGGAGGTCCGTATCTTCTGGCTCATCGGGCATCCAGACGTCCACGTTCCGAATCCGCGACCGACGGGGGAGAAGGTCATGGCCCTGCTGGCATTCCACGACGCAGAAGGCCCCGCCGGGCCCTGCCCGGCAGAGCACGCCCCGGACGCGGCCGCACCACGAGCGCCCTCCTGCGGCCCGGCCGGCCCGGACGCCCCGACGGACCGCTCCCCCGGCCCGCCGGCGGGCGCGCCGGACCCGTCCCCCGAGGACGCGGCGGACCCCGGGGACGCCCTCACCCGTGAGCTGACCCGGCTGCTCTTCGACGGGGACGGCGACCGTGAACGGGTCCACGCCCCCTGGCGGCGGCTCATAAGCCGGGACGCCTTCCGCCACCGGCCCGGCCTGACGCCCGAACAGCGCGCCGCGCAGTCCTACGACCGGCTGCGTCTGGTCAACGACACACTCGACGACCCCGTGTCCCTCGCGACCGACCCGGCCCTGCTCACCGCCCTGCACGAATGGGCCGCCATCGTGGACGGCGGCGGCGGCCTGACCACCGTCGCGAGCATCCATTACAACCTCTTCCTCGGCAGCGTTCTCGACCACGCCGACGCCGCGTCGAGGAACCTGGACGAGTTCGCCTCGCTGCGCCGCGTCGGCACCTTCCTGTGCACCGAGCTGGACCACGGCAACGACGCCACCGCGCTGGAGACCACCGCCCGCTACGACCCCGCGACCGGCGGCTTCGTCCTGCACACCCCGCATCCGGGCGCCGCGAAGTTCATGCCCAACACCAGTTCCCTGGGCGGCCCGAAGTCGGCCGTCGTCGCCGCCCGCCTCCTCGTCGGCGAGCGGGACCACGGCGTCTTCCTCTTCCTGACCCCGCTCACCGACCACGACGGCCCCCTCCCCCATGTCACGGTCGAGGCCCTCCCGCTCCGGCCGAACGCCCCCGTCGACCACTGCCTCACCTCCTTCGACCACTTCCCGCTGCCGGGCAGCGCCCTCCTCCAGGGCGAGCACGGCCGCCTCGACGCCGACGGCGCCTTCACCAGCAGCCTCGGCAACCGCCGCAAGCGGTTCCTCACGTCGATCGCCCGGGTGACCGCCGGGAAGCTCTGCATGAGCGCGGCGGCCGTCGGCGCCTCCCGCGCCGCGCTGGCCATCGCCGTCCGGTACGGCGACCGGCGTCACGTCAGCGGAACGAGGCCCGACCGGCGCGTCCCGGTGAACACCCACCGCACCCACCACGGCAGGCTCCTGGAGGCCGTGGCCGCCACTTACGCCATGACCCTGCTCCACCGGTCCCTCACCGCCGCCTGGGCCCGCCACGGCGTCGACGACCGCGACGACCTGGAGCGCCTCATCGCCCTGGCCAAGGCCTGGACGACCTGGCAGGCGCGCACCATCGCCCTGGAAGCGCGCGAACGCTGCGGCGCCCAGGGGCTGTTGCCCGCCAACCTCCTCGCCGGCTTCCCCGAGTACATCGAGGGGACCATCACCGCGGAGGGCGACAACCTTCTCGTCTCCACCAAGGCGGCCGCCGAACTCCTGCACCGTCCGCCCGCCTCACCGGTCGCCGCCCCGGGTCCGCCCGACCTCACCGACCCCCGCTTCCTGCGCGACCTGCTCGCCCGCACCGAGCAGGCGTTCCACGCCCAGGCGAACCGGGCGCTGCGCGGCGGGCCCGCACACGATCCGCAGGGCCGCTGGAACACGGCCTCCGGCCCCGCCCTCCAGCGCGCCCGCGTCCACACCGTCCTGAACGCGGCCGACGTCATGCTCGCCGCCCTGGCCGACGCCGCGGGCGGACCCGCCCACGGCGTGCTCGGCGACCTCACGGCCCTCTTCCTGCTCGGCCAACTCGCCCCGCACACCGGCCTTCTGCTGGCCGACGGCCATATCGCCGCGCAGCACGTCCACGAGTTCCCCGTCGTCGTCGACGACCTCACCCACCGCCTGCGACCGCATCTCACCACCCTCACCCGCGCCTTCGACCACCCGCCCGAGTACCTCGACGCGCTGCCGATGCTGCGGGACGACGCCGGAGGGCGGCACGCGGCCGACGCCATGACGTAGGACGGGAGTTCTCCGCGCGGGAGAGCGGCGTGCCGGTCGGCAGGGCGTGCGCGCGGGCGAGCGCGACGGGGTCGCCGTCGACGTGGACGAGCCGGAGTCCGGTGCGACGCGCTGCGCGACCTCGTGGGTGTCGTCGGCGGTGGGCGGACCGGTACCGATCCAGGAACCGGCGGATGCCCTCCCGCACGGCCAAGTGAGTCCTCGCGCGCCTCAGGGAGTACCGACTGGTGACCACCACGTCGACCAGCCGGGGCGGATCTCCTTGATCCCGTCGCCGGATCGGGCGGATCCGGCCGATCAGGCGGCCGTGTAGCCGAGTTGCCGCCTCATGTAGGGGGTCATGAGCGTCTTCGCCTTGGCGAGCACGGAGGTCCGGCCGCCGAGCACCGCGCTCTCGCCGCCCGGCACGGGCAGCAGCGTCATCCCGTCGGCCGGGCCGAAGGGCACGATGAGCGGGGTGCGCCGCAGGGGCCGGTAGAGGCGGGGCTCCCTGCGGTGCCGACCCGAACTGTGCAGGTGGGCGCGGATGTTGTGGGCGGCGAGGTCGGCCTGGGCGAGCGCGGTGGGAGTGATCTTCAGCTCGCTCGCGTCGTTGACGTCGCCGACCGCGAAGACGTCCGGCCGCCCGTGGACCCTGAGCCTGCGGTCGACCTTGACGTGGCCGCTCGCGGTGAGCCAGTCGCCGTGCCCGGCCAGGCGCAGCCACAGCGTGTTCGGGGTGGTGCCGGTGGCCCAGAAGGAAAGGTCGGCGTGGACGACGCCGCCGTGGGCGTCGCGGTAGGCGCCGAAGTCGTTGCCGGGGGACATGAACGAGTCGAGGCGGACCTCCACGTCGTGCGACTCCAGCCAGTCGAGCGCCCTGCGCCCGGCCCGTTCGCTGCCCGTGCCGTGCAGCAGCGTCGGTCCCGAATGGGCGAGGGTGACACGGGCGTCCGGCCGGGCCAGCCGGATCTCCGCGCTCAGTTCGACGCCCGAGGGGCCGCCGCCGACCACCAGCACGTGCCGGGCGGCGGCGACCCTGCGCTGGTGCCCGGCGAACGACTCGATCGTCTCCTCGGCAAAGACGCCGGTGAAGCGCGCCGGTTCGGGATAGTCGGCGCCCGAGGCGATGACGACCACGTCGTAGGGGAGTCGCTCACCCGTCGCCAGGACGACCTGCCGTGCGTCGGTGTCGATGCGCACGGCCTTGCCCACGACCATCCGGCCCTCGCGCAGCAGCCGGTCGTACGGGATGAAGGGCGTGAGCGACCACTCCGGGCGCACACCGGCCCGGAGGGAGGCTATGCGGTGGAAGAAGACCTCCTTGCGGTCCACGAGGGTGACCCGCGCCGTCGCGTCGAGGCGTTTCGCCAGACGGACGCCCGCATAGCCGCCACCGATCACCACTACGTCGCCGTCGCGCACGCGCGTCTCCTGTGCAGGGGGCAGGGGAGGACGAGCGGCGCGGCGGAGAGGCCCCGGCCGCTCGAACTGGCGACGAGCGTAGCGTTTGAATTCTAAAGTTCACCCGGCGAGGTGTGCACGTTCCGTGAAGCCGGGCCCTCCGCGATGACCGTTCAGCCGAACTGGCCCGGCGTGTAGTCGCCCGCGGGCTGCCGGGCGATGACGTTCAGCCGGTTGAAGGCGTTGATGACGGCGATGGTCGCCACCAGTGCGGTGAGCTGCTCCTCGTCGTAGTGCTCGGCGGCGTTCGCCCACACCTCGTCGCGGACGCCGCCGGCCGCGTCCGCGATGCGGGTGCCCTCCTCCGTCAGCTCCAGGGCGGCCCGTTCGGCATCCGTGAACACCGTGGCCTCGCGCCAGGCCGCGACCAGCGCGAGGCGCACGGGCGTCTCCCCCGCGTGCGCGGCGTCCTTGGCGTGCATGTCGGTGCAGAAGCCGCAGCCGTTGATCTGGCTCGCGCGCAGCAGCACCAGGTCGCGGGTCGAGGGCGGCAGCGTGGAGTCCGAGACGGTCTTTCCGGCCGCGGTGAAGTGCTTCAGGAGGGTGGACCCGAGCCGGCTGCCGAAGAGGTCGAGACGCGCTTCCATGGTGATCTCCTTGCCGTGTGGACGGTTGCCCAGCACTGACGCACCGTCCGGACACGACGTGACGGCGGAACCGGCCGCGAGGCATGTGACGTGCGTCTCAGCGTCACAGGCCGGACGCGGCCGCCGCGACGGGGTCCCGTTCCGGCGCGGCGAACAGGCCCTGGGAGGCCGCGGCGGCGGTCAGCGCGGCGGCGGACTTCCTCATGAATGTCATGAACACAGTCTGCTGCACACGCCATCGCGGTCAGCTCGCCGGTTCCCCCAACACCGTTACAGGGGAGGGAAGTTGAGAGTCCGCCGATGGGACGGGGAGCGGTTTGCGGATCAGCAGCAGCGCCGCGTCGTCGTGCAGGCGACCGCCGACATGCGCCAGCAGCTCGTCATGGACGGCGCCGAGCGTGCGCGCGGGCTCGTCGGACAGATGGCGGGCGAGTCCCTCGACCAGCGGGTAGAAGGCGCGCTCGCGGTCCCGGGCCTCGATGACGCCGTCGGTGTACAGCAGCAGCTGGTCACCGTCCGCGAAGGACAGCTCCTGAAGGCCGGGGGTCTGGTCGGTCAGGGCCCGCAGCCCGAGGGGCGGGGCGGGCGGCACGGGCTCCACCGACTCGATCCGCGCCGACGCGCGCACCAGCAGCGGCGGCGCGTGTCCGCAGTTCACCACGTGCAGCAGTCCGGGGCGCGGGAACCCGGCGATCACGGCGGTGACGAAGTCGTCGGCCCCGAGGTTGCGCGCGAGACTGCGTTCGATGCGCTCGACGACGGCGAGCAGATCGGGTTCGTCGTAGGCGGCCTCACGGAAGACACCGAGGACGAGCGCCGCGGTGCCCACCGCCGGCAGCCCCTTGCCGCGCACGTCCCCCACGATCAGCCGTACGCCGTACGGAGTGGGCACCAGCGCGTAGAGGTCCCCGCCGATCCTGGCCTCGGCGGCCGCCGCGCTGTAGCGGACGGCCGCCTCGAAGGGGCCGACCGTCGCCGGCACCGGCTTGAGCAGCGCGTGCTGGGCGGCCTCGGCGACCGACCGGACGTCCGCGAGGACCCGTTCCCGGCGTGTGCGCAGATCGCCGGCCAGGGTGCTCGCACAGGTGACGGCCAGCAGCGCGGCCGCCACGGCCGCCAGCTCCGCCCCCCGGGCGCCGTCGCGGGCGCCGAGCGCCGCCCCGAGTCCCGCGGCGAGCAGGCCCACCCCGAGGACGCCCCGCGGTCCGTGGGTGCTGGCGGCCAGCGCGGGCCCGGCCGCCAGCAGCGGCAGCCAGGCCGTCCCGGCTCCGCCGAGGAGGATGACGGTCCCGATGACGAGAGTGATCAGCAGGGGCAGGACCCGGCCTGCCGCCGCCGCCCTGGGTCCGAACAGCCGGGTCGGGCGGTGGTCGCCGTCATGGTTGCGGGCCTGAGTCATGCTGGTCCGTAGTCCTCACGTGTGCGCCGAGAAGTCCTCGAATGTCCGTTTCCACCAGGAAACGGGTCGGCGCGGCCGCTCACAAGGATCAGATTTTCAGATAGTGAACGATCAGACGGTGAGCGAAAGACTCCTGGTCACGCGACCGGCGATCGGCAAGAGGCGGTCCCGGACCTGCTCCAGCCGGGGAAGCCGGTCCACCGGCAGGGAGACCCCGAGCGAGCCGAGCGTGTCGCCGCTGTAGACGGGCACCGCCACGCAGACCGTGCCGAGCGCGTACTCCTCCAGGTCCGTGACCGCCGGGGCCACAGGAGAGGCGTCCAGCCGCCGCAGCAGTTCGCGGGGGCTGGTGATGGTCCTCGGCGTGAGGTCGGCGAGGTGGTGCCGGGAGAGATACTCCCTGCGGGCGTCGTCGTCCAGCTCGCGCAGCACGGACTTGCCGAGCGCGGTGGCGTGCCCCGCGTCCTCGAATCCGACCCACAGGTCCACGCGCGGCGTCCGCGGCCCGTCCACGATCTCCGCGACCCGGATCTCGCCCTCCTCGTAGAAGGTGAGGTAGGCGGGGGTCGCCAGCTCGTCGCGCAACGCGGCCAGCGTGGGGCGCACCCTGCTGAGCAGGGCCTGCGCGTTTCCCGTCGTGCGCAGCGTCTGCACCCGGTCCCCCAGGACGAACCCGCCGTCCTGGAGTTTGCGCAGGTAGCCGTCGTGGACCAGGGTCCGCAGCAGGTGGTAGGCGGTGGCCAGGGGCAGGTCCGCCTCCCGTGCCAGCCGTTTCGCCGGCGCGCCGTTGTCGTGCGCGCTCACCGCCTCCAGCAGGCGGAACGCCCGCTGGACGGAGGCGATCAGCGTCGGCCCGTCCCGCGCGGTCATACGAACAGGGTGCGCCGGACGCCCGGCGCAGGCAACACCCGCTCGCCGGCCCCGGCCCGGCGCGCACCGCGGCGTCCCCTGGCGCGGGCCCCTCGCGACGCCGTGCCGCCGGGCGCGGGAGGATGGGGCCATGAGCGTAGTGAAGATCAACGTACTGACCGTCCTGGCGGAGCAGCGGGAGACCCTCGAGAAGCGGTTCGCCGCGCGGGCCGACGCCGTCGGGGACTCCGACGGGTTCGAGTGGTTCGAGCTGCTCCGCCCGGTCGAGGGCACCGACACCTACCTCGTCTACACCCGCTGGCGGGACGAGGAGTCCTTCCAGGCGTGGCTCAAGGGCTCGATGAAGGCGGCGCACGGGGGCGGCGCGGAGGGCGAGCGTCCCAAGCCGGCGGCCTCGGGGTCCACGCTGTGGTCCTTCGAGGTGGTGCAGCAGACCGCGCCCAAGGGCGAGTAGCCCGCGGAACCCGCGCCACCGGACGCACACGGCCACCTGCCGCCCTTGTGCGTCCGGTGTCCGGCGTCCGGCGTCCGCCTCGGCGCGCGGTGGGGTGCGGGGCGCCGGGTGTGGGCCGCTGGACGGCCGACTCCACGCTCACATCCGGCCGGCCGGCCGGCCGTCGGTCGGTCGGCCGCCGCGCGAGCGCAGTTGCTGATCCGTCAGGATCGCAGCATCGCCCATACGGCGTTGCCGCCGGTCAGGTTGGAGCGGTCGACGCCCCAGGTCTGGGCGAGTTGCTCCACGAGGAGCAGCCCGCGGCCGCCCTCGTCGTCCGGGCCGGGCTCGCGACGGGGCAGGACCCGGCCCGAGCGGTCCTGGTCGTGCACTTCCAGGCGCAGGCCTGCCGCGCCGACCAGCCCGACCCCGCACAGGAACCGGGCGCCGAGCGCGTGCCGTACGGCGTTGGTGGCGAGTTCGGACACGAGCAGGACCGCGTCCGCGCACAGCTCGCCGGGCAGTCGCCACGCCGTCAGCCGGGCGTCCATCGAGCGACGCGCCACCGACACGCTGGCGCGGTGGGCGGGGAGTTCGAGCCAGTGCGCGCGGTCCGGACTCCAGGTGTCCAACGGCCGGGGAGAAGTCGTGTGGGGGGACACGGTGGACGCCTTCCGTGGGGGGCGGGAGCAGCAGCCGGGGGCCGGGAAGGTGAGCAAGGGACCGACGTGGACGGGGCGTTCTGTACGGTCCTCCCGTGCCGCGAACGCCTGCTCGCCCCAACTCCCGTGAAAATGAGGAAGCTTGACGGGGGAACACTGAGGTTCGTCGGCGCGGTTCACGTGAGTAACTATGCTCGCACCGGAGTTCAAGCTGCAACCGACTGCCTGATAATTTCAGCAGGCCGGTATCCGTCCGGTCGCGCCAGCAGGGCGCCATCGGACTCGTCAGGGTGACACCCCTCAGGAGGCACGGCGTGAGCGAAGGCCGTTCGGGCACGGGCAGCACCAGCGCGCCCACCGTGTTGCGCATGATCCTCGGCCGGCGGCTGCAGGAACGACGCCAGAACGCGGGCGTGTCGCTGGACGACGCGGCCAGAGCCCTGCACGTCAAACCGCTGACCATCCGCCGGCTGGAGAAGGCGGAGGTCGGTCTCAGGCCGCTCTACGTGCAGATCCTGCTGGACGCGTACGGAGCCGGCCCGCGCGAGATCGAGGAGTTCGTCGCCCTCGCCGAGCGGGCCAACGAGCCGGGCTGGTGGCATCCGTACCGCGACGTGCTGCCGGGCTGGTTCAGCGGCTACGTCAGTCTGGAGACCGGGGCCAGGACGCTGCGCACCTACGAGCCGCACTACGTCACGGGCCTGCTCCAGACGCCCCGGTACGCGCGCGGAGTGCTCGGCGGCGGCTTCCCTAACGACCGCGACGAGGACCTGGATCGCCGCGTGGACCTGCGGCTGCGCCGCCAGAGCCTGCTGGAGCGAGACGACGCCCCGACGCTGTGGACGGTGCTGGAGGAGGCGGTGCTGCACCGGATGGTGGGCGGCCCCGAGGTGATGCGGGAGCAGATCGACCGGCTGCTGGAGGTGTCGGAGCTGGAGCACGTGAGCGTCGACATCGTGCCGTTCACGGCCGGCGCGCACGTCGGCGCCTGTGCGCCGTTCACCTACTTCCGGTTCGAGGAACCGGAACTGCCCGACATCGTCTACACCGAGATCCTCTCCGGCGCCGTGTACCTGGACCAGCGCTCCGACGTCGCGGCGCATCTGGAGGCCCACAACCGCATGTCCCTGCTGACCTCGGACACGGACAGCAGGGCACTCCTGAACCGTATGCGCAAGGAGTACTCATGACCGGCATCGGCGGCGGCGACGGTCGCGCCCACGACGTCTACAACGGGATGCCCGCCTCCGACCTGGGCGACCACGGCTGGGAGTCCCCGTGGAGCGGACCGAACGGAGGCCAGTGCGTGCAGACCAAGCAGCTCGCCGACGGCCGCGTGGCCCTGCGGCAGTCGACCGACCCTGCCGGGCCCGCGCTGATCTACACGCCCGAGGAGATCGCCGCGTTCGTCGCGGGAGTCAAGCGGGGCCTCGCCGACCACCTGGCGGCCGGCTGAGCCCGAGCACGACGGGCAGGACGGGCCGTCCGCGGCCCCGGCCTGCCCGGCACCCCCCATGCACACCACCGAAAGGCACAGGATGAGCACCTCGAACGCTCCGCGCGACATCGACACCAGCAGGCCGCACTCAGCCCGGATGTACGACTACTACCTGGGCGGCAAGGACCACTTCGAGGTGGACGAGCAGGCGGCGGAGTCCGTCGCGGGCGTCTATCCGGGCATCTTCGTGTGCGCCCGCGAGAACCGCGCCTTCATGCACCGGGCCACCCGGGTCCTCGCCCGCGAGCACGGCATCCGCCAGTGGCTGGACATCGGCACGGGCATCCCGACCGAGCCGAACCTGCACCAGGTCGCCCAGTCCGTGGTCCCCGAGGCGCGGGTCGTCTACGCGGACAACGACCCGCTCGTCCTGAAGTACGCCGAGCGCCTGATGCGCAGCACTCCCCAGGGACGCACGGCCTATGTGCACGGGGACGTCAACGACCCGGGCGCGCTGCTCGCGGCGCCCGAGCTGGCCGAGGTGCTGGACCTGTCGCAGCCCGTGGCGCTGTCCCTCAACGCGCTCATGCACTTCGTCACCGACGCGCAGGACCCGTACGGCATCGTGGCGCGGCTGCTGGACGTGGTCCCCTCGGGCAGCGCCCTGGCCCTGAGCCACTGCACGCCCGACTTCGACCCGTCGACCTGGCAGAAGGTCACCGACATCTACAACGGCGCGGGCACACCCGTGCAGTTCCGCTCGCGCGACGACGTCGCCCGCTTCTTCGACGGACTGGAACTGCTCGACCCGGGCGTCTCGGTGGGCCACCGCTGGCGTCCGGACGGCCCCGTCGAGGCGACGGACGCCGAGGTCAGCCTCTGGACCGGGGTGGGCATCAAGCCGTAGCCCGCCGAAGGCGCCCCCGGGCCCCGGGGGCGCGCTCGTGGACGAACGGCCGTCCGCGCGGGACGCGCCGGCACCGGGAGCGCTCCGGCGCCGCTGCCGCGCGGCCGGTGCGGCACGGGTGGATCGACCGGCACACGGAAGCCGGGACCGGGCCGGGTCGCCGGCCAGGCTGAGTACGAGGACTCATGACGCGGCTCGGACGTACGAGCGAGGATGGGCGCATGACGAAGACCGAACGCCCCGCGATCCTGCGCACGGCGCCGCTGCTGGCGGCGCTGGCCCTGCTGGCGGCGGGGTGCGGAACCCAGCGGGCCGGACAGGAAGCCGGGGACGGGGCTCCGTCGCGGGCCGCCGTGACGACGCCGGGCGCACCGGCGGACTTCGCGTGCCCCGGCGAGAGCGCCGCGCCGGCCCCCACCCCGAGCGCGACCCCCTCCACGCCCGCCACACCGCCCACCGACCACTACGCCGAGAACCACGGCTTCCGGGTTCCCCTCCAGCTCCACGGCCGGAGCCGCTGCGACGGGCTGGCGGCCGCCCGGCGGATCGAGCGGGCGCTCGAACCGCTGCGCCGGCGCGGCGACTTCAGCCCGCAGAGCACCCGCGCCGCCCTCACCGGCCTCGGGTACGCCGACGGGGACGTGCAGTCGTCCCAGAGCGGTCCGACCGGGGTGAGCTTCCTCGTCGTCGCCCGGCCGCTGTGCCTGGAGGGCGGCATCGACCGCGAGAAGACGCGGGTCGACGCCTTCGGCGGCTACCCCGACGGCACCGGCTGCGAGCCGCCCGCCGGGGGCCACTGACGAAGGAGCGAGTCGGCGAGGTGAGCGTTCGGACCGACCGGATAGGTGAACTGATGTACGGAAAACGCTCGTTGGGACGTAAGTTGTGGCCAGCACTGCTCACGCCTCGGCTGAAAGACGGACGACGACCATGACCGACCCTGAGACCTCGTCAGCGGCACACCAGACCATCGACACGTCGGTGCCGCACTCGGCGCGCATCTGGAACTACTGGTTGGGAGGCAAGGACAACTACCCCGTCGACGAACAGGCCGGCGACGCGTACACGGCCGTCTTCCCCGGCATCGTCACCATCGCCCGCAGCAGCCGCGCCTTCCTGCGCCGGACCATCACCCACCTGGTGACGGAGGCGGGCATCCGGCAGTTCCTCGACGTCGGCACCGGTCTGCCGACCGCCGAGAACACCCACGAGGTCGCCCAGCGGCTCGCCCCCGAGTCGCGGATCGTCTACGTGGACAACGATCCCCTGGTCCTGGCCCACGCGCGCGCCCTGCTCACCTCGACCCCCGAGGGCGCGACCGCGTACGTCGACGCCGACGTCCTGGACCCCAAGCGCATCCTGGCCGCGGCCGCCGAGACGCTGGACTTCAGCCGCCCCACCGCGCTCATCCTCAGCAACATCCTCGGCCACGTCGCCGATCACGCGACGGCCCGCGCCATCGTCACCGACCTGATGGCCGCGCTGCCGTCCGGGAGCTACCTGGCCGTCAACGACGGCTCACGAGGCGTCGACCCGGTCTTCGAGCAGGCGCAGGACGCCTACAACGAGAGCGGCGCCGTCCCGTACAACCTGCGCTCCATCGACGAGATCACGGCGTACTTCGACGGGCTCGAACTGCTGGAGCCGGGCGTCGTCTCGGTGCCGCTGTGGCGTCCCGACGCCGGTTCCCCGGCCCCGGACATGATCGGCGAGCACGGCGGCGTCGGCCGCAAGCCGTGACACCGGGCCGTCCGGGCCGCTCCTGACCCGACCGCGCCGCCGCGCCGTCCCGCGAGGGCCGGTGCGGCGGCGCGGACGGCGGATGCGGCGGGACGCTGCACGGAGCGCCGAGGGCTGCCGTCACAGGAGGCGCCGGATGTCGCCGCGGACCCGGTAGAAGCCGCCGGCCGCCGGGTGCAGGGCGTCGACGACGTAACGCGCCCCGGGCTCCCGTATCTCGCGCGGGAACTGGACGTTCCACGATGCGTCGTAGCCGTCGGAGACCACGTGCACCCGCACCCGGCCGGCCCGCTGGACGCACTCGACGACGATGGCGCCGGCCGGTGCCTGCGCCACCGTGGCCACGCTCGTCGCCGTGGCGGGAGCGTAGGTCGGCAGGGCGGCGGCGAGCTTGACGTCCCGCGCCACCGGAACCGTGCCCTGCTGGGCGGCCTCGACCGCCGCGTCGCTCGCGTCCACGCACACCAGTGAGCCGTCCGTGGTGACCAGGTACAGACGCTCGTCGCGGTACTGCATCGACAGGGCGGATCCGCCTCCGGTGCCGAGCTTCCACAGACGCGTGCCGTCCCGGTCGAAGCAGTAGACGGACGACGACGCGTCGCCCGCGAACACGAACCGCCCGCTCGGCGAGGTGGCGCACGAGTACACCGCGCTGTCGCAGCCGTACGTGGCCTCCACCGCCCCGGTGGCCTTGGACAGCCGCTGGACGACCCGGTGCGCGGTCCCCGCGTACACCGCGTCCGCCTCCTGCCAGCCGAACAGGACGCCGCCCCGGGTGGGGGTGTGCCAGAGTTCGCCGCCGCCGTCGGGCGCGTACGCCGTGACGCCCCGGTGGTGGCCGTGGTAGACGGCTCGGTCGTCTGCGCGCACCATCCAGGCGTGCTCGCCCTGGCTGCGCCGGGCCCACTGGTGCTCGTCCTCGTGGTCGATGACGGTGAGCCGGCCGCCCCGGTCGGAGACGTTGAGGACGCCCTCGTGGATGTCCAGCCAGAAGATGTCCACGTCGGCCGTGATGTCGTACGCGGCGAACGGCAGCTTCGAGGACAGGTCGTAGACCTTGCCGTCGTCACAGCCCGCGTAGATCCAGAAGTCGTCGGCGACCAGGCACTTGACGCCGTCCGGCAGGGTGAAACGGGCCAGGACGCCGCCGTCGCGGTCCAGCGTGTAGACGTCGCCGGACTGGTTGCCGACCCAGCAGCGGTCGTCGTCGACGTGGATGCCGAACGCCGAGGAGCCGGTGCGGAACCGCCACAGCACCGGCGCCACGGCGCGCGCCGTGGACGGGGCCGACGCGACCTGACGACGGGTCACCGGGCGGGCGGCGCGCTGTCCCGCGACGGCCGGGGCGTAGCCCTTGCGGACCTTCTCGCCGACCTTCTTCGCGGCGGCGGCCCGTGCCTTGTCGGCGGTGGGGAACGTGGTCGACTGCACCTGGCCCGACGCGCCGATCCGCCCGTAGCGGACCGTCACCACTGTGCCGTCGACGGCCACTTCGTAGAACTTGTGCGCGCCGCCGTCGTCCTGCGACAGCTCCAGATAGGTCGTCGACGCACCGATGGACCCCGTAGACATGACACACCCCTCCCCAGGGCGGACCCGCGGCCGTTCCGGCGGATCCCACTGACGAAACCGTAGGCGAAGGCACTGACAATCGGACGGCGCGGACGATCGGGCGGTGGGGCGATCGGGCGGTGCGGGCGGAAGGGCTCGGGGCCCCACGCGGAGGAGGTCGCCGGCGACGGCCCGCTCAAGGTTCCCTGCCCCTGCCCTCCCTGCCTTCCCTCCCCTCGGAACCGACGCCCCCGGGCTCCCCGCGCCCGGACTTCCCGCCCCCGGGCTCCGCGCCCTCGGCATCCCCGGACGCGCTGTCCTTGGGGGGCCGACCGGGTGGCACGTCGCCCGCGGTGAGGTGTTCCAGCACCTCGACCAGTTCCTGGCAGGCCTGTTCCACGGAGCGCCGGGTGTTGCGCTGCTCCGCGATCACCGCGGAGAGCAGGAGCGCGGTGAGGGCCATCGTCCCGTTGAACGCCTGCAACTTGATCATCACCTCGATGCGGGTCAGGCGCCCGAAGGGTCCCGCCCGGTCGGTGGCCGCGATCGTGGCGAGGACGGAGGTGAACAGGGCGCACACCATGCTCCCGCCGAGCTGGAACCGCAGCGCGGCCCAGATCAGCAGCGGGTAGACGAGGAAGAGCAGGCTGACGTGGCTGTGCGTGGCCGTCGGGACGACGGCGCAGGCGATGAGCGCCAGTCCCGTGGCCTCCTTCCAGCGAGAGAGGTGCAGGGGCCGTCGGAGCGTGTGGAGCACCAGCAGGACGGGCGTGACGATGAGCACGCCCATGGCGTCGCCGACCCACCAGGCCAGCCAGACGGCCCAGAAGCTGTGCGCGTCGATCTTGTCGGTGAGGAGCAGGACGCCCACGCCGACGGTCGAGCTGATGAGCATGGCGGTGAGGGCCCCCAGGAAGACCAGGGCGAGGCCGTCCCGGAACCGGGCCAGGTCGGTGCGGAAGCCGACCCTGCGGAGCATGAGGTACGCGCAGACGGGGGCGGCGGTGTTGCCGGCCAGGTTGCCGATCACGGCGGGCCGCAGCGACGTCAGCGACATGATGACGAGGAGGGCCCCGAGCGCGATGCCGGCCCAGGAGCGGATCCCGAGGATCAGCAGACAGGCGACCGCCACGCCCGTGGGCGGCCAGATGGGGGTGAACACCGCGCCTTCGACGACCAGCTCCCGCGTCAGGCCTAGCAGCCCCGCCGCGTAGTAGCAGAGGGCGACCGCCAGCGTCTGGATGACGAAGACGGCTGTCCGGCGCAGATCGGGGGTACCCACCACAGCTGTCATCAGACACCGGTGGAGCGCTCACGGCGAGGCGGGGGGCGCGGCGACCGGCCCTATGGCTGAATCCGGGGACGTCGTGGTCCGGCCGGTCCGTCGTGGCGCACGACGAGGACGGCCGCGTCGTCCTCGTGGCCGATCAGTTCCGCACGCCTGATGACCGCGGCGGCGAGCGAGTCCGCCGTCATGCCGGCGACGGCGGCGATGCCCGCGAGCCGCACGACCTGGTCCAGGCCCTCCTCGACGCTGAGCGTCGGTCCTTCCACCACTCCGTCGGTGAGCAGCACGAAGACCCCGCCCTTGGTGAGCCGGTAGCGGGTCACGGGGTACTCCATGCCGCCTTGGACGCCGAGCGGCGGTCCGCCCTCGTCCTCGGCGACGCCGGACTTGCCGTCGGCGGTGGCCCACACGCACGGGATGTGTCCGGCGCGGGCGCTCTCCAGGACGCCGGTGGCGGGGTCGAGGCGCATGAAGGTGCAGGTGGCGAAGAGGTCGCCGCCGAGGGAGAGGAGGAGTTCGTTGGTCCGGGCGAGGAGCGCGCCGGGCTCGCCGGTGACGGAGGCCAGGGCGCGCAGTCCGACCCGGACCTGTCCCATGAACGCGGTCGCCTCTATGTTGTGGCCCTGGACGTCGCCGATCGACAGGCCGATGCGCCCGTCCGGCATGGCGAAGACGTCGTACCAGTCGCCGCCCACGTTGAGACCGTGGCAGGCGGGCGCGTATGTGACCGCGAGCCGGAATCCCGGGACCGCCGGCAGGTCGCGGGGCAGCATCCCGCGCTGAAGGGCCAGGGCCAGCTCGACGCGGGAGCGTTGCAGTTCCGCGCGTTCGCGCGCCTGGGCGGTCAGCGAACCGAGTCTGGCCAGCAGCTCGTCGCCGTCGTCCGTGCGGCGCTTGCGGGACATCGATCACTCCGGCGGAACGGCAGCTCGTCGGCGGGGAGGGGAGAGGCGAGAACGTCCTGTTGATCCGGGCGGACAAAACTCACATTTTACCTTTACAGGATGATAGCCGTCCCTGTCGCGTCCGCTCGCGGCCCCCGCGCACGGCCGGCCCTCCGTGCCCCGCGCAGGCCCAGGAGATCCCCGTGCCGCAGCCCCGGGGATCTCCTGCCGCCGCGCCTGGCTCAGCCCGCCAGCGCCGCGTCGACGACCTCCTTGGCCTCCTCCTGCACCCGGCGCAGGTGGTCCGGGCCGAGGAAGGACTCGCCGTAGATCTTGTACACGTCCTCCGTGCCCGACGGCCGGGCGGCGAACCACGCGTTGGCCGTGGTCACCTTGATGCCGCCGATGGCCGCTCCGTTGCCCGGGGCCTCCGTGAGCACGCCGGTGACGGCCTCGCCGGCCAGGGTGTCCGCCGTGACCTGCGCGGGCGAGAGCTTGGCGAGCAGCGCCTTCTCCTCGCGGGTGGCCGGCGCGTCGATACGGGCGTAGGCGGGCGCGCCGAACCGTTCCGTCAGCGCGGTGTAGTGCTCGGAGGGGGTCTTGCCGGTGACCGCCGTGATCTCGGAGGCCAGCAGCGCCAGGATGATGCCGTCCTTGTCCGTGGTCCAGACCGAGCCGTCGCGGCGCAGGAAGGAGGCGCCCGCCGACTCCTCCCCGCCGAAGCCCAGCGAGCCGTCCACCAGGCCGTCCACGAACCACTTGAAGCCGACGGGCACCTCGACCAGCCGGCGCCCGAGGTCCGCGGCGACCCGGTCGATCATCGAGGACGACACCAGCGTCTTGCCGATCCCCGCGTCCGCGGGCCACTGCTCGCGGTGCGCGTAGAGGTAGCCGATGGCGGCGGCCAGGTAGTGGTTGGGGTTCATCAGGCCCGCGTCCGGGGTGACGATGCCGTGCCGGTCGGCGTCGGCGTCGTTGCCGGTCGCGATCCCGAACCGGTCGCGCTGGTCGATGAGCGAGGCCATCGCGTACGGCGACGAGCAGTCCATGCGGATCTTGCCGTCCCAGTCGAGCGTCATGAAACGCCAGGTCGGGTCGGTGAGCGGGTTGACGACCGTCAGGTCGATCCGGTGCTGCTCCGCGATACGGCCCCAGTAGGCCACGGAGGCTCCGCCCAGCGGATCGGCGCCGATGCGGATCCCGGCGGCGCGGATCGCGTCCAGGTCGACGACGTTCGGCAGGTCCGCGACGTAGGCGCCGAGGAAGTCGTGGCGGGCGGTGGTGGACGCGGCGAGGGCCCGCGCGTACGGGACGCGCCGCACCTCCTTGAGACCGGCGGCGATGATGTCGTTGGCGCGGTCCTGGATCCAGGACGTGGCGTCCGAGCCGGCCGGGCCGCCGCTGGGCGGGTTGTACTTGAAGCCGCCGTCGCCGGGCGGGTTGTGCGAGGGGGTGACCACCACCCCGTCGGCGAGGCCCGCCGTACGGCCCCGGTTGTGGGTGAGGATCGCGTGGGAGACGGCGGGCGTCGGGGTGTAGCCGTCGGCGTCGTCGATGAGCACGCTCACGCCGTTGGCCGCGAACACCTCCAGCGCCGTGACCCGGGCGGGCTCGGACAGGGCGTGGCTGTCGGCGCCGAGGAAGAGGGGCCCGTCGGTGCCCTGGGCCGCGCGGTACTCGCAGATGGCCTGGCTGGTCGCGGCGATGTGGTCCTCGTTGAACGCCGTGTTCAGCGACGACCCGCGGTGCCCCGAGGTGCCGAACGCCACGCGCTGGGCCGGGTCGGCCGGATCCGGGTGCAGCGCGTAGTACGCGGTGACCAGCCGGGCGACGTCGACGAGATCTTCGGGGCCGGCCGTCCGGCCCGCTCGCTCGTGCTGCATGTGCCCGCTCCTCCACATCGGTTGACCAATGGCTTGCGGTCCCATCTTTCCCCGTGGAGGCACTCGCACGCGACCACGGGCCGGCCGGCCGTCCCCGGATTCCCTCCGGTCCGGCCGGTCCGGCCCGTGCGCGGTCAGCGCCGGCGGCCGCGGGCGGCCCAGCCGCTGCCGATGCCCCCGACGTGGAGGGCGAGCAGGGTCAGACCGATGAGCATGAAGTTGGTCGAGGTGAAGGTGTCGTTGGTGGAGATGTCCGCCGCGTTGATCAGGAAGGCGATGAAGAACAGCACTGCCGAGACGATGGCGAGCACGGGGTCCGTCCTTTCGGGGAGGGGACTTCGCCGGACGTGTGGGTCCGGTGGGTGGTGGTTGTCCATGGCGGCGTCACGGCGGGCCGTCCGGCGGGCCGGTCCCCGCGGGGTCGTACCCGCTGAGTCGTTCCCGCTGAGTCGTTCCGGCGCCTCGCGGTGGTGCGTGTGACGTCCGTCCGTATGTGGGGCTTCGGTGTGCGGTGTCGGGATCCGGTGCGGCTTCGGTGTCGCCGCCCCTTCGATGTGACCGTTCGATGCGGCTGTTCTCCGCATGCCCCCGACCGCTCGTCGAACACCGGCCCGTTTCACCGGTGTTCGACGAGCGGCCCGCATCTGAGTAGCCGTACTCAGGCGTGGTCGCCGCGCCGCCGGGAGACTGGGGCCCCGACCGCCCAGCCCGGAGGCCCCTCGTGTTCAGCCGTGCCGTCTACGCCCTGACGCCGCTCTTCGGGCGGCTCACCGTCACCAGCGAGATCAAGCTGCGTCTTCCCGCGGGGACCATATTCGTGGCCAACCACGACTCGATGGCCGACCCCGCCGTGGTCATGACCGCCCTGCGGCGGTTCGAGCTGGAGCCGGTGGTCATGGCGACCGCCGGGCTGTGGCGCGTCCCCCTGCTCGGCAGGGCGCTCACGCGCGCGGGGCACATCCCCGTCCACCGCCGCTCGGCGCACGCGGCGCTCGCCCTCGACGCCGCCGCCGAGGCGCTGGCCGGGGGCCGGCACGTGCTGCTCTACGGCGAGGGCGGGCTCCCGCGCCGCAAGGACGCGGGGATCTCGGCGCCCGAGCCCTTCCGCACGGGACTGGCCCGGCTGGCGCAGGCCACCGGATCCCTGGTCGTGCCGGTGGGCCATGCGGGCGCCCGCCGGATCGCCTCGGGGTCCGCCGCCAAACAGCTGGCCGGCACGCTCACCGCGCCCGTACGGCGGCCCCGCTGCCACGTCCACCTGGGCGCGCCGCTGCGCCTGCCCGCGGAGACGGAGCGCGGCACGACGGCCGCCCGCCTCGCCGTCACCACGGCCTGGCGCACCGCAGCCCGCGCCGTCGGCGAGCACACGGACTAGCCCTCCCCCACCGGGCCTACCGGCCGGGTCCATGCCGCGAGCCCCGTGCACGCCTACCCCGGCCGTAGCGCCACCCAGCCCCCGAACGGTGCGAGGGCCCGCCCCGAACCCACCCCAGGCACCGTGGCGCGCCTCCCCGTGCCATCGCGCACAGCGCGGATCCCCGCAGCCATCCGCAGTCGAGCGCACCCGGACGCACCGGAACGCGCCCGTCCCGCCCAGCCGCAGCAGGCGGCGACCCGCAGCCGTCGGCCGCGGCCGGAGCAGACGTCAGGCCCAGACGTCGGGCGGCGCAGGCGTCAGACCTCAGCCATCGGCCGTCGGGCGTCCCGACCTCAGCCCACGCTCCGCAGGCCTCGTGCAACCGCTACCGTCCGGCCGCCGCCGGTGGCGGGGCCGTGCTGTCTCGCAGGACCAGGCGCGTGGGCACCAGTGTCGTGCTGCCGCGCTCGGAGCCGTCCGGGCGCATCTTGCGCAGCACGGCCTGCACGCACAGGCGGCCGACCTGGGCGAAGTCCTGGTGCAGAGTGGTGAGCGGGGGCAGGAAGGAGCTCGCCTCGGGGATGTCGTCGAAGCCGATGACGCTGACGTCCTCGGGCACCCGGCGGCCGCGTTCGTGCAGGGCGCGCAGCAGGCCGAGGGCCATCTGGTCGTTGGCGGCGAAGACGGCGGTGCACTCCTCGCGGGCCGCGAGTTCGAGGCCGGCCCGGTAGCCGGACTCCGCCGACCAGTCGCCCCGGACCAGCGGCGGAGGTGTGCGGCCCGCCTCGGTGAGGGCGGCGCGCCAGGCGTCCGCGCGGCGCTGGGCGGCGAACGAGCCCTCGGGTCCGCCGAGATGCCACACGGTCTCGTGTCCGAGGTCGAGGAGATGCTGGACGGCGGTGCGGGTGCCGCCCGCCTGGTCGGTGTCGACGACTGTGTAGTGGTCGCCGGCGTCGGAGTCGACCACCACGACCTGCACGTGCGGCGGCAGTTTGACGGTCGCCGCGTCCAGCAGGTGCACTTCCATGATCACGACGACCGCGTCGACGGCCAGTTCCTCGAGCCGGGAGAACGCGCCGCGCACCTCGTCGGTGGTGGGCACGGCGACCGGGAGCAGGGTGACCGCGTAGCCCTCCTCGGCCGCCGAGGTGGCGATCGCCTCCAGCGTGCGCACGTTGCCGGTGGTGGAGAGCGTGAACGTGATGACGCCGATGGTGCGGAACTCGCCGCGCTTGAGGGCGCGGGCGGCGCTGTTGGGCCGGTAGCCGAGTTCGGCCATGGCGGCGAGGACCTGCTGCCGGGTCTCCTCGTTCACGCCGGCGTAACCGTTGGACACGCGCGAGACGGTCTGCGACGACACGCCGGCGAGGCGGGCGACGTCGGCCATGGAGGCGGTGGCCCGGGCGCGTCTCGGCACGTCGGCCGGTGTTCTTCGAGCCATGTCCACTCGGTGTCCCCACCTCTCTGTCGGCGCAGGTGCCACGGTTCCCCCAGACGACCCTTGACCATCGTTATCGGGGCAGTGTAGACATGCCGCCATCAGATGTTTACGTAAACATAACAGCTTGCCCGACCTCTTGCGTGGCTGATGTTTACGTAAACATCATGGTGGCGGCAGGGCGTCGGAAAATCTCCGCGCCACACCGCCGGCTCCAGTCCTGGACGAGCGAGGAACGACATGACGACGCTGCAACCGCCGGTGGCCGCCGAGCCGCGGCCGGCTCCGCCTCCGGCGAAACGGGACCGCCGCTCCTGGACGGGATGGGGTTTCATCGGCCCCTTCGTGGTGGTCTTCGCGCTGGTCTTCCTGGCTCCGATCGCCTACTCGGTCTACCTGAGCCTCTTCCGCGACCAGCTCATCGGCGGCAACCAGTTCGTCGGCCTGGACAACTACACGCGGGCCCTCCAGGACGACGCGTTCTGGTCGGCCGTCGGGCGGGTGGCGCTCTTCCTGGTCATCCAGGTGCCGATCATGCTGGGCATCGCCCTGCTGGTGGCGCTCGCGCTGGACAGCGGCCGCCTCTACGGCAAGAGCTTCTTCCGGATCACGATCTTCCTGCCGTACGCCGTGCCCGCCGTGGTCGCCACCCTCATGTGGGGCTTCATGTACGGCACCAAGTACGGCCTGGTGGGCGACATCAACTCCGCGTTCGGCGTCACCCTGCCCGACCTGCTCTCCCCCGACTGGGTGCTCGCCTCCATCGGCAACATCGTGACCTGGGAGTTCGTCGGCTACAACATGCTGATCTTCTACTCGGCGCTGCGCGTCGTGCCGACCTCGCTGTACGAGGCGGCGGAGATCGACGGCGCCGGCCAGTGGCGGATCATCACCGCGATCAAGCTGCCCGCGATCCGCGGCGCGCTCGTGATCGCGACGATCTTCTCGATCATCGGCAGCTTCCAGCTCTTCAACGAGCCGAGCATCCTGCGTCCGCTGGCGCTCAACTCGATCACCACCGACTTCACGCCCAACTACTACACGTACTCGCTGTCCTTCAACGGCCAGCAGCACAACTACTCCGCGACGGTGGCCATCATCATGGGCGTCATCACGATGGTCGTCGCCTACGCCGTCCAGCTGCGCGGCATGCGCAAGGGAGCGTGACCCGATGAGCACCTCTGTCACCGCCTCCCCCGCGAAGAGCGCCGCCCCCCGGCTGCGCACTCCTCGCGGGAAGCACACGCCGGGCAAGCCGAAGCGCAACGTGCTGCTGACGGTGCTGATGGGCCTGATGGTCCTCTACACCGTGGTGCCGCTGATCTGGCTGGTCATCAACTCCACGAAGACCCAGTCGGGCCTCGCCGACTCCAACGGCCTGTGGTTCGCCCACGACTTCGCGCTGTGGGACAACATCCGGGACACCTTCACCTACCACGACGGCATCTTCGGACGCTGGCTGCTGAACACCCTGCTGTACGTGGTGCTCGGCGCGGGCGGCGCGACCCTGCTGGCCGTGCTCGGCGGCTACGCGCTGGCGAAGTTCCAGTTCCCCGGCAAGCGCGCGATCTTCGCGGTGGTGATCGGCGCGGTCGCCGTGCCGGCCACCGCGCTGGCCGTGCCCACCTTCCTGATGTTCAGCAAGATGGGCCTGACCGACACCCCCTGGGCGGTCGTCATCCCGTCGCTGGTGTCGCCGTTCGGCCTCTACCTCATGTGGGTCTTCGCGGCCGAGGCGATCCCGACCGAGCTGCTGGAGGCGGCCCGCATGGACGGGGCGGGCGAGGTGCGGACCTTCTTCCGGGTCGCCCTGCCCCTGCTGGCCCCCGGCATCGTGACCGTGCTGCTGTTCACCACGGTCGCCACCTGGAACAACTACTTCCTCCCGCTGATCATGCTGAAGGACCCGGACTGGTACCCGCTGACGCTGGGTCTGAGCGCCTGGAGCTCGCAGGCGCAGACCATCGGCGGTGACGTGATCTTCAACCTGGTGATCACCGGCTCCCTGCTCACGATCGTCCCTCTCATCGCCGCGTTCCTGTTCCTCCAGAAGTACTGGCAGTCCGGCCTCGCCGCCGGAAGCGTCAAGGAGTGACACGGACGGCGGCCGCCAAGCCCCACATGTGAGCACCACCGCACCACCGCACCATCCGCATCACCCCCACCCTCACCTGTCCCACCCACGCAGAAGTGGAAGCCCCATGCGCAGAACAACGAGCCGCATCCTGCGCGGCATCGCCCTCGTCTCCACCCTGGCCCTGGGCGTGACCGCCTGCGGCGGCTCGGACGACGACTCCGACACCAAGGCCGTCTCCGCCGGTGACCTCCAGGCCGCACTGGACAAGGGCGGCGACATCACGGTCTGGGCGTGGGAGCCCACGCTGAAGACGGTGGCCGCCGACTTCCAGAAGAAGTACCCCAAGGTCAAGGTCAACCTGGTCAGCGAGCGCTCCGGCGACAAGCACTACACCGCGCTGTCCAACGCCATCTCGGCCGGCAAGGGCGTCCCGGACGTCGCCCAGGTCGAGTACTTCGCGCTCGGCCAGTACTCCCTCACCAAGGGCCTGACCGACCTGGCCCCGTACGGCGCCTCCAAGCTCGCCTCCAAGTACACGCCGGGCCCGTGGAACGCGGTCAGCGACGGCGCCAAGGTCTACGGCCTGCCGATGGACTCGGGCCCGATGGCGCTCTTCTACAACAAGACGGTCTTCGACAAGTACAAGATCGCCGTCCCGACCACCTGGGACGAGTACCTGGACGCGGCCCGCAAGCTCCACAAGGCCGACCCGAAGGCCTACATCACCAGCGACCTCGGTGACGCGGGCCTCACCACCTCCCTGCTGTGGCAGGCCGGTTCGCGCCCCTACAAGGTCGACGGCACCAAGCTCGACGTCAACTTCGACGACGCGGGCGCCAAGAAGTACGAGACGGTCTGGCAGCAGCTGATCAGCGAGAAGCTGGTCGCCCCGGTCAACGGCTGGACCGACGACTGGTACAAGGGCCTGGGCGACGGCACCATCGCGACCCTGCCCACCGGCGCCTGGATGCCCGCCAACTTCGCCACCGGCGTCCCGAACGCCAAGGGCCAGTGGCGCGCGGCGGCGATGCCGGCCTGGACCAAGGGCGACAAGGCGAGCGCGGAGAACGGCGGCAGCTCGCTGGCCGTCCCGGCGCTGGCCAAGAACAAGGAACTCGCCTACGCCTTCACCGAGTACGCCAACTCCGGCGCCGGTGTGGCCACCCGCGTCAGCGAGGGCGCCTTCCCCGCCACCAAGGCGGAGCTGGAGTCCCCCGCGTTCCAGGGCAAGAAGTTCGACTACTTCGGCGGCCAGGAAGCCAACAAGATCTTCGCCGAGTCCGCCGCCAACGTGGCGAGCGACTGGTCGTACCTGCCGTTCCAGCCGTACGCCAACTCGATCTTCAACGACACGGTCGGCAAGGCCTACGTCTCCGGCACCAAGCTGGCGGACGGTCTGAAGGCCTGGCAGGACGCCTCGGTCAAGTACGGCCAGGAGCAGGGCTTCACGATCGAGAAGTGAACCCTTCGGCCACCGGTCCCCACGGACCGGCAGCCGGAGATCCCCACGCAGTGAAACGCCGGGCGGCGCGGCTCCCGGGCCGCGCCGCCCCCGTGCACCACCTTCGGAAGGACCGCCATGATCTCCACCCTCCAGTCCCGCATGCTGCGCGGGGCGGACGGTGACCCCGCCCCGCGTCTGGCCTACGGCGCCGACTACAACCCCGAGCAGTGGCCCCGGGACGTGTGGGAGGAGGACGTCCGGCTGATGCGGGAGGCCGGCGTCACCGTCGTCTCCGTGGGGATCTTCTCCTGGGCCCGCATCCAGCCGGGCCCGGACACCTGGGACTTCGGCTGGCTCGACGAGGTCATGGACCTGCTCCACGCGGGCGGGATAGGCGTCGACCTGGCCACCGCCACCGCCTCCCCGCCGCCGTGGCTCACCACCGCCCACCCGGAGATCCTGCCGGTCACGGCCAACGGCGAGACCCTCTGGCCGGGCGCCCGCCAGCACTGGCGGCCCACCTCGCCCGTCTTCCGCGAGCACGCCCTGCGCCTGGTCCGCGAGATCGCCGGCCGCTACAAGGACCACCCGGCGCTGGTCGCCTGGCACGTCTCCAACGAGCTGGGCTGCCACAACGTCTACGACCACTCCGACGACGCGGCCCGCGCCTTCCGCGTCTGGCTGCACGCCCGCTACGGCACGCTCGACGCCCTCAACCACGCCTGGGGCACGGCCTTCTGGTCGCAGCGCTACAGCGACTGGGAGCAGATCCTGCCGCCGCGGCTGGCCGCCTCCCACCCCAACCCCACCCAGCAGCTGGACTTCAAGCGGTTCTCCTCGGACGCGCTGAAGGACCACCTCGTCGCGGAGCGCGAGATCCTGCGGGAGATCACGCCCGGCGTCCCGGTCACCACCAACTTCATGGTGATGGGCGGCACGAAGGGCATGAACTACCCCGACTGGGCGGGCGAGATCGACTTCGTCTCCAACGACCACTACGTGCACCCCGGCCCGCAGGACCGCGACGAGCTGTCCTTCTCCGCCAACCTGGTCAGCGGCATCGCCCGCGGCAAGCCCTGGTTCCTCATGGAGCACTCCACCAGCGCCGTCAACTGGCAGCCCGTGAACGTGGCGAAGCGCCCCGGCGACCTCGCCCGCGACTCGCTGCTGCACGTGGCGCACGGCGCCGACGCGGTCTGCTTCTTCCAGTGGCGGCAGTCAGCGGCCGGCGCCGAGAAGTACCACTCGGCGATGGTCCCGCACGCCGGCGCGGACAGCGACCTGTTCCGCGCGGTCGCCGGTCTCGGCGCCACCCTCAAGTCCCTGGCTCCAGTGGCCGGTTCGGAGCGCGAGGCGGCCGCCGTCGGCATCCTCTACGACTGGGAGTCGTGGTGGGCGAGCGAGCAGGACTCCCACCCCACCGCCCTGCTCGACTACCGGCAGGAGGCGCTCGACTGGTACTCGGCGCTCCTCGCCCTGGGCGTGCGCGCCGACCTCGTGACCACCGGCGCCGACCTCTCCCGCCACCGGGTCCTCGTCGCGCCCGTCCTGCACATGGTGCCGGCCGAGCTGGCCAAGGACCTCACCCGCTACGTCGAGCAGGGCGGCCACCTGGTCACCACGTACTTCTCCGGGATCGTCGACGAGAACGACCACGTGTGGCTCGGCGGCTACCCCGGTGCGCTGCGCGACCTGCTCGGCATCCGCATCGAGGAGTTCGGGCCGCTGCTCGCCGGGGAGGGCGTGGAGCTGGACGACTCCACCACGGGCAGCCTGTGGACCGACCGGATCACCCTCGCCGACGGCGACACGGAGGTCCTGGCGCACTACCGCGACGGGGTGCACGCCGGCCGGCCCGCGGTCACCCGCCGGCCCACCGGCGACGGCTCCGCCTCGTACGTCTCGACCCGGCTCGGCGTCGACGGGCTGCGCTCGCTGCTGCCGCGCCTGCTGGACCCGGCCGGTGTCACCAGCGAACTTCCCGCGCAGGCCCGCGGACGGGTCGAGCTGACCGTCCGCCGCGGGTCCTCGGAGCGGTTCCTGTTCCTGGTCAACCGGACCGACGACACGGTGCCGGTGCCCGGCCTCGACGGCGAGGTGCTGCTCGGCGCCCGCGACGCGGAGGGCGCCCTCGTCCTCGGCCCCCGGGAGGTCGCCGTACTGCGCGGCCCGGCCGTCTGACGTCCCCCGTCCGCACCCCCCCACGACTCCCCGGGCACGGCCTGACCCGTGCCCGGGGGCCATCCCCACCCGCCCGCACGGCGGGAGGGGGCCCACCACAGCGACCGCACCGCAGTTGGGAGCATCCATGGCACGCCGCACCCGCAGCAGACGGACCCTCGGGGCCGCCGCACTCACCGCACTGGCCACCGGGGCCGCGCTCTTGAGCGTCCCCGTGCAGGCGCACGCCGAGGCCGCCGTCACGGTGACGCCGGACCCCTCGTACCAGCAGGACAAGTTCGAGGGCTGGGGCACCAGTCTGGTCTGGTTCGCCAATGCGACCGGCGACTACCCGCCGGCGGTCCGCGAGAAGCTCGCCGCGCTGCTCTTCGGTGACGACGGCCTGGCGCTGAACATCGCCCGCTACAACATCGGCGGCGGCAACGCTCCGGACGTCAAGGACTACCTGCGGGCCGGCGGCGCCGTGCAGGGCTGGTGGAAGGCGCCCGCGGGCACCACCCGCGAGGACACCGACTGGTGGAGCGCGGACGACCCGGCCGACTGGAACCCCAAGGCCGACGCCACCCAGCGCTGGTGGGTGAACCGCATCAAGAAGGACATCACCCACTGGGAGGCGTTCAGCAACTCCCCGCCCTGGTTCATGACGGAGAGCGGTTACGTGTCCGGCGGCTTCGACGCCGACACCGACCAGCTGAAGGCCGACTCGGTCGACGACTTCGCCGCCTATCTGGCGGGTGCGACGAAGCGGCTGGAGAAGGCCGAGGGCATCAAGGTCGACACCCTCGACCCCTTCAACGAGCCCAACACCGGCTACTGGGGCACCCGCCTCGACGCGAACGGCGTGCCGGTCGGCGGCCGCCAGGAGGGCGCCCACATCGGCCCCGCGCTCCAGCAGAAGGTGCTCGCCGCGCTGGCGCCCGCGCTGAAGAAGGCGAAGGTCAAGGCCGGGATATCGGCCATGGACGAGACCAACCCGTCCATCTTCGCGACCAACTGGAACTCCTACTCGCAGGGCTCCAAGGACCTCGTCGACCAGATGAACGTCCACACCTACGGCACCGGTCAGCGCACCACCGTGCGCGACCTCGCCAAGGCCGCCGACAAGCCGCTGTGGATGAGCGAGGTCGAAGGCGACTGGGGTGACGGGCAGAGCTTCACCGACATGCGTCCGGGCCTCGGGCTGGCCCAGCAGATGGTGAACGACCTGCGCGAACTGGAGCCCTCGGCCTGGGTGTTCTGGCAGCCCGTCGAGGACTACGACAACATGAAGCCGGGCGGCGAGTCCGCCAAGGGCGGCAACTGGGGCGAGATCCAGCTCCCGTTCAGCTGCACCAGGTCCGACACCCTGAAGTCGTGTCCGGTCTTCACGAACACCAAGTTCGACACGGCCCGCAACTTCACCCACTTCATCAAGCCCGGCGACAAGCTCGTCAAGGTGGACGACACCTCCAGCGCCGCGGCCGTCACCAAGGACGGCAAGGGGCTCTCCCTCGTCCACGTCAACTCCACCACCGCGGCCCGCACGGTCACCATCGACCTGTCCAGATTCCGTGACGTCAAGCGCAACGCGACCGTCACGCCGACCGTGACCAGCGCCGACGGCAAGCTGAAGCAGCAGGCCCCGGTCAAGGTCGTCGACGGCAGGGCCACCTACACCGTCCCCGCGCAGTCCGTGACCTCCTTCGCCGTCAAGGGCGTCTCGGGAGTCGCGAAGAACGCGGGCCTGTTCAGCAAGGGCCACTCCTACACGCTGACCGGCGTGCAGAGCGGCAAGGCGGTCACGGTCGCCACCAACGGCACGAGCCTGGTGATTCGTTCGGCCGACGGCAGCACGGCGCAGCAGTGGCGGCTGGACGCCCGGCACGGCGACAAGGGGGCCCGCCAGCGCTACGTTTTCGCCAACCCGGCCGAGGGCAAGCGCCTCGCCGTCCGCAACGACGTGCCGGTGGTCGAGCCGGACACCGGCAGGCGTGACCCCGCCACCGAGTGGATCATGTCGACCACCGGTGACGGCACGTGGACGCTGATCAACGCGGCGACCGGACGCCTCCTCGAGGTCGGCGGCCAGGCGACCGGCGAGGGCGCGGCCGTCACCACCTGGCAGGCCAACTCCGGCTCCAACCAGCGCTGGAGGGTCACGGACGTGACCCCGTAGCGCCCTGCCGCTCACCCGTCTCCGCCCGTGTCGCGCTCGCCGCGGCACGGGCGGAGCGCTGAGCGCGAGAACGGACCGGCGCCACGCGCCCGTGGCAGTGACCTCGCGCGTCCGGGCGTGCGGGCGCCCTGCCGGGAGGCCTCAGGCGGCGGCGCGGGCCAGCACGTCGACGACCTCGCGGCGCAGGGCGTCCCGCGCCGGGGCCGGCAGGGACGCGGCCGCCGTGGCCTCCAGTTCGCGCAGGACGTGTCGGGCGTCGGCCCGGTAGGGCGTGCTGTCGCCGAGCACCTCGTAGCCGTCGCGCACGGCCACGCGCACCGTGCCGGGGCCGTCGCCGCCGTCCGCGTGCACCGCCACGGCCACCACGAGCGGCGGCGGGCCGCCCGCCTCGCCCGGGAGTTTGCGGTAGCCGCTGGCCAGGGGCGTGCGCCAGCGCAGGGCGAGCAGCACATGACGTTTCGCGACGAGTTCGGCCAGGTCGGTCTCGTACACGCCGTCGGCCGTGAGGACGGTGGCGCGGGCGTCGAGCACGATGGCCGCGGGGAGCAGACAGCGCAGGGTGCTGCCGACGATGTTGCCGCCGACCGTGGCCGCTCGGCGCACCGCGCCCGTGCCCACCCCGGACGCCGCCCGGTGGAGCACCTCGGGCACGGTCGCGTCGACGCGGTGCAGCGGCACGGCCCCGCCGAGTTCCTCGGGGCCGAACGCGTTGGCCTCGGGCAGGTCGCGCAGCGACACGGCCTGCTCGGGGAAGCCGTCGCGCTGCCAGCCGGCCCACACCAGCGTGGCGCCGCCGATCGGCACCGCCCCTTCGGCCAGACAGCGCTGTGCTTCGGACACCGAGGAGGGAAGACGCAACTGCACGACAACCGACCTGCCTTCCCTGGGAGTTCGGGGGCGGACCTCGTCCGGGTCCGCTCCGCGTGATCAGTGGCAGAACGGATTCTGCCCAGACGCACGGGGGCGCATACAGGGCTCATGGCCGCACCTCGCGCCACCGCGGCCCTCGCGTCCCGCGGTCGTCAGGCGGTCGGCGTCAGCCAGGGCAGCGGGTCGGTGTAGTACCCGTCGTAGATCACCTCGAAGTGCAGATGCGGGCCGGTGGACAGACCGGTGGAGCCGACCTCCCCGACCGGGGCGCCGGTGCGCACCGTCTGCCCGGCCGTGACCTGGAGGCGGGACAGGTGGCTGTACGTCGTCTCCAGGCGTTTGCCGTCGACGAGTCCGTGGTCGACGACGACGCGGTTGCCGTACGCCTTGGTCATGGCCGCGAACACCACCCGGCCGTCGCGGGCGGCGGACGCCCGGGCGCCCCGGGGCGCGCCGAAGTCCACGCCGGTGTGGAGCTTGGTGACGCCGGTGAGGGGGTGGGTGCGGGAGCCGTAGGGCGAGGTGACGGTGAGGGTGGTGGTGGGCGCCGCGAGGATCGCGTTCGCCGGGGCGGGGGCGCCGCCGCTCGGGTCCTCCCGGTCGAAGTCCGCGTAGCCCGCGAGCCGTGACTTCACCTCGTCGAGGTAGGTCCTGGCGGCGGCCGGTACCTTGCCCGCGTCGGCCACGGCGTCCGCGCCGACCGCGTAGGCGGCCAGGGTGAGGTCCGCGAGGTCGCCGTTGACCTTGCCGTCGGTCCTGAGTTCGGTGATCCTGCGGGCCAGGGAGCAGTCCTGGCGGCCGAGCGCCATGATCGCGTCGGCGGGGTCGTGCGGCGAGGAGCGCCCGTTGCCGTCGTCGTCCCTGCCCCAGGTGCGCCAGGCGGCGGCGGTGAAGGCGGCGATCCCCTGTTCCCCGGAGGCGGCGCTCTCGTCGCCGAAGCCGGTGAGCTGGTCGATCTGGGCGGCGAGGAAGGACGGGGTGACGACCGCGCAGGCCCCGGCGGATTTGCGCAGCCAGGGGCCGTAGGTCGCGTCGACGCCGCCGGCCGCGTCGTCCGGGGAGCGTACCGCCGTGTCCTCGTCGACGGGCAGCCCGCCGGTCAGCGCGAGGAAGCCGGCCACGGCGGAGAGGGTGAGCAGCGCGGGCAGCACCACGACGGTGAAGAGGCCGGGCCCGCGTCGGCGGGGTGCGGGCGCGACCGTGCGGCCGGCCGGTCCGGAAGCATCCGCCGTCTGATCCGGGGGCGCCTCGACTGCCTGGTCGTCGCTCATGCGGCACGCCCCTGACGACGTGTCACCGGCCGCTGCGGGAAAGTGCGGTTGTTCACGAACGGACGGTAGCCGCACTCCCGCCGTCCGTCACCGGCCGCAAGGGCAGACCTGCTGCCCCCGTGGGCAACGTCCGTCGCGGGCGCCCGGTCCGGGGCATCCGGGGCAACGGAAGGCTCGCACACGGCACATGCCGACGAACGGCGCCCTTCCCGGGTCCCTCCCCGCCCGCCCGGCCCAGAGGCCGGGAGACGGCCGCCCACGAGCGGCAACCGTCCTCCACAAGCCCGTTCAGCCCCCGGCAGGGCAGGGGGTCGGCGCCGCCGGCGGTCGGTCGCCGGCGGCGCTCGGTTCAGTCCACGACGACGAGCAGGTCGCCGCCCTCCACCTGCTGGATGCGGTTGATGGCGAGCCGGTCGACGCGGCCGGCCTTCGGCGCGGTGATCGTGGCCTCCATCTTCATCGCCTCGATGGTGGCGATCGTCGCGCCGACCTCCACCTCGTCGCCCTCGGCGACCGCCAGGGTGACCACGCCGGCGAACGGCGCGGCGACGTGCCCGGCGTTGCCCCGGTCGGCCTTCTCGGTGACCGGCACCTCGGAGGCGGCCGCCTTGTCGCGGACCTGGATGGGCCGCAACTGGCCGTTGAGGGACGACATCACGGTGCGCATGCCCCGTTCGTCGGCCTCGCCGACGGCCTGCAACTCGATCAGGAGCCGCACGCCGGGCTCCAGGTCGACCGCGTACTCCTTGCCCGGGCGCAGACCGTAGAAGAAGTCCTTGCTGTCGAGGACGCTGGTGTCGCCGTAGGCCTGGCGGTGGTTGTCGAAGTCGCGCGTCGGGCCGGGGAAGAGCAGCCGGTTGAGGGTGGCGCGGGGGGTCTTCTCGAAGCCCTCGCGGTCCTCGGCGCTCAGCTCCTGCACGGGCTTGGCGTCCGCGCGGCCCTGGAGCGCCTTGCTGCGGAACGGCTCGGGCCAGCCGCCGGGCGGGGTGCCGAGTTCGCCGCGCAGGAAGCCGATGACGGAGTCGGGGATGTCGTAGCGGTCGGGCGCCGCCTCGAAGTCGTGCGGGTCGACCCCGGCGCCGACCAGGTGCAGGGCGAGGTCGCCGACCACCTTGGAGGACGGGGTGACCTTGACCAGGTGGCCGAGGATGCGGTCGGCGGCGGCGTACATCGCCTCGATGTCCTCGAAGCGGTCGCCGAGGCCGAGCGCGACGGCCTGGGTGCGCAGGTTGGAGAGCTGCCCGCCGGGGATCTCGTGGTGGTAGACGCGTCCGGTCGGGGAGGCCAGGCCCGCCTCGAAGGGCGCGTAGATGCGGCGCACGCCCTCCCAGTACGGTTCCAGGTCGCCGACGGCCTGGAGGTCGAGGCCGGTGGGCCGCTCGGAGTGGTCGGTCGCGGCGACGAGCGCCGACAGGGAGGGCTGTGAGGTGGTGCCCGCCATGGAGGCCACGGCGCCGTCGACGGCGTCCGCGCCCGCCTGGATCGCGGCGAGGTAGGTGGCGAGCTGGCCGCCCGCGGTGTCGTGGGTGTGCAGGTGCACCGGCAGGTCGAACTCGCGGCGCAGCGCCGAGACGAGCTTCGCGGCGGCCGGGGCGCGCAGCAGGCCCGCCATGTCCTTGACGGCCAGGACGTGCGCGCCGGCCTCGACGATCTGCTCGGCAAGCCGCAGGTAGTAGTCGAGGGTGTACAGGCGCTCGTTCGGGTCGGACAGGTCGGAGGTGTAGCACAGGGCGACCTCGGCGACCGCCGTGCCCGTCTCCCTTACGGCGTCGATGGCGGGCCGCATCTGGCCGACGTCGTTGAGCGCGTCGAAGATGCGGAAGACGTCGATGCCGGTGGCGGCGGCCTCGTGCACGAAGGCGTCGGTCACCTCGGTCGGGTAGGGGGTGTAGCCGACGGTGTTGCGGCCGCGCAGCAGCATCTGGAGGCAGATGTTGGGGACGGCTTCGCGCAGGGCGGCGAGCCGTTCCCAGGGGTCCTCGGCGAGGAAGCGCAGGGCGACGTCGTAGGTGGCGCCGCCCCAGCATTCCAGGGAGAGCAGCTGGGGCAGGGTGTGGGCGACCAGCGGGGCGGAGGCGAGCAGGTCCTTGGTGCGCACGCGGGTGGCGAGCAGGGACTGGTGGGCGTCGCGGAAGGTGGTGTCGGTGACGCCGATGGTGGGCGACTCGCGCAGCCAGCGGGCGAAGCCCTCGGGGCCGAGGTGGACCAGGCGCTGGCGGGAGCCGGCGGGCGGCTCGCCCGCGGGCGTCGCGGGCAGCTTGGCGGCCGGGTCGATCAGCTCGGGCCGCTCGCCGTGCGGCTTGTTGACCGTGACGTCGGCGAGGTAGGTGAGCAGCTTGGTGCCGCGGTCGGCCGAGGAGCGGGCGGTCAGAAGGTGGGGCCGCTGCTCGATGAACGACGTGGTGACGCGTCCGGCCTGGAAGTCGGCGTCGTCGAGGACGGCCTGGAGGAAGGGGATGTTGGTGGCCACGCCGCGGATGCGGAACTCGGCGACGGCGCGCCGGGCCCGGCCGATGGCGGTCGGGAAGTCGCGGCCCCGGCAGGTGAGTTTGACCAGCATGGAGTCGAAGTGGGCGCTGATCTCCGTGCCCGCGTGGGTGGTGCCGCCGTCGAGGCGGATGCCGGAGCCGCCCGGGGAGCGGTAGGCGCTGATGCGGCCGGTGTCGGGGCGGAACCCGTTGGCGGGGTCCTCGGTGGTGATACGGCACTGGAGGGCCGCGCCGTGCAGGGTGACCGTCTCCTGCGACAGGCCGAGGCCGGCGAGCGTCTCGCCGGCGGCGATGCGCAGCTGGGCCTGGACGAGGTCGACGTCGGTGACCTCCTCGGTCACCGTGTGCTCGACCTGGATGCGGGGGTTCATCTCGATGAAGACGTGGTTGCCGGCGGGGTCGAGGAGGAACTCGACGGTGCCGGCGTTGCGGTAGCCGATCTGGCGGGCGAAGCGCACCGCGTCGGCGCAGATGCGGTCGCGCAGCTCCGGGTCGAGGTCGGGCGCGGGGGCCATCTCGATGACCTTCTGATGGCGGCGCTGGAGGGAGCAGTCGCGCTCGAAGAGGTGGATGACGTTGCCCTCGCCGTCGGCGAGGATCTGCACCTCGATGTGGCGGGGGTCGACGACGGCCTTCTCCAGGAAGACGGTGGGGTCGCCGAACGCGGAGGCCGCCTCGCGGGAGGCCGCCTCGATGGACTCGCGCAGCTGGGCCGGGTCCTCGACCCGGCGCATGCCTCGACCGCCGCCGCCCGCGACCGCCTTCACGAACACGGGGAAGCCGATGTCCTCGGCGGCCCGGACGAGTTCGTCGACGTCGTTGGAGGGCGCGGAGGAGCCGAGGACGGGCACGCCGGCCGCGCGGGCCGCGGCCACCGCGCTGGCCTTGTTGCCGGTCAGTTCGAGCGTGCGGGCGTCGGGGCCCACGAAGGTGATGCCCGCCTCCTCGCACGCCCGGGCGAGTTCGGGGTTCTCCGAGAGGAACCCGTAGCCCGGGTAGACGGCGTCCGCGCCCGCCCGCCGGGCGGCGGCCACGATCTCCTCGACGGAGAGATACGCGCGGACGGGATGGCCCGGCTCTCCGATCTCGTACGCCTCGTCGGCTTTGAGCCGGTGCAGCGAATTGCGGTCCTCGTGGGGGAAGACGGCGACCGTGCGCGCGCCCAGCTCATAGCCGGCGCGAAACGCCCGGATCGCGATCTCACCACGGTTGGCGACCAGCACCTTGCGGAACATCGTGGACCCCTTCAGCCTGCCGGTGACGGGACCCATCGTGGCGGTGGGTGACCGTGTTGGCCATGTGAGTCGGGCCACTCACCCCATGTTCCGCTCGATCGGACCGTCCCGGCCGGCGGGTCGGGCTCGCGTCCTTCCTTCGGACGGCGCCCGTACGGGCCGCCCGGAACCTCGCTGTTCGGCCTGTCGGACGTCGTTCGAAAAGTCTTGACGCGGCCATGCACACCGTTTGACACTCCTGCAACATCACGTCACACGGCTGAAACGGCGGTCCCCCCATGGCGCACAGACATCGACTCCGCGGCCGGACGCGACACGGGACAGGACAGCTCGCCGCACTGACCGCCGTGACCCTGCTCGTGGGCCTCGCCGGGACGGCCGTTCCCGCCGGGGCCACGGAGGCCGCCGACGTCACCGATGGCCTGGCCCTCTGGTACAAGTTCGACGGGGCCTCGGGCACGACGGTCCCCGACGCCTCCGGCCACGGACTGAACGGCACGCTCAACGGGACCGCCGGCTTCTCCTCGTCCGGCCAGGGCCTCTCCTTCAACGGCTCCGACACCTACGTCAAAATGCCGAACGACGTGCTGAAGGGCATGACGTCCGTCAGCGTCGCGATGGACGTGAAGATGGACGCGGCCCAGGCCACGCCGTACTTCCTCTACGGGTTCGGCAACACCAGCGGCGGCAACGGCAACGGCTACCTGTTCGCCACGGGCAACTCCCTGCGCGCCTCGATCGCGACCGGCAACTGGTCGACCGAGCAGAACACCAAGCCCGCCGACTCCCACAACCTGGCGCGCGGCGTGTGGAAGCACCTCACGTACACCCAGTCCGGCACCACGGGCGTGCTGTACGAGGACGGCGTCGAGGTCGCCCGCAACACGTCGGTGACCATCACCCCCGGCGCGATCGGCTCGGGCACGACCACCGCCAACGCCGTCGGCAAGTCCGTCTACTCGGGTGACCGGCTGTTCAAGGGCAGCATGCGCGACTTCCGCGTGTACAACCGCGCCCTGGACGCCGGCGAGGTCGAGCAGCTCTCCCTGCCCGTCGCCACCCAGGGCGTCGCGGACGACAAGGCCGCACTGACCCTCGGCGACACGAGCGCCGTCACCGCCGACCTGACCCTGCCGACGACCGGCCCGGCCGGCGGCTCCCTCGTCACCTGGTCCAGCGACCACCCCGGCGTGGTGTCCGACGCGGGCAAGGTGACCCGGCCGGCCGCGGACGAGCCCGACGGTCACGCCACGCTCACCGCGACCCTGAAGAAGGGCTCCGTCTCCGCCACCCGGGCCTTCGACGTCACGGTCCTGCCGGCCCTCGACGACAAGGGCGCCACCGAGCAGGCCGCCGCGGCCCTCACCGTCCACAACCTGGACGATGCGCGCGGCAACCTCACCCTTCCCGCGACGGGCGCGTACGGCACCACCGTGACCTGGTCCTCCGCCGCGCAGGACGTCGTCTCGGCCGACGGCGTGGTGCACCGCCCCGCGCACGGCGCCGGCGCCGCCACGGCCGCCCTGACCGCGACCGTCGCCAAGGGCGAGGCGCGGACCACCCGCACGTTCACCGCGAAGGTCCCCGAACTCCCCGTGAAGGAAGCCCTCAAGGGCTACATGTTCAGCTACTTCACCGGCGAGGGCACCGCGGACGGCGAGCAGCTCTACGCGGCCCTGAGCAAGGGCGACGACCCGCTGAAGTGGCGTGAGCTGAACGACGGCAAGCCCGTCCTCACCTCCACGCTCGGCGAGAAGGGCCTGCGCGACCCGTTCATCATCCGCTCCCCCGAGGGCGACAAGTTCTACCAGATCGCCACCGACCTCAGGATCTACGGCAACGGCGACTGGGACCGCTCGCAGCGCTCCGGCAGCAAGTCCATCATGGTGTGGGAGTCCACCGACCTCGTGCACTGGACGGACCAGCGCCTGGTGAAGGTCTCCCCGGACAGCGCCGGCAACACCTGGGCGCCGGAGGCGTTCTACGACTCCAAGCTCGGCCAGTACGTGGTGTTCTGGGCGTCGAAGCTGTACGACAACCCCGCGCACTCCGGTGACACCTACAACCGGATGATGTACGCCACCACCCGCGACTTCTACACCTTCAGCGAGCCCAAGGTCTGGATCGACCGCGGTTACTCGGTCATCGACTCCACCGTCATCCAGCACGACGGCACCTACTTCCGCCTGTCGAAGGACGAGCGCAACAACACCTCCTCCACCCCCAACAGCAAGTTCGTCTTCGAGGAGAAGAGCGACTCGCTGCTCGACCCGTCCTGGACCGCGGTCGCCGAGGGCATCGGCAAGGGCGCGATGAACGCGGCCGAGGGACCGCTGGTGTTCAAGTCCAACAGCGAGGAGAAGTGGTACGCCTTCCTCGACGAGTTCGGCGGCCGCGGCTACATCCCGTTCGAGACGACGGACCTCTCCTCGGGCAACTGGACCCCGTCCACCGGCTACGACCTGCCGTCGAAGCCGCGTCACGGGACCGTCCTGCCGGTGACGCAGGCCGAGTACGACCGGCTGCTGCGCGCCTACCAGCCGGACCAGATCGTCACCGGCGTCGAGGACGTTCCGGTGAAGACGCGGATCGGCGAGGCGCCGGTGCTGCCGGCCACCGTCATCGCCACCTACGCCGACGGCGCGAAGCGGCCCGTCACCGTCACCTGGGAGAAGGTCGACCCGTCGCGGTACGCGCAGGCCGGCTCCTTCACGGTGAAGGGCGACCTGCCCGGCGACGCGGCGATCGACGTCCACGCCGACGTCACGGTCTCCGCCGAGGGCCCGGACGTGCCCGCCGACCTGCTCCTGCACTACGGCTTCGACGAGAGCGGCGGCAGCATCGTCCGTGACTCCAGCGGCCACGGCTACCACGGGACGTACGTCCGCACGCCCGCCTTCGGGACCGGCGTCGACGGCGGCTCGTTCAAGATGTCCGGCGGCTCCAGCACCTCCGACTCGCCGTACGTGAAGATTCCCAACGGCGTGCTGAAGGGCGCCGACAGCGTCACCGTCTCCACGTACGTCAAGTGGAAGGGCGGCGACAACTTCCAGTGGCTGTTCGGGCTCGGCCCGGACAGCGACAGGTACCTCTTCGCCACCCCCTCCAACGGCAGCGGCAAGCTGTTCTCCGCGATCACCAAGGCCACCTGGTCCGGTGAGAAGCAGATGATCGGCGGCGCGCAGCTCACCCCGGGCGCGTGGAGGCACCTCACCGTCACGCTCGACGGCGCGACCCAGACGGCGGTCCTCTATGTGGACGGCGCCGAAGCCGCCCGCGTGAACGGCGTCACCGTCAAGCCGTCCGAGCTGTACGACGCGGCGAAGGACGCCTCGGGCTACATCGGCAAGTCCCTGTACTCGCCGGACCCGTACTTCGCGGGCGAGGTCGACGACTTCCGGATCTACAACCGGGCCCTGACGCCCGCCGAGGTCCTGGAACTGGCCGGCAACACCACCGGCATCGCCGCGGCGACCCACCCGGCGCTCAAGGTGGACGCGCTGATCGACGACAAGAACAGCACCGTCGTCCTGCCGCTGACCCAGGGCAGCGACGTCACCGCCCTGGCCCCGCAGTTCACCCTGGCCCACGGCGCGGGCATCACCCCTGCCTCCGGCGCCCTGCGCGACTTCAGCAAGCCGCAGACCTACGAGGTGACCGGCTCCGACGGCGCGAAGCGCACCTGGACGGTGTCCGCGCTCATCATGAAGAGCCCGGTCCTGCCGGGCCTGAACGCCGACCCGAACATCGTCCGCTTCGGCGACACCTTCTACATGTACCCGACCACCGACGGCTTCGACGGCTGGAGCGGCACGCAGTTCAAGGCATGGTCCTCCACCGACCTGGTGCACTGGACCGACCACGGCGTCGTCCTCGACCTGGGGCCGGACGTGAGCTGGGCGGACAGCAGGGCCTGGGCGCCGACCATCGCCGAGAAGAACGGCAAGTACTACTTCTACTTCTGCGCCGACGCCAACATCGGCGTCGCCGTCTCCGACTCCCCCACGGGTCCCTTCAAGGACGCCCTCGGCAAGCCCCTGCTGAAGGCGGGCCAGTTCCCCGGCCAGATGATCGACCCGGCGGCCTTCACCGACGACGACGGCACGTCGTACCTCTACTTCGGCAACGGCCACGGGTACGTCGTCCCGCTGAACGACGACATGACCTCGATCGACACCGCGAAGGTCCAGGACATCACCCCGAGCGGCTACAACGAGGGCGCGTTCGTCGTCAAGCGCAAGGGCGTCTACTACTTCATGTGGTCGGAGAACGACACCCGGGACGAGAACTACCGGGTCGCCTACGCCACCGGCCCCTCCCCCAACGGCCCGTGGACCAAGCGGGGCGTCATCCTGGAGAAGGACCTGTCCCTGGGCATCAAGGGCACCGGCCACCACTCGGTGGTCCAGGTCCCGGGCACGGACGACTGGTACATCGCCTACCACCGCTTCGCGATCCCCGGCGGTGACGGCACCCACCGTGAGACCACCGTCGACAAGCTGGAGTTCGACGCCGACGGGCTCATCCGCAAGGTCGTGCCCACACTCACGAGCATCGACCCGGTCGCCGTCGTGCACGCCGGCCCGGACGTCAAGGGCGTGGAGGGCGACCGGATCGCCCTGAACGGCACGCTCTCGGGGACGGGCAGCCCGAAGTGGACGGTCGACAAGGGCGCGCCCTGCACGGTCGCCGCCCCGACGGCCGCCCGCACGACGGTCACCTGCACCGACGACGGCACGTTCACCCTCACCCTGACCGGCGGCCGCAGCACCGACACGGCCGTCGTCACGGTGGCCAACGCGGCGCCCTCGATCACCTCCGCCACCGGCCCCGGGTCCCCCGTCCCGGTCGGACGTCCGGCGGCCGTCACCGTCAGGTTCGCCGACGCGGGCGCCCGTGACACGCACACCTGCGTGGTCGACTTCAAGGACGGCGGCAAGCCGGCCAACGGGGTCGTCACGGGGTCCGGCTGCCGGGCCGAGCACGTCTACACCACGGCGGGCCTCTTCCGTCCGGTGATCACCGTCAAGGACGACGACGGCGGCACGGCCGCGCTGACGCTGCCCGAGGTCGTCGTGTACGACCGGGCCGCCGGACCGGTGGTGGGCTCGGGCCTGTCCACGTCCCGCGGCAAGCCGTTCTTCTCCGTCTCGGCCGGGTACCTGCCCGGGGCCACCGCCCCCGCGGGCGTGGTCACCTTCAGCCTGAAGCAGGCGAAGCTGACGTTGCGGTCCGCTCACCTCGACTGGCTGGTCGTGTCCGGCAAGCGGGCGCTCCTCCAGGGCTCCGGCAGCGTCAACGGCAAGAGCGGTTACAGCTTCCGCGTCACCGCCACCGACAACCCGGACACCTTCCACATCAGGATCTGGAAGACGTCCGACGGGAAGGTCGTCCACGACACGGGCGTCATGACCCGGATCGCCGGCGTGATCAAGATCGGGCCCGCCCACCACTGAGCAAGAGCCCGGTGCGTGAGCGCGCCGGGCGGTCAGAGTCACGGTTCATGGGCCTCCTGCCACCGCGGGGGGCCCATGCCCGTGCGGGGAACGGTCCGGTGGGCGGCGGGGTGCGTGGGCCGCCTCGGACTCCGTGCCGGGCCGGGCCGTTTGCGTGTCAGCGCGGGGTGCGGCTCCGGTCCGACGCCCGCGTGCGCAGCAGGACCGCTCCGGCGACGGCGGCCGCCGCGCCGGCCGCGCACACGCGGCCGTGGGAGCGCCAGGACAGCACCGAGCCGACCGAGGCGGCGGACAGCACAGAACCGGCGCTGAGCCAGGAGCCCACCGCGGCCACGGACGCGGCGGAGCCGACGGACCCCACCGACAGAAAGCTGCCGACCGAGCCGATCGAGAGGCAACTGCCCACCGAGCCGATCGACAGGAACGAGCCGACCGAGCCGACCGACAGCGTGGAGTCGCTCGACCACAGGGAACGGCGGGAAGCCCCGGCGCCCGCATGCCTCGCCACAGATCTCCTCATGGCCCGAGCATAGGACCGCGGGCCCCGGGACGACCGGCCGCTCGCGGGGCGCGGCAGCCCGGCCCCGACGGTCACGGGACCGGCCCCGGTGCGGCGACGGCGTCGGTCGGCGGCGCGCTCGGGTCCGCCGCCGCGGACGGCGGGGAGCCGGGACCGCCGGATGCCGGGCGGGTGCGCAGGTCGCGTAGTCCGGCCTCGACGCGCAGGGCGTGCCCGCCGCCCTCGCCCGGTGCGTCGCCCGGCCCGCCGCCGAGGGCGGCAGCCGAGGTGCCCGCGGCGGGACGGGTGGTGTCCGGGGGGTCGGGGGTGCCGCAGGGGCCGAACAGCGGGGCGGTGCCGGTGAGGTCCAGCAGGCGGGCCACCGGTGGACTCACCGTGCGCACGGCGACCGTCTTGCCCTCGCGCAGCCCGTCCTCCCGCGCGCCGAGCAGCACGTTCAGGGCGGAGCAGTCGCAGAAGGCGACCGCGTCGAGTTCGAGATCGATCCCGTCGGCCGCGACGGCGAGCGCTTCGTGCAGCGCCCGGTCCAGCCGCCCGGTCGAGTCCAGGTCGAGATCTCCGCGCACGGCGACGACGGCACGGCGGCCGGCGGGACGCACGCCGATCACGACTGCGGCGTCCGGCGGACGGGGGCGGACGGCGCGGTCCGTTCCGGCTCCCGTGCGGGCATCCACGCCCGCGGCGTTCGCGTCATGGGCTGAATCCGGCATGACCGCCTCCCCGGTCACTCCACATGTCATCACCAGGGTCACTCCCGATCCCGTCATACGTCAACCAATACACGAAATGTAGTTCCGGTATTTGTATGCGTGAACACCTGGACATAGGATTGCCCCATGGAAGGGGTGCCCGAGCCACACAACGGATGGACGTTTCTCACCAACCACGCGCGCGTGCTCGCCGCCATCGCGGACGACAACAGCGCCCGCATCCGGGACATCGCCGCGCACTGCCGGCTCACCGAACGGGCCGTGCAGAAGATCATCGCGGACCTGGAGCAGGACGGCTATCTCTCCCATACGCGAGAAGGGCGCGGCAACACCTACCGGATCGAGCCCGACAGGGTGCTGCGCCATCCCGCCGAGGCGGGGCTGAGCGTGGCGGCGCTGCTCTCCCTGCTGGCCCAGGACGAGGCGGTCCGCACCCGCCGTCCCGCCGCCGAGGCGAGCCGCCGACGGCCGTGACAGGGCCGCCCCCGACGCCCGGACCAGCGGCGCGAGGACCGGCGAGAGACGAAGGTCACGACTGCGTATCGGACATTTAAGACCTCAATCTTCACGCCAGGCACACAAGTTGGCTAAGTTGACGCCAGGCCGTTCGACTGCCCGTCAGGGCAGGGGGCTTGAGGCGCCCGCAACAGGGGTCGCCCCGATTCCGCCGCCCAACCGCGGCGGGCACGGAAGGAGTACGTCTTCCATGGCGACGGATCGCAGCCCGCGCTCCCCAGGCAGCAGCGACGAGCCGAGTCGGGCGGAGATCCAGCGGCGGGTCAGTTCGCTCTACGACCGGGCCGAGAGCGACACGGGCACCTACAACGCGACACGCGCCATGTCGGGCCGCTCCCGCAGGACGTCCGCTCCCGCCCCCGGCGGCGGACGCCGCTCGGGCGACCCGTCGCTCGACGCGGTGGCCAGGCAGTGGTTCGACCGGGCCCGCGACCGGGTCGGGCCCACCGTCCCCGCCGTGCTGCCGGCCGACCGGCTGCCGGCCCCCGCCGCCCGGCCGGCCCCCGCCGCGGAACGCCCCGGCGACAGCGCCGTCGTGCGCGAGCTGGAGGCCGCGGTCCGACGGACCCCCGAGCTCACCGGACGCGCGGTCGCCGCCCTGCCCGCGGTGCCCGAGCCCCGTCAGGGCGAGCCCAAGGCGCTGGCGCCCGCCCCGGCCGCCCTCCCCGCCCTCACGGCCGGTCCCGCCGCCCCCGTCCCCGCTGCCGCCGCGCCCGCTGACCGGCAGGCCTCGCTCAAGAGCACCAAGGAGCGCAACGGGCGCAAGCTCGCCGCGGCCCGGGACATCCTGGCCCGCGCCGTAGGCGGCCCCGCTCCGGCCCTGCCCGCGGCCGCCCCGGCAGCCGCCCCCACGGCCGTCCTGCCGGTGCTCGACGCCCAGCCCGTCGCGGCCCAGCCGGTCCAGCAGTCCTGGGACACCGCCGAACAGCAGGCGTTCCGGGCGGAGATCACGGCCGCGTGGGCGGGCCGCCCCGCCGCCGGTCCGCCCGACCCCACCGGCGCCGACGCGCTCCTGACCACGACGGGCCCGCTCGCCGCCGTCACCGCGACGCCGGGCTTCCCGGCGCAGACGGCGGACTTCGGCGTCCAGGCACCGGCCTTCGCCGCCCCGGCCTCCGGCCTCGGCGCCCCGGCGCCGGGCGCCGCCGCGCCCGTGGCGGGTTTCGCGCCGTCCGAGGCCGCTCTCGTCGCGTCCGTCCTCGCTGCGGCGCCCGACCCGCTCACGCCGCAAACGGCGTCCTTCGCGGCGCAGGCGGGCGCCGTCCTGCCCGAACCGGGCCTGCGCGCACGGGAGTCCGGCATCCTCACGCCCGACGGCGGGACCGGCGGCCTCACGGTCGCGAACGGCTACCCGGTCCCCGACCCGGCCCTCGCCGCCGCCTCGTCCGGCTACCCCGTGCCCGACTTCGGTCTCCCCGTGGCGAACCCCGGTCTCCAGGCGTCCGCCGACGCGCTGACGGGCGGCTTCGGACAGCCGGCCGCCGGCCCGGTCGTCGCCGGGCCCCCGCCGGGCCAGGTCGCGCCCGAACTCCTGCCGACGGGACCGGAGTACGGCTTCGCCCCGGCGGCCGACGCGCTCGTCGCAGACCGGCCCGGCGTCACCGTGCCCGCGTGGGACGTGGTCACCGTCGGCTCGGGGTACCCCGCCGTCGCGAGCCTCGCGGCCCCCGCCGCTCCGCTCGCCGCCGCCGCGGCGTCGGTCGCGGGCCCGGCCGACGCGACGTTCCGCACCACCGGCACCGCGTACCTGGGGAAGGCGGACAAGGCGCTCGCCTTCGCCCGCGCCCAGGTGGGCAGACCGTGCGTGTGGGGAGCCACCGGGCCCGAGTCCTACGACTGCTCCAGCCTCACCCAGGCCGCCTGGCGGGCCGCCGGGGTGACCCTGCCGCGGTCCGCCATCGACCAGGCGAAGGCCTTCACCCGGGTCAGCCTGGCCGATCTGCGCCCGGGCGACCTCGTCTTCTTCTTCGACGACCTCCGCCACACGGGACTGTGCACGGGCGACGGGATGATGATCCACGCACCGGGCCCGGGCGCGTCCATCCGCGAGGAGGCGATCCTCCCGTTCGGCGAGGGCGCGCTGCGCGGCGCCGTCCGGCCCGCGTGAGGGCGCGGGCGCCGCTGCGTCAGCCCACCGCGGATCCGGCCCGCGACTGAGCCCTTCTGGCGTTGTTGTAGGCGCGCAGGAGGAGTTTGGACACGGCGCAGGGCGACCGGTCGAAGTGACACTGGCGGCAGGTGCGCGCGTGCTCCTCGTAAGCGGCGCGGGACTGCTGCAGGGCGTCCTCGGGAGTGGTCATGGGGGTCCTCCGAACGGAACGACGGTGTGCCGGGGCGTGGCTACTCGCGAGTAGGTTCCACGTCAAGAGGATTGGATCATGTTACTTACGGTAGTGAAAAACGCATGACCGGAACCGCACGTCACGACAGGGGGACCGACTTGACGGACGACGACGGACGGCGCGCGGCGCGGGTGTTCGACGCGCTGGGGCCCGCGTACGAGACGGCCTTCGCGCACTCGCAGGCGCACCGCGCCTCGCTGGACTGGCTGCTCGGGCGGCTCGCGCCCGGCAGCCGCGTGCTGGACGTGGGCAGCGGGACCGGCCGGCCGACGGCCGAGATGCTCGCCCGCGCGGGCCACGAGGTGCTGGGCGTCGACGTCTCCCCCGTCATGGTGGAGCTCGCGGCCCGGCAGGTGCCCGAGGCGCGGTTCCGCTGCCTCGACGCACGCGAACTCCCGCTGCCGGAGAACTCGCTGGACGCCGTCTGCGTCTACTTCTCCCTGCTGCAACTGGACCGCGGGCAGCAGGCGGAACTGGTCGCCAGGCTGGCGCGGGCGGTACGGCCGGGGGGCAGCGTGGTGCTGGCGACCGTGCCGCTCGACGTCGAGGGCGTCGACGCCGTCTTCATGGGGCAGCCCGTGCGCGTGACCAGCTTCGCGGGCGAGGCACTGGTCGAGCTGGTCACCCGGGCGGGCCTGACCGTGCTGGCCGAGGAGAACGTGCTGTTCACCCCCGACCATCCCGAGGCCGTGCCCGAGCCGCACCTCTTCCTCCACTGCGGCCGCCCCGAGACGGCCGCGGGGTAGGCGGGCGGAAGGGCGGCCGGCGGGCCGGCCCGGTCGGCGGGGCCACTCAGTTCCTCGCCGCGCGAGCCGCCAGCCCGACGACCAGCGCCGCCGAGCCGGTGCCCAGCAGAGCGCCGGCCACCACGTCACCGGGGTAGTGCACGCCGGTGTGGACCCGCGAATAGCCGACCGCGCAGGCCAGCAGCCCCAGCGGAACGGCGGCGACCGGCAGGGTGGGGCCCACGGCGGCCGCGAACGCCACGGCCGACGCCGTGTGCCCGGACGGGAACGACGCCGAATGCGGCATCGGCACGTGCCGCCCCGGGAACGGCGAGTCCTCGGCACGGTGCGGACGCGGGCGGCGCACCAGCTTCTTGCCGAGCAGATTGGCGGACGCCGAGGCCACACCGATCGCGGCCACGCCCAGCACGGCGGCCCGGCGCGGACGGCCCCGGCGCAGCGACAGCGCCGCGGCGACGGCGAAGGACAGCTTGGAGTGGTCGGCCGCCGCCGACAGCCGGCGCAGGGCGGTGTCCAGGGTGGGCGTCCTGGTCACGGTGACCGCCTCGTACAGGGCCTGGTCCAGCGTGACGAGGTCGGTGACCAGGCTCCGGGCGGAAAGCTTCGGGCGGCGGTCAGACATCGTAGGCCTCCTTGACGGTGCGGGGGTCGGAACGGCCGAGGGCCAGGCGGACGATCCGCCGCCAGTCGACCGTGGGGGGAGCGTAGGCGGCGCCCGGCCGGTGCCGGGGCACCCTGACCCGCAGCGCGGCGGGCCGTACCGTGCAGACGACGGGGGCGGCCAGTTCGAGGGCCTCGCCGTCGACGGCCACCGCGATGCGCTCCCGGTCGGCCTCGACGACGACGCGCCGGGAGGTGACGGAGGTGATGCCGCCCGCCCGCTCGCCCAGCAGCGCGATCTCGGCGGCCTGCGCCGCGCCCTCGACCCGCACGCCGATCACCCCGAGCAGGCCGGCGTCCAGCCTGGGGCGGCGGCCGCCGCCCAGCGGATCGGCGCGGGCGTACGCGTTGTTGCTGACCAGAAGGGCCTGCGGGGCGTGCATCTCGGTGTCGTCCGTGCGGACGTGCAGGACCGGCGCCGCGTCGCCCTGGAGCAGGTCCGGCAGATGGTCGAGGGCGGTCGCGGCCTTGGCGTCGCGGTAGTCGGGGCTCTGCACTATCTCCGCGTACGCGCCGAAGGAGACGGTGTTGACGAAGGCGCGCCCGCTGACGTCGCCGAGGTCCACGCGCAGTTCGACGCCGCTGGTGAGGGCGTCCAGGCTGAGCACGGGATCGGTGCGGTCGAGGCCGAGGTCCATCGCGAAGTGGTTGCGGGTGCCGGCGGCGACCACCAGGAACGGCACGTCGTGTTCGGCGGCCACGGCCGCGACCAGCGCCTGGGTGCCGTCGCCGCCCGCGACGCCGAGCAGGTCGGCGCCGTCGGCGACGGCCCGGCGGGCCTCCTGAGCCGGATCGGTGTAGGTGTCGTCGGCCCCGAGCACGATCACCTTGGCGCCGAGCGCCTCGGCGCGCTCGACCAGACGGTGCTTGACCACCTTGCCGCCGCCCGAGCGCACGTTCATGATCAGCACCGGACGGCGCGGCGGCGGGGTGCGGCGGCCGTGGGTGCCCTTGGGGCGGCGCACGCTGCGCAGCGAGGCGCGGGCCGAGGCCAGCGCGCCGGCCCACAGGGCGAGCGCGCCCACCGCCACCGGCCACAGCCCGGACAGCGCGTACAGCACCATGACGCCCACGGGCGCGGCGAAGGCCACCACGGCCCCGAACAGGCGGGCTCCGCCCCGGTGCGCCAGCATCCACCACACGCCGGCCCCGGCCACGGCGAGCAGCGCGAACCCGGAGAGCAGGATCAGCCAGCCGCCCGCGCCCGCGCCCGCCAGCACCACGGCCGCGCAGCCGGCGACCAGGAACAGCGCGAGCCGGGCCCAGCCCCGCGCCCGGGCGACGGCGTCCAGCCGCAACGGGCCGATGTGCGCCGGCGCCCACTTCGTCCTACGTGTCTCGTTCACCGTGCGCCCGCCATGCTCCGTGGCTCCTCGTTGTGCGTCGACAGCGCTGACGATCTCGGTCAATTGTCCATGGCCGGGCGGCATGGCGTGACCGGGCCCCCGCGGTCGGGTGCGTCGGTGCGGCGGGCGCGCCCCGGACCAGACGCGAGCAGGGGCCCGTCGGAGGTCCGACGGGCCCCTGCTCGTGCGGTCGGGGTCAGGTGCGCCTGGTGCTGCGACGCAGGACGACGAAGCCGCCGATCACCAGCAGGGCTCCCAGCGCGCCGGGCCACAGGTTGGCGCCGGTCTCGGCGAGGCCGCCCTGGACCGCCTGGGGCTCGGTGCCGCCGACGGTGGAGCCGGAGCCCGTGTCGGAGCCGGAGCCGGCGTCCACCGGGGGCGCCGAGTCGCCGGAGGACGGCGTGGGGGCGGCGGCGGACTCCGGAGCGGTCGCCGGGGCGCCGATCTCACTGCCCGAGGCCGCGGTGGGCGCCGACACGGGGGCCGAGACGGCCGCCTTGGGCGAGGGCTTGGTGTAGACGCGCGGCTCGGTGCTCGCCTTCGCAGGCGCTCGGGGCGACTCGGGAGCCTGGGGCTGCTGCGCGCCCCCCTGCCCCTTGCCCTCGTCACCGCTGCCGCTGCCGCTGCCGGCACCGGAGCCATCGTTGCCGGTGTTGCCGCCGTTGCCGGAATCGTCGTTCCCGGAACCGCCGCCGGCGTTGCCGTTGTCTCCGGCGTTGCCGTTGTCTCCCGTGTTGCCGCCGTTGGCGGCGTTCCCGCCGTTGCCGGTGTTCCCGCCGTTGTCGTCGCCGTTGCCGGTGCCGGCGTTCGCGGAGCCGTCGTCACCGCCGTTGCCGTTGCCGGCGCCGTTGTCGCCGCCCTGGTCGCCGCCGCCGTCGCCCGGCTTCGCGCCGGCGCCGCAGGTGCGGCCCTGGTTGATGCAGTCGACCATGTCCCGCATCAGCTTTTCGTCGAAGACGTTGATGAAGTCGCCGTGGTCCGTCACCGGCTTGTGCAGCTGCTCGGGGAAGGAGTCCACCGCGAACAGCGGGGTCGTCCGGCCGCCGTCCTGGAGGCTCGGCGCGTCGACGTCGTACACGATGCGCTGGACCAGCTGCGGCACCGCCTTGAAACCGTTCGGGCAGGAGCCGTCCGCGGCGGCGAAGGCCACGTGGGTGCGGTGGTTGGCGCTGTCGATGTTGGCGCCGTCCCAGCAGCTCTGGAAGCGGAAGGTGCGCACCACGTCGCTGCCGGCCGGGCAGAGCGGGTACTTGTCCTTGAGCTGGCGGTCCTCGAACCCGGTGCAGCTCCACGAGGCGTTGGCGTTGGCCGTGCCGTTGACGAAGGCCTTGGCGTCGCCGGTGATGATGCGCAGCAGCCGGGGCATGGCGGTGACCTGCGAGCGCGGGTTGCCGACGAAGGTCAGCGTGACGTCCTTGGCGGTGACGATCTTGCCGGCGTTGCCCTCGACCCCGCCGCCGGGGCTGCCCGCGTCCCGCTCCTGATCGCCGTTCTGCAGGCGCAGAACGGGCCAGTAGTAGGTCGACTTGTCACCTTGGTCGACGCAGCTCGTCTCGGCCTTCGCCAGATCGTCGTCGGAGGCGAAGGCGCTGTTGGACTGGTTGCCGATGTAGTCGTGGAAGTGGTGGGCGCCGTTGGAGACGCCCGGCGCGACGATCACGTTGTCCGAGTTGAACAGCCCGTTGGCGTTGACTCCGCAGCTGCTGGTGAACGTGCCGCGGGAGGGGCCGGACGCCGGGTCCGGGGTCTGCGAGGGCTGGACGGACTTGATGTCCGCGTAGTCCGCGGCCACCGGCCCGTTGCCGGCCTGACCGCCGTTGCCCTGCCGGCCCTCGCCGCCCTGCCGGCCGTCGCCCTTCTGGCCGTCGTCGCCCTGCCGGCCCTGGTCGCCGTTCTGGCCGTCGGCCCCGCTCTCGTCGCCGTTGCCGTCGGCGCCCCCGTCGGCCTGGTCGTTCGAGGCGCGCAGGGTGCACGCGGCGAGGGACTCCAGGCCCTCCGGGCGGGCGCCGACGCGGTCGATGGCGACCGCGATGCGTTCGAGGGTCGCGCCGCGCTTCTCCTTCAGCGGGTTCATCACCGCGTTGTCGGCGAAGCCGGCGTCCTGCCGCACGGCCTGGGCCGAGTCCTGCAGTTGGCGGTAGGCCGCGGCGATCTGCTCGTCGAGCCGGGCGAGTTCGCGGTCGACGTCGGCGGACGCCGCTTCGGGCACGTCGGTCAGTTTGCTGCCGACGTCCGGACAGTCCACGGTGACGGCGCTGTTGCCGGCCCGCCGGGTCGTGTTGCCGTCGGAGCCGTCCTCGGTGGCCGAGGCGTACACGTTCGCCGCCATCAGGCCGCCGCCGCCCAGCATCAGGGCCGCGGCCAGGAAGGTCGCGCGTCGTCCGCCCGTCGGGCGTCTGCGCCTGTTGTGTACCAAGGAGTGCTCCTACGCGTCGTGGGCGGCCATGGACAGGAAATCCCCCGGCTCAATACGCGGCCGGACACAGAAGTGTTCAACCGCACCACGAATTCATAGCAACATCTCAGACACGCCCGGCGGCGCGCCCCTTCACCACCGCCTTCGGGCCGTCCCCCGCCGACGGGTCAAAGCCCGGGGACGGCGATCGCCCCCGGCGGCGGGCGCGTTCGTGCAGCAGGCCCATGACGAGGGCCGCGGCCACCGCGATCAGATGCTCGCGGCCGGCCAGGTTCGGCTTGGCGATCGACTCCAGCACCATCGAGCCGCCGGTGAGCAGGAAGACGACGGGCGCGCGGCGCACGACCGAGAGGAAGGTGAACAGACCGACGACGGCCGCGGACGGACCGGTGTCGAGCACGTGGCCCGCCTCGGGCGGCAGGCCGAACCCCCACCAGCCCGGCCCCATCGCGAGCATCACCCGTACCGAGAGCGTGCCCGCCAGGGTGGACGCGTAGGCGACGAGCAGGGTCCGGCGGCGGCCGAGGGTGAGTTCGGCGAGGGCGAAGGCGAGGAAGAGCTGGGTGAGGCCGGCCCACACGGGCAGGTCGAGCGCGGGCACGTAGAGGGACACCGGGGTGCGCAGCAGGGCCAGCCACAGGGGCAGGTCGCCCTGGACGCCTCCGACGGCGCGCACGGCCGTCGCGCCCGCGGGGTGCTGGGCCAGGGCGTGGAAGAAGATCACGCCGAGGCACGCCACGACGGCCAGCAGCAGCGCGCCGGGGCCGCGCCGGCGCAGCTCGCGCAGCGGGCCGGCCACGATGCCTTGCCACTCGTCCCGCAGGACGCGGCGGGCGAACCGTGCGGCGCGGGACAGCGCACCGTCGCGCGGCGCGTCCCGGCGGCCGCGCCGCGGCCGCCGCCCGGCGCGGTCCGCCAGGGCACGGTCCGCCAGGGCGCGGTGGTGTCCGGCGCGGTCCTCGCGGGCGCGGTCGTGCGCGGCGCGGTCGCGAGGCCGTTCCACTTCGGGACGCAGGATGCTCAAGGTCTCCCCCACACACTCGTCGCGCGACGCTTCGCGCGAGTCACGTTGTGGAGGACGCAAAGACGTGGCCGGAGGCTTACTCGTGTGCCGGGCGTCTCTCTCGCGTCGCGCAGCGGAGCGACGCGGGCACCGTCGGTGGGGCCTGACTGCCGGTCACCGCGCTGTCACACGGGTGGGCTACTGTCACGTCCGTGGAACGCACTGACCAGCGGAACATGACCCCGGCCAGGTTACGTCGTCCGGTGGGCCCGACCGGCCCCGGCGCCCCGGCCGCCCACCCCCTCCCGAGCGATCGCCGCGTGACCCGCCGCCCGCCCGCGGAAGCCAGACCCGCCGCCGGGCCCGCGCACCGCGCGGAGGCCGGCCCGCGTGACGGCCCGGCGCCCGTGCTGCTGGCCGACGGCCTCCTCACCGAGCGGCTCGCCCTGGAGGCGCCGCGGGAGACCAGGGTCGTCGTGACGGACTACGAGATCGAGCCGGGCGGGTCGCTGCCCTGGCACTACCACGAGGGCCGGGTGGTGGCCGTGGTGACGGCCGGGGTGCTGACCCGGACCCTGGCGGACGGCTCCGAGTGCGTGACGCCCGCGGGCGGGTGCATCGTCGAACCGGTCGGACCGCAGGGCGTGCACATGGCGGAGAACCGCGAGCCGGATCCGCTGCGGATCTGCGCCATGTTCTTCCTGCCACGGGGCGCCGCGCTGTCTACGCGCGCAGATCCTCCGCACTCGGCCGGCTGCGGCTGACCCGCGCGCCGGGCGGCGGCGCGGCGCGGGGCAGCCGCTCCGCGCCGCCGCGCCGCGCGGTTCAGGTGTGCGGCCGGCGGCCCGGCTCCTGGGCGGGGAAGTACTGCTCGGCGCCGGGCAGTGCGGGTCTCGGCAGGGTGGCGACCTCCTCCTGCGCTTTGAGCAGCTGCTCGGCCGTGTCGTCGGGCAGCGCGGGCGCGAGCGGTTCGGGCGCGTCGAAGCGGAAGGCCGAGGTGAGGTCGCCGAACGCGCCGCGCCGCCAGTCGCTGATGTTGGGCTCCCTGACGCCCGTGACGGTTTCGAGGAATCGCAGGGTGGAGGTGTGGTCGAAGGCCTCGGAGGCGACCCAGCCGCCGACGGTCCAGGGCGAGACGATGATCGCCGGGACGCGGAAGCCTCCCCCGACCGGTGCTCCCGCGACGAACTCGCCGGGGGTGCCGGCCGGCGGGGTCGGCGGCGGGACGTGGTCGAACAGCCCGTCGTTCTCGTCGTAGTTCAGGATGAACGCGGTCTTGGCCCAGACGGCGGGGTCGGCAGCGACCGCCTCGATCTTGGAGGCGACGAAGGCCGCGCCGGCCGCCGGCAGGAAGTCCGGGTGCTCCGACTGGTGTCCGGGCGGGATGATCCAGGACACCGTCGGCAGCCGGTCGTTGCGGGCGTCGTCCTCGAACGTGCCCTCCGGCTGGGGCCGGACGCCCCGCTCGTACAGGTCGGAGCCCGGCAGGGCGTCCCGGAACGCGGCGAACTGCTCCAGCAGGTTGCAGCCGTAGTCGTCCTCCTGCTGGTACACCTTCCAGCTCACTCCGGCCGCCTGGAGCCGTTCCGCGTAGGTCGTCCAGCCGAACGGCGTGGGGGCGGAGTTGCCGATGACCGGGCCGCCCGCCCGGCCGTCCGGGTCGATGCTGCCGGTCATCCACATCAGGCGGTTGGGCCACGTCGGGCCGAGGACCGAGCAGAAGTAGTGGTCGCAGACGGTGAAGGTCTCGGCGAGGGCGAACTGGAAGGGGATGTCCTCGCGCGTGTAGTAGCCCATGACGTACGGGCCGTCGGCGCCGTCGGCCGTGCGGTGGGCCGGCATCCAGCGGTCCATCCGGCCCCCGTTCCACGCCTCGTGCTGCACCGACCAGGCGTGGCTGGTGGACGGGATGGCCTGGGCGCTGGAGGTACGGGTGTCCAGGTGGAAGGGGAGGAGGTAGCCCCTCGGGTTCTGGGGGTCGGGCTGGTGGAAGACGGAGCGTCCGGTGTCGAGGGTGAGCGCCCGGGGGTCGGCGAAGCCGCGCACTCCGGAGAGGGTGCCGAAGTAGTGGTCGAAGGAGCGGTTCTCCTGCATCAGCAGGACGACGTGTTCGACGTCGGCGAGGGATCCGCGGTCGGGGCGTCCGGCGGCGACGGCCTTCTGGACGCTCGGCGGGAGGAGGGAGAGGGCCGCGGCGCCCAGCGCGCCCGCGGCCGAGCCCAGTAGTCTTCGGCGGGTCAACTCGGCCATGTGTCGTGCCCCTTGCTGCGCGGAGGTGCCGATGGGAGAGCCGGCCCGTGCCCGCCCGGGCGGGCGCCCGGCCGCCGGTGCGGGTGTCGCCCGTCCGCCGGAACCCGGCACGCAGGTGCGGGGGCGGAGAGCGCAGAGCGGCGCGTGCGGTTCAGCGGCGCTGCGGCGCGCGGGCGTTCACGTCCACAGCTCCGAGCTGTCGCACACCCGGGCGCCCATGTTGCGCTCCATCATCTCCAGCGCGGCGTCCGCGAGGCCGGCGTGGATGTGGGCGACGGCGTCGCGCGGGACGGTGACGTCGAAGTGCCGGATGTGGGCGTCGAGGGCCGAGTACAGGACGCACTGCTCGGTGACCTGCCCGCACAGGACGAGGTGGTCGACGCCCTCCTGGTCGAGCAGGTAGGACAGCGGGGTCTCGAAGAAGACCGAGTGGCGTGCCTTGACGACGAAGAGCGACTCGTCGTCGGGGCGCAGCGGCTCGACGAGGTCGGCGTGCGGGCCGGCGAGTGCGGTGTCGAGCAGTTCGCCGTGGTGCGAGCGCCACTGGCCGAAGTTGTCGTTGACGTAGACGACGGGAACGCCTGCGCGACGGGCCCGCTCCAGCAGACCGGTGGCCACCGGGACCACTCGGCGGGCCGAGGGCAGGAGCAGGTCGGCGTCGGGATGGTCGTAGGTGTTGATCATGTCGATGACGATCAGCGCGGTCTTGCTCATGCCGCTATGGGTTCCCGGTCGGGCGCGAATATGACGGCACATCACTCGTCCGCGCCGGGGAGCGGCCGGGGTCCTGTTCCGCGACCCCGGCCGCCGTGCCCGGACGGGCCGTCAGGGCGTCACCTCTCCTCGCGGAAGGAGACGTGCCGGCCGGCTACGGGGTCGTACTTGCGCAGGACCAGCCGGTCGGCGTCGTTGCGGCGGTTCTTGCGCGTCGTGTAGGAGACGCCGGTTCCGGCGGTGGACCTGAGGGTGATGACGGGGCGCGCTGTGCTGCGGGCCATGGGGACCTCCTCTCACCGGAACACACCTTTGAGCGGTGCATGCCAGTCACGCGGTTCAACGCGGGCCGTGTCCCGCGCATTCCCCGGCGTCCGCGGACGAGCGGGTTCCGGTTGTGGCCGCGGGAATTCCGGTGGCCGGGCCCACGGTCCCCTCGGTTACAGTGCTCCGCCGGCGTGGCGCCGGCGTCGAGAGGAGATTCAGCGGTGCGCTGTGGGGCGGGGAACGTGCGGAACGGGCGGAATGCGCGGCGGGGGCTGGTGCTGACGGCCCTGTTGACGGGGTTGCTGACGGGCTGTGCGGACGCGGAGGGCGGGAGCGGGGCGGCGGGCACCGCGGGGGCGTCGGCCTCGGCGGGCGCGAAGACGGCCGCGCGGGGAGGCTCCGTGGGGGCCGTGGGATCCGCCTGCGAGCTTCCGGTCTCCTTCGACGTCGCCGAGTTCTGGAAGGCCAAGGCCGTCGACGCGAAGGAGGCGTCCGAAGCCACCGGCGACCTGGCCGAGCTGGCCGACGCGCTGCTGCGCCAGGGGCCGGTGACCATGGCCTGCGAGATCGACGCCAAGCCCGCGGGGAAGATCGGGTTCCTGCGCGTGTGGACCGGCGAGCCGGGCGACGCGGACGCACGGACCGTGCTGGAGGGCTTCGTCGGAGCCGAGAAGAGCGCGAGCAAGGCCGTGTACCGCGCCTTCGCCTCGGGCGACGTCAAGGGCGCCGAGGTCGAGTACGTCACCACGAGCGAGCTGCTGGAGGAGAGCAAGACGGAGCGCGCGCTCGCCGTCACCACCCCCGAGGGTCCCGTGGTGCTGCACCTCGGCGGGATGGACACCCAGGAGCACGAGGCGATGCTCCCGGCGTACCGGCTCGCCAAGAGCACCCTGCGCGTCACCGCCGGCTGACGGGCGCCGGTCCGGTTCCGCCGGACCGGTCAGCCGTCGAGCAGGGTGCGCATCCTCGCCGCGGCGCGCACGGCCGCCTCGCCGCAGCAGTTGTTGAACAGCACATGCACCTGCTCGGCCCGCCCGGCCAGCTCGCGCACCCTCGGCGTCCACTCGTGCAGTTCCGCGTCGGTGTACTCGTGCCGGAAGCGGTCCTCCTTGCTGCCGGCGCCCCAGGACCGGCTGCGGCCGTGCAGGCGGACGACGGCGAGCCGCTCGCAGGTCACGGGCGTGACGGGCGGTATCGCCGACGCCAGGGACTGCTCCATGTCGACGGCGACGGCGGCGAATCCGTGCGACCTCAGCAGGTCGGCGGTGATCCGCCGCTGCTCGGCGCCCCGCCACCAGTCCGGATGGCGGAACTCCACACAGACCGGCCAGCCTGCGGTGCGCTCGGCGCACTGTGCGAGGAACGCGCGGGCGCGCACGCCGGGGCAAAACCACGGCGGGAACTGGAACAGGACGGCGCCCAGCCGGCCCGTCTCCCGCAGCGGGGCGATGCCGTCCGCGAACCTGCGCCACACCTCGTCCAGCGCCTTCGGGCCGCGCACGTCGTCCGGCAGCCCGGGCGGCAGCACCGCGGACCGGGTGGGATGCCCGGTCAGCAGCGAGAAGGCCTTCACGTCGAACACGAAGCGCTCCGGTGTCCGCTGCGCCCACAGCCCGCTCGTGCGCTCCGTGGGCAGCGCGTAATAGGTGGCGTCGACCTCGACGACCGGGAAGCGTTCGGCGTAATGGCGCAACCGGCCCTCCGCGTCCCGCCGGCCGGGGGGATACCAGCCGCTGGACACCAGCGCCCGGTCCGTCCACGAGCACGCGCCCACCAGAATCTCACCCATGGCGGGGCGGATACCCCGTCCGGAGCGGTTCTCCCGGCCCGCGCGAGGATGCACATCCGGCCGCATGTGGCGCATTCTTGCTGTGTCGCCCACGCGCGGCACGGACGAGGTAGGGCCGATGACTGGGAGCGCCGGGGACGAGCGGAAGCCGTCCGGACCGCCGCCCGCGCTGCTGACCGGGACCGTGGCGGAGGCGCTGCGGGCGGCGGAGGGCAGCGCCGGGGGCGTGTACCTGTGCGCCCCCACGCCCGGTCTGCTGCGGCTGGCCGTGCTCACCGGGCTGCCGGGCCCGCTGTTCCGCCCCTGGTGGCGGGTGAGCGTCGACCGGCCCTTCCCGGTGACCGAGGTGCACCGCACGGGCGTCCCGGTGGTCCTGGCCAACGCGACCGAGTCCATGCGCCGCTATCCGCAGTTCGCCGCGGGCCTGCCGTTCCAGTTCGGCTCCCTGCACGTGCCCGTCACCGCGGGCGGCCACTCCTTCGGGGTGCTGACCGTGCTGCGCCCCGCCGTCGCGGACGCGGCCGAGGCGCTGGCCGGCCGCGAGCGGCTGACGGAGGTGGCCGACGCCCTGGGGGCGGACCTGCTGCGACTGGCCGCCGACGGCCGGGCCGTCACCTGGGACGACGAGCCGCTGTGCGTGCGGCCGTCGGCCGCCGGACCCGCACCCGGGCGCATCGGCCGGTTCTCCTGGGACCCGGCGACCGGCGCCGTCGCCGTGGACCGCCACGCGCGCGTGCTCCTCGGCCTGCCCGGCGGCGACTTCCCCGGCACGCTGGACGCGCTGGTCCGGGCCGTCGACCCCACGGACGCCCTGCTGCTGCCCGGCCTGTTCGCCCGCACGGCCCAGGGCGACCCGCCGCCGCTGCCGGTCCGGCTGCGCACCGTGGAGGGTGGTCTGCGGCTGCTGGAACTGTGGGAGGCGACGGGCGAGGAGAGCCCGGCCGACGTCCCCGCCGCGTCCGCCGCCGCGCCGGCGCGCGTCGCGGGGGTGCTCCTCGACCCCGGTCCCGGCGCCCTCGCCGACGGAGCCGCCGACCTGCTCCCGGAGGGCGTGTTCTGCCTGGACCGGATGGGGTTCGTCGTCTACGCCAACCCGCGCGCCGGGCAGCTCCTGGGCGTGCCGCGCGAGACGCTGGTCGGCCGGTCCCTGTGGGACTCCGCGCCCTGGCTGAACCAGCCCACCTGCGAGGAACACCTGCGGGCCGTCCTGCTGGACCCCGAGCCCGCGCACTTCCATGTGCGGCGCCCCTCCACCGGCGGCCGGCCACCACGCGCAAGCCTCTACGAGGGGGACTGGCTGCGCGTCTCGCTGTACCCCGGCGCCGATCTCGTCACCTGCACCGCGACCCCGGCGAACCGGGTGCCGGACGACGCGGCTCCCGAGCCCGCGGACGCCGACGCCCCCGCGCCCGACATCGCCGCCTCGACCGCCTCGACCGCCTCGACCGCCCCCTTCTACCGGCCCATCGTGCTGGCCATCGCGCTGACCGAAGCGGTCACCGCCCGCCAGGTGTCGGCGGTGGTGATGCAGGAGCTGCTGCCCGCGTTCGGAGGCCGCATGCTGGCCATCTACCTGCTCCAGGAGCGGCACCTGTTCCTGGCCTGGGAGTCCGGCTTCCCCAAGGGGTTCCTCGCGCCCTTCGAAGGGGTGGGCCTGGACGCCCGGCTGCCGGGGGTCGAGACGCTCACCACGGGCCGGCCGCTGTTCTTCGACTCGATGCAGCAGCTCGCGGACGCCTATCCGGGCATCGCCCTGGACGCGGAGGAGGGCGCCCGGGCCTTCCTCCCGCTGATCGCCTCCGGCCGCCCGGTCGGCTCGTGCATCCTCGGCTTCGACCGCTCGCGCAGCTTCGGCTCCGAGGAGCGCACGGTGCTCACCGCGCTCGCCGGACTGATCGCCCACGCGATGGAGAAGGCCCAGCGCTACGACACCGAGGCCGCCCTCGCCCGCGGGCTCCAGCAGGCGCTGCTCCCGCGGCGGCTGTCGCAGCACCCGCGCGTGGAGACCGCCGGCCGCTATCTGCCGGGCACCGAGGGCATGGACGTGGGCGGCGACTGGTACGACGTCGTGGAGGCCGGGGACGGCCTGGCCCTGGTCATCGGCGACGTGCAGGGGCACGGGGTGCAGGCGGCGGCCACCATGGGGCAGCTGCGCAGCGCGGTGCGGGCGTTCGCGCTCTCCGACCGGCCCCCGCAAGAGGTCATGGGCGGCACGAACCGGCTGCTCATCGACCTCGACCCGGGCCAGTTCGCGAGCTGCTGCTACGTCCGGCTCGATCCGGCCACGGGCCTGGCCCGTGCCGCGCGCGCCGGCCATCTGCCGCCGCTGCTGCGCCACCCGGACGGCCGGACCGAGGTCGTGGAGCTGCCCGGCGGGGTGGTCCTCGGGGTGGACCCGCGGGCCCATTACCCGGTGACGGAGCTGCGGTTGGAGCCGGGCGCCATCCTCGCCCTGTACACGGACGGGCTGGTCGAGCGCCCCGGACACGACATCGACGAGGGCATCGCCGTGCTGCGCGGGGCTCTGGCCGGGGCCGGCGGGCCCGGCGGCGCTCCCCTCGGCGGGCCTCCCGGCCCGGTGGCCGACGGCGCTCCCGGACGCGTGCTCGGGGCCGTCGCGGACCGGCTCACCGCGCTGGCCCGGCAGACCGCCGACCGGCCCGACGACATCGCCCTGCTCCTGGCCACCCGGCGCGACGGCCGGGAGGATCACTCGCGGCGCGGGTGAGAGACGCGTCCTGTGACCCTGTGTGACGCCTCTCGCCTCATCCGGCCGGGCAGTGTAGACATGGCACATGGTCCGACTCCTGGGGCGCACGGATGCCCGGCCGGCCCGTCGTCCCCGGGATCCGGGGACCCGGCGTACGCCCGAGTCCGCGCTCGGCGGGCGCAGTCTCGCCGCGCAGGTGTTCGTCCTGCAAGTGGTCATCGTGCTGCTGCTGGTGGTGGCCGCCGTGGTCGCGCTGCTGCTCCAGGTGCGGCACGACACGACGCAGGAGGCCCGCAACCGGTCGCTCGCCGTCGCCGAGACGTTCGCCAACTCGCCGGGCATGGTCGCGGCCCTGGACAGCCCGGATCCGACGGCGGTCCTGCAACCCCGGGCCGAAGCGGCCCGCAAGGCCTCGGACATGGACTTCATCGTCGTCATGAACACCGACGGCATCCGCTACACGCATCCCAAGCCGGACCGCATCGGGAAGAAGTTCGTCGGCACCATTCAGCCCGCGCTGGACGGCGGAGTCGTGGTCGAGGAGGTCGACGGGACGATCGGCCGGCTGGTCCAGGCGGTGGTGCCGGTGCGCGCGCCCGACGGGAAGGTCGTCGGGCTGGTGTCGTCCGGCATCACCACGGCGCACGTCGGCGGCACCGCCGACCGCCAGCTGCCGCTGCTGCTGGCCAGCGCCGCCGCCGCCCTCGCCCTCGCCACGGCGAGCACGGCCCTGGTCAGCCGACGGCTGCTGCGCCAGACCCACGGCCTCGGGCCGCGCGAGATGACCCGCATGTACGAGCACCACGACGCGGTGCTGCACGCCGTGCGCGAGGGCGTCATCATCGTCGGCGGCGACGGCGACCTGCTGCTCGCCAACGACGAGGCGCAGCGCCTGCTCGACCTGCCCCCGGACGCCGAGCGCCGGCAGGTCCTCGACCTGGGCCTGGACCGCGACACCGCGGAACTGCTCGCCTCCGGGCGGATGGTGACCGACGAGGTGCATCTGGTCGGCGAGCGGCTGCTGGCCATCAACCAGCGGCCCACCGACCTCGCGGGCGGGCCGGCGGGCAGCGTGGCCACCCTGCGCGACTCCACCGAACTGCGCGCCCTGTCGGGCCGGGCGGAGGCGGCCCGTGAGCGCCTCGACATGCTGTACGCGGCCGGGGTCGGCATCGGCACGAGCCTGGACGTGACCCGTACCGCCGAGGAGCTGACGGAGCTGGCCGTGCCGAGGTTCGCAGACTTCGCGACCGTCGACCTCTTCGACGCCGTGCTGGAGGGCGAGGAGCCGGAGGCGCGGGGCGCCCTGCGGCGCACGGCGGTCAGCGCGATCCGCAAGGGGGCGCCGCTGTACGCGGTGGGCGAGCGGATCCGGTTCGTGGACAGCTCGCCGCAGGGCCGCAGTCTGCTCGAGGCGCGCGCCGTCCTGGAGGCCCGTCTCGCCCATGCGCCGGGCTGGCGCGCCCAGGACCTGGAACGCGCAGAGCAGGTCGTGGAGTTCGGCATCCACTCGCTGATCACCGTGCCGGTGCGGACCGGGGCCCTGATCCTGGGCGTGGTCAGTTTCTGGCGCTCGGAGCGGCCGGACCCGTTCGACCCGGACGAGCTGGTGCTCGCCGAGGAACTGGTGGCGCGGGCCGCGATCTCCATCGACAACGCGCGCCGCTTCACGCGTGAGCACGGCATGGCCGTCACGCTGCAACGCAGTCTGCTGCCGCGCACCCTGCCGGAGCAGAACGCCCTGGACATCGCCTACCGGTACCTGCCCGCGCAGGCGGGGGTGGGCGGTGACTGGTTCGACGTGCTGCCGCTGTCGGGCGCCCGGGTGGCGCTGGTGGTGGGCGACGTGGTGGGTCACGGGCTGCACGCGGCGGCGACCATGGGCCGGCTGCGCACCGCGGTCCACAACTTCTCCGCCCTGGATCTGGGCCCGGAGGAACTCCTCGGGCTACTGGACGAGTTGGTGGCGCGCATCGACCAGGACGAGTCGGACGACAGCGCCAACGCGCCGGTGTCGGGGGCGACCTGTCTGTACGCCATCTACGATCCGGTCTCCCGGCGCTGCACGATCGCCCGGGCCGGCCATCCGCCGCCCGCGCTGGTCCACCCCGACGGGCGGGTGGAGTACGTCGAGGTCCCGGCCGGGCTGCCGCTGGGGCTGGGCGGGCTGCCGTTCGAGACGGTCGACCTGGAGCTGGCCGAGGGCAGCCGGCTGGTGCTGTACACGGACGGGCTGGTCGAGGACCGCGAACGGGACATCGACGCCGGGCTGGAGCTGTTGCGCGCCTCTTTGGAGCGGGGCGCCGGGGGATCGCCGGAGCAGATCTGCCGGGGCGTCCTGGACGAGCTGCTGCCGGCCCGCCCCAGCGACGACATCGCGCTGATCGTCGCGCACACCCGGGAGCTGGGCGCCGACCGGGTCGCGGAGTGGGACGTGCCGCTGGATCCGGCGGCGGTCGGCGAGGTGCGCGCCGCGGTGGTCCGGCAGCTGGCGCGCTGGGACCTGGAGGAACTGTCCTTCACGACGGAACTGATCCTCAGCGAGCTGGTGACGAACGCGATCCGCTACGGCAGCGCGCCGGTGGGCGTGCGGCTGCTGCGCGACCGCACCCTGATCTGCGAGGTCTCCGACAGCAGCAGCACCTCGCCGCATCTGCGGTACGCGGCCATGACGGACGAGGGCGGGCGCGGGCTGTTCCTGGTGGCGCAGCTCACCGACCGCTGGGGCACCCGCTACACGCCCAAGGGCAAGGTCATCTGGGCCGAACAGCCCCTGCCGTGAGGGCGGTCGGCCGTAGAGGCGGCCGGCCGCACCGCTCATAAAGGATGCTTATGAGTCCATAGACCGGACCCGCGTACCGGGTTAGGCATGCCTCAGTTTAGGCTTCCCCCGAGTCGATCTATCGCCACTCGAAGGGAACCTGATCATGCCCCGCCCCCTGCGGGTAGCCATTGTCGGAGCCGGCCCCGCCGGGATCTACGCCGCCGACGCGCTGCTCAAGTCCGCTGTGGCCGCCGACCCGGGTGTCTCCGTCGACCTCTTCGAGCGCATGCCCGCCCCGTTCGGCCTGATCCGCTACGGCGTCGCCCCGGACCACCCGCGCATCAAGGGCATCATCACGGCCCTGCACCAGGTCCTCGACAAGCCGCAGATCCGCCTCTTCGGCAACGTCGACTACCCGGGCGACATCAGCCTGGACGACCTGCGCGCCTTCTACGACGCGGTGATCTTCTCGACCGGCGCGACGGCCGACCGCGAGATGTCGGTCCCCGGCATCGACCTGGACGGCTCGTACGGCGCCGCCGACTTCGTCTCCTGGTACGACGGCCACCCCGACGTGCCGCGCACCTGGCCGCTGGAGGCCGAGAAGGTGGCGGTCCTGGGCGTCGGCAACGTCGCCCTCGACGTGGCCCGGATCCTGGCCAAGACGGCGGACGAGCTGCTGCCGACGGAGATCCCGCCCAACGTCCACGAGGGCCTGAAGGCCAACAGGGCGCGGGAGATCCACGTGTTCGGCCGGCGCGGCCCGGCGCAGGCGAAGTTCTCCCCTATGGAGCTGCGGGAGCTGGACCACTCCCCCACCATCGAGGTCATCGTCGACCCCGAGGACATCGACTACGACGAGGGCTCGATCGCGACCCGGCGCGGCAACAAGCAGGCCGACATGGTCGCCAAGACGCTGGAGAACTGGGCGATCCGCGACGTGGGCGAGCGCCCGCACAAGCTGTTCCTGCACTTCTTCGAGTCGCCGGCGGAGATCCTCGGCGCGGACGGCAAGGTCGTCGGCCTGCGCACCGAGCGCACCGCCCTGGACGGCACGGGCAACGTCAAGGGCACCGGCGAGTTCAAGGACTGGGACGTCAGCGCGGTCTACCGTGCGGTCGGGTACCTCTCCGACAAGCTGCCGAAGCTGCCGTGGGACCTCGACTCGGGCACGGTCCCGGACGAGGGCGGCCGCGTCATCGAGGAGTCGGGCCGGCACCTGCAGTCCACGTATGTGACGGGCTGGATCCGGCGCGGCCCCATCGGCCTGATCGGCCACACCAAGGGCGACGCCAACGAGACGGTGGCCAACCTGCTGGACGACCACGCGAACGGCCGTCTGCACACGCCGGTCTCCCCCGAGCCCGAGGCCGTGGACGCGTTCCTCGCCGAGCGCGAGGTCCGCTTCACCACCTGGGAGGGCTGGTACCGGCTGGACGCCGCCGAGAAGGCGCTCGGCGAGCCACAGGGCCGCGAGCGCGTGAAGATCGTCGAGCGTGAGGACATGCTGCGCGCAAGCGGCGCGTGAGCACGGACGCGCACAGAGCGGAAAGAGGGGTTCGGCGGACGTCCGCCGGGCCCCTCTCCCCGCTCTGTGCCCCTCAGCGGGGGGCGAGGTCGCGGCCGCCGACGACGGCGAGGACGGCCGTCAGCAGCAGCGCGGCCGTGCCCTGGAGGACGAAGGCGACCAGGGTGCCGGCGGGCATGGGCATCCCGCGCCACGGATACAGCGCGGCGAGCCGCAGCGCGAGGACCAGCAGCCCCAGGGCGGCGAGCGCCAGGGTGGCGTCCGCGCCCCCGCGGCCGTGCCGGGCCCGCCACACGAGGCGCCCGAGGGCCACCAGCAGGAAGCAGGTCGCCGGCGCCCAGACCGGATCGGCGGCCATCGGCGCCAGGACGACCGAGGCGCCCATGACGACACAGCATCCGAGGTAGGCCGGTCCCGGCGGCAGGAGGGGCAGCGCGGGGGCGGGCGCGTCGCGGTGGTGGGCGGCGCACAGGGCCAGGGCCGAGAGCCAGGCGAGGAGCAGGGACACCGGCGCGTACGGCGTGCTCGGCGGCAGGGCGTCCGTCACCAGGGGCGCGACGAACGGCCAGAGGCTGGGCAGCGCGGCCAGGAGCGCGCCGGTCTGCGCGAGGCGGCGCCGGCCGTGCAGGAGCGCGAACCAGGAGACGGTCCACAGCAGCGGCAGCACCCAGATCGCCACGGCGGCGACCGGGAGGACCGCCCCGCCCCCGGTGAAGCCGGTGAGGAACATGTGCCACTGCGCGGATCCGCCGCTGACGGTCCAGGTCAGCTCCAGCGCCCGGTCGACGACCGCGGCGGCCGCCTGAAGCAGCACGGCGACCAGCGCGAACAGCCGGACGGACGAGCCGAGCAGGGCGTAGCCGCGCGGCGCGGCGCCCGCCGTGCCCAGCCGGGTGCGCACGGCGAGGGCGGCGATGCTCGCGGTCTCGCCGAGCGTGGGCCGGCTCTGGTCCTGGGTGTCGCGGTCGACGTCCCAGAGGTAGACCTCGACCATCTCCTCCTCGCGTTCCCTGCGGTAGTACGCGGGGAGCAGGCGCAAAACGGTGCGGTAGCGCGCCTCCAGCAGCGTCGTCGCGCCGGTCGTCGTACGGGTCATGCCAGACCTCCGGCGAGTCCGGGCCCGGGAGCGGGCGGGATGACGGCGCCCGGGGCCCGTCGCCCCTCGGCGATGCGGCGGCGGGCGGCTCCGGCGCCGGCCGCCATGCGGTCGGCCTCCGCGGCGAGCGCCCGGACGCCCTCGTCGGTGACGCGGTAGTAGCGCCTGAGCCTGCCCTGCCGGACCTCCTCGCGGTCCAGGGCGATGAGCCCGTCCGCGGTGAGCCGGTCGAGCACGCCGTACAGCGTGCCCACCCTCAACTGGACCTCGCCGTCGGAGAGTTCCTCTATCTCGCGCAGGATGCCGTACCCGTGTCTGGGCTGGTCGGCGAGGGCGGTCAGCACGAAGAAGGCGGGCTGGGTCATGCTCTTCGATCCCATGGGACTGAATATATCGGAAGCCGATATATTCAGCACGCCGAAACGCCGAACTGGCGGAACGCCGGACGGGGGCGTCGTCAGCCGTCGTCGCGGGGATGCGTCTCGATCACCCGGCCGTGCACGTCGGCCTTCAGATACGCGCCGCCGTAGTCGTCGGACAGGTAGACGCTCATCGTCGGCTCGGTGCGGAAGACCGTCGAGGCCGGGTTGACCAGGAGATAGCGGCTCGTCGGGTGGGGGACGCCCAGGGTGCGGGCGGCCCTGGCGAGCAGCGCGGGCACGGCGTCCCAGTCGTACAGGCCCAGATCGACGGAGAGCGTGCCGGTCATGACCGTGCCGCCGGGGCCGTCCTTCACCGCGACGTCCCCGCCCCGGTACATGTAGCGGTCGTAGAGCCGGGGGCGGCCCGCCACCGGGGCGTCGGCGATCGCGTACTCCTCGTACACCGCGAGGCTGGTGACCTTCGACCCGCCCATGGCCGCGGTGAGCTTCGCGACGGTGCGTTCGACGCCGTCCCCGTCGAGCAGGCCGCCCTTCTGCGCCGCGGCCCCGCCGGAACCGGCCCCCGCGCCGGAACCCGCGCCGGCCGTCTGCCGGGCGGCGGGCGTCGCGGAGACGCTCGACGACGCGGCGGCGCGCGGCGTGGGCGAGGCGCCGCTGTCGCCGTTCGCGCCCGTGCCCAGGAGCGGGAGCAGCGCCCACACCAGGGCGCCCGTGAGCGCGGCGGCGCCGAACGCCCCGGCCAGGACGGCGGCGCGCGGCCGGGCCGTCCGACGCGCGGGCCCGGTGTGCGGCACGGCGGGCGTGGCGTGGCCCGGCACGGGCGGGGCGAGGGGATAGGAGGTCGGCGCGGCGTACTGCGCCGACGGCGTGGGCGCGGCGGGCGCGGGCGGTGCGGGCGGCGTCTGTCCCGCCGCGGCCGCGAGCATCCGGTCGACCTCCGCCGTGTCGGGCCGGGCGCCGGGATCCCGCACGAGCAGCGCGCCGAGGACGGCGGTCAGCGGGCCGGCCCTGCGGGGCGGAGGCACGTCCTCGCCGAGCACCGCGGCCAGGGTGGCCAGCGTGCTCGCCCTGCGCAGCGGATGGCTGCCCTCCACGGCGACGTACAGCATCATGGCCAGGGACCAGAGGTCGGCGGCGGGCCCGCCCTCCTTGCCTCCGACCCGCTCCGGCGCCATGAAGTCGGGCGAGCCGATGACGGCGCCGGTCGCGGTGAGCTGGGCGGACTCCCGGACGGCGGCGATGCCGAAGTCGGTGAGCACGGGCCGCCCGTCGGGGCGCAGCAGCACGTTGGCGGGCTTCACGTCACGGTGCTCGATGCCGACGGCGTGCGCGGCGCGCAGCGCGGCCAGCACCTCGCGCCCCAGCCGCGCGGCCTCCTGCGGCGGCATCGGGCCGCGTCGCAGCCGGTCCTGGAGCGAGCCGCCCTCGACCAACTCCATCACGATCCACGGGAACGTGCCCTCGCCGCCGTCGACGATGTGATGGATGGTCACGACGTTGGGGTGATGGACGCGCGCCAGCGCGCGAGCCTCCCGCAGGACGCGCTCGCGCAGCGTGCGCGCGCCTTCGGGGTCGTACTCGGCCAGGTCCGGGTCGGGCGGCCGGACCTCCTTCACGGCCACGTCCCGGTGGAGCGCCAGATCGTGCGCGCGCCACACCAGTCCCATGCCTCCGCCGCCGAGCCGCTCGACCAGTTCGAACCGGCCGTCGACGACCCGTCTGTGGGGTTCCCCAGTGCTCATGGGGGGAGCTTAGGGGCACCGGCCGACAGGGGGTGCGCCGGCCGGAGGGGGCACGGCGTGAATGACCGGCGGAGCGACGGGCATGCTGTGAGCGAGGTCACTTCCGGCGAGCCGTAGCGGACCGCACGGGACCCGCCCCAGGGACCGCCTTCCACCTCTCGTCCCCCTGATCGTCCCCGCCCTCGCTCGTCTCCGGCCCGGTCGTCCGGCCCCCCTCTCGCCCCGTCGCCCTCTCGCCCTGCCGCTCTTCCCACGAAGGACATGTGCCGTGGTTCTCATGCCCCCTGACGCCCCGTCGTCCCGACGACCGGGCCGCTGCTGGACCATCCGTGTGGTCGGACACCGGGACCGCACGGCGTCGGTCACCTGCTCGTCGCCGTGCGCGATGCCGCCGCGCTCCCGGGACCTCGCGGCCCTGCGGCGCTTCGCGGAGGCCCACGCGGCCGCGCACGCCAGGGCCGCGGCGGTGCGCCGCGACGCCGCTTGCTGGTGCCGCCGTCAGCAGTGCGCGCTGCATGAGGACACCCGGGTCGCCTGCGCGGGGTCGGTCGTCCTCGTCCTGCGGCACGACCCGGCGGTCGGTCAGGTGTGGACCCTCACCGAAGTCTGCGCCGCGTGCGCCTCGTTGCTGCCGCACGCGCGCGTGCTCAGCCGGGCGGCGCCTCCGCCGCCCCGCAGCCCGGCCCACGGCGCCGGGCTACACGAGGGGGCGGAGGCGGGTGGTGCGGGTGGTGCGGGTGCGGGCCTGGAGGCCGTCGGACGCGCGGCGCCCTCCGGATCGCCGGCCCCGGCCGCGGCCGCGGGGTCGTCGCGGCTGGTGCCGGGCGGGTTCAGCGCGCCTGCGCCGGGCACGGGGCCGGACCGCGCCGACGCCGGTCGGCGCGGTCCCGGCGGCCGGCGGCGGCGCGGGCGCGGGGGGACCGGCAGCGGCAGGGTGTGACCCGGCCCGCCGCGTCCCTCCGGGCCGCCGTCACGGACCGGTGGAGCCCGCCCGCTCGGCGGCGGCAGACTTCAGCGGCAGCGGGCTACGGGACGGCGGCGGGTCCCGGGGCGCGGCGCGGGCCTTCGGGGCCGCCGCAGGCGTCAGGGGCGGGGGCGGGACTGCGGTGGAATGCGGACCGGCAGCGCGCCGGGGCCGCTCGACGCGGGCGGACGCCCAGGCGACTTTCCGCCGCCCCGGGATCGTTCGCCGGTGGTCCGGGTCGCCATGAGCGCGCCGATGCGCGCGCCGCTGCGCCGTCCCTCCAGATGCAGCCGCCCGACGTTCACGCGGTCGCCGGCGACCAGTGTCAGGACGGCGGACGGACCCGCCGCGTAGGTCGCGAGGCATCCCCCGGCCCCGCGCACCAGGAGTTCGCAGAACTCGCCGCCGACCGAGAGGTCGACCATGCGGCGTCCGACGCCGAGCGCCGCGGCGGTGAGCGCGGCCAGCCCTTCGGGCTGCACGTCGGGCATGTCCTGGGCGAGGACCAGACCGTCGGTGCTCGCCGCCAGCGCCCCCGTCAGCTGCGGCACCCGGGCGCGCAGCCGGTGCAGTTCGTTCAGAACCTCGGTCTCGACGGCCATGACCGTTGTCCCTTCGGCGCATTGACTCGGCGCGTTGACGACGGAAGCGGATCAAGTGCGGTGCGGCGCAAGGTGGTTCGGGTTCCCCTGAGGCTACGGAAACCTGCGGCCGAAAGCGATGGCTTCGGCATTTTCCCCTGGCATGCCCACCCGCGGGCCCGAGGGTCTTTCGGCGGGCGACGGGAGCGACAGGAGCGAGGCGCCGGCTCCCGGGGGCGCGACACCGACGGCTTCGTGAAGCCGTCCGGTCCGGGACCCGGCCGCGCACGGGACGCGCGTGGAAGGCGCGCTGCCGTGTGGTGGCGTGGCCGCGCATCGCGGTGCACGGTCGTGCGGGCCGGTGTGTGCGCGCCCGCGTGCGGCGCCGTGCACGCCCGCGCATGGTCCGGCCGAGGGCGCGCGGACAGGGCTCGCCCCTACGCGGATGGATGGGCGGGCCCTGTCCACAGGAGGCGATTCTGCGGGGGCCGGGCCCCGCTCGCCCATGGGTGCGGGGCCGTCGGCCGTGGTGCGCGGCGCACTCCCCACGCGATCGCCGCACACCCCGCGCACGGTCGCCCGGATCCGTACGCGTGACGCGTCGCGCGGTGGGGAAGGCGCACCCCCGGCACAGGCGGTGCGGCTTGCGCGCCGCCCGCGCCGCCCGCTTGATCGCGCATCCCCCGCGGCGGGCGATACTGGCCTTCGCACCTCGCCGCCATGTCGTCGCTCGCCCTCATGAATGGAGTCACGCACATCTCCGCGACCGTTCCGCCCACGACTCCCTCCACGGTGTGGCAGTCCCGTGGCCGCCACACCGGCCCCACCGCGCCCGACGTCCTGCGCAAGAACCTCCAGGCACGCAAGGACGCCGCGATCCTCCAGGATTTCAAGGAGCTCCCCGACGCCGGCGCCCCCGGGGCGGAGCTGGCCTTCGAGGCCCGCTGGCCGGTGGACGAGAACGTGACCGTCCGCGCCCGGCTCACCCTCGCCGAGTGGTCGGGCCGGGGACAGGAGTGGACGCTGACGGCGGAGGCGGAGCGGCCCTGGGACCTGCGCTGGCCGTCGCCCGCCGCCATGTTCTGGCCGTGGGAGGCGGACGCCCTGTGGGGGCACGAGACCGTCACCGGCGAGCGCTACCTCGACGTCAACCCGCTGCCCGCGGACGACAAGGAGCTGCGGCGCACGCTGCGCAACGCCCTGCGGGACACCTGGACGGTGCACGTCGTCGTCCACGAGGCCATGACGCCCGACGAGCGCGGCCGGCGTTCGCTGGTGCGTCTGCTCCCGCCCGGTCTGCTGCACCGGGTCGTCGAGCACCGGGCCGCCCCGCACCAGTTGCGCACCCTGAACTGGGCCCTCAAGGAGACGGGGGTGGAGGTGCCGCGCGGCGGCGCTCTGGTGCTGCCCGGCTCGCCCGCCCCGGCGGACTACGACGCCGCCGACTTCTCGGTGCGCACCGTGTTCCTGGACGGCACCCACCCCACCGAGCTGCTCGACGCGATCCAGCGCTTCGCCGCGCTGCCCAGGCCGCTCCCGGAGGGGGCCGAGGAAGCCCTCACCACCCTGCGCGAGCAGTGGCAGCTGCTGACGATGGAAGAGGAGCTGGCCCGGGAACGCGGGCTCGTCGCCATGTACAAGGAGGCGCTGGAGGCGATGACGCAGTCCCGGGACCTGTACCGGGAGGCGGCCGAGCACGCCCACGAGGCGCTGGCCGCGTACCGGGAGGCGGCCGCCGAGGCCGGGGAGACCGGGGAGCCCCGCCCGGCGCCGGCCCGGCGCTCCGGCTCGCCCTTCCAGCAGTTGGGCCGCACGCTGGAACGCTTCAAGGAATCGACCAGGAACCTGCGCCCGCTGCCGACGGTGTCCACGTCCCCCGCGGAGCCCGGCGCCCTGTCCGCGGAACCGAGCGGGGACCGCTCCGGGGACGGGGAGGGCGGCTCCGGCGCGAGCGCCGGGTAGGGCCGGCCGCGGGCGCCCGCGGCCGGCGGGCGGGGCGGGTGTGCGTGGGAGGCCCGCGCGAATCGCCGCCCGTCCGCGCGTGTCAGGTGCGCCGCTGTGGATACGCGGTCCCCACGGCATACGCTCCGCCCGGAAGGGACCAGGACATGGGCACCGAGCACGGCCCCCGGTCATCGCCCCACCGCTCCGACACGACGCTGCGCGTCAACGGCAAGCCCCACACCCTCTCCGTCGACCACCGGCGCGTCCTGCTGGACCTGCTGCGCGAGGACCTCGACCTCACCGGGGCGAAGAAGGGCTGCGACCACGGGCAGTGCGGCGCCTGCACGGTCCTCGTCGACGGCCGCCGCGTCAACAGCTGCCTGCTGCTCGCCGTGACGCTGGACGGCTGCGACGTGACGACCGTCGAGGGCCTCTCCGGGGACGGCGAGGGCCCCCACCCGCTGCAACGGGCCTTCCTGGAGCGCGACGCCTTCCAGTGCGGCTACTGCACCCCCGGCCAGATCTGCTCGGCGGTCGGCATGCTCGCCGAGGCGGAGGCCGGGCACCCCTCCCGCGTCACGGACCCCTCCGCGGCGTCCGGCCGGCCCGTCCCCCTGGACCGCGACGAGATCCGCGAGCGGCTCAGCGGCAACCTGTGCCGGTGCGGCGCGTACCCCCGCATCGTCGACGCGGTCGAGGACGTGAACCCGGTCGGCCACAACCCGAGGACGTGATCCGGTGGAATCCTTCGCCTACGTACGGGCCGGCAGTCTCGCGGAGGCCGCCGAGGCCTTCGCCGAACACCCCGGCGCGCGCTATCTCGGCGGCGGCACCAACCTCGTCGACCTGATGAAGCTCGGGGTGGAACGCCCCACCGCGCTCGTCGACGTCACGCGGCTCCCGCTGGACGGCGTCACGGAGCTGCCCGACGGCTCGCTGCGCGTCGGGGCCCTGGTGCGCAACAGCGACCTGGCGGCCCACCCGCGCGTCCGCGACGGCTGGCCGGCACTGTCCCAGGCGCTGCTGGCGGGCGCGTCGGGCCAGCTGCGCAACGCCGCCACCACCGGCGGCAACCTGCTGCAACGTACCCGCTGCCCGTACTTCCAGGACGTGTCCAAGCCGTGCAACAAACGGCGGCCGGGCAGCGGCTGCGGCGCCCGCGACGGCGTCCACCGCGACCACGCGGTGCTCGGGCACTCCCACCAGTGCATCGCCACCCATCCGTCGGACATGGCCGTGGCCCTCGCCGCGCTGGACGCCGAGGTCGAGCTGTACGGCACGGCCGGGGTGCGCAGGGTGGCGGCGGCCGACTTCCACCGGCTGCCCGGCGCGCAACCGGAGCGGGACACCGTGATCGAGCCGGGCGAGCTGGTCACCGCCGTCCTGCTGCCGGCCGCGTCGGCCGGTGTGCCGTCCGCCTACCGCAAGGCGCGCGACCGGGCCTCGTACGCCTTCGCGCTGGCCTCCGTCGCGGCCGTCCTGGAGGTCGCGGACGGCGTCGTCGCGCGGGTCGGGATCGCCTTCGGGGCGCTGGCCCACCGGCCGTGGCGGGCGAGGCTGGCCGAGGAGGCGCTGCTGGGCGCGGCGCCCACGCGGGCAGCGTTCGAGCGGGCCGCCGACCGGGAGCTGGCCGAGGCCCGGCCGCTGCGCGACAACGCCTACAAACTGCCGCTGGCCCGCAATCTGGCCGTCGACGTCCTGTCGCGGCTCGTGCCCGCCGAGGAGGAGGCCGCATGACCGCGCTGGGCGCCCCGGCCGAGCGGCGCGAAGGCCCGGACAAGGTCGCCGGCGCCGCCCGCTACGCCGCCGAACACCACCTGGCCGGGCGGCTGTTCGCCCGTCCGGTGCCCGCGACGGTGGCGCGCGGCCGGGTGACCGGCTTCGACCTCTCGGCGGCGCTGGCGCTGCCCGGCGTCGTCGCCGTCCTCACGCCGGACGACGCTCCCCGGCTGGCCGACCCGGACGACGCCACCCTCACCGTGCTCCAGGACCGGGAGGTGCCGCACCGGGGCTGGTTCGTCGCCCTGGTGGTGGCCGACAGCTTGGAGGCGGCGCGGGCGGGGGCCGGCGCGGTCGGCGTGGACTACGCCGAGGAGGCCCACGACGTCGTGCTGCGCGAGGAGCACCCGGACGCGTACGTTCCCGAGGAGCTCAACGGCACGTATCCGGGCGAGCGCCGCAAGGGCGACGCCGAAGGCGCGTTCGCCGCCGCGGACGTACGGGTCGACGTCGGCTACCGGGTGCCGCCGCTGCACAACCACCCCATGGAGCCGCACGCCAGCACCGCGCACTGGGACGGCGAACGGCTCACCGTCCACACCTCCAGCCAGGGGACCACCGCCGTGCGCGCCACGCTCGCCCGGATGTTCGGGCTCGCTCAGGAGCGGGTCACGGTGGCCGCCGAGCACGTCGGCGGCGGCTTCGGCTCCAAGGGCACGCCCCGGCCGGACGTGGTGCTCGCCGCGCTGGCCTCGTGGCACACCGGCCGCCCGGTCACCGTCGTGCTGCCCCGGCGGGCGATGCCCACCTCCGTCGGCCACCGGGCGCCCACGCTGCACCGGCTGCGGCTGGGCGCGGACCACGACGGCCGCCTGACGTCCCTCACCCACGAGGTGACCACGCATACGTCGCGGATCAAGGAGTTCGTCGAGTACGCGGCCGTCCCCGCCCGCGTCATGTACGCCGCCCCGCACCGGCACACCGTGCACCGCGTGGTGCGCCTGGACGTCCCGACGCCGTCGTGGATGCGCGCCCCCGGCGAGGCGCCCGGCATGTACGCCCTGGAGTCGGCCATGGACGAACTGGCCGACGCGCTGGGCATGGACCCCATCGAACTGCGCGTGCGCAACGAGCCGGACGCCGAACCCGACAGCGGCAGACCGTTCAGCAGCCGTCATCTCGTCGAGTGTCTGCGCGAGGGCGCCCGCCGGTTCGGCTGGGAGGGCCGCGCCCCCCGGCCGCGGGCCCGCGCCGACGGGCCGTGGCTGCTCGGGACGGGCGTGGCCGCCGCCACCTACCCCGTGCAGGTGTACCCGTCGACCGCCGCCGCGCAGGCGTTGCCCGACGGATCGTTCCTCGTCGAGGTGAACGCCGCCGACATCGGCACCGGCGCCCGCACGGTCCTGGCGCAGGTCGCGGCCGACGCCCTGGACGTGCCGCTGGACCGGGTGCGGATCCGGGTGGGCAGCAGCGACCTGCCGGCGGCGCCGGTGGCGGGCGGCTCCTCGGGCACCGCCTCCTGGGGCTGGGCCGTCCACGAGGCGTGCGCCCGGCTCGCCGCCCGACTCGCTGCGCACGAGGGCCCGTTGCCCGAGCAGGGGCTGCGGGAGCGCGCCGACACCGAGGGGACGGCCGACGCCGAGAGCGATTTCGCACGGCACGCGTTCGGCGCGCACTTCGCCGAGGCCGCCGTGGACACGGTGACGGGTGAGGTGCGGGTGCGCAGGCTGCTCGGCGTGTACGCGGCCGGGCGCATCCTCAACCCGCGCACCGCGCGCTCCCAGTTCGTCGGCGGCATGACCATGGGCCTGGGCATGGCGCTGACCGAGGGCAGCACCATGGACGCCGCCTTCGGCGACTTCCCCGAGTCCGACCTCGCCGGCTACCACGTGCCCGCGCACGCCGACGTGCCCGACATCGAGGCGCACTGGATCGACGAACACGATCCGCACCTCAACCCCGTGGGCGGCAAGGGGATCGGCGAGATCGGCATCGTGGGCACGGCCGCTGCCGTCGGCAACGCCGTGCACCACGCCACGGGCGTCCGCTTCCGTGAACTGCCCCTGACCCCCGACCGCGTCCTGACAGCCCTGCTGGAGCCCGGCCGCCCCGACACCGCCTGACGAGGGTCCGACCCGGCCGGGGCCGCAACTCGCCCCGGCACGCGCTCTTTCGGGGGCCCGCGGGTGCCCGAAGGCACCGGACCGGCCCGAACACGACCCGCCCGACCGGCCACCGGCCCGGCGGACCGGCTGGCACGCGCGCACGGCCGGCAGCCGGCGCTCCGCGACCGAGAACGAGCGTCCGGCCCGGCCGTGGGCCCCGACTCGCCCGGCTGCACGCTCCGTCAGACACGTGCGGCGCCCGACGCCAGCGGGTCGATACACGAGCCCGTCGGAGTCCGGAGGGGCCCGTCCGGGCCTGTCCGCGCTGAGGCGGCCCGGCCGTGCGCCCGGCCGAGCCGGCCTGCGCGGGACCGGGCCGGGCGCCGCTCAGCCCGCCGTGTGCGAGGAGTGCCCCGTGTGGGACGGGTCGGAGGTGTGGGCCGTGGCGGTCGTCGCGTCCGGTGGTGTTCCCGGGGCCGGGCGACGCTCGCCCAGCAGTCGGGCGAGGCCCACGAAGAGGGCGACGAACAGCGTCAGCACGGCGGCCGCGGCCGCCGGGGCGGCCAGCCACGTCGGGGCCAGGGTCGCCTCCGTGGCCCGGGACAGTTGCGCCACGCCGACGCGCGGCGCGAGCAGCTGGGCGCCGGCCAGGGCCGCCGGCACCGGCACCGCCGCCATGAGCAGGCCCAGCGCGGGGCGGCGGACCAGCAGCAGCCCCGACAGCAGGCACAGACCGGCCGCGGCCGACGCCACGGCGAGCACCGCGACGGAGAGGCCGTCCCGGCGCACCGGAACGTGGGCGGCCCCGCACAGGACCAGTGCCAGGGCGGCGGCCCACGCCGTCCACGGCACGATCGCGCCGGAGCGGCGCGGCGGCCGTGCCGGGGCGGGGGCCGGATGCCGGGCCGCGGCCGGTGGGGCCAAGGGCGGCTGCACGGGCTGGAGTTCGAGGCCGGTCGCGTACTCGGGCGACGGCCCGGCGCCGGGCGGGGAGGACGCGGGCGGGGCCGTCGGCACGGGCCGCTGCTGCGCGAGCCGCTCGACGAGTTCCACGACCTCCTCGACCGGGCGCCGGGTCGCCGCCGCGCGGACCGCCTCGTCGCCGCAGTGCGGCTCCAGCGGCGGCCGGTAGAGCAGGGCCATCAGCCGCGCGACCTCCTCCACGGACCGGCTCTCGACCGCCGCGCGGATCATGTCGTCGGCGTGCTCCACGTCGTGCGGCGGCCCGGACAGCACCGCGATCAGCCGTGAGACGTCCTCCAGCGGACGGCCCGAGCCGACGACGCGCAGCACGTCGGCCGCCGCCCGCGCGCCTTCCTCGGTCTGCTCCAGAAGGGCGACCAGCCGGGCGACGTCCTCCAGCGGCCGGTTGGCCGCGGCCTCCCGGAGCAGGCCGTCGACGGGGTCGGGGTAGGCGCGGTCGGGCGCAGCAGGCGGGGCAGGCTGGTCGGGCCGGGCGGACCGGGTGGGAGCAGCGGACGCCGCGGGTGTCTCCGCGGCGGCCGACCCCGGGTCCGGCACAGCGGCCGGGCCGGGATCCGGCACGGGCGCCGGTGGCGTCACCGGGGGCAGGGGCACGGTCGTACTCGTCGCGCCGGTGGGAGGTATGACGGGACGGTCCGGGAAGGACCGTGAAGAGCGGGTGATCATGCTGAGCTCTTTCTGAAGGGTGCGGTCGCCCACTGCGCCCCCGAGCTGCGACACGCGGCTTGACCCTCCCCATTACGGGGGCCGACCCGGGCGCGCCGCCAATCGGACGGGCCACCCGTGTGATCCCCCGCCCCACGCTCGTGCGGGCCGCGCCCGTTCGGGACGCGTCCGATGCGGTAATCCCGGCCGCAGCGGGAATCCGGGAACGGAAAGCGGGGAAACCGACTCTCATGGACCACGCGCCAGGGTCCGACAGAGCAGGACAAAGAGAGCAGACGCCGCGCGACGGACCATCGGGAGGGCCCGTGGATGCGCCAACCACGCTCGTCGTCGTCGCGGCGGTGGCCGCCGCGGCCCTGTTCGCCGTGGCCGCCACGGTGCTGGTGCGCCTGGTCCGGGCCCGACGCGGCCTGAGGCGGGCGGGACTGCCCACCGGCCCGCGCTGGGTCTTCTGGGGGGCGGTCCTGTACTTCGTGCTCCCCACCGACCTCCTCCCGGACCCCGTGTACCTCGACGACATCGGCGTCCTCCTGCTGGCCCTGCGCACCCTGCGCCGCGCGCCCGGGAACAGCCCCGAACAGCTCGCCGACTGACCGTCCGGGAAGACGTTTTCGCCTCCGCTCGACCCGATCTCCCCTGCTCCGCGCCCTGCTCGGCACCCAACTCCCCGATGAACACGGAGAGTAAGGAAACCAACCACCCGTTCGATTCGTATAAGTGACTGAAGGTCGCACGTATCCAGCACCACGCAGCGGGCCCGAGTGACGTCGCACAGCGGCACCGCTTGATCGAAGCAGTACCGACGAGGGAGAGACGATGAAACCGTTCACGCTCAACTACGCACGCCCTGCGGCGGAGTTGGAGTTCGCCACTCCGTACGCCTACGATCACGGACTGCAGTTGAACGTACTCTTCGACGGTCGGATCGCCGCGCGCGACCACGCCCTTCTGAGAGAACTCGGGACCACGACCTCGACGGCGGGCTCCAAGACCCACTTCGACGACTGAACACGGGCCGCAGCGAAATGACCGTGCTCATTCTGACCTGTGAAGAGGACGTCACGGCGGACATGGTGGTCGTGCACCTGAACGCCGCCGGCGTCCCGGTCGTCCGGTTCGACCCCGCCGACCTGACCCATTCCGTCGCGCTGTCCGGCGAGTTCGTGCACGGGGCCTTCCGCGGCCACCTGTCGTCCGCCGGCCGGCTGCTGAGCCTGGAAGGGCTCAGGTCGGTGTGGGTGCGCCGGCCCGGCGTCCCCGCGGCCCGGGCGCCCGAGCCGTCGGCGTGGCTCACGGAGGAGTCCTCACAGGCGCTCTACGGCATGCTCCGCGGTACCGGGGCACGCTGGATGAACCACCCGGACGCGTCGCTGCGCGCCCGGCACAAGCCCTGGCAGCTCCGGCTGGCGCAGCGCAGCGGCCTGCCGGTGCCCGCCACGCTCATCACCACGTTCCCGCAGGCGGCGCGCGAGTTCGCGGACCGCTACCCGGATCTGGTGGTCAAGCCGGTGTCCGGGGCGCATCCGCAGGATCCGCCCCGCGCGGTGCCCACCACCCGGGTGCCGCCGGGCGCGGACTTCGCCGCCGTGGCCTACGGCCCGACGCTGCTCCAGCGCCGGGTGGCCAAGCGGGCCGACATACGGCTGACGGCCGTCGGCGACCGGCTGCTGGCCGCCCGCAAGGAGACGGTCCCGGGCGGCGACCCCGACGTGGTGGACGTGCGCTTCTCGCCGTCGACCACGCCCTGGCGCCCCGTCGAGGTCCCGCCGCGGCTCGCGGAGGGCGTGCTCAGATATCTGCGGGAGGCGGAACTGGCCTACGGGGCTTTCGACTTCGCGGAGGACGCCGACGGCATGTGGTGGTTCCTGGAGTGCAATCAGTCGGGGCAGTTCGGCTTCGTGGAGGTGGACACCGGCCAGCCGATCGCCCGTGCCATCGCGCAGTGGCTGTCCGGGCCGCCCGCGGAGCCCGGCGTCCGGCAGGCCGACCGGTGCGGCTCGACCGCCTCGTGACGGACCCGGGCGCGGCGATGGCGCGAAATCGGGCATCGCCGCGCCCGGGTCGGTCGACGCCTCGTGGCGTCACGTCGTCCGCGTGCCGCGGTCACACCGCCAGGGACAGTCCGTTCCCGGCGTTCGCGGTGGCGTCGGCGTGCTCGGCCTCCTGCGCGGGCGTCGCCGCCGCCGACTCCAGCAGGGCGTCCGCCGCGGCGACCGCCTCCCGGACGTCGGGCGTGCCCATCAGCACGCACAAGGTGTATGTCACGTCCTGAAGCTCTCGAGCCGCCTGTGGCGTCTCCCTCTCCGCCTGAGCGATCCTCAGCGTGGCGTAGCGGGTCAGCAGCGTCCTGGCGACCTTCGGGTCCGGAACGATCACGAGCGCCCCTCTCTCCTGTATTGCGCTGCGTGTGCCCGGACCTGGGCGATTCATGCCTGCCGGTGGCTCATGTCACTCGCCGGGGGCGGTATCCGGCCATGAGCGTCCGCACGGTCGGCCCGCGGTGCGGGGCGGGCGAAGGCGGCCGGGGCGCGGCCGCCGAACGCGGTCCGGGCCGGCCGCGCGGGGGCGGCCGGCCCGTCCGCGGGCGGGTCAGGAGCGGTTCGCCAGGTACTCCGTGACGCCCGGCGCCCGGTGCGCGTCCTCGACGCCGACCAGGCCGCCGACCGCCTTCGCGTCCGGCTTGAGGACGTAGGACGCCAGGGCGGCGGGCCGGTCGACGTCGGAGAAGTCCTGCGGCGATCCGAGCCCCGTGTCGGCGCTCTTCTGCGAGCGGTGCGCCTTCACCACGTCCTCGCGCGCGAGGCTGCCGGCCGCGCAGGCCTTCTTCAGGTCGGCGCCCAGCAGTTCGGCGGCGTTGTAGCCGGACAGCACGCCCGAGTCGACCGGGGAGCCGGGGTACTTCTTCCCGTACGCGGCGGCCATCGCCTTGACGCCGGGCAGGTCGGAGCTGACGGCGGGGGCCGCGCTGACCACGTCCAGCATGGCGGCCAGCGCCGGCGCGGCGGGGGTCTTCATCAGCTGGGGCGCGAAGCCGGGCGCGCTGCTGACGACGGGCACGCGCAGGCCCCGTGAGGCGGCGACGCCGACCAGGGAGGCGGTCTGGGCGGGGCCCGCGCTGATCAGGACGGCCTTCACACCCGCCTTGCGCAGCGCCGACACCTGCGCGGTCAGATCGGTGTCGGTCGCCTTGATCTTCTGCGGGACGATCTTCAGGCCGGCACGCTCGGCCGCCCAGGTGGAGCCCTGGAGGGCGTTGGCGCCGTAGTCGCCCTCGAAGTAGACGTGCCCGACCGCGTCGCCCGCGGCCAGCCCCTTGGTCCGGGTGAGGAAGTCGACGGCGGCGATCATGTCGACGTCGTAGGTGGTGCCGATGACCTGGACCGAGTCGTGGCCCAGCAGGGAGGCCGCCCAGGCCTGCGGGAAGGTCAGCAGGTGGTCGCGCTCGATGTCGTCGAGCAGGGCCGCGACCACGGGCGATCCGATGACCTGCGGCAGCGCCACCACGTCGGGGGCGAGGTCGGCGTAGGCGGTGACCGCCTTCTGCACGTCGTAACCGTGGTCCTTGACCACGATCTCGACCTTGCGTCCGCAGACGCCGCCGGCGGCGTTGGTCTCGTCGGCCCACATCTGCTGCGCCTGCACGATGGACTTGCCGAGGGTGGCGTAGGGGCCGGTGAGGTCGGTGAGGGCGCCGAGTCTGAGGGTCTTCGCGGTGACGCCGGGGCCGGTCCTGACGCCGTCGGCGCCCTCGGAGGCGCCGCCGCCGTCCGCCTTGGAGCTGCAGCCGGTGGCCGTGACGAGCAGGGCCGCGAGCGCGGCGGCGAGGACGGCGGGGGTGCGGTGTCGGCGGTGCGTGCGGTTCACGGAGTGGGCTCCTTGGCTCGGACGGCGGAGGCTGAGGCGGAGGGGCTCGGGGTCGGCGGGACGGGCGGGGAGGCCGGGCGCAGGCGCGCGCGCAGCCGGCGCACGAGACCGTGCAGTCCGTCGGGGGCGTACAGCAGGACCAGGACGATCGCCGCGCCGTAGAGGTAGCGGGCCGCCTCGGTGGGTCCGACCCCGGCGTCGGCGGCTCCTGGCGCGGTGACCAGGGGCAGTTGGTCGGCATAGCGGGTCATGAGCAGGGGCAGCGCGGTGACGAAGGCGGCGCCGGCGACGGCTCCGGCGACCGAGCCCAGACCGCCGATGACGGTCATGGCCAGGTAGTCGACGGAGAGCGCCAGCCCGAAGTAGTCGGGCACGACCCGGCGGAAGACCAGCGCGAGCAGCACTCCGGCCAGGCCGGCGTACATCGACGACACCACGAAGGCCGCGGACCGGTACCGGGCGACGTCGACGCCCATGACGGAGGCCGCGGTCTCGCTGTCGCGGAGCGCGGCCAGGGCCCGGCCGGGGCGTCCGCGCAGCAGTCCGCGGGCGGTCCACCAGGTGGCCGCCACCAGGGCCAGGCCCAGGAACCAGAGGCGTTCCTCCGCGCCGAACGGCACTCCGAGGACGGCGAGGGGCGGCCCGTCGGCGGCGAAGGAGAACCCGCCGACGGTCAGCGGCGGCACCGAGCGGCCGTTGAATCCGCCGGTGACGGAGTCGGCGGTGAGCAGCACATGGTGGCCGAGGAAGACCAGGGCGAGGGTCGCGACGCCCAGGTAGATGCCGCGCACCCGCCCGGCGACGGGGCTGAACAGCCCGCCGGCCGCTCCGGCGAGCAGCACGGCGAGGAGGGCGGCGAGCGCGGGCGGGAGGCGTGGGCCGGGCTCGCCCGCCAGCCAGGTGTAGCCGTAGGCGCCCACGGCGAGGAAGAAGGCGTGTCCGAGGGAGAGCTGGCCCGCGGTGCCCGCGAGGAGGCCGAGGCCGACGGCGCCGATCGCGGCGGCCATGGCGAACAGGCCGGTGCGCAGCCAGAAGGCGTCCAGGTAGAAGGGCGGCGCGCAGAGCAGGAGCGCGGTCAGCAGGGCCGCCGCTCCCCTGCGGACCGCGCCGGCGGTGAGGCCGCTCCTGGGGAGGGCGCGAAGGGGTGCGGCGCGCTCGGGGGTGCGGTCAGACACGGGTGGCCTCCTTCGCGCCGAACAGTCCGGTGGGCCGCACCAGCAGCACGGCCACCATCACCGCGTAGGGGGCCACGTCGCCGAACCCGTCGCCCAGAACGTGCAGTTCGGACTGGTAGCCCGCCGCTAGGGCTTCGGTCAGGCCGATGATCAGGCTGCCCGCCAGGGCGCCGGGCGGGGAGGCGAGGCCGCCCAGGATCGCCGCCGGGAAGGCCTTGAGGGCGATCTGCCCGGTGGTGCGCTCCAGTCCGGGAGCCGGGAACGCGGCGAGGAACACGGCGGCCAGTGCGGCGAGGGCGCCGGCCAGGCACCAGGCGAGCATCCGCACCCGGCTCAGCCGCACCCCCATGAGGGCGGCCGCTTCCCGGTCCTCGGCGGCGGCCCGCAGCGCCAGGCCCCAGGGCGTGAACCGGAACAGGGCGAACACGGCCGCGATGGCGAGTGCGGCGACGGCGATCGCGGCGAGCCGGCTGTCGGCGACAGTCACGGGCCCCAGCCGGGTCACCGAGTCGCCCCAGGGGTCGCCGAGGGTGAGCAGGTCGCCGCCGATACGCCGGGACAGGTCGGTGAGCAGCACGATATCCACGCCGATGGTGACGATCGTCTGCACGTGGGCGGCCCTGGGGTCGGGATCGCCGCGTTGCAGCAGCAGCCGGTCCAGGGCGCCGGCGAGGGCGGCGGTCGCCAGGACGGACACCGCGAGGGCGCCCGCGAAGCCGAGGCCGTCGTGGAGGACGGCGACCAGGTAGCCGCCGAACAGCAGCAGCGAGCCGTGGGCGAAGTCGAGCACCCCGGACGCCTTGAAGATGACGACGAAGCCGAGCGCGACCAGGGCGTACACCGCGCCCAGGGCCAGGCCGGCCAGGACGCTGTCGAGGAGGGCGGTCATGCGGGGTCCTCTCCGGGCGTGCCGAGGTAGGCGCGCAGCACGTCGGGATGGCGGCGGATCTCGTCGGGGGCGCCGTGGGCGATGCGGCGGCCGAAGTCGAGGACGGTGACCTCGTCGGCGAGGCGCATCACCAGTCCCATGTCGTGCTCGACCAGCACGACGGACAGGCCGAGTTCGGCGCGCACGGCGTCCACCGTCTCGGCGGAGCGGGCTCGTTCGGCGCCGTTCATGCCGGCGACGGGCTCGTCGAGCAGCAGGACGCGTGGCTCCAGGCACAGGGCGCGGGCGAGTTCGACGCGCTTGCGGTCGCCGTAGGAGAGCAGGCCGACGGGTGTGTCGAAGTGACTGCCGAGGCCGGTGAGTTCGGCGATCTCGCGGGCCCGCTCCCGGTGGGCGCGCTGCTCGCGCGAGACGCCGGGCAGGCGCAGCGCGCTCGCCGCGAAGCCCGCACGGGACAGGACGTGCCGGCCGAGCATCAGGTTGTCGGCCACGGTGCCCTCGGTGGTGACGATGTTCTGGAAGGTGCGGGCCACGCCGAGGGCGGCGATGCGGTGGGGTGCGAGCCCGGTGAGGGGGGTGCCGCCGAGCGTGACCTGTCCGGACGCCGGGCGGTACAGGCCCGACAGGACGTTGAAGCAGGTGGACTTGCCCGCGCCGTTGGGGCCGATCAGGGCGTGCACGGTGCCCGGGGCGACGGTGAAGGACACCGTGTCCAGGGCGGTCAGACCGGCGAAGCGCACGGTCACGTCCCGCACGCTCAGTTCGGGCGGCGGCCCCTGCGGGCGTCCGGGAGCGGGACCGGCGGCGGGGCGGGTGGTGGGACCGGTGGCGGCGCGGAGCTTCACGCGGCCCCCTGGTCGTCGGCCGGGTCGCCGAGGTAGAGGCGGCGTACCGCGTCGGTGCGGGCGAGGTCGTCGGCCGGTCCGGAGAGCCGGATCTCCCCCACCTCCAGGACGTGGGCGTGGGTGGCGAGCGACAGGGCCATGCCCGCGTTCTGTTCGACCAGCAGGACGGCCGTGCCCTGGGCGTTGATCTCGCGGATCACCTCGGCGATCCGGAACACCATGCGCGGGGCGAGGCCCAGGGAGGGCTCGTCGAGCAGCAACAATCGGGGCGCCGCCATCAGGGCCCGGCCGATGGCGAGCATCTGCTGCTCGCCGCCGGACAGCAGCCCCGCCTGCTGGCGTCCGCGCTCGGCGAGCACGGGGAAGAGCGTGTACACGCGGTCCCGGGCCTCGCGGACCTGTGCGGGCGCCCGCCGCCCGAGGCCGAGTCCGCCGGAGCGCAGGTTCTCCTCGACGGTCAGGCCGGCGAAGACACGGCGCCCTTCCGGGACCTGGACGACGCCGGCCCGCACCGCCGCGACCGGGTCGCGGCCGTCCAGGGCGGTCTCCCCGTAGCGGACGAGGCCCGCGGTGACGGCGCCGCGGTGCAGACGCAGGGTGCCCGACACCGCCCGCAGCAGCGTGGACTTGCCGGCGCCGTTGGCGCCGAGCAGCGCCACCACCGCGCCGTGCGGGACGGTCAGGGACACGGAACGCAGGGCCGACAGGGCCCTCCCGTACGTCACGTCGAGACCTTCGACGTGCAGCGCGGGCCGCTCCTGTGGGGGTGCTTCGGGCATCGCGGCTCCTCGGGGCCGTGCCGACGGGCACGGCGTTTCGGGGGAAGGGAGCCCACGACAGCACGGGCGGCGCCCGCCGGTACAGGCACGGAGCCGGGGTCGCTGCGCCGCCCCAACGGGAGGTCGGGCGGCTTGTGCGGGTGCCCAGACGCCGCGCGGGGGCTGCCAGTGGTCCGGCCACGCCGAGGGCCCGGCGCGGGCGGGGGTGTCCCTCAGCCGGTGTGGAGGCCGCGGGCCGTCAGGGCGAGGCTGACCTCGACCAGGTCGGCCGGCCGGGACAGGGAACGTCCCGTGAGCTGCTCGTAGCGGCGCAGCCTGTTCAGGACGGTGTTGCGGTGGCAGTACAGCCGCTCCCCCGCCCGCTGGGCGGAGCCGTCGCAGGCGAGCCAAGCCGCGAGGGTGTCGAGGAGGAGGGCCTCGTCGGCCGGTTCCAGTGCGCCGAGCGGCCCGAGCACCCGCTGGACCAGCGCCGCGCCCAGGTCCGGGGCGGAGAGGACCAGCGCGGCGGGAAGGCGGTCCGTCAGCCGGACGACGCCGCCGGCGTCCGGGCACATGCGCAGCGCGACGTCGGCGAGGCGGCGGGCGTCGCCGACGGCGGCCAGGCCGGACACGGCGGTGCCGACACCCGCCCGGGCGCCCCCGCCCGGCCCGCCGGCCCCGCCCCCACCTACGCCCCCGGAAGTCCCCGCGGCGGTGACGTCGGCGTCGATGTCGATGTCGTCGGCGCAGGTTTCGTGCCCGGCGAGCAGCACGATGCCGTAGTCCACCTCCGCGCCGGTGTGCCAGTACACCCGGCGGCCGCGGGCCAGGGCGGCACGGGCGGCCGCCGCGGCGCAGGGGTCGCCGCCGGTGACCGCCACCACCGTGTACCGGCCCTCTTCGGGCAGGTCCAGCGCGTGGGAGGTGTCCGGCAGGTCGGCGATCCGGCAGGCGCCGTCGAGGAGCGCGCCCGCGAGCAGCCGCAGCCGGTTCTCCCGCCGCCAGGCGAGCTGCCGTTCGGTCTGCCGGTAGGCGTCGGCGACGAGTGAGCAGTGCTCGTCGACGAAGTTCCACACGTCGGAGGCGACGTGGACGAGCAGCCGTACGTCCTCGGGAGCGGAGCGGGAGGTCTCCTCGATGAGGCCCTGCCACACCAGGGACCCGCCGAGCCGGAACGCGTGCAGCAGAGCGTCCAGCGGAAGTCCCTGCTCGGCGCGGGTCGCGCCGATCTTCCACGAACAGCGGCGGGCGGCGTCCCGGCTGCCGCGCGGGTCGAGGAGCGAGGACACGCTGTGCCGCAGCGAGCGGTGCACCTCCTGCCAGGTCTCTCCCGGATCGCTCGTCACGCTCGCACGGTAGGCGGGCTCCTGTTCCTGGAGCGCGGCGACCAGCCGGTCGGTGAGGTCGGGCAGGTCCGCCAGGAGCACGCGGGCCGCGCGGTGCAGGACGCGCAGGGCGTCGGCGTCGATCAGCGAGCGGCCGGGCCGCGGGTGCTGCCGCAGGGCGGGCGCCGACGGCGCGGCCGGTGCGGGACGGAACGCGGTCCGTGACCGTAGGGCGTGATGCATCGCGGGTCCTCCCCCGGGGCTGTGTCCCGCCGTCGGCTCGTCCTGCCCCGAAGGATGGCATACCGTCCGGTCGGTCCCCAGGGGGTGAGCACGATTGATTTCGGCGCGAACGCTCCGCCGCGCGCTCACGACCGGACCGCAGCGGCCGCAGCGGCCGGGTCCGGGGCGCGTCGTGAGCGGCTCTGGACGCGCCCGGGCGCGCTCGGGCCGGGCCTGTCGTTCGGGTCACGCGCAGACGCGGGGGCCGGCATCGACAAGTCCCGCCGACACCCTGCACGCTGATCCGAACGACAAGCCCTAGCGTGCCCTGTCGACCAGGCGCGCCAGTTCGACGCGGGAGCGCACGCCCAGCACCGCGAAGACCTTCCGCAAGTGGTAGTCCACGGTGCGGGTGCTGACGGAGAGGGTGAGGGCCACCTCCCGGTTGGTCGCGCCGTCGGCGACGAAGTGGGCGATCCGCAGCTGCTGCGGCGTCAGCGCGGACAGGCCCCCGGCGCCCGCCCGGCCCGCGGGGGCCGCGCCTCCCGCCCGCAGTTCGGCGCGCGCCTGGTCGGCCCACACGCGGGCGCCGCAGCGCTCGAACCCCACCAGGGCGGCTCCGAGACGGTCGCGGGCCTCGCGCAGGCGGCGGCGCCGGCGCAGCCATTTGCCGTGGAGCAGTTCGGTGCGGGCGCGTTCGAAGTCGCCGCCGCCCGTCGCGTCGTGCAGGTCGACGGCGGCACGGTACAGGGCGTCGGCCCGGTCCGCAGGGGCCAGCAGGGCACGGCAGCGCAGCAGTTGGGCGGGGGCCTGGGGGTCGGCGCCGAACCCGGCCCACCGGGCGAACTCCTCCACGACGACGGCGGCGACCGCGACGGCCTCGGACGCGCCGGTCGCGCCGGTCGCGTCGGCGGCTGCGCGGGCGTGCCCGGTCACGTCGGCGGTGGGCGACCCGGCGAGCGGCCGGCCCGCGGTGGCCGCCACCGCCTCGACGAAGCAGGGAACCGCGAGCATCCACACCGCGAAGTGCCCCCGGCGCGTCCCGGGGCGCACCAGCGGTCCGAGCCGGTCGGCGGCCTCGCGGGGCCGCCCGCGGGCCAGGTCGGCGCGGGCCGTCGCCCACTCGGCCATCGTCGCGGCCTGGACCAGGCCGTGCTGCCGGGCGGTCTCCAGCGCGGCGCTCGCATACCGGGCGACGAGGTCCGGCCCCGACTCGATGGAGGCCGCCAGGGCCAGCACCGCGCGGTACTGGGCGGCCTTGTTGCCCTGTCCGGTCCGCAGGGCCGTCCGCAGCCCCTCCTCGGCGTAGGTCCTGGCCAACGCGTGCCGTCCGGAGCGCAGTTCGGCGTAGGCGAGATACTCCCGCGCCCGTGCGAGCGCCGTGGTCGCGCCGACGGTCCGGGCGACGGCCAGGGCTCGCGCGCCGGTACGCCGTGCGGACCCGAGGTCGCCCAGCAGCAGCGCCGCGGCAGCCGCGCGCAGGGCCGCTTCCGCGTCGTCGGCCGTCCGCGCGTGGTCGGCGCCCGACACCAGGCGCCGCAACGGCCTCGCCGCCTCCGCGAACCGTCCTTCGAGCAGGGCCCGCAGTCCGGCGCGGTACACCGGCAGCAGGACGCCCTCGTCCGCGCCCCGGAGCGCGGACACGTCGGCTCCCGCGGCCGCCTCCGGGATTGCGGCCGCCCGCCCTCCCCCGAGCCGGACCAGCGTCCTGCGTCCGGCCGAAACGGGCTGCGCACGTGGGCTGTTCGGAGCTGACGGGTCGTCGCCGACGGCGCTCTCCCCACCCCCGCTCAATGCGTGCAGGCAGCCGGCAGCGTCGCCCGCGGCCCACGCGGCGTCCGAGGCGGCCAGCAGCGCGTTCTGCGCCTGCCGGGGGGCCGGTGCGGCCAGCAGGCGCGCGGCCAGCAGCAGGGACGCCCGGGCCTCGTCCACCGGCCCGTCGCACAGCAGCGTCATGCCGCGCACGAACTCGACGCGCCCGCGCACCGCCGCGGCCGCCGACCCGTCCGGGCCCGGATCGTCCGGGCCCGGGTCGAGGGGGCCGTAGCCGGGCAGGGCCGGGGCGAGGAAGGCCGAGTCGAGCAGGCGCAGGGCCCGGTGGGTGCGTCCGCCGAGCAGGGCCTGTTCCGCGGCGGCCGTGCACCACTCGGCGCGCCGCACCCGGTCCCCGGCCAGTTCCGCGGCGCGGGCGAACGCCGCGCAGCGCAGGCCGGGCGACGCCGCGCGCACCGGATCGCCGGCGGCGAGGGCCAGACGGAGGGCCGTCGCGGACCGGGGCGCGGGAGTGCCACGTGCCCGGTGCAGCAGCACGGGCAGCCCGGCGGATCCCGCGTCCTCCAGCGCCCCGGCCAGCGCGCGGTGCGCGGCGCGTCGCCGCTCCGGCCGCGCCGCGGCGTACACGGCGCGCCGCAACAGGTCGCTGTGGAAGCCGACTTCGCCGTCGGCCAGGACGAGTGCCTCGGGCAGCACGCGTGTTCCGGGCGGTGCGGTGTGCGGCGGTATGTGCGGGAGTGTGCCGTCCTGGCCGGGCGTGGTGGTCCCGAGGCGTTCCGCCGCCCGCAGGGCGAGGGCGATGTCGACGCGGGCGTCGCGGGGGTCGTCCGCGTCCTCGTCGCGCAGGGCCGCCGCGACCGCGAGGAGCAGGTCCTCCTGGTCGCGCGGGCAGCGGGTCAGCAGGCCGCCGACCGGACCGCCCAGCAGTGCGGCGTCGGCAGGTGGGGGCAGCGGCGCGCCGTGGCCGCGCAGCCGGGCGGGCGACAGCCGCCGGACCATCGCCAGCAGCAGCGCCGGGTTCCCGTCCCCGGCGTCCACGAGTGCGTCGCGGACCGCACGATCGACGGCCCCGCCCGCGGCCTCCTCCACCAGGGCGGCCGCCTCCGCCGGCGGGAGCGGGGCGACGCGGACCACCGGCAGCCCGGCGAACTGCGCGTCGACGGCACGGTGTCCCGCCACGCTCAGCAGCATGCGGACCGGGCCGTCGGCGCGCAGGCGCCGGGCGGCACGGCCCACCGCGGCACGGGAGGCCGCGTCCCACAGATGCGCGTCGTCGGCGCACACCAGCAGGGGCGCTTCGGCCGACGCGGCGAGCAACGCCGTGAGGAGGACCGGGCCGGAAGCGTCCGGCACGTCCGGGTCCGGACGCCCTTCGGCCGGCGCGCCGAGGGCCCGCAGCAGTGCCCGCAGTCCGCTCAACGGCGCGGCCGACGCCGCCGGGCCGCCCGCGACGCGGACCACGGCCCGGGCCGGGGACGAGCGGGCGGCTCCGTCGGTGCGGGCGGCGTTCTCCAGGAAAGCCGTGCGGCCGCAGCCGGGTTCACCGGTCACCACCCACGCCCCGCCGCCCGTGCCCGTGTGTCCGGTCATTGCCGGGACGTTACGGACGCGCACCGTAGGGCGGAAGGGCCGTGACGACGCCGACCGCCGGGCCGGCGTGGGCCGTTGACGTCCGCGACCAGGTGTTTCGTCCTCGACGGCCGGAAGTCTCCCTGTGCGCGTGCCCAACGGCCGCCGCCGTGCCGCGGGCAACGGCACAGCGGCGGACGCCCGTTCAGGACGTGTGCGGGCAGTTGCCCCGGTACTCCTCGATCGTCAGGCCCGGCCGGGGCAGCGGGCACAGGAACTGCTCGTAGCGGGTGTCGTCGTCGATGAAGCGCTTCAGCCACGACACGCTGTACTTCGCGATCGTCGTGTTGGACGAGTTGGGGGTGAAGTGGGTGGCGTTGTTCAGTTCCAGGTAGGCGCGGTCCAGGGAGGACGGCAGGGTCGAGTAGAACGGCTCGGCGTGGGTGGCGACGGGGGCGATCGTGTCGCCGTCGGCGCCGAAGACCAGGGTGGGCGTCCTTACCTCGGGCCAGGTCTTGTCGAGGTTCCACGGGGTGAGCGGGATCGCGGCCCGCAGCGAGGGACGGCTCTTGGCGGCCTCCAGGGTGCCGCCGCCGCCCATCGAGTGGCCCATGACGCCGAGCCGGCCGCTGTCGACGCGGTTGCGCACGGAGCTGACCCGGGTGAGGTGGTCCAGGGCGGCGAGCAGCTGACGTCCGCGGGAGTCGGGCTGGTCCAGCGTGGTGAGGGTGTCGATGGTGAAGACGACGAAGCCCTGTGAGGCCAGCCGCGGGCCGAGCCAGGCGATGGAGGACTGGGTGCCGGTGTAGCCGGGCGCGACGGCGACCGCGCCGAAGGTGCCGTCCGCGGTGCTGGTCGGGTAGTAGATCGTGCCGCCGCCGAAGCCGGTGACGGCGAGCGGGGAGACGGTGGTCTGGGAGACCGCGTAGGGGCCGCGCACCGCTTCGATGCTCGCCGTGGTCGGCGCGGGTCCGCGTTCGTAGGGGTTGTCCGCCGCGTGCGCTCCGGGGCCGCCGAGGGCGGTGAGTCCGACGACGGCCGCGACCGCGGTGGTGAGGGCGGCGAGGCGGCCGGGCCGGCGGTGGGGGCCGCCGGTTGCGGCGGCGGTCCGGCCCGCACGGGGCCGGGGCGCACCGGTGTCTGCTGAGTGCTGCACGAGGAGTCGTCCTCTCTCGGGTCTGCCAGGGTCGGCGAGGTGCCGTCCGGGGTCCGTCGGAGGTCTGCCGCCGGTCTGCCGGTCGGCCGGCCTGCCTGCGGGGTCGGTTCCGTCGGGGCGGGCTCCGCTCCGCCTGGCGTGTGGGGTGTGCCGGTCCGGGCCACGGGCCGGCGGACCCACTGTCCGGCCGGGACGGCTCTTCAGGGACCGGCGAAGTCACCGGTCTTCGGCCCCCTGCGCCGGAGTCCGCCGCCGCGCCGTGCACGGGCCGTGCGCCGGACATGCATCAGCCGGCCGATTCGGAGCACTCGGCAATCTGTCGCCTGCCGGAGAGAGCCTGACGAAAAGAGAACGCCGTGCTCTGGGTCGCCGTACTTCTGCTGCCGCTGGTGTCCGTCCTGCTGGTCTTCATGGACCGGGTGGAGGAGCGCCTGCTGACCCCGGTCGCGGCCAAGCGCCGTCACGCGGGCCGCCGACGGCATCTGCGGCTGATCCCCGGCGGCGCCACTGACACGAAGGCCGTCCGGGCCGAGGACGCGGTGAAGGGTGCGGCGGCGGTCGAAGAGGTCCGGGCGGCCTGAGCGCCGGACGGGATGTACGCGCCGCTCCCGGTGTGCGAGGCTCGCCCGGGGGCGTCGGTCGGCAACGGCAGGGAGAGTCAGCGGTATGCGCATCGGTCTGCTCGGCACCGGACCCTGGGCGGGCATGGTGCACGCCCCCGTCCTCGCCTCCCACGAGGAGCTCGACTTCGTCGGCGTCTGGGGCCGTCGCCCGCAGGCCGCCGGAGAACTCGCGGACCGTCACGGCACGCGCGCCTACGACGACGTCGACGCCCTCCTCGCGGACGTCGACGCGGTGGCCGTCGCCCTGCCGCCGGACGTGCAGGCGCGCCTCGCGGTGCGGGCCGCCGAGGCCGGCCGTCACCTCCTGCTGGACAAACCCGTCGCCGCGACGGTGACGGGCGCGCGGGCCGTGGCGCGGGCCGTCCGGGAGGCCCGGGTGGCCTCGGTCGTCTTCTTCACCACCCGGTTCGTGGCCGAGCCCCGGGCCTGGATCGCCGAACAGGCGGAGGCCGGGGGCTGGTTCACGGCGCACGCCCAGTGGCTCGGGGACGTCTTCCACGAGGAGAGCGACAGTCCGTTCGCCACACCCTGGCGCGGCGAGAAGGGCGCCCTGTGGGACGTGGGCCCGCACGCCCTGTCCGTGCTGCTGCCGGTGCTCGGCGACGTCCGCCGGGTCGCGGCCGCGGCCCACGGTCCCGGCGACACGGTCCTGGCGGTCCTGGACCACGCGAACGGCGCCTCCAGCACCCTGACGCTCAGCCTGACGGCCCCGCCCGCGGCGGCCGGGGCGGCCGTCGAACTGCGCGGCGCCGCCGGGGTGACGCGGCTGCCGCACGGCCGGGCGGACGCCGCCGACGCCCTCGCCCGTGCCGCCGACGAGCTGCTCGCCTCGGTCCGCGACGGCCGCCCCCACCCCTGCGACGCCGCCTTCGGGCTGCGCGTCACGGAGGTGCTGGCCGACGTCGAGGCCGTGCTGGACGAGGGAGCGCACCGGCCCGGCGGCTGACCGACCGCCCCGGCTCCGGACGGACGTCCCGGCGTGCGCCGGCCCGCGCCGGGGTGGAGCGTGGGGGTGTGGGACGACCGGACGGCGAACGGCGGGGCTGGCTGCGGGGCGCGCCGCCGCCGCCCTGGGTGCGGGCGCTGCCGCTCGCGCTGGCGGCGGGCGTCTGCGTGGCCACGCTGGTCAGTCCCGAGCCGCTGGACGTCGGCTTTCTGCTGGGCGCGATCCCGCCGCTGGCCGTGCTGTCGTACGGTCCGGCGGTCACCGCGGTGCTGGGCGTGGCCGTCGTCGTGATGCTGAACGTGCCCGCCTTCCAGCTCGACCGGCCAGGTCAGACCGATGTGCTGACGGTGTCGTTCGTGGCGCTGCTGAGCGTGTTCGTGGCGTTCGTGCGCCACCGGCGCGACCAGCAGCTGGACCTCGAGCGCACGGTCGCCGAGGCGGCGCAGCGGGCCGTGGCGCCGCCGGTGCCGGAGCGGGTCGGGCCGCTGCGGTGCGCGGGTCTGTACCGGGCGGCGCAGCGCGGGACGCTGGTCGGCGGCGACTTCTTCGACGTGCGCGAGAGCCCTCACGGGGTGCGGGCGGTGCTGGGGGACGTGCAGGGGCACGGGCTGGCGGCGGTGGCGACGGTGTCCTCGCTGCTCGGGGCGTTCCGGGAGGCGGTGCTGGACCAGGCGGACCTGGAGGCGGTGGCGGGCCGTCTGGACCGGCGGCTGGTGGTCGACTCGGCGCGGGACACGGCCCCGGAGCTGTTCGCGACGGCCGTCCTGGTGGAGTTCACCCCGGACGCCGGCGCGGTGCGCATCGTCGTCTGCGGGCATCCGCCGCCGGTGCTGCTGCGCGACGGCGCGGCCACGGAGGTGGACGCAGTGCCGTGGACGCCGCTGGGGCTGGGTCTGCCGGGGGCCGCGCCGACCGCCGTCCGGCTGGCGCTGCGCCCCGGCGACCGGCTGTTCCTCGCCTCGGACGGCGTCTCGGAGGCGCGGGACGCCGGCGGTGTGTTCTACCCCTTGCTGGAGCGGCTGCCCGCGCTCGCCGCGGGCGCCGGCCCGGCGGCGACCGCCGACCGGGTCTGGGCGGACGTGCGGCGGTACTCCCCCGCGATCCGCGACGACGTCACGATGCTGGTCCTGGCCCCGCTGAGCGCGGCGGACCCTCGCGAGGGCCGCTGAGGGCCTCCGCGTCGCCCTCGGCGTCGATGTGCGGCAGGATCCGGTCCAGCCACCGGGGCGTCCACCAGGCGTGCGGGCCCAGCAGCGTCATCACGGCGGGCACCATGAGGAGCCGGACGACCGTCGCGTCGATCAGCACGCTGACGGCGAGGCCCAGGCCGAGCATCTTGACGACGATGTTGTCGCTGATGATGAACGCCGAGAACACGCTCACCATGATCAGGGCCGCGCAGGTGATGACGCGGGCGGTGATCTCCAGGGCGTGGGCGACGGAGTCCTTGGCGTCGCCGGTGCGCAGCCACGCCTCGTGGACGCGGGAGAGCAGGAAGATCTCGTAGTCCATGCTGAGGCCGAAGATGATCGCGAACATCATCATCGGCACATAGCTCTCGATGGGCACGTCGCCGTTCACGCCGAGCGCGGGCCCGCCCCAGCCCCACTGGAAGACGGCGACGACGACGCCGTAGGAGGCGGTGATGGACAGGACGTTGAGGACGGCGGCCTTGACGGCGACGAGGAGGCCGCGGAAGACGGCGAGGATGATCAGGAACGCGAGGCCGACGACCACGCAGATGATCAGCGGGAGCCGGCTGGCGACGATGTCGCGGAAGTCGACCTGGGCGGCCGTGGTGCCGGTGACGTAGCCCTTGGCGTCGTAGCCGGAGACCGCGTCGGGCAGGGTTTTGTCCTTGAGCCGGTTCACCAGGCTCGTGGTGGTGGCGTCCTGCGGGGCCTGCGCGGAGTAGACCGTGCCGATCAGCACGTCGCCGTCCTGGGTGGGCGTCAGCGGGGTGACGGTGGCCGCGCCGGGCACGCCGTTCAGCGTCTTCTGCGCCTGCGACTGGAGGTCGGAGCGTTTGTCGGTGGGCACGGACGTCTGGTCGACGACGACGGTGAGGGGGCCGTTGGAGCCGGGGCCGAAGGCGTCGGTCATCAGGTCGTAGGCCCGCCGGTCGGTGAAGGAGGTCGGGTCGGCTCCGTCGCCGATGTGGCCGAGCTGGATGGAGAAGACGGGGATGGCGAGGATCGCGATGACGGCCACTCCGCCGGCGAGGTACTGCCAGGGCCTGCGTTCGACGCGCTTGGCGTAGCGGTGCCAGGTGCCGTGCGGGGTGGCGCCCGGTTCGGCGTCCGTCTCGGCGACGGGTCTGCGCACGTGCCAGCGGTCGATGGTGCGCCCGATGAGCCCGAGCATGGCGGGCACGAGGGTGAGTGCGGCGGCGACGGCGGAGACGACGGTGACGGCGGCCGCGACGCCGAGTTTGCCGATGAAGGACACCCCGGACGCGTACAGGCCGGCCAGCGCGATGATCACGGTGGTGCCGGACACCAGGACGGCGCGGCCGCTGGTGGCGGTGGCGTGGCCGGCCGCCTCGGCGGGGTCGGCGCCGTCGACCAGGTTCTGCCGGTGCCGGGTGATCAGGAAGAGCGCGTAGTCGATGCCGACGCCGAGGCCGATCATGGTGGCGAGGGTCGGCGAGACGGTCGCGAAGGTGAACGCGGCGGCGAGCAGCCCGAGGATCGCCAGCCCGCCGACGACCCCGATCAGGGCGGTGACCAAGGGCAGTCCGGCGGCGATGACACTGCCGAAGCCGATGAGCAGGACGACGATCGCGACCGCGAATCCGATCGCCTCGCTGATGAAGTCGTTGGCCTTGGGCCGGGCGAGTTCGCCGAGCGAACCGCCGTACTCGACGTCTGCGCCTGCCGCCCGCAGCGGCTGGACGGCCTGGTCGACGCCGTGCAGATAGGCGTCGCCGAGGGTGTTGGGCTGCTGGTCGAAGCGGATGGTGATGTAGCCCGTCCTGCCGTCGCTCGACACCGGCCCGACCTTCGTCGGGCTCTGCGAGAGGGGGTTCTGCACCGACAGGACGTGGGGCAGCTTCTGGAGGTCGCCGACGGTGGTGGACATCTGCGAACTCAGCGCGCTCAGGGCCTTCTGGTCGTCGCGCATGACGATCTGGGCGCTGTAGCCGCCGGCCTGCGGGTCGTGCTCCTGGAGGACGTCCAGGCCTTTCTGCGACTGGGTGTCCGAGAGCGCGAAGTTGTCCTCGAACGCGCCGCCGACGGCGCGGTCGGTGACCTGGAGCGCCACGAGGGCGACCAGCCAGGCGAGGATGACGAGGAGAAAGTGACGGGCACACCAGGCGCCGAGCCTGCGCAGCACCCCGCGAGGGGGTTTCCCGGCAGCGGTGGGTTCCATGGGCTGGGCCTTCCTGCCGTGCGGCGGGGCCGCCGCACAGGGACGGGGACGCCCCGACACAGCTCATTACACCCCTGACCGATCTTCGCGGCATCTCGGTCCGGGGTGATCGCGATTGCAGGGTGCGGCTCCAGGATGAATGGTGTTAGTACATTCCTTCGGACGCGAGGAGCCGACATCATGCCGACGTCACAGCCCGGCGCCGCCCGACCCTCCCCGGACGACCGCGCCACCCCGGACGAACTGCTCCACACCCGCACCGGCACCGAGGTCTCCGCGGAGGACATGGTCCTCGCCACGGGACGCGACCTGACGCCGCGCACGCTCGCGTGGGCGCGCCGCAAACTGGACGAGGAGGGCCCCGGAGCGATCGAGAAGCTTCTCCCGTAGCCGTCGCCGCCCTTTCCCGGTCGCCCCCGCCCTGCCAGACTGCGGAGGGTGCCCGACTTCGACATGCTCGTCCTCGGATCAGGTCCCGGCGGCCAGAAGGCCGCCATAGCCGCGGCCAAACTGGGCCGGCGGGTGGCCGTCGTCGACCGCCCCGACATGGTCGGCGGGGTCTCCCTCCACACCGGAACCATTCCCTCCAAGACGTTGCGCGAGGCGGTGCTCTATCTCACCGGCCTCACGCAGCGCGACCTGTACGGACAGAGCTACCGGCTCAAGGAGAACATCACCGTCGCCGACCTGACCGCCCGCACCCAGCACGTGGTCGGGCGCGAGATCGACGTCATCCGCAGCCAGTTGACCCGCAACCACGTCGCCCTGTTCGCCGGCACCGGGCGCTTCGTCGACGACCACACGATCGCCCTGCGCGAGATCACCGGGCAGGAGCGGCTGATCAGCGCCGAGCACATCGTGATCGCCACCGGGACCCGGCCGGCCCGGCCGGACAGCGTGGAGTTCGACGGGCGGACCATCCTCGACTCCGACAACGTGCTGACCGTCGAGCGGGTGCCGCAGTCGATGGTCATCGTCGGCGCCGGCGTGATCGGCATGGAGTACGCCAGCATGTTCGCAGCGCTCGGCAGCAAGGTGACGGTGGTGGAGAAGCGGGCCGGGATGCTCGACATGTGCGACGTCGAGATCGTCGAGTCGCTCAAGTACCATCTGCGCGACCTGGCGGTGGCGTTCCGCTTCGGGGAGACCGTGGCGGCCGTGGAGCGGCATCCGCGGGGCACGCTGACCGTGCTCGAGAGCGGCAAGAAGATCCCGGCGGACGCGGTGATGTACTCGGCGGGCCGCCAGGGCCTGACCGACGGACTCGACCTGGACAAGGCCGGGCTGACGGCCGACCGGCGCGGGCGCATCGAGGTGGACGAGCACTACCGCACGCCGGTCGGGCACATCTACGCCGTCGGTGACGTCATCGGCTTCCCGGCGCTCGCGGCGACGGCGATGGAACAGGGCCGCGCCGCCGCCTACCACGCCTGCGGCGAGCCCGTCGGTCGGATGCACCACCTCCAGCCGATCGGGATCTACACGATCCCGGAGATCAGCTTCGTGGGGCGCACCGAGGACCAGCTCACCGAGGAACGCGTGCCGTTCGAGGTGGGTGTGGCCCGCTACCGCGAGCTGGCCCGCGGGCAGATCATCGGCGACGCGCACGGCATGCTCAAACTGCTGGTCTCCCCCGAGGACCGCACGCTGCTGGGCGTGCACTGCTTCGGCAGCGGGGCGACCGAGCTGATCCACATCGGGCAGTCCGTGATGGGCTGCGGGGGCACCGTGGACTACCTCGTGGACGCCGTGTTCAACTACCCGACGCTCGCGGAGTCGTACAAGGTCGCCGCGCTCGACGCCACCAACCGGCTACGGCAGTTGGACCGGATCGGGGACTGACCGGCCGCCCGGGGACGGGCCGCCCGCTCCTCGGCGATCTCACTCCTCGACGATGTGGACGGCGGCCTCCTCGGCGCCGGCCGCCCCGCCGTCCACGCCCACGTCCCGGGCCACCTCCTCCTTGACGGCGTCGGGGTGGGCGCCCTCGTCGGGAGCGACGAGCCGGCCCGCCCGCCGGTCGCCGGCCTCGGGGTCGAGGGGCTCGCCCTCGCCGCCGGGAAGGTCCCCCACGCCGTCCCCGGCCGGCGCGGTCGTGTCCGGGACCTCCTGGGCGAGCCGCTGGTCCAGGCTCTCGCCCTCGTGCTGCTCGGCGGCGGTGGTGCCGTACTTGGTCACCCCGAGCGGCTTCTCCGGCGGGGAGTAGCCCTCGTCGAGGGTGTCGTCGTAGGTGCGTTCGTCGAGGGCGTCCTGGAGGTCGAGCGGTGCGCCGTCCTCCTGCTCCTCGTTGGTTCCGGTGGGCTGGTAGACGTCGTCGCCCATCGCCTCGGACTCCGTGCCCATGGTGCCTCCTCGCTGGTCGGGCCTCTGTGTTCCCCGTCCGCGTTTCCCGTGCGGCCCGGTCCAATCGCGACACATCTCACCTGCGCGAACAAGGGCGCACCGCGCCCCGCCCGGTCGACCTTCGCGGCTGTAGCCACTCGCCCACCCGGCGTCACCGTGGGCCGGACGCCGGGGGTCTCGGCGGCGGGCGTCGGCCACTCCCCGGTCGCGCACCGGCGGTCCGGCCCGGCGGATCGTGCGGTGGCGCAGGGAGCGGGACGTCCGCGACCGGGCCCCCGGCTCGCGCGGGGCCGGGGAGGGGCTACGAGCGGGTGTGCGGCGCCCGGTGCAGGGGTTGGCGGGGCGTGGTGCGCACCGGTACGGGCGGCAGGGCCCGCACGACGGGTCCGTCGCCGTCCACCCGCAGCGGCTCGCCGTGGTGATGGAGTGTCAGCGGCGGTCCGGACAACAGGGTGTACGTGGCCTTGTCGGGCCCGATCTCCACGTGCAGGCGGCGGCCGAGGAACTGGACGCTGAAGGCCAGCCGGCTCAGCCGCTGCGGCAGCCGGGGCGCGAAGCGCAGGCCCTCGGCGTCGCGGCGCAGCCCGCCGAACCCCGCGACCAGGGCCGTCCAGGTGCCGGCCAGCGAGGCGATGTGCAGTCCGTCGCGGGTGTTGTGCTCCAGGTCGGCCAGGTCCATCAGCGCGGCCTCGGTCGTGTAGTCGAAGGCCAGGTCGAGATGGCCGGCCTGAGCGGCGATCACGGCCTGGCAGCACGCCGAGAGGGAGGAGTCGCGGACCGTCAGCGGCTCGTAGTAGGCGAAGTTGCGGGCGACCTGCTCGTCGTCGAAGTGACTGGCGCAGGTGTACATCGCCAGCACCAGGTCGGCCTGCTTGACGACCTGCTTGCGGTACAGGTCGAAGTAGGGGAAGTGCAGGAGCAGCGGGTACTGGTCGGCCCGGGTGCCGGCGAAGTCCCACTGCTGGTAGCGGGTGAAGCCGGCGTGCTGCTCGTGGACGCCGAGTTCCTGGTTGTAGGGCAGGTGCACGGCCTGCGCGGCGTCGCGCCAGGCCGCGCTCTCCTCCTCGTCGACGCCGAGGCGGCCGGCCTCCTGCGGATGGCGTTCGACGGCGTCGGCCGCGGCGAGGAGGTTCGCCCGCGCCATGAGGTTGGTGTACGTGTTGTCGTCGGCGACCGCGCTGTACTCGTCGGGGCCGGTGACGCCGTCGATGTGGAAGGCGCCGTGTGCGTCGTGATGGCCGAGCGAGCGCCACAACCGGGCTGTCTCCACGAGCAGTTCGACCCCGGTGGAGCGCTCGAAGTCGGTGTCGCCCGTCGCCTCGACGTAGCCCACCACGGCGTGGGCGATGTCGGCGTTGACGTGGAAGGCGGCTGTCCCGGCCGGCCAGTACGCCGAGCCCTCCGACCCCTCGATCGTGCGCCAGGGGAAGGCGGCGCCGCGCAACCCGAGCTGGACGGCCCGCTCGCGCGCCGCGGGCAGCGTGTTCTGACGCCAGCGCAGGGCTTCCGCGACGGCGTCGGGGGCGGTGTAGGTGAGCAGCGGCAGCACGAACGTCTCGGTGTCCCAGAAGGCGTGGCCGTCGTATCCGGAACCGGTCAGCCCCTTGGCGGGGATGGCCCGCTGCTCGGCGCGGGCGCCGGCCTGCAACACGTGGAAGAGGGCGAAGCGGACGGCCTGCTGGATCTCCTCGTCGCCGTCGACCTCGACGTCCGCGCGGGACCAGAAGTCGTCGAGGTAGGCGCGCTGTTCGTCGAGCAGGCCGTCCCAGCCGCTGTGCCCGGCCGCGGCGAGGGCCGCCTCCACCTGGTCGCTCATCGCGGGCCGCGAGCGGGCGCCGGACCAGCCGTGGGCGACCAGCTTCTCCACGCGCAGCCGCTCTCCGGGCTCCAGCACGGAGGTGACGGTGAGCCGGGCGACGTCGACGTTGCTCTCGGCGCTGAGGGTGGTCCGCTCGGGGCCGGTGACGGTGTGGTCGGCGGCCACGGCCACCCGCAGACCGCTGCGCTTCGTGCGGTGCACGAGCCGCAGACGGCGGTCGACCGCCACGTCCTCCTCCGGCTCCAGGGGGGACTTCAGGGCGCGCGCCGCGCGCGGGTCGCCGTTCGGGTCGGGCAGGCTCTCGTTGGTGACCAGCTCGGACTGGATCACCACCCGGGAGCGGCTGCCGACGGCCTCCACCTCGTAGGCGACGGCGGCGACGGCCCGCTGGGAGAGCGAGACCAGGCGCGTCGAGCGGACCCGCACGGTGGATCCGGCGGGAGAGGTCCACTCGCACGTCCGCTCCAGGACGCCCCGGCGCAGGTCGAGCACGCGCTCGTGGCTGACGAGCCGTCCGTAGCGCAGGTCGAACGGCTCGTCGTCGACCAGCAGCCGCAGGATCTTGCCGTTGGTGACGTTGATGACCGTCTGCCCGGACTCCGGGTAGCCGTAGCCGGCCTCGGCGTAGGGCAGCGGGTGCAGTTCGTGGACGCCGTTGAGGTAGGCGCCGGGCAGGCCGTGCGGCTCGCCCTCGTCGAGGTTGCCGCGCCAGCCCACGTGCCCGTTGGACAGCGCGAACACCGACTCGCTCTGGGCGAGGACGTCGAGGTTCAGCTCCGTCTCGCGCACGCACCACGGCTCGACGGCGTAGGACCGTTGGGTGATCACGCGCGCCCTCCCTGCCCGAGGAGGTCCTCGAGATCCTTCACCACGACGTCCGCGCCGTGCGCGTACAGCGCGTCGGTCTGTCCGACCCGGTCAACGCCGACCACGTAGCCGAAGTTCCCCGAGCGGCCCGCGTCCATCCCGGCCAGCGCGTCCTCGAACACGGCCGCGGCCGCCGGGTCGACGCCCAGGTCGCGGGCGGCGGCGAGGAAGGTGTCGGGGTGCGGCTTGCCGGGCAGGTCCCGCTCCGCGGCCACGACGCCGTCGACGCGTACGTCGAAGAGGTCCTCGGCGCCGATCGAGCGCAGCACGTCGCGTGCGTTGGCGCTGGAGGAGACGATCGCCGTGCGCAGGCCCCGCGCGCGGGCGGCTTCGAGGTAGCGCAGGGTGCCGTCGTAGGCCTGGACTCCCTGGGTGCGGATCTTCTCCAGGAGCAGTGCGTTCTTGCGGTTGCCGAGGCCGTGGACGGTTTGTGCGTCAGGCGGGTCGTCGGGGCCGCCCTCCGGCAGGCGGATGTCGCGGGAGGCCAGGAAGGCGCGCACGCCGTCCGCGCGCGGGCGGCCGTCGACGTACTCGTCGTAGTCGTCGCCCGCGTCGAACGGCCGGAAGCCGTCCCCGTCGCGTTCGCGCAGGAAGGCGTCGAACATCTCCTTCCACGCGGCCGCGTGGACGACGGCCGTGCGGGTGACGACCCCGTCGAGGTCGAAGAGACAGGCCTGGATGGCTTCGGGGAGCCCGAGCGTCGTCGTCATACAGGGCCGGTTCCCCGCGATCGCCTCCCTCAACAGTGTGGCGCCCGCCACACCGCCCGGGTGCTCACTCGTGCGGGAACGAGTGGTGCTCGTGCGCGATGAGCCAGCGGCCGCCCTCCTTGCGCAGTCCGAAGGTGAGGCGCAGCCGCAGCGTGGGGTTCTCGGCCAGTTCCTCGGGGGTGCCGCAGCGCAGCAGCGCGTGGGCGTAGGCGACGTCGCGTCCGGCGGTGACGTCGAGGGTGTCGATGTCGAAGCGCGCGCCCTGGGCCTGCCAGGCGAAGAAGGGCGGCCACAGCGCGCGGTAGGCGGCCAGGCCCCGCAGCCCGGCGTGCGGGGGCGGCACGTAGTACAGGACCAGGTCGTCGGCGTGGCCGGCGAGGACGGCCTCGAGGTCACCGCGGCGGACGGCGTCGGCCCAGCGGTCGATCAGGGTGCGGATCTGCGTCTCGTCGTCGGGCAAAGGTGCGTCCTCCTCTCCCTGCGGGTCTCCTCCGGGGAGACTGCGACACTTCGCTGTGTGCTCACTTTCGATGATCTGCTGTGCCGGGCCCGTTCTCTCGCCGGGGGAGGCGGACGCGCTCTGCTCGGCGTGGCGGGCAGTCCCGGCGCGGGCAAGACGACGCTGGCGCGGCGTCTGGTGCGGGAGCTGAACGGGACGGGTGAGCCGTGGGCCGTGCAGGTCCCGATGGACGGGTTCCACCTGGCCGACGCCGAGCTGGACCGGCTCGGCCTGCGGGACCGCAAGGGGGCGCCGGACACGTTCGACGCGGCCGGTTACGCGGCGCTGCTGCGGCGGCTGCGGGAGGAGGCGGGCGGTGAGGACACCGTGTACGCGCCGGGTTTCGAGCGGGTGCTGGAGCAGCCGCTCGCGGGCGCGGTGCCCGTCGCCCCCGCTGTCCGGCTGGTGGTGACCGAGGGCAACTACCTTCTGCTGGGCACGGGCGCGTGGCGGCGGGTGCGGGCCGCGCTGGACGAGGTGTGGTTCTGCGAGAGCGACGAGTCGGAGCGGGTGCGGCGGCTGGTCGCCCGGCACGAGGAGTTCGGCAAGGCGCACGAGGAGGCGGTGGCCTGGGTGCTGCGGAGCGACCAGCGCAACGCCGAGCTGGTGGCGGCGACGCGGGAGCGGGCGGACCTGGTGGTGCCGCTGCCCCTGTGACGAGCGGGACGCGGCCGCTGACGGTGTTCAGCGGTGGGCGGGGCGCAGCGTGGGCTCCCGCCGCTCGCCGTGGGCGTCGTCCGGTCCGGGGACGGCGGTGCAGGCGTCCGTGTGCAGGGTCAGGCCCGCGGCGCGGTGTTCCGCCGACGCGGTGAACGGCTCCTCGGATCCGTGGCGCACCGCGCAGAAGCGCAGGCCGGCCGGCGCGTCCGCGAGCGGGCCGGCCTCCCCGCGGGGATCACGCGGGGGGTGCGGGCCGGCGGGCGCGCAGGGCGACGGTCAGGGTGTGCGGACCCAGTCCGCCGAGGTAGACCCGGTTCCCGGTCGTCGCGTCGGTGCCGCGCACCACGGTGTGGTCCTGGCCCGGGTCGTAGCGCAGCACGTCGCCGCGGTCCGGTCCGGCGAGCGGTCCGCCCGCCTCGACACGGACCTCGATCCCGATCTCGTCGTCCCCGGCCCGGTAGGCGGCCGCTGCGCCCGTCAGGCACCAGCGCCCGTCGCCGGTCGGCACGGCGCCCCGCGGCACGCCGCCCGGCCGGAAGGTCAGTTCGAGGGCCCACGGGACCGGTGGTCCGCCGATGTCGATCCGCAGGTCGGCACCGTCCTCCCGGACGTCCACCGCGACGCGGGTCGTGTGGGTCACCTCGTCCCGGGGGCGGTCCGGGAAGGCCATGGCGGCGGAGAAGCGTCCCTCGTCCCCCATGCGGTAGTCACCGTCGTCGCGTCGCCGGTCCGGCGGCAGCGGCTGGTAGTAGGCGGCCGTGAGGGTCTCGGTGAGCACGTACCGGTCGGCCGCGGGGCGTTCCACGGCGGCGGCGCGGAACGGGCCCAGGTCGAAGAACCCCCGCGAGAGGCGGACCGCGTCGAGGACCGCCTCGCCCGCGAAGAGCCGCAGGAAGGTGGGGTTGCAGGCGAGGCCGGAGCGGACGCGCCGGTGGCCGGGCACGTCGGAGCCGCCGTACACGACCGTGCGCGCGGTGGCGGAGGTGTGCGCGGCGAGGCGCGCGGTGGTGAGGTAGCGGGCGCGAGGCAGCGTCTGCGGGACCGGCGCGGGCAGGACGCGGCACAGGTCCGGGGTGAGGAGCGTCTCGGCGAGCAGGTCGGGGTCGATGCCGCCGGCCTGTGCGAGACGGGCCGCCCGGCTGAAGTCGCCGCGGCCGGTGCGGACCGCCAGGAGCCGGTAGTGCGGCAGGTAGGGGGCCAGCGGGAACGGGCCGTGCTGGTCCTGCCGGCGCGAGTGGACTGTCTCCACCGTGGCGTCCGGCCCGATGAGGTCCAGGGTGGCGGTGAGATGGCGTTCGACGGCGTCGCTGAGATCGGTGCGGCCCAGCACCTCGGCCAGCAGCAGGAGCGAGGGGTTGGACACATGGGCCGCGTAGTTGGCGCTGCGTTCCGCGTACAGGCCGTCCGGGTCGATGTCGACGCCTTCGGCGAGCCACTGCTCGACGCGGGCGAGGAGCCGGTCGTCGGGGAACGACCGGTGCAGCCGGGCCAGGGCCGCGCACAGTTCCCACCGGTGGTTCGGGGTGTGCACGCCGCCGGTGAGGAGGGGGGCGCGGGCCGCGTCGGCGATCTCGGCGAGCGCGGCCGTCACATCGCGCAGCTGCGGTCCCGCGCCGACGGCGAGGACGTGCGCGTCGCACACGTCGTTGACGGTGAACGCGGAGTCCGGCGGCGACTGCACGTTGTCGCCGCCGGCGAAGAGGCCGGTGACGGTCTGCGCGGCCCGCAGGGCGCGCAGGTGGGCGGTCGCGGCGGCGGCGGCCCACGAGCTGCCGTGCAGGGCCGAGTCCGGGGAACGGTAGGCCGCCACCAGGGTCTTCACCCGGCGCGCCAGCACACGGTGGGTGACGCCGGCGGGCGCGTCGTCGGGGCCGGCCGCCAGGGGGGCGGCCGTCCGGTCGGCGGCGCGGGCCGCCGCACAAACGAACTCGCGGTCGAGCTCGCGGTCGAGCGCTGTGGGCACGGTCAGTCCTTCAGTCCGGCGTTGATGTCGGCGCCCATGACGTAGCGCTGGAAGACCAGGAAGACGGCGATCAGCGGGATCATGGAGATGACGGAGGCGCCCAGGAGCACCGACCAGTTGATGTTCTGCGCGCCGACGATGCTCTGGATGCCGATCTGCACGGTGAACTTGTCGGGGTCGTTGAGCATGAGCAGCGGCCAGATGTAGTCGTTCCACCGCCACTGGAAGGACAGGATGGCGAGGGTCAGCATGATGGGCCGGGACACCGGCACCATGATCCTCAGGAAGATGGACAGTTCGCGGGCGCCGTCGATGCGCGCGGCCTCCACGAGTTCGTCGGGAACCGTCAGGAAGAACTGGCGGAACATGAAGCATCCGGTGGCGGTGAGCACGGCCGGGAGGATGATGCCGGCGAAGGAGTTGTAGAGGCCGAGGTTGCGCACGACCAGGAACTCGGGGGCGAGCATGACCTCGCCCGGCAGCATCGTGGTGGCCAGGATGCAGAGGAAGAACGCCTTGAGCCACCGGTTGTCGTACTTGGCCAGGGCGTACCCGGTGCAGCAGCTGACTCCCACCGTGAGGATCGTGGTGATCACGCACACGAGGGCGGTGTTGAGGAAGTACTGGGAGAAGTTGGCGCTGTCCCAGGCCGCCTTGAAGCCCGACAGGGTGGGGTCGTGCGGGACGAGCGTGAGCGGATAGGAGAACAGCTCACTGGCGGGCTTGAGGGAGCTGAGGATGAACCACAGCACCGGCAGCCCGTACAGGCAGGCCAGGATCCACAGCAGGGTCGTCGCGGGCACCGCGCGCCGGAGCCCGCCGCTGCCCGGTGTGCGGGGCCGCTTCTTGGTCTTGGAGACGGACGGTCCGGGATCGGAGTCGACCGGGCGGGGCATGTCTGTGGTTGTCATCGGTTCTCCACCCGCCGGTTGACGAAGAGCTGGACCAGCGCGACGGTCATCAGGATGAGCATGAGCACGAACGACGCGGCGCTCGCGTAGCCGATCTGGCCCCGCTTGAACCCGGTCTCGTAGATGTACTGGACGAGGAGGTTGTTGGACGTTCCGGGTCCGCCGTTGTTGAGGGCGACGAACACCGGGTACTCCTTCATCGCGTTGATCGTGTTGAGCAGGATCACGATGAACGAGGTGGGCGCGATGCTCGGCAGCGTGATGCTGACGAACTGGCGCCACGGGCCGGCGCCGTCGAGCGCGGCCGCCTCGTAGTACGACACCGGGACGTTCTTGATCGCCGCGATGAACAGCAGCATCGAGAAGCCGGTCCAGGCCCAGGAGGCCGCCATCACCACCACGATCAGCGACAGGTCCGCGTTCGACTGCCACGGGACGGCGCTGCCGCCGAGCTTCTCGATGACGTAGTTGACCAGGCCGAAGTTCTCGCCGAACAGCCAGCGCCACAGGACGCCGACGACGATGGGCGACAGCAGCCACGGGATGAAGAAGACGACGCGCGCCACGGACGCGCCCTTGGCGTGCTTGTTCACCACCAGGTTGGCGGCGAGCAGCGACAGCGCGAAGTTCAGCGGCACGAAGAGCACGGCGTACAGCAGGGTCCGGGTGAGCGCGCCGTAGAAGGCGGAGTCCTCGATGAGGTGCTGGTAGTTGTCCAGTCCGGTGAACTGGAACGCTCCCACGCCCGTGTAGTTCGTGAAGGAGTAGACGAGCCCGATCGCCGCCGGCCAGACGAAGAACAGCGAGAAGAGCACGACATTGGCCGCGATGAGGACGAGCGGCGCGAAGACGTAGGTGCCGCGTCGTCGCCTGGGCGGGCTCACGGACACGTCCGGGGCGCGTTTGGTCATCTTCCTGACTCCGTGCTGGTGGGAGGGATCTCGGTGGGCTCGTGCGGGGAGCCCGGCATCGGGTGGGCGCCGGGGCCGGCCGGCGGCGGTTCGGCCCCCGCCGCCCGGCCCCGCGGCCTACGATCCGCCGCCGACCTGCTGGTTGTAGCCGGCCACGATGTTCTCCAGGGCCTTGTCGGCCGACTGCTGGCCGTTGATCGCCTTGCCGAGTTCCGTCTTGGTCGGGTCCTCGGTGAGGCTCTTGCCCTTCAGCACCCAGTTGGTCTGCGCGCCGTTGAAGTAGCCGGAGATCGGCGCGTAGAGCGGGATCTCCTCGTTGTACAGCTTGAACGCCGCCTGCGCCGCCTCGGAGGTGAAGGGGTACTTCGGGTTCAGTCCGCTCTCGACGGGCAGGAAGCCGGACGTCTCGCACAGCACGCGGTAGTGGTCCGGCTCGTACAGCCAGGACATGAACTTGGTCGCGGCGGTCGCGGCGTCGCCGTTGTTGTTGAAGCCGACCATCATGCCGCCGCTGTTGACGTCGCTGGCCTGCACGGGCTGCGCGGGGGTCGGGACGCTGGCCCACTCGAACTTCTTGATGCCCTCCGCGAAGTTGGCGACCTGCCACACGCCGGACCAGAAGGCGACCACGTCACCGCTCTGGAACATGGCCGACGGGTCGGCGCCGCTGGTCCACACCGACTTCGGCATGGTCTTGTCGTCGTTCAGGCCGACGAAGTAGTTCACGGCCTTCTTGGTCGCCTCGTCCACCGAGAACTTGCCGGAGTCGTCGGCGTGGACGTACTTGCCGCCCATCTCGTAGACCATGGCGCGCAGCCGCGAGGGCGACTGGTCGAAGGTGAGGGAGTACTTGGCGCCGGTCTTCTCGCGGACCTTGTTCGCCGCGGCGATGAACTCGGTCCAGGTCCAGGTCTTCGAGGGCGACGTCGGGAAGGGCACCTTGGCCTTCTCGAACAGCGACTTGTTGATGAACATGCCGGACGCGGTGACGTCCGAGGGGATGGACAGCACCTTGCCGGAGGAGTCCTTGGCGAGGAAGTTGGCGTTGATCTTGTTGGTCTTGTCGTCGGCGATGGAGCTGAGGTCGATGAGCTTGGACGACCAGATGGGGTCCAGCGCCGGCACGGCCGCCACGTCGGGCAGGGAGTTGGCCTGGGCGGCGTTCTTCAGCTTCGTCGTGTAGCCGTCGTAGGGGATGTTGACCAGCTTGACGTCGACGCCGGCTTCCTTCTTGTACTGCGCCACCATCTTCTTCCAGCCCGCGTCCTGTCCCGGAACCGTGGAGATCCAGAACGTCAGCGACTTGGAGGTGCCGCCGGAGCCGCCGTCCGAACCGCAGGCGGTCAGCAGCAGGGCTCCTGCCGAGGCCACGGCAGCGAGGGGGACGAGGCGGCGTATGCCGCCGCGGCCGAGTCGGCGGGAGCGCCGCACACCCACAATGGTCATCTTCGATCCCTTTTTTTCGTCATAGGGGACGGAGCACGGCGCCGACCCAGCGGCACGGGTGCATTTTGCAGGAGGTTCGCTCTCCGGGGGCGCGGCCTCGCCCGGCCGCGTCGCCTGTGCGGGTGCGTTCCCCGGCCTGCGGGCCGTCACCGTACGAGCACGCCCTCGTGCGGCTGCCGTGCCTCGTGGTGCACGGGCGGGACGCTCACCCCAAGCCGGTGTCCCGACCGACTTAGAAAGCGCTTGTCCGGACATTGGCAGACCGAGTCGGAACCCGTCAATCCTCAGCCCGCGCGGTCTGGGTCACGGTTTGGACTCCCCGGGCGACCGCGAGCCGTGCCGCGCCCGCCACGGTGCCGGAATCCCCGACCGTGCTGCTGACCACCTCGGTGGGCCAGCTCAGCCGTGCCAGTTCGGTCCGCACCCCGGGCAGGAGCTGGGGATCCGCGCCGGTGGAGCCCCCCAGCACGATCAGTCCGGGGTCCAGCACGGCGGTCACGGCGGCGGCCAGCCGGCCGACGTCCGCCGCGTGCCGCGCGACCACGGCACGGGCGGGCCGCACACCCTGCCCGGCCAGGGCGAAGAGCCGGTCGGTGGTGCGCGGGCAAGGGCCGTCGGAGGGCTGCCAGGCCGCGCCGGCCCGGCGCAGCAGCGAGCGGGCGCCGATGTACTCCTCCAGGGCCTCCTGGCGCGGCTCCCGGCCGTCGTCCCAGGGGTAGGGCAGCCGCGCCAGCTCGCCGGCGGCGCCGTTGGAGCCGCGCAGCACCTGTCCCGCGACGACGATGCCCAGACCGACGCCGACGCCGATCCGCAGATAGCCGAAGGTGTGGCGGCCCCGGGCGGCGCCCTCGTGCAGTTCCGCGAGGGCCGCGCAGTTGACGTTGTTCTCCAGATGGACGGGGACGCCGGGCGGCAGCGCCACGGCCATGGCGTCGTAGACCGGCCCCGCCTTGGCGGTGGCGGGCCGCATGCCGCTGCCCCGCCGGTCGGGCGCGAGGACGTCGCCCACCGCGACGACGATGGAGCGCAGCGGGACGCCCTCGGGCAGCGCGCCGAGGGCCTCGCGCACGGCGTCGGCGGCGTCCTCGCGGGAGGCGGCGGCCTCGGCGAGCAGGGTTCCGTCCAGGGCGCAGCCCCGGACCCGGGTGAGGGCGGGACCGAGGTCGACGGCGAGCACGGCGCCGGCGGCCGGGCCGAGGCAGTAGACGGCGGCGGAGCGGCCGGTGCCGCTGGAGGCGGTGCCGGAGCGGGCGGCGAGCCGGGCGCCCTCCAGCTCGGCGACGGCGGAGGACACCGTCGGTTTGGACAGTCCCGCCAGGCTCGCGAGCTGGGGCCGGGTCGCGCTTCCCGCCTGGGCCAGCACGGCGAATACGGCGCTCGCGCTCTCGGTCAGGCGGGGGGCTTCAACCACGTCGAGTTCCACAGATTCCCCCAACGGGTACGGGGCCGCGCGCCCGGCCGAGGATCTCGGCGGGCCGGCGGCGATGGGATGCACCGACGTCGCGCGTTCCCGCCCCGCGGCGGCCGCGGAAGGCCGCCCGGTGGTCGAGTGCGCGATTGCTCTTGACGCACTGTACTTCGTTAGTTAACTTCCTAACGAACTTCACGGTATACGCCTGCCGTGCTTCGTCAGAGGCCCGTCCCGGGGCCTCCCTAGTTCATCAGGTCAGCAGTTCAGGTCACTCCCGCGTGGTCACGGTTCGCCCGCCGTCGCAGCTTTCCGGCGTATCGACGAAAGAGGATCCGTGCAGGACTCTCCCCCTTCGGGCCCCCTCGTGGTCGGCATCGACGTGGGCGGCACCAAGACGCATCTGCGCGCCGTCACGGGCGAGGGCGTCGTGGCCGACCACGTCCGCGCCACCAGCGGCTGGCGGCCGCACGAGCCGGCGGCCGCGGCGGGCCGGCTGGCCGCTCTCGTCCGCGAGGCCCTTCCCCCGGGCGCGCTCCCCTCGGCGGTCGCCGTGGGGGCGCACGCCTGTGAGACGCCCGCGCAGTGCGCGCGGATCCGCGTCGCGCTGCGCGAACGGCTCGGGGTCCCCGTACGGGTCGTGGGCGACGCCGAACTGCTCGTTCCGGCCGCGGGCCTGGACAAGGGCGTCGGCCTGGTGGCCGGCACCGGCTCGGTGGCGGTGGGCAGGCTGCCCGACGGCACCGTCGTCCAGGTGGGCGGCTGGGGCGCGGTCCTCGGCGACGAGGGCGGCGGCGCCGGTCTCGTCCGCGAGGCGGCCCGCGCCGTGTGGGCCGCGCACGACCGGGGCGAGGAACCCGACGCCCTCGCGCTCGGTCTGCTCGGCTCGTTCGGCGTGTCCGAGGTGCCGGCGCTGGGCGCGGCGCTGGAGAGCGCCACGGACGTCTCCGCCGAGTGGGGGCGGCACGCTCCCGTCGTCTTCACGGCGGCCGCCGAGGGCTCCGCGCTCGCCGGCGCCGTGATCGGCGACGCCGCCCGTGCGCTCGCCGCACTCGTCGCCGCACTCGCCGCGCGCGGGGTCCCGGTCGACGACGTGGTCGTGGCGGGCGGCACCGTCCTCGGCCGGCCCGCCCTGTACGACGCGTTCACCGCGGCCCTCGCCGACGCCCTGCCGGGAGCGCGGCCCCGGCCGCTGACCGCGCCGCCCGTCGAGGGCGCGGTGGCGCTGGCCCGTTCGCTGCTGTGAGCGGACGGCCGCACGTTCATCTCGGCGTCACGCACCGGTCGCCGGGTCCTCGCGCAGACGACGCGACCCGGCCGTAGATCTTCGCTCAGGCGCGTCATGCGGCTCACCGGCCGGCACCGGCCGGACGGGCGGACATGCGCGCACCTCCTTCCTCCGGCCGCACGGCCGGAGAACTCGAGAGAGGCACATCCATGCCGTCGTCCGCCGGGCTCCCCACCCCCACGGCCGTGAACCGCAGGCGCTTTCTGAAGACCTCCCTGGGAGGCCCGGCCGCCCTGGTCGCCGCGCCGACGCTGGTGTCGTGGCTGGGAGCCGCCGACGCCAAGGCCGCCACCGCTCCGCTCGCGTTCGTCGACGACTACAAGACGAACGTCTCCGCCAACCTGACGCCCGAGACCAACGCCGTGGTGCGCGCCCTCGGCGGATTCGCCCGGGTGTGGAAGACCGGCTCCGCCTGGAACACGGGCACGCCCCTGCGGCCCGACATCCTGCGCGCCAACGTGCGCTACTGCGTCGCGGTCACGCGGGCCCGCACCGAGGCGCAGGGCAGGGAGGCCTTCGTCTACGACCGCCAGCACCAGAGCTACGCGATGATCGGCGGCCTGGGCCCGCTGGCGGACCTCTACCGGACCGGCGCCAAGGCGGTCACGTCCATCACCCGCGCGCCGGACACCGTCCCCGCCACCAAGATCGACGACGCCGTGCCCGCCGACGCGCCCGCCGGCTCCGCGCTGGGCGCCGGCTCGTACGACTCCGAACTCGGCCTGGTGGCCAGGCTCGTGGACACCGTGCGGGGCAACTTCGCCTCGGGCAACCCGAGCAAGTACGCCTACCAGTACCCGCGGCCGTGGCGCATGAACGAGCACAGCCAGGTCGTCGACACCGGCAGGACCGACGCGCTCGGCTACCCCGTCTACGACTCCCAGGTGGTCGTCGTCCCGCAGCTGCTGCGCCAGCGCAGCACCTCTCCCACCGACGACGGCGGTTTCCCCAGCGGGCACACCAACGCCTTCCACCTGGCGTCGCTGGCCTACGCGTACGCCGTCCCCGAGCGGTTCCAGGAGCTGGTGACGCGCGCCCTGCACCTCAGCCACACCCGGATCGTCTCCGGCATGCACTCCACCGTCGACGTGCTGGGCGGCCGCGTCATGGCCACCGCGCTGGCCGCCGCCACGCTCGCCGACCCGGCCAACGCCGAACTGAAGGCGGCCGCGCGGGCCCAGGCCCTGGCCTACTTCACGCGGGCGACCGGCACGACCCCGGACACCCTGTTCGCGTACGCGCACTCCGACGCCGGGGACGAGTACGGCGACCGCGAGGCCAACGCCCGCGCGATCGCGCCCCGGCTCACCTACGTCCTGCCGCGGGAGGGACGCAAGGAGCCCCTGACCGTGCCCAAGGGCGCCGAGGTGCTGCTGGAGACGCGGCAGCCGTACCTCAGCGCGGCCCAGCGCCGCGACGTGCTGCGCACGACGGCGCTGCCCTCCGGCTACGTCCTGCTGGACGGCTTCGAGCAGTGGGGGCGGCTCGACCTGTTCTCGGCGGCCGACGGCTACGGCTCCTTCGACCGCGACGTGACGGTCACCCTGGACGCGGCCCGGGGCGGCTTCCACGCGGCCGACGCCTGGCGCAACGACATCGACGGCCCGGGCGCTCTGACCAAGCGCGGGTCCGGCACGCTCACCCTGACCGGCCACAACCGCTACCACGGCGGCACCGTGCTGGAGGCGGGCGTGCTCGTCGCCGGGCACGCGAACGCGCTCGGCCAGGGCGATGTGCGGCTCACCGGCGGCACGCTGCGCGCGCGGACGCCCGTGCGGGTGCGCGGCGCGTGGGTGCAGGAGGCCGGCGCGGTGCTGGACCTGACGCTGCGCGGACACCACGGGCCCGCCGTCGCCGTCTCCGGCCGGGTGCGGCTGGACCGCGGCGCGGTGCTGTCGCTGCGGCTGGACGACGAGCGGCCCCCGGCCGCGGGGACGCTCGTCCCGGTGATCGCCGCCTCGGCGTTGCGCGGGCAGTTCGACCGTGTTGAGCTGAACTCCGACCGGCTGCGGGCCGTACCCGTGTACACGGCGGACGGTCTGTCGGTACGACTTCTGAAGCGGTGACGCCCCGCGCGGCGGGAGCCGGCGTGCGGCGGGCCCCTGCGGGCCCGGCGCGCGGCGCTCCCGCCGCCGCCCGGCGGTGCGACCGCGGGGCGGACGATGGCGCGCGCACACGCACCGCACAGGGAGCAGGAGAGCACCTCCGGCGCGAGGGCGAGACCGCCCGCGCCGGCGGGCCGCCGGCGACTGCTCGTCCCGCTCCTCGCGGCCGTGCTGCTCGCCCAGATGGCGTTCGCGATGGTCACCGCCGCGGTGCAGCAGACGCCGACCATCGACGAACCGGTGTACGTGGCCACGGCGGCCGAGTACCTGCACGAGCACCGGGTGCGCCACAACCCGGAGCACCCGCCGCTCGGCAAGCTGGTCGTCGCGGCGGGCGTCGCCCTCGCCCATCCGCACGTCGGCGCCCCCTTCACGGGCGCCCAGGAGGACGCGGGCCGCCGTCTGCTGTACGAGTCCGGCAACGATCCCGGGCGGCTGATGCTGTGGGCCAGACTGCCCGTGATCGCCCTGACGCTGGCGTTCGGCCTGGTGGTGTTCGCCTTCGCCCGCGACCTGGCCGGCCCCGTCGCGGCGCTCACCGCGCTCGCCCTTTACACCCTGTCCCCCGACGTCGTCGCCCACGGCTCGCTGGCCACGCTGGACGTGCCCGCCGCGGGCTTCCTGCTGACCTCGGCGTGGCTGCTGTGGCGGGCCCGGCACGGCAGGCCGCGCCTGTGCCTCGCGGCGGCGGGCGTGGCGCTGGGCGCGGCGCTGGCCACGAAGATGAGCACCCTGCCCGCGGTACCGGTGCTGGCCGCCCTGGCGGCGCTGTCGGTGTGGGCCCGCCGCCCGCGCGACGTCCGCAGGGCCCTGCTGGGGGCGGGGGCCGTGACGGTGACCGCGGTGGCCGTCGTCTGGGCGGCGTATCTCGCGGTGGACCCGCGGCTGCGCTGGGACCCGCACGTGACGCACGTGCCCGTGGTGCACGGCCTGCGCGGGCTCCTCGTCCGGGCGCTGCCCTTCCCGGCGGCGTACCGGGACGGCATGCGGGTCCAGTTCGGCCTGGAGAACCAGGCCTGGCAGGGCTTCCTCTTCGGGCATCTGTACTCCGGGGCGCGGTGGTACTACCTGCCGGTCGCCCTCGTCGTGAAGACCCCGCTCGGCATGCTCGCCCTGTGGGCGGCGGGGGCGGTCGCGACGGTCGCGGTGCGCCGGCTGCGGCCCGCGGCGCCGTACGTGCTGGCGCCGGCCGCCGTGCTGCTCGCGTCGGCCATGTCCGGCTCCCGGGACCTGGGCACCCGGTACGCCGTCTTCCTGCCGATGTTCCTCGCGGTGGCCGCGGGCTGCGTCCCGACGGTGCGGCGGCGGTGGACGCCGGTGGCGACGGCGGCCCTGGTCGCGTTCGTCGCCGTCAGTTCCCTGCGGACCTTCCCCTACTACCTGCCGTACTCCAACGAGGCGTTCGGCGGGCCGGCCAGGACGCATCTGCGGCTGCACGACTCCAACGTGGACTGGGGCCAGGACCTGGGGCGGCTGGCGGACCGGCTGCGCGAGCGGTACCCGGGCGAGCGGGTGTGGCTCGTGTACAAGGGCAGCGGGCTGCCCGGCCACTACGGGATCGAGGCCTCGGATCCGCGCCGGGCGCCCGCGCGCGAGGTGCACGGGTTGCTGGTCGTCTCGGACTCGGCCGCCGCCACGGCGCGGGGCCGGCTGGCGGCGCTGCTCCGCTCCAGCACGGCGGTCGACGAGGTCGGGCACTCGATCACCCTGTACCGGCGGTAAGCCGCGTTCAGCGGGGGTGCGCGGAGGCCGAGTTCGTCCTCCGTGCCGGGCCCGCGCGCTGAGCTATGTTGAGCCTCGTGGAAGACAAAGGAGGCGCACCGGTGCCATCGCCGCAGCAGGCACGCGCACAGGCGTCAGCGATCACCTCGGGCAGAACCGGTCCGGAGACGGAGGTGTCCCCGACCTCCCGGCTCAGGACCCTCTTCGACGGCCCGCGGCTGTCTCCGGGACAACGGCGGATCGCCCAGTACCTGATCGAGAACATCACCGAGGCGGCGTTCCTGTCGATCACCGACCTCGCGGAGCGGGTCGGCGTCAGCCAGCCCTCGGTGACCCGGTTCGCCGCGGCGGTCGGGTTCAGCGGGTACCCCGCGCTGCGCGAGAGGCTCCAGTCGATCGCCCTGGGCGCGCTGGCCGGCGGCCCCGCGGCGGCCGAGGTGAACCGGAGCAACGAGCTCCAGGCGGCGGTGGACGCCGAGATCGAGAACCTGGAGAACCTGCGGCGCGACTTCGCCGACCCGGACCGGGTCATCGACGTGGGCCGCCAGTTGTCCCAGTCGACGCCGCTGACCGTGCTGGGGCTGCGCATCTCGGCCTCGCTGGCCGAGTACTTCGCCTATGCCGCCCGCCGGGTCCATCCGGACGTCCGGCTGGTGACCCGCGGCGGCAGCGTCGCCTACGACGCGCTGTTGCAGTCCCGGGAGGCGGGCGGCACCTGGGTGCTGGCGTTCTCGATGCCCCGGCACGCGCAGGAGACGCTGACGGCCGTGCGGGTCGCGCACAGCGCGGGTCTCAAGGTCGCGCTGATCACCGACCTGGCGCTGGGGCCGATGGCCGACGAGGCCGACGCCACGTTCGCCACCGGGACCGGGTCCCGGCTGGTCTTCGACTCCTACGCCGCGCCCGGCGTGATGGCGGCCGCCCTGCTCCAGGCCATGACGGACGCGGGCCCGGAGCGCACCCAGGCCCGGCTGGAGGAGTACGAGCAGATCGCCGAGCAGCACCAGTTCTTCCTGAGGGAATGACCGCCCGACGCCCTCGGCACCTCCTGCAAGCCCCCGCGCCCCGCTGATCGCCCGCGGCCGCACGAGACCGTCCACGACCACCCCCCTGCCAAGAAAAACACCAAAGGGACCACTGCGGACATTTCGCGCATGAATGTTTTCATACGTCTTGCAAAGGAGACGGCATATATAAATACTGCAGACGGCCGCACCCGCCCGCCAAGGGCTCCTGTACGGGCACCCGAAAGCCGCCGTCCCCTACCCACGTCGGCGCCCAGGGTGTTCGGGGCATCGCTTGCGCGAGCGCCCGTGGCGGCCCCGGTCTTCCCCTGGACCGGGGCCGCCCCGAACCGTCGGACCACCGTCACGACGCCACACACCCGGAAGCGATGATCATGACCCTGACGACGACGCGCATCGGCGCGGACTGGCCGTGCCAGGTGAAGACCCCCGGCAGCTACGACTGGGAACGCTCGGCCGCCAAGTGGCTGCGCGAGCTGGTGCCCGCGCGCTACGCGAGCTACCCCGCACTGCTGCGCCACCCGGTCCTGCTCGCCCGCCACGCGCAGATCCAGGTCCAGAACGAGGTCCGGGTGGCCCGCACCGCCCTCCAGACGGCCCGAGCCGACCTGCCCCGGCTGGGCATGCCCGAATCGGTGATCGAGCACACCATCAAGATGTACGCCGCCGAGGTGATGCAGTTGCAGCACATCGCCCGCAGCGTCCGCGCCGTCACCCAGGCCCTGGTGGACCAGAACGGCCGCTGACCAGGGCCGTCCGCTCCCCCGCCGGGGACGCGTCGCTCCTGGCGGGGGCGTTGCCACAAGACCCCGATCGAATCCACGTCCGTGTGCCATGCTCAAGGCGTGACGAGCGAACCCGCCCTGCCGCCGGAATCCGGTGGGGCGCCCGACGTGGCCGCGCTGACCCGGGTGGTGGCACGCCAGCGCGCGGAGATGGACCGCCTGCAGGAACTGGCGGCCGCCTCGGCCGTGCTGGAGCGCGCCAAGGGCGCGCTGATGGCGCAGCGCGGCTGCACGCCGGACGCCGCCCAGGAGGAACTCCAGCGCCGTGCCAGAGCCGGCCGGCGCACGCTGCTGGAGGAGTGCTGGATCTCCCTCGGCTCCCTCGCCTGCCCGGCCGGCGCCGAACCGGCCCTCGCGGCGGCCGACGCGCCGGTCGACGCGCCGACTGAGAACTCCACGCCGCCCGAGAACTCCACGCCGTCCGCCGCCCCCGCTGCGGCAGCGCCGTTCGCCGACGAGGTCGACGCCACCGCCCTGGGCCGCCTGAGCCGCTCACTCGTCCGGGTCGGCACCCCGCAGGACCTCGCCCAGCGTCTGCTGGACCACCTCTCCCCCGACGTGGGCGCCGACGCCGTGATGATCTACGCCCGCACCTCCGGCGGCGGACTCGAACTCCTGGCGCACGCCGGCGTCGACGCCGCCCTGGCCGACCAGTGGAGCCGGGTGCCCCCGGTGAGCGGGCTCGCCGCGCTCGACTCCCTGCGCGCCGACGAGCCGCGCTGGCTGGAGGACCCGCGCAAGGACGCCGAGCAGTACCTGCTCATCGGCGACCGGCCGCAGCTCTGGCAGTCGCGGGCCTGGCTGCCGGTGCGGACCGGCGGCGTCTCCGCGGACGTCGCGGTCGGCGTCCTGCGCCGGCCCGAGGGCGTCTTCACCCCGCACGTGCGGGAACACCTCCTCGCCGTCGCCCAGCTGTGCGCGGGGCCGCTGCGCGCCTTCGTGGCCCGCAGGGCCCCCGCCCTCGGCGCCGTCGCCGACGCCGTGCAGAGCGTGTTCGACCGGCTGTCCGTCGCCGCGGTGCTGCTCGCACCGCAGGCCTGCGACGACGCGGAGGGCGTGGCGGACTTCCGGATCGACGCCGCGACCGGCGGGGCCGTCGACGCCCTCGGCCGCAGCGGACGCGACCTGGTCGGACTGCGCTTCCTGGAGTGCTGGCCGGAGTTCGCCGCCGAACCGCTGTGGCAGGGCTGCCTGCGCGCCCTCGGCGGCGAGGAGGCCTACGAGAGCGAGCCGTTCGCCCGGCAGCAGTCCGTGGCCGGCTCCAGCGAACTGGCCGTCTACACGGCCCGGGCGGCGCGGCTCGGGGACGGCCTGGTCGTCAGCTGGGCCCGCTACGACCCCTCCGACCGGCAGCAGCAGCGCCTCGCCGACGTGCAGCGGCTGGGCAACCTGGGCTGGGCGACCTGGAACCTGGTCACCGGCGAGGGCGACTGGTCCTCGCAGGTCTTCGCCATCCTCGAACGCGATCCCGCCGAGGGCGTCGTCCCGTTGCAGGCGCTCCCCCGCCTCGGCCTGTCCGAGGACGTGCCCGTGCTGGCCCGCGCGGTCGGCGAGCTGGTGCGTCACGGCCGGCCCTGCGACGTCCCGTTCCGGATCGCCACCCGGGAGGGCGTCCGCCATCTGCGGATGGTCGCCGAGGCGATGCCGGACGCCCGGGGCGTCCCCGCCGAGGTGCACTGCTTCGTGCAGGACCTCACCGCACAACGCAACGCCGAACTCGCGCTGGTCGCCAGCGAGCGGGCGATGCTCACCCAGCACGGGGCGCTCCAGGCCGAACGCACCGTGGCCGCCCGCCTCCAGGACGCGCTGCTCCCCCTGCCCGAACAGCCCGTCGAGCTGGCCGGGCTGCGCGTCGACATCGCCTACCTCCCGGCGCAGGCGGGCCTCAACGTCGGCGGCGACTGGTTCAGCGCCATCGAACTGCCCGACGGCGACGCCCTGTTCGTCGTCGGCGACGTGGCCGGGCACGGCATGGGAGCCGTCGCCGCGATGGCCCTGCTGCGCTTCACCGCCAAGGGCATGATCATCACCGGCTCCTCGCTGACCGGAGCGCTCTCCCGGCTCAACGCCCTGCTGCTGCACTCCCGCGACCCGCACGGCTCGGCGACCATGGTCATGGCCCGCTACAGCCCGCGCGAGCACCGGCTGGTGTGGGCGCAGGCCGGGCATCCGCCGCCGCTGCTGGTGCGCGACGGCGAGGCGCGCTACCTGGAGCGGCCCTACGGCATGCTCCTCGGCGCGACCGACACACCCCGCTACGAGGAGGCGGAGGTCGTCCTGCGGCCGGGCGACCGGCTGCTCCTCTACACCGACGGCCTGGTCGAACGGCCCGGGGAGAGCATCGACCGGGGCCTGGAGCGGCTGGCCGGCGCGGCCGGTCCGAACGGCTCCCCGGTCCCCGCACCGCTGGAGCGCCTGCTCGGCGCGCTGCTGGACCCCGACGGCCGCGACGACGTCTGCGTGTGCGACATCCAGGTCCCCGACGACGACGCACCGTAGGACGGCCCGCGAGTCACGGTCCGGCACCGGCCCTGCGCCCTCCGGGATCACCCGGCGGGCGAGGCGGTGCGCGACTCCAGGTCGCGGCGGGTGTCGTCGCCGTAGACCCCGCTCTCGTCGCCGCGGATGCCGTACCAGAGCTGGAACCGCGCCACGGCCGCGGCGAGGACGGTGTCGTAGCGGCCGTCGGCCGGGCCGTGGGCGTACACGTCGGGGATGCGCAGCAGTCGCCGCTGGAGGTCGGTCACCTCAGGACCGCTGTCGCCCTCCCGCAGCGTGCCCGCGCCGTCGGGGTCGGCGGAGGAGGTGGCGGCGGCCGAGGGAACGGGCGGGGCCGCGGCCGTCGGCGGAGGCGTCTCGGCGGCGGCCTCGCCACCGCGGCCCGGCAGCAGGAGCGCGCCCGCGAAGCCCACCAGGGCCGCCGCGCACACGCCCACCGCGATCGCACCGCGCCGCAGCCCCTCCTCGGAGACCGCCCCGGCGGCACGGGCGCGCGCCCGTCCGCCGCCCGCCGCCGTGGCGGCTCCCGGCGCGCTCCGCCCCCGCGCCGCCGGGCCCGTGCCCCGGCCGTCCGGTCCGCGCCGGACGCCGGTTCCTCTCCGGGCGCCGGCGGGCACGGGACCCGGGCGGTCGCGCTCACTCGTCCAGTCCGAGCCGCCCAGCGGCCCCGTCGCGGTCGCCGTGCGCGCGGCGGCCGCGGCGACGGGCGGGAGTTCCTCCGTCCGCGCCTCGCCCCCGGCCGGCGGCGGCAGCGGGATCGCCTCATAGGCGTCGGCGTCCCGGCCGGGCCCGGTCATCTCGCGGATCAGCTCCGCGAGGGCGTCGGTGTTGCGCGGTCGCAGGACCCGGATGGGTTCCAGGACCGGGCGTTCGTGCGGCTGCCCGGTCTCCTCCGGTGTCGGCACGCTCTTCTCCCTCCCGTGGGTCCCCCGGGAGGGATACGGGCGGACGCGCCCCGTGGTTCACCGGACGCGGCGACGCCCCGGCCGGCCCGCGGCGCTCACCCGGCGAGGAAGCGCCGCAGGGAGCGGATCGTCGCGGCGACGAAGGCGTCGCGTCCGGCGTCGTCGAGGGCGTCCAGCGACAGATACGGGTTGAGGTCCTCCAGCTCCACCAGGAGCAGCTCCCCGTCGGGGGCGCGGCAGGCGTCGACGCGCTGGATCCCGTGGGCGAGGCTGTTCCAGTCGACGAAGCGGTGGGCGAACTCCAGGTCGCGCACGGTCGGCTCGTACGGTTCGAGCTGCCAGCGGCGCTCCGGGTCCGGCGCGTACAGGGCGTACTGGAAGTCGTGGTCGACGTAGACGAAGGAGACCTCGTAGCGGAAGTCGACGAACGGCTGGACGAGCGTGGTGCCGTCGGCCGGCGCGGGCAGGTCGTCGGCGTCGACGATCCGCAGGCCCAGGGAGTCCGCGCCCAGCTTGGGCTTGACGACGTACCGGTCGGCCGGGGGCAGCAGGTGGAGGTCCTCGGCGCGGTCGACCGTCGGTATCACCGGGTGCCCCTCGGCGCTGAGGTCGAGGAGGTACTGCTTGCCGAGCATGTCGGCGCGTCCGGTCAGCGGGTTGTAGACCCGTACGCCCTCGCGCAGCGCACGCTCCCGGAAGGCGTCGTACCCGGCCCGGTAGCCGAGGACGGGGCCGCTGTTGCGGACGATCACGCCGTCGAAGGCGCCCATCAGCGCGGCCGCGTCCAGCGGATGGCACAGGGCGAGATCGAACTCCTCGCGCAGCCGGGAGGCGAGGAACACGTCCTCGTCGCCGTAGCGGCGCCCGCGCGCCCGGTAGGCGAGGTCGGTGACATAGAGGAGACGGGAGCGGGCGGCGGACATGGGCGGGTCTCCTGAGGGGCTGCGAAACGGTGCGGAAAGGTTACGTCAGGGGGTGCGGGCGGTCCGGGCGGGGCGGCCGCGGCGGACGGGACTCCTGACCGGCCGGGGGCGGGCGGGTCGTACGATGAAAGGACCGTCGTCTTCTCCCGAAGGGCTCGTCGACTCCCGTGACCACCGCAACACTTCTCGACGGCAAGGCCGCCGCGGCCGACATCAAGAGCGAACTCGCCCTGCGCGTGCAGGCGTTGAAGGAGCGCGGGATCACCCCGGGGCTCGGCACCATCCTGGTCGGCGACGACGCGGGCAGCCGGTCCTACGTCGGCGGCAAGCACCGCGACTGCGCGCAGGTCGGCATCGCCTCCATCCGGGTCGAGCTGCCGGCCGACGCCTCCCAGGCCGATGTGGAGGCCGCCGTGCTGCGGCTGAACGCCGACCCGGCGTGCACCGGCTTCATCGTGCAGCTCCCGCTGCCCGGCCACATCGACACCCATGCCGTGCTGGAGCTGATCGACCCGGTCAAGGACGCCGACGGCCTCCACCCGACGAACCTGGGCCGGCTGGTGCTGGGCAGCCCCGGCCCGCTGCCCTGCACCCCGCGCGGGATCATCGACCTGCTGCGCCGCAACCACGTGCCGATCACCGGCCAGCAGTTCTGCGTCATCGGCTGCGGGGTGACCGTGGGCCGGCCGCTGGGACTGATGCTGACCCGCAGCACCGAGCACGCCACGGTGACCCTGTGCCACGAGGCCACCCAGGACACGGCAGCGCACGCCCGGGAGGCGGACGTCGTGGTGGCCGCGGCCGGCGTCGCGCACCTGGTCAGGCCCGACTGGATCAAGCCGGGCGCGACGGTGCTGAGCGTGGGCCTGACCCGCACGGTCGAGGGCATCCTCGGCGACGTGCATCCCGACGTGAGCGACGTCGCCGGGTCGTTCGCCCCGCCGATCGGCGGGGTCGGACCGATGACCCGCGCGATGCTGCTGACCAACGTCGTCGAGGCGGCGGAGCGCAGCTGACGCCGGGCCCGGCCCCCGGGCCGGGCCCAGAACCGGCAGGCACTCGGTTCCCCCTGGAGGGAACCGAGTGCCATGACATCGGCGCGGGTGTTACGTTCCGTGCATGAGCGCCACTGAGAAGGCGGAGGCCAAGCCGCCGATGCGGGACGCCCTGATCGCGGCGGCCTTCCGGCTGTTCCTGGAGCGGGGCTACGAGCAGACGACCGTCGACGACATCGTGACGCTCGCGGGGGTCGGCCGGCGGTCGTTCTTCCGCTACTTCCCCTCCAAGGAGGACGTGGTCTTCCCCGACCACGAGCGCTGTCTGGCCGACATGACCGCCTTCCTCGCCGCGAGCGGGCCCCGGCACGAGCCGGTGCGCCGCGTGTGCGACGCCGCCCGGCTGGTCCTGCTCATGTACGCGGAGAACCCCTCGTTCTCGGTGCAGCGCTACCGGCTCACCAAACAGGTGCCCGGGCTGCGCGCGTACGAGCTGTCGGTGGTCTGGCGGTACGAGCGCGCCCTCGCCGAGTACCTGCGGGGCCGCTTCTCCGGGCGGCCCGACGGCGACCTGCGGGCCGACGTGATCGCCGCCGCGGTCGTCGCCGCGCACAACAACGCGCTGCGCTCCTGGCTGCGTTCGGACGGCCAGGGCGAGGCGACCGCCACCGTGGACCACGCGCTGGCGTACGTGCGGGCCGCATTCGGCCCTGACCCGGCGCCCGGCCCGGCGTCGGCCCCGGTCCCGCTCGCCGACGAGCCGCCGGACGAGCACGGCGATCCCGCGCGGCGCGCGGCCGAACGCCCCGACGACGTCGTGGTCGTCGTCTCGCGGCGCGGGGCTCCGCTGTGGCGGGTCGTGCAGGAGATCGAGACGGCCCTCGGACGCGACTGACCTCCCTCGATCCCCTCTTTTTTTGGGGGTACGCAGTGCCTTTACGAGTGGCACTGAGTGCCATACCCTGTGGGCGTGCACGGTGGCACGGTCGACCGGGCACGTCCGTGCACGGGTGAGCCGCGCACGTGGATTCCGGCCGAGTGCAGGGAGTTGACCCGCGTGTACCACCACTCAGGAAACGTCGTCCAGCAGGCCGCCGGCTCCGCGGCGGGCCTCCTCGACCGCGCGAGCGCGGACGGCGACACGATCCTCTTCCAGCGCTGCACCTGGTGCGGCACCGCCATGTACCACCGTCTGCTGTGTCCGGTCTGCCAGGGCAGCGACCTGCGCACGGAGCGCAGCGAGGGCACCGGCACGGTGCGCCACGCCACCGTGGTGCACCGCAACACCCCGGCCGCGCGCAACGTGTCGCTCGTCGAGATGGCCGAGGGGTTCGTCGTCCGCGGCCGGGTCATGGGCCCGCTCATCGGCATCCACAGCGGCGACCGCGTCCGCCTGTCGACCGTCAAGGACCCGGTGCGGGGCGAGCCGGTCTTCCAGCTCCTCGACGAGCCGTACCGAGCCTGGCACTAGGCGTCGCCCGCCGCACGGTCACCGCGGTCCCCCGGTCCCCCGGTTCTCCGGGTGTCCGGATCCGGGCCCTGACGCGGACGCAATCCCTCGTCACAGGCAACCCACAGGTCCCGCTTCACTTCCTCCGAACCGCGAGGGGCTCCCGGTACGGACGGGGCTCCCGCGCTCCGAGTGGTGAGGAGTGGACCTTGAACCGTGCCCGGCGAATAGGTGTCACCGCCGTGGCCGCGCTCGCGGCCATGGCGGGAACACCCGGACTGGCACAAGCCCGCCCACCGTCCCAGGCGAGGCCGCCGGCCGCGCCCGCCGACAGCGCGCTGCCCCCGGGCTGGCGTGTGGCCGGCGAGGGCGCGGCCCGTCAGCTGGTGTGGCGCTCGCCCCGGCCCGTGCCGCCCGGCGACGCCCGGGTGGAGTTCCATGCGGGCGACCGGCTGCTCGGGGCTCCGCGGCCGGGCAGCGACGGCCGCACGTTCCGGCTGCCGCTCGACGCGGCCGGCGGCGCCCCCCTGAAGGACCTGCGAGTGCTCGCCAGCGGACGGCGGCTGGACGCACCCGCCGCCGAGACGGCCCCCGGGCACCGGCGTTCGCGCACCGCGCCGCGGCTCCCCGCCCCGCCCGCGGCGAACGCCGTGGACCCCGGCAGACCGGGCCCGTACCGCACGCTCTCCGGCGAGTACGGCCTGACCCCGGTGCGCCTGCCGGGCTACGACCGGCCCGTCGAGATGCGGGCCGTCGTCGTCGCCCCGAAGGGCGCCACCGGCAGGCGGCCGCTCGCGCTGTTCCTGCACGGCCGTCACGCGACCTGCTACAAGCCGGGCGCGGAGGACGACGTGAACATCGACTGGCCCTGCCCCGCGGGGACGAAGGAGATCCCCAGCCACAAGGGCTATCTGAAGGACCAGCGGCTGCTCGCCTCCCAGGGGTACGTCACCGTCTCGATCTCGGCCAACGGCGTCAACGGGCAGGACTGGACGGCCGAGGACGCCGGCGCGCAGGGCCGTTCCTCCCTGGTCCGCCGTCATCTCGCCCACTGGGCCGACTGGGCCGCCCACCCGGGCAAGGCCCCGGCCGTGGTGCGCGAAGCCCCCCGGGCCGACCTGTCCAGGGTGCTGCTCGTCGGGCACTCGCGCGGCGGCGAGGGCGTCAACCGGGCGGCCATGGACAGCCTGTACCCGCCGCCGCCCGCCCAGGACGGCTACCGCGGCCCGGTCCGCTGGAAGATCCGCGGGACGGTGCTCATCGGACCGACGATCTTCGGCCAGAATCCGGTCGCTGACGTCCCCTCGACGACCATCCTGCCCGGCTGCGACGGCGACGTCTCCGACCTCGAGGGCGAGACCTACCTCGACGGGACGCGCGGCGTCAGCCGGGGAACCGCCCTGCACAGCGCCGTCTACGTGGTCGGCGCCAACCACAACTTCTTCAACAGCGAGTGGACCCCCGGACAGTCCGAGGCCCCGGCCTCGGACGACTTCTACGACGAGCCGGGCTCCCCGGACCCGGTCTGCTCGGCGGACGCCCCGACCCGGCTGGGCGCCGACGCCCAGCACCAGGCCGGCGCGACCTACATCGCGGCCGCAGCCCGGCTGTTCGTCGGCGGCGACGACCGGGTGCGGCCCTTGCTGGACGGCACCGGACGGAGCGCGCCCTCCGCGGGGCCGGCCCGCGTCCTGACGCACGCGGTCGGCGCCCGGCGCACGGGCGGCTTCCTGCCCGGCGACGGGGTGAAGGTGACAGGCGCCCGCGTGTGCCGGGCCGACTCCGACCCGGCGAAAGCCTGTCTGGGCGAGGACGCCGTGGGCATGTCCCCCCACTTCGGGTGGTGGGACCTGGAGACGGACAGCGCCAAGCGCGCGGTCGCCATGCGCTGGTCCGCGCCGGGCGGGCCGACGAGGATCACGTCCGCCGCGCCGGTCTCCCTCGCGGGCGCGAAGAGCCTGGCGCTGCGCGTGTTCGTGCCGCCGAACAGCGTCGGCACCGCGCTGGACGTGGCCGTCACCGACGCCTCCGGCCGCCGCGCCGACCTCGGCCGGGTCACCGCCGACGGGCTGCCCGGCTCGCCGCGTACGGCCTCGTACTGGGCGCGTGAACTGCGGGTGCCGCTGACCGCCGCGACCCGCGCCGGGCTCGACCTGCGGCATGTCAGGTCGCTGTCCCTGACGCCGCGTTCGGCGTCAGGGCAGGCGTGGTTCATGGACGCCTGGGGCTGGGCTCCCGGCACGCCCGCGGTGAAGGCGGCGGCGCTGCCGCGCGTCGACGTGGGGCGGCTCACGGTGCGGGAGGGCGATTCCGGCGCCCGCACCTACCACGTGCCGGTCCGGGTGTCCGGACACGGCGCCGGCACGGCCCGCTTCTACGTGGTCGATCCCCTGACCGGCACGGCGACGGAGAAGGTGGTGCGGGTCCGGCCCGGCGTCACCCCCGTCGACGTGCGGGTCGAGGTGCGGGGCGACACGCTCTTCGGGGCCGACGAGGAGCACAACCTGCTGGTGAAGGCCGTGCGCGGCGCGGTCGTCGGCTCCCACCGGGGCGGGGTCACGGCGCACAACGACGACCCGGCGCCGGCGGTGACCCTGACGCCCGCCGTCCGGGCGGCCGAGGGCGAGCCGCTGACCTGGCGGGTCTCGCTCTCCGCGCCCGCCGAGGTCCCCCTGTGGTATCCGGTGCGGCTGCTGCCGGTCGTCGGCGGGGCCGAGCTGTCCACAAAGGACGTGGACCCGCGCTGGCTGGAGGATGTCTCCGGGCACCGGCCCGACCCCGAACTCCCGCTGTCCCGGGTGGAGCTGTACACCGGGCCCGATCTGCCGGCCGGCGCCACGAGCACGGAGTTCACCGTTCCGACCGTGCGGGACCAGGTGGCCGAGCCCGAGGAGTCGGTGCGCCTGACACTGACGGACGAGGCGGGCGAGCCGCTGCCGGACGTCCCGACCGCGACCGGAACGGTCGTGGACGCGCCGTGACGCACACCGCCCGCGCACATCGCCCGCACACCGGGCGGCGGCGCAGGGGCGCGTGGGGGCACGGGCCGCATGGTCCGTGCCCCCACGCGCGTCTCACAGCGTGATGCGGATCCCCACGGTTCCGTCCGCGCCGCGGCGCAGCCGGCTGCCGAGCAGGGTGAGCCGGCCCACGACGCCGTACTTGCGGGCCAGCAGGGTGCGGTAGCGGGCGGTGGTGTGCGCGTCGCAGATCTCCGCCCTCCCCGGCACCTGTTCGCCGGTGGGCCGCCCGCGGACGTCGCACGGGCCGACCAGCACGTCGCCGCGGGCCCGGATGCGCTTGACCTTCCAGGCGTCGGCGGCCGACCAGGCCCCGAGGGCGTCGCCGTCGCGCACCACCCACACGGGGGTGGCGACCCCGGTCCCGTTCTTCCGGTAGCTGGTGATCAGCAGGTACTTGCCCGCGGCCAGCCGGTCGATCGCCTTGTCGTCCATGCCCGCAGTGTAGGCGCGAGGTGATCGCTTCCCCGCTGAACGCTGCACCGACCCGGCACGTATCCAGATGAGGGTGCTCAACGACCGGAGCGCCCCGCGGTGTTGAGGCCGCGCGTTGAGGGTTTCGGGAGCCATGCATGAGGCACGTACGACGACGGACCGTCCGGCGAGTGACCCGGCTGGCGGCGGTCGGCGGACTCCTCCTGGGAGGGGCCATGGTCACGCAGGCGGCCATGGCGAGCGAACCGCCCGCCGCCACGGCGACGGTGCGCAGCGCCGCCGAGCCCGTCGTCAGCAATCCGGGGGCGGCGCTCGTCGGCAAGCTCGGCACCGCGCGCACCGCCGGAACCTGGATCGCGGACGACGGACGGCCGGTGGTCGCGGTCACCGACGACAAGACGGCGGAGGCGGTCCGCGCGGCGGGCGTCGAGGCGAAGGTCGTCGCGCACAGCATGAACGAGCTCAAGTCGGCCACGGCGACCCTGCGGTCCGCGCCCAAGGTGCCGGGCACCGCCTGGGTGATGGACTACCGGACCAACCAGGTCGTCGTGCGGGCCGACAGCACGGTGTCGGCCGCCGACTGGTCGCGGCTGACGGACACGGCCGCCGGCATCGGCAGTTTCGTGCGCATGGAGCGCACCGCGGGCAAGTTCACCACCCGCATCAACGGCGCGCAGCCCATCCTGTCGACCGGCGGACGCTGCTCGGCCGGCTTCAACGTGACGGACGGCAAGAGCGACTACATCCTCACCGCCGGGCACTGCGGGCCCACCGGTTCGACCTGGTTCGCCGACAACCAGGCCGAGCGGCAGGTGGGACAGACGGTGAACTCGAACTTCCCCGGCAGCGACTTCTCCCTGGTGCAGTACGCGAACGGCAAGGCGGGCGACGGTGCGGACGTCGTGGCCATCGGCAACGGCAACGGGGTGCGCATCACGGGCGCCGGTGACGCGGCCGTGGGCCAGCGGGTGTTCCGCAGCGGCAGCACCAGCGGGCTGCACGACGGTCAGGTCACCGGCCTGGACGCGACGGTGAACTACCCCGAGGGCACGGTCGGCGGGCTCATCGAGACCAACGTGTGCGCCGAACCGGGCGACAGCGGCGGCCCGATGTTCTCCGACGGCATCGCCCTCGGCGTCACCTCCGGCGGCAGCGGCGACTGCAGGACGGGCGGCACGACGTTCTTCCAGCCGGTCACGAACGCGCTGGCCCAGCTCGGCGGCGTCCAGCTGATCGTGGCCGCGCCCTCCGCGGGGGCCCAGGGCGGCAATCCGGCGCCGTCGGGCGGTCCCGCGCCCGCCTCCTCCCCCACCCAGGCGGCGATCGCGCCGGGTTCCGCCTCTCCCGGCACGACGACGCCGGTGACGGGCGGCGCGGGCGACGTGTCCCTGGCCGCGCGGCTGACCGACCCGAGGAACATCGGTCCGGGGCTGCTGGTCATCGCCGGCAGCATGGTCGCCCTCGTCGCGACCCGGTACTTCCGCGCCGAGCAGGACCGCAAGGCCTATCAGCGCTATTACTCGGCGACCTGGGGGTGAGACGGGTGAGCCCCGCCACAGTCACGGGCGGGGCTCATGCGAGGGGCGCTCGCGGGTCCGGGTTCGTTCCCGGGGGATTCGTTCAGGGCGGGGTCGCGAGGAGCGGCCCCGCGGTCGGGCGGCCGGGGCGGCCCGAGGGATCGGCCGTCAGGCCGCTTCGGCGGGCTGGGGAGCGGCGGCCCACTCCAGGACGAGCCGCTGGTACTCCTCGCGCTGCTCGACGCTCAGTGTCCCGCCCGACCGGAACCACAGGGCCCGGATCTCCTCGTTGACCTCGGCCGCCGATCGCTCGGAGCGGGTTTCAACAGTGGTGGACATGGTGTGAATCTTAGGGCGTCCGGCGTGAAGGCCACGTGAGTCATCCCGAACGAAGCGGACAAATCGGACGTGTTACTGATCACGTCCCCATCTGTCAACCCCTTGAGCACAGTTCATCCGGACGACGCGCCCGCCCCCGCGCACGCGCCGCCCGGCGCCCCGGGCGCCGCGGCCCGGGTCGCCCTGGCGCCCGGGCCGCCGCGGGTGCGTCCGCGCTCTCAGGTTCCCGGCTTGCGGCCGTAGACGAAGACGTCGTCGCCGGTCTTCAGCAGGGACCAGTACTTCTTGGCGGCCGTCGACGTCATGTTGACGCAGCCGTGGGAGCCCGGCGGGTTCCACATGCTCACGCCGACCGAGTGGAAGGCCTGTCCGCCGTCGAAGAACTGGCTGTACGGCATCGACACGTTGTAGATGGTCGAGACGTGGTTGAGGTGGCGCCAGTAGATCTTCTTCAGACCGGTGCGCGTCTCGTACCCGTCGCGGCCGGTGCGGACGGGGACGGGCCCGTAGACGAGCCGGCTGCCGTCCTGGATCCAGCTGATCTGAAGGGTGAGGTTCACGCAGGCGATGCGGCCCTTGTTGGTCGGGCAGGCGCCCGCCTTGTTGGGCTTGTTGCCGACCGCCTTCTGCTTGTTCATGAGGTTCATCACGCCCCAGGTGACCGGCCCGGCGTAGCCGATGTTGGGCGTGATGCCGTGCTTGTTCTGGAAGGCGCGGATGGCGCTGCAGTCGGCGCTCGACTGCTTGCCGTCGACGGGCCGTCCGAGGAACTTCTCCACCTGCTTCTGGTACGGCCCGGCCTGCGTCGTACAGCTCGCGGCCTGCGCCGGCGCCGCGCCCAGCGCGAGCGTGAGCGGCGCTACGAGTCCCGTGACCCCCAGCGCGACGACCCCTCGTCTGCGTATGTCCCCCATGGCTGCCCTCTCCCTGGCATGGTGTGTCGTTCTCGCAGTCGTAGACAGCTGCGCGCAGGCGGCGGTTGTACGCCGGGGCCGGCTGTGACGAAACGGTGAACTTCACCACCCCGCCCCGCCTGCTGCCTCTGCCCCGCCCCGCCTGCTGCCTCTGCCCCGCCCGCGTGCCGGCGCGGCTCCGTACCGCGTCCGCCGCGCAGCCTACGGCGGGCCCCCGCCGCCGCCACCGCCGGGCCCCCTGCGGCCCGGACGGCTCGGACCGCATCACCGATAGCCGGTGGCGTCCGCCGGCTTTCCCGCGTCCTGGACCTCGACCAGATAGCGCCAGGCGTCCGGGCGGCTCCCGTCGAGATCGGTGAAGCCGTACTCCCGCGCGAGGCCGCCGCTGGAGAGGGACCGCCCGTTGAACCGGGCGACGCCGGGGTCGGCGGCGAGGGCGGCGACGGCCCGGCCGACGAAGCGGGGCGTCTCGGAGATCGCGAAGTGCGGGACGCGGCCGAGGGCGTCGCGCCAGTTGTCCTCGCGGACGCCGAACTGGTCGAGCATCAGCTCCGAGCGCATCCAGCCCGGCGTGAGCGCGACGGCGGTGGCCCCGCGCGGCCCGATCTCGTGGGCGAGGGCGAACGCCATGCGCAGGACGGACGTCTTGGCGAGGTCGTAGAACAGGTTCACGCGGTAGGTGTCGCGGTTGTACTCGGCGGTGCCGTCGGTCATCTCGACCACCAGGCCGCCCGGCCGGCGCAGCAGCAGCGGGAGCGCGTGGTGGCTGGTGACGGCGTGCGTCTCCACGGCGAGGCGGAGCAGCCGCAGTCCGTTGTCGAGGTCGTGCTCCCAGACCGGGGTGTCCCACTCGAAGAGGTGCTCGGCGCCCCAGATGTCGTTGACGAGGACGTCGAGGCGGTCCTGTTCCCGGGCGATGCGGTCGACGAGGGCGCTCACCCGGACGGGGTCGAGATGGTCGGTGGGGACGGCGATGCCCCGGCCGCCCGCCTCGGTGACCAGGTCGGCGGTGTCCTCGATCGTCTCGGGGCGGTCGTACTCCGAGCGCCTCTCGCGGGTGGTGCGGCCGGTGACGTACACGGTGGCGCCGGCCGCCCCCAGTTCCACGGCGATGCCCCGTCCCGCGCCCCGGGTGGCCCCCGCCACCAGTGCGACCTTGCCTTGCAGCGGCCCAGACATGTCCGGCCTCCCTGTTCCCGTCGTCCTCGCGGCAGTGGTGTCGCCTCGATGGTCCAGGGAAAGCCGGACGTCTTCTGTCGCCTTTCGCGGCGCTCACCCGGTCGGGTACGGGCCGCGTGGCGCGCCGTGGGTCAGTGCCCCCGGGCGATCCACTCGTCCAGGTGCGGCGCCTCGGCCCCGACGGTGGTCTCGTCCCCGTGTCCGGTCAGCACCCGCGTCTCGGGCGGGAGGGCGAGCAGCCGCTCCCTGATGGACGTGATGATCGTCGGGAAGTGGGAGTAGGAGCGGCCGGTGGCGCCGGGGCCGCCCTGGAACAGGGTGTCGCCGCTGAACAGGACCCCGAGTCCCGGGTCGTACAGGCACACCGCGCCGGGCGCGTGCCCGGGCGTGTGCAGGACGGTGAGGTCGGCGCCGGCCGCCTCGATGACCTGGCCGTCGGCGAGGTGGGCGTCCGGCTCCCGGTCGGGGTGGGTGAGCTTCCACAGCGGGAGGTCGTCGGGATGGAGCCAGATGGTCGCGCCCGTGAGGTCCGCGAGGGCGGGCGCCGCGCCGACGTGGTCGTTGTGGGCGTGGGTGCAGACGATGGCGGTCAGCCGCCGGTCGCCCACGGCCTCGGCGATGGCGGCGGCGTCGTGGGCGGCGTCGATGACGACGGCCTCGTGGTCGTCGCCGACGATCCACACGTTGTTGTCCACGTCCCAGGTGCCGCCGTCGAGGGTGAACCGGCCCGACGTGACGAGACGTTCGATGCGCGCGGCCATCACAGCACCACCACCGAGCGCAGGACGTCTCCCTGGTGCATCCGCTCGAACGCCTTCTCGACCTCGTCCAGGGCGATCGTCTCGGTGACGAAAGCGTCCAGGGGCAGACGGCCCTGGAGATGCAGGTCGATCAGCATGGGGAAGTCGCGGGAGGGCAGGCAGTCGCCGTACCAGGACGACTTCAGCGCACCGCCGCGCCCGAACACGTCCAGCAGGGGCAGTTCGAGCTGCATCTCCGGAGTGGGCACGCCCACCAGGACGACCGTTCCGGCGAGGTCGCGGGCGTAGAAGGCCTGCTTGTAGGTCTCCGGGCGGCCCACCGCCTCGATCACCACGTCCGCCCCGAACCCGCCGGTCAGCTCGCGGATCGCCTCGACCGCGTCCGCCGACCGCGAGTTGACGGTGTGCGTGGCGCCCATGGCGCGCGCCGTCTCCAGCTTGCGGTCGTCGACGTCCACGGCGATGATCCTCGCCGCACCCGCCAGGCGGGATCCCGCGATCGCCGCGTCGCCCACGCCGCCGCAGCCGATGACCGCGACCGAGTCTCCCCGGCCGACGTTGCCGGTGTTGATCGCCGCGCCGATCCCTGCCATGACCCCGCAGCCCAGCAGCCCCGCCACCGCAGGCGACACCGACGCGTCCACCTTGGTGCACTGCCCCGCCGCCACCAGCGTCTTCTCCGCGAACGCGCCGATGCCCAGCGCAGGCGACAGCTCCGTGCCGTCGAGGAGCGTCATCCGCTGTCGCGCGTTGTGGGTGTCGAAGCAGTACCACGGACGCCCCCGCAGGCACGCCCGGCACCGCCCGCACACGGCACGCCAGTTCAGGACGACGAAGTCCCCGGGCGCGACGTCGGTGACGCCGTCGCCGACCGACTCCACGACACCGGCGGCCTCATGACCGAGCAGGAAGGGGAACTCGTCGTTGATCCCGCCCTGTTTGTAGTGCAGGTCGGTGTGGCACACCCCGCAGGCCTGGATCTTCACCACGGCCTCGCCCGGACCGGGATCCGGGATCACGATCGTCTCCACGCGCACCGGCTCGTCCCGGCCCGGCGCGATCACTCCGCGCACTTCCTGCGGCATGCTGCAGCCCCTTTCTTCGTCGGACGTCCGTCCCGGTGCCGACCCTACGCGTGCGGGATCGTTCCGGGCACGGGCAACGTGGCCGGAGCGGCCGCACGCGGTGCGCGGGCGGCGCCGCGCGGGCCTGCGGGGGAACGGGTGCGGGGGCCGTCCGATGGTCCGGACGGCCCCCGCGGGAGGTGCGACGCTCAGGTCAGCAGTCCGGTCACCGGGGCGACGAGGTCCGTGACCTGGTGCAGTTCGTTCAGCTGCTGGAGCTGGGTCACCTTGTTCAGCTCGCCGAGCTGGCGGGAGACCGGCGGGAGTTCGGCCCGGTGCTCCGCCGGGATCTGGTCCGCGACGACCGTGTCGAGCGTGGTCATCGGGTTGAGCTGTCCGGCGGCCGGGGCGTCGGCCGCGCTCGCCATGGGCGCCGCGAGGCCCGTGACTCCTGCGGCGAGGGCGGCGATTGCGGCGATGCGTCGAGTGGAGATCATGCCCTCAGCAACGCCGTGGAGGCCGCCGGGGTCACGGGCGGGAGCCCGCGCTCACCCGACAGGCGCAGACGCCCGGCCCCGCTTGCCGAGCCCGGCGGGCGGGAGGAGTCTCGAAGGTGAGGGTCCGGCGGTCCGCCCCTTCCACCTGGGCCACGGCCCTCGGAGGAGGTCACCATGGGCACCGCGGCAGGCTCCGCCTTCGACACCGAGACCCTGCGCAGGGGCATCGAAGGACGGACCCCGACGACATTGCTGTCGCTCTACGCCGACGACGCGGAGATCCGTGTCGTCGACCACCAGGCGCAACCGAGCCACCCCAGGACGCTGCACGGCCGGGACGAGATCGCCCGCATGCTCGACGACGTCTACAGCAGGGACATGACCCACAAGCTGGAGGACTGCGTCGTCCAGGGCGACCGGGCCGCCTACAGCGAGTCCTGCCGGTACGCGGACGGCGTGCGTGTGCTGTCCGAGTCGATGATCACCCTGCGGGACGGCAAGATCGTCGAGCAGACGATGATCCAGGCATGGGACGAGTAGGGAGGAAGACCGCGACGGTCCAGGTCACCTCTCGGCTGACCTGGACCTTCTCGGCGACGGCGCGGCTGGGCCGGTCGCGCGCGACCGGCTCGCGGCCCCCCGCCCCGGTTTCGACGGCTTCGGCGGCGTCGGCGGCTTCGGCGGTGGGCCGTCGCGTCGGCGTCGTCCTGCTGTGGACGGCGTTGCGGGCGGCGCGCCACCGCCGTTGTGCGCCGACCGCGTCCCCGCGCGCCGTCCGGGCGCGCCGCGGCCGCCGCCGCTGAGCCGCGGCGCCCCGCCTCGCCTCGATTCAGCCGGTTCAGGCCGCGTTCAGCCGAGGGTCCACTTCTGGTTGTCCGCTCCGGCGCACGACCACAGCACGATCGGCGTGCGGTTGGCCGTGGCCGCCCCGTTCGCGTCGAGGCACAGACCCGCGTTGACGTTGGTGATCGTGCCGTCGCCGTTGACGTTCCACTTCTGGTTGCTCTGGCCGGTGCAGTCCCAGATCACGACCTTGGTGCCGTTGGCGGTGCCGTGGTCGTAGGCGTCGAGGCACTTGTTGCCGTACACCACGAGTTCCTTGCGGGAGGTGTACGTCCAGGCCTGGTTGGAGCCGCCGTTGCAGTCCCAGATCTCGGCCTGCGTGCCGTTGGCGACGGTGGAGTCGAACATGTCCAGGCAGCGGCCGGACTGCTTGCCGACGACCAGGCTGCCGTTCGCGCCGGGCAGGGGCCTGACCGTGATGTCCGCGAGGGCGGGGGCGCCGGTGAAGGCGAGCGTGTTGGCGGAGCCCTTGGACAGGGCGACCTGCACGGAGATCGTGCCCTGGGCGGATCCCGTCGGCGGGAACGAGACGGTCGTCGCGGTCTGGCCGTTGACCTTCAGGGTCGCGGTGCGCGCGGTGGCGGCGGTGTTGGTGTAGGCGACGTCGACGACCTTCAGGCCGGTGCTGCCGGCGACCACGCCGGAGAAGGCCGACGTGCCGGTGTAGGTGCTGCCGGGCGCCTCCGTGCCGCCGCTGACGGTGAGCAGGACCGAACCGCCCGCCGGCACGTTGGCCGTGTAGCCCGTGGCGTACGAGCCGACGTCGGCGCGGGCCCACGGGTCGCGGACGGCGGCGGAGGCGTCGGTCAGGCCCAGGTCGGTCCAGCGGGCGGTGATGTTCGCGGCGGCGGAGGTGCGGTTGAGGAGCACGAGGGCTCGTCTGCCGGAACCGGCCAGGACCTTGCCGTAGACCTGGAGCCCGCCGGCGTCCTCGGCGACCTTGACGCCCTGCAATCCGCGGGCGTCCTGGTCGACGGCGACGACCTCGGGGTTCTTCAGGATGTCCGCCGTCTGCGCCGTCATCGTGGTGAGGTCGTTGCCGGCGAGTAGCGGCGCGCCGGAGATCGCCCACAGGTTCATGTGGGTGCGGTTCTGGGCGGCGGTGAAGCCGTCCATGCCGACCATCAGCATGTCCGGGTCGTTGTAGTAGCCGGTGTGCTGGGCGGTGGGGTGCACGTTGCGGTCGTAGTTGGTCAGCAGGTTGGTCATGGACGGCTTGTTGCCGTACAGGATGATGTCGTCGTTGGTCCGCCACATCGCCCCCTGTCCCGGCGCCCAGTTCCACGGGTTCTGCCGGCCCCAGTTGCACAGCGAGAGGGTCATCGGGCGGCCGGTGGCGGCCGTGGCCGTGGCGATCGCGTCGCTGACGGCCCGGTACGTCGTCGCCGCGTCGAGCTTCTCGGCGTCGCCGCCGCACCAGTCGACCTTGACGAAGTCGAAGCCCCACTGGGAGAACCGGAGCATGTCCTGGTCGTAGTGGCCCTCGCTGCCGCTGCCGGGGGCGGCGGGGCGGCCGGTCGGGTAGTAGTAGCCGCAGCCGTCCTTGCCGGCGTCGGTGTAGATGCCGGCCTTCAGGCCCTTGGCGTGGATGTAGTCGGCGATGGCCTTCATGCCGCCGGGCCATTCGGACTCGTCGACGGTGATGTTGCCGGCGCTGTCGCGGGTGCCCTGCCACCAGCCCTCGTCGATGTTCACGTACCGGTATCCGGCCGCCGGCAGGCCCGAGGCGACGAAGGCGTCGACCTGCCGTTTGATGACGTTGTAGTCGATCTTCGCGGCGAAGCTGTTCCAGGAGGCCCAGCCCATCGGGGCGGCCGGCACGGCGATCTGGCGCGAGGTCGCGGCCTGGGCCGGGCCGGGCTGGGCGAACAGCAGGGCGGCGGTCGCCGTCAGCAGGAGGGCGAGTGCCCGCGCGGCGGCGGACCGGACGCGTGGGAGGAGGCGGGAGCGGGGTGGGGGAAACATGCGGCGACTCCGTCATCAAGCTTCGACATATCGAACGAGGATCGGCTTACCGAACATGGTGCGGGCCGAAGGTAGGGCCGCCCGAGAGCGAAGTCAACGAGCGCGACAGAAGTGACGCACCCTCAGATCGGGTTCCCCCGGCAGGCATTCGCCGATTGTCGCGGCCCACCGCGGCTTCGCGCCGCCATACTGTCCGACGTGCGAGTGGCCATCATGACGGCGGGATCCCGGGGCGACGTGGCCCCCTTCACTGGACTGGGCCATGCCCTGGTGCGCGCCGGGCACCAGGTCACCCTGGTCACCCATGCGCGGTTCGCGCCGCTGGTGGCCGGCTCGGGGGTGGACTTCCACGCGCTGCCGCTGGATCCGCGCGCCGAGCTGGAGTCCGCCCGGGGCCGGGGACTGCACCGCAGCTCGACCGGTCCCGGCAAGCTGCTGCGGGTCGGCCGGATGGCCCGGTCGCTGGTCGGCGCGATGACCGACGACCTGATCACCGCCGCCCGGGGCGGCGACGCCCTGCTGGTGTCCGCCTCGCTGGCCCCGCTCGGGCACACCATCGCCGAGGGCCTGTCCCTGCCCAGCCTCGACCTCTGCCTCCAGCCCTTCGCGCCCACCCGGGAGTTCGCGCCGCCGATGCTGGGCGGAGGCTCCTGGGGGCCGGTCGGCAACCGGCTGGCCGCGCACGGCGTCGGCCTGGGCGTCGAGCGGATCTTCGCCTCGGTCGTGCCGGCGGTGCGGGCCCGGCTGGGCCTGCCCGCCGCGCCCCGCGTCCCGTGGGCCCGGCGCCGGACGGGCAGGCCCGCCCTGCACGGCTTCAGCCCGCTGGTGGTCCCCCGCCCCCTGGACTGGCGCACGGAACTGGACGTCACCGGGTACTGGTGGCCCTACGACCGCGAGACGCGCCTGCCGGCCGCGCTCCGGACGTTCCTCGACGCCGGACCGCCGCCGGTCTTCGTCGGCCTGGGCAGCGCGACCGTGCCCGACCCCCGGCGGCTCAGCGCCGAGATCGTCCGCGCGCTGCGGCGGGCGGGACTGCGCGGGGTGATCCAGCGGGGCTGGGCCGGCCTCTCGGCCGACGGCGACGACATGCTGACGGTCGACGACGTCCCGCACGCGCTGCTCTTCCCGGAGACGGCCGCGGTGGTCCACCACTGCGGGGCGGGCACCACGGCGGCCGGCGTGCGGGCCGGGGTGCCGGCGGTGCCCGTGCCGATCCAGTTCGACGAGGCCTTCTGGGCCGGCCGCCTGGTCGCGCTCGGCGTGGCCCCGGCCGCACTCCCCCTGCGCCGCCTGACCGCCGACACCCTCACCGCCGCACTGATCCGCGCCACCCGCACCCCCGAACACCGCGAGCGCGCCCGCGCACTGGGAACCCTGGTACGCGCGGAGGACGGGACGGTGCCCGTGGTCGAGGCGGTGGGCCGCTGGGCAGGCCCATGACGCAGGGCGCCATCGGCCGGGCGCCACTCACCTGCTGTCATGCGCCGGGTGTTCCGCGTTCCGTGTCGCGCGCCCGAGGTCACTCGGTGTAGTGCCGGCAGGTCATGCGGACGGCGTCGACGATCTCCGGCAGGTCGGGAGCGGGTATCTCCGGCAGCCCCCACGCCGCTCTGGTGTCCTCGATCAGACGCCGGGCACTGGGCGGTGAGACCGACAGCTCCGCCCGTACGACGGCCAGCCGTTCCAGGCTTCCGTTCGGCCGGTTCACCTGCGCCTGGGTGCGGCGGCGCCCGAAGCCGGGAGCCGAGAACACGTCGAGCAGGGTGACGCAGAAGTACGCGTAGGCGGCGGCCTCCTCCATGCGCTCCAGGACGTCGGAGGGCAGTTCCGCCGCCAGCTCGGCGGTGCCGGGACCGTCGGCCCAGCGCGCGAACCGTCCGATCTGCTCCCTCATCCTCCCCAGCTCGCACAGGCAGTCGGCGTGCAGCAGCTCCGCGAGCCGCCGCGTCGCTCCGAAGACCACGTCGATGCTCCGGGTGGGCAGCGTGCCCTCCTTCACCCCGCCCCGGAAGGCGTCCACCGTCTCCCGCATCGCCCGGACGACCAACCAGGCCCCGACGTTGCGCAGTTCGACCTCCCCGCGGGCCGTGCGCAGCGAGACCATCTCCCGGGAGAACCGGATCAGATCACGGGGCACGCCTCCGGCCAGGGCATGCGCGAGGGCCACGAACGGCTCCGAGAACCCTTCGGCGCGCCGGTGCAGTATCGCCTTCGACTCCTCCAGGGAGCAGGGCCGCACATGGACCACGTCGTCGAAGGTGCTGTCCGCCACGTCGCGTCCGGGCAGTCCCCGGCGAACGAACGACGCCCCGACGTCCTCCGACACCGAGATCAGGAAGTGGACGCCGGGGACGCCGAGGATGGCCTTGATCTCCCCGAGGAACTCCAGGGCCTCGGCGGTGGATCCGAGCCGGTCGATCTCGTCGATGGTGACCACCAGACGCCGGCGCCGCGGCCGCAGTTCCTCGGCGACGTCGGCCAGGGCGCGTCTGAGCTGCTGGACGAGTTCGGGCAGGGTGAGGGGCGACGCGGTGAAGGACGTGCCGTAGGAGGAGCCGAGACCGAGCAGGCCGCCGGTCGGGGCCCCGCTGGTCCCGTAGCTCACGCTCTGGACGGTCTGCAGCCGGTAGAGGTGGTCCCGGCAGCGCCGGACGAGAGCCGGCTCGCGCTGCCCGCGCGTCCAGCGGGACGCCCTGACCAGGACGACGCCCACGGCGACCACGACCACCCGCTCGGACAGATCCCAGCCCAGGGCCGCCTGCCGCGGCCGGTCGTCGAGGAACGTCCATCCGAGACCGACGACGAGGACCAGCAGCGCCATCCGCTGGGTGACGTCCCGGAAGTACTCCCAGAACGGGGTGACCGCGACCCACACGGCGACGAACCCGAGCGCCCCCACCACCGCCACGGTCGGGTGGAACAGCAATGGGTCGTCGCGCCGCCAGTCGCCGAACCACGCGACCACCGGGTGCGGCGACCACAGGGTCGCCGGCGCCAGCACGACCAGCAGCGTGCCGGCGGGCAGCAGGAACGTCACGCGTGCCACATGCGCGACGTCGGCGAGCCGCCACCGCCCCGCGTACCTGTGGACCACGACGGCCAGCACCACCGCGCCCAGCGCCCACCAGGGACGCGTCCCCCGCGCCACCGCGGTCACGGCGTCGCGCAGATGCCGCGCGGCGCCGTCGCCGGCACGGGCGAAGGCCCCGCCGAGGTCCTCGGCGAAGCCGCGCGCGGCGGCGAACACACCAAGCACGAACAGTCCCAGGGCGAGCAGGTTCCACAGGAACGATCGCGCGCCCGCCCGGACGGCGGCGCCGATCCTGCGCAACCCGGAGCGCAGCGGGCTCAGCCGCCGGAACTCCGGAAAGCGGGCCCCGTGATCCGCCATGTACGTCTCGCACAGGTCGACGAACAGCGAGGTGAGGAACTCCAGGGGTGCGTACGAGGCGGGAGCCTGGACGCCGACCTTCAGATCGCCCGGGGCGCAGGTCTCCAGCAGGGTGGTCTTGCCCGAGCCGCGCGGCCCGCAGACGGCGATGGTTCCGTCGACCAGGGAGTCGAGCTTCAGCGCGATCTCCGCCCCGGCCTGGTTGTCCACCGTGTAGTTGCGGTCCCGGTGGTCCCTGATGCCCTCGTAGCGCGTGGCGATGAGCAGGCAGTCGTGGTCCTCGCCGAGGAGTTCGGAGACGACGCTCCGCACGACGGCGGGCATGACGTCCCGTGTCATGGCCTCGGCGAGGTCGACGGTCCGCCGCCGTACCGCGCGCGACTGCACCGCCCTGGCCACGAGGGCGGCGAGCAGCCCCAGGGCGGCGCCCGCCCGGTTCCGCGCAGCGGGCCGGCACAGGAGCCATGCCAGGGCCCCGGCGAAAGCGGCGACGGCGGGCCACAGGCCGGCCCCGGCCGCCCACAGCACGATCGGGGCGGCCGCCGCCAGGACCGCCTCCGCCGCGGGGAGGCCCCCGGACAGTCGGGGCCGCAAGCGTGTGATCCGGTCCTGTGCCCGGTTCCACGCCTCGCACGCCTCCTCGCAGTGCCGCCACGCCTCCTCGCAGGCGCGCCGCGCGTCCAGCCGGAGCGCCCGGCGCACCCGGGCGACGTTCTCCGGGCGGAGCATCGCGGATCTGACGTTCTCCGGGAGAGTGCCGGGGCGGTGCCCCAGACGGGAGGCGACGTCGGGGTCCCTCAGGGTGCGGTCGAGGGCCTGTTCGTAGGCGATCTCCTGCGCACGGTCGACCCCGGTCCGCACCCGGCCGTCCTCGTCGTCCCCGCCACTGCGGTCGTCCCCGGGGTTCCCGTCGTCCCCGCCGTTCCCGTCGTTGCGCAACGCGCCCCCGTCATCGTCGTCGTCATCGGCACCGCCCCGCCCCGGCCCGGTCCCGTGTGCTCCGGGCCTCCTACCGTGCCGGGCCCGGCCAGCCCGGTGGGCGCAGGGTGCCCAGGAGCTGGCGGACCAGTTCGTCGACCACCTCGTCCAGCGTCGCGTCCACCCAGCCCGCGCTCCAGTCGTGCAGCAGGCCGTTGACGCTGCCGATGAAGGCGGCGGCGGCCAGGCGGTAGTCGCGGGGGGCCGCCTCGCCGCGCTCGGCGGCGGCGGTCGCCTCGGCGCAGATCAGGTCGATCCAGCGGGCGCGCCTGGCCAGGCGCTGTTCCTCCAGGCGGGGGCTGACGCCGACGATCTCGACGAAGGTGATCCGGATCCGGTGCGGGTCCGTGGTGACGTCGGCGGCGTAGGCGCGGAAGATCGCGGTGACGCGCTCGGCGAGGGGAAGGCCCTGGGCTTCGGCGAAGGCGGCCAGGACCGCCTGCTCAGCCCAGTCGTTGACCTGGAGGTGCAGGGCCGCGAGGACGTCCTCGAGGGTGCGGAACTCCTCGTAGAACTGGCGCGTCGACAGGCCGGCGGCCTCGCTGAGCGACGCGACGGTGGTGCCGCGGTAGCCGGGCCCGCCGCCGAACAGCCGCAGGGCCGCCTCCAGGAATCGTCCCCGGCGTTCGGCCTGCCGCTGCTCGGCGGACTTGCCGCCGTAACGGCCGGTCGGCGCTCTGAGCCTGCCCGTCACTGGCCCTCCCTCGTCGCGTCGTGCTCCCCCGCCGCCAATTTTGTCGTGCACGGAGTCTTGTGGCGAAGGGCACCCCTTCCTTACTTTCCAGTAAGTCAACTCTGAACGCATCGGTGTTCAGATTCGGGCGGCCCTTCCGCCCTGTCCCCACGCTTCAGCCACCCAGAGGAGAGAGCAGCATGCCTGCCTTCAGATCCAGGCACCTTTGCTCCGTAGCCGCCGCCCTCGTCCTGACCGTCGCCGCCCCGGCGACCGCCGCTTCCGCCGCTTCCGCCGACCCGGACGCATCGACCGCCGCCGCCCTGCGCGAGGTGTTCTTCGTCGGCAACAACTGGGAGGGGACCGCGGACGTCGTCAAGTCCAGCGGGGACTTCGCGAAGATCGGGCGCATCAACGTGATCCCCGACAAGGACGCGCGGATGGCGGCGATCAACTCCGACCCCATCAAGTGGATCTACTTCATGGCCATCCGCAACGGGGTCGGCGAGGGTCACGACCAGTTCGTCGACGACATGTACACCACGCCGGACGGCGCGTCGGTGGTCGTCTCCCGGCCCAGCTTCGCCGACGTCGTCTCCATCGACCTGGCCACCGGAAAGATCAACTGGCGCTTCCCGGTGTCGGGTTACCGCTCGGACCACATGGCCGTGTCTCCCGACGGCAAGCGGGTCGCGGTCTCGGCGTCGATCTCGAACACCGTGCACGTCCTGGACATCGCCACCGGCAAGCAGGTCGGCTCCTTCAAGACCGGCGACAAGCCGCACGAGAACATCTTCACCAAGGACGGCAAGTACATCTACAACATGTCGATCGGGGACGTGAACACCTCGATGGACGCGCCCTGGCAGGACTTCACCAAGGGCGACCGGCGCATCACCGTCGTCGACGCGACGACGTACCAGCAGGTCAAGGTCATCGACATGCGTCAGCGGCTGGACGCGATCGGGCTCAAGGACTACTCCGACGCGGTGCGTCCCGCGGTGTTCTCACCGGACGAGTCCAAGCTGTACTTCCAGGTCTCGTTCTTCAACGGGTTCTTCGAGTACGACCTCGCCTCGGACCGGATCACCCGGACGAAGACCCTGCCGAAGAACCCGGCGACCAGCGACGACCGCACCACCTTCGTCAACGACTCGCGCCATCACGGCCTCTCGATGAGCCCGGACGGCGGCAAGCTGTGCGTGGCCGGCACGATGGACGACTACGCGACGGTCGTCGACCGCGCCACCCTCCAGGAAGGCCCGCTGGTCACCGCCTCCAAGCCCTACTGGGCCACGGTCAGCGGCGACGGCAAGGACTGCGTCATCTCCGAGAGCGGCGCCGACCAGATCACGGCGATCGACTTCGCCACGGGCAAGAAGGTCGTCTCGGTGCCGGTGGGCGACCATCCGCAGCGGGTCCGGCTCGGCCACGTGGCGGCGGACTGGACCGGGATCGGCGGCTGACGGCCTCCCGGCACAGCGCCTCCGGCACGGCGGCACGGCGAAGGGGCGGGCGGCGGTCTCCGCGGCCCACCCCTTCGTGGTGTCCGGCCTTCGTGGTGTCCGGCGCGCTCACCCCGCCTTGGTCGCCGCCCAGGCCGACAGTTCCGTGCGGGCGGCGGCCAGCAGGGCCGCGGACGGTGCGGTGGCGGCCCCGTTGGTCACCAGCGCGTAGTGCAGGACGCCCGAGTCGGGCGCGTCGAGCAGCAGGCGGCGGCTGCCCGTGCCGCCCGGCTCGGCCGCCGCGGCGATCCTCGCCCCCGTGGAGTACGCGGGCGGGGCGTACACGGCGCCGAGGTCGGAGACGACGGTGGTCGTGGCGGTCGGGAAGGAGGCCGGCAGATGCAGCTCGGTGGGCGCGGCGCCGCCGTTCGACCGCCATACCAGCAGCCCGTACTGGCCGGAGCCGACGAGCTGTCGCGTGCTGGGCAGGGAGCTGGGCACCGGGTTCCAGGTGAGCGTGGTGGAGCCGTCGCGGGAGCGGTCCTCGTAGGTGAAGGCGACGGTGGTGCCGGAGGTGGCGCTCGGGTAGACCCGGTCCAGCAGCCGGGCGTCCTGACGGAGCGTCACCGCTGCGCTGTCGTCCAGGCGTACGGCGGAGAGGTCCTCGTCGTTCCAGGCGTCGCCGGTCGTGCGCACCTTGTCGGGGTTGTCGTTCATCAGCTCGTGGTGGCGGCCGTTGTAGATGTCCCACTGCCACTGGGAACCGGACAGCACCGGTCCGGAGGCGGCCCGGGAGGTCCACCAGTCGGCGCCCTTCACACGGGAGTCGAGGCCCTGGTACATCGCCTTCAGGACGGTCGGCGCCTTTCCGGCGGTGCTGCCGTTCAGCGGGTGGCCGAACTCGCTGACGAGCGCCGCCGTACCGGCCGCGGCGGCGCGGTCGCGGACCGTGCCGAGGTCGCTCACGTACTGGCCGTCCGCCGCGTTGCCCCACATGAGGATGCCGGAGATGGCCTTCTGGTCGTAGAAGTGGGTGTTGAAGACGTAGCGGGAGCCGAGCGTGCCCGCGTCCAGGAGTCCGCCCTCCTCCTTGCTGACGTTGCCGTTCCAGAAGAGGTTGGGCTCGACGAGGGCGGGTTTGCCGGCCCACCCGGCGGCGTCCATCCGGGCCCGGAAGCGCACATAGAAGGGCCACAGCAGGTCGCGTTCCCACGTGCGGCTGGCCTGCCCGGAGTCGTAGGCGCCGGCGTAGGGCTCGTTGTAGGGGTCGAAGCCGACGACGCCGGCGAACTCCTCGGCGGTGAGGTTCGCCCTGACGTACTCCATGGTCTTCTCCGCGGTGGCCAGGAAGGAGTCCTGGAGGCCGTGGTCGTTGTGCCAGAAGTCGTGCTGGGCGGCCTTGACCGCGCCGTTCTGGGTGATGTTCTGCCCCCAGAGCAGGCAGATGCCGCAGGACTCCTTCGGGTAACCGCCCAGCTCAACGGCCCACTTGGGCGCGCCGTCGCCGGTGTACCAGCTGCCCCGGTCGAACAGCCAGCGGGAGTAGAGGTCCTGGTGGAAGTCGGGGTAGACGCGGACGCCGGCGTCGAGGAAGGCGCGCATCTGGTCGGTGGCGGCGGCCAGGTAGGCGGTGTCGACCTGGCCGCGCACCGGTTCGGCGTAGGCCCAGGAGAGCAGGAAGCGCACGGAGTTGCCGCCGCCGAGGGCACGCAGGGCGGTCGCCGACTTCCTGGCGTCGGCGACGGAGGCGAAGGGCAGGCCCCGGTTCTCGGCGAGCTTGGTCCCGCCGGAGACGTTGTAGCCGCGCAGCACGACCTCGCGGCCGTTGGCGTCGACGAAGCGGCCGCCCGACACGGTGAGGGCCGTGCCGTCGAAGGGGAGGGAGTCGGGGATCGTGGTGGCGGCCGTGGCGGTGGCGGCCGTGGGGCCCGCCACCGTCAGGAAGCCGCAGAGTCCGCAGAGGACAACCAGAACAGCGAGCAGACGAGCCCGGATATTCGGCATGTCCCCTACAGTCCGGTGATTTCCGGACACCGTCAATACCTTCTGACCCACGAGTAAGTTCCTTACCAGTCAGCTCAGTTGGCCACCCGGCCTGTCACGCGCAACAGGTACTCCTCGCGATTGAGCGGATTGTCGTCGGTGCGCGGCCGCTCGGGGGGCGGGCCGGCGACGACGGGCGCGTAGTGGTCGAAGCGGCTCTCCCACTCGCCCTCCCCCCGGGTCAGCGCGGGGATCCGCCGTTCGAGCCGGTGCACCTGGGCGGCGGGCACGGCGCCCTCCAGCACGCACCGCGTCCCCCGCACGTCCGTCGCCCGGGGCACGGCGCCCAGGCCCGCGAGCACCGGCAGCAGTGCGCCCAGCGTGTCCGCCGGGGCCTCGACGCGGAAGCGGTGCAGGGGCTCGTGGACCCGTGTGCCGGCCCGGCGCAGCGCCTCGGTCAGGACCAGGGGCGTCAGACCGCGGAAGTCGTACCCCGTGCTCGACATGCTCTTGTCGAAGCCCTGGTGGGCGTGGCTCTGCCGGGGCCAGTAGCCGCAGTGGGTGAGGGTCACGGCGCAGTCGGGCACCGGCCAGCCGTGCAGTCCCTGGCCGAGCGTCTCGCGCACCGTGTCCTCGATCGCCTTGAAGAAGGCGTAGGGCATGGAGCCGAGTTCCACCTCCAGGCCGAAGCGCACCCCGCCGCCGGCCGGGGCGGGTCCGACGCGCAGTCCGACGGTGGCCAGGAACGGATTGTCGCCCTTCTCGATGAACTCGGCGGCTTCCCCGACGCCCACCGGCCGCTCCACGCACAGGGGCGTCGTCTCACGGAAGGCGACCGTCAGCCCGTGCTCGTCGGCGAGGGTGGCCTGCACGACCTCCTTCTGCACCTCGCCGTACAGCGTCACCGACGTCTCCCGGCGGACCTCGTCGTGGCGCAGTCCGATCAGCGGGTCCTGCTCGGCCAGCCGGGTGAGGGCGAGGTGCAGGGAGCGCGGGTCGGCGCCCGGCCCCGGCACGACGACCGTCTCCAGGGTCGGCGGCGCGAAGAACCGCCGTCGTCCGTGGCGGGGCTCGCCCAGGAAGTCGCCGACCCGGGCGTCGACGAGGCCCCACAGCCGGGCGATCCGGCCCGCGCAGACCTCCTCCCGCCGGGCGTCGGCGCCCTGGTCGAAGACGCTGATCGCGGTGATCCGGCCCGTCCCGTCCCCCCGGGCGCGGCCGTCTGCGCCGTGCAGGGCGACGCGGTCGCGGACGCGCAGCACGCCGGAGAACAGCCGGGCGTAGACGATCTTCTCTCCCGCCGCGCCCCGCTCCACCTTGAAGACGGTGCCGGACGGCGGCCCCTCGGGCGTGGCGTCGGCGGCGGGCAGCAGCCCGGCGATGCCGGCGACGAGGTCGGGCACCCCGGCTCCGGTGGCCGCTGAGCCGAAGTAGACCGGGTGGACGAGGGCGCGGCGGGTCTGTCCGGCGAGGGCCGCCCGGAGCCGCTCCGGGGCGACGCCGCCGTCGACGTACGCGGTCAGCAGGGCGTCGTCGTGGTCGGCGAGGACGTCCACGGCGCGCTCGGCGTCCGGTTCCGCGGCGGTGAATGCGGCGCGGGCCGTGCCCAGGTCCGTGACGGCGCCCATCGGGACGACCGGCGCGGACAGCCGCTCGGTCAGCTCCCGCAGGACGCTCTCGTCGCGTGCGCCGCGGCGGTCGATCTTGTTGACGAAGACGAGGGTGGGGATGCGCAGCCGGCGCAGTGTCCGCATCAGGATCCTGGTCTGCGCCTGGACCCCCTCGACGGCCGAGACGACGAGCACCGCGCCGTCGAGCACGCAGAGCGCCCGCTCCACCTCGGCGATGAAGTCCGGGTGGCCGGGGGTGTCGATCAGATTGACGGTGACGTCGTCGATCCGGAAGGAGACGACGGCCGACTTGATGGTGATGCCCCGCTGCCGTTCCAGCGCCAGCGTGTCGGTGCGGGTGCTGCCGGCGTCGACGCTGCCGAGTTCGTCGATGACGCCGGCCGTGTGCAGCAGCCGTTCCGTGAGGCTGGTCTTACCGGCGTCGACATGGGCGAGGATCCCGAGGTTGAGCAAGTGCACGATGTGTCATGTCCTTCGGAATGGGGGTTTTTCCTTCCTGCCGGGGGGACATGAACGGTGTGCGCATCGGTGCTCCTGGGATCTGTCGGCGAGATGGGCGTGCGGGCAGTGCAGCAGACCGGCGCGCGGGGCCGCAACGGATTAACGTGCGGACATGCGCGACATTCTTCCGGCGCTGACGGCGTGGTACTGCGCCGGCGCCCCGTTCGGTCTCGCCACGGTGGTCGCCGTCGCCGGCAGCGCGCCGCGCGGTCCGGGGGCGGTGATGGCCGTGGGGCCCGGCGACGAGGTCGTGGGCAGCGTGTCCGGGGGCTGTGTGGAGGGGGCGGTGTTCGAGCTGGCCAAGGAGGCCGTCGCGGACGGGACCGCCCGGCTGGAGGTCTTCGGGTACGACGACGAGGACGCCTTCGCGGCCGGGCTGACCTGCGGCGGCGAGATCTCCGTGCTGGTGCGCGCCGTCTCGCCCCGCCTCGACCCGTCCTTCGGCGCGGTCGCGCAGTCGGTGGCCGCGGACGAGCCGGTCGCCGTGGCCACGGTCGTCGACGGCCCCGCGCCCCGCGGCGCGGTCCTCGCCGTCTGGCCGGGCCACGCCCACGGCTCGCTCGGCACGGAGGGGCTGGACGCGGCCGTCACCGCCGACGCACGCGGGGAACTCGCCCTGGGCGCCACCACTGTGCGCCACTACGGACCGCAGGGCCGCCGGCGCGAGGAGGCCGTCGCGGTCTTCCTGCACTCCTTCGCGCCGCCGCCGCGCATGCTGGTCTTCGGCGCCGTCGACCACGCGGCGGCCGTCGCCCGGATCGGGGACTTCCTCGGCTACCGCGTCACGGTGTGCGACGCCCGCCCGGCCTTCGCGACCCGCCGGCGCTTCGCGCCCGGCGTCGACGTGGTCGTGGACTGGCCGCACCGGTACCTGCTCGGCACGGACACCGACGACCGCACGGTGATCTGCGTCCTGACCCACGACCCGAAGTTCGACGTCCCGCTGCTGGAGACGGCGCTGCGCCGGCCCGCCGCGTACATCGGGGCGATGGGAAGCCGCCGTACGCACGACGACCGCCTGGCCCGGCTCGTGGCGGCCGGCCTCACCGAGGGCGAGCTGTCCCGGCTGCGCTCGCCGATCGGGCTGGACCTCGGAGCCCGCACGCCCGAGGAGGTGGCCGTGTCGGTGGCCGCCGAGATCGTCGCGCTGCGCTGGGGCGGCAGCGGCGCCGCACTGACCCTCGCCCGGGGGCCGGTGCACCGCTCCCGGCCGTGAGGCGGACGCGGACGCGGCGCGCGCGACGATGTCGGCAGTGGTCCCGTACAGGTGACGGGGGGACTCACACAGTAGTAATTCCGAAAAAATACGATTAGTCCGTTACAGGGTCTTCCGGGGTGGGTAGGCGACCCAGCACGGACAGGGATGTACGTCCTCTGCCCTTCGTCCAGCGAAGGAAGGAGGTCCGTTGAAGCAACGCACACCCGCAAGTACCGGGCCGCCCCCGGGCCCTTCTCGGCCGGGAGCGGCCCGATCCTTCGTCCGGTCCGGTGTCCGGCCCCGGGAGACCCTCTGGTCAGCGCGGCGGCAGCCGGTGCAGCACGACGTCCGCGAGACGGCCGCCGGACGCGGTCGCGGTGAGGTAGGTGCAGTGCGGCTGGCGGCGGCGGTCCGTCGGCGAGCCCGGGTTCAGGAGACGGGGTCCGCCCGGGGCGGTGGTGTCCCACGGGATGTGGCTGTGGCCGAAGACGAGGACGTCCAGGTCCGGGAAGCGGGCGGCGCAACGGGCCTCGCGGCCCTGGGCCGGGCCGGTCTCGTGGACCACCCCGAAGCGCAGGCCGCCCAGTTCCGCGCGGGCGACCTCGGGCAGCCTCGCGCGCAGCTCGGGGCCGTCGTTGTTGCCGTACACGCCCACGAGCGCGCGGCTGCGGCTCTCCAGCAGGTCGAGGGTGGCCGTGTCGACCCAGTCCCCGGCATGGATCACCACGTCCGCCCGCGGGAGCTCCTCCAGCAGCTCGGCGGGGAGCGTCTTGGCACGCTTGGGCAGGTGGGTGTCGGACATCAGCAGCAGGCGCACGGCGTCAGGATACGACCGGCTCCAGGGGGACGGATCAGGACAGGTGGGGCGTCCGCGGCGGGGTTAGCATCGGGCCACGCGCACCCCCGCCGTCCCGCGCGCGGCGAAGCGATCCAGCAAGGGGGTCAGGATCCCGATGCCGGTCAAGGTCAGCGTCATCGTCCCCGTCCACGACCCGGGCCCTCGTACCGAGGCGTGCGTGGCCTCGCTGCTCGGCCAGTCGCTCGCGCCGGACGCGTACGAGATCGTCTTCGTCGACGACGGCTCCGGTGACACCGCCCCCGGCCTGCTACACGCGCTCGCCGCCCGGGACGCACGGGTCCGCGTCGTCCGCCGGGAGAACTCCGGCGACGGCGGACCGGCGGAGCCCCGCAACGCGGGCATCGACGCCGCTCGCGGCGAGTACGTGATGTTCGTCGACGACGGCGACCGGCTCGGCGCCGAGGCTTTGGAGCGGATGCACTCCTACGGCGTCGCGAACCACGCGGACGTCGTCGTCGGCAGGACGGCCGCGCCGGGGCATGAGGCGCCGGTGGAGCTGTTCCGCGCGAACCGCCCGCGCGCCGGCCTGGCCGACGCGCCGCTCCTCGACAGCCTCACCCCGCACCAGATGTTCCGCCGGGCGTTCCTGGAACGGACCGGCCTGCGCTTCGCCGAGGCGCGTCACCGCGCGGGGGACGAGGTCTTCGTCACCGAGGCCTATCTGCGCGCGGGCAACGTCTGCGTGCTCGCCGACTACGTGTGCTACCACCAGGCGCGACGCGACGACGCCCGGCCCACGGCCCCGCGGCGGACCGGCCCGGCGGACACCGGTCCCACGAGCGTGCGCGAGGCCCTCGACGTCGTCGAGCGGTACACCGCGCCGGGTCCGCTGCGCGACGGCCTTTTCCGGCGCTGGCTGCGCGTGGAGCTGGTCGAGCCGCTGCGCGGCCGGCGTTTCCTGGACCTGCCCGAGGAGCGCCGGCGGGAGCTGTTCACGCAGGTCCACGCGGTGATCGTCGAGCGGTTCGGCCCCGGGGCGGGAGAGTCGCTGCCGCCCGCTCAGCGGGTCGTCGCCGCGCTGGCCGCCGAGGGCCGCTACGACGACGTCGTCGCGTTCGCGCGGTGGGAGAGCGCCGTCGCGCTCGCCGTCCACCCCGAGGACGTCGCCTGGCGCGACGGCGTGCTGCGGATCGCGTTCACCGCCGAGCTGACGCACGACGGCGGACCGATGACCTTCCCGTCCACCACCCGCTCTCCGGCCGGCCCGCCGCGAGACCTCGCCGATGCGGTCCGCCGGGTGGGCGCGGAGACCGTCGAACAGTTCGAACACGCCGTGCCCGACCTGCTGCTGCGCGAGCGGACCGGCGCGGCCCAGCACCTGCAACCGGTGGAGGTGGTCCGGGAGACCGTGCCGGCCGACGACGGCGACAGCGACAGGGTGCGGCTCGTCCTGCGGGCCGCGGCCGCCCTCGACCCGGCGACCGCCGTCAGCGCAGACGCGCCCGGCGAGGGCCTGTGGGACATATGGGTGCGCGTGAGCCTGGGCGGGTGGAGCAAGGAGGTGCGACTGGGCCCGGCGGCGCGTCACGGACGGCCCGTCCCGCCCGCCGCGGTGGTGGCGGGCCGGGTGGTGCTGCCGTACTGGACGGAGCGGTACGCGAGTCTCGCGCTGGACGTCGGCCACGCCACGACGCGGCTCGGCCTGGGCCGGGTGGCGGCCGGGGACGTGGACGTCGAGGACGGCCGCCTGCACGTGGACCTTCCCCTGCACGTTCCGGAGAGCGCCGACGCCGTGCTCCGGCTCGTGCCGGGGAAACCGGGCGCCACCTGGGAGGTGATCGCCGAGCTGTGCCCGGGCGGACGGCTGACGGCCGGCCTGCCGGTCGACGGCCTCAGGGGCGCGACCTGGCCGACGTCGGTGTGCCTGTCCCCCGACGTGGACGGGACGCGCTTCCACCCGCTGCCCTTCGCGCTGCACGTCGACCAGGACGGCGTGCTGGTCGTTCCCGCACCCCAGCCGGGCGGCGCGCGCCACCTGGCCCGCAAGGTGCGCCGCACGCTCTACCGGGTGCTCGGAAGGGGGACGACACACGGCGGGTGAGCCCGCGTCGGCCGGGGCGGGGGTGCGCCATGAGAGGCGGGGACGCGGCATGGGGGCGGGAGCGTGACGTCAGGGGCGAGGGCGTGACGTGGACAGCGGGAGGGCCCGATGCCGGGTCACGTGGGCTCAGGGGCGTCCCTCGCGGTACGCCTGCGCCGTCAGGCTCGGGGGCCTGCCGTGAGAGACCGGGGGCGTGACCAGGATGGCGGGAGGGCACGGCGCGGGGTTACGCGGGCTCAGGAGTGTCGCTCGCGCGATACGCCCGTCCTGGCGCGGCGCCGTCAGGCGTGCTCGGCGCACGCTCATGGGCGTCCGGGGGGACCGCCGGGCGTGCGGGCTGGCCCGGGACGGTCCGGGTCCAGGGCCAGTTCGGTCTTGGCCACTCAGGGTCTCGGGTCTCGGGCCTGTCCGAGCTTCAGGATGGTCCGGACCTCGGGCCTGTCCATCCGGGTCCCGGACCTGTCCGGGCTCCAAATGATCCGGGCCCCAGGGGCTCGGGTCTCCCGGCGGTCAGTCCTCGCCGCGGATGATGTTGCCCTCCGGGCCCGGCTGCGTGCCGGGCGCCGCCACCGCCGCCAGGCAGGTGCGCGGCGCCGCGGGGACACGGCGCACGCGACGGGCTCTGGCCCATCCCGTCTCGGCCCTGCGGGTCGCGGGATTCTCCTCGGTCGGCCCGGTCACGACGGTGGTCTGCGCGGTCACGACGGTTCAACACCCTTCTGTTCCTTCGAGGCCCCGTCGGCGACGGGGCCGGTGCCGCGGCTCAGCCCGCTCCCGGGCCGCCGCTGCCGAACGAGCCTCCGGAGCCCTCGTCCCAGCGCGGGCGGCGCTGGTCGGCGCTCTCCCGGCTGCCGGTGGTCCGCAGTTCGTGGGCCGTGAGACGCTCGCCGTCCGTGGCCCGGGGCATCTCGTTCGGTTCGCGGGTCCGGCTCTCGTGCGTCCGGCCGGAAGCGGGCATGCGCGGCTGCTCGTGCGGCTTCGGCGGCGCGGGCTCGCGCGTGCGGATCTTGTGACCGAGCCGGAAGGCCCAGATCAGACCGCCCACGAGTACGAGTCCTACGACGATGAAGGCGACGGTGGCCAGGGCGGATCTTCCGGATGCCGCGAGATGGGCCGAGGCAATGATGTCCATGGCCGCCGGGTACCCGCCCCCGGCCCGCGGACACATCGCCGACGGGCCCGGCGGGCCCCGCACCGCCCCCGGCGGCGGCGCCGGGCGGCTCAGCCCCGCAGGACCACCTCGCTCCACACCTGTTTGCCGCCGCTCACCGGCACGCTCCCCCAGGCGTCGGACACCGCGGCGACGAGGAGGATGCCCCGGCCGCCGGTGGCCTCCCAGCCCGGGTCGGTCGGCTTGACGGGCGTGCGCGGCGAGCCGTCGGTGACGGCGATGCGGAGCCTGCGGCCGATCAGGGTGAGGTCCAGACGGACCGGGCCGCCGGTGTGCACCAGGGCGTTGGTGACCAGCTCGGACACGACGAGGAGGGCGGAGTCCATCGCGGCCTCGGCGATGCCCCAGGCGCGCAGTGTGCGCCGGGTGAAGCGGCGGGCGTGCCGGGACGCCTCGGGCACCCGCCACACCGTCCAGCCCTCGCGCAGGGGTTTGACGGCCATGCCGTCGTAGCGCATGAGGAGCAGGGCGACGTCGTCCCCGCGGTGGGCGTCGCCGAGCAGGGCGTCGGCGACGAGGCCGAGGTGGGCGGGGTCGGACGCGGACAGGGCGCGGGCGAGCCGGGCCAGGCCGGTGTCGATGTCCAGGTCGGCGGACTCCACGAGGCCGTCCGTGGTCAGGGCGACGACGGCGCCCGGCGACAGCCGCAGCGGGGTCATCGGGAACTCGGCCTGGGCCAGTACGCCCAGCGGCGGGCCGCCGTCGGTCTCCGCGATCCCGGCCGAGCCGTCCGGGTGGCGCACGACCGGCGGCGGGTGTCCGGCCCGCACGCACCAGGCCGTGCCGTCCTCCATGCCGACGTCGACGTAGCAGCAGGTGACGAAGAGGTCGGTCTCCAGTTCCAGCAGGAGCCGGTTGGCGTGGGCGACGACCACGTCCGGCGGATGGCCTTCGGCGGCGTAGGCGCGCAGGGCGGTGCGCATCTGCCCCATGAGGGTGGCGGCGGCCGCGCTGTGGCCCTGGACGTCGCCGATGACGAGGGCCACGTGGTGGTCGGGCAGCGGGATGACGTCGTACCAGTCGCCGCCGACCTCCAGGCCGGCGGTGGCGGGCAGATAGCGCGCCACCGCGACGGCGCCGGGCAGCGCCGGCAGCCGGCGGGGCAGCAGCTGGCGCTGGAGCATGGCGACGAGCTCGTGCTCGGCGTCGAAGGCGTGGGCGCGCATGAGGGCCTGCCCGGCGAGACCCGCGGAGGCGGTGAGCAGGGCGCGCTCGTCGGGCCCGAAGTGGTGCGGCCGGTCCCAGCCGATGAGGCAGGCGCCCGTCGTGCGACCGCCCGCGGACAGCGGCAGGACGGCGAGTCCGCCGGGGCCGACCCCGGCCAGCGCCGGTTCCAGCGCGGTGCCCGCGGGCCAGATCCGGGCGCGTCCCTCGCGCAGGGCGGCGGCGAGGGTGGGCATGGCGCGCACGGAGGCGTCCGGCCACTCGGTACGCCACTCCAGCCGCCACAGCGCGGGCCAGGACTGCGGCTCGGGAGGGTCGAGGACGGTGACGACGAGACGCTCGCCCTCCAGCTCGGCGAGCGCGATGCGGTCGGCCCGCAGCGGTTTGCGCAGGGCGGCGACGACGGCCTGGCTGACGTCGCGGACGGTGCCGGCGGTGGCGAGAGCGGCGGCCAGCCGCTGCACGCGGGCCACGTCGGTGACCTCGTCGCGCAGAGCCGAGGCGTCGGCGACGGTGCCGACCAGCCGGGCCGGACGGCCGTCGCCGCCGGGCAGCAGCCGGCCGCGCAGCCGCAGCCACTTCGGCGGCCCGGTGGGCTGGAGCACGCGGAACTCCAGCTCGCGGTCGCCGATCGACATGTGGTCGGCCTCGACGACGGACATCAGCGAGGGCAGGTCCTCGGGGACCGCGCGCCCGAGCAGGGTCTCCACCCGGCCGTCGAACTCGGCGCGGGGCATGCGGAACAGTTCCAGGATCTCGTCGCCGACCTCGACCCGGCCGGTGTCCATGGCGAGGCTGAAGTCGCCCGCGCGCAGTTCCTCGCCCTCGGCGGGAGCGCCCGCCGCGGGGAAGGCGACGACCTCGGCGACCAGCTCCAGACAGGCCCGGTCGTCGGCGTCGAAGCCTCCGGGGCGCTCCGCGAGGGCGATCAGACAGCCCGCGCCGTCGGGCAGGGGCAGGGCGGCGAGGTGGACGTCGCGGGCCGGCATCCGCCGTGCCTCGGGGCAGTCGGCCAGCTCGGCGGGGCCGAGCCACACGGGGCGGCCGGTGCGGTGGGCGTCGGCGGCCGGCGAGCGGCCGTCCAGCGGATAGCTCTCGCGCAGCCCGTACAGGGTCCGCGGGACGCCGGCCGACTCGGCCAGGCACAGCAGCTCCCCGCCGTCCCCGGGTGTGTACACGGCGGCGAGGGCCGCGCCCGCGAAGACGAGCGCCTGTTCGAGGGTGCGGCGCACCCGCTCCGGTGCGGCGAGGTCGGCCGTGATCGTCTTGAGGGCGATTTCGGCGCGCGAAGGTCCCGTTCTGCGCGCTGCGGCACCCTCACTGACCACGACCGCAATTACAGCGCCATCGGGGTCCGCGCGCAGCCCCTGTGCCCGTTTCGGGTCCAGGAGGACGACGGGACGACGCGAGGAGCGGGCGGGAGGGGCCGCCGCGCGGGTCCGGCGGGCGAGCGGGCGTCGCTGAGCGGGGCGGTCGGCGAGTGTGCCGGTCGGCCGGTCGGCGGGTCGGCCGGCGGTCCGCGTTTCGAACGGACCGAACAGATCTTTACCCGTGCGTTCCGCACGGTGAGCTCGTGACAGGCGTGACTGTCCGCACCCCCCTGTGGCTTGCGAGGCTCTTCCCGGGCCCACGGAGGGGGACGCATGGACAAGCGGTACGAGGTGTACGCGCTGGCGGACACGCACTTCTACGAGACGCCCGACCGGCTGAACGCCGGCGGCACGGGGAGCGCCCCGCTGTACGACACGGCGCGCCGGCCGGTCCCCGAGGGGTGGACCTCGGCGCGGATCGGCGACTGGCTGACGCTGACGCCGCTCGACGCGGACGGCCGGCCGGCGACGGGACCGGCCCAGGGGTGGAAGATCCACGCCTCGGCCACCCGGACGAACGCCGAGCGGATCGCCGCGATCGTGTGGGACTACTGCGTCGAGCGCCGCATCCCCTTCAAGTTCGTCCCGGGCCCGCACCTGCTGCACCTGCGCAACACCAAGTACGCGGGCCGCGACACGAGCGGCAAGTTCGTCACCGTCTACCCGGCGGACGAGGAGCAGCTGCACACGGTCCTGCGCGAACTGGGCGCGCTGCTGGAGGGCTTCGAGGGCCCGTACATCCTCACCGACCTGCGCTGGGGCGAGGGTCCGCTCTACGTCCGCTACGGCGCGTTCGCGCGGATGTTCGTCGTCGACGACCGGGGCTCGCTGGTGCCGGCGGTGCGCGACGGCGAGGGCGGCCTCGTGCCGGACCGGCGGGCGCCGTCCTTCCAGGTGCCGCCGTGGGTGACGCTGCCCGCGTTCCTGGAGCCGCACCTCGCGGCCCGCAACACCACGACGGTGGGCGAGCTGCCCTACCGCATCGAGAAGGCGCTGCACTTCTCCAACGGCGGCGGGGTGTACGCGGGCACCGACACCCGCGACGGGCGCAAGGTGGTGCTGAAGGAGGGCAGGCCGCACGCCGGCCTGGCCTCCGACGGGGCGGACGCGATCGTCCGGCTGGAGCGCGAGAAGCGGGCGCTGGAGGCGGTGTCCGGCACCGGCGTGGTGCCGGAGGTGCGCGACTGGTTCCTGCTCGGCGACCACCGCTTCCTGGTGATGGACCTCGTCCCGGGGCGGCCGCTGAACTCGTTCTTCGCCGAGCGTCACCCCCTGCTGTGCCCCGACCCGGATCCGGCCGCCGTCGCCGCGTACACGGCGTGGGCGGTGCGCGTCCACCGGGCGGTGGAGCAGGCCGTGGAGCGGGTGCACGCGCGTGGGATCGTCTTCAACGACCTGCACGTCTTCAACATCATGGTCGGGCCCGACGAGGAGTCGGTGCACCTGATCGACTTCGAGGCGGCGGCCCCGGCCGAGGAGAACGGCCGTCAGGTCGTGGCGCACCCGGGTTTCTTCGCTCCGCCGGACCGCCGGGGCGCCGACGTCGACCGGTACGCGCTCGCGTGCTTGCGGCTCGCCCTGTTCCTGCCCGTCACCACGTTGTTCGTGGTCGACCGGGGCAAGGCGGCCCATCTGGCGGAGGTGATCGCCGAGCAGTTCCCGGACGTGCCGCGCGCGTTCCTCGACGAGGCGGTCGCCGAGATCACCCGTGACGCCGGCGACCTCGCACAGGCCCCACTCGACGCCATGCCCGCCGGTCGTTCGCGCCCGGCGCGCGTGGCGGCGGCGCCCGCCCCGCGCGTGGAACCCGCCGACTGGCCGCACAGCCGTGACTCGATGGTCAAGGCGATCCTCGCCTCGGCGACCCCGGAGCGCGACGACCGGCTCTACCCCGGCGACGTCGCCCAGTTCTCCGACGGCGGAGGGCTGGGCCTGGCGCACGGCGCGGCCGGCGTCCTGTACGCGCTGAAGGCGACGGGCGCCGAGCGCCACGAGGAGGGCGAGCGCTGGCTCCTGGACCGTACCGCCCCGCCGCCGACGGGCACCCCGCTCGGCCTCTACGACGGCCTCGCCGGCGTCGCCCACGTACTGGAGCTGCTCGGCCACCGGCAGCGGGCGCTCGACCTGGTGGACGGCATCCTGCGCGAGCGGTGGCAGAACCTGTCCTCGGATCTGCACGGCGGTCTGGCCGGACTGGGGCTCGTCCTCGCCGACCTGGCGCGCCGGACCGGCGAGCCGGAGCTGCGCGCACGGGCCGCGGAGGCCGCCGACGTGGTCGTAGGACGCCTGGCCGAACCCGTGCCGGACGCGCCCCGGCGGCGGGCCGGGCTGCTGCGCGGGGCGAGCGGGCCGGCGCTGTTCCTGCTGCGCCAGTACGAGGCGACCGGCGACAGCGCGCTGCTCGCGGCGGCGGACGTCGCCCTGCGCCGGGACCTGGCGGCCTGCGTGGAACGCGAGGGCGGCTCGCTGGAGGTCGACGAGGGCTGGCGGACCCTGCCCTACCTGGGCGACGGCAGCGTGGGAGTGGGGGCGGTCCTCGACGACGCCGTGGTCCATCTCCCCGACCCGGACGGAGAGTTCGCACGGGCCCGGGCCGGCGTCCTGACCGCCGCGACGTCCCGCTTCTACGCGCAGCCCGGACTCTTCCAGGGCCGCGCCGGGATGATCCTGCACCTGGCCCGCACCACCGCCGAGGGCGCGACCCGGGCACGGCTCGACGAGCAGATCGCCGCACTCGGCTGGTTCGCGATGCCCTACCAGGGCCAACTCGCCTTCCCCGGCCACCAGATGATGCGGCTGTCCATGGACCTCGGCACCGGCACCGCGGGCTGTCTGCTCGCCCTGGCCGCCGCCCTCGACCCCGACGGCACGGGCGCCGGCGCCCGGTTGCCGTTCCTTCCGCCGCCGCACCGGCGGCCCTGAAGACGCGGCTCCGCGGCAACGGCGGAGTCGTGACGCAACCCCGTCCCCACGGGACGACACATCCAACCGACGAAAGGACACACCATGGCCCTTCTCGACCTTCAGACGATGGAATCCGACGACTTCAACGGGGGCGGCGGCAACAGCACCGTCAGCCTGCTGTCCTGCGTCAGCGCGGCGAGCGTCATCCTCTGTCTGTGATCCGCACGTCGTGCTGAAGGCCCCGGGCGGTCCGCTCCTTCGGGAGAGGGCCGCCCGGGGTCCTGCCGCCCCCGGGAGACCTCGAAGGAAGCGCGGGACCACGATGCCGATGGACCGGACGACCGGTGAGCTGCTGCGCGCGGCCGCCCGGCACAGCGCCGGACGCTGCGTCGCCCTGTGCCTGGTGAGCGTGACGGCGACGGGCGCCAGCCTGCTGCTGCCGGCGGCCCTCGGCCGTACCCTCGACCTGCTGATCGCCCAGGCGCCCGCGACGCGCTGGGTGCTGTACTGCGCGGCCCTCGTCGCGCTGCTGACGCTTCTGGACGCCCTCGAGACGGTGCTCGCCGGGACGACGGACGCGCGGACCACCGCGTTCCTGCGCCGCCGCGTCACCGGGCACGTGCTGGCCGCGGGCCCGCGCGCCGCCGACCGTTTCGGCGCCGGGGACCTCGTCGCGCGCCTCGTCGGCAACGCGGCCCAGGCCGCAACCGCGCCCGCGGCCCGCGCCGCGCTGCTGGCCGCGCTCGCCGGGCCCGTGGGGGCCGTGGCGGCGCTGGCCCTCGTCGACTGGCGGCTCGCGGCCGTCCTCCTGGCCGGGGCGCCGGTCCTGACCCTCCTGCTGCGCACCCTCGCCCGCGACACGTCGGCCTGCGTGGCGGACTACCAGCGGGCGCAGGGGCGGATCGCGGCCGCGCTCGCGGAGGCGGTGTCCGGGGCCCGCACCATCCGCGCCGCCGGCACGGCCGGCCGCGACACCGCCCGCGTCCTGCGGCCGCTGCCCGAGCTGTCGCGGGCAGGGGTCCGCATGTGGCGGGTCCATGGCCGGGCCGCCGCGCAGGCGGTCGCCGTGGCGCCGCTGCTGCACCTCGCGGTCGTCGCCGTCGCGGGCGTCCTGCTCACCCGGCACCGCCTGTCCGCCGGTGACGTCCTCGCCGCCTCGCGCTACGCGGTGCTCGCCACCGGCGTCGGCGTGCTGGTCGGGCGCCTCTCCGGGCTGGTGCGGTCCCGGGCCGCCGCCGCCCGCTTGGGCGAGGTCCTGGACCAGCCCGCGCCCGCGCACGGCGACCGGCGTCTGCCGCCGGACGGCACGGGCCGGCTCGAACTGCGCGGGGTCACCGCCCGGCGCGGCGGGCGCACCGTGCTGGACGGCGTCGACCTGGTGGTGCCCGGCGGGCGGACGCTGGCCCTGGTGGGCCGCTCCGGCGCGGGCAAGTCGCTGCTGGCCGCCGTGGCCGGCCGGCTCGCCGACCCCGATGCGGGGGAGGTCCTGCTGGACGGCGTGCCGCTCGCCGCGCTGCGCCGGGACGAGCTGCGCGCGGCGATCGCCCAGGCCTTCGACCGCCCGGCCCTGCTGGGCGGGACGGTGGAGGGGACGATCGCGCTCGGGCCGCCGGGGAGCGCCCCCTCCCCCGCCCGCGTCCGGGAGGCCGCCCGCACCGCCCGCGCCGACGATTTCGTCCGCCGTCTGCCCCACGGCTACGCCACCCGGTGCGCGCACGCCCCGCACTCCGGAGGCGAGGCCCAACGCCTCGGCCTGGCCCGCGCGTTCGCCCACGGCGGCCGGCTGCTCATCCTCGACGACGCCCTCTCCAGCCTGGACACGGTCACCGAACGCCAGGTCACCGACGTCGTGTTCGGCAGCTCGGCGACCGCCACCCGGCTCGTCGTGGCCCACCGCGCCGCCACGGCCGCCCGCGCGGACGCCGTGGCCTGGCTGGACGCGGGGCGCGTACGGGCGGTGGGGACGCACCGGGAGCTGTGGCGCTCGCCCGGCTACCGGGCCGTGTTCGGCGCGGCCGGGTCCGGCGGTGAGCCGCGGTGAGCCGCGTCGGCCCGCACCGGCTCGGGGCGCGGGGACTGCGGTTCCTCAAGGAGCACCGGGGGGCGCTGGCGCGGCTGGCGGGCTGGTCGGTGCTGGAGTCCGGGCAGACCTTCCTGCTCGGGTACGCGCTGGCGCGGGCCCTGGACGACGGCTTCCTGGCCGGGCGCGCGGCCGTGGGACTCGGCTGGCTCGCACCGGCCGCGCTCGGGGTGCTGCTGGGCGCCTACGGGACCGGGCGGGTGTACGCGGCGGTGGCCGCGCTTGTGGAACCGCTGCGGGACCGGCTGGTCGTGCGGGTGGTGGAGCGCGGGGTGCGCGAGGCGGACGGCGGTGCGCTGTCCGGGCTCACCCAGCAGGTGGAGATCGCCCGCGACACCTTCGCGGGGCTGGTGATGGTCTCGCGTTCGTTCGTCTTCACGTCCGCCGGGGCGCTGGCCGGTCTGTGCTCGCTGGCCCCGCCGCTGCTCCTCGTGGTCGTGCCGCCGCTCGCCGCGGGGATGGCCCTGTTCGCGGCGACCCTGCGTCCGCTGGCCGGGCGGCAGGAGGCGTTCCTCACCGCCGACGAGGCGCTGGCCCAGGACCTGGGCGCCGTGTGCCCGGGGCTGCGGGACGTCACGGCGGCCGGCGCGGAGGACCGGATCGCGGCGGACACCGGCGTCCTCGTCGACGCGGAGCTGCGGGCGGCCCGCGCGCTGGCCCGCTGGGGTGTGACGCGGGTGGTGTGCCTCGCGCTGGGCGGTCACCTGCCGTTGGTGCTGCTGCTGGCCGGCGCCCCCTGGCTGCTGGCGCACGGCGTCACACCGGGTGCGCTGGTCGGCGCCCTGGCCTACGTCAGCCAGTCGCTGCTCCCGGCGCTGAGCGGTCTCGTCCACGGCCTGGGCACCAGCGGGTCCCGGCTGACGGTGGTGCTGCGCCGACTGGCCCCGCCCGCGCCGGAGCAGCCCGGCGCGACCGGCGGCGAGGAGCGGGGCGACCGGCTCCCGGACGGCGGGCCGCGGGCCCGTCCGCTCCCGGACGGAGGCGGGGAGCGAGCCCGTCCGCTCCCCCACGACGCCGGCGCGCCGCCCCCCGCGCTCTCCCTGACCGCGCTCGCGTTCGCCTACGGTCCCGCCTCCGCGCCCGTCGTCGACGGCCTCACGCTCACGCTGCCCGCCGGGGGGCACCTGGCCGTCGTGGGCCCCAGCGGGGTCGGGAAGTCGACCGTGACCGGGCTGGTGGCCGGTCTGCTGGAACCGGTGCGCGGCGAGATCCGGGTCTGCGGCCGGCCGGTGCCGGGAGACGAGGCCGCCGCCCTGCGCGTCCTCATCCCGCAGGAGGCGTACGTGTTCAGCGGCACCCTGGGCGAGAACCTCGCGCATCTGCGGCCGGATCCCGTGCCCGAGGAGGAGACGCTCGCCGCCGCCGAGGCCGTCGGACTGACGCCCCTGCTCGACTCCCTGGGCGGCCTGGAGGCGGCCGTGGACCCGGCGGCGCTGTCGGCGGGCGAGCGCCAGCTGATCGCGCTCACGCGCGCGTACCTGTCACCGGCCCCGCTGGCCCTCCTCGACGAGGCGACGTGCCACCTGGACCCGGAGGCGGAGGCCCGCGCCGAACAGGCGTTCGCGGCCCGGCCGGGCGGCACCCTGCTCGTCGTGGCACACCGCGTCAGTTCCGCCCGGCGCGCCGGGCGGGTGCTGGTCATGGACGGGCCCCGCACGATGTGCGGGACGCACGAGGAGATGGTGCGCCGCTCCGCCCTCTACCGGGACCTGGTCGGCTCGTGGACGCCCCGGGAGGCCGACGACGGCCGCACGGCCGGCGCAGCCGGGGAGAACGGGGAAGCGGGCCGGGGCGGGTCACAGCCAGCCCTGCCCCTGGGAGATGCGGATGGCGTCCACACGGTTGCGGGCGCCGGTCTTGCGGGTGATCGCCGCCATGTAGTTGCGCACCGTCCCGTGGGACAGGTGGAGGCTCCCCGCGATCTCCGCGATGGAGGCGCCCTCGGCGGCGAGGGTCAGCACGCTCAGTTCCCGGCGGGTCAGGGGCATCTCGGCGGCCTTGAGGAATCCGAAGCCCAGTGAGTCGGTGACGAAACGTTCCCCCTGGGCGACTCTCCGGATCCCGCGCAGTAACTGCTCCGGTGTGCCGGCCCGGTCGACGTAGCCGAGCGCCCCCGCCTCCAGCGCCCGTTTCAGCAGGCCCGGCCTGTTCGCTCCGGCGAGCACGAGCAGCCGTGGCGGCGCGAGTCCGACGCTGCGCGCGCTGAGATCGCCCAGGGGCGGGATGCCGTACGTGTCGGAGCAGTCGAGGTCGGCCGCGCACACGTCCGGACGCACCGCCCTCACCCGGCCGGCCGCGCCGCGCCACGGGACGTCGTCCACCCGCAGGTCCGGCTCCCTGGACAACCACTGTGCGAGGACCGATCTGACCAGACATGCGTCGTGCACCAGAAGTACCCGGATCACTGCCGCCCCTTCGACTAGCCGTACACAGGTTTCTCGGTGTTCAGCGCGTGCCCATTGTTCGGGCTCCGGGACACTTCCTGAGCGCGAAGATCCGGCCATCAGGGTGCGCGGGGGCGCACGCGGGGCGGCCGTACCCCTGTGCGCGCTTCGGCCCAGGGGGCATGACAACGCGCCGACGGGGTACGAGACGGCACCCGGCGGGCGCGCCGCTCGCCGTGCGCGCCGCGTCGCCAGGGGGCAGATTTGAGGCCTGACCCGCGCGGCGCCGGGCGAGGAGGTGGTCGCCGTGCCCGAGCAGACGTCCGGCCAGGCGCCGGCCGCCTCGTGGGCCCCGGTCGGCCGGCCCCTGCTCTCGCTGGCGCTGACGTCCATGATGGACGCCGTCGGCGCCCACTCCGGTGCGGTGTACCTGCGTCCGGGCGACGAACCGGTGCTGGCGATGGCGGTGATGGCGGGCCTGCCGCGGTCCTTCGCCGCGCCCTGGGAGCGGGTGGGGCTGAGCGCGCCCATCCCGGTGGCCGAGGCGGTGCGCGAGCGGCGGCTGGTGTGGGTGGGCGGCCAGGAGGACATGGCCCGGCGCTACCCCCGGATCGCCGTCGTGCTGCCCTATCCGTTCGCGCTGGCCGCGCTGCCGGTGGCGACCGCCTCCCGGGTGTACGGCGCCGTCTTCCTCACCTGGCCCGGCTCGCACCCCCCGGAGCTGTCGGACCTCGAGCGCCGCGAGCTGACGTCGGCCTGTGAGCGGCTGGCGCTGCGGCTGGAGCGGGCGGCGGCGCACCACCGTGCCGTGCTCGCCGAGGCGGACGTCCTGGACACCGGGCCGCTGGGCGGCGCCTCGCAGACGCTGGGCTCGCTGGAGGCGGCCCGGATGGTGGCCCGGCTGCCGTACGGGATGTGCTCGCTGGATCTGAGCGGGCGGGTGGGCTTCGCCAACGCCGCCGCGTCGCAGATGCTCGGCGTCCCGGTGAGCGGGCTGCTCGGATCGCAGTTGTGGGCGAGCGTGCCGTGGCTCAACGACCCGATGTACGAGGAGCGCTACCGGGCCGCGCTGATCAGTCAGGACGCCACCTCGTTCGTGGCGCTGCGGCCGCCCTCCGACTGGCTGTCGTTCCGGCTGTACCCGAGCACCACCGGGATCAGCGTCCGGATCAGCCGGGCCCGGGCCGTGTCGGAGATACGGCCCGCCGGCCCTCGCCCGGGGGACGCGCCGACCCGGCTCGTGTCGATGTCGCAGGCGCTGAGCATGGCCGGGGCGCTCACCGAGACGGTGAGCGTGCAGGACGTGGTGGCGCTGGTCGCGGACGAGATCGCGCCGGCGGTGGGCTGCCGGGCCCTGGCCCTGCTCGGCGCGCGGGCCGGGCGGCTGCATGTGCTCGGACACCACGGGTATCCCGACGCGCGCACCGTGGAACGGTTCGACGGGATGCCGCTCACCGCCGCGACCCCGGGCGCCCGTGCCGTCGCCCACGGGGTGCCGGCGTTCTTCGACTCCCGCGAGCACCTGGAGCGCCTGTACCCGGCGCGGCACGCCACACCGGACGGCTTCGCCGCCTGGGCCTACCTGCCGCTGATCGCCTCCGGCCGTCCGGTGGGCGCCTGTGTGCTGGCCTACGCCGAACCGCGACGGTTCTCCACGCACGAGCGCGCGGTGCTGGCGAGCCTGGCGGGGCTGATCGCCCAGGCTCTGGACCGGGCGCTGCTGTACGACGTCAAGCACCAGCTCGCCCACGGGCTTCAGGCGGCGCTGCTGCCGCCCTCGCTGCCGTCGCTGGCCGGCCTGGAGGCGACCGCCCGCTATCTGCCCGCCACACGGGGCATGGAGATCGGCGGCGACTTCTACGACCTGGTGCCCTCGCCCCCGCTGGCGGCGGCGGTGATCGGGGACGTGCAGGGGCACAACGTGACCGCGGCCGGGCTGATGGGGCAGATCCGCACCGCCGTGCGCGCCTACACGACGGTGGGACAGGAGCCCGGCGAGGTCATGCGCAGCACGAACCGGCTGCTGATCGACCTCGGCTCCGAGCTGCTCGCCAGCTGTCTGTACCTGCGCCTGGACCCCGCCCGCGGCCGGGCCGTCATGGCCCGCGCCGGGCATCCCCCGCCGCTGCTGCGCCGGCCGGACGGGCGGGTGCGCGTCCTCGACCTCGCGGGCGGCCCGCTGCTGGGCATCGACGACTCGGCGACGTATCCGACGACGGAGGTCGAGCTGAGCCCCGGCTGCGTCCTCGCCCTGTACACGGACGGGCTCATCGAAACGCCGGGGGTGGACATCGAGGACGCGGTCGCGGATCTGGGGCGGCGGCTCGGCGCGGCCGGGGACCGTCCGCTGGCGGAGCTGGCCGACGAGCTGGTGGGGCACTACGCGGCGGCTGAGGAACGGATCGACGACGTGGCGCTGCTGTTGCTGCGGCCGCGGGCCGACTGACCTCGGGCGGCCGCCGGGCCGGGCTCCGGCGCACGAACGGCCCGGCCCTCCGCCGAGGGCCGGACCGTTCGGTGACGCCGGGTCAGTGCGAGCGGTTCACACCCGAACCGTCCTGCTGACCGCCGCCGGACTGGTTCTGGTTCTGGTTCTGGTTCTGGTGGCCGCCGTCGCCCGTCTGGTTCTGCGCGTCGCCGGCCCCGTTCGCGCCGCCGTCGCCCGCGGCCTGGCCGCCGCCCTGGATCGCCTCGCCGGTCCGGTCGTCGATGCCGTCGCCGTTCTCGTCGACCGCACCGCCGTTGCCCGCGGCCTGGCCGCCGCCCTGGATCGCCTCGCCGGTCCGGTCGTCGACGCCGTCGCCGTTCTCGTCGACCGCACCGCCGTCGCCCGCGCCGGCGCCGTTGCCGGCCCCTCCGGCGTTGCCCGCGCCGCCGTCGCCGAGGGTGGCGCCGACCGCGGCCAGCGCGGTGGTCACCGGCTGGAAGAACGTCTCGCCGCCCGCGGTGCAGTCGCCGCTGCCGCCCGAGGTGAGGCCGACGGCCTGGCCGTCCTGGGTGAAGAGCGAGCCGCCGCTGTCACCGGGCTCGGCGCAGACGTCCGTCTGGATGAGGCCCGTGACGGTGCCCTCGGGGTAGTTGACGGTGGCGTCGAGGCCGAGGACCTGGCCGTCGTGCAGGCCCGTGGTGCTGCCCATCCGGAAGACCTGCGTGCCGACCGTGGCGTCGGCGGCCTGGTTGATCGCGACGGTCTGCTGACCGGTGTCGACCTCGCTGGGCGCCTGGGTGTTGGCGTCGTCGTACTTCACAAGCGCGAAGTCGCCGTCGCCGGGGAAGGTGGCCTGATCGACCGTGGCGATCGGCGCGCCGTTCTGGGAGTCGGACCACTGCTTGGCCGCGACCCCGCAGTGACCGGCCGTCAGGAAGGCCGGGGAGCCGTCGCCCGCCGTCACGTTGAAGCCGAGGGAGCAGCGCGCTCCGCCGCCGAATATCGCGTCGCCGCCGGAGACGAACGGCTTGAGGGCGCCGGAGGACTTGCGGATCGTCGCCATGCCGGAGCCGAGGCTCTTCACGGTGGACTCGATGCGGCTCCACTTGGCGCCGGTGACGGTCGAGTCGGCGGTGACGAGGATCTTGTTCGTCTTCGGGTCGACGGCCCAGGAGGTGCCCGGGATGGTCGCGCGGGTCTTCAGCGTCCGCGCGGCCGCCTTGAGTTCGGCCGGGCTGTTGTCCACCTGACGGACCTTGGCGCCGGCCTGCTCCGCCTGCGCCAGGACGTTGTTCCCCGCGCCGGAGACGTTCACGACGTTGACGACCAGCTGCTTGGCGGCGGCGTCGTAGTAGGCGCCGGCGAAGGCGTCGCCGAGCTGCTTCTGAAGCTGGGAGGCGAGGTCCGAGGCGTTGCCCGCCTTCAGGGTCTTCACCGAGGCGGCGCCGCCGGAACCGCCGTCCTGAGAGGCGTTGGCCTGGGGAAGGAGGATGGCCGCCGCTCCGAGCGCCGCCACACCGCCTGCCGCGACGATGGCCTTGCGCTTCGTAACTCGCTTGTGACTCAAAAAACTCGACCTCCTGGGGGGCGGGGTCTGGCTGCCGGGGGTTCGGCAGCTCCGTACAGCGGCGCCTGGTTGGCCATCAGTACGCGGCCGGCGCGCGGCGCGTTCAATCGCGTTTGCCAACTTCCTTTGCACACCACCGAATCGGCCATGCCGGGGCGAAGGCCGGAGCGGTGGATTCCGGCCCCAGGGCGCGGACCGGGCGGTCCGGCTGTCCGGATCCGTGCGGTGGCCGCCCGTCCGCGCCCCCTCCGCGCCCCCTCCGCGCGTCGGCCGCCGGCCGCCGACGGGATCGCAGGCGCCGTCCGGGACCCTTCGTATCCGGCCGGGCACGCTCCGTCGACGATTCGAAGCGGAATCCCCACTTCAGGGAATCTGCACATCGAATGCCCAAGCAGGTCACGGTGAGCGGGGGTTCTGCACAATTGCGCGGCGGCCGCCGTGCCAAAGGTGCGCGAGTGTCCGATTCGCCGCGAGAGCGGCCCGCGCTCATCCGGGCGAACCCGGCCCGTGGTGTGAAGATGTCGCCGACAAGGCGTGGGCGCGCCTGCACCGTTTCTCGCTCCTGTGACGCAAGTGCCCAGGTGAGAGGTGGGTTTGATTGGAAGCGCCGGCCGTGGACCTGCTTTGATCCATCGCATCGCAGGGCCGCAGCGGTCTCCCGGAGACAGGAGGCCCGGGCCCCGCGGTCGCGGCCGTCGTCTGTCCCCAGAGGGGGCCGCTCCCCCTTATGAGATATCCATGTGAAGGGAAGTTCCCCCATGAACTCCACCCCCCAGGTTGAGACCGTCGAGATCTCCGACGCCGAGCTGGACAACGTCTCCGGCGGTCTGTCCCTGAACGCCGTCGGCACCGTCACCGGCCTGGTGGACGGCGTTGCCCCGGTCTCCGGCCTGGTCAACACGGTCGTCGGCACGGTCGAGGGTGTCACCGGCCTGAACACGGCCCCGGTCACCAACCTGGTCGCCGGTCTCTGATCGCGCCCTGTGTGACCCCCGCGAGTCCCGGAGCCCTCACCCGGCTCCGGGACTCGTCGGCGTCCTGACACTCCCGGGGGAAGTCCGTGCAGTTCCGCCAACAGGCCCTCGCCAAGCTCCAGTCACCGGAGGAACTCGACCTGCCGGTGCGTTTCGCGCGCCCTCAGGGCTGGCTGGTGCTGGCCGTGACCGTGGTCGGCGTCGCGGCCGCGTCCGTGTGGGCGGTGACCGGTTCGGTCGCCTCCACGGTGAGCGCGCCCGCCGTCCTCACCCACGGGGAGGGCAGTTACATCCTCCAGAGCCCGGTGGCCGGCCAGGTCACGGCCGTGCTCGCGACGGAGGGCCGCCGGCTGCCGGCCGGCGCCCCCGTGCTGAAGGTGCGCACGGCGGACGGCGACACCGTGGTGCGCACGGTCGCCGCCGGCCGGGTCACCGCCCTCGCCGCCACGATCGGGCAGATCGTCTCCACCGGCGCGAACGTCGCCGCCGTGGAGAAGGTCGCCGACGCCGACGACCCGCTGTACGCGACGGTGTACGTCCCCGCGCCGGAGGCGGCCTCCGTCCCGGTCGGCGCGCCCGTCGACCTCACCGTGCAGACCGTTCCCTCCCAGGAGTTCGGCGTGCTGCGCGGCCATGTGAAGTCCGTGGACCGCGCGGCCCAGTCGGCGCGGCAGATCTCCGCCTTCCTCGGCGACAGCCAGCTCGGCGAGCAGTTCACCGAGGACGGCCGTCCGGTGGCCGTGCTGGTGCGTCTGGACCGGTCCGCGTCGACGAAGAGCGGCTACCGGTGGTCGTCGGCGCAGGGCCCGCCCTACGCCCTCGCCTCCATGACCATGGCCACGGGTTCGATCCGGCTGGCCGACCAGCGTCCCGTCGACTGGCTGCTGCCATGAGCACCGACGAGCGCACCCGCGGCCGCCGCCGGGCCGCGCCGCCCCGGCGCACGGTCCCCAAGTCCTCGGCGAGGAAGGTCCGCACGCCCACCGTGCTCCAGATGGAGGCCGTGGAGTGCGGGGCGGCCTCGCTCGCGATGGTCCTCGGCCACTACGGCCGGCACGTCCCGCTGGAGGAGCTGCGCATCGCGTGCGGCGTCTCGCGCGACGGCTCGCGCGCGAGCAACCTGCTCAAGGCGGCCCGGGGTTACGGACTGACGGCCAAGGGCATGCAGATGGACCTGGCGGCCCTCGCCCAGGTGACGGCCCCGGCCATCCTGTTCTGGGAGTTCAACCACTACGTCGTCTACGAGGGTCTCGGCCGGCGCTTCGGCCGCCGCGGCGTGTACGTCAACGACCCCGGCAAGGGGCGGCGGTTCGTGCCGATGGAGCACTTCGACGGCAGCTTCACCGGCGTCGTGCTGGTCCTGGAGCCGGGCGAGGGCTTCGAGCGGGGCGGACGCAGGCCGGGCGTGCTGGGCGCGATGCCGGCCCGGCTGCGCGGGACGGCGGGCACGATGCCGGCGGCCGTGCTGGCGAGCCTGCTGCTGGTGCTGGTGGGCGCCGCGGTGCCGGCGCTCAGCCGGACCTACATCGACATGTTCCTGATCGGCGGCCAGACCTCCCTGCTGACGGTGCTGTTCACGTCGATGGGCGCCTGTGTGGCGCTCACCGTCGCCCTCACCTGGCTCCAGCAGGCCAATCTGCACCACGGCCGGATCATCTCCTCGACGCTGTCCAGCGCCCGATTCCTGCGCCATCTGCTGCGGCTGCCGGTGACCTTCTTCTCGCAGCGCAGTCCGGCGGACCTCGTCCAGCGCCTCCAGTCCAACGACGCCGTCGCCGAGACGCTGGCCCGTGACCTCGCCTCGGCGGGCGTGGACGCGGTGGTCGTCGTCCTGTACGCGTTCCTCCTCTACACCTACGACCCGCAGCTGACGTACGTCGGCGTCGGCGTGGCGCTGCTCAACGTCGTCGCCATGCGGATCGTCGTGCGGATGCGGGCGACGCGGACGGCGAAGCTGCGCGCGGACAACGCGCGGCTGACCAACACGGCTTACACCGGGCTTCAGTTGATCGAGACGATGAAGGCGACCGGCGGCGAGGACGGGTACTTCCGCAAGTGGGCCGGGCAGCACGCCACGACGCTGGAGGAGCAGCAGCGCCTCGGGGTGCCGAGCGCGTGGCTGGGCGTGGTCGCGCCGACGCTGGCCACGCTCAACAGCGCGCTGATCCTGTGGATCGGCGGCATGCGGGCGATCGAGGGCCACATCTCGGTGGGTCTGCTGGTCGCCTTCCAGGCGCTGGTCACCCGGTTCACCGCGCCGCTGACCCGGCTGAACGGCGTCGCGGGGCGGATCCAGGACTTCGCGGCGGACGTGGCCCGGCTGAAGGACGTGGAGAACTTCCGCTCCGACCCGCTCTACAACCGCCGCGCGGGCTCCGACTCCACCCGGCGGCTGCGCGGTCACGTCGAGCTGGAGAACATCGCCTTCGGCTACAGCCCGCTGGACAAGCCCCTGCTGACCGGCTTCGACCTGACGGTGGGGCCGGGGCGGCAGGTGGCGCTGGTGGGCGGCTCCGGCAGCGGCAAGTCGACGGTGTCCCGGCTGATCTCGGGGCTCTACACGCCGTGGGAGGGCGTGATCCGCATCGACGGGCAGCGTCTGGAGGACATTTCGCGTGGGGCGCTGGCCTCCTCGGTCTCCTTCGTCGACCAGGAGGTGTTCCTGTTCGAGGGCACGGTCCGCGACAACGTGGCGCTGTGGGACCCGTCGATCCCGGACGAGGCCGTCGTCGAGGCGCTCCGGGACGCGGCCGTCTGGGACGTCGTCCAGCGCCGGCCCGGCGGAATCCACAGCAGGGTGGAGCAGGACGGGCGCAACTTCTCCGGCGGGCAGCGCCAGCGGCTGGAGATCGCGCGGGCACTGGTGCGCGGGCCCAGCGTCCTGGTCCTGGACGAGGTGACCAGCGCGCTGGACGCGGAGACGGAGCAGACGGTGATGGACAACCTGCGGCGGCGCGGCTGCGCCTGCGTGGTGATCGCCCACCGGCTCAGCACGGTGCGCGACAGCGACGAGATCGTCGTGCTCCAGCACGGCACGGTCGTGGAGCGCGGCCGGCACGAGGAACTGGTGGCGCGCGGCGGTGCGTACGCGGCCCTGGTCAGGGAGCGGTGAGATGACGGCCGGATCCGTGGACGACGTCGTCGTCGGCGCGCTGGGACAGCTGGGGGCGCGGATCGACTGCGCCGGTCTCGGCCGCCTGGACCTGGAGGGCCCGCAGGTGCTGTGGCTGGTCGCGGCGGGCGCGCTCGACCTGTTCGCGGTGGACGCGGAGCAGCAGGGCCACTGGCATCACCTGGGCCGTCTGGAGGCGGGCTCCCTGCTGCTGGGCCCGGTGACCGGCCCCCGGCACACGCTCGTCGCCCGTCCGTCGCGCGACTGCGCGGTGCACCGCGTCGGGCTGCGCGAGCTGTACGAGCCGGCGGGCACGCAGACCTGGTCCTACGACGAGTACGGCAACCCGCGGTACGTGCCGCCCGCTTCGAGCCCTCTGGAGTACGCGCTCGCCCTCGGCGTGGGCCGCGGCCTGTCGGTGCTCTTCCAGGCGCCGATGGCCGCCGAGCGGGCCGCCGAGGGCGGGGGCGCGCCGGGGCGGGCGCCCGGCGGCACGGGGGACGACGACGAGGTGTTCTGGATGCAGGTGCCGCCGGGCAGCGTGCAGTACGGCTCGCTGTACGGCGCGGAGGCGGCCGCCGACCTGCTGATGGACCCCGGCGTGTGGCAGTCGGTGGTCGACCAGCAGTACCGGCTGCTGACCGCGCTGGACCGCTGGATCGAACAACTGGAGCGCAGCCACGAGACGCGTACGGCCGCCGGGATCAAGGCGGGTGAGACGGTCCGTGCCCAGGCCGACCGGACGCTGCTCGCGTCGATCGGCGGGAAGGCGGACCGGCGCACGACGTCGGCCGACGCCGACGCCACCTTCGCGGCCTGCCGGCTGGTGGCCCGGGCCGCCGGGATCACCCTGACCGAGCCGTCCCCGACGGGCGCCGACGGTGACCGGCTCGATCCGGTCGAGCGGGTCGCCCTGGCGTCCCGGGTGCGTGCCCGCGCCGTCCGCCTCGACGGCCGTTGGTGGCGGGACGACCTGGGTCCGCTGGTCGGGCGCCGGGCGCTGTCCGGGGCGCCGGTCGCACTGCTGTGGCGGCGCGGCGGCTATGTCGCCGTCCATCCGGCGACCGGGCGGGAGACGCCGGTCGAGAAGGCCAACGCGGCGGAGTTCGAGCCGCGGGCCGTGATGTTCTACCGGCCGCTGCCCGAGCGGAGCCCCGGCCCGCTCGGTCTGCTGCGGTTCAGCATGCGCGGTACGGGCTCGGACCTGACCAACCTGCTGATCAGCGGGTTGGTGACGGTGGCGATCGGGGCGCTGGTGCCGATCGCCACGGGCAAGGTGCTCGGCGAGTACGTGCCGAGGGCCCAGCGGGAGCCGATCGTGCAGGTGTGTCTGGCCGTGATGGTCAGCGCCGTGGTGGCGGCTGCGTTCATGCTGCTCCAGAACCTGACCATGCTGCGCATGGAGGGCCGGATCGAGGCGACGCTCCAGCCCGCGGTGTGGGACCGGCTGCTGAGGCTGCCGACGAAGTTCTTCGCCGAGCGTTCCACGGGCGAGCTGGCGAGCGCCGCCATGGGTGTCAGCGCGATCCGCCGGCTGCTGGCGGGACTCGGTCCGTCGGTGGCGCAGTCGGTCACCGTGGGCGCCATGAACCTGGGGCTGCTGCTCTGGTACAGCGTGCCGATGGCGCTGGCGGCGATCGGGATGCTGACCGTGGTGGCCGCGGTGTTCCTGGGCCTCGGGCTGTGGCAGGTGCGCTGGCAGCGGCGGCTCGTGGTGCTCTCCAACAAGCTCAACGACCAGGCGTTCCAGACGCTGCGCGGGCTGCCCAAGCTGCGGGTGGCGGCGGCCGAGAACTACGCGTACGCGGCCTGGGCGGCGCAGTTCGCGCGCAGCCGTGAGCTTCAGCAGCGGCTCGGCCGGATCAAGAACCTCAGCACGGTGCTGGGCGCGGTGTACCTGCCGTTGTGCTCGCTGCTGATGTTCATGCTGCTGGCCGGCCCGGCCCGCGGCGCGCTGTCCGCGGCGGACTTCCTCACCTTCAACACGTCGATGACGATGCTGCTCACCTCGGTGACGTCGCTGACCGGCGCGTTCGTGTCGGCGGTGGCGGCGCTGCCGCTGTTCGAGGAGATCCGGCCGGTGCTGGAGGCGACCCCCGAGGTCCGCACGGCGAGCACCCGGCCGGGCCGGCTGACGGGCGCGCTCGAGGCCCGCCGCCTGTCGTTCCGCTACTCCGACGACGGTCCCCTGGTCCTCGACGACGTCTCCTTCGAGGTGCGGCCGGGCGAGTTCGTGGCGATCGTCGGCCCGAGCGGCTGCGGCAAGTCGACGCTGCTGCGGCTGCTCATCGGCTTCGACCGGCCGGTCTCGGGCAGTGTGCTGTACGACGGCCAGGACCTGGCCGCGCTCGACCAGTCGGCGGTGCGCCGCCAGTGCGGGGTGGTGCTCCAGCACGCCCAGCCGTTCACCGGCTCCCTGCTGGACGTCATCTGCGGCACGGAGGCCTACACGCCCGAGGAGGCGATGGCGGCGGCCGAGATGGCGGGTCTCGCTGAGGACATCGCGCGCATGCCGATGGGGCTGCACACGATCGTCTCGGGCGGCGGCTCGGTCTCGGGCGGCCAGCGCCAGCGTCTGATGATCGCCCAGGCGCTGATCCGCCGGCCGCGGATCCTGTTCTTCGACGAGGCGACCAGCGCCCTGGACAACGAGACGCAGCGCACGGTCATCGAGAGCACCCGCAAGCTGAACGCCACGAGGATGGTCATCGCGCACCGCCTGTCGACGGTGCTGGACGCCGACCGCGTCATCGTGATGGAGAACGGCAGGATCGCTCAGCAGGGCCCGCCCGCCCAGCTCCTCGCGGACACCGGCGGGCGACTGCACGAACTGGTCCGGCGCCAGCTGACCTGATCCGCTCCCGCCCGGCCGGGCCCGCGGTCGACGCCGTTCCCGGCGCCGGTCCGGCGGGCCCGCCGTGCCATGCCCTCCCCCGCCGCCCCGGCACGGACTCGTCCGGCCGGGGCGGCTTCGCGCGCGCAGGCCGGGGCCACTAACGAAACTTTGCCGTTTCGCTGAAACTGGTCTAGTCTCGATGTGTACGAAACAGTTTCGTTCAAGTCCTCCGCCCCGCGTTCCTGGAGTGGTTTCCCATGCCTTCTAAGACCTTGACGGACGGCACCCGCACGGGCGCCGCACAGGAGCCGTCCACGGCGTCCACCAGAAAGTGGTGGATCCTCGCGGTCGTCGCGCTCGCCCAGCTCATGGTGGTGCTGGACGCCACCATCGTGAACATCGCCCTGCCGTCCGCTCAGGCCGACCTCGGCTTCTCCGACGGCAACCGGCAGTGGATCGTCACCGCGTACGCGCTGGCCTTCGCCTCCCTGCTGCTGCTCGGCGGCCGCATAGCCGACCTCTTCGGCCGCAAGACGGCCTTCCTCGTCGGCGTCGTCGGCTTCGCCGCCGTCTCCGCGCTCGGCGGCGCGGCCACCAGCTTCGAGATGCTGGTCACCGCCCGCGCCCTCCAGGGCGCCTTCGGCGCCCTTCTCGCACCGGCCGCCCTGTCGCTGCTCAACACCACGTTCACCGACGCCAAGGAGCGGGCCAAGGCGTTCAGCGTCTACGGCGCCATCGCCGGCGCCGGCGGCGCGGTGGGCCTGCTGCTCGGCGGTGTGCTGACCGACGCGCTCGACTGGCGCTGGACGCTCTACGTGAACGTCGCGATCGCCGTCGTCGCCTTCGCGGGCGGCTGGGTCCTGCTCTCCAACCACCGCGACGCCGCCAACTCCAAGCTCGACGTGCCCGGCACCGTCCTGGTCGCCTCCGGACTGTTCGCCGTGGTCTACGGCTTCTCCAACGCCGAGACGCACGACTGGGGTTCGCCGCTGACCTGGGGCTTCCTCATCGCCGGCGGGCTGCTGCTCGCGGCCTTCGCGTGGTGGCAGACGCGCGCCGCGCACCCGCTGCTGCCGCTGCGCATCCTCTTCGACCGCAACCGCGCCGCCTCCTTCCTCGCCGTGCTCATCTCCGGCGCCGGCATGTTCGGCGTGTTCCTCTTCCTCACCTACTACCTCCAGCTCAACCTCGGCTTCAGCCCGACGAAGACGGGTGTCGCCTTCCTGCCGATGGTCGGCGCGCTGATGGTGGCGGCGCAGCTCGGCACGACGGTCCTGGTGCCGCGGGTGGGTCCGAAGGCGGTCATCCCGCTGGGCTTCGCCGTCGCCGGAGTCGGCATGGCCTGGCTCACCGGGATCGACGTCGGCTCGCACTACCTGAGCGCGGTGCTGCCGCAGCTGATCATCACCGGCCTCGGTCTCGGCCTGGTCATGCCGCCCGCCATGCAGATGGCCACCGGCGGAGTGGCGGCCGAGGACGCGGGCGTGGCCTCCGCCACCGTCAACGCCATGCAGCAGGTGGGCGGTTCCATCGGCACCGCGCTGCTGAACACCCTCGCCGCGAGCGCCGCTACCGACTACCTGGCCGGCAAGGACCCGACGAACAAGCTGGTCCAGGCGCACGCCACCATCGAGAGCTACACCACGGCCTTCTGGTGGTCGGCCGGGTTCTTCGCGGCCGGCGCGGTCATCGCGTTCGTGCTGTTCCGCCGCGGTGTCCCCGAGCAGGACGCGGACGCGGCCCCGGTGGTCCACATGTGACGGGTCCCGGGAACCGGACCGAACCAGGCACGAGCGGGGCCGCCGTCCACCGGGGACGCTGGCCCCGCCGCGTCGTCCCGGCCCTCCCCCCACCCGCCCGCGGATCCGAAGCGGGCGTGACGCAGGCGACTGCGCGCCGGGTGCGCACGTGCCGCGTGGAGCGGTCCGGGCCTGGGTACTCGCGGGCCATGACCGAGCACGAACAGCAGCAGCACGACGACGGCCAGGAACGTCCCAGGACCGCGCTGGAGGAGGTCCTGCGTGAGATAGAGGACGCCGAGACCCACCCCGACGAGCCCGACGGCGAGGACCACGGGCACGGCTCGGGCGAGGCCGCCGACGCCCTCACCACCAACCGGCGGGCCCAGGAGGAGTCCGAGGGCGACTGAGCCCGGACCCCGCAGGCTGGCGGGCCGCGGGCGGGGCCCGCCGCACCCTCCGGGACGGGTGCGTCGCACGTCGCAGGGGTGGCCGAGCGGGTGCGGGGTACCCGGCCCGCATGGCACACGACCCCCAAGGACCACGGCTGCCGGCCGCCCGCGGCCCGGTCTCCGCAGCGGTCCGCGCGTATCTGACGGACACGGGCCCGCTCCCGGCCGCCGAGACGGTCGCCGCCGCGTCCCCCTACGGCGACGATCTCCAGCTGGCGCTGTATCTCTGCTACGAACTCCACTACCGCGGTTTCGCGGGCGTGGCCCCGGACCGCGAGTGGGATCCGGAGCTGCTGCGCGTGCGGGCCGCGCTGGAGCACCTCTTCCTGACCGCCCTGCGCGAGGACACCCCGGTGCACGCGGGCGTCGACGAGGCGCTCGCGGACCTGCTCGTCGAGCCGGTCGACGGCGCCGGCGTCAGCCACTTCCTGGCAGGCGAGGGCGAGCGGTGGCAGGTGCGCGAGTACGCGGTGCAGCGCTCGCTGTACCACCTCAAGGAGGCCGACCCGCACGCCTGGGTGCTGCCGCGGCTGTCGGGCCGGGCCAAGGCGGCGATGGCGGCGGTGGAGTTCGACGAGTGGGGCGGCGGCCGCGCCGACCGGGTCCACGCCCAGTTGTTCGCCGACCTCATGACGGACCTCGGCCTGGACACCGCCTACGGCCGCTATCTGGACGTGGTGTGCGCCGAGACGCTGGCCACGGTCAACCTGATGTCCCTGCTCGGGCTGCACCGGTCTCTCAGGGGCGCCCTCGTGGGCCATTTCGCGGCGGTGGAGATCACCTCGTCGCCCGGCTCGCGACGGCTCGCCGAGGCGATGCGCCGGACGGACGCCGGCCCCGCCGCGGTGCACTTCTACGACGAGCACGTCGAGGCCGACGCGGTGCACGAGCAGGTCGTACGGCACGAGGTGATCGGCGGGCTGCTCGCCGACGAACCGCATCTGGCGGCCGACATCGTCTTCGGACTCGACGTCACGGGGTTCCTGGAGGACCGTCTCGCCGACCGCCTGCTCGCGGCCTGGCGCGAGGGCGAGTCCTCGCTGCGCCCCGCACCGGGCGAGCCCGCGGGCACAGGGAACGCCACCCGCCCGGAATCCGAAGCGGCCCATGCGCGCTGAGCGCCCGACATCCGACGAGAACGAGGAACTGGTGGTGGTCGTCCGTGCCGAACTCCCCTGCTGACAGGCCGTGCCGCATCAGCGTCCAGCGCCGGGGCCCCTTGCTCGTCGAGGGCCCGGTCGAGGTGGAGCTGGAGGACGGCACCACCGTCTCCTCCGACCGCTTCCGGGTCGCCCTGTGCACCTGCCGCCGCAGCCGCCGCTACCCCTGGTGCGACACGAGCCACCGGGACCGCGAGCGCAAGCCGTCCTGACCGCCTGATCGCCTGCCTCCGTCCGCCCCGCTCACCGGCCAGGGCAACGCGGGACGGCAGCGCGGCCGCCCCGCGGGAACGCCCCTGGGAGCCGATCCGGTCCACCGGCCCGGCACGCACGGCGCCGCCCCGGGGCCGGCCAGTCGGCCCCGGGGCGGCAACGCGATGATCCCGGAGGCCGGCCGGGGGCCCCACTCCGCCCGTCCGGCCTCCGGGTACGAGATCACGGCGGTCCCTCGCGTAAGGGGCTCGCACTCCCCACTTCACGAGCCTCTCTCGGCGTCCACGGGGACCGCATGATCCCGGTCTCAGAACGCGAAGAGGCTGCTCACCGCAGCGTTCTTCACGCATTCGTTGGCGAAGGCGCGCTCGAAGGCGACGCGCTTGCCCTGCCACACGCCGTTGACGGTGACGACCACCGGGTCGTACTGCTTCGTACACATGGCGCCGCCAGGACCCGCCAGCAGGTCGAGGTCGCCGCCGGCGGCGCGCAGTTCGGCGCAGGCACGGGCGGCGGCGGGGTGGGTGCCGGACGGGGTCGGGGCGCAGTTGAGGGTCACGGCCCGGGCCACGTCGACGGTGGCGGCGCTGTCTCCGTGGCCCACCGTCAGCACGAAGGCCGAGGGGGCGTAGAGGGAGGTGGGCGCTGCGGCCGGGGCGGCGAGGGCGGGTCCGGTGAGGGATCCGCAGACGGTGACGGCCGTGAGGCCGAGGGTCGCTGCCCAGCGCGCGGTGTTCCGCATTGTGTGCATCCTTCCGCTCGATTCGGGGGTGTGCCGGCCCGGCCCGATCGGTGCCGGACGCGGCGAGCGCGAGTCTGCCTAGTCCGCCGCCGAATCTCACATCGACCCCATGGGTTTCAGTAACCTTGCGTATTGAATCAGTGGCGTGAAGTCACGGGATTCGAACGTTCCAACGCCTCAAGCAAGCGCTTCGTGATCTCTTCGGTCCACTCGATGACCGGTTTTCATAGCTTCGTTAATCGGCCTGAAACATTCCGCTCCACGCCTCCCGGTCCGCCCGGCGTCTGCGTGTTCCGCCCTCGGCGGACTTCTTCGTGACCCCTTGCGTTCACCGACCAGCGGAGTAATCGTCATTACATGATTACGAGCGGGCAGAACGCGAAGCTGAGAGGCTGGTTCGCGGGCCGGCTGCCCGACGGCCTCTTCGAAGAACTCACCGAGGTCACGGCCGACCGCGAGGAGATCACCGTCGTCGGACGCATCGCCGCCCCTCGGCTGGCCGAGGACGCCCCCGACGCCGAGCGGAGGGCGGCCGTCGACGCCCGCATCCAGGAGTTCCGCGACCGCACCCGCGAGACCCGGACGGCCGTCGCCCGCGACGCCGAGCACCGCTTCCGGCACAAGGTGTCCTGGGGCGTGGTGTGCGACGGGGAGCGCGCCCTGTTCACCCATGTCGCGGCGCCGGTGATGACCCGGCTGCGGCAGCCCGAGCGCCAGGTGCTCGACACCCTCATCGCCGCGAGCGTGGCCCGCAGCCGCAGCGACGCTCTCGCGTGGTGCGTGCGGCTGGTCCAGCGTCACACCGACGACTGGCTCACCGAGCTGCGCGAGTCCCTCGAATACGTGCAGCGCGTGCGGGCCCAGGGCCCCGACGCGGCCCCCGGCCCATCCGCGGCGGCCGCGGAATCCGACGACGGCTCCACCGACCGCGGATGAGCGCGGCAACCGCTCCCCGCCGCACGCGTACCCGCCGGTATGGTCGCCCTGCCCCTGCGACGCGGGGCGACCACGCGACGGCGAGAGGCGGCACGGACGGATGGCCAGGCACTGGGCGGACTTCCAGTACGAGATCTATCTGAACGGCACGACGGGCGCGGTCCCCCGGCTGCCCACCGACCTGACCCGGCTGGAGGAGCTCACCGAGCGGCGCCTCGGACCGGGCCCGGTCGGATACGTGGCCGGCAGCGCCGGGGACGGCAGCACGGCACGGGCGAACCGCGCCGCTCTGGAGCGCCGCCGGATCGTGCCGCGCATGCTGCGGGACGTCGGGGACCGGGACCTGTCCGTCGAGGTGCTGGGCCGGACGCTGCCCGCGCCGCTGGCGCTCGCACCGGTCGGCGTGCTGTCGATCATGCACCCCGAGGCGGAGTCCGCCGCGGCCCGGGCGGCCGCCGCGCAGGGCGTGCCCTTCATCCTGTCGTCCGCGTCCAGCACGCCGATCGAGCAGGTCGCCGAGGTCATGGGGGACGCCGAGCGCTGGTTCCAGCTGTACTGGTCCAAGGACCGCGAGGTGACCCGGAGTTTCCTCTCCCGGGCGAAGGCGAGCGGGTTCCGCGTGCTCGTCGTCACCCTGGACACTCCGCTGCTGGCCTGGCGGCCCCGCGACCTGGACCAGGCGTATCTGCCGTTCCTGCGCGGCGTGGGCACCGCCAACTACTTCACCGACCCGGCGTTCCTGGCGGGCCTGGCCAAACCGGTGCACGAGGACCTGGACGCGGCCGTCCTGCGCTTCGTCGGGTTGTTCGCCGACCCCGAAAAGACCTGGCCGGACCTGGCGTTCCTGCGGGAGAACTGGGACGGCCCCATCGTGCTCAAGGGCGTGCTGCATCCCGACGACGCCCGGCTGGCCGCCGACGCCGGGATGGACGGCGTCGTCGTCTCCAACCACGGCGGCCGCCAGGTCGCCGGCTCGATCGCGGCGGCCGACGCGCTGCCGGAGGTGGTGCGGGCGGTCGGCGACCGGCTGACCGTGCTGTTCGACAGCGGGGTGCGCACCGGAGCGGACGTCTTCAAGGCGCTCGCGCTCGGCGCGCGGGCGGTGCTGCTGGGCCGCCCCTACGCGTACGGGCTCGGCCTGGACGGCCAGACCGGCGTCGAGCACGTGATCCGCTGCCTGCTCGCCGAGTTCGACCTCACCCTCGCCCTGTCCGGACACGCCACCCCGACGACGGTGGGCCCGGCAGACCTCGCCGGAACCCCCGCCTGACACCGGACGAACACCCGCCACCGTCTCCCCGGCACCGGCACCCGCCCTGCCGACCGGACGCGCTCGCGCCGCCCGGCGGTCAGGCCGTGCCGGTGACGGCGCGAACGTCCGTCGCCGTCTTCCCGGCGCCCCCGTCTGCCCTGCGGGCGGACGCGGTCGTACTGGTCAGGGATAGCGAACCGGGCGTCGGCGTCTCCTTGGCGCCCGCCCCGGCGCCCGGACACGGTCGTGCCGCCGCCCGGCGGTCAGGCCGCACCGTCCGGAGGCCGACCGGCCGCGCCGACGCGTCCGTGCCCGTCTCGGCGCGAACGCCCCTCGCCGTCTCCCCACCCGCACCCTCCCCCTGCCCCGCCGGGCGGACGCGGTCGTGCCGCATCCCGGCCGCCGGGCTGTAGGGCAACGGCGCGACGCCCCCGCCCGGCCGTCAGGCCGTGTCGTCCGGGAGGCCGATCGGGCGGGCCGAGGGCGGGGCGTCCGTGCCGGTGACCGCGAGCGAACCGGGCGTCGCGGTGGTGACGTCGGTCAGCCAGTGCTGGGCGCTGGAGTGGTCGCGGACCTTGACGACGACGTCGGCGCCCGCGTCCTCGCCGGCCGGGGCGAGCGCCAGCGCGTCGTCCCAGCGGGGCAGCAACTCGCCCTGCACGGTGAGGTCGTAGCGGACGTCCTCACCGCGGGCGTCGGAGGCGTCGGCGCACGCGCCGAGGATCACGACCCCGGCGTCCGCGTGCGAGTCCACGCACAGGTCGGAACGGGCCGCGCTGCGCAGTTGCCCGTCGTCGCCGTACGACCACGCCTGCGTCTGCGCGGACGAGCAGTCCGCCATCTGGACGGCGGCCCCGGCCCGCGCCTCCCCCCGGATGTCCAGGCACAGGTCGGTGGCCGCGTTGCGCAGCCTGGTCTGCCGGGGCGGGGCCGGCAGCTGGGCGGTGCCCGGGGCCCCCGGCGAGGCGCCGGCCGTCTGCGAGTCGGTTCCGGGGGCGCTGCCGCTGGTGGAGGCGGCGGGGTCGGCGCCGCCGTCGTCCGACCACATGCCGGCGGCGAGCAGCGTCGTCAGCAGTCCGGCCGAGGCCAGGCCGACGCCGGTGAACAGCGCCCGCGGCGAGGGTCCCGCTCCGGACGCCCGGCGGCGCGGCGAGGGAATGCGGGCGAGCAGACCGCCGCCCCGGCCGCGCGTGCCGCCGCCGCGATGGCGGGCGGAGCCCTTGAGCCGGACGGTCTGCTGTCCGGTCCGCCCGGGGCGGGTGTCGTGGTAGCGGCGTGCGCCCCAGCCGAGCACGGCCTCGGCGAGCAGCACGCCGAGGCCGCTCTCGAAGTGGCCGAGCTGCTCGGCGGCGGAACGGCAGTAGCGGCACTCGTCCAGGTGCTGCCGCACGTCCGGCAGCAGTTCGCCGCCGCGGCGGATGGGGACGTCGAGGAGCCGGTTGTAGAAGCGGCAGTCCTTGCTCGGTGCGAGTTCGCGGTGGGCGCGCACCACGCCCTCGCGGAGTTTGTCGCGCGCCTCGTCGAGGACGGCGGCCACGGTGTCGGCGTCCATGCCGAGCAGCCCGGCGGCGACCGTGACCGGCTCGGCCTCGACCTCCACGTGCCACAGGACGCAGCGGGCCACCGCGGGAAGCCCCTGGAAGGAGCGCTCAGCCAGCACCCGGTTGTCCGGGGTCATGGACTGCGAGGTGCGCATGCCCCGGGCGCCCGCGGGCTTGCGCAGCACGGGCAGGACGCCGGACAGTCCCTCGTCGGCGGACCACAGCCGGGCCGTGTCCCGCACCGTCACCAGCAGCCGGGGGCGCAGTGCGGTGCCCGGCTCGCCCAGCTTGAGCCGGTCGAAGACCTGGTGGAAGACGGCCGTGGTGAGCATGGACGAGGCGCTCCCGGAGGAGGCGAGGCAGATGACCGCGTAGTCGTGCACCGGACGCCAGTGCCGGGCGATCAGCATGGCGGTGGACTGGGCCACCTCGCTGTCCGTGCCGCCGCGTGTCCCGGCGGCGAGAGTCTCGTCGGATTCTCCGGGTCCCCCACCGGGCGGGGGGTAGGGCGGAAGGGGAGGCTGAGGGGTGGGCACTGAGCGAATTCCTTTGGTACGTACCTGTTCGGTGCGGCAGGGAGCGGGAATTCGCCTCCGCCGACGAACGCAGGGGGCCCGGCCATGACCCCCGCACGGGTGCTTCACCTTTGCACAACCAAGTCGGGCACAACAAGGCGGCTACTGAAGCCACGCTTATTGATGGAATGTCGATAAGCAAAAACCCGCTCAGAGCCCTGCGGCGCGCCTTTGGGCGTATCGGTGCGGCCCTGCCGAATTCCGGCCCGCGCCCCGTGTGAATCACGCGCACCCGGCGAAGGCCCGCGCACGCTCCCGCCGTACCGGCCCGCGTAGTTGGCTGGAACCGGCCACTTCCTCGGAGGCCCCGCGCAGGACGGCGGCTCTCCTGCGCGAAACGGCCGCCGGCCCTGTTCCTCCCGCCCTGGGCCGGCGGCCCGAGAGGCATGTCGCGCGCCTCCGGCGGCGAACGTCTCCCGGCCGTCCCTCGCCTGTATCCGCTATATCTGCCAGGACCTCAGACGGTCGGCCGCTCCGTAGACGTCGGTCTTGCCGTCGAGCAGGTCACGGGCGAGGTCGACGAGCGCGCCGTACGGCGGGTCGATGCCGACGCCGCTGGTGAACATGTACGCCACCGCCGTCGCGCAGGCGAAGCGGGCGTTGGCCGAGGGCAGCGGTCTCAGCAGGGTGAGCGTGTGCAGCAGGGCGGCGGCCCGCCAGGCCGGGTCGGAGTCCACGCCGAGCCGTGGCGGGTCGACCCGGTGCCGGGCCACGGCGGCGACGAGAGCGGAGAAGTCGTTGACGGTGGGCTGCTCGGGCAGCACCTCTTCGTGGCGCTGGAGCAGCCAGGGCACGTCGATATGGATGACGGGCGTCATCGGTCAGGCGACCCGCCCCTCGCTCCGGACCGAACGTTCGTCGTCCGGGAAGGCGGCGGCGAATTCGTCGGCGTGGGAGGCGAAGAACCTGCGGAACGCCTCCGCGCCCTCCTGAAGCGCCCGGTGCCGCGCTATGTCGGCCGCTGCGGCCTCCCGTACGAGCGCCTTCATCGACGTGCCGCGTTCCTTGGCGATCTGCCGCAGGTCCTCCAGCTCGCGATCGCTGAATTCCACATTGAGGGCTGGCATGTCCTTCACGGTACCGCGCGGGTACTTACCCGTAAATATCGCCAGGTCACGCCGGTGAGCGCGCGGTACCGCAAGGGGTTCGTACGGGCCCGTCCGGGCCGGTGCCGTCCGGGCCCGTGCCTTTCGGGCGGGCCCGGACGGGGGCGGGGCGGGGTTACCCCTGGTCGGCCACGAAGGACGCCATCCGGGCCAGGGCCGCGTTCCAGTTGATCGCGGTCTCGTTGGTCGACCACGACTGGATGTCGTCGATGTAGCAGAACTGCCCGACGCAGCCCTGGAGCTTGGACTGCGCGTAAGGGTCCTGGATGTCCGAGTTGGCTCCGCCGGCCAGGGTCCCCGCCGGCGGCGACGGCAGCTTCGGGTCGAGCTGGTGGGCGTACCAACGGCTGTGCTCGTGCTGGGCGTTGACCTCTCCGTAGCCGGTGACGTACGAGATGTTCAGCGCGTTGCGGCCGAGGATGTAGTCCATGCCCTGCACGGCGGCGTCACGGTACTTCGAGGCGCCGGTCACGTCGTAGGCCGTCGCGAGGACCACGGCGTTGTTCAGCACCTGGTGGCTGGAGCCCCAGTCGTAGCGGTTGCCGTCCGGCGCGTAGGGCATGCCGTACGGCTGCGAGGCCAGGGCCGCCAGGTACTTGTCGGCGCCCCGCACCACCGAGCGGCGGACCTTGTCGCGCCCGGGGAGCTTGCTCGGGACGAGCGCGAGGTCGAGTCGCCCGGCGGCCGCCGTGCGGGCCCAGTCGAACCCGTTGGCGCCGAAGACGTCGGCGGTGTGCTGCGGCGAGTTCAGCACGTGGTCGGCGTACCGCTTCTCACCGGTCGTCAGATACAGCTCGGCGGCCGCCCAGTAGAACTCGTCGGTGACGTCGTCGTCGTTGTAGGCGCCGCCGCCGGTGCCGTCGGCCGCGTCCGCGTACACGTCCGGGTGGGCGAGTGCCGCGGTCCAGGCCTCGCGCGCGGCCGACAGCGCCTTCGCGGCGAAGGCCTTGTCGTAGGGCCGGTACAGGCGGGCCGCCTGGGCCGCCGTCGCGGCCAGGTTGAGGGTCGCCGCGGTGGTCGGCGGGTGCAGCTCGCGCTGCTGCGGGTCGTCGGCGGGCAGCAGGGGCAGACCGGTCCACTGCGCGTCGTGGATCTTGTGATGGGCCATGCCGGCGAGCGGCTGCCCGTCCGGCACCTGCATCTTCAGCAGGAAGTCCAGCTCCCAGCGGGCCTCGTCGAGGACGTCGGGCACACGGTTGCCGCTCTCGGGCAGTGCGAGCGTTGCGTCGCCGAGCTTCGCCGGACGGCCGGTGCGGGCGACGAGGGAGCGTTCGTAGGTGCTGAGCAGTTCCCAGGCGGCGATCCCGCCGTTGACGACGTACTTGCCGTGGTCTCCGGCGTCGTACCAGCCGCCCGAGACGTCGAGACGGTAGTCGCACTCGCCCGTCCGGCAGGGGACGCTCGTGTCACCCAGGTTGGGGGCGACGCCCACGTGACCGGCCGCCCTGCCGTAGCCGGGCCGCAGGTCGTCGCGGATCGCGATGCCGCTGCGCTGCGTGTAGTAGTACTTCACCGCGTCCAGGCGCAGCTGCTCGTAGGCGGCCGCGCCGATGTCGAACGGCCGGCTGGTCTCGCCGTCGGCGACCAGCGTGAACCCGGTGCCGCGCTTGCGGTAGGCGCCGAAGTCGATGGTGTGGACCTTCTGCCCGGACGAGGCGTCCAGTCCGCGCGGCACGCTCCAGCCGTGCGCGACCGTCGCCCCCGCGCTGTTCTTCAACTGCCAGGGCAGCTTCGCGGCGGCGTCGGTGACGAGGGTGGCGTTCTTCGGCCCGGCGGGCAGATAGGCCACCTGGTTGACGCGCACGCGGGGCCCGGTGTCGGGCTCGTACACCTCGGGCGGCACCCCGCCCAGCAGCGAGACGTCGTCCACGCAGAAGCGCCACGGTTCGGCGCTCCCGCCGACCTGGAAGGCGACCTGCGCCTGGGTGCTGTCCACCGGCGCGGTGAACGTGTAGGAGTACGTGTCGCCGGCCGGGTCCAGCACCGGGCTCGCCTCCTGCCAGGTGTCGTACGGGGCGACCGCGAGTCCCACGATCGCCCGCACCGCGTGTCCCTCGGGCACCCCGGAGGCACGGAACGAGAAGCGGTACGTCGTGCCCTTGACCAGGGTGATGTCGTTCTGGCCGATGGCGGAGTCCCACCGGTTGACCGTGCCTGCGGGCACGTCCGCGCACAACTGGCCCTCGGTGAGGGCGGCGCCGACGTTACTGGTCCACCAGGGGTCGGCGGTCGCGTCGAACCCGCCGTTCCTGACCTGCTCGGCTTCTTCGGCCCCCGCGCTCTGCACGGGCAGCGCGGTGAGCGCCGCGCCCAGCAGGGCCGCGAGGGAGAGCAGGGCCGTTCTGCGTCGTTTCACGTCCAGGCTCCTCGGTGGGGGGCGGGACACTCCGCGCGAGATCCGTACGCAACGCGTGGGAGCGCTCCCAAAACGAGTTCGCAGGATATAACCGCGGCGCGCCCGTGGGTAGTTGACGGAGCGAAGCTCTGTGACGGATGTGCGGTGCGGAAGCCGGGCGCGGGCCTGCGGGACTCGGCCCCCGGGACGCGGGCGTGCGCCGGGGTTGGGCGCGGGCCCGCATCACACAGGGCTCGGGGGGGGCCGCAGCGCACGGAACTCGGGAGGGGGTCCGCGGGCCGAGCGCCTCGACAGGCAGGCGGGGGCGACGAATGCGTCCGGTGCGCCGAATTCTCGCTCGCCCCCGAAGAGCGGGACGGCCCGGACGGGAAATCAGGGTGACCGCACGGTCACGGAGCGAGCACGACCCCGCGGCGGCCTGCGGATTCCCGCCCGTCAGGTTCCGGCGCCCCACTTGCCGCATTCCCGCTTTCCCGCTGTCGGGAGTTCCCGGGATTGCAGACTTTCGAGCTGTCGGGAGTTCCCGGGATATCGGCCTCCGGGCTTTCCCATCCGCGCAACGCCTCTCCGGACTTTCCGGATTCCCGGTGGAGCGGGCGGTGCGTGGGGCGGTGCGTTGGGGCCGGGGGCTCGGGCAGGGCCGTTGTCAGTGGTGCGTCCTAGGGTGGGTCGTCCGAGGACCCGCGCCCGCGGGTGCGCGCGCGCACCCGCCGAACAGGAGGTCATCATGACCACGCTGCCCGACCGGCCCCGCACCGCCCTGCTCGTCGTCGACGTCCAGAACGGCGTGGTGGCGGGCGCGCCCCGCAGGGACGAGGTGATCGCCAACATCGGCGTCCTCGTCGACGCGGCCCGCGCACAGGACGTGCCGGTCGTGTGGGTGCAGCACTCGGACGCCCAGCTGGTGTCCGGCAGCGAGGACTGGCGCTATGTCGACGAGTTGGTCCGCCTGGAGTCGGAACCGCTGGTCCACAAGATCTACTCCGACTCCTTCGAGGACACGGAACTGGAGTCGGAGCTGGCGCGGCGCGGGGTGGGCCGGCTCGTCGTCGCGGGGGCGCAGACGGACGCGTGCATCCGCGCCACCCTGCACGGCGCCTTCGTACGGGGCTACGACGTGACGCTGGTCGGCGACGCGCACACCACGGAGGACCTGACCGCGTACGGGGCGCCCGCTCCGGAGCAGGTCCTAGCCCACACCAACATGTACTGGTCGTGGCAGAGCGCGCCCGGCCGCAGCGCGGGCACGGTGGACACGGCGAAGGTGACCTTCGAGCCGGCCGGGACGGCCCCGGCGAACTGAGCCGCCCGGCGAAGAGGCCCGTGCCGCCGGTCGTGCCGCCGTGCTCGGGGGCAGGTGCCGGCCCGATGCTCCGGTCGCGTGGGCGACGCGGCCGCCGAGTGCCCGGGGTCCCGTCGCGGCCGGTCCCGGCGGAACGTCCGGTTTTGACCCTTGACCCGGTGGGGAACCCGCCGTCCGACCGGCCCCAGGGGGTTCTCGTCCGCGCCCGGGCGGAACACACTAGGCTGGAACGCAAGTGACGTGCCTGTTCACGGTGAGTGTCCGCGATGGAGTGGCGAGATGAGCCCGGAGTATCCGTTCGACGAGGCTGCGACGGCCCGGGCGGTCGTCGACGACGCCGGCACGCTCGTCGGATGGAACGACGGGGCCCGCGCCCTGCTCGGCTGGGAGACGTCCGAGGTCGTGGGGCGGCCCGCGGCGGAGCTTCTGGCCGGACCGGCCCCCGCGCCCACCGGCCCGCGCTGGGACGGAACAGTCGTTTTGCGCCACCGTGACGGCCCGCCCGTCCGGCTGTGGCTGCTCGCCCACCGCCGCGAGAGCCCGGACGACGGCCCGGGACGGTGGCTCGTCGTCGCCCCCGTGGCCGGGCCCGACGGCGCGCTCCCCGCGGACGACCCCCTCGCCTCGGCGGCGCTCGTCCAGTCCCCGTGCGCCGTCGCCGTGTACGACGAGCGCCTGCGGCTGCGCCGGATCAACGACGCGATGGGCGAGGTGATCGGACTGCCCGAGGGGCGGATCCAGGGACTGCGGCTGTCGGAGATCGGCGGCCGGCCGCAGAGCACCGAGCTGGAGCAGCACATGCTGCGGGTCCTCACCAGCGGTCGCGCCCAGGACGTGCAGATGTACACGCGAACCGGCGGCGAGGAGCGGGCGCACGCCTGGCTGGCCCGGATGGCCCCGGTCACCGACGCGGCGGGCCGGGTGCGGGGCGTGTGTCTGGCCGCCCACGACTTCACCGACAACTACCTCGCCCGCGAACGGCTCCAGCTGGTCAACGAGGCGAGCGTGCGCGTCGGCACCACCCTCGACGTCACCCGGACGGCACAGGAGCTGGCCGAGGTGTGCGTGCCCGCGCTCGCCGACTTCGTCAGCGTCGACCTGCTCGACCCGCAGGACGGCGGGGACCTCCCGGCCCGCTTCACGCCCCCGCTGAGCCTGCGCCGCACCGCGCACTGCTCCGTCAACGCGGGCACCCCCGAAGCGGTGGCCAAACCCGGTGAGGCGCAGGGCTACCCGGCCGGCTCGCCGCAGGCCGACTCGCTCGTCGCCGGGCGCACCATCGTCGGCACCGTGCCCGGCGGCGAGCTGGACGCCTGGCTGACCTGGGACCCGGTGCGCGGGGACCGGGTACGCGAGCTGGGCATCCACTCGACGATGTCCGTGCCGATCCGGGCGCGGGGCGTGACCCTCGGCGTCGCCGTCCTCACCCGGTTCCGCCGGCCCGACCCGTTCACCCCGGACGACGTGCTGCTCGCCGAGGAGATCACGGCACGCGCCGCCGTCTGCATCGACAACGCCCGCCGCTTCTCGCGCGAGCGGGAGACCGCCCTCGCCCTTCAGCGCAGCCTCCTCCCGCGCACCCTGCCGCGCACCGCCGCCGTGGAGGCCGCCTCCCGCTATCTGCCGGCCGCCCGCGCCGGGGTCGGCGGGGACTGGTTCGACGTGATCCCGTTGTCCGGGATGCGCGTGGCCATGGTCGTCGGCGACGTCGTCGGACACGGCATCCAGGCCTCGGCCACCATGGGCAGGCTGCGCACCGCGGTCCGCACCCTCGCCGACATCGACCTGGCCCCCGACGAGCTGCTCACCCACCTCGACGACCTGGTCGTCCGCCTGTCCGAGGAAGCCGGGAACGAGGGCAGTCCCGGCGAGGTCGGCGCGACCTGTCTGTACGCGGTCTACGACCCGGTGTCCCGGCGCTGCACACTCGCGCGGGCCGGGCATCCCGCGCCCGTGGTGCTCCGCCCGGACGGCGTGTCCAGGCGGGTCGAGCTGCCCGCCGGTCCCCCGCTGGGCGTGGGCGGCCTGCCGTTCGAGTCGGCCGTCGTGGAGGTCCCCGAGGGCAGTGTGCTCGCCTTCTACACCGACGGGCTGACCACGTCCCGCGAGCGCGACACGACGACCGGCCACCGGCTGCTGGGCGAGGCGCTCGCGGCGCACGCGGACTCCCTGGACGAGACCTGCGACCGGATCCTGCACGCCCTGCTCCCGCCGGGCGGCGCCGCCGACGACGTGGCCCTGCTGCTCGCCCGCACCCGCGGGCTGCCCGCCGCCCAGGTCGCGACCTGGGACATCCCGGCCGATCCCTCGCTGGTGGCGCCGGTCCGCAAACAGGTGGTGGCGCAACTGGCGCGCTGGGAGCTGAGCGAGGCGTCGTTCACGACGGAACTGGTGGTGAGCGAACTGGTCACCAACGCCATCCGGTACGGTTCCCGCCCGATCCGGCTGCGGCTGATCCACGACGCTTCGACGCTGATCTGCGAGGTGTCCGACAACAGTCACACCGCCCCGCACCTGCGCCGGGCGAGGACCTTCGACGAGGGCGGCCGCGGCCTGCTCCTGGTCGCCCAGCTCACCCAGCGCTGGGGCAGCCGGCACACCCCCGAGGGCAAGACGATCTGGGCCGAGCTGAGCCTGCTCGACGAGGCCTGAGCGGGCCCCCGCTCGCCCGCTCCACGCTCTCCGACCGCCGACCTCCCGCCGCTTTCCCGCCTCCGTCCCGGCCGGTGTGACGGGCGCTACTCCTTGAGAAAGCGTTTACCCGGGCATGTTTACATGGACGGGCACCCGGACCAGTTCGATGGGCGGGCCCGACCGCGTCCCCGCCTCCGGAGTACCGTCCTGAACACCCCACTCGCCGAAACCCTGTCGATCTGCCTGCTCGCCGCCTCCCTGGCGTGGGCCGTGCTGCGTCCCGCGGGACGGTCCGAGGCGCTGATCGCCGTCCCCGCCGCGGCCGTGGCGGTCGCCCTCGGGGCGGTCTCCCCGCAGCACGCGCTGGCCGAGGCCGAACGGCTCGGGCCGGTCGTCGGCTTCCTCGCTGCGGTGCTGGTCCTGGCCCACCTGTGCGACGTCGAAGGACTGTTCACCGCGTGCGGGGCGTGGATGGCCCGCAGGGCCGCAGGGCGGCCCCGGCGACTGCTGGTCTCGGTGTTCGCGCTGGCCTCCGTGGTGACGGCCGTGCTGAGCCTGGACGCGACCGTGGTGCTGCTCACGCCGGTGGTGTTCGCGACCGCCGCCCGGATGGGCGTCCGCTCCCGGCCGCACGTCTACGCGTGCGCGCACCTGTCGAACACGGCCTCGTTGCTCCTTCCGGTCTCCAACCTCACCAACCTGCTGGCCTTCGAGGCGAGCGGACTGAGCTTCACCCGGTTCGCCGCGCTGATGACGCTCCCGTGGGTCGTCGCGATCGGCGCCGAGTACCTGGTCTTCCGGCGGTTCTTCGCCGGCGACCTGCCCGATGTCGACGGCGGCGCCGACGACGGCCCCGCACCCGAGCTGCCCCTGTTCGCGCTGGTCACCGTCGCCTGCACGCTCGCCGGGTTCGTGGTCGCCTCGGCGGTCGGGATCGAACCGGCCTGGGCGGCCTTCGCGGGGGCGCTGGTCATGGCCGTGCGGGCGCTGGTGCGGCGGCGGGTGACTCCGGTCGCCGTCGTGCGGGCCGCCGCGCCGGGATTCCTGGCGTTCGTGCTGGCGCTCGGGATCGTCGTGCGGGCCGTGGTCGACAACGGGCTGGACGGCGCGCTGCACCACGCCCTGCCCGGCGGCTCGGGGCTGCTCGCGCTGCTGGGCCTGGCCGCGCTGGCCGCCGTCCTGGCGAACCTGATCAACAACCTGCCCGCGGTGCTGGTGCTCGTACCGCTCGCCGCCCCGGCCGGGGCCGGGGCGGTGCTCGCGGTGCTGCTCGGGGTGAACATCGGCCCCAACCTGACCTACGCGGGATCCCTGGCGACGCTGCTGTGGCGGCGCGTGGTGCAGGAGCGCGAGGAGCGGGTCGGCACGGGCGAGTTCACCTGCCTGGGACTGCTCACCACGCCGGCCGCGCTGATCGCGGCGGTCGCCGCGCTGTGGGCGTCGCTCCAGGTCATCGGCGCCTGACAGGCCGGCATCGGCCGGGCGTCCGGGACGCCCCCCGTCAGGCCCGACGACCGTCAGGCCCGACGGTCGTCAGTTCCGCCGGCCGTCGGAGCCGTAGCCCCCGTAGCCGTACCCGCCGTACCCGTAGCCCCCGTACCCGCCATGGCCGCCGTAACCGTATCCGCCGCCGTAGCCGCCGTCTCCGTGGCCGGCGCCGCCGCCCCAGCGGCAGGCGGACGGGTCGGCGCGCGAGCAGGACGAGTCGTCCGGGCCGGAAGGGGAGCCGGACGCCGTGGGCGCGGGACCGGCGGAGGGGCCGGCCGTGGGGATCGGGGCGGGTGCGGCGGACTTCGCGGACTTCGGGACGGCGTTCCGGTCCGGGGCGGCGTCCGCGGTGCTGTCGGCGCCCCAGTTGACGATCTGCATCTGCGCGTCGGGCTTCGAGGTGTCGATCACCCAGCGCTGTGCGGCGCTGTCCGCCCGGTTCTTCAGCACGAGGGCGCCCGAGCCGTCCGTGGCGGCCGGCGCCAGCGCGAGGTTCTGTCCCGAGCGCGGCACGAGCGTGCCCTGAAGGGTGAAGTCGTAGCGCACGTTCTCCGGTTCGGGCCGGCCGGTCCCGGCGCACGGGCCCAGCCGGACCGAGTAGCCGAGGCGCGAGTCCAGGCACAGGCCGGCGTCGGCGGCGCTGCGCAGCAGGCCGTCCGGTTCGTACGACCACTGCTGGCCGGGCGCGGAGGAACAGGCGGCCAGTACGGCCTCGGCGTCGTCGGCGGGCTTGCCCCCGGCGATCCCTATGCACAGCCCGGACGCGGCGTTGTGCAGCCGGCCGCGCATCGCGCCCCGGGCGTCGTCGCCGGAGCCGGCCCACGAGGGGCCGTCGGTGGCCTTGCCGGCGCCCGCGGCCGGGGCCTTGACCGCCTCGTTGTCCGCGACCGCGCCGGTGTCCTCCCCGGAACCGAGGGCGGCCCACACCACGAGCGGCAGGACGACGATCCCGCTCACCGTCAGCACGGCGGCGGTCAGGTTGCGGCGGCGGGCGCGGCGGGCCGCCTTCTGGGCGGAGCGGCTCCTCCCGGGGCCCGGCCCTGCGTCGGCCGTGGCGTCGGGCCGGCCGGCGAGGCCCGCGGCCCGTGCCCCGATGCGGGCCAGGGCACCGGCCCGCGATCCGGCACGGCGGTCGGCAGCGGCCGGCCGCGCGGCGAGGGAGGCGGGGTCGTCCTGCGGGCGCGGGTGGTCACCGTCGGTGAAGGCCTCGCCCGCGTACCCGCGGGGCTGCTCGACGGGGGTACCGGCCCCCTGGCCGTCGCCGGCCGTCCTGATCTCGACGTAGGCGGCGGCCGCCCAGCCCAGGACACCCTCGGCGAGGGCGGCACCGAGCAGCCCCTCGAACTGTCTGAGCTGGTCGGCGGTGTGGGCGCAGTGCCGGCAGCGTTCGAGGTGGGCGCGCAGATCGGGGTCGAGGTCGGCGCCGCCGCGGCGGCAGGTGACGTCCAGCAGGCGGTGGTAGCGGTGGCAGTCGTCCTCGGTGGCGAGCTCGCGGTGCACCTGGAGGCACTCCTCGCGCAGCCGCTCGCGGGCCCGGCGCAGTTCGACGCGCGCGCCGTCCTCCTCCAGTCCCAGCAGACCGCCCGGCACCGCCAGGGGTTCGGCTTCGACCTCGGCGTGCCAGAGCATGCAGCGGGCCGCCTCGGGCAGACGCTGGAAAGCCCGGGACAGCATGCGCCGGTGCACGGGCGGCAGCATGAGGGCGGCCGCGCGGCCGCCCCCCAGGCCGTCGTCGGCGCCGTCCGCCTCCGCCTCGGAACGCAGCGCGGGGTGGAGCTGGTCGCGGCGGCCGTCGGCGTCCCATTCGGCGGCGACGCGGCGCGCGGTGACCAGCAGATGCGGGCGCCAGGCGGCCGTCGGCCCGTTCTGCCGCAGGGTCTCGCCGAACAGCCGGGTGAAGGCGGCCGTGGTGAGCATCCCGGCCGCGCGTTCGCCGTCGGTGCACAGCCGCGCGTAGGCGAAGGCCGCCTCCCAGTGCCGGTCCAGCAGTTCGCCGACGGGATGCAGCGCGGGTGACGCCCCCGTCCACTTCTTCAGCTCCGCGCTCAGTTGTTCGTCCGTCGCGTCGAAGCGGCGCGCCGAAGGGGAATTCGACAGGCCTGCGTCATTCACGGTCTGCATTCCTTCCGGAGGCATGCGGCATAAAGTCCATACCATCGGGTAGGCGACCCCGCCGGGGAAGCGGGATCGGCTCGCACAGGGTTCGACGCCTCCGAACGTCCGCGGGGGACGGCTCTTTTGGAGCGCGGGGGGTGTGGACGGGAGGCGTCTCGCGCGCACAGTGCAGAAGACATTGTCCGTGCGCCGACAAGGCACACCTTCGCACAGCCGGACCAGGCGGAACAAGAGATCACGCGGTTTCCCGCATTCCCCGTCGGCCCGGAGACCTTGACGAAACGTCAATAAGGGATCGCACCTTGGGGTGGCACCGGTATCGACGCCCCTTTGGCCCCTTTCGGTGAGCTTTTCGGCGAGGCTTTCGACGCGCTTTCAACAGGTTTCCGGCGGGAATGTGCCGGCGCGTTTCCGTCCCCGGCACCGCGCGCGCCGGTCACGAGCGGGGCGAGGCCCGTCCTCCGGGGACGGAGGGCGGGGCCTTGCGGAAGGGACCCCGCGTCACCGGCCTCCAGCGGCTCCGGGCGGGCCGGGCTCTGTCGTGGCGGGGTGGTCGAGCAGGTCCAGCGCCCGCGTCCATCCGAACCCGTGGCCCCCGGCGGGATCCTGGGCGGAGCCGAACCGCACGCCCATCCCGCGCAACCGCGTCAGGCTCTCCCGGTAGGCGGGGTGACGGGCGAGGGTCTCGTTGACGCAGGGCAGCACGGCCATGGGGACGCCGAGTCCGGCGGTCTCGCACAGAGTGCCCAGCGCGAGCGTGTCGGCCACCCCCGCCGCCCACTTGTTGACGGTGTTGAAGGTGGCCGGCGCCACCACGACCGCGTCGGGATCGGGAAAGGGCCGCGGAGCGCCGGGCCGCCGCCAGGCGGACCGGATCGGGTGCCCCGTCCGTGCCTCCACGGCGTCGACGTCGAAGAAGCCGTTCATGGCCGTCGGGGTGGCGATGACGCCGACCCGCCACCCCCGCCCCTGCGCGGCGACGATCAGTTCGCCGACGTCCGCGGCGACGCCCGCGGCGCAGACGACGAGGTAGAGGAACGGCTGCTGTTCGTCCTGTGCGGTCACTGGCGAACCCTACTGAGACGCCGTCCCCTGCGGCTCGACGGGGGCGTTCCAGGAGGAGACGCAGGGCTGCGGGCGTCACTCGGGCGGGGCGGACAGGGTGATCGCGCCGACCGGGCAGGCGCGCACCGCCTCGCGGAGCATCGGGTCGCCCCCGGCGTCCTCGCGGCCGGGCAGGACGGTGCTGAAGCCGTCGTCGTCCTGGGTGAAGACGCCCGGGGCGGCCAGGGCGCACTGGCCGGCGCCGATGCAGACGTCCGTGTCGACGTGGATGTCCATGGTCGGGCCCTTCACCAGGTCACGGGGAGTTCCAGCATCCCCTGGATCGTGTCGCCGGGCTTGAAGCGGGCCTCTTCCGCCGGGACGGCCAGGCGCAGTCCGGGCAGTCGGGCGAGGAGCGTGCCGAGGGCGATCTCCAGTTCGGCGCGTGCCAGGTTCTGGCCCAGGCACTGGTGGATGCCGAACCCGAAGGCCACGTGGTGGCGGGCGGAGCGGCTCCAGTCGAGGGCGTCCGGCGAGGGGAAGGCGCTCTCGTCGCGGTTGATGACGGAGGTCGCGAAGACCACGCCCTCGCCGGCCCGGATCGTCGTCCCGGCCACCTCGATGTCCTCGGTGGCCTGCCGCAGCAGACCGTCCGCGATGGACAGCATCCGCATCAGCTCCTCGACCGCCGCCGGCAGCAGCGTCGGATCGGCGCGCAGCTCGGCCAGCCGCTCCGGGTGCTGGAGCAGGGTGTGGACGCCGAGGGAGATCATGTTGGCGGTCGTCTCGTGCCCGGCGACCAGCAGGATCGTGGCCAGCGCGACGGCCTCCCGGCGGTCGACCGTGCCCTCGCGCACCTGCTGGTCCACCAGGGCGTCGAGGACGCCGTCGCCGGACGGGTCCTCCAGCTTGCGGTCGATCAGCGCGCCGAGGTAGGCGTCGAGGCGGTCGCGCGCGTCGCGCACCTCCTGCTGCACCCGGCCGCGCAGCAACCGCCGCGACTGTTCCTCGAAGAACTCGTGGTCGGCGTACGGCACGCCGAGCAGGTCGCAGATCACCGTGGACGGAACGGGCAGCGCGAAGGCGCTCACCAGTTCCGCGGGCGGCCCCTGGGCGAGCATGGCGTCGATCCGTTCGTCGACGACGCGCTGGATGGCCGGGCGCATGGCCGTGGCGCGCTTGAGGGTGAAGTTCGCCAGCACGAGCCGGCGCTGGGCGTGGTGCTCGGGGTCGTCCACGTTGAGCAGGGCGGCCTTGCGGTCGGGCAGGGCCCGCAGCCGGGGCGAGGTCGCCGGGTAGCCGGGGCGGGTGCGGTCGGTCGACAGCCGGGAGTCGGAGAGCAGGGCGCGGGCCGCCTCGTGCCCGGTGACCACCCAGGCGGTGGCGCCGTCGTAGAGGGTGACGCGCGCGAGGGGACGGGAGGCGCGCAGGGGGTCGTAGGCGGCCGGGGGCCGGTAGGGGCAGGTGCGGTCCTGGGGGAAGGCCACGGGGACCGGCTCCCCGGCGGGCGCTCCGGCCGGGACGGCTCCGGTGCGGGCGGGATTGCGGCTGTCCGTGCCGTCCGGGGTGTCGGGTGCGTCCGCGGCGCTCTCCGCGTCCGTCGTGACCTGGGTGTCCGTGGTGACCTGGGTGTCCGTCATGGTGACCTCGCAGACGAGGGGTGCGTCCTGCCGATCTTCATTAGATGCCCCGGGCATCTATAAGGCGACGCGGAGTTCGGCCAGATCGACGAATCGGGCGATACGGCCAAAACCGTTCGCTCCGGTGTCCCGCCCGGGCGGCGGATCAGGCGTTCTCGGCTGCGAAGCCGACGGTCGCGCGGGGAAAAACAGTTGCCGTCGGCCGGTCGCCACCCGCACCATCCGGCCATGTCCTTCGACGAAACCCTGCCGCTGCCGATGTCCGCCGCCGTCTCCCCGGCCCCGGTCCAGCAGCAGCCCGGCGCCCCCCGGAGGCCCGGCCCCTCCGCCTCGTGACGGCGGCGCTCGTCGCGGGCCTGGTCGCGGGATACGGCATCGCCGTACCCGTCGGCGCCGTCGCGACCTACCTCGTCTCCCTCACCGCCCGCACCTCCCTGCGCACCGGCGTGTGCGCCGCGCTCGGCGTCGCCGTCGCCGACGGGCTGTACGCCCTGGTCGCCACGGTCGGGGGCGCCGCCGTCGCCGCCGTGCTGCGGCCGGTGCTGACGCCGCTGCGCTGGGCCTCGGCCCTGGTGCTGCTCGTGCTGGCGGCCCGGGGCGCGGTGTCCGCGGTGCGCCAGTACCGGGCGCACCGGCTCAGCACCCGTTCCGCCCCGCCCCCGCCGAGCCCGGCCCGGGCCTTCCTGAGCCTGCTCGGCATCACCCTCCTCAACCCGACGACCGTGATCTACTTCGCCGCGCTGGTCCTGGGCAACGGCGCCCACGACGCCGTGCGTCCCGTGCAGCAGGGCGTGTTCGTGCTGGCGGCGTTCGCCGCGTCGGCGAGCTGGCAGGTGCTGCTCGCCGCGGGCGGGGCCCTGCTGGGCCGCGCCCTGACCGGTCACCGCGGCCGGCTCGCGACGGCTCTCGTGTCGAGCGCGGTGATGACGGCGCTCGCGGTGCGCATGGTGGTGTAGGTCCGGCCGCCGTACGGATGAAACGGGCGGGTACCGGTGTTGAAGCACGACGCGGGACGGACGAGTGCCCGGCCGGTGTGCGAGGAACGGATCCACGAGGAACGGACGTACGGGGAACCGATGCGGCCGGGCCGACGCGGGCGACTCGTGTCCGCCGGACCGGAGGCACGCGGTACCGGCGCACGGGACCCGCGAAGACGACGAAGGGGAAAGGAAGCCATGCCTCTCGAAGGCGAGTACGAGCCCAGCCCGGAGCAGTGGGTGCGCGACCAGGTGGAGCAGTACGAACGCTCCGGCGGCAAGGAGGGGACGACGCTGCGGGACACGGGGCTGCCCGTCATCCTCCTGACGACCCGGGGCGCGAAGAGCGGGAAGCTGCGCAAGACGCCGCTGATGCGGGTCGAGCACGACGGCCGGTACGCCCTGGTCGCCTCCCAGGGCGGCGCGCCGAAGCATCCGGTCTGGTATCACAACGTCAAGGCAGAGCCGCGCGTCGAGCTCCAGGACGGGCCGCTGAAGCAGGACATGACGGCCCGTGAGGTCACCGGCGCGGAGAAGGCCGAGTGGTGGGAGCGGGCCGTCGCCGCCTATCCCCCGTACGCGGACTACCAGAAGAAGACGGACCGGGAGATCCCCGTGTTCGTCGTGGAGCCGGGTTCCGCCGGCTGACCCGCACGCAGCACACCGGCCCCCTGGGGCGCGGAAGGGCCCTCCGCCGTGGCGGAGGGCCCTTCGGTCCACAGGAGCCGGTCTCCTGCGCTGAGGAAGAGATTCCGGCGGGGGCCGCATGAACGCGTCCGCACCGGGCAACCGGGTGTCAGGCCCCGCCGCGCTCCCCCGTCGCGGCGGGGCTTTCCCCTGCCTCGCGGGCGCGGTCGGTCACGTCGAGGAAGATCTGGTCGGCCTCGGGGACGACGCCGGCGATCGAGCGCTTGATGCGGACGGCGACCTCCTCCACCCGCTCGCTGTCGAGACCCGGCATGAGGTCGATGCGGGCGGCCACCAGGGCCGAGTCCAGGCCCATCTTCATCGTGAAGAGGGCCTCCACGCTGTCGATCTCGGGCTGGGCGTCGAGCAGCGCGCGGATGCGCGAGCCGGTCTCGGGGTCGGCGGCCTCGCCGATGAGCTGGTCGCGGGCCTCGCGGCCGAGCCGGTAGGCGACGAAGACGAGCAGCGCGCCGATCGCCAGCGACGCCGACGCCTCCCACACGACCTGCCCGGTGACCATGTGCAGGGCCATCCCGGCCGCGGCCAGGGTGACGCCGAGCACCGCCGTGCCGTCCTCGGCGACGACCGTGCGCAGGGCCGGGTCGCGCAGTCCCGCGACCGCGCCGCCCTGCCTGCGCACCTGGTGCACCGCCCGCAGCAGCGAGGCGCCCTCCGCGAGGAAGGAGACGCCGAGCACGATGAGGCCGGCCACGTAACCGCTCGTCTTCTCGTCCGCGCCCGACCGCAGGGCCTCGACGCCCTGGAAGAAGGAGAAGCAGCCGCCCATGACGAAGATCCCGACGGCCGCGAGCAGCGACCAGAAGAACCGCTCCTTGCCGTAGCCGAAGGGGTGCCGGCGGTCGGCGGGGCGGCGGCTGCGGCGCAGCGCGGCGAGGAGGAAGACCTCGTTCAGGCTGTCGGCCACGGAGTGCGCGGCCTCCGACAGCAGTGCGGGCGAGCCCGCGAGCAGGCCGCCGACCGCTTTCGCCGCCGCGATGATCAGGTTGGCGGCGAGGGCCACCAGGACCGTGACGCGTGTGTTGCGGTCGGCATTCCCTTCGGCACCGTGGTCGCCTTTCTCCGGGGTGGTCTGTTCGCCTGTGCGTTCGGCGTTCCGTGTTGAGGATGTCCCGCTCACGTTCGCCGACTGCCCCGGCCGGTGCGGCTCACACCGTGCCGTCGGCGGAAATCGGGGAACGCGGTGAGCAGGGAACGCACCGGCATCGGGAGGAAACATGGGCGACGGGGGCGGCGGCAACAGCGCGTACGGGCACAAGTCGTTCGAACGGTCCGCGAGCCGCTTCACGGACCGGGTCACGGCCGACGGCCGCGACGGCTGGCCGGTGGAGGCCGGCAGGTACCGGCTGGTCGTCAGCCGCGCCTGCCCGTGGGCGAGCCGGGCGGTGATCTCGCGGCGGCTCCTCGGCCTGGAGGACGCGCTGTCGATGGCGATCGCCGACCCGATCCAGGACGACCGAAGCTGGCGCTTCACCCTCGACCCGGACGACCGTGACCCGGTGCTGGGCATCCGGTACCTGAGCGAGGCCTACGAACGGCGCGAGAGCGATCCGCCGGGCGGGGTCAGCGTGCCGGCCCTGGTGGACGTGCCCAGCGGGAAGCTCGTCACCAACGACTACCAGCAGCTCACCCTCGACCTCGCCACCGAGTGGACGGCCCTGCACCGCCCCGGCGCCCCCGATCTGTATCCCGAACAGCTGCGCGATCAGATCGACACGGTCATGGCCGGGGTGTACGAGGACGTCAACAACGGCGTCTACCGGGCGGGCTTCGCGAACGGGCAGAAGGAGTACGAGGAGGCGTGCACGGGCGTCTTCCGGCGCCTGGAGCTGCTGGCGTCCCGGCTGACCGGTCAGCGCTACCTCGTCGGCGACACGATCACCGAGGCGGACATCCGGCTGTTCACCACACTGGTGCGTTTCGACGCCGTCTATCACGGTCACTTCAAGTGCAACCGCTGGAAGCTGACCGAGAACCAGGTCCTGTGGGCGTACGCCCGCGATCTGTTCCAGACGCCAGGCTTCGGCGACACGGTCGACTTCGACCACATCAAACGGCACTACCACCAGGTGCACACCGGCATCAACCCGACCCGGATCGTCCCCCTCGGGCCCGACCTGGCCGGCTGGCGCTCCCCGCACCACCGCGAGGAGCTGGGCGGCCGGCCGTTCGGCGAAGGGACTCCCCCCGGGCCGGTGCGCGCCGGGGAACAGGTTCCGGAACGGGGACGGCCCTGAGGCCCCGTATCCCTCACACAAGGAGAGACCGACGTGTCCAAGAAGAGGAAACTGCCCCTCGTGTACCAGCCCGTGGGCTTCGCGCTGGGCTGGGCCAGCGGCGCCCTGGCGGGCCTCGCGTTCCGCAAGGCGTGGAAGGCGATCCGGCACGAGGACGACGCCCCTGACGCCCTGGACCGGGACCGCGGCTGGGGCGAGGTGCTGCTGGCGGCGGCGGTCCAGGGCGCGATCTTCGCGGCGGCGCGCAGCGCCGCGGACCGGACCGGCGCCAAGGCGATCGAACGGTCCACCGGCGTCTGGCCCGCCAAGGATAAGACCGGCCGGGACTGAGTCCGTACGGCGTACGTCCGCCCACGTCCACCCGGATCCGCGTTCGCCGGCCCGGTGCCGCCCGGCTTTCCCGCCGGACGGCGCCGGGCCGGCCGCCGTTGACGCCCCGGACCGGGCGCCGGTTCCGTGGCCGGGCCGTGCGCCGTCCGGCCGCGGCGGGCGTCGCTCCGGCCGCGGTCACGCCGGGGCGGCGGGTCGGCGTGACCGCGGCCGGGAGCGGGTCAGCCCTGCTTCGGCGCGGTGGAGGGTTCCAGGCGCAGGGTGAAGGAGTGGCCGGCCGGGTCGGAGTAGCCCCGCTCCTCGTGCGGGCCGGGGGCGCCCTTGGTCTCCAGCGGCCGCCCGCCGAGGCCGACGACCCGGCGTTCCACCTCGTCGAGGTCGTCGACGATGAAGTCCAGATGGGCCTGGAGGGAGTTCTCGGGGCGGGGCCAGCTCGGCGGCGTCGCGTTCACGTCCCGCCGGAAGGCGAGCCGGATGCCGTCGGCGCCCCTGATCTCCACCCGGTTGGCGCTCCTGTCGGTCTCCTCGGCGTCGAGCAGTCCCTTGTAGAACTCGGCGAGCTTCTCGGGCTCGGCACAGTCGAGCACCACGACGCCCGCTTTCACCACTGCCATGTCGTCGTCTCCTCCGCGAGGTCCGGGCCGGGACGGCCGACTTGCGTCCCGGGACCATGCGGATACCCCCGTTCGCGTCGGCCACCGGCCACACCCCGTCACGGGCCCGCGCGGATCCCGTGCGCGGCTGCGCGCATCCGAGGGATTCCGCCCCTGGACTTCTTGGACAGGTGTCCCGCTATAGTGGACACCTGTCCAGGAACCGTTCCGGTGGGACCGGGGTCGAGGGAGAACATGAACATTCTGGCGAACGTGCTGGTCGCGCTGGTGGCAGCGCTGCACCTCTACATCCTGGTGATGGAGATGTTCCTGTGGCGGAAGCCGCCGGGGATGTCCTTCCACGGCTTCGACGCCGAGCTGGCGAAGCGGACCGCGCCGATGGCCGCCAACCAGGGGCTCTACAACGGCTTCCTCGCGGCGGGGCTGGTGTGGGGGCTGGTCGCGGCCGATCCGACCGGGTTCCGGGCGCAGGTCTTCTTCCTGTGCTGCGTCATCGTCGCGGGGGTGTACGGGGCGGTCACCGCGAACCGGCGGATCCTGTTCGCGCAGGCGCTGCCCGGCGCGATCGCCCTGGCCGCCGTCCTGATCGCGCAGTGATCCGCGGCGGGGCCGAGGACCCGCGGGCGGCCCGCACCCGCGCGAAGCTGCGGACGGCGCTGCTCCAGGAGTGCGCCGAACGGCCCCTGGAGGAGGTCGGGGTGGCGGCGCTGGTGCGCCGGGCGGGCGTCGGACGGGCCACGTTCTACGTCCACTATCCCGATCTGGAGGCTCTCGCCGTCGACGCCTGCGCGGACGTCGTGCGCGAGGCCGTGGAGGCGCTGCACGCCTGGCGCGGACGGCCCGACCCGGTCCGCGCGCCGGGCGCGCTGGCGGAGTTCTTCGGCTCGCTGGCCCCGCACGCGGCCCTGTACCGCACCCTGCTGGCGCCGGGCGGCGGCGGTCCGCTCGGCCGGGTGCTCCACCGGGACCTGCGGGCCTACAGCCTGCGGGAACGGGAGCGGGCGGGAGCGGCGGACGCGCCCCTGATCGCCTCGGCCGTCGCCGCGACCTTCGCGGGCGTGCTCGCCGACTGGCTGCACGGCGATCTCGGCGGGACGCCCGCCGAGATCGCGGACCAGGTCTGGCAGTTGCTGGTCGCCCTGCACGCGAGCCGCTGAGCGGCGACAACCCCCGGCCGCCGCAGCGACGTACGGACGGGCCTCCCGCCGTCGCGGCCGGGCGCTCAGCGGGCCGTCTGGAAGGTCCGGCGGTAGGCCTGCGGGGAGACGCCGATGGCGGTGTGCAGGTGCTGGCGCAGGGACGCGCCGGTCGCGAACCCGACGCGGGCGGCGATCTGGTCCACGGACAGGTCGCTGGCCTCCAGCAGGTGCCGGGCGTGCGCGACGCGCTGCTGGATCAGCCAGCGGCCGGGGCTCATGCCGACCTCGTCGTGGAAGCGGCGGGCGAAGGTGCGCAGGCTCATGCGCGCGTGCGCGGCGAGGTCGGCGAGGGCGAGCGGCTCGTCGAGGCGCTCCAGGGCCCAGGAACGGGTGGCCGCCGTGCCGGCCGCTCCGGCCTGCGGCACGGGCTGCTCGATGTACTGCGCCTGGCCGCCGTCCCGGAAGGGCGGCACCACGCAGCGGCGGGCCACCCGGTTGGCGAGTTCGCTGCCGTGGTCCTTGCGGACGATGTGCAGGCACACGTCGACGCCGGAGGCGGCCCCGGCGGAGGTCAGCACCCGCCCGTCGTCGACGAAGAGCACGTCGGGGTCCAGCTCGACCTGCGGGTGCATCCGGCGGAACACGTCGGTCACCTGCCAGTGGGTGGTGGCCCGGCGGCCGTCGAGCAGTCCGGCCGAGGCCAGGACGAACGCGGCGGTGCAGATGGAGACGATGCGCGCCTGCGGGCGGATCAGCGCGAGGGCCTCGGCGACCGCGTCCGGCAGGTCGTGCGTCACCCGGTCGGGGGCGACCGGCGCGATCACCACGGTGTCGGCCGTCGCCAGCACCTCGCGGCCGTGCTCGACGCCGATCGTGAAGTCGGCGTTGGTCCGCACCGGGCCGCCGTCGACGGTGCAGGTCATGACCTCGTAGTGGCCGTCGGCCGCGCCGAAGATGCGGGCCGGGATGCCGAGCTCGAACGGGTAGACGCCGTCGAGGGCGAGGACGACGACGCGGTGCTGGTCTGCTGAGGGCATGGCACGATCTTATCGGATGTTGGCAATCATGCCATTTCCCGGCGGGACCGGACCGGGCAGGCTGTTCGGCATGAGCACTGAGAACACCCCGCGCACCGGCACGACCATGCGCGTCATCGGTCAGGACGTCCTCGGCGGTCCCGAGGCACTGAAGCAGACGGAGGCGGAGCGGCCCGCGCCCCGCCCGAACGAGGTCCTGGTCCGGGTACGCGCCGCCGGCGTCAACCCGACCGACTGGAAGCACCGCGCCACGGGCGGGTTCCTGGGCGAGCCGCCCTTCGTCCTGGGCTGGGATGTCTCCGGCACCGTGGAGGCGGTCGGCGTCGGCGTCGCCACCTTCGCCCCCGGCGACGACGTCTTCGGCATGCTGCCCTACCCCTTCGGCCACGGCTCGCACGCCGAGTACGTCATCGCGCCGGTGCGCGCCCTGTGGCACAAGCCCGAGGGCGTCGACCACGTCCAGGCGGGCGCGCTGCCGCTGGTCTCGCTGACCGCCTGGCAGGCGCTCGTGGAGACCGCCGAACTCGGCCCCGGTCAGCGGGTGCTGATCCACGCCGCGGCCGGCGGCGTCGGCCATGTGGCCGTGCAGATCGCCAAGGCGCGCGGCGCGTACGTGATCGGGACGGCCAGCGCGGGCAAGCACGACTTCCTGCGCGAGCTGGGCGTCGACGAGGCGATCGACTACCGGGAGACCGACTTCGCCGAGGCCGTGAAGGACGTCGACGTCGTCCTGGACACGCTGGGCGGTGACACCTCGGTGAAGTCGCTGGGCGTGCTGCGGCCGGGCGGCATCGTGGTGTCGATCCTGCCGGTGGGATCGGACGAGTTCCACGAGGAGGCCGAGCGGCTCGGGGTGCGCGCGGTGCGGATGCTCGTGGACGCCGACCGGGCGGGGATGCGCGCGATCGCCGAACTGGTCGAGACGGGCCGGCTGCGCGCCACCGTCTCGGGCACCTTCCCGCTGGCCGAGGCCGCCGAGGCGCACCGGCTCGGCGACACCGGCCGGACCACCGGCAAGCTGGTCCTCACGGTCGACTGACCGCCCGCCGGGGCCGGGGGCGTGTCCGTGCCCGGCCCCGACGGCCTCCCGAGACCTGACACGGGGTCGCCGTCGGGTCGTTGACCGGCCCTCGGGAGGCGAACGGAACCGGGCCTCGCGGTCGCCCGGCCCGCCGCCGGGAGACGCCGGCACCGGACGCGCACCGGCCCGGCGGCCATGGGGCCGGCCGGCGGAGGGGGAGCACCGGCTCCACGGCCGGTGCTCGGCGGGCGTCAGAAGACGAGGACCGGCTTGACGGTCTTGCCGGTGGTCATGTCCCGCACGGCCCGGTCGATGTCCGTGAACGCGTAGCGGCCGATCAGGCGGTCCAGCGGAAGGCGCCCGTCCTTGACCAACTGCACAAGGGCGGGGACGAAGGTCTGCGTCTCGCTGTCGCCGAGGGTGAGTCCCACGACGCGCCTGCCGCCCAGCAGCCCGTTGACGTCCAGGGCGACCTCGCTGCCGAAGGGCGGTGCGCCGACGACGACGAGGGTGCCGCGTGCGGCGAGCGCGTCGACGCCCCCGCGCAGCACGGCCGTGTTCCCCGTGGTCTCCACGACGCCGTCGGCGCCCTGCCCGCCGGTGATCTCCGCGACGGCGTCGCCCAGCGCGGCGCGGCCCGTGTCCACGGTGTGAGTGGCGCCCAACTCAACGGCCAGCTCCAGGCGTTCGGCGATCCGGTCGACGGCGACGATCGTGGTCGCCGGCGACAGGGCGGCCGCCATGACGGCCGACAGGCCGACGGCTCCCGCGCCGAGGACGACGACGGTGTCGCCGGCCGCCGGCTTCAGCACGTTCCAGACGGCCCCGACGCCGGTCTGGACCCCGCAGCCCAGCGGCGCGATCGACGCCAGCGGAACGTCGGGGTCGACCCTGACCAGGCTGCGCTCGTCGACCAGCGCCCGCTCGGCGAAGGAGGACTGGCCGAAGAAGTGGCCGCCGAGGACCCGGCCGTCCCGGCTGACGGTGCCGGTGCCGTCGGCGCGGCGGCCGCCGAGCAGGTTCAGCGGCAGCCACGCGGCGCAGTAGGCGGGATGGCCGCCGAGGCAGTTGCGGCACCGGCCGCAGGAGGTGAAGGACAGCACGACGTGGTCGCCGGGGACGACGCCGGTGACCGCGGAGCCGACCGTCTCCACCACCCCCGCGCCCTCGTGGCCGAGGACCCCGGGCAGCGGGAAAGGGAGCCCGCCGCCCGCTACGCCGAGGTCGGTGTGACACAGGCCGGCCGCGACCAGCCGGACGACCGCCTCGTGCGGCGCGGGGTCGTCGAGCACGACGTCGGACAGGGTGAAGGGCGCTCCGGCGGACTCGACGACGGCGGCGCGGGTGGTGAGGGGCATCGGTGCGACTCCCTTGTCGGGGGCGGGGGTTCGGGCGGCGGCGGTCAGTCGAGCGAGACGACGACGGACTTGACCCTGGTGTACGCGGCGAGCGCCTCGGGGCCGTACTCGCGGCCGAAGCCGGAGTCCTTGACGCCACCGAACGGGACGGCGGGGTCGAGCATCGCCCAGTCGTTGACCCAGACGATGCCCGCCTGGAGGCGTGCGGCGACGCGGTGGGCGCGGGCCAGGTTGCCGGTCTGGACGCCCGAAGCGAGCCCGTAAGGCGTGGAGTTGGCGAGCGCGACCGCCTCGTCCTCGTCGTCGAAGGGCTGGACGGTGAGGACGGGGCCGAAGATCTCCTCCTGCACGACCCGGGAGTCGGGGGCGACGTCGGCGATCACGGTGGGCTTGTAGTAGTAGCCGCCGTCGAGTTCGAGCCTCTCGCCGCCGCAGACGATGCGGGCGCCCTCCTCGCGGGCGAGATCGACGTACTCCTCCACCTTGCGCAGGTGCCGCTCCCCCGCCATCGGGCCGACGACGGTCTCCGGCAGCCGGGGGTCGCCGACCGGCACGCCGGGGACGGCCTCGGCGAGGATGTTCAGCAGGGTGCCGTAGACCGGGCGGGCCACCAGCAGCCGCGGGCCGCCCATGCAGAACTGCCCGGTGTTGAAGACGAAGCCCTTGATGACCGCGCCCACGGCCTTCTCCAGGTCGGCGTCCTCGAACACGAGGTGCGCCGCGTTGCCGCCGAGTTCCATGGTGACCGGCTTGAGGTTCGCGCCCGCGACGCTCGCCGCGTGCCGGCCGACCGCGGTGGAGCCGGTGAAGGCGATCTTGTCGACGCCGGGGTGGCGCAGCAGGGCCTCGCCGGCCACCGGGCCCGTGCCGGTGACGACGTTGACCACGCCGTCGGGGACGCCGGCCCGTTGAAGCAGGCCCGCCATGTACAGGGCACTGAGCGGGGTCTCGTCGGCGGGCTTGTGGACGACCGCGTTGCCGGCGGCGAGGGCCGGGGCGATCTTGGATCCGGCCAGGATCAGCGGGAAGTTGAAGGGGGTGATCGCGGCGACGACGCCGATCGGTTCCCGCCGGGTGTAGGCGAGGGCGTTCATGGGGGTGTCACGGTGTGCGCCGTCCAGGGTGAAGGCGAGGCCGGCGAAGTACTCGTAGTCCTGGGCCGCGTTGGTGACGTCGACGGCGTGCGCCAGGGTGATGGGCTTGCCGACGTCGAGGCTCTCCAGCCGGGCGATGTCGTCGGCCTCCTCGCGGATCAGCCGGGCCACGCGCAGCAGCACGCGGCCGCGTTCACGGCCGCTGAGTCCGGACCAGTGCCCGGCGTCGAAGGCCTCGCGGGCGGCGCGCACGGCGGCGTCCACGTCCGCGGCGCCCGCCTGCGCGACGGTGGTGAGGACCGTGCCCCGGGACGGGTCGACCACGTCGGCGCGCGCCCCGTCCGCGGCCTCTCGCCACCGGCCCCCGACGAACAGCCGGCCGGGATCGATCTCGAAGGCGGTCATGGGCGCTCCTCAGCATCGTCGCCAAGATTTCAAATAACAGGTTTCCTGTTGGTCGGCAGTCTTATTACGCACAGGTTTCCTGTCAATGGTCTACGCTTCGCCCCATGGTCGGCCCCCGGACACCACAGGCGGCGGCGCCCGCTTCCGCGCCGCACAGGACACCCCCGTCCCTGCTCTACATGGTCAAGCAGGTGGAGCTGGTCGTCCGGTCGCACCTGGACGACCTGGTCAGGCCGTCCGGGATCACGGCGTTGCAGTACACGGCGCTCACCGTGCTGGAACGGCACGACGGGCTGTCCGCCGCCCAGCTCGCCCGGGACTCCTTCGTCACCGCCCAGTCCATCGCCGACCTGGTGCGCTCCCTGGAGGGGCGCGGCCTGGTCCGCCGTGAGCGCAACCCGCGCAACCGGCGCGAACTGCTGATCCTGCTCACCGAGGAGGGGCGCGACCTGCTTCAGCGGCACGCCGGCCCGGTGCGGGAGCTGGAGGAGCGGATGGTCGGGGATCTCACGGACCGTCAGACGGAGCAGTTCCGCACGGCGCTCTCGAAGGCGTGGCAAGCTCTGTCGTAGGACTTTGTCCCCCCTTCGCTCACGACGCGAAAAAACTCGGCCAGAGTCGGTTGCATTTCGAAGACATATGTCAATCGAACATGCTGGAATTCACTCCATCGGGGGTAACTTGCTGAGGCGGGGAACTGCTGTGCGCTCCCCGGCCGTTGGAAGCTCCCGACCGGTGGAGCGGGTTGGAGGCGATGTCGTCGTGCAGCTGGAATCCGCGGCGGACTCCCCGCATCTGCGCATCCGCATGGACCGGGGATACACGGTGCTGGAGTTCCGCGGTGAGATCGACCTCGTCGCCGCGACGGAGATCGGCCCGCTGCTCGACGAGGCCACCGCCGGCCCCGCGCCGCGGATCGTCCTCGATCTCACCCGGATCGAGTTCTTCGACTGCTCCGGGCTGCGGCTGCTGTACCGGGCGCGCGGCCGGGTCCTCGACCACGACGGCCGCCTGCACCTCGTCTGCGCGCACCCGCTCACGCTGCGGATCCTGCGGGCCACCGGGCTGTCCCGGCTGCTGCCGCCCGCGACGACGCTCGACGCGGCCCTGGAGCGGCCCGGCGCCGCCTCGGGCACGTTATGACGGCGCCGCGAAGCGCTGCCCGCCCGGGCCGGCTCCACCCGGCCCTCGCGCCCCTCCGCCTGCCTCTCCTCCCGCTCCCTCCCCGCTCCTTCCCGCCACCTGCCGCTTCCGTCGTCCCGCCCGTTACTGGCCGCGCGCCGCGTCGAACAGGGCGCTGACGGACTCGCCGTTGTGAATGCGGCGCACCGCCTCCGCGAGCGCGGGGGCGATGGACAGGACCCGCAGCTTGTCCGTGTGCTCCTCGACCGGGACCGGCACCGTGTTGGTGCACACGATCTCCAGCACGTCCGGCTGCTCGCTGAGCCGCTTGAGCGCTCCCGCGGCGAAGAGCCCGTGCGTGCACGCCACCCGTATCGAGCGGGGCTCGGACTCCCTCAGCCGGTCCAGCAGCTCCAGGACCGTGCTGCCCTTGGCGATCTCGTCGTCCAGGACGATGACGTCCCGCCCGGCGATCTCGCCGATCACGGCGCTGATGCTGACCCGGTCGTCGGCGTAGCGCTGCTTGGCGCCCGCCGCCACCTGGGCGCCGATCATCCGGGCGAAGGCGGCGGCCTCCTTGGCGTTGCCCAGGTCCGGTGAGACGACGGTGGTGCGGGAGAGGTCGTAGCGGCGGAAGTGCGCGGCCAGCTCCCGGTGGGCGTGCAGATGGTCCACCGGCATCGAGAAGAAGCCGTGCACCTGCGGCGAGTGCAGCGTCATGGTGAGGACGCGGTGGACGCCCGCCGCCGCCATCAGGTCGGCGACCAGCCGTCCGCCCAGCGAGATGCGGGGGGCGTCCTTCTTGTCGGAGCGCGCGTAGGAATAGTGCGGCATGACGACGGTGATCCGGCCGGCCGACGCCCCGCGGGCCGCGTCGCACATCAGCAGCAGCTCCACCAGATGCTCCTGAACGGGCCGGACCAGGGGCTGCACGAGGAAGACGTCGCGTTCCCGGCAGTTGGCCTGGAGCTGGACCTCCAGGCAGTCGTTGGCGAACCTGCTGAGGCGGGTGGGGCTCAGGGGCACGCCCAGGTGGGCGCAGACCTCGGCCGCGAGTTCGGGGTGGGCGCTGCCGCTGAACACGGAGATGTCTCGCACGGTCGGCTCCTCGCTGATCACGTCCGGCCGGGGGCGGGACCTCTCATGCTACGGACCACGTCCGATTTGCCCACCCGCGGGAACGCCGGGAGGCTCCCCACGCCCTCCTGCCCCGGCCGGCCGGCCTGCCCGGCCGCCCGGCGGGCGCCGCCGGGCGACGCCGCCGCACCGCCGTGTCACAGCACCTCAACAAGGCTGCCTGACACGGGGATTGGCGGGAATGCGGTCAGGAGGAAGAGAGGACCGTCCGCATGACGACTTCGATCGAGCCCACCAAGGAGACCAAGCCCGCCCGGCGTCCGCGCGGCCGTATGCCCGGCTGGGCCAAGGCGCTCACCGCCGTCGTGGTCGTGCTCGTCGTGATGTTCGCGGGGATCCGGCTGAGCCTGCTGCCGGGGCTGCGCGACTTCTTCGGCACCGAGACCCACGACCGCTCGGGCCCCACCCTGCTCCAGTCCATCCAGGACATGAGCCGCTACAACGCCGCGTCCGGCAACTTCCAGGTCGTCGTGGACCTGGAGAAGGACGCCAAGTACCTGCCCGACGCGATCCGCGGCACCCGCACCCTGTACGTCGGGGCGGGCACCGTCGACGCCTACGTCGACCTCGGTAAGGTCGGCGACAAGGACGTGACGGTGAACGGCGACCGCACCTCCGCCACGCTGCGGCTGCCGCACGCCCGGCTCGGCAAGCCGGCTCTCGACCCCGACCGCTCCTACGCCGTGTCCAAGCAGCGCGGTCTGCTCGACCGCCTCGGGGACCTCTTCTCCGACAACCCCGGCGGCGAGCAGGCCGTGCAGAAACTGGCGGTCAAGCACATCGGGGACGCGGCGAAGGACAGCGAGCTGACCGCGCGCGCCGAGTCGAACACCACCGGCATGCTCCAGGGACTGCTGCGATCCCTCGGTTTCACGGAGGTGAAGGTGTCCTACGGCTCCTGACGCCCGGGCCGCGGCGGGGCCCCAGCGGGCGCGTTCGGGACCCGTCCGGCCGCATCCCCGGACCGTTCGGGGGTAACCGCCCAACGACTTTTGGAAGTTGAAGACTGGAGGACCGCATGGCCCGTGCAGCGCTACGTCCGCTCACCACGTTCCGTCTGCGCACCGCCAAGCCCGCCGCGGGCGAGTCCGGGCCCGCCAGGGCCGACACGGCCGGGCGGGCGCCCACGGGCCGCGGGGCCTGGCGGGCGCGGAAGGCCGCGCGGGCCGAGAAGGCCGGGGAACGGGAGCCCGCGCGCCCCGAGCACCGGCCCCTGCCGTTCCCGCTCCGGCTGCTCGCGATGCTGGTGGCGTTCGCCTTCATGGTGGCGTTCGCCGTCGTCCTCGCCCGGATCACCCTGGAGCCCTCGCCCGCGTCGACGGCGCTGGTGCACTCCAACCTGCGCCCCGGCGACTCGCTGCGGGCCTATCTGGACCAGCCGGCGCTGCGCGACGCGGTGAAGCAGATCGGCGGGAACGTGCTGCTCGGCGTGCCCTTCGGGGTGCTGGTGCCGGTCGTCGCGCCCCGGGCGCGCGGGCTGGTGCGCGTGCTGCTGCTGACCGCCGCCGTCATGCTGCTCGTCGAGTTCGCCCAGGGCGCGCTGGTGACCGGCCGCGCCTTCGACATCGACGACGTCATCCTCAACACCACGGGCGCCCTGATCGGCTATCTGCTCCTGGGGCGCAGGGTGAGCCGCGCGGTGCACGCGCGCAGGCAGCGCGCCTGAGGACGGCCCGGGAGGGCGGCGGGGAGGGCGTCCGGGGCGGCGCCGGGCGGGCCGCTCAGTGCGGTCGCCAGGTGTACCGGTCGCCGCCCACCCAGCGGACGGCGTCCGGGTCGTCGAGGTCGTGGACCGTGATGCCGTAGGCGGCGGCGATCTCGAGGACGTCGGTCACGTCCCTCGCCTCGCCGACCACCTCTCCGTCGATCTCCACGATGCGGAACGGCGCCGGGCCCGGCTGCACCCCGAGCACCATGATCCGCGGCCGGGAGATGCGGAAGCCTGCGATTTCGGTCATGACATAGAGGGTAGAGCCGAACTGGCCGGGATGAATCACCATGATTCGGCACATCACGGTTCCCCCCGGAGCGCGATCGGCGCCGCTCGTCGTGCGGCCGGGAGGCCGGTGGGGAACTCTGGAGCCAGGAGGTGGCGATGGATCCCGTCGAGGCGCTGGACCGGATCGCCTTCCTGCTGGAACGGTCCCTGGCCCCGACCTACCGCGTACGGGCCTTCCGGACCGCGGCGCGGGTGCTGGCCGGACTGTCCGCGGCGGAGGTCGAGCAGCGGGCGGCGGCCGGGACGCTGGAGTCGCTGAAGGGCGTGGGTCCCAAGACCGCGCAGGCGGCACGCGAGGCCCTGGCCGGCCGGACACCCTCCTACCTGGAGAAACTTCAGGAGGAGGCGGGCGGCCCGCTGACCGACGGGGCGGGCTCGCGGCTGCGGGCCCTGCTGCGCGGCGACTGCCATCTGCACTCCGACTGGTCCGACGGCGGGAGCCCCATCGAGGAGATGGGGCGCGCGGCCGCGGAACTCGGCCACGAGTGGGCCGTGCTCACCGATCACTCACCGCGCCTGACGGTGGCGAGCGGGCTGTCCCCCGAACGGCTGCGCCGCCAGCTGGACGTGGTCGAGGAGCTCAACGCCTCCTGGGCGCCCTTCCGGCTGCTGACCGGCATCGAGTGCGACATCCTCGACGACGGGTCGCTGGACCAGGAGCCCGAGCTGCTGGAACGCCTCGACGTGGTCGTGGTGTCCGTGCACTCCAAGCTGCGGATGGAGTCGCGGGCGATGACGCGGCGCATGGTGAACGCCGTGCGCGACCCGCACGCCGACGTTCTCGGCCACTGCACCGGACGGCTGGTGACCGGACGCGGCCGGCCCGAGTCGGCGTTCGACGCGGACGAGGTGTTCGCGGCGTGCGCCGCATCGGGCACCGCCGTGGAGATCAACAGCCGGCCCGAGCGGCTCGACCCGCCGCGCCGGCTGCTGCGCCGGGCCGTCGAGGCGGGCACGCTCTTCTCCATCGACACCGACGCCCACGCGCCCGGCCAGCTGGACTGGCAGATCCTGGGCTGTGCGCGGGCCGAGGAGTGCGAGGTGCCCGAGGAGCGGATCGTGAACGCCTGGCCGGCGGACGACCTGCTGGCCTGGACGCGGGAGGGCCGGACGCCGGCGTGCGTGACCGGCCCGTGAGGTGGTACCCGCGGGAATCGCTCAGGGGTACGCGCCCGTGCCCGGGAACGGAGAGAGGACTCACATGACACGCGCCGCCGTGTTCGACGTCGACGGCACCCTCGTCGACACCAACCACCTGCACGTCGTCACCTGGTGGGAGGCCTTCCGGCAGGCGGGCCACCGGGTGCCGATGCACGCCGTGCACCGGGCCGTCGGGCTCGGGTCCGACGACCTGGTCGCGCGTCTGCTCGGCGACGACCGGGACAAGGACGAGGACGCCGCGCTGAGTGACGCCCACACGGTCCTCTACGCGCAGTACTTCGACCGGCTGCCGGCGCTGCGGGACGCCGGATCCCTGCTGCGCCGGCTGCACGAGGACGGCTGGACGGTCGTGCTCGCCACCTCCGCGAGCGGGCCCGAGCTGTCGGCCCTGCGCGCCGCCATCGACGCCGACGACGTCATCGCCGCGACGGCCAGCGCGGACGACGTGGAGGAGGGCAAGCCCGCGCCGGAACCGGTGCGCCACGCGCTCGAGCTGGCCGGCGCCCCTGCCGAGCGGGCCGTGTTCGTCGGCGACACCGTGTGGGACATGCAGGCCGGCCGCCGGGCCGGGGTGCGCTGCGTGGGCCTGCTCAGCGGCGGCATCCCGCGGGCCGACCTGCTGGAGGCGGGCGCGGAGGCGGTCTACGACGACCCGGCCGACCTCCTGGCCTCCCTGTCGTCGAGCCCGCTGGCGTGAGGTGACGGAGGTCACCCCATGACCTGCGGAACGGGGGAACACGCAAAGGTAGTTACCCGTTGAACCAACCGTGGGTGTGGACGGGACAGTGTCCCCGGGCCTCACCTTCTGCCCACAGGGACGATCGTCCGGCTGAAGCCCTGTGGAGCGTCTCGCCGAGAGGCGACCGCCGTCCGCACCCACGCACAGACCGCCCCGACCGTGATTCCCCCGTCCGGTCGGGGCTTCCCTCTGTCCGGCCGCGCCCGCCGCTCACGGCAGCCCGGGCCGGTCGCGGCGCGCAGCGCGCGGCGCGCGGCGCGCGGCGCGCGGCGCGCGGCGCGCGGCGCGCACTTGACTTCGAGCGCACTCCACTTCGTAGCGTCGTCGGCATGAGCACTGCACAGCACAAGATCGGTTCCGGATTCGACGCCCACAGCACCGCCGACGACGTCCTCGCCGGCATCGACCTCGGCGGAAAGCTCGCGATCGTCACCGGCGGCTACTCCGGACTGGGACTGGAGACCACCCGCTCGCTGACCAAGGCCGGCGCACGCGTCGTCGTCCCCGCCCGCCGCCCGGACGCGGCGCGCGAGGCCGTCGCGGGACTCGACGGCGTCGAGGTGGACGAGCTGGACCTCGCCGACCTGGACAGCGTGCGCGGCTTCGCCGACCGCTTCCTCGCCTCCGGCCGCGCCGTCGACCTGTTCATCGGCAACGCCGGCGTCATGGCCTGCCCCGAGACCCGCGTCGGTCCCGGCTGGGAGGCCCAGTTCGCCACCAACCACCTGGGCCACTTCGCGCTCGTCAACCGGCTGTGGCCGGCGATCGAGCCCGGCGGGGCCCGCGTGGTCTCGGTGTCCTCCCGCGGCCACCACTTCTCCGGCATGCGCTGGGACGACGTCCACTGGCAGCGCGGCTACGACAAGTGGGAGGCGTACGGCCAGGCCAAGACCGCCAACGCGCTCTTCGCCCTCCACCTCGACCGGCTCGGCCGCGACCACGGCGTGCGGGCCTTCTCGCTGCACCCGGGCGGGATCATCACGCCGCTCCAGCGCCACCTGCCCAAGGCGGAGATGGTGGAGCGCGGCTGGATCGACGAGGACGGCAACGTGATCAGCCAGCCCGGATTCAAGACCCCCGAGCAGGGTGCGGCCACCCAGGTCTGGGCGGCGACCTCGCCGCAGCTGGCGGGCCTGGGCGGCCTCTACCTGGAGGACTGCGACGTCGCCGAGCCCGCCGTCGACGCAGACGTCCGCTCGGGCGTCAGGGACTGGGCGACGGACCCCGGGCAGGCCGCGCGGCTGTGGGAGCTGTCCGCCGAACTGACGGGCGTGAACGCCTTCCCCGCCCAGCCCTCCCGGGCGTAGTCCGCCGCCCCGCTCCCCCGCCGGACGCTCACGTGCCCGACGCGAACGTGCGCAGGTCGGCGGTGAGCCGGTCGGCGTGGGTCGCGAAGAGGCCGTGGCCGGCGTTCTCGTACACCTTCAGGGTGGAGTCCGGGGCGAGGGCGGCGGCCCGGCGACCGGTCAGCTCGATCGGGCCGGAGGTGTCGTGGGTGCCGTGCACGACGAGCACCGGCAGGTCCAGCGCGGCCAGCTCCGGCGCGACGTCGAGGCCGGCGATCAGCTCGCCGATGGCGACGCCGGCCCGCGCCGTGGAGCCGTGACAGCGACGGATCATGGTCTCGACGTACGCGTCGGAGAGGTCGTTGCCCGGGCGGTCCAGCGCGAAGAAGGCGCGGGCGCCGTCGGCGAAGAACGCGGAGCGGTCGCGCCGGAAGGCTTCGACGCCGTCCAGCAGCAGCCGCGGGTCGACTCCACCTGGGTGGTTCGCCGCCCTCGCGGGGCCGGGCGTCATGCCGGCGACCAGCGCGAGCCGGGCCACCCGCCCGGCGCCGTGCCGGGTCAGGCAGCGGACCGCCTCGGCCGCCCCGACGGAGTGCCCGACCAGGGTCGCCTCCCGCAGGTCCAGGTGGTCCAGGAGGCCTTGGACGTCGTCGGCGAGGCTGTCGAGGTCGAAGCCGCCCCAGGTGTCGTCGGAGCGGCCGTGACCGCGCCGGTCGAAGCCCACGCAGCGAAACCCCTCCTCCGCCAGCGGGAGCATCTGGTACTCCCACATCTCGGACCCGAAGTACAGGCTGTTCACGAAGACGATCACCGGTCCGTCGGCCGGTCCGTGGTCGACGTGGTGCAGCCGGGCGCCGTCGACGGGGCTCGTGAAGTACGGCATGGACGTCCTCCTGCGATGCGTGCGGTGTGCGGGGCCGCGCGGCGTGAGCGGCGCCCGGTGACGTCGTCCATGCTCGCGACGCGCCCGGCGGGCGTCGATTACCCCGGGGGTCATGCGCCGGGGGCGGCGGCCGCGTGCGCCGGTGCGGGCCGGGTACTCGGTCGGCTCCCCCAGGACCCGAGAGGAGCCGATGGTGAGCAGCGCAACGGGCAGCAGGATCGTGGTCACGGGCGCCACCGGCAACGTCGGCACGAGTGTGGTGCGGCGTCTGGCGGACGATCCGGACGTCGCCTCGGTCCACGGGCTGGCGCGGCGGATCCCGGACCGGCCGCCGTCCGGCACCGAGTGGACGGCCGTCGATCTGGCCTCGCCACGGCTGGATCTCGCGGCGCTGTTCCGGGGCGCCGACGCGGTGGTGCATCTGGCGTGGGCGTTCCAGCCCACGCACGAGCCGGCGACGACCTGGCGGACGAACGTCCTCGGCAGCCTGCGCGTCTTCGACGCGGTGGCCGCCGCACGGGTGCCCGTCCTGGTGCACGCGTCGTCGGTGGGCGCCTACTCGCCGGGCCCGAAGGACCGGCCGGTGGACGAGTCCTGGCCGACGCACGGCTGGCCGGACGCCGCGTACTGCCGGGAGAAGGCCTATCTGGAGCGCGTGCTGGACACCTTCGAGCGTGACCGGCCGCAGACGCGCGTGGTGCGGATGCGGCCCGCGTTCCTGTTCAAGCGGGAGTCGGCGAGCGAACAGCGGCGCATCTTCGGCGGCAGGTTCCTGCCCGGCCCGCTCGCCCGGCCCGAACTGCTGCCCTGCCTGCCGGACGTCCCCGGTCTGCGCATGCAGGCGCTGCACACCGACGACGCCGCCGAGGCCGTCCGCCTGGCCCTGCGCACGGAGGTGCGCGGAGCGTTCAACCTGGCCGCGGAGCCGGCCGTGGACGTGCGGCTGCTCGGTGAGATGTTCGGCGCCCGCCCGGTGCGGCTGCCCCGCGCGGCGGCGCGCACGGCGCTCGCCGCGGCCTGGAACCTGCGCCTCGTGCCCGCCTCGCCCCACCTCTTCGACGCCGTCCTGCGGCTGCCCCTGATGGACTGCACCCGGGCCCGCGTGGAACTCGGCTGGCGCCCGGAGCACACGGCCCCCGAGGTGCTGGAGGAGTTCCTCCTCGGGCTGCGCGAGGGAGCGGGCGCGCCGACGGCCCCCCTCCACGGCGGCAAGGCGAGCTGACCGCGAGCACGGCGGCGGGCCGGCGAACCGGGGTGGCACGGTCGTCCGGCCCGCCCGCCGCCCCGGGCGTCAGGCGTCCCGGGCCGCCGGTGCGTTCCCGCGCCGGCGTTGCGGTTCCACCGTGTACTTCGGGTCCTCTGCCGAGGCGATGCCCGCCATGACGGCGGCGAGGCGCCGGTGACCCGGCACGGTCGCGGCCGCCGCGCCGGCCACGGTCAGCAGGCGACCGGTCCGCAGCAGGGCGCCGGCGCAACCTCGCGCCGGGTCTCGGCCACGGCTCCCCGACGCGGTGGGCGGGCGTGTTCTCGTGCGCCGGGGCTACCGCGAGGACCAGGCCGGACGCGGCGGCGACCGCCGACGCGGAAACAGGTACGGCAGTTCACGGTACGCGCCGTGCCAGGCCGGCAGGCGGTGTCCGCGGCCGGGACGGAGGTGCACGTGGTGAGCCGGGGCCGAGACCCGCGGCGGGCCGCCGTCGCCGCGGCCCCGAGCCGGAACCCCGCCATGCCGGCTCCTTCGAGGGTCAGGCGGTGGGCTCTTCGGGCTCAGGGTCGTCCGACTGGCCGTCGCCCGCGTGGGGGGCGCCCTTCGGGCCCGTCCCGGCCTCGTCGGTGTCGGGGACGTCCTGGGCGGCCCCCTGGTCCTTCCCGGACTCCCCCGACTGCTCGGGCTCGGCGACGTCCCACCGGTCGCCGCCCCCGTCGGCCTGCTGGTCCGGCAGGTCGCGCGGGACCGGGGCTCCGTTGCCGCCGGGGCCCTCCAGTCGCTGTTCCGCCACGACGTCCTCCTCTCGCGGTCGCACCGCGCCGGACGCGGGCGACGTCACCGGACGACGTTCGTCCGGGCGACTCGCGAGTACCTCCCGCACGCGCGCCGAAACGCCGGACGGCCGGACCGCGCCCCTGCGCCGGGCGCGGTCCGGCCGTCCGGGGGCGGGTTCAGCGGGGGGCGCGGTCCTCCAGGACCGTGCGCCAGGCGGGCGCCGGGCCCGCGGGGGCGGGCTCGGGGCGCCGGCCGCCGCGGCCGAAGAAGTCGGCGAGCGGCAGGATCGCCGCCCCCACGGTGACCGCGTCCGGGCCGAGCCGGCCCAGTTCGACGGTGACCTTCTGGGCGGGGTGGCGCAGCGCGTACGCGGTGGCGTGGCGGCGCACGGCGGGCAGGAAGCGGGCGCCCAGTTGCAGGCCGGCCCAGCCGCCGATGAGGATGCGCTCCGGCTGGAAGAGGTTGATCAGGTCGGAGAGACCGGCGCCCAGGTACTCGGCGGTCTCCTCCAGGACGGCGAGCGCGACGGGGTCCGCCGACCGGCCGGCGCCGGGGGCCACTCCGTCCCCGGGGGCCGTTGCGTCGCCTGCGGGCCGGGCGTCGTGGCCGGTTCCGTCGCCGTCCGGCGCGGGCGGGGGGTAGGCGGCGGTGAGCATCGCGGTCAGCGCGGTCTCCTCGTCGACGCCCTCGGGGGGCCGGCCCCCCTGCTCCCGCCAGCGCTCCAGCAGCGCTTCCGCGCCCGCGTACGCCTCCAGACAGCCCAGGGCTCCGCAGCGGCAGCGGCGGCCCCGCACCCGGACCGTCAGATGGCCCCACTCGACCGCCCGGCCGTGCTCCACCTCCGGGGTGACCAGACAGGCGCCGACGCCGGAGCCGAAGAGGACGACGACCGCGCTGTGCGCGCCGCGGCCGCCGCCGAACCACATCTCGGCCTGCCCGAGCGTCTTGGCGCCGTTGTCGATGAAGTACGCGACGCTCTCCGGCAGCAGGGCGCTCTCGCGCAGCAGCGCCTCCAGCGGGACGGCGTCCCAGCCGATGGTCTGGCCGTGCACGACGGCGCCGCGCTCGGGGGTGTGCTCGACGATGCCCGGAACGCCGATGCCGATCCCGAGAAGGTGCTCGGCGGCGACCCCGGCGCTCGCGAGCACCTCGGCGACGCCGTCGCGGACATGGCCGACGATCCCGTCGACCTCGTACCGGCTCTGCTCCAACGGTCTTTCGGCGCGGGCGAGTTCGGTGAGCGTGAGGTCGAACAGCTCGATGCGCACCCGGGTCTCGCCGATGTCGACGCCGATCATGTGGCCGCTGCCGGGGGCCACGCGCAGCAGGATGCGGGGGCGGCCGCCGTCGGAGTCGACGCTGCCGGCCTCCTCCACCAGTCCGTCGGCGATCAGATCGGCGACGACGTTGCTGATCGATCCGGAGCTGAGACCGGTGGCCGGCCCCAGCTCGAATCGGCTGAGGGGCCCGTCGAAGTAGAGCCGTTGCAGTACGGCCGTACGGTTGGCCCGCCTCAGGTCGCGTACCGTGCGCCCGTTCCGCCCCGTCATGTCGCTCCCCTCCGAGCCCTGCCCGACCTGCAAGATACCTCTGCGGAAGGGCCCGCGCGACATTCTCCAACCCTTAGTTCACGCTATGAGCTAAGAGCGCCCCGCATCGGCGATCTCGTCCAGCGCCGCGATCGGCTCCGGGGAGACCCGCTCCCGCAGCCGGCGCAGGTCCTCGGGCCCGCGCCCAGGAGTCCGTCATGCACCCCTCCCCTGTTCCGGTCGACCGCGCCGTGCACACGCCCCGCGCCTGCCCGCCCTCGACGCACCGGCCGCACACGCACGACCCGTCGGGCGCTCTCGGACGCGGTCACCGCGCGGCGGCGGTGGTACGCCGCCGGAACAGACTACGGAACGCGCCCCCGCAAGCCGTGCCCTACCGGCGCCCCGCGCACCCGCCCCTCGGGGGGCCGTCGGCGTCCCGTCGGTCGCGGTGCGGCCGGCTCTACGCGCCGGGGAGAGCCGCACGCGCCCGGCCGTCGTCCCCGGCCGGCGACGAGGGGCGCGCGTCCGTCTCCGCCCCCGCCGGGATGGCGCCGCCCGGCGCGCCCCGCACGGGCAGCCCCCGCGCTTCCCGCACCCCCCGCACGGGCTCGGCCGTGCCGGCTCCGGGCGCGCTCCGCGCGGCGACGTGCCGAATCGCCGCCCACGCCCGGGACGGCATCGCGCGCTCGTCGAAATCCACTGGCTTCCCCCCGCTTCGGCTACCTACCCTAGGTGAAAACCTAGAGCCCCTAGGCTGACTTTCGGAGCCGACCCGGATCGCCCGTGGGACCGCCCGCGGACCCCCTCGGACCACCCGTCGGCCCGTCGGCCCGCCCTCGTCAGGAGAGACTGCCATGAAGCCGCTCGACGAACGTTCCATCCGCCGTTCCTTCGTCAACTGTTCCAAGGGGGAGGCCGCGCGGATGACCGTCCCGCGCGATCTCGACCGGACGCCGTGGGACGACCTGGACTTCCTCGGCTGGCGTGATCCCGGCGCGCCCGACCGCAGCTGCCTCGTCGTCGAGCGGGACGGCGCTCTCGTGGGCGTCGCCCTGCGCTTCCCGTCCGCGCGGCGCACGCTCACACACCGCAGCATGTGCTCCCTGTGCCTGACCACCCACCCCGGTGGCGGGGTCTCGCTGATGACCGCGCGCAAGGCGGGCGCCGCGGGCCGGGAGGGCAACTCGGTGGGGCTGTACATGTGCACCGATCTCGCGTGTTCCCTCTATCTGCGCGGCCGGAAGCCGCTGGAGCCGGGCGCCCGCTTCGAGGAGAGCCTGACGCTGGAGGAGCAGATCGCCCGCACGACGGACAACCTGTCGGCCTTCCTCGACAGGCTCTACGCCTGACCGGCCCTCGGCGGCGGCCCGGCCCCGGCGGCCATACGGGGCATCACGACCCGTCGCAGGCGGTCGCGGGACAGAAGGGACGTTCGAGGCCGCCGAGGAAGGGGAACGGGTCTGGGGATGCAAGAAGTACGTCAGCGTGCGGCGCCGCTCGTGCGGCTGGTGCGGCGCCATCGGGAACCCGTCGTCCTCCAGGCTCTGCGGTCGGCCGCCGCGGCCTCGCTCGCCTATGTCATCGCACTGCGCCTGAGCCCCGAGGCGCTGCCGCTCACCGCGCCGCTGACGGCGCTGCTGGTCGTCCAGGTCACCCTGTACGCGACGCTCACCAACGGCGTCCGCCGGGTGACCGCGGTGGTCGCCGGTGTCGTCGTCGCCATCGTCTTCAGCCTGCTGGTCGGCCTGACCTGGTGGAGCCTCGGCCTGCTGATCGTGGCCTCGCTGGGAGTGGGACACCTGGTGCGGGTCGACGAGTACGTCCCGGAGGTGGCGATCAGCGCCATGCTGGTGCTGGGCGTCACCACCGTCGGGGACACGGCGTGGGCACGGGTGGTGGAGACGCTGATCGGCGCGGTCGTCGGGCTCGGCTGCAATCTGCTGCTGCCGCCGCCGGTGTGGGTGGAGGAGGCCGGCGAGTCCATCGAAGGGCTGGCCAGGCGGCTGCGGCAGCTGATGCTGCGCATCGGCGAGGAGGCCGCGGGCCGCACCCCGGCCGCACAGGCGGCGGCGCGGCTGCACGAGGCCCGGCGGCTGGACCACGACATCGTCGAGGTGGACGCGGCCCTGCGGCAGGCCGAGGAGAGCCTCAGGCTCAATCCCCGCGTCCGGGAGGGGCTGCTGCACCGCGTGGTGCTGCGCACCGGCCTGGACACGCTGGAGATCTGCACGGTCGTGCTGCGGGTGCTCGCCCGGTCCCTCACCGACCTCGCCAAGGAGCGCGAGCCGCACCCGCTGTTCCCGCCCGCGACCGGCGAGGTCGTCGAGCAGGTGCTGTCCGAGATGGCCGACGCGGTGGTCAGCTTCGCGGTGCTGGTGACCACGCACGTCAGCCTGAACGCGGACGCCGCCGAGGCCCGCCTCACCGCCGAGCTGCGGCAGGCCGCCACGACCCGCGACAAGCTCGCCCAGCTGCTGCTGGAGCAGCTCCAGCACGACGCCCGCCAGTGGCAGCTGCACGGCGCCGTGCTGACCGAGGTCACCCGCATCATCGACGAACTGGACACCGAGCACCGGTCCCAACGGCTGCTGGAGGAACTGGACCGCAACAGCCAGGAGCAGCGTGAGCGCCGGCCTTGGCTGTACCGGCTCAGGAGGCGGCTGCGGGAGCCGGGCCGCCTGCGCCGCAAGCGGTCCGAGGCCCGCCGCAGCGCCGGGTGACGCGGAGGCCGCTTTTGCGCGCACCGGCCGGTCCGGGTCAAGGTGGCTGTCACGGCGGAGGCGTACGACGACCTGAGGTGCGGGCATGGACAGTGGGACGGGCGCGGCGCGGCGGGGGTCCCCCGGCCCGCCGGGAGACGGCCGGCGGGAACGCTGGACGAGGCGCCGCTTCGTCGGAGCCGTCGGCGCGATCGGCGCCGTCGCCGCGGGACCGGCACTGGCCGGGTGCGGCGGCGACGGGGACGGCGGTCGGGCCGCCTCCGAGGAGGCGCGGCGGGGCGCGCCGCCCCGGCAGCCGCCGTCGTCCGCCGCGCCGCGGGCCTCGTCCGACCCCTCGCCGGGCCCGTCCGGGGTCCGTCCGCTGTACCTGGGCACGTACACCTCCACGGCGGGCGGCGGGAAGGGCATCGGCGTCGCCGCGTACGACGGCGCGTCGGGGCGGATCATCGGCAAGGGGACGATCACCGGGGTGCCGGACCCGTCCTACCTGGCGGTGCATCCGGACGGCGCGACCCTGTACGCGGCGAACGAACGCGAGCGGGGCGCGGTGACGGCGGTGCGGCTGTCGGACGGCAAGGTGCTGGGCAGCCGGGCCACCGGCGGGGCCGCCACCTGCCATCTGTCGGTCCATCCCGGCGGGCGGTGGCTGCTGAGCGCGGACTTCGGCTCGGGCACCGTGGCCGTGCACCCGATCGAGGCCTCGGGAGCCGTCGGCGAGCGCGCCGACCTGGTCCGGCACAGCCGCCCGGCGCCCCGGCCGGGCCAGCGGGGACCGCACGCCCACCAGGTCGTCACCGCTGCGGACGGCCGGCACGTCCTGGCCGTCGACTTCGGCACGGACACCGTGTACAGCTACCGGCTGGACGACAGGACGGGCGTCCTCACCGAGGTCGCCCAGGCGCACACCCGGACGGGTGCCGGTCCGCGTCACCTCACGTTCCATCCCGGCGGCCGGCACGCCTACCTGGCGAACGAGGCCGACGACACGGTGACGGTATGCGCGTACGAGCCGTCGAGCGGGCGGCTGACCCTGGGGCGGCCGCAGTCCACCGGCTCGAAGGCGGGCGTCAACTACCCGGCGCAGTTGGCGGTCACGCCGGACGGCGCGTTCGCCTTCCTCGCCAACCGGGGCGACAACTCCGTCGCGCGCTACGCCGTGGAGGCGGCCGGCGCCCGGCTGCGGCTGCTCGGCACCACGCCGGTGGCGGGCGACTTCCCGCGGCAGATCGCCCTGTCGCCGGACGGCGCCCTGCTGTTCGCCGCCAACCAGCGCTCCGGCACGGTCAGCGTGTTCCGGGTGGACGCCTCGAACGGCGGACTCCGGCTCGCGGGCGAGCCGTTCGCCTCACCGGTCGCCGTCTGCGCGCTGCCGTTGTAGGGCTCGGGGGCAGGCCGCGGCGGCCGCCTGACCGAGCAGGACGTGCACCCGTTCGGTGAGCCGGCCGACGTCGTCGGCGGGAGCGTGGAAGGGCAGCCGGACGTCGCCGTGGGCGCGGGCCCGTTCGACGCGCAGCGTCAGCCCGTGCCGGTCCACGGCGAGCGGCCGCACCCGGACGGCGCCGTGCAGGACGTCGGGCGGGAGGAGCCGGGTGAGCCGTTCCACCGCGTCGGGGTGGGCGTCGGCGAGATGCGTCAGGAGCCGGGCCTCGGCGTCGGCGAGGGGATCGGGCCGGGCCTGCGCGAAGTCGTCGAGGTCGACGACGACCGCGCCGGAGGGGGGCCCGAGGACGATGCGAGTGGCCCGGAAGGCGAGACGGTCGCCCTCGGGGGTGAACCAGCCGGCGAGCCAGAGCCGGGCGCGCACCCGGTGGCGCACCGGGACGGGCGCGACGTCGGCGAACTCCAGCACTGCGGACGGCTCGCCGCGGGGCGCGCACAGCGCCGCCGTGAGCAGGGCGCTGTCCTCGGGCACGCGCAGGACCACCCGGCCGTCGTCGTCGACGGTGTGGGCGCCGGCGAACTCCTCGCGCGCGCCGGCCGCTGTCACCGCGCAGGACCACGCGGTGGCGAGCACCGAACGGGCCCGCTCGGCGGCGGCGGGCGCCGCGGCCCAGCTCTGGCTGTCACCCATCCTGAAACCTCCTAAGGTAAGGCTTGCCTAACCTATCGGAGTTCCAGGACCACGCCAACCACCACTGCCGTCCACGGACGAGTCGGACACGGGTACGGATACGGATACGGGTGCGTCGATCGTCGGGGCGGGAGGCCGGAAGGCCGAAGGGCTCCGCCCCGGCGTGAGCGCGTCAGCGCGGAACGGCGATGACTCCCAGCAGCGCCCTGGCGCACAACTCCCGCACCTGCTCGCGGGACAGCTCCGAGCCGCGCAGCCACTCCAGGCAGACCGCCGTCGTGAACGCCAGCCAGCCGCGCACCGCGAGCCGTACGTCGGGACGCTCCTCGAAGACCCGGCCGAATTCGGGGTCGGCGCCCAGGGCCGCCAGCATCTGCTGCTCCTGCGCCGCCAGGGCCCGTTGGTAGACCTTGCGCACGGCCTGGTCCCCGGCGGCGTCCGCACGGTGGAACGCCCGGTAGCCGTGCGCGTGGGACTCCACGTACTCCAGATAGACGTCGAGACCGGACGCGAGCTGCTCACGGACCGGGACGCCGGGCACCGCCGCCGTCATGCGCAGCATCCGCTCGCTCTCGCGCTCGACCACCGCGGCGAAGAAGTCCCGTTTGGTGGGGAAGTAGTGGTACAGCAGCCCGCGGGAGACCCCGGCGATCTCGGCGACCTGCTCGATCCACACGTCGTCGTAGGGGCTCTCCGAGAACAGCCGCGCCCCGACCGACAGGAGCTGCTCCCTGCGCTCCGCGGTGCCTAGCCGGCGCCGGGCGCGCTCCTCCCCCTGCTTCGCGGCCATGGGCGCACCTTACTTGACGCCGGTTCGACGGCGGCACCAGACTGACGCACGTTATTGAACCCACGTACAACATGCTCAACCTGCCGGTGCATCAAGGGAGATCGCGTCATGGCGGAGACGGGGACGTCGGGCACGGCGGGCACGGCGAGGTCCGCGGAAGCGGCCGGACCGGCGCGGTCCACGCGGCCGACGGCGGAGAACGCGCCTGTGGACGCACTGCCGAAAGGCTTTCGCAGCGCGGAGCTGGGCTGGCCCGAGCTGGAGCGCATACCGCATCCGCCGCACCGGATCCCGCTGCTCGGTGACCTTCTGGGCGCGAGCCGGCGCACCCCGCTTCAGGATTCCCTGAAGTACGCCTCGCAGCTGGGGCCGATCTTCCGCCGCAAGGTGTTCAACCGGGAGTTCGTCTTCGTCGGGGGCGCGGAACTGGCCGCCGACATGGCGGACGAGACCCGGTTCGCCAAGCACGTCGGGCTGGGCATCGCCAACCTGCGCCCCGTGGTGGGGGACGCGCTGTTCACCGCGTACAACCACGAGCCGAACTGGCAGTTGGCGCACGACGTCCTCGCGCCGGGGTTCAGCCGGGAGGCCATGGCCGCCTACCACCCGATGATGGTGGACGTGGCGGAGCGTCTCACCGGTCACTGGGACGCGGAACTCGCCGCGGGCCGGGCCGTGGACGTCCCCGGGGACATGACCAAACTGACGCTGGAGACGATCGCGCGCACCGGCTTCGGGCACGACTTCGGCTCCTTCGAACGCGCCCGGCCGCACCCGTTCGTCACCGCGATGATCGGCACCCTCACCTACGCGCAGCGCCTGAACACCGTGCCCTCGCCCGCCCTGTTGCGGCGGGCCTCGCGCCGCAACGAGGCCGACATCGCCTTCCTCAACAGCACGGTCGACGACCTGGTGCGGGCGCGCCGGTCGGCGGGCGGCGGGGAGGGCGACCTGCTCGACCGGATGCTCGACACCGCCCACCCGGCCACGGGCGAACGGCTGTCGGCGACGAACGTGCGCCGTCAGGTCGTCACCTTCCTGGTGGCCGGTCACGAGACGACCTCGGGCGCGCTCTCCTTCGCGCTGCACTACCTCTCCCTCGACCCGCGCCTGGCGGCCCGCGCCCGCGCCGAGGTGGACCGGGTGTGGGGGGACACGGCCGTGCCCGGCTACGAGCAGGTCGCGAAGCTGCGCCTCGTACGCCGGGTGCTCGACGAGGCGCTGCGGCTGTGGCCGACGGCGCCCGCGTTCGCGCGCGAGGCCAGGGAGGACACCGTGCTGGGCGGCGAGCACCCGATGCGGCGCGGCGGGTGGGCGCTGGTCCTCACCGCCATGCTGCACCGCGACCCCGGGGTGTGGGGGCCCGACGCGGAGCGCTTCGACCCGGACCGCTTCGACGCACGGGCCGTGCGCGCGCGGGCCCCGCACACCTACAAGCCGTTCGGCACCGGCGCCCGGGCCTGCATCGGACGGCAGTTCGCGCTGCACGAGGCCGTGCTCGTGCTGGGGCTGCTGCTGCGCCGCTACGAGCTGCGGCCGGACCCCGCCTACCGGCTGCGGGTCACGGAACGGCTGACGCTGATGCCGGAGGGGCTGCGCATACGTCTGGAACGGCGCACACGGACGAGGGACGGCGACGCGGGCGGTGCCGCCGCCGGCGCTCAGGAACACGAGGGGCGTGAGGGCCGGGGCGGTCCGGGCTCAGCGTCCGGCTGTCCAGTGCGCGGGGCGGGCGACTGACTCCGGCAGACGGGTGCCCGCGCTCCCCCGGGCCGCGTTCACCTGCGGCTGGGTCAGGAAGAACGCGCCGGTCAGATCCGCGTCCGTCAGGTCGGTGTCGCGCAGGTCGGCGCCGATCAGGTCGGCCCGGCGCAGGTCCGCGCCGGTGAGGTCGGCGGCGATCAGACAGGCGCCGCGCAGATTCGCCCCGCGCAGGTCGGCGCCCTTCAGCCGGGCCCCCACCAGGTCGGCGCCCCGCCGGTCCTTCCGGCGCCCGGGGACGCCCGCACGGACCAGTTCGCTGGTCCTCAGCAGCAGCGCGTTGACGTCCTGACGGTGGGCGGGCACGTCGAGCGCGGTCAGCTCGTCCGGGGACAGCCGGGTGAGGGCGTCGGTGCGGTCCAGGAGCCGGCGCAGCTCGCCGCGGACCGGCCGGGCGGCGGGGAGGGCGAGCGCCTCGGTGAGATACCAGAGGAGTTCGTGGAGCTGGCGGACCACCGGGAACACCTCGGACATGCGCCGGGCCTCCTCGCGCGGGACCGTGTTCCGGTCCCGGCCGCCGAAGGTGACCTGGGAGACCTTCTGGCCGGCGCCGAAGCAGTCGTAGACCGTGCAGCCGCTGAAGCCGGACTCCCGCAGCCGGGCGTGGATACCGCAGCGGTGGTCCGCGCCCAGGTTCGGGCACGCCTTGCCGGCGGGCTTGTCGACGGCGAAGTCCGCGGAGCGGGCGAAGGGCAGGGCCACACAGCACAGTCCGAAGCAGTTCTCGCAGTCGCCGCGCAGTTCGGCCCGGTCCGTCGTCGTGTCTCGCATGCCGCCAGCCTACTGACCTGCCGGGCTACCGATCGAACAGCTCGAACGCGACGGCGGGCCGGCCGCCGAACCTCTCCCCCGCCGCCGTCGCCGTCCCGGTCAGGAAGCCCCGCGCATAGTCCTCGGGCGACTCGTCCGTCAACGCCTCGATGTACGTGCGGTGTTCGAGGAGGGAGGCCACGGCGCGCTCGAGACCCGGCGACGCGTCCACGGCGTGGGTGGGCGACGAGGACCCGGCGACCGCGACCCAGCGCACCCCGTTCCAGGGCTGGAGGCCCTGCTCCTCCAGTTCGGGGAAGATCCAGCGGTTGCCGGCGTCCCCCGCCGCGTCGAGGACGGCCCGGCCCACGGCGACATGATCAGGGGTGTTCCAGGCGACCCCGCCCCACGTGTCGCGGTGGTTGAGGGTGATCACCAGCTCGGGGCGGTGTCGGCGGATGGCGGCGGCGATGTCACGGCGCAGGGCCGGACCGTACTCGACGACGCCGTCGCGGTGGTCGAGGAACTCGACCGACGACACGCCCACCACGGCCGCGCTCGCCCGCTGCTCCCGCTCGCGCAGCGGGCCGCACTCGGCGGGCGCGAGGGTGTCGATGCCCGCCTCGCCGCGGGTCGCCAGCACATAGCCGACCTCGCGGCCGGCGTCGGTCCAGGCGGCGATCGCCGCGGCGCACCCGTACTCCAGGTCGTCCGGGTGCGCCACCACGGCGAGGGCGCGCCGCCAGTCCTCGGGCATGGGGCGGAGCTGAGGGGTCGTCGGCTCGGTCATGCCCGCAGACTATCCGGTGACCGCGGCGTCACACCTCGTCACGGGCCAGGGCGAGCAGGCGGTCCAGGACGCGCGGGCCGCCGGCCCGGACGCCGTCGTGCTCGAACTCGTCGGTGACCCAGGTGCGCAGTCCGCGGATCGCGTGCGCGGTGCGCAGCGAGTGGGCGGTGTCGACGTACAGGTCGTCGTGGTAGATCGCTGCCGCGACCGGCACCTCGTTGGCGGCCAGGCGCGCGGGATCGTAGAGCGCGGGCCAGTCGGTGCGGGCGGCGAGGACACCGGCGGTCTCGCGCAGCGGGCGCAGGGCGGGGTCGGCGTCGAACATCCAGGGGTGGATCGTTTCGCCGGTGAGCAGCAGCGGGCCGTCCCCGGTGAGCGTCTTGGCGGCATCGAACTGCGGGAACTCGGCGCGCACCCGCTCGGCCGCCCAGTCGGTGGGGCGGGTGCCCTGTGCGTAGACCGCTTCGTGGACGAGGGCGTAGAGGGGGTGGCCCGCGAAGGAGAGCTGACCCTGGATGTCCTCCTGGAAGGCGTCGGACAGCTCCGGGCCCCGGGGGGTGGTCACGAAGGCCTCTTCGAGGAGGTGGTGCAGCCGGTGGCTGCCTTCGCCGCCGCCGAGCAGGATGCCCAGCGTCTGGAACGCCTCCACGGTCAGCCGGTAGCCGTTCGGGAGGGTCACGTCGTGGTGCAGCAGGTGCTCGGCGATGCGGCGGGCGCGTTCGACGTCTTGCGGGTAGCGGGCGTAGTGCGCGGCGTTCTTGCGTTCCATGCGCGGGTAGGCGGCGCGGTAGACGTCGTCGGCGTGGGCGTCCAGGGAGGGCAGCCCGCCGGTGATCAGGGCGGCGGCCAGGCCCTCGGGGGCGAGCGAGAGGTACGTGACCGCGCAGAAGCCGCCGAAGCTCTGGCCGAGGACGGTCCAGGGGGCGCCGCCGGTGACCTCGCCGCGGATCAGTTCGCAGTCGCGGACGATGGAGTCGGCGCGGAAGTGCGCGAGGTAGGCGGCCTGTTCGGCCGGGCCGCCGCGCAGCGGGAGCGTCTGGCGGTTGGCCGGGGTGGAGTGGCCGGTGCCGCGCTGGTCGAGCAGCAGGACCCGGTACTCCTCCAGCGCGCGGCCGAGCCAGGCCGGCCTGCCGACGAAGCGGTGGGCGCCGAAGCCGGGGCCGCCCTGGAGGTAGACCAGCCACGGCAGGTCCCGGTCCGCCTTGTCGCTCGCGACGACCTCACGGGCGTAGAGCCCGATGGTCTCCCCCGCCGGGTCGGCGTGGTCGAGGGGCACGGTGAAACGGCGGTCGGTGAGGACGACGCCGGGCTGGCGGTAGCTGACGGACAACGAGGGCTCCCGGGACGATCGGTGTGCGGACCGCGGCCCAGTTCAGCACATGTCGGGACGGCTCCACAGCCCGGGGATCATGAACGGCGCGGAACCGCCGTCCGGGCGCGGTGCTGAACGGCTGCTCAGTACGCTGCTGAACGGCCGTTCAGCGGCTTCCGGCCGCCGCTCACCGGGCGGACAGGCTCGACCTGCGCACGACCAGTTCCGGCTGGAGCACGACGCGCCGGTGCTCGTGCGTCCGCTTCCCGCCCGCGCCGCCCCCCGCGTCCGACGTGTCGGCGGCGTCGGCGGCGTCCGCTTCGGTCTCCTCCAGCAGCATCTCGGCGGCCAGCGCGCCCATGGTCACGGCGGGCTGGCGCACCGAGGTGAGCGGGACGGCCGCGGCGGCGGCGAACTCGATGTCGTCGTAGCCGACGATGGCGAGGTCGTCGGGGACGGTGACGCCGGCCGCGTACATGGCCTGGAGGACGCCGAGGGCGAGCAGATCGTTGGCGCAGAACACGGCGGTCGGGCGGTCGGCGAGGCCGAGCAGCCGGGCGCCCGCGTCGCGTCCGGCGGCGACGTCGAGCCGTTCGGTGGGCAGTTCGCGCAGGTTGTCGGGGCCGAGGCCGGCCTCGGCCAGCGCGTTCAGCGCGCCGGTGCGGCGGTCGCGGACCTGGGTGAAGCCGGGCGGGCCGCTGACGTAGGCGATCGAGCGGTGGCCGGCGTCGATCAGATGCCGCACGGCGAGCGCGCCGCCCGCCACGTCGTCGACCGACACCGAGCACTCGGCGGTGCCCTCGGAGACCCGGTCGACCAGGACGAAGGGGATGCCGTGCCGGCGGAAGGACTCGATGTTGCGGCCGGTGGCGTCGGCCGGGGTGAGCAGCACGCCACGCACCCGCTGCTCGGCGAAGAGCGACAGGTACTCGGCCTCCTCGCCGGCGCTCTCGGCGCTGTTGCAGACCATCACGCCGAGGCCGGCGTCCCGGGCGGCGCGCTCGGCGCCGCGGGCGACGTCCACGAAGAAGGGGTTGCCCATGTCGAGGACGAGCAGCCCCATGATCCGGCTGCGCCCCGCGCGCAGCTGACGGGCGGACTCGCTGCGGACGTAGCCGAGGCGGTCTATCGCCGAGAGCACCCGGGCGCGGGTCTCCGTGGCGACCGTGTCCGGGCGGTTGATGACGTTGGACACCGTGCCGACGGAGACTCCGGCGGCACGGGCGACGTCCTTGATACCCACCGACTGGGCCATCAGGCGGGAACCTCCAGGTGGACGGTGCACGGCGGGACGGTCTTCACATTACCTTCATCCCGTCGGGCTCCCGGCCGGGCCGGTGCGACGGTCATGCGGGCAGCGCGAAGTCGACGACGTGGAGCGCGGAGGGGGTCGTCCCGGCCGACTTCTCCTGGTACATGAACGACAGCACGTTGTCGGCCCGGACGCGCAGTTCGTCGATGACGACCTCGCCGAAGGCGTTGAGGCCGCTGCCGTCGAAGAGGATCTTCCAGTCGGTGTACCCGGAGGCCTTCGAGGCGCCGGCGATCCGGCCGAACGGGAAGACCGCATAGGCGTTGTCGTACGTGTCGAGGACCAGTTTGGTGCGCTGGCTGGAGCCGAGGGCGACCGGGATCTCCGTCTTCTGCCAGCCGCCGGAGGCGTTCTTGCGCAGGTGGAAGGCGCGACCGTTGGCGGTGCGGTCGGCGACGTAGTTCGTGGTGCACTGGCCGAAGCGGCCGGGGACGTAGCTGATGATCGCGTGCGGCCGGCCCGCGGAGTCGGTGGCCTGGCTCTCCTGGTTCATCAGCGAGTGGTCCGGGTTGAGCGCGTCCACGACGAGGCCGCCGTCGGTCACGGCCACCTTGTCGGAGCCGCCGGTGACGCCCACGACGGCGCCCGCGTCGTTGCACCAGGTCCGGCCGCGGTCGTCGGAGTAGACGTAGCCGGTGTCGTGGTTGCTGATGCCGCCGCCGTTGCACATCACGGCGCCGTTCTGCTCGCGCCAGGTGAACAGCGAGTGCAGCCGGCCGTCGACGCCGTAGTCGATGCCGTGCAGGTACATGTTGCGGGCCGTGCTGGAGCCGTGCTCGCTGGTGTAGGTGCCGGTGGAGCCGGACCACTCGCCGAGGTTCGTCCACGTCGAACCGTCGTACTCGGCGAGGGCGTTGCGGCCGTTGCCGGAGATGCCCGCCCGGTAGCTGAGCTGGAGCCGGCCCTCCGGGGTCGGGACGAACTGCGGGTAGGTGAACTGGCCGGTGAGGGCGAGGCCGTCGAGGGTGGTCTGGACGGCGCCGAACACGGACGACGTCCAGGACGTGGTCGCCGGGTTGTCGAGGAGTCCGGCGGCCGACTTCACGTAGAAGAAGCCGTCGCTGTGGGAGTCCATGTTGAGGTGGAGGCGGCCGTCGGTCCGGGAGACGCCCATGGAGATGACGTTGTGCGAGTCGTCGGCCTTGAGCCGGTGCGGCAGGGTCACCGTGGACCAGGTGGTCCCGCCCAGGATCCGGCGTGCGACGACCGCGTTGCGGGTGGAGGTGTACCAGGTGGCGTACTGGTGGCCCTTGTAGGTGAGGAGCCCGTTCTTCTGGAACGAGTTGTTGTTGACCAGCCCGTCGTAGGACACGAAGAACACGGCCTGCGGGTCGAGCAGGGTGGTCGTCCGCCGCGTGACCGAGGGGCCGGGGTCGGCGGCGCGTGCGGTGCCGGCGGCGAGCACGGGAGAGGCTGCGGCGCTGAGGAGGGCGCCGGCCAGCAGGGTGCGTCGTCTCATCTCGGGGACTCCGTTGTCGTTCGAGTGCGGGGGGCGGGGCGGGCGGGGTGCGGGGGTTCAGGCGAGGTGGAAGATCTCCGTGAGCGGCTTCATGGCCTCGTCGGGCCGGGCGCCGTCGAGCGACTCGAAGAAGGGGCCCATCTCCGCCTGCCAGCGGGCGTTGACGTCGGTTGCCTCCATCGCGGCGCGGGCGGCCGCGAAGTCCTCGGTCTCCAGGTAGCCGACGAGGAGACCGTCGTCCCGCAGGAAGAGCGAGTAGTTGTGCCAGCCGGTGGCCGAGAGCGCTTCGCGCATCTGCGGCCACACGGCGGCGTGGCGGTCGCGGTACTCGGCGAGCATGTCCTGGCGGACCTTGAGCAGGAAACAGACGCGCTGCATGAAGTACCGCTCCTCGGTGGGGGTTGAGGCGGGGCTGACGGGCGGGGCCGGCTAGAAGTTGAACTGGTCGATGTTCTTGGCGTCGAACACGGTCGGCTTGCCGAGGCTGATCACGCCGTCCTTGCCGATGGTGTACGTGGTGCCGCCGGCCTTGAAGGTCTCGCCCTCCTTGCCGGTGATCTGGCCCGAGACGAGCGCGACGGCGGTCTGCGCGGCGAGCGCGCCGAGCTTGGCGGGGTCCCACAGCTCGAAGGCGTCGACGGTGCCGTTCTTGACGTAGGTGCGCATGTCGTTCGGGGTGCCCAGGCCGGTCAGCTTGACCTTGCCCTTGTACTTGGAGCCCGACAGGTACTGGGCGGCCGCCTTGATGCCGACGGTGGTCGGGGAGATGATCCCCTTCAGGTTCGGGTACTGCTGGAGCAGTCCCTGGGTCTGCTGGAAGGACTGCTGGGCGTCGTCGTTGCCGTAGGCGACCTTGACGAGCTTGACGTCCTTGTACTTCGGGTCGGCCAGCTCCTTCTTCATGAAGTCGATCCAGACGTTCTGGTTCGTCGCGGTCTGCGCGGCCGACAGGATCGCGATCTCGCCCTTGTAGCCGATCTGCTCGGCGAGCAGCTGCACCTCGGTGCGGCCCAGGTCCTCGGCGGAGGCCTGCGAGACGAAGGCGTTGCGGCAGCCGGGGTTGGTGTCGGAGTCGTAGGTGACGACCTTGATCTTGTTGTTCATGGCCTGCTTGAGCGCGGTGCACAGGGCGCCCGGGTCCTGCGCGGACACGGCGATCCCGTCGACCTGCTGCTGGGTGAGGGTGTTGACGTACGACACCTGGCCGGAGGTGTCCGTCGCGCTGGACGGGCCGACCTCCTTGTAGCCGGAGCCCAGCTCCTTCAGGGCCGCCTCGCCGCCCTTGTCGGCGGAGGTGAAGTAGGGGTTGTTGACCTGCTTGGGCAGGAAGCCGACGGTCAGGCCCTTCTTGGTGGGCGCGTCGGGGTCGGCCTTGCCGGCGGGGGCGGCGGCGCCGGTGCTCTCGTTCTTCACGTCCTCCTTGGTGGTGCCGCCGCAGGCGGTGGCGGCGAGGGCGAGTGAGGAGACGGCGGCGAGGGCCGCGCAGGCACGGCGGAGCGATGACTTGCGCATGATGGTGTGGTCCTTCGGGAGGGTGGACGGAGCGGGTTACGACGTCGGTGTCGAGGCGGCTGCCGCCTGGCGGCCCGCCCTCGCGACGGAGATCTGCCGTGCGACCCGGGGGCCGAGCACGGAGACGACGAGCAGGACGCCGGTGACGACGATCTGCGACTGGGCGGAGACGTCCTGGAGGCTCATCACGTTCTGCGCCGCTCCGAGGAGGAAGACCCCCGCGATCGCGCCGCCGAGCGTGCCCTTGCCCCCGTCGAAGTCGATGCCGCCGAGGAGGACGGCCGCGATGACGGAGAGTTCGAGGCCGGTGGCGTTGTCGTAGCGGGCGCTGGCGTAGTGCAGCGCCCAGAAGATCCCGGTGAGGGAGGCCATCAGCCCGGAAACGGTGAACAGGATCAGCTTGTTGCGCCTGACCCGGACGCCCGCGAAGCGTGCGGCCTCCTCACTGGCGCCGATCGCGAACAGCGAGCGGCCGAACGGGGTGGCGTGCAGGACGACGACGGCGATCGCGAACAGGGCGACGAAGGGCAGGAACGCCTGCGGGAGGAAGGTGTCCCCGAGGCGTCCGGCCGCGAAGTCCAGGTACTGGGTGGGGAAGTCGGTGACCGCGTCGGAGCCGAGCACGATCTGCGCGATGCCCCGGTAGGCGGCCAGGGTGCCGATGGTGACGGCGAGGGAGGGCAGCCCGAGCCGGGTCACCAGGAGGCCGTTGACGAGTCCGCAGACCACGCCGAGCAGCAGGCAGACGGGGATGATCGCCTCGATGGTCATGCCCTGGTTCCACAGGGCTCCCATGACGGCGCCGGACAGTCCGGCCGTGGAGGCGACGGACAGGTCGATCTCGCCGGAGACGACGAGGAGGGTCATCGGCAGCGCGACCAGCGCGATCGGCAGGGTGTTGCCGATCAGGAAGGACAGGTTCAGCGCGTTGCCGAAGCCGTCCACGAAGGTGAAGGAGAACAGCAGCAGGACGATCAGGAGGGCGCCGACGACACCGTCCCACCGGAAGGCGGGCCGGCGGCTCGTGCGGGTGGGCGGCTCAGCCATCGTGAGCGTCTCCCTTCGTGACGGGGGTCTCCGCGGCGGGGGTCTTCGCGGCGGTGGTGGTCACGGCGGCGGTCCTGGCCGCGGCCGACTTCTTCTTCAGCGCGGACGCCACGCGCACGGCCACGACCCGGTCGACCGCGATGGCCAGCAGGAGCAGGACGCCGTTGATGGCGAGCACCCAGACCGAGCTGACGCCGAGGGCGGGCAGGACGCTGTTGATGGAGGTGAGCAGCAGCGCGCCGAGGGCGGCGCCGTAGACGCTGCCGGAGCCGCCGGTGAAGACCACACCCCCGACCACGACCGCGCTGACGACGGTCAGTTCGTAGCCGTTGCCCGTGCCGGAGTCGACGTTTCCGAACCGGGCGAGGTACATGGCTCCGGCGAGTCCGGCGAGGCCGCCGCAGAAGGTGTAGGCGGCGAGGATCCGCCTGCGTACCGGGATGCCGGCGAGCCGGGCGGCCTCGGGGTTGGAGCCGAGCGCGTACAGCTCGCGCCCGCTGCCGTAGTGCTTGAGGTAGTAGGCGGTGGCGATCAGGACGGCCAGGGCGATCAGTGCCAGGTACGGCACCGCCGAGATGCCGCCGGAGCCGAAGTCCACGAAGGAGCCGGGCAGGTCGGCAGCGGTGATCTGCCGGGAGCCGACCCAGATGGAGTCGATGCCGCGGATGATGTAGAGCGTGCCGAGGGTGACGACGAGCGCGGGCACCTGGCCGAGGCTGACCAGCAGGCCGTTGAGGAGTCCGAAGCCGACGCCCAGCAGGACGGCCAGCACGATCGCGGTCACCGGGTCGCCGCCGCCGTGCAGATACGTGCCGGCGGCGAAGGCGCTGATGCCGAGAGTGGAGCCGACCGACAGGTCGACGTTGCGGGTGATGACGACCAGGGACTGGCCGGTGGCGACCAGCACCAGGATGGTCGCGTTCAGCAACAGGTCCTTGATTCCCTGCTCGGACAGGAACTCGCTGTTGCCGGCCTGGGTGACGGCGATCATCACCAGGAAGACGACCAGGATGGCGAGTTCGCGCATCTTGAACACGCGGTCGACGAGCCGGGTGCCGCCGGACCGGGGCGCCTCGGCGACGGGGGCGTGTTCGGAGGTGGTCACCGTCATGCGGCGGCCCTCCCGGTGGCTGCGGCCATCACGGTTTCCTCGGTGGCGTCGGTGCGGGCGATCTCGGCGGTGAGCCGGCCCTCGTGCATCACCAGCACGCGGTCGGCCATGCCGAGGATCTCGGGCAGGTCGGAGGAGATCATCAGGACGGCGACCCCGTCGGCCGCCAGCTCGGACAGCAGCCGGTGCACCTCGGCCTTGGTGCCGACGTCGATGCCGCGGGTCGGCTCGTCGACGATCAGCACCTTGGGGCCGGTGGCCAGCCACTTGGCGAGGACGACCTTCTGCTGGTTGCCGCCGGAGAGCGTGTTGACGGTGTCGGCGATCCTGGCGTACTTCACCTGGAGCCTGACCGCCCAGTCGAGGGAGCGGCTGCGTTCGGCGCCGCGGTCCATCAGTCCGGCCCTCACGGTGGTGCGCAGTCCGGTGAGGCCGATGTTGCGCTCGATGGACATGTTCATCACCAGGCCCTGGGCGCGCCGGTCCTCGGGGACCAGGGCGAGGCCGGCGGCCATCGCGGTGGAGGGAGCGCCGTTGGTGAGCAGGCGGCCGTCCACGGCGACCTCGCCGGCGTCCCAGCGGTCGATGCCGAAGACCGCGCGGGCGACCTCGGTGCGGCCGGCGCCCACGAGTCCGGCGAGGCCGACGATCTCACCGCGGCGGACCTCGAAGGAGACGTCGGTGAAGACGCCCTCACGGGTCAGCCGGCGCACGCTCAGGGCGACCTCGCCGGGCGTGACGTCCTGCTTGGGGTAGAGCTCGTCGAGGTCGCGGCCGACCATCCGGCGGACCAGGTCGTCCTGCGTCATGCCCGCGACCGGTTCCGTCGCGATCCAGGCGCCGTCGCGCAGGGTGGTCACCCGTCCGCAGATCTCGAAGATCTCCTCCAGCCGGTGCGAGATGAACAGGACCGCCGCGCCCTGCTCGCGCAGGGCGCGCACCACGCCGAAGAGGCGGGCGACCTCGCTGCCGGTGAGGGCCGCTGTCGGCTCGTCCATGATCAGGACGCGGGCGTCGAAGGAGAGCGCCTTGGCGATCTCGACGATCTGCTGGTCGGCGATGGACAGGCCGCGCGCCGGGCGGTCGGGGTCGAGCCGGACGCCGAGGCGCTTCATCAGGGCCGCGGTGGCCGCGTGGGTGGCCTTGTGGTCGATGCGGCCGAGGGCCCGCCGAGGGCGGCGGCCCATGAAGATGTTCTCGGCGATCGACAGGTCGGGGAAGAGCGTGGGCTCCTGGTAGATCACGGCGATGCCGGCGTCGCGGGCGTCGCCGGGACCGTGGAAGACGACGGGCTCGCCGTCGAGCAGCACCCGGCCGGCGTCCGGTCGGTGCACCCCCGCGAGGGTCTTGATCAGGGTCGACTTGCCCGCGCCGTTCTCCCCGGCGAGGGCGTGGACCTCGCCGGGGAACAGCTCCAGGGAGACGCCCCGCAGGGCGCGCACGGCGCCGAAGGACTTGGCTACGTCCTCGAGCGCCAGCACCGGGGCAGGTCCCGTGTCGGACGGGTGGGTCATGGGTGGCTCCTCGACGACGACCGCGCATCGATGCCCCCCGGGGGACCGTCACGGTGTCGTGAAAGGTTTCAACTGGATGGCCGGGACGTTAGGCATGGCGGCCATGTCACGTCAATGGGTCTGTCTCGAAAAGTTTTCGATAGCCGAAGGTCACACGGTGGTCACGGACAACGAGCCAGGCCCGGGGGGTTGACACTCCTTCCACGGGCTCATAGCTTCCCGTTCTGAATCGTTTCATCAGCAGCGTTTCCAGAAGCGTCCCCGGAAGGCTCTGGCAGCCGCTGCGGATGTTCTTCCGGACCGATGTCACAGGAGCCCGAAGTGACCGACCTCGCAGCGGTGAAGGCCGCGCTGAAGACCCAGGCCGTCGAGACACCGTCGTGGGCGTACGGGAACTCGGGGACCCGGTTCAAGGTGTTCGCCCAGCAGGGCGTCCCCCGCACCCCGCAGGAGAAGCTGGACGACGCCGCCCAGGTCCACGCGTTCACCGGAGCGGCCCCGACCGTCGCGCTGCACATCCCGTGGGACAAGGTGGAGGACTACTCCGCACTTGCGAAACACGCCGAGGACCGGGGCGTGAAGCTCGGGACGATCAACTCCAACACCTTCCAGGACGACGTCTACAAGCTCGGCAGCGTCTGCCACCCGGAGGCGGCGGTCCGACGCAAGGCCGTCCGCCATCTGCTGGAGTGCGTCGACATCATGGACGCGACCGGCTCGGCCGACCTGAAGCTGTGGTTCGCGGACGGGACCAACTACCCCGGCCAGGACGACCTCCGCGCCCGGCAGGACCGGCTGGCCGAGGCCCTGGCCGAGGTGTACGAGCGGCTCGGCGACGGGCAGCGGATGCTGCTGGAGTACAAGTTCTTCGAGCCGGCCTTCTACTCGACGGACGTGCCCGACTGGGGCACGGCGTACGCGCACTGTCTGAAGCTGGGCCCGAAGGCGCAGGTCGTGGTCGACACCGGGCACCACGCGCCCGGAACCAACATCGAGTTCATCGTCGCCACGCTGCTGCGGGAGGGCAGACTCGGCGGGTTCGACTTCAACTCGCGCTTCTACGCCGACGACGACCTCATGGTGGGCGCCGCCGACCCCTTCCAGCTGTTCCGGATCATGTACGAGGTCGTGCGCGGCGGCGGCTTCACCGCCGACGTGGCCTTCATGCTCGACCAGTGCCACAACATCGAGGCGAAGATCCCGGCGATCATCCGCTCCGTGATGAACGTGCAGGAGGCGACGGCCAAGGCGCTGCTCGTCGACCGCTCGGCGCTGGCCGCCGCGCAGGCCTCGGGGGACGTGCTGGAGGCCAACGCCGTCCTGATGGACGCGTACAACACGGACGTGCGGCCGCTGCTGCGCGAGGTGCGCGAGGAGACGGGGCTGGACCCCGACCCCATGGCCGCGTACCGGGCGTCCGGGTACGCCGAGAAGATCGTCGCCGAGCGGGTCGGCGGGGAGCAGGCCGGGTGGGGGGCGTAGGCGTCCGCCGTCACCCGTCCGTCGCGGACTGCGGGCCCGTTGCGGCTGGTCGCGCAGTTCCCCGCGCCCCTTCCGGGCGCACCCCGTCGCCCGTTTTCGAGAAGTGAGGGAATCCGCATGTCCACCCACCCCGAAGCCGCCGCTCTGCTCGCCCGGTCGCACCGGCTCGGCGCCGATCCCCGCAACACCAACTACGCCGGCGGCAACGCCTCCGCCAAGGGAACCGCCACCGACCCCGTCACCGGCGGGGACGTCGAGTTGATGTGGGTGAAGGGGTCGGGCGGCGACCTCGGCACGCTCACCGGGTCCGGGCTCGCCGTGCTGCGGCTGGACCGGCTGCGCGCACTCGTCGACGTCTATCCCGGCGTCGAGCGCGAGGACGAGATGGTCGCCGCGTTCGACTACTGCCTGCACGGCAGGGGCGGGGCCGCCCCCTCCATCGACACCGCCATGCACGGGCTCGTCGACGCCGCCCACGTCGACCACCTGCACCCCGATTCCGGGATCGCGCTCGCCTGCGCGGCGGACGGGGAGAAGCTGACCGCCGAGTGCTTCGGCGACGCGGTGGCCTGGGTGCCGTGGCGGCGGCCCGGCTTCCAGCTCGGCCTGGACATCGCCGCCATCAAGGCGGCCGACCCGCAAGCGATCGGCGTGGTGCTCGGCGGCCACGGGATCACCGCGTGGGGCGACACCGCCGAGGAGTGCGAGCGCAACTCGCTGCACATGATCCGCACCGCCGAGGCGTTCCTCGCGCAAAGGGGCAGGGCCGAGCCGTTCGGGCCGGTCGTCGCCGGGTACGAGGCGCTGCCCGAGGTCGAGCGCCGGCGGCGGGCCGCCGCGCTCGCCCCGCACGTGCGGGCCCTCGCCTCGCAGGACCGGCCGCAGGTGGGCCACTTCACCGACTCCGAGGCCGTGCTGGACTTCGTGGCACGGGCCGAGCACCCCCGTCTCGCCGCGCTCGGCACCTCCTGCCCGGACCACTTCCTGCGCACCAAGGTGCGGCCGCTGGTCCTGGACCTGCCGCCGAGCGCGCCGCTGGAGGAGGCCGTCGCCCGGCTGGCGGAGCTGCACACGGAGTACCGCGAGGAGTACGCCGCCTACTACGCCCGGCACGCCGAGCCCGGCTCCCCCGCGATGCGCGGCGCCGACCCGGCGATCGTGCTGGTGCCGGGCGTGGGGATGTTCTCCTTCGGCAAGGACAAGCAGACGGCCCGGGTCGCCGGCGAGTTCTACGTCAACGCGATCAACGTGATGCGGGGCGCCGAGTCGGTGTCGTCGTACGCGCCGATCGAGGAGTCGGAGAAGTTCCGCATCGAGTACTGGGCCCTGGAGGAGGCCAAGCTGCGGCGAATGCCGAAGCCCAAGCCCCTGGCCACCCGGGTGGCGCTGGTGACGGGCTCCGGAAGCGGGATCGGCAGGGCGATCGCGCACCGGCTGGCCGCCGAGGGCGCCTGCGTCGTCGTCGCCGATCTGAACGGCGAGAACGCGGCCGCCGTGGCCGAGGAGCTCGGCGGGTCCGACCGGGCCGTCGCCGTCACCGTCGACGTGACGTCCGAGGAGCAGATCGCCCGCGCCTTCGAGGCCGCCGCGCTCGCCTTCGGCGGGGTCGACCTGGTGGTCAACAACGCCGGCATCTCCGTCTCCAAGCCGCTGCTGGAGACCTCGGCCCGGGACTGGGACCTCCAGCACGACATCATGGCCCGCGGTTCCTTCCTCGTGTCCCGCGAGGCGGCCCGCGTGATGATCGCGCAGAGGCTGGGCGGCGACATCGTCTACATCGCGTCGAAGAACGCCGTCTTCGCCGGCCCGAACAACATCGCCTACTCCGCCACCAAGGCCGACCAGGCCCACCAGGTCCGGCTGCTCGCCGCCGAACTGGGGGAGCACGGCATCCGCGTCAACGGCGTCAACCCCGACGGCGTGGTGCGCGGGTCCGGCATCTTCGCGGGCGGCTGGGGCGCGCAGCGGGCGGCCGTGTACGGGGTGGAGGAGGAGAAGCTGGGCGAGTTCTACGCCCAGCGGACCATCCTCAAGCGCGAGGTGCTGCCCGAGCACGTCGCCAACGCCGTGTTCGCGCTGACCGGCGGAGAGCTCACCCACACCACCGGGCTGCACGTCCCCGTCGACGCGGGTGTGGCGGCCGCTTTCCTCCGGTGACGGGCGTGAGGAGGTACGCCGCGGTCGACCTCGGCGCGTCCAGCGGGCGTGTCATGGCCGGCCGGGTGGGCCCGGACTCCCTGGAGCTGACCGAGGCCCACCGCTTCCCCAACCGGCCGGTCAGGGTGCCGGAAGGGCTGCGCTGGGACGTGCTGTCCCTGTACGCGGGCGTGCTGGACGGGCTGCGGGCGGCAGGGCGGGTGGACTCCGTCGGCATCGACAGCTGGGCCGTGGACTACGGCCTGCTGGACGCCGACGGGGCCCTGCTCGGCAACCCGGTGCACTACCGCGACACGCGCACCGAGGGCGTGGCCGAGAAGGTGTGGGCCAGGATGCCGGCGGCCGAGCTGTACGCGGCGACGGGTCTTCAGTACGCGCCCTTCAACACCCTGTACCAGCTCACCGCCGCCGCCTCCACGGCCCAGCTGGCGCAGGCGCGACGGCTGTTGCTCATCCCCGACCTGCTGTCCTACTGGCTGACGGGCGAGCAGGGCACCGAGTTGACGAACGCCTCGACGACCCAGCTGATCGACCCCCGCACCGGCGACTGGTCCCGCGCCGTCGCCGCGCGGCTCGGCGTCGACCTGGAGCTGTTCGCTCCGCTGCGGCGGCCCGGCGACCCGGCGGGGCTGCTGCGGCCCCAGGTGCTGGAGGAGACGGGACTGACCGGTCCGGTGCCGGTGACCACCGTCGGCTCGCACGACACGGCGTCCGCCGTGGTCGCCGTGCCCGCCGCCGGCGCGCATTTCGCCTACATCTGCACCGGCACCTGGTCGCTGGCCGGGCTGGAGCTGGCGGCGCCCGTGCTCACCGAGGCGGGCCGGGCCGCGAACTTCACCAACGAGCTGGGACTGGACGGCACGGTCCGCTATCTGCGCAACATCATGGGCCTGTGGTTGCTCCAGGAGTGCGTGCGGGCGTGGGGCGGTCCCGAACTGGGCGCCCTGCTGGGGGACGCGGCCGCCGCGCCCGCGCTGCGGTCGGTCGTGGACGCGGGCGACGCCGACTTCCTCGCGCCGGGCCGGATGCCCGAGCGGATCGCCGAGGCGTGCCGGGCGTCGGGGCAGCCGGTTCCGCGCACGCCCGGGGAGGTCACCCGCTGCATCCTCGACTCCCTGGCCCTCGCGCACCGTCGGGCGGTCGCCGACGCCCAGCGGCTCGCGGACCATCCGGTCGACGTCGTGCACGTCGTCGGCGGCGGCACCCGCAACGCGCTGCTGTGCCAGCTGACCGCCGACGCCTGCGGGCTGCCGGTGGTGGCCGGTCCCACTGAGGCCGCGGCGCTCGGCAACGTGCTCGTCCAGGCGCGGGCGCACGGGCTGGTCGGCGACCGCGCCGACATGCGCCGGCTGCTGGCCCGCACGCAGCCGCTGACCCGCTACGAGCCGCGGGGGGACGCCGCGCGATGGCGGGAGGCGGAGGCCCGGCTCGCCGCGCGCTGACCCGGGGCTCCCCCGGACCGCCGGTCCGCACTTCCCCCCACTACGCTGCACGCGTATGGGTGGTGCCCCCAGCACTCATCCGATGACCTACCCCGAGGAGCCGCGATGCGTGTCGCACTGTTCCTGACCTGTGTCAACGACACGCTCTATCCGGACACCGGCCGTGCCGTGGTGAAACTGCTGACCAGGATGGGCGTGGAGGTCGACTTTCCGAGGGCGCAGACCTGCTGCGGGCAGGCGCACTACAACACCGGGTACCGCCATGCGGCCGAGCCGCTGGCCCGCCATTTCTCCGATGTATTCGGCGGGTACGAGGCGATCGTGACGCCGTCCGGATCGTGCGGAGCGATGGTGCGCGAGCTGTATCCGCGGATGGGCGAGCGGGCTCTGGCCGAGGGGCGCGGCGGCACGCTGGCCGCCACGGTGGCCCCCGTCGTCCCGAAGACCTACGAGCTGACCGAGTTCCTGGTGGACGTGCTCGGGGTGACCGACGTCGGCGCGTACTACCCCCGCACGGTGACCTACCACCCCACGTGCCACGGACTGCGCGGGCTGGGCCTCGGGGACCGGCCCCTGCGGCTGCTGCGGGCCGTGCGGGGCCTGGAACTGGTCGAGCTGCCGGGGGCCGACGAGTGCTGCGGCTTCGGCGGCACCTTCGCGGTGAAGAACGCGGACGTCTCGGCGGCGATGGGCGCCGACAAGGTGCGCAACGCCGAGTCGACGGGCGCGCAGGTGCTGTGCGCGGCCGACAACTCCTGTCTGATGCACATCGGCGGGACCATGTCCCGGCTGCGGACCGGGATGCGGCCGGTGCACATCGCGGAGATCCTGGCCAGCACGGAAGCGGAGCCGGCGCTGTGAGCGGGACGTTCGTCGGGATGCCGGCGTTTCCGAAGGCCGCGCGCGAGGCGGTCGCCGACCCGACCCTGCGCCGCAACCTGCGGCACGCCACGCACACCATCCGCGCCAAGCGGGCGGCGGCGGTGGCGGAGGTGTCCGACTGGGCCGCGCTGCGCGAGGCCGGCAAACAGATCAAGGACCATACGCTGCGCCATCTGGACCGCTATCTGGTGCAGTTGGAGGAGGCAGTCACCGCGGCCGGGGGCACGGTCCACTGGGCGGCGGACGCGGACGAGGCCAACCGGATCGTCACCCGGCTGGTGAAGGAGACGGGCGAGTCGGAGGTCGTCAAGGTCAAGTCCATGGCGACACAGGAGATCGGGCTCAACGAGGCGCTGGAGGCCGAGGGCGTACGGGCCTACGAGACCGATCTCGCCGAGCTGATCGTGCAGCTGGGCAGGGACCGCCCCTCGCACATCCTGGTCCCGGCCATCCACCGCAACCGGGGCGAGATCCGGGACATCTTCCGGGCGGAGATGGGCGCGTGGGGACGCCCGGCCCCGGAGGGCCTCACGGACACGCCCGCCGAACTCGCCGAGGCGGCCCGGCTGCATCTGCGCGAGAAGTTCCTGCGGGCGAAGGTCGGGATCTCCGGCGCCAACTTCATGGTCGCCGAGACCGGCACCCTGGTCGTCGTCGAGTCCGAGGGCAACGGGCGTATGTGCCTCACCCTGCCGGAGACGCTGATCTCCGTCGTCGGCATCGAGAAGATCGTGCCGACCTGGCGGGACCTGGAGGTCTTCCTCCAGACCCTGCCCCGCTCCTCGACGGCCGAGCGCATGAACCCGTACACGTCGATGTGGACCGGCGCGGGGGGCGGGGCGGCGGGGGAAGGGGACGGCCCGCGCACGTTCCACCTGGTGCTGCTGGACAACGGCCGTACCGACACCCTCGCCGACGAGGTGGGCCGCCAGGCGCTGCGCTGCATCCGCTGCTCGGCCTGTCTGAACGTGTGCCCGGTGTACGAGCGGGCCGGCGGCCACGCCTACGGTTCGGTGTACCCGGGCCCGATCGGCGCGATCCTCAGCCCTCAGCTGCGGGGCACCGGGAGCGAGATCGACGCCTCGCTGCCGTACGCGTCCTCGCTGTGCGGCGCCTGCTACGAGGTGTGCCCGGTCGCGATCGACATCCCGGAGGTGCTGGTGCATCTGCGGGAGCGTGTCGTCGAGGGAGGTCCGGTCACCCGGGCCGGCAACAGGGTTGTGCTCAAGCCCGCCAAGGGGCACGCCGCCGAGCGGGCGGCGATGCGCGCGGCGGGCTGGGCGTTCGCCCGCCCCGGCGTCCTGCGCGCCGGGCAGCGCCTCGCGTCCCGCACGCGCGGCCTGCACCCGCGGACCCTGCCCGGCCCGGGCAGGGCGTGGAGCGCCACGCGCGATCTGCCGGCGGTGCCCGCCGAGCCGTTCCGCGACTGGTGGCAGCGGACGAACGGCGGCGCCACCGAGGGAAGGACGGCGAAGTGAGCAGCAGGGAACTGATCCTGGGCCGGGTGCGGCGCGCGCTGGCCGACGTCCCACCGGACGACACCCCGTACGAGGACGCCGTCGACCGCGGCTATCTGCGCGAGCACGGCGAGCGCACCGGGGCGCAGGACGTGGAGCTGCTCGCGGAGAACCTGGCGGACTACCGGGCGCTCGTGCACCGGTGCGGCGAGAGCGAACTGCCCTCCCTGCTGGCCCGGTTGCTCGCGGAGCGCAAGGCGGCGACCGTGCTGGTGCCGCCCGGCCTCGACCCCGCGTGGCTCGCGGAGTCGGACGTCACGCGGGTGGCGGACCGGCCGGAGAGCGGGCCGCACGAACTCGACGCGGTGGACAGCGTGGTCACGGCGTGCGCGGTGGCCGTCGCCGAGACCGGGACGATCGTGCTGGACGCCGGGCCCGGCCAGGGCCGGCGCCGGATCACCCTGGTACCCGATCACCACGTGTGCGTGGTGCGCGCGCCCGCCCAGGTGGTGTCCTCCGTGCCGCAGGCCCTCGAACGGCTCGATCCGCGGCGTCCCTCGACATGGATCTCGGGCCCGTCGGCGACCAGCGACATCGAGCTGGACCGGGTGGAGGGGGTGCACGGCCCGCGCACCCTGGAGGTCGTCATCGTCGGCTGAACCTGCTCGTGTGCGGCGGCCGGTTCCCGCGCCGGACCGGGCCTCACCGTCGCCGCCGCCCGCCGTGCGGCGGCCGCGGTCAGCAGTAGACCATCGGGCATCCGTGCCGCAGGGAGTACTGGGCGGCCCGCAGGTACACCGCCACGTAGAAGGCGGTGTCCAGGTCCTCGGCCCAGCGGCCGGGCCGGGCCTGGGCGACCTCGCGTCCCTCCCCGTCCAGGAACCACAGGGTCAGTTCCAGGTTGCCGGTCTGCGGTATCGCGTCCAGCGGCAGGCCGAGGACGGCGGCCAGCCGCTCCGCGATCGCGAGGACCTGCGGCGCTCCCGCGACCAGTGTCTCGTCGCTGTACGGCGTCCCGACCGGCAGCTCGATCTCCCGGTCGAGGAAGAGCGGCACCAGGACGGACCACCCGGAGAGTGTCTCCTCCTCGGCCCGGGTCAGATGCGCCCGGCACAGCGCGGAGAACCCCTCCATGGACGGGCTCATCTTCTCCTCGAACCAGCCGCCGCCGGGGCGCGAGGGCTCCCCCGGCAGGTACGGCGGCTGGCCGCGCCGCCGCAGTTCCGCGTTCAGTGCGACGGCCGTCTCGCCGTGCCCGCCCTCGTGGCGCCCGAGCCACTCCCGCGCGTCCACGCTCACCAGATACACACCCATGATCCGCAACGTACCGCCCGCCACCGACAGCGGCCCCCGATCGGGTGACAAAGCCGGTGAACAAGCGCTTAGATAGTGAGCGGATCACGTCCGCAGCCCGCGCCACCGCTCGGAGGCCCCGTTGTTCACGTCCGTCGACGATGTCTCCGCCCGCCTGGCGCGGAGCGGCTACCTGGCCTCCCCCGCCGTCGCCACGACCGTCTTCCTCGCCGACCGGCTCGGCAAGCCGCTGCTGGTCGAGGGACCGGCCGGGGTCGGCAAGACCGAACTCGCCAAGGCCGTCGCCGAGGTGGCGCGGGCCCGCCTGGTGCGACTCCAGTGCTACGAGGGCGTCGACGAGTCCCGGGCGCTGTACGAGTGGAACCACGCCAAGCAGCTGCTGCGCATCAGCGCCGCCCGCGACGAGACGTGGGACGAGACCCGCACCGACATCTTCAGCGAGGAGTTCCTCCTCCCCCGCCCCCTGCTGACCGCGATCCGCGGCGACGAGCCGACCGTCCTGCTGATCGACGAGACCGACAAGGCCGACGTCGAGGTGGAGGGGCTGCTCCTGGAGGTGCTCAGCGACTTCCAGATCACCGTCCCGGAGCTGGGCACCGTCACCGCCGCCCGGCGCCCCTTCGTCGTCCTCACCTCCAACGCGAGCCGGGAGCTGTCCGAAGCGCTGCGCCGGCGCTGCCTGTTCCTGCACATCGGCTTCCCCGAGGAGGAGCTGGAGCGGCGGATCGTCCGGCTGAAGGTGCCCGGGATCGGGGCGGCGCTGGCCGAGTCGGTGGTCCGGGTGGTCGGCGCGCTGCGCGCGATGGACCTGCGCAAGGCGCCGTCCGTGGCCGAGACGATCGACTGGGCGCGGACCCTGCTCGCCCTCGGCGCGGACGCCCTCGACGAGGACGTCGTGCGCGAGACCCTCGGCGTGATCCTCAAGCACCAGGACGACATCCTCAAGGCCGGCGCGAAGCTCGACCTGGACGCCGGGTGAGCGCCGAGGTCGCCGACCGCCTCGTCGGCTTCGTCGCCGCGCTGCGCGCGCACGGCGTCCGCGTCGGCACCGGCGAGACGGTCGACGCGGCCGAGGCCGCCGCGGCCCTCGGATTCGCCGACCGCGGTCTGCTGCGCGAGGGCCTGGCCGCGACACTCCTGCACTCCGCCGGCCAGCGGCGGGTGTTCGACACCGTCTTCGACCTGTACTTCCCCCACGGCGTCGGCGCCCCGCAGGACGAGGCCGGCGACCGGGACGACCTGCGCGACCGGCTGGCCGACGCGCTCGCCGCGGACGACGAGGCGATGCTGGCCCGCCTGGCGATCGAGGCGGTCGACGGGCTGGGCGGGTACGGGAGTTCACCGGGCGCCGACGGCTGGTCGTCGCACCGGACCCTCGAACGGCTGCGCCCGCAGACACTGCTGGCGCGGGTGCGCGACGACGTCCGGGCCCGCGGCGGCGCGTCCGGCTTCGCCGACCGGCTGCTGGAGGACGAGATCCGGCGCCGCATCGAGGCCTTCCGCGCCCTCGTCGCCCGGGAGGCGCGGCGCCGGGTCGCGGAACGCAGGGGGCGCGACGAGATCGCCCGGCGCGCGGTGGCGCCCACCGCCGACCGCGTCGACTTCCTGTACGCGGGCAAGGACCGGCTGGCCGAACTGCGGCGGACGGTGCAGCCGCTGGCCCGCAGACTGGCCACCCGCATGGCGGCGCGCCGCCGCCGGGCGGCCCGCGGCACGATCGACCTGCGGCGCACCGTGCGCGGCTCCCTCTCGACGGGCGGGGTGCCGATGCGGCCCGTGCTGCGCCGCCGTCGCCCGGTCCGCCCCGAACTGGTGCTGCTGTGCGACGTGTCGGGCTCGGTGGCGGGCTTCTCCGACTTCACGATGCTGCTGGTGCAGGCGCTGCACGACCAGTTCAGCAAGGTCCGCGTGTTCGCCTTCGTCAACCGGATCGACGAGGTGACACGGCTGCTGGAGCACGGCGCCGCCGATCCCGGGGGCCTCGGCGCCCGCATCCGCGCCGAGGCCGCGGTGACGGGCTACCACGGCAGCAGCGACTACGGCATGGCGCTGGGCGAGTTCGCGGAGCGGCACGGCGCGGCCGTCGGCCCCCGCACGACGGTGTTCGTCCTCGGGGACGCCCGCACCAACATGAGCGACCCGAACCTGCCGGCCGTCCGCGAGATCGCCGAACGCGCCCGCTTCCTCCACTGGCTGAACCCCGAGCCCCGTTCGCTGTGGGGCACGGGTGACTCGGCGGCGCCGGAGTACGCCCGGCTGGTGCCGATGCACGAGTGCCGCAACGCCCTCCAGCTCGCCGAACTCACCGGCCGCCTGCTCCCCGTCTGACGCCCGGCCGTCCGGGCGCGGCCGCCGGGTCTAATCGGCCTTCGCGTAGTCCTTGGCCATCGCCCCGGCGAAGTCGTACACCACGCACTGGTCGTCGCCCACCACCCAGGCGTCGTGGCCCGGCGGGATCACGAAGACGTCGCCCGGGCCCACTTCGGCCTCGCCGCCGTCGTCCATGGTGACGTGCATGCGTCCGGAGACGACATAGCCGTTGTGGTGGATCATGCAGGTGGAGGTGCCCGCGACGGACGCGAGCGACTCGGTCCAGCGCCAGCCGGGCTCGAAGGTCGCCACGGCGAAGTCCAGCCCCGTCATATGGACGGCCTCGATGTGACCGCGGGGGAAATCGCGGCGCTCGTCCGGCTTGTCGAGCGTCTTCACTTCCATCATGACGCTCCTCCCTTCCGGCCGCGCTCCACCACGGCCGTGGCTCGGCTCCCCGGCGGACCTGGACGTCGCCGGTGCGAGCCGCGCCCCTACGCCTCCATCGTCCGCCTGTCCACCGGGGGCCGCCATCCGGGCGGCACGGGTCTCAGACGGCGCCGCCGCACAGCTCGGCGAACCGGGCCGCGTCGACGTTGCCGCCGGAGACGATGACGCCGATCCGGCCGCCCGTGACGGTGACCCGGCCCGCGAGCAGGGCGGCCAGACCTGAGGCGCCGCTGGGCTCCGTGACGATCTTCAGGCGCTCGAACGCGAAGCGCATGGCCGCGCGGATCTCGTCGTCGGAGACCAGGGTGATCTCGTCCACGAGCCGCCGGTTGACCGAGAAGGTCAGCTCTCCGGGGATGTGCACGGCCTGGCCGTCGGCGATGGTGCGCGGCACCGGGATCCCGACGCGGCGGCCCGCCTCCAGCGACCGCTTGGTGTCGTCCCCCTCCTGCGGCTCCACGCCGACGACCCGGACGCCCGGCCGCACCCCCTTGACCGCGGTGACGCTGCCGGCGAGGAGCCCGCCGCCGCCGACCGGCACGAGCAGTGCGTCCAGCTCCCCCGCCTCCTCCAGGAGTTCCAGCGCGGCGGTGCCCTGGCCCGCCATGACGTGCGGGTGCTCGTAGGGCGGGATCAGGGCCAGACCACGGTCGGCGGCCAGCGCCTCGGCGACGGCCACCCGGTCGCCGGTGTAACGGTCGTACGTCACGATCTCGGCGCCGTAGGCCTCCGTGGCCGCGCGCTTGGAGCGCGGCGCGTCCTCGGGCATCACGATCACGGCGGTCGTGCCCAGTTCGCGCGCGGCCAGCGCGACGGCCTGGGCGTGGTTGCCGGAGGAGTACGCGGCGATGCCCCGGGCGAGCTGCTCGGGGCTCAGCCGCGAGGCCGCGTTGTAGGCGCCGCGGAACTTGAAGGCGCCGACGCGCTGAAAGTTCTCGCACTTGAGGAGGACCTCGGCGCCGACGGCCCGGTCGAGGGTCCGGGAGCGGAGCACGGGGGTGCGGTGGGCGACCCCTTTGAGCCGGACGGCCGCGTCGCGCACGTCGTCGAGGGTGATCGGCAGGGGGGTGGTCGTCACGTGTGTGCTCCCTCGGGGGTGCCGCCGGCGCCGTCGGCGGCGTGCGCGGCTCTGGACCGGGACAGGTAGTGGTAGGCGGAGGCGCGGGAGATGCCGAGGCGGGCGGCGATCTGCTCGACGGCGCGGCGCACGGCGAACACCCCGCGTTCGTCCAGGCCGCGGAAGAGGGCCAGCCGGGCCGGACCGTCGAGACCGGCCCAGGTCTGTTCCTGCCGTGCCAGGTGGGCGTCGAGCAGGGCCTCGACGACGGAGTCGATGTCGTCGCCGAATGCGGTCACCGGTGGGTCGGACCGCCCTCCGGCCGCCCCCGCGAGCGCGGCCAGCAGGCCCTGCACCCGGTCGACCTCCGTGACGTCCACGTTGACGCACAGGGCGCCGAACACCGCGCCCGCGGAGTCCCGCAGCACCATCGTGGACGACTTGACGAGCTTTCCCGCTCCGGTGCGGGTGACGTAGTTCAGCTCGTCGGCCGCGTCGTCGCCGCGGGCGAGGACGCGCAGGCCGATCTCGCTCATCGCGCCGCCCGCCGTCCGCCCCGTCACCGCTCCGGCGACGGCGACCACCGAGCGTTCGGGGCGCCGGTAGTCGTGCAGGACGACCTCGCACACGGGCCCGAAGGTCGCCGCGATCCCCTCCACGAGGGGAGTCAGCGCGCGCAGGATCGCGTCCCGCTCGGCCTCCCGGCCCCGGCTTTGCGTGACGGCTTCCATACCGCCATTAGACCAGCGGTTGGACCAGGAGTCCAGTGGCTGGATTTCTGGTCCATGACCGACGGTCCGTGCGCGGACGCCCGGGGGGGAACTGCGGATCAAGGGGTGGTGCCGTCAATTGCCGTTTCCCTAGGATGGGTTGCCGGTCGCGCCCGTCCGTGGCACGGCAGGGAGCTGGGGGAAGAGATGCAGCCTGGAAATCAGCTGTCCACGTCGATCGACGCGTCGGTTCCGACGGCCGCGCGCATGTACGACCACTACCTGGGCGGCAAGGACAACTACGCGGCCGACCGCGCCGCCTGCGAGGAACTCGACAAGGTCGTCCCGAGCACCCGCGCCCTCGCCCTGAACAACCGGCGCTTCCTCCAGCGGGCGGTGCGCACCCTGAGCCGGGAGTACGGGATCCGGCAGTTCCTCGACCACGGATCCGGCCTGCCCACGCAGGACAACGTGCACCAGGTCGCCCAGCGCGTCGAGCCGGACACGCACGTCGTCTACGTCGACAACGACCCGATGGTCCTCGTGCACGGACGGGCCCTGCTGGAGCAGGACGAGCGGACCACCGTCATCCACGCCGACATGCGCGACACCGAGACGATCTTTGCGCACCCGGAGACCCGGCGCCTGATCGACTTCTCCCAGCCGGTGGCCGTGCTGTTCAACTCGGTGTTCCACTGCATCCCCGACAGCGAGACCGACGGCCCGCAGGCGCTGGTGCGCCGGGTGACCGAACGCCTCGCCCCCGGCAGCTTCGTGCTGATGTGCCAGCTCGTCAGCGAGGACCCCGAGGTCAGGGAGTTCGTCACCGACTTCATGGACAAGGCCACCCAGGGCCACTGGGGCCGGGTCCGCCAGGAGAAGGACGTCGCCGCGCTCTTCGACGGCCTGGACATCCTCGACCCGGGGCTGGTCGAGGTCTCCACCTGGCGCCCCGACACCGAGGTCGCGCCCCGCCAACTCACGCAGGAGTGGATCGAGTTCGGCGGCGTGGGCCGCCTGCCTTAAGGAGCCGTCCGGCCGCTCGCGCCCCGCGGCCGGGGCGCGGTCCCCCCGTCAGGGGTAGCGCTGCCGCACGGTCGCCTCCAGCAGCGCCACGGACTCACGCGGGTTGAGCGCCTCGTCGGCCAGCCGGTCGAGGGCCACCCGGTACTCCTCCGTCTCGTCCCGGTCCTCCAGGAAGGTGGCGCTGCGGATCTGCTCCAGGTAGACGACGTCGGGCAGATCGGCGCCGCCGAAGCGCAGGTAGGTGACCGGTATGGCCGGCGCCGAGGCGTGCGTGACGTCCAACGGCACCACCTGCACGGTGACGTGGGGCAGCGCGGCCAGCTCCACAAGGTGGGTGAGCTGCTCGCGCATCACGTCCCGGCTGCCCAGCACCCGCAGCAGCACCGACTCGTCGAGGACGGCCCAGACCCGTGGAGCGTCCGGCCGCCGCAGCAGTTCGGTGCGTCTGGTCCGCAGCTCGACCCGGCGCTCGACCTCCCGTGACGTCGCCGACGGGAGCCCGCGCTCCACCACGGCACGCGCGTACGCGGGAGTCTGGAGGAGTCCGGGCACGTACTGGATCTCGAAGGTACGGATCGCCGTGGCCGCCTCCTGCAGTCCGACCAGCCGGTCGAACCACTCGGGCATCAGCCGCTTGTCGTAGCGCTGCCACCACCCCGGCTGGCCCGCCTGCCGCAACAGCTGGACCAGCACCGAGGCCTCATGGTCGTCGGTGCCGTACAGCGACAGCAGGGCGCGCACGTCGGCCTCGACCGGGGGCTTGCGCCCCTTGCCCGCCTCGATCCGCGACAGCTTGGCCGGGCTGAACCCGAGGGCGCGCGCGGCCTGGTCCTGCGAGTAGCCGGCGTCCTCGCGGATACCGGCCAACTGCACGCCGACCAGCATTTTCAGCAAGGTCGGCGCGGGCTCGGCCCGGTTCAGATACGGTTCGAGGCGGGACACGCGAGGCGACTCGACAGACATCCTGACTCCCCGTGGACCGGCAGACGACAGACCGCAGTATCGCATCCGAACCCCTCCGGCCGCACGCGGCAGGGGAATTGAGGTTCAGTCGAGCATCAACGCGCCCCATCGAACCCCTTCGCGCTCGGCGGTCCCCCCGCACAACCCCCCGGGCCGGCACGGGACCGCCGGGCCGACGGTTTCCCCACCGGGTCCTCACGCCGTTCGCACGCGACGTTCACACCAGATGGTCGAACTCCCCGCCCTTCGCCCCCGCCACGAACGCGGCGACCTCGGCCGGCGTGTACACCAGCGCCGGACCGTCGGGATCACGGGAGTTGCGCAGGGCCACCCCTCCGCCCTCCAGGGCCGCGACCTCGACACAGTTGCCCTCGGCGTTGCTGTGACTGCTCTTGACCCAGCGGACGCCCAGCGAGCTCGCCCGCACTCCGTTCGGCACTGACGACATTGCACTCTCCTCGCTCCGTGCGCGCAATTTCCCGTGAAATTGCACGAGGACCTCTTCAGCGTGGATAATAGCCATGCCGTCAACCGCACTTCCGGTCCACTGTCCTGACGTCGTCTCAGGGAGATGCCCCGTGCCATCACCTGCGCAGTTCCGGAGTCCCGAGTCCGCATCCGTCCGCGACTCGCCCAGAACCGCCGCCCTGGACCTCGCGGGCAGCCGTGAGGAGTTCGCCCAGGCCCGCGACTTCACCCACCGCACGCTCGACCGCTGGTCCTTGGACCACTGCACCGACGACGCGGTCACCGTCGTCACGGAACTGGCCGCCAACGCGGTGCTGCACGGGCTCCCGCACACCTCGGCGGACCGGTTCCGGGTACGGCTCAGGCTCACCCTGCGCCGCTCCCATGTCGTGTGCGCCGTCACCGATCCGAGCGACAGCCTGCCCGTCTACCCGCACCCCGGGGACAGCCTCCTGGAGCACGGCCGCGGACTGCACATCGTCGAGGCCCTCTCCGAGCACTGGGGCTGGACCCGGCGCTGCCCGGTCGGCAAGACCGTCTGGGCCATGCTGCCGACCCGCCACCAGCCCTGATCCCCGACCCCCACCAGACACCGGACATGACTGCCACGAAGAGAACCGCACCGCTCGCGGACCTGGGACACGTGCCGTGGCCCGAGATCAAGGACTCCACCGGATCCGCCGCGGGCATCCCCGTCCTGCTCACCACCCTGGCCCGGGGCGACGCCGACAGCGCCGACTCCGCGTTCGGCCAACTCCGCAGGCGGATCTGCCAGTTCGGATTCGTCGTGGACGAGGCGACGGCGGCGACGGTGCCCTTCCTCTGGGAACTCGTCCGCCTCCCCCAGGTCACCTGCCGTGCACAGATCCTGCGCCTGCTGAAGAGCATCGCCGACGCCCGCCAGTGGGAGACCACGGCCGTCGCGTACCCCAAGCTGCTGCACCACCCGGACAACTACGTGGCCTGGGAGCGCGCGGCCCGTCGCGCCGTCCGCGCCCAGCGCGACGTCCTGCGCCAGCTGCTGGCCGAACCCGACACCGAGATACAGCGCGCGACCACGGAACTCGCCGCCGCCCTGACCGACTGACGGGCGGTGGACCGGTGGGCTCACCGGCCGCCCGGGACGGCCGGCCCGTCCCCGGCGTTCCCGCGCGAGCGCTAGGTTGACCGCATGAGCAACCTTGACCGCTCGCCCGTGCCGAGTGTGTGCGGCGGCCGCGGATTCGTCGTCGCCGAACCCGTCCGCGAGCTGCTGAGCCCCCGCCATGTGAAACTCGGCGCGTCGACCGAGGTACGCCGGCTGCTGCCCAACCTCGGCCGTCGCATGATCGGCGCCTGGGCCTTCGTCGACCACTACGGCCCCGACGACATCGCCGACGAACCCGGCATGCAGGTACCGCCGCATCCCCACATGGGCCTCCAGACGGTCAGCTGGCTCCACGAGGGCGAGGTGCTGCACCGCGACTCGACCGGAAGCCTCCAGACCATCCGGCCGCGCGAACTCGGCCTGATGACCTCGGGGCGCGCCATCAGCCACTCCGAGGAGAGTCCGCGGGCCCACGCCCGCCTGCTGCACGGCGCACAGCTGTGGGTGGCGCTGCCGGACGCGCACCGTCACACGGACCCCCGCTTCGAGCACCACGCCGCCCTGCCCACCGTCGACGCGCCCGGCCTCACGGCCACGGTCCTCCTGGGCGACCTCGACGGGGCCACCTCGCCCGGAACCGCCTACACCCCCATCGTGGGCGCCGACCTCGCCCTCGCCCGGGGCGCCGACGTCCGGCTGCCGCTGGAGCCTGACTTCGAGTACGGCGTGCTGTCCATGTCCGGCGAGGTGCACGTGGACGGCGTCCCCGTCCTCCCCGGCTCCATGCTGTACCTCGGCTGCGGCCGCACCGAACTGCCCCTGCGGGCCGAGTCGGACGCGGGCCTGATGCTGCTCGGCGGCGAGCCCTTCGAGGAGGAGCTCGTCATGTGGTGGAACTTCGTCGGCCGCACCCAGGCCGAGATCGAACAGGCCCGCGAGGACTGGACGAAGGGCACACGGTTCGGCGAGGTGACCGGCTACGACGGAGCCCCGCTGCGCGCTCCGGAACTCCCGCCGGTGCCCCTGAAACCCCGCGGCCGGGTGCGCTGACCGGGTCGGGGGCGGGTGGGGAGCGGACGGGCCGTCGCGCCAAGACGGCGTGAAGACGGCCGGGGGCGGCGTCAAGGAGGCGCAAAGATTCGGGCGCCACGTCGCGAAGCGCGTTGGCTGCCGGTCGTGTCGACATCGTTCAAGCGGCTGATCGTGGGCCGCCCCCTCAGCAGCGACCGTCTGGGTGAGCAGATGCTGCCCAAGCGGATCGCCCTGCCGGTTTTCGCGAGTGACCCCTTGTCGTCGGTGGCGTATGCGACGCAGGAGATCCTGCTGGTGCTGACCCTCGGCGGGTTGGCCTGTCTGCACCTGGCGCCGTGGGTCGCGGCCGGCGTGGTGGTGCTGCTGGCGGTGGTGGTGCTGTCCTACCGGCAGGTTGTGCAGGCCTACCCCTCCGGCGGTGGGTCGTACGAGGTGGCCTCGCGCAATCTGGGGCCCTGGGCGGGGCTGGTGGTGGCGTCGGCGCTGATGGTGGACTACGTGATGACGGTGGCCGTGTCGGTGGCAGCCGGTGTGGACAACATCATTTCAGCGGTGCCGGCCCTGGGCCCTCACCGGGTGGCGGCGAACCTGGCTTTCGTGGCGCTGCTGACGGCGATGAATCTGCGAGGGATCCGCGAGTCGGGGCGGCTGTTCGCGGTGCCGACCTATCTGTTCATCGCCGGCGTCCTGGCCATGGTCGCGACGGGACTGCTGCAGACGGCACTCGGCCACGCCCCGGTCGCCGAGAGCGCCGGCTGGCAGGTCCACGCCGAGCCCGGCAGCACGGGGCTGACCGGGATGGCGTTGGTGATGCTGGCGCTGCGGGCGTTCTCCTCCGGCTGCACGGCGCTGACCGGTGCGGAGGCGATCTCCAACGGGGTGCCGGCGTTCAGGCCGCCCAAGGCACGCAACGCGGCGACCACGATGGTGGTGATGGGAGGCCTGTCGATCACCATGTTCGCCGGCATCACGGCGCTGGCCATGATCGCCCACGTACGCTACGTCGACGACACCTGCCGGCTCGTCGGCTTTCCCGGGAACTGTGCGACCGGCTCCCAGCGCACGGTGATCGCGCAGATCGCGGCGGCGGTCTTCGGCGGCACGCACTCGGCGATGTTCTATTACATCCAGGCCGCGACCGCGCTGATTCTGATCCTGGCGGCCAATACCGCCTTCAACGGCTTCCCCCTGCTGGCGGCGATCCTGGCGGAGCACCGTTACCTGCCCCGCCAGCTGCACACCCGCGGTGATCGTCTGGCCTTCTCCAACGGCATCGTCATCCTGGCCGTGGTCGCCGCAACCCTGATCTATGTCTTCCACGGGTCGGTGACGCGTCTGATCCAGCTCTACATCCTGGGTGTGTTCACCTCCTTCACCCTCTCCCAGGCCGGCATGGTCCGGCACTGGAACCGTGAGCTGGCCGTCGTGGCCGACCGTGTGCCGCGCCGGCGCGTCCACCGCTCCCGAGCGATCAACGCGGTGGGCGCGTGCCTGACCGCCGTGGTGCTGGTGGTCGTGCTGGTCACCAAGTTCTCGCACGGCGCGTACCTGGTGGTGATCGCCATGCCGGCGCTGTACGCCATGATGCGCGGCATTCGCCGTCACTACGAGCGGGTGGCCGTCGAGCTGCGCCCCCGGCCGGGCGGCATCGTCCTGCCCAGCCGGATCCACGCGGTGGTGCTGGTCTCGCAGCTGCACCAACCCACCCTGCGCGCGCTGGGCTACGCCAAGGCCACCCGCCCGGACACCCTCACCGCGCTCACCGCCGAGATCAGCGACGAGGAGGTGGGTGCCCTGCGCGCCGACTGGGAAGAGCGGCGGATCGCGATGCCGCTGACGGTGATGACCTCCCCGTACCGGGACATCACCGGATCGGTGCTCGAGTACATCGCCCACCTGCACCGCGAGCATCCGCAGGATCTGATCGCCGTCTACATCCCCGAGTACGTGGTCGGCCACTGGTGGGAGCAGCTGCTGCGCAACCAGTCCGCGCTGCGGCTGAAGGCACGGCTGCTGTTCCAGCGGGGGGTGATGGTGACCAGCGTGCCGTGGCAGCTGGATTCCAGTGACCGCGTCCTCTCGCACGAGGAGCCGCGCGGCGCCGGGTCCGAAGTCGGCTAGCGTTTCGATGGTGAAGGGCTTGGATCTGCCGCACCACGGTGGCGGGCACCGCAGGAGCACGCGCCGCCGGCTGGCCACGGCCGGCGCCGCCGCGGCGGGGCTGGCCGCCCTGACCGTGGCCCTGGTGCCCGTGAGGAACTCGCTGTCGCTGGCGAGCATCGTGCTGATCTACCTCACGGCGGTGGTCGTCGTGGCCGCTACCGGCGGCCTGCGCCTCGCGCTGGCGGCCGCGGTGGCCTCCGACGTGCTGGTCAACTTCTTCTTCGTTCCGCCCTTCCATACGCTGACGGCGGAGAACCGGGACCTGGTCATCACCCTGGTCGTCTACGTGGTGGTCGCCACCACCGTCAGCGTCGCGGTCGACCTGGCCGCCCGCCAGCGAGCCGCCGCCGCTCGTAGCGGCGTCGAGGCCGCCCTGCTGGCCCGGATCACCGAAGCGCCCTTGGAGGAACGGCCGCTGGACGCGGTGCTGAGGCATGTCAGGGACACCTTCGGCATGACCGGCGCCGCACTGCTCGAGCATCACGGCGACGGCGAACGCCTGGTCACCGCCGTCGGCGAACCGCCCTCAGCTGATCCGACGCTGTCCGCGCCGGCGGGAGAACATCTGCGGCTGGTGGCGGACGGGCCGGCCGTCTTCGCCCCCGACCAGCGCTTCCTCACCCTGCTCGCCACCGCCGCCGCCCGAGCGCTGCAAGCCGAGCGGCTCACCGCCCAGGCCGCCCGCGCACGTGAGTTGGCCGAGATCGACAAGCTGCGGGCGGCCCTGCTGGCCGCCGTCGGCCACGACCTGCGCACCCCGCTCGCCGGCATCAAAGCGTGCGTCTCCAGTCTGCGCGAGGCCGACCTGGATCTCACGGACGCACAGCGGGCCGAACTCCTGGCCACCGTGGACGCTTCCGCCGACAAGATGAACGACCTGGTCGAAAACCTTCTCGCGCTCAGCCGCCTGCAAGCCGGCGTCCTCAGCGTCCACTTGCGCCCCACCGCGCTGGACGAAGTCACCGCCGCCGCCCTCCTGCACACCCCGCCGCCCTCCGGCCGCACCCTGGACATCGACGTGCCGGACGACCTGCCGGCCGTCCGGGCAGACCCGGGACTGCTGGAACGCGTCATCGCCAACCTGGTCGCCAACGCGCTCACCGCCGGACCACCAAACCGGCCCGTCCACGTACACGCCCGCCAGGAAGGAAGCGTCATCCGCCTGAAAGTCACCGACCACGGCCCCGGCATCCCGGCCGAGGAGCGCGAACGCGTCTTCGCTCCCTTCCAGCGCATGAACGATCACCCCACCCACCAGGGGCTCGGCCTCGGCCTGGCCATCGCCCGCGGCTTCACCGAAGCCATGAACGGCACCCTCACCCCCACCGGCACCCCGGGCGGCGGCCTGACCATGATTCTCGACCTCCCCACCACGCCATGACCCGCATCCTCGTCGTCGACGACGACCCCCACCTGCTGCGCGCGCTGACCATCGCGCTGACCGCCCGCGGCTATCGGACCGACGCCGCGCCCGACGCCGTCAGCGCCCTCCAGGCAGCCGCCACCGCCGCACCCGACCTGGCCCTCGTCGACCTCGGCCTGCCCGACCTCGACGGGATCAACATCATCGAAAGCCTCCGCGGCTGGTCCACCGCGCCGATCATCGTCCTGTCCGCACGCCACGACGAGACCGCCAAGATCAACGCCCTCGACGCCGGAGCCGACGACTACGTCACCAAACCCTTCGGCATGGGGGAGCTCCTGGCCCGCATCCGCGCCGCCCTACGCCGAGCCGTCCCCGCCGACGAACAGCCCTTGATCGCCACGGCCGCCTTCACCGTCGACCTGGCCGCCAAACGCGTCACCACCGCGGCCGGTGAAATCCGCCTGACCCCCACCGAGTGGCATCTGCTGGAGATCCTCGTCCGCCACCCCGGTCTTCTGGTCAGCCAACGTCAGCTCCTCCAGGAGGTCTGGGGGCCCCGCTACGTGAAGGAGACCAACTACCTGCGGGTGCACCTCGCCAACCTCCGCCGCAAACTCGAACCGGAACCCTCCCGGCCTCGCTACCTCATCACCGAACCCGGTATCGGCTACCGCTTCACACCCGATCCCCCCGCCTGAGGGCGCGGCCGCTCACGGACGCGCTCGACCCGCAGCACGCCCGCGGGCGGAGGCCGCCGGCCGCCGGCCCGCCGGGATCAGCCCGCCTTACGGAAGACGAGGACCTCGGTGGTGGCGACGCCCATGGGCGCCAGGAAGCCGGCCTCCAGGGTGCAGTCGAGGGTCGCGAAGAGGTCCACGCAGGCCCGGCGGGGCATGGCGGCCGGGTAGGAGCCGTGCCCCTCGCCGCCCCGTGTCGCCCAGGTGCGCACTGCTTCCGGGTCGAGGCAGGTCTCCGTCATGACGTCGAAGACGATGCGGCCGCCGGGGCGCGTGACACGTGCCATCTCGAAGAAATAGCGGGAGGCGCAGAGGAAGGTCACGGTGTTGAACACCTTGTGCGCCTGCACGAGGTCGACGCTTGCGTCGGGTGTCGGGGCGAGGCTGCATCCCGCGGTCGGCCTGGCGATCACGCCGAAGGTCTCCACCAGGTACTCGGCCCAGGGCGCCGCCGTCTCGTAGATCTCGTAGCGGTCCGGTGAGCACTCCTTGAGCGTCTTCTCCAGGTACCGCCCGGATCCGGGGCCGATCTCCAGCACCGAGGCCGGGCGGTCGGCGTAGACGCCCAGGGCGCGCAGTTCGTCGATGGTCGACTGGGTGGCGCCGGGCGTCCCGTTCATCACCGTGTCGATGTGGTCGCCGACCGACAGACCGGACGCCCGGGCCGCCCGCATCGTGGGCTCGAAGGGGAGGAAGTCATCGACGCCGCCCCGGTTGTCGCCGCTGCGCACGATGTCGAATCCGGCGCGTCCCAGGAGCCGCCTGGCTCCGGACTTCACTGCCCTGCCTGCTGCCTGCATCGGGCAACCCCCCAGATCGTCCTATTTCGTGGTCAGCATAGGATCTCCGAATCGAAGCCGCAGGGATACGGACAATTCGCTACGCCATGAAGATTCCACGCACCGACGCACATCGCGGCGGCGTGCTCACGCCCGGCGTGCACGCCCGCGCGCCGAGGCCGCCGAAGAACGCGGGAACCGGAAAGGCCTCCGGCGCGCTCTGCGTGTTGTAGTCCCTTCACGTAAAAGGATGAGCCACAGATGATCACCCTCACCAAGGAAGACGGCCCGGCCGACCTGGACGGAGTCACGCGCCTGACCATCGGGGTCTCCTGGGACCCCACCGCCGGCAGCAGCGGCGGAGTGCTCGGCAAGCTGCGCCGCAAGTCCGGCACCGACCTGGACCTGATCGCCGTGGCCATGCAGGGCGGCGATCCGGTGCGCCTCGCCGGTCTCGACTCCCTCGACCCGATGGGCAACGGCTCGCTCGTGCACAGCGGCGACAACCAGACGGGCCACGGCGACGGGGACGACGAGACGGTGACCGTCGAGTTCGCGCGGATACCGTCGCAGATCACGTCGATCGTGTTCGTCGCCGCCGCGTACAAGAAGGGCAGCTCCTTCCAGAAGGCCCGCAACATCAGCTTCAAGGTCTACGACGCGACCGGGGGCAGCTCCCAGCAGGTCGCCGACATCTGGCCGAGCCTGCTGACCCAGGACAACGGCTGCGCCGTGGCCAAGGCCGTCCGTGACGGGGCCAGTTGGAAGCTCGAAGTCGTCAACGTCACGGGAAAGATCAAGCAGGGCGACGAGCACGCCCTGATGCGCTTCGCCGTCAGCAAGTAGGGCGAGCCCGTGCCGGCCGTCCGGGATCGTCCCCCGTGCGCTTCGCGCGCGGTCTCGGAAGCGCGTTCCCGGACCGGCCCGCCCCCGTGACGGGGTGTCGCACGGGTGTGTGAAGGTGGGGCCGGTGAACAGCACGCGTATACGGGGGCAGTGGTGGACGAGGTGCTTTACGGCGAACGGTCCTGGAACCCGCTGGCACGCCTGGTGGAACTGACCGAGGACCGGTTGCGCGACGGCGGCAGGACGACGCCGTCGACCGAGCTGAACCTCGCCGCCATGGCCGAGGCGTTCCAGCGCGGTCGCTGGCTCGGAGGCGGCGGGACCGAGCGTGCGCTGGACGGGCTCGCGGAGGGCGCGGGGGTGGGGGGGGGGGGGGGCGGGCCCCCCCCCCCCCCCCCCCCGCCCCGGGGGGGCGGCCGCCCCGGGCGCCCCCCCCCCCCCGCGCGGGGGGGGGGGGCGGGGGGGGGGGGCCCCCCCCGGGGGCGGGCG